>NZ_WJHU01000010.1:0-106324 GCF_033712365.1 Chryseobacterium sp. JV558
GTCCCGACCAGACACTTAGAAACGTTATAGAGAGTTACCCCTCTCCGTTGCGGGTATAAAGTTGAAATACAACAATCTTCAATTATAAGAAAATAATAAGGTGATTATTTAATTACCATTAATCAATAACAATTTCCATTCTTTTGGAAACTTTTTTTCTTTAATAATCTCATTAAATCTATTTTGCGGAAATGAATAAGGATTCTGAAAGTAAAAAACAGCATAGAACAGGTTATAATTTGGATGATTTGAATAACCATGGACATCTTCATATATTTCTCCAATAGTATTTATAAGCCTTGTTTCATCCTTTGCAAATTTATATTCTATGCAGGTTTTTAATGACGGAATTAGAATATCTGGTTTATAACATTTTGCTATTTTACTAAAAGGTTCATGTATATTTGAAACATCATTAAAGACACTGTACAATATTGTTCTAATACTTCTATTAATACTTGTTTCATTATCAATTACAATATTGAAATTCTTAAGTAAATACTCTGTATTATTCAAAATATTCTCAAGATAATCTATTGATAATACATCTTTTTCATTCAAAATATCAAATGGTTCTAAAATAGTAGGTAATAAATATAATTTTGGTGAGTAATAAAAATATTCACCATAATCATCATCAAACTCATAAAATAATAATTTATAATATTTTATGAAAATTTCGTCGTAAGATGCCTTAAAAATATTTAATATTTGACTAGAATTATTTTGCTCTAAAAATTCTACAATTATGAAATATAATTTTTTAAAAATATCAGAAAATTTATTTTGCTCATTTTCAATTCGCTCATGTATGTATAACTCTTCGCCTTGTTCACAAGAACATAAACTTTTCTCCAATTTGTCCAATTTCGTTATTGTATACATTAAAAGCTTGTAATATTCTTTTATTTTTATTTTCAGACTGTTAGACATTAGATAAATATTTGGTGGTTTAAAATTTCTGTTTTCCAGTTATGGGCATCAAGAATTAAATTTTCAACTTTCTGCAAAATATCTTTGTTTAGTACTTTTCCTAATGAATAATTCCAAATACCTATTTCATTAAAATGTTTATAATCCTCATTTATAATATTGTCTCCAAAATAACCATATAAATGGAAAAGTTCTTTTAATCTTGAATAATCTGATGTAGAGCTTAATTGAGCTATGGCAAACATTCTACTAAGATTATATCGATATATTTTTTCATTTTCAGCATATATCAACCAATATCCTTTATCACTAACATATCCTAAAATTTTTTCTCCGTTAAAACTATAACCGTTAATATCGTGAGTAAATGGAGAGCTGACATTTAATTGGTTGAAAATAGATTTTGTTATTCTCTTTCCATCAATAGTAATCACATTGATTTTTATAGTTTTTTCCATTATGAAAAAATCTTTCATTTTTATTATTTTTTCAAATATATCAATAAAATCCATTCTTATTTTTATTAAAATTGAATCTAAACAGAACCGTAAAATTTATATATTTGCAACTAGAATTTTATCGAAAAATATAAAGCGTTAGCTATTATTTGAGTATGATTTCAGAAATTAAATTTTAATTTATTTTTCCAAAAATCGTTGACATCGTCTCTTTGTCAAGACTTTCCATATCTATTAATCTTAGGGATTTTACCATTTTTAAAGTTGACGACTTGTACTTCAAAAAATGGGGTGTCTGCAAATGAAACTGATACGCCTCTTTGTCAGCATAGATTTCTACAATCCTTACCTGAGCTGGATTTTCCTTTTGATACATTGGGAAAATAGCAACTACACCTTTCTCTGATTTTACTGAAGTAGAAGCTTCTTCTTTCAGAATAGAATTATATTCTTTCAAAAATTCAGGAACAATTTCAATCTCGGAAATACGAACCATCATATCATTTTCGATAATCTGAACAAGTGGTTCTCCGATAATTTTCCGAACCGTATTTGCCTGAGTTTTACTGACAGATTCCTGTATCAAATCAGCCAATTGTCCTAACTGATTTTCAGTAATTCCGGTATTCTTCCCGATATTGATATGTGATTGCAACTGTCCTTCTACTCCATCCAAGGAAGCCAAAGCAGAAATCGTTACCAATTCTCTTTGCTGATAAGTTAAAACATCACTCACAAAAATATCAGCAAATAAATGTTCTTTCAGAAAAGCATCAATTCTTGGAGCAAATTCTCCAAAAACTGGTGCTGGCTTTGATTGTGGAGTTTTTGTGAGTTCTTCAAGTGTTTTTCTGCCTTGTTCGTATCTATCGGCTACATTATTTTCAATGATGATTTTCTTTCCTTCAATATCATTAATACCTTTTGATTTTCTTTCGTCTAAAACCGTTTTAAAAGTATTAATCGCATTCAGACTTCTCGGAAAGCCACAATATGCATACAATTGAACCAACGCTTCTTTAATTTCATTAATCATTAAACCTGAATCTAAACCGGCATTCAGTTGAACTTTCAAAATTTCAAGATTTCCAGTTGCTGTAAGTGAAGAAATCTTTACCAGACTTTGTTCTTTAGCATTCAGATTTTGATTGGTTTTATTTTCCTGTGCATTCATTTTTGTAATACTTAAGGTGAGAACAAAAAGAATGATCCATGGTAGAAACTTATTTTTGCTCATTATAAAACATTATTTTTTGTTGGCTTGGGCAAATTCTTCATCAGAGACAGCTTCCAGCCAAGTATTCTGATTGGTTTGCGGATTACCATTCGTTGCTAAATGCGAGAACCAGCTTTCGGCAGTTGCACCGTGCCAATGCTCAACATTCGGAGCAATTTCCACAATATCACCAGCTTTTAAACGTCGTGCGGATTTTCCTCTTTCCTGATATAAACCTTCGCCACCTACAACAATCAAAAGCTGTCCGCCAGTGTGACTGTGCCAATTGTTGCGACAACCCGGTTCAAATGTAACATTGGAAACAGGAACATTTAAATCTTTATTGTTTGTAAGAGGCGCCAGATAGGATTTGCCGATAAAATATTGTGCAAAAGCAGTGTTTTCTTCACCTGTCGGAAAATCACTTATTGTAGGAATGTTTGTACTCATTTTGTTAGATTTTATTTTGTTTGAATTTACTTTATTTTGTGCGATTACAGTTGGACTGAGCGCTAAAAGAATGATGGTTAAATATTTCATTATTTCGAATAGAATTTACTCAAAATCAGCCGTATGACAAAGTTCCGACAATACAATCATTTTTAGTTATATTGATTACGGAATTGCTTACCATTTTTACTGATTTGAGTGGATAAACAGATAAGGGCTTGCCGAAACAAACCCTTCTAATTTTATGTAATGCTGATTCCGCCATCAACAGATATCGGCTGACCGATAATATAGCTGGAAGCCGGACTGAACAACCAAAGCACTGTTTCTGCCACTTCACTTGCTTTGCCTAATCTTTTAATGGGCGCCCAATCTTTAGAAGCACTTTCGTCAAGGTCGCCCAACGCAAACATTTCTTCGACCATTGGCGTTTCAATTGTTCCGGGACAAACCGCGTTGATTCTGATTCCTTCCGGTGCATATTCTACGGCTGCACTTTTCGTCAATCCCAAAACACCGTGTTTTGTGGCATGATAAGCCGCTCTTCCCGCTCCTGCAACCAATCCGCCGATAGAAGAATTATTGACAATCGCACCACTTCCCTGTTTCTGCATTTGCAAAAGCTCATATTTCATCGTTAGAAAAGTACCTTTTAGATTAATGCTCATTACTCTGTCATATTCATCTTCTGGTAAGTCTGCAAGTTTAGAAGGACGCGGCTGAATTCCTGCATTATTGAATGCAGCATCCAGTCTTCCGTATTTTTCTACCACAAAATTAATGGCAAATTCTACATCTTTGGCGGATGAAACATCACATTTCACCGCGGAAGCTTCGCCTCCAAAAGCTTTTATTTTTTCGACTGTTTTTTGTGCCGCATCTTCATTAATATCTGCAACCACTACTTTTGCACCTCTTTCAGCTGCCATAACAGCAACTGCTTGTCCCATTCCGATTGCGCCACCAGTTATGAATATTACTTGGTTTTCCATTTTATTTTTGATTTTGTAATTTATATTTCATTTAAAATTAGAAAGTTGTCGCATCAATCACATATCGGTAACGTGCTTCTTTATTCACAACTTTGTTCCATGCATCGTTGATTTCACTGGCTTTAATAACTTGTATCTGAGGATAGATTTTGTTTTCTGCACAGTAATCCATTACTTCTTGCGTTTCCGGAATGCCACCAATCAGAGAACCGTTAAAGTTGACACGATTGAAAATCATATTAAAATTATTAATCGTTAATTCTCCGTTTATCGGTTGTCCGACCTGTGTAAAATAGCCGTATTTTTTCACACAATCGATGTAAGGCGACATATCATAAGCATACGGAACCGTGGAAATCATAAAATCTAACTTGCCTTTGTAAGGCTGTAAATCCGCCGCCGATTTCACAACAATCACTTCTTTCGCACCAAAACTTTTGATGTCGTTTACTTTTGAAGGTGAAGTGGTAAAAGCGTACACTTCAGCACCTTTTGAAACCGCCAATTTCACAGCAAGATGTCCCAAACCACCAATGCCAATTACACCAATTCTGTCGCCTTTTTTGAAATTGATTTTCATCATTGGCGAATACGTTGTGATCCCTGCGCAAAGCAATGGTGCAGCATATTTCAGATCCATACTTTCTGGAATTTTAATAGCAAAATGTTCTGTTACAACAATGTTGTTGGCATATCCACCTTGCGTAATTCCGGAAGGCGATGTTTTATCCGGTGCGCCGTACGTTCCTACCATTCCTGTGGTTTCACAATGGTGTTCTTCGCCGTTTTTACAGCTGTCACATTTCATACAGCTATCGACCATACAGCCAACGCCTGCTTTGTCACCGACTTTAAATTTGGTTACGTTTTTCCCGACAGCCGTCACAATTCCTGCAATTTCATGACCCGGAACTTGCGGATAGGCTTGTTTTCCCCAATGACCTTTAATCGTATGAATATCCGAATGGCAGATTCCTGAATATTTGATTTCTATTAAAATATCATTGTCACCAACAGACCTGCGTTCAAAATTCCAACTTTCAAGTTTTCCGTTTTCGTCTTTTCCTGCGTAGCCTCTGGATTTTATATTTTTACTCATCCTTTTTGATGGATTATTTTGTGCTAAAATGTCGAGCGGATTTATCAGCATCAAACCTGCACTTGCTAACGCTGTCTGCTGAATAAATTTTCTTCTTGAATTCTAATTGTTATTTTCTTCCATTTAAACATTATTTTAAATTGATTTTGAAGAAATTATCCAACTTATCAAAAGGAATCACATCCACTTTGTCATATAAATCCACGTGAACTGCATTGGGGATAATCATTAGTTCTTTTGGTTCCGTAGCCATTTTATAAATATCTTCAGAAAAATATTTTGAGTGTGCGTTTTCACCTGCAATCAGCAACATTGGTCTTGGTGAAATCTCCTTAATATAGCTTAACAACGGCATATTCATAAAGGAAATAGCGCTTGTTAATCTCCACCCTTTTGTTGAATTTACCGAACGCTCGTGAAACCCTCTTGGCGTTTTGTAATAATCATAATATTCTTTTACAAACTGAGGTTCATCGCCGCTTAATTTTTCAGGTAAATGACTTTTCGGATATTCAGGTTCGCCAGTTTCTGCATCTTTCCATCTTTGTTGGTTCAGATCTTCAAGCGTTTTTGTTCTTTGTTCTAGTGTGACAATGTCGTTATATCCTTTTGAAATCACTCTCGTCATATCGTACATACTTGTAGTCGCAACGGCTTTTATTCGTTTGTCTATCGCAGTAGCATTCAGCGCCATTCCTCCAAACCCACAAATGCCGATGATTCCGATTTTATTTCGGTCGACATTATTTTGAAGCCCTAAGAAATCAACTGCCGCACTGAAATCTTCGGTATTGATATCTGGTGAAGCTATATTTCTTGGTTCACCACTACTTTCACCTGTGTAAGAAGGGTCAAAAGCGATAACAGCAAAACCTCTCTCTGCCATTTGATTGGCATACAAACCGGAAGATTGTTCTTTCACTGCACCAAACGGTCCGCTGATCGCCAACGCTGCCAATTTTTCATTTCCTGCATTTTTTGGAAGGTATAAATCTCCGGAAAGTGTTATTCCGTAACGGTTTTTGAAGGTAACGGCTTTTCGGGTTACTTTATCGCTTAGCTGGAAAGTATAATGTTCTGTTGTATTCATTTTTTTTGAGTTTGATTTTTTATTTTGTGCAAATGATTTTCCGACGATTGCCAAGAAAAGCACGGTGAATAGAATTGTTTTTTTCATTTTAATATTTGTTTTAATTACTTAATCTGTTATTTGTAGGGTAAAATTTATGATGTTGCTGACTTTAGTTTTAATTCAGTTTGTTTATCGAGAATTTCTCGAACAACCATCGTTAAAACTGCCAATATCCCAAATCCGGCTCCCACCCACGGAATAGAAGAAATTCCCAGGTTTGCAATAAACCATCCGCCAACAATTGTTCCTGTTGAAACACCCAGATTTCCAAAGGAAGACTGCAAACTATTAGCGAATTCTGGAGCTTCTGGTGCAGCATCAATCATATAAGAAATGGCAGTTAAGAAAGCCGGACCGTACATAATTCCCCAAATTGCAACCACAAAAAGTTGTACATAAAAATTCTCCCCTGAAAACTGCAAAATCACAGGTAATACTATGGTTCCTAATAAGAAAAATGCGGTTGTTCGGACAATATTCTTTGACAGTAATTTTCCTGATAACCAATTGGCAATTACTCCAGCTATACCGAAAAGCAAAAGCATATAACTTACTTGTTGACCATTCATCATTTTTACTTTTCCTAAATAGTCGGCGAAATAGCTATACGTTGAGAACCAAGCCGAAATCAACAGTACATTGAATACAATACTGATAATAAACTTTGGCTTTTTTAAAATTAGTAACTGGCTTCCATAGGATAGTTTCTCTTTTACAGGCATTGATGGAATGAAGGTAAAAATGCCTGCTAAAGCAATGAGTGAAATAATTCCCTGAATAACAAAACTTATTTGCCATCCGTAAAGACTCGACACATAAGTGCTCAATGGAATAACGGTTACCTGCGCTAAAGCAATTCCGCCAATTACAATTCCCATCAATTTATGCTGTTCTTGTTTTGATGAAGAATGGATAACAGTTCCAACTGCCGCCGAAAAAAAGACAGGTTGCAAAATTGCAGGAAAGATTCGCAACACAACCAAAAGCCAAAAAGGCGGTGCAAATGCTGAAATAATATTGGATATTAGAAAAAGAGAAATGGCCCAAAGCATCATCTTTTTTCTATCAATACCAGATGTTAGAAGAACCAGAAAAGGTCCGATAAGGAAGATTGTTAAGGCAAACGCACTGAGTAATAAACCAGCGGTGTCAATTCCGATCTTGTAATGTGAGGCCACTTGTGGTAAAATACCAATGATCCCAAACTCGGTACTTATGATACTGACCGCACCCAGACAACCTGCGTAAGCTATTTTTTTAATCCCAATCCCGCTATTTTTACTTTCCATATAACTTCTCATTATGATAGAGCAAAGTTACTTTCGGATTGCTTTCAGAGGATAACGATTATCAAACCAAAAATTAAGAAATTCAAACTTCAGTCAAACGAAATGCTTTTGGATTGGTTCCGGTCTGTTTTTTAAAGGAATTATTAAAATACGTTGGATAATCGAATCCCAATGCGAAAGCTATTTCTGACACATTCCAATCCGTATGTTGCAGCAATGCTTTTGCTTCTGTGAGAATGCGTTCCGTGATATGTGCCGTTGTGGATTTTCCGGTAACCTCTTTTACGGCACGATTGAGATAATTGACATGAACATTCAGGTTTTTTGCAAAATCCTGAGCTGATTTCAATTGCAGAGATTGGGCTGTAGTTTCAACAGGAAATTGTCTTTCCAACAGTTCCAGAAAAACGGATGATAATCTTGATGCCGCATTCTTATTCTGTTCAAAATCTTCTGCAGGTTCCAGTTTTAAAGATTCATGGATAATCAGGCTTATATAATTGCGTATCAGCTCGTCCTTGTATACATAATCACTTTCCTGCTCTGCAATCATCTTCTGAAAAATGGTATTGAGAAAGAGTCTCTGCTCTTCAGTAATTTTCAGAACGGGAGTTCCCCCGATTTTAAAGAAAGAAGACTGTTGTAAACTTTCGGAGCGTTCAGAATTTTTAAAAAATTCCTCAGAAAAAAGAATGGTATAGCCTTTATAAGTTGTTGAAATGGTTTCCCATGAATACGGAATATGTGGATTTCCGAAAAAAAGCACTGTTCCTTCCTGCTCAAAACTTTTATCAGAATAATGAATCTTACTTTTCCCAGTCGTAAGGCAGATTTTATAGAATTCTTTTCTGCTATAGACACGGGTTTCGCTTCCGTCCTGCTCAATCTGGAATGCACGGAAACCTTTTAGTTTTAATTCAGTATTAAACTCCGAAACAACTCTTTCTACCTTTTCTTTCATTTTTCAAAGTTAAGAAAATCAAACTAATCAGTTTTAAAATAATTACAGAAGTAAAACGCCAATAGAATTCTCTGTCGAAACAAAAAATTCTATCGCTTGAAAAGACTTAATACTTTACAATTTCGTATTATGAAATAGTTCTCGATTCGATCATTACGAAATACCCGGTTCTTTCTTTAATCAGCCATTTCTCATTTTGGAAAACATATATGTCTTCATATTTCACGCTATAATCTGTTAAAACATCCTTACCTTCATTTTCCCGAGTCATTTTAATCTGAGAAAATGAAATTCCCGTTGCCGTTTCGCCATCAATTTTTGTAGAATGCTGACCGTTTAATGTGAAATAGGTTTTTACTTGTGAAGCGTGCAGATTAAAATCACTCTCCATACTTTCTCTACCCGAAATGTTTGCAACCAACACCCCATTCATATAAACTTTATAAATAACGTCCGGAGTAAATAAATCCATAACTTCTGAGATTTTCCACTCATCACCCAGATAAGCATAATTGTCAATTAAGTCTCTTAAATCCTGCTTGGTTTTTAAAACTTCTAATGTCATAATTTTGTTGTTTACAATTAAATTTTAAAATTACTTTCTGTAATTATTCTTGGACAAAATTATACTATATTTGGTTACATTTTATTAGCTGTTACCTAAAGGTTACCAACTAACAATTACAACAATAATGAAAAAACTAACAGAAAATCAAACAGATAACAAGGCATTCACGGAAGAATGCCATACCGTTTTAACAGCAGTTTCGGATGCTTTATATGTTATCGGCGGAAAATGGAAGTTAATGATAATTATCGCAATGGCGCGAGGAAACAAGCGATTTACAGAAATTCAGAAGCAAGTCATCGGAATCTCGGCACGTGTACTTTCCAGCGAATTGAAAGACCTGGAACTGAATGGATTTATTGTCAAAAAAATTGAAAACGGTTATCCTGTAACGATTGAATATGAACTCCTGCCCTACAGCCAGACTTTAGAAGAATTGGTTGGCGCAATGACACGATGGGGAATTCAGCATCGGGAGAAGGTGAAAGCTGAAATGGGTTCGGAAAAATCGAAAGAGAAATAATCCAATTATTAAAATTTGCCACAATCAATGGGACAGAACTCAATTATCGAAGACTCTGCTTTCTGATTCTGCTGAGCGTTTCACGGGAAATTCCTAAATAAGAAGCAATCTGATGCAAAGGAAATCTCTGAATCATATCGGGATGAAGCTGAACAAAACTTTCATACCGTTCCAAAGCATTGAGGCTTATCGCATCATCCATACGTTTTTGGGAAGCAATATGGTTATTTTCGCTCATTTTCCAGAACATATCTCTCACTGACGGAATCTCCAGAAAAGCATCAAGATTAGGTCTTGGTAAAATCAATAATTCAGTGTTTTCCCAAGCTTCGATATAATATTTGGAAGGTGTCAGATTCATAAAACTTTGTCGGTCAACAATCCACCAGTTCTCTACCGCCAATTGCAGAATGTACTCAATCCCGTGACTGTCTACGCTAAATTGTCTCGTTGCACCTTTTAGGATAAAACCTGTATATTGACAAACATTTCCTTCTTCAAGAAAATATTGTTTTTTTCTTAATTTTTTGGGCAACAACAGCGACTGGATATTTTCTTTTTCCTCTGAGGAAAGACTTGAATTGCTGTAGCGCTCAATATAATCAAAAAGTGGTTCGTGCATTTTAGTTTCTTGGGGCGATTAAGAAAATCATTATTTACCAAATTTAAAAAATTTCGTTTTATTGTCATCAATTATATTTAATCTGAAAATACAAAAACTAAAAAATCACCCTATTCGATTTTCAGGGCGATTTTTATTCAGAATTAAATTTCTAATCTAAATATGATTAATTTTTAGAAATAAACACCAATTTCGGAAAAGTTTTTTTGTTTTTCCGATAGTTTCCCGGATTTAATGCTTTAATACCTGCCATAATAATATGTTTTAAAATTGTTTGTCATTATTCACGGTAGAAAGTTGCAGCTTGGAACAAAGCAACAGTTAGGCAGCATTTCTCAAAGAGTTGGCAATTTTTATTTAAAATGATTTTTCTATTCTTTTTTTTTAAAACTAACTTCCAATAGCATACAACCCCATTAAATATTTAAAAATCAAAACTTTAATAAAACCCATTGACATTTGTCACAGGTTTTTTGTATCAAATATCATCGTTTTCAGGAATCAACTCAGCCTAATTTTGTCCTGTACAATAAGCACTTATGCTGCTGAAGTACAGAATAAAATTATATTAATTTAAATACATTTACTATGCACACAAAAGCATTCAACCCAGAAAACGCAGCGATACTTCTTATCGATCATCAAGTAGGAACAATGGCGTGGACACATTCTCACGACATTAATTTGGTAAAGCAAAATGCCATTAAACTGGCAAAAATTGCAAAAGCCTTAAATCTTCCTGTCATTTTGACATCAAGTATGGAAGACCACGCTCAGGGGCCTTTGATTCCTGAATTACAGGAAATATTACCTGAAGCGTATGACGCCCGAATCAAACGTCCGGGAATAGTAAATGCAATGCATCACGAAGGTTTCAATGAAGCTGTAAAGGCCCTAGGTAGAAAAAAACTTTTCGTGGCAGGTGTTACGACAGAAATTTGTGTGACTTTCCCAGTTCTACAGATGTTGGATGAAGGTTATGAAGTACAGGTTTCTGCAGATGCATCGGCTTCTTACACCCAATATGGAGATAATTTAGCTTTGGAAAGAATGAGACAGGCGGGAGCAATTATCACTACTGTTGACCAGATTATTTCGGAGCTGGCAATTGATTGGACAAGCCCGAACGGAGGAAAACTAATTGGAATTTTAAACTATCAATAAAATTTGATTTACAAAAGGAAACATCGTTTCAAAATATAAAAGCGGTGTTTCTTTGTTTTTAAAATTAAAACTTATCTTATGAAAATCATTAGAGCTTCAGAAAAACATACACACGGCAACCAGACATTTCACGTTGAAATATTGTATCCGGGAACCAATCTCGGAAAAAACGATACTGGATTTTTAACCATTGGAAGAATTGATCATGCTTTATTTAAACCTCCCGGTTTAGTTCCAATGCATCCACATCAGAATGATGAGATCTTTTCTTATATCCGTTCCGGCAAGATGGTTCATCTTGACAGCACAGATAAAAAAGAACATCTGAACAATTCTTATATGATGCTCATGAATGCCGGAAGTGGAGTGTCACACGAAGAAAGTGCCGAAGAAGATGTTGAAATGCTTCAAATCTTTATGCGACCTTCTGAAAATGATTTACCACCGCAAGTTCAATTTCATCAATTTGAAAGTATTTTCAGTGAAAACATCTGGAGACTGGTTGCCGGAAACAGAGCTGATTCTTCTTTGAAATTAAGAGTGGAAACTAATATTTTTGACATCAGGCTGCAAAAGGATAAAATAGTGGAAGTTCCTGAAGGGAATGAGAAAGTCATCAATTTTATTTATTGCTTTAACGGCGAAATTAAAATCGGAAATGAAATCATTGCAAAAGGAGACAGTGTAATTCTGGAAGAAAATTTGTTTCTTGAAGCCATTAAAGAAAGTGACTTGGTTTTATTTCAGATAAAAAAAGAAGCCAAATACAGTAATACGGGGATGTTCAGCGGAAATAAATTGAATTAGTCAATACTTAATCTGACAGTTATAATCACCTTAAATCTATTAATTAAAAATTCTAATTATGAGGTTAATTTATATCTTACTTGCAATTACTCTCGTTAGTTGTAAAAATGAGAAACAAGATAATTATTACAAATCTATCTCTAAAGATAAAAAAGATACAGCTGTACTAAATGTAAATATTGAAAAAAGTTCTTTTTACGGAAAATATCAAGTTAAACATCACGATAACACCAAAGATAGTGGCACTATAACTGGATCAATATTTGGAGATACGTTAAAAGGTCGATATACTTATATATCAAGGCATAATATAAAGACTGTCGACCCTATAGCATTTTTAGTGGTTGGAAAAGATTTGAAATTAGGAAACGGAGATCCTGCCTCCTACATGTCAATACCTTATTACATGGATGGAACAATTTATTTCAATGATTCTCTTCTACTGTTCAAACCTATTAAACTAAAAGAATTTAATGATTTGATCAAAAGTATATATTAAAAGAAAAGTAATCAGGAATTCACTAAAATAAATTTTGTAAAAGAAATTCATTAAGATTAGAAATAAAAAAAGACAATAGTAAATAAGTGTTTTTAACCCCTTATTACTAGGTTTCACTTAAAGAAAAAAATGAAAGAGAATATATAACTACAAGAAGTTAAATACTAGATTGGAGATAGCTAATTCTTTTTTAATTTGGCTCAAACGAACTAAATCATCTATAAAAGTGTTTGACGATACGCTCGTATTGGTCACCAAAAGCCAAACGGCGCCACTTTAATAAAGATGGCGTCTTTCTTTTGATTCACCAGAACTGTTCTCTACATTTAATTTTTATAAAATTAATAAATCATTTCAGTTGAGCTCATTCTCAACCCCTTAAAAAAGTTATCAGCATTCATAATTTTTTTTTTTCAATTCGTACGAAAAAGCTATATTTAACCATGGTATGCCAACAAAATCTTTAAAACAACTTTTATAAAAAATTGATTTATACAACACTTTTAAATATTGCTATTTTTCAGGGAATAGTCTTAGGCGTAGTCATTTTAAAGTCCTCTCTATTCAATAGTAATTCAAATAAATATTTAGCCTGCTTACTATTTACATTGTCCATTGTTTTACTGAATTATGTTTTTGAAATTGAAGGTGCATTTAAGTCCTATCCTTTGCTATGTTTTCTGGACTATATTGAGTGGATATTTTTACTACCCGTTTTCATCTTCCTTTTTATAATAAACCGAATTGATGATACTGTAAAGAACAGACAAAAAACTTATTTGTATTACATTCCGTTTGCCTACTCCTCTACTTTTACTATTATATACCATCTTAATGATATTCTAGGAATTTATAAAATTGCAGATTCAGGCTTTTTCATAATGAATATACTTAGAGTAATTCAGCTTTTATTTGCCTTTATCATCATCCTGTTTCCACCTTTTTACTCTTATTTTATGATAAGGCACTTAAAAGACCCACAAGAGAAAAAATGGGTACTTACCTTATTAACTACTCTCTATTTATTATTATCTACCTGGCTCATAACGTATATGACTGGCTTCTTTTTTGGAATAGACATTTCCTCTACCATGAGTGGGCTAGCTTTATCAGCAACATTTATCATGCACTGGACAGCCTATATAGGCATTTATAAATACAAACTTGCCAAAAACAAAGATGCTGTCTACCATTTTCTAAACAACGATCTGGTTATTATACATCCCGATCTGCAAGTTGCAGAAAACAATATAAAGCAAGAACATAACACTGCAGAAGAATCCAGAGAATCTATAACGGCTGACAATCTTTATTTTCAAAAACTGGAACTTCTTTGTAAAGACGAGCACATTTATACCGACAGTACTTTAAACAGAGAAAAAGTAGCTGAAAAACTAGGGATAAGCCCTGGATATGTTTCACAAATTGTAAACACAGTAACAGGAGATAACTTTGCCCATTATATCAATCAATATCGGGTGGAAGCCGTGAAGGAAATGATATCAAATCCAGAATATGAAAACTATAATCTGCTGACAATGGGATTGGAAGCCGGCTTTACTTCAAAAACAACTTTCTTTAAAGCATTTAAAAAAGTTACCGGTCAGACACCTAATGAATATAAAAATACCATCAAATAAGTACCATTTTGTACATTTTTAAGCTTTTGAAACCCGTTCTAATTTTTATTATTTGTGTTTTGCATCGAAATAATTCAAATAACTTTTTTATGAAAAAAAAACTTTTACAGCTCATTATTTTGTTTGCTTTTTACTCTGTCAATGCTCAAAGTGAAGCTGATGCAAATCCTTATCAGAAAAACAATGAAATCAAATTCAATTTACTCGCGCCCTTATCCGGTGCCTTGGAAGTTGGTTATGAACGGTTTCTCAACAAAAATTCATCATTAGGAATTTCTGCATTCAAGGTATATGAGCATTCAACAAATGATGATATGAATTACTATATCTCCCCCTACTACAGGTATTATTTTGGAAAAAAATATGCATCCGGTTTCTTTGTCGAAGGGTTTGGAATGCTTACTTCAATTGATGGAAAAAAAATATATGCCGCAGACAACGTGACTTTCACCGAAAGTAAAGATGTTTATGATCTTGCATTAGGTGCGGGTCTTGGATGGAAACTGATTACAAAGAAAGGATTTGTTTTTGAAGCCAATACAGCCTACGGAAGACTTATTTTCAATGCAAATAAAACAGATCACGATCAGGTTCTAAAGCTGGGACTGAGTATTGGTTACCGATTTTAAAATCAAACACGTCTAAGTATCACGAGACTTTTATTTTCCACAAAGATCCTATTACCTTGATACAAATTAAATCATATTATTCGTAAAATATTCGTGCGAGGGTAAAGCAATTGAACCAAATCATCGATAAAAGTCTTTGAAGATACGCTCATCTTGGTCACCACAACCAAATGGCGCCAAATCAATATCGTTGGCGCCTTTTTTATCTAATGAGAATACTTGTTTTTAGGTGATGAAAACATAATCAAAATACAATACTTGAGAAATGATGATGGACAATCATTTCTTTTTGTTACTTATATCCTATTTTTACAAAAAAGATTAAATGGACAAATTAAGTTTTCTTGAAGTTATTGCTGCGATTGCCGTTTTTGTATCGCTGCTGCTTTCCGTATTTTTATTAACGGTAAAAACAGAAAGAAAACTAGAAAACAGATTATTTGCAGCGTTCCTTATCATTAATGCCATTGACATCAGCGGAATTTTCATGCACCTTTTTATTGATAGTTATAATCTGAAAACCTTCAAAATATCTGCTTACTTATTGGTAATGCCTCTTTTCTATCTGTACGTTAATGCAGTTTGCTACACTGATTTCACTTTAAAAAGAAAGCATTTACTGCATCTAATCCCTTTCATCGTTGCCAATTTAATTTTAGTTCCAAGACTTTATCTTGCAGTAGGTTCTGCTAAAGAAGAGTTTTTTAAAGGGATGTGGCACTCTCCTGAAATGTTTTTTTATCAACTTATCGGAGAACTGCAGTATTTCTTTTATATCGTCGGTGTATTTCTTGTCCTTAAAAAATACAAGAAGATTTATCTTGAAAATTATACTAATCCAAACACCTTATTATATAAATGGCTGTTTCAGTTTACAATGATTTTACTCTTCATCCATATATGTATTATTTTTAAAAACACCATACGATATACAACATATAATGATCTATTTATTTGGATACATATTGTGGCAGGAACTTCCTTCTTATTGGCTGCCTGCTGGTTTATATTAAAGGCATTAAATTATCCTGAGCTTTTCCGAAGAATTGATTCTACCTTACAACCGACAAATAATTTTGCGGAAACCCTGGAAGCAGAAAATAAAACCGACGAAACAAAAAGTTTTCAGATCGAACAGCTTAAAAAATTCATGGTTGAAAAAGAACCCTTCTTAGAGCCTTCATTAACGATTCAGGAACTGGCAAATCAGGTGAACATTCCTGTTCGTGAGCTGTCTGTTTTAATTAACCATCATATCAATCAGCATTTTTTTGATTTTGTGAATGAATACCGTGTTAAAAAAGCAATGACCATTCTGAAAGATCCCATGAAAAAAGAATATACGGTGTTAGAAATTTTATATGAAGTGGGTTTCAATTCAAAATCTTCTTTTCATACCTCTTTTAAAAAATATACAAACCAAACCCCAACAGCATACAGAAACAATTGACAATTAAACGATTGTAAATACTCGAACTTTGGATTGCAGATAATCGGACTCATTTTATTCATTAAAATGAGTCCTACTTTTTTATACGGACTTTTTTCATGATTCTCTACAGCACATTTGCATCAGATTATAAATGTTAAATTAAAACTTAGAAAATATGAAATATTTAACCCCTATTTTATTTTTTGCCTTATTGGGCTGTAAAAGTAATTTACTTATTAATAAGCGGAATGTTCAAAATGCGATTACAAAAAATGCTCTTCAATTATTAAAGGATAAAAGATTTCATTCTGTTTCCATTGCAGTGCTTAAAGATGGAAAATCCACAATAAAACATTTTGGAGAATTAACTATTGGAAAAGGAAACAAACCCAACAATTCTACACTTTATGAATTGGCTTCTGTAACCAAAACCTTTACAGGTTACATGGCTGCTAAAGCCGTACTTGATAAAAAAATAAATTTAAATGATGACATTAGAATCTATCTTAACGAGCCTTATCCCAATTTAGAATTTAAAGATGAACCTATAAGAATCAAGCACCTCATCACCCATACCAGTGGATTTCCTAATTTCCCCATAAAAAGTGAAAATAAAGAGGCTTTTTTTGAGGGATTAAAACTAATCAAAATTGAAACGAAACCCGGAGAAACATATTCCTATTCTAACACAGCTCCAGAGTTAACAGCTTATATACTTGAAAAAGTGTATCAAAAATCTTTTGAGGAATTAGTAATTGAATTTGTTTTGAAACCAAATAAAATGAGCCAAACTAAGTTTACACTCAATGAAAATGATAGAGGAAGATTGGTAAAAGGTTATAATGATAAAAATGAGATAATGCCTAACTTCAATAGAACTCTATGGGGTGGAATTTCAGGATTGCACTCTACGACTACAGATCTGGTGAAATATATGAAATTGCAACTCGACAAGTCAAATCTTATTGTCAATGAATCTCATAAAAAATTGTATAAAGAAAGTTCTGATTTTTGGGAAGGCTATCATTGGTATATCATAGAAAATGGTAATGAATTAATTTACAGACATCACGGAGGTATCTATGGAATGCAAAATTGGTTTACGATCTATCCCAAACAAAATATAGGGATAGCCATATTGACAAACAGCAGCTTTAATGAAACAGGAGAAATTTTAGAAAAAGTAGTTGATAACTTGTATGACGATATAAGGGTAAAATAAACAGCACATAACAGTATTTTCGATGTAAAAGATGAAAATGAACGTTACAATTCTTGTTTAATTGGGCTCAAACGAACTAAATCATCAATAAAAGTGTCTGAAGACAATCCGCATTGTCACTTTTCCCACCCATAAAAACCTATTTATCAAAATTGTAAACAAAAAAAAATCCCGGATTAACGGGATTTTAATTTCTTGTATTTACATTTATTTTACTTCTACAGGAACTGAGATTTTATCCCAATCCATTGTGAATCCATTATTGTTTATTTTATACACTAAAGCTTCCTGTGTTGCTGGTAAAGCCTTTGTTTTTACATCAACACGCAAAGCATCTTTGGATTCTTCATATTTATAAGCACCCCATTGTTTTGGCTCTTTGTTAAAAATTGCAGTCCAGGTTCCGGATTCTTTAGGGATTAAGAAGAAGCTGTATTTACCTGCAGGAAGTTTTTTACCCTGAACGGTAACGTCTTTATCCGTTTCGAAAGTAGTTGCTTCATTAGCACCTGCACGCCACACTTTATTATAAGCTTCTAAACCACCCCAGATTGTACGCCCTTTAACAGAAGGACTGCTATAGGCTATGGTAATGTTTGCATCTTTAATTTTTCCCGTAGCAGTAGCCGGAGGGCTGGCAGGTTTTTTAGTATCCTGTGCAAACGTATTCACTGAAAGTGCCATTACAGCAAAAAGTACAGTAGCAGATTTAATAATCGTTTTCATAATATTTTTATTTGTTTGTTTTTGTTATTATTTGTTTACGAATTTACTGTTTTCTGCTTATAAAACAGCAACCCGATTGCAGAAAATATAATGACCGCTGCAGCCCCAATCACATTAAGCCAAAGGAAAGAAACGATATCGAACTGATACACGGCAATAACCGTAATTTCTGATAAAATTGCAGCAATAAATACGTTTGAACCTGTGATTTTTTTATAGTAAAATGCAACCAGAAAAATCCCCAATATCGGGCCGTAGAAAAGAGAACCTAATACATTAACCGCTTCAATAAGGGAACCCATCTGCGTGGCAAACATGGCTACACCAATTGAGAAAATTCCCCATGCTAAAGTGTGCAGACGACTATACCTCAATTCGGTTGCATCATCAGGCATTTCTTTTTTGAATATCAAATGTACATCCTTCAATGAGCAGGCGGCAAGAGAATTCAGTGCTGCCGAAATGGAACCCCAGCTGGCCAGAAAAATGACGGCAAACAGTAAACCGATCATTCCTACAGGCAAGGTATTTTTTACAAAATACAGGAAAATGTAATTCGTATCCGTTTTCTCCGCATTATAGTTTGAATGATTGATCGCTTCTTCTACCCTGCCGTGAAGTGCTTTCACCTGGGTTTGTGTATTTTTAAAATCCCGAATTGTTTTATTAAGTTGGGGAGAATGAGTTTCTTTCAGCTTTAGAATTTCTTTCGATTCTGCATTAAATTTTAGTTGCAAATCCTGATGCTCTTTTTCAAAAACGGCAGCCTGTTCTGGTTTTGTTTCCTTTAAATATTGATAAGAGCGTTCGTTAAAATAAATCGGAGCCGGTTTCAGAGAAAAGAATGCGAAAAGCAAAGCACCAATCAGGAGAATAGCAAACTGCATCGGAATTTTAACCAATCCGTTCAACAGCAAGCCCATTTTTGCGTTGGTATTGTCTTTCGCAGTAATATACCTCCCCACCTGACTCTGGTCTGTCCCAAAGTAAGAAAGTGCCAGAAAAAAACCACCGATTAAGCCGCTCCAGATATTGTATTTATCTTTCCAATCAAATTCTGTGGTGATTACATTGAGCTTTCCGGATTTTCCCGCCAGATAAAGCGCATCCTTAAAACCAATTCCGTTCGGCATATTCTGAATGAGCAGAAAACCTGCAAAAGCCATTGTTCCCAGAATAATGAGAAACTGTAATTTTTGGGTGTGAGCGATTGCTTTGGCACCACCAACATAGGTATAAATCAACAGAATTCCCCCTGTTAAAACATTGGTTAAATAAATATTCCAGTTTAAAACGCTTGATAAAATGATACTTGGAGCGTAAATACTGATTCCCGTTGATAAGCCTCTGGAAAAAAGAAAAAGCAGTGAAGTAAGTACTCTTGTTTTTTTATCAAAACGGTTTTCTAAATATTCATAAGCCGTATAAACATTCAAGCGCTGAAAAATCGGGATGAAAGTAATACAGATCACAATCATCGCCAAAGGCAGCCCAAAATAATACTGAACGAAACGCATCCCGTCTGTATATGCCTGGCCCGGCGCTGAAAGAAATGTAATAGCACTGGCCTGCGTCGCCATAATACCAATAAGCACAATGTACCAGGGCATTTTGTTATCTGCTTTCAGGTAGGATTCATTGCTTTTTTGGCCACGGCCGATGAATACGCCATACACCACCACTACAACGAGTGTAAAAATAAGAACTGTCCAATCTATAGTACTCATGCCCAGAATTTAGTAAACCAATAATAAAATGCGATCTGCAATACTAATGCAGCTGCTAATAGTATATACCAGGTATTCCAATTTTTAAGTTTCTTATTCATCAGTTTTTCTGTGCAGATAAAAAGTTTAAAAACAGACGTGCTGCACCCACATTTCCAGCAGGTAACTGTCTAAAAAATGCTAACGGTGTATAAATAAAATTCCCCTTCCCGTATTTTGCATATAAAGTTGATCCCTGAAGAGGCTCTTCATTGGTATCATGCATTTCAAAAAGCGGTTCATATGCAGCATCCCATTGAGCAGGGAAATAGGCGCCACGCTCCTGTACCCAGCCTTTAAAATCATCCGCAGTAATTTTGTTTGGGAAGTTCAGTAATTTATGATTTGGATTTAAAAACGTAACCTCAGCATTTTCTTCGGTAACACGCTTATTGGCAATACTGAAATTGTACATTCCCAATTTGTCAACGGTAGTATCCTGGTTGGTGTTATACTGCATCACCAGATTACCTCCGGCTTTTGCATAAGACCATAAAAACGGCATCCAGCGACCCAGCTTTTTTTCCGTGTTATTGGCACGAATACCCAATACGATGGCATCATATTGAGACAGCTTGTTTTGACTACCATTTCCGCCGGATTCATCTGTGCTGCCATAAAAATCTTCGTCTTTCAGGACATCTACCTGAACACCTGCAATGCGCAGAAAATCAGGAATAAAATCTCCGGCACCTTCTATATAACCCACTTTCCTAACTTTCGTCTGAATATCACCTTTCATTACGGTTACAGCAGCAGGTGCAAAATATTGTAAGGAAGGCAAATGCGGGTACTGAATTAATATTTGTTTTTTATTATAAGTGACTCCATCTGCCACAAAATTGGCATCCAATTGCAAACGAGATGAGTTTATTGAGGCTAATTTATTTTTTGGAATAACGTAATCAACAGTAAAATCTTTCCCATTGATTGATTTTAAATCACCGCCGCCTAATTGCACTCCGTTATACATCAGGTTTACTTTACCATTGTTGAACTGTTTGGTGGAATTAACCTTAACATTTAAGCTCAAATGTAAATCTTCGTTTTCTTTGACCAGATAAAGGGGTTGTGTAAATTTCAGTTCCAATGCAGGAACAATACGCAAGGCTTCTACCACATCACCACGTACCGGATCTAATTTCTTGAAAGATAAAGGAAGTTTAACCTGAAACTTTTCCGAACCGATTTTTAAACCAAGTAAAACATTGAGTGGGGATTCTGCCTCAGGCAAACCGACTAAAGTATCATTAGGCACTGAAAAAGTGGCTGCGTCTTTGGCTGGCTTTGCCAACCAGTAAGGTTCTGTGAGTGCTGCATCTGCAGGAATCTGAATATCATGCTGAATGGTAATTAAAGAATCTTTTGATAGTGCTCTGTTAAAGCTTTCAGATTGGCTTAACCATTTTACATTTTCCAGAACGACAGGATTTGTAGCTCTTGAAATCAGATTTAACCTGAAATTGTGTTTATCCCCAGCAACAGCTTCAGCCTGATTGGTAACTACCTCGCCCATAAACCCGGCACAGCTTAAAATAATATTGTCAAGGGATTTAATTTTATCTTTTTTCAGGTCTGAATCATTGAGCGTCATGACCTTTTTTCGCAACGCAAGCAACGCAGGCAAGCTCTGGTCCGGATTATTGAAATTGAAATCGGAAATAATTTTATCCAATGACTGGTCAATATCAGCATTTCCTTGTAAAGTCCAGGTTTTAGTTACTCCGTCAAAAAGGGTTGTTTTTGCAGGATCGCCAATAACGTGTGAAAAATATTCGGTTCTGATCCCGGCTACAGACTGTGTTCCTGCCCCCTGGCTTTTATGTAAACTTCTGCTTAATCCTGCCAGTTCACCATAACCCATTCCCAGTTGTGCATCATATTGCCCAACGGTAACTTTGAGTTGATTTTCAGCTGTCGTATTGACCCCGCCAAATCGGAAGGTATTCCACAATACGCGTTTTGGCTGCCATACATTGACATATTTCAGTTGATCCGGGAAAGCATTTTTATCACCTGCCAGCTTAAAAGCTTTTTCTGCAACTACAGCCGAAGTCGCATGCTGCCCGTGACCTGCTGCTGCAGTAGGAGGAAAACGACAAATGATCACATCCGGACGGAATTGGCGGATAACCCAAACCACATCCGCTGTAATGCTGTCAGCATCCCATTGTTTAAAAGTATCAGTCGTATTTTTAGAAAACCCGAAATCAATCGCTCGGGTAAAAAACTGTTGGGCACCGTCTAACTTTCTAGCCTCCAAAAGCTCATGCGTTCTGATTAATCCCAATGCAGCACCTTGCTCTGTACCTAATAAATTCTGACCGCCATCTCCTCTGGTTAAAGACAAATACCCCGTTTCTACATTCTGATCGTTGATTAACCAGGAAAGTAATCCTGTATTTTCATCATCGGGGTGAGCCGCAAGGTATAAAACTTTAGGAAGGTGTTTAAGGGTTTTGATTTCACGGTAAATTTCAGATGATTTTGAAGGCCGAACCTGCTGGGCCGAACAAAAAACCGTATAAAAGCTAAGGACACATACAGTAATTACTCTTTTGAACATATGAATTTGCTTTGCGGGGTAAATATAAGTAAATCGTTTCTCTTTCAACTTTAAAAGAAAAAGCAACACTCTTTTTGCTATGTCAACTTCGATTGTTTTTAATGCCTAAAGTTAAATGGCAAGAAGTCTTATCAATAAGAAAATTTTTGCTTGACTGGTTTTTAATTCAATTTACTTGTTAAATTTACCCAACTAATGATTAATTTGCATTAATGAACATACAACAGCTTAAATATTTTCTGGCATTGGCAAAAGAGCTTCATTTCTGGAATACTTCCGCAAAAATGAATATCACACAATCTGCTCTGAGCCGACATATTCAGTCTTTAGAGAGTGAACTGGGTGTTCAGTTGTTTTACCGCGATAAGCGAAATGTGAAACTTACTCCTGCAGGAAAGTTTTTGCAGGAAAAATGGGGTGAAGAACTGAGCCAGATGGAATCTTTTCATCAGTTGGCCAGACAGATTCATCTGGGAGAATCCGGAACGATAAGAATTGCGCATCCCGACTCTATTTCTTCTTCGGTGCTGCCTGATTTTATAAAAAAAGTTTCCGTAGCTTTTCCCAATCTTAATCTGGAATTGTTTCAGCTGACAAATGACATCCAGGAAGATTATCTTAAAAATTACAAGATAGATCTGGCGTTTTCACGGGATATTAATACGTATTCAGCTATTAATGAAAAGAAATTATGCCATGAAAATCTATCTTTGGTTGTTCCCGAAAATCATCATTTTAAAACCCTTGCTGATATTTCTGAAGAAACATTGAAAGAGCAAAAATTCCTTCTGACAACAGGAGATGACGGCAGCAGCTATGATGTACTGGTTCAGGAAGTGATCGATTTTTATAAAATCAATCTTGGATCCTATATTCGATGTGAGTTTGGATCAACCATTATCTCATTGATTAAAAATGGATTAGGCATTTCAATCCTGCCGCATTCTTACCATCTTCACCAAAATACCGGAATCCGATTTATACCGCTTCCTTTTGTTACCGATTTGTATATTCAATGGCGAAAAGACGACCCTAATCCAATTCTAAAAAACATTCTGGAATTAGTGTAAAACCATTTCTATGTGTGGAATTCCGTCTTCATCATAAGACTCTCCTACTTCTTTGAAGCCAAGAGAATTGTAAAATTTCAACAGGTATAATTGCGCACTGATTCGAATGGTTGATTCCTTAAGAATATCTTTACAGCCTTTGATAGAATGTTCCATCAGCTGTTTTCCCAGTCCCAATCCTCTATACTCCGAACCGATCACAACACGGCCAATTGAAGCGTCTTCATACGTTAAACCGGGAGGTACAATTCTGGTATATCCTGCCAGATTTCCATCTACCAAACACATCAAATGATGGCATTTTAAATCTTTATCATCGATATCCTGATACACACAGTTTTGCTCTATAATAAATATTTCGCTTCTTAATTTTAATATTTTGTAGAGTTCAATAGTGGATAATTCTTCGAATGATTTTATAAAAAATTCAATTTTCATTGGGTCGGTTTTCAAATTCAGTTTCATCATAATATCGGTCTGCTCTTCATTTCCAAGTCTGAAAATATGTTTGTCAAATTCTTTAAATCCATTTTTCTCATAAAATCCAATCGCCCGTACATTGTTTTCCCAAACGCCCAACCAAACATAATCTACATTTTTTTCCTTAGCAATAGCTATCGCTTTGTCATAAAGGGCCTGCCCCACTTTCTTTCCGTGAAAATCTTTAGAAACATATATCCTTTCAATTTCAAGTGTATTATCACCTTTACTTTCTGTTTGTGAAGATCCGGTGTTGAGCTTTAAGTATCCGATAACCTTATCATCTACCCTCGCCAGGTAGAATTCGGAGTTTTTATCGTTCACCTCAGCACTAAGCTTTTCTATGGCAAAACTTGTTTCAAGATATTGCGTCATACTTTCTTCTGTATTATTCTCAGCGAATGTTTCAGAGAACGTTTTTTTGCCAATCTCCTGTAATACTGCTATTTCGTTTTCCTTAATTTTTGTTATGCTAATTTCCATTTCTTTATACATTCCATTCGTAATTCAACCCATCCTTATTTTCTTTTGCCCCAAGATGATGATAGAATCTTTGTCCAGCATCGTTCCAAGGCGCAACTCAACTTAATCAATTTATAGCAGCAAAATTAGCGAGTTGAATAATGCGAAAAAATGCTATTTTTTGATTATTTGATTTGATTTTCGCATTAAAGAATATCCGATTGATTGAAGTTATATGGCAATAAAAATTTAAACTATTCTCAGCTGTTTTTGATTGATTACAAAGATGAAACGCAAAGTTTCATTACTAATTCCGTTTTATTTTAAGGAGGTAAAGCGAGGCGACTTTGTCGCTGATGAAGTGATATCCTTATCCATACACTTCGACGAATCAACAGTTTCAAAAATGATTGAATATATTTGAACCATTAAGATTTTTTAAGCCGTTAAGAATATAGCTAAAGCTATTGATAAAGCTGTCTTCTTCATTCATCAAAGATGAATCTTAACTTATCTTATCCTCTTCATTTTTCTTAATGGTTTAAATGCTACAAGTAATGCTATTTCCTCTGTTTTGCATTTGCCCCCTATTCTAAAGTAGTGTCAGCCAACTTCTTTTCTCTCTTTCTTTGAAGAATAAGGTGTGCGGCATCCAGCATTTTAACCGTATGAATGTAAGGCATCACGATATTCCTTTCCGGTAGATTTTCATAGACACCCATTGAAAAATAGACAATTCCGGACATAAAGTAATCAAATTCTTTGAGAGTGTATTCTCTGAATGCTGTTTTGAAAACCAGCAGAGGATTCCGGTATTCCTTCTCCGAAAGCAAGCCAAGAACCAATGGAGAAATCTTCTCCGGCTGAGTATCAACCGTCCATTTTCTTTCCTTCAGCATCATGAGATATCCTGCCCGGATCAACGACCTCATCGACTGGTAAAACTCAAAGATCACCGCCGGATCTTCATTGATCCAGCTATTTCGCTTTACCGCATAATTCATAATGTTGCTTAGCCTTTCTTTGGAAACATCCAGCTCATTGAACTGAAAGAAAGTTTCCATCAGCTGTAACCCGGAGTTCTTCTTTTCTGCCCGAAATTGAGGATCAAAATTTGTTCTGCTTTTTTTCATGTGTTGTATTTTTTTATAAATGTAAGAAAAGAAATTCAATTACGGTCGATCGACCGTAATTTTTTACTATTTAATTATTTCATTTGCTCTATGACAGATATAAACGAAAAAATTTGTTTATACATTACAAAAAAATGGTTGATACCTTGGCTTCAAGAAGGCAAGTCACAAAATTCTTTTGCTAAAAATCATGGTGTAGAAGAAAGCACTATTAGAAAAATTAAAAGTGAAGAAACTTACAGAATACCCGTTGAAACACTTTTTAAAATATGTGAAGCAAGAAAAATTAGTTTATCTGATTTCTTTAAACTTATAAATGAATAAATCCTGACGAAAGTTGGGATTTTTTTTGTGATTAAATTTTGGAGAAATTCAGTAGAAATACTGAATTAAAATTTGGAAGTGCTTTTTATTTTTATTGTTTACGGAAAGCCGTAATTATCTTATATGTTGCATTATTAAATTTGTTAAAAAGTATGATCTTATGAACTATCAAAAATCTCAAATGGTCTATTCAGACTATAAGTGGTCTGCAAGGGCTGATCATGATAATCCAAAATTTATAGCGGCTCAAGATGCTGCTATGCTAAATAGAGAGGAAGGTTATGAAATGTTATATTTTATAAACAGCTTGGCTTTAACCTGGAATTGGAATGATAATCTAGTCTCTCGTCAGAAATTAGAACGTATAATCAGAGTTGAAGTACCTACTGATATTCGAACGCATATAGGAATTAAAAACTGGATAGAACAAAATTATAAGGAAATTTAGTAATATTCAGTTTAAGCATGCGATTAAGAGCATTTCTACTTATTAAAACTTAATTTTAATAAATAACCTTTTTTCGTTGATACACTATTAGCTACACATTATTTATAAAAACTAAATCATAAATCAGATGACTGCTTCACAATTATTAGATAACATAATTCTACATGAAAATGCTTACTTCTATATTAAGGAAACATCAGGATTCCTTTCAAAAAGAATTATAAAAGAAACTTTTGCAGAGGCAGCTACTGATAAACATGGAAGATCTTTATTAGAAATTGTCAAAGAGAAAAAAGTATTAAGTAACGGGATTGAAATATTTTACTCTATTTTAGTTTTTAAGTATATTAAAAAACCCTCGTTCACAGAGGAATTAATAATAAATTGGGAAGAAGTAAAATTGGCTTACATGTGCTTAGTTGATTTTGAAGAGCATCTTGTTGTTGCTCGACGAAATATTTCAAAAATATCGGATTTCCTTAAGACATTTGAAGTCTTGGACTACAATGTTATAACTTCTATATATTCACAAGACAATACTTCTTTTGAAAAATTAAGTATGGATAACATGAATGTTTCTGACAGAGCAATTAGGCAAAAAAGTTTAGAATCACCTGACTTGAAAGAAAATGTATCTAGTTTCGGATTACAAGGATACATTCTTAATACAGTAAGAGTAAGTAACGATGAAGAGAAAATTGCTTTATCCATAAATTCATCAAGAATTAATCAACTTGGGCCCAAAAATACGTTTGATGGTTTTTTATATTGGTGTAATAACACTGTAGGAAAAATAAAAAATTATGTACCAAAAACAAATTTTTTATCTTCTTTTGCAACATCAATAGATTATTCAAAACATAAAGATGATTTGACTCCAACGTCAATTCTTATTATACTCAGTAAAATTTATAAAGAATTTGAGGAAAACAAAATTAAAAAATGCTTTTTTAGAATCAAAAAGAGAAATGAAATACTTGAGAGAGAAATTAACTTAATTCCTATTTTAAAGCAATTCGAATATTTGTTAGAAATTGAAGAAACAGAAGATGGATACAAAATAAAAAATAATGTTGTTAACGACTTATCTTTATTTTTAAATAATAAATCTATAACTCTTCGTTCAAAAAAACTATCTAAACTTTTTATCGAGTATGAAACAGATCTATGCTACCCAATTCTTTCAGTAATTAATTGGACCAGAAGTTATATAATAACATTTGATAATCCTGAGTTCATATATTGCAATAGAAAACTATTTAAAGATAGTCGTTTACTTGGAAACTTAGACTCTGTTTTAAAAATTTTTAAAGAACATCCAGAACTTGAGAACGTTACCTCTGAAAAAGGAAAATTCCGAATTAATTCAACAGATTTCGAAACTAACTCTGTATTTGAGTTTGTTGAAAATACATTTAAAGCAAATTATGAATACTTTATATGTGATGACCTTTCTAAAGAATGGGCAGATCACATAGGGTTAAATGAAGATTCAATAGCATTCTATCATTCAAAATATAAAAACTCAAATTTTTCAGCTTCTGATTTTCAAGATATTATAGGGCAAGCGTTAAAAAATTTAGGTAATTTATCTCCATCTGATGATCAATGGGAAATCAAGGAAAATCATTGGAACAATTTATACAAAAACGATTCAGTAGAAACTAAAATATCTAGAGTAAGAACCGGACAAAGCTCAAATCAAACCATTTCATACTTCAAGACGATAAAAGGCTATCCAAATATAAAAAAGCAAGTTCATATTGTTATAAACTTCATCTCTAAATCTGCTCTAGAAGATAGATTACATAAATTAAAAAATGGTGAATCTTTCCGAGAGAGAAATGAAGTTATACAAATTTTATGGTTTATTTCTTCTCTTATTTCAAGTTGCTTCGAAGCAAATACAGAAGTTTATATACATTGTAAACCATAGAGCACATCACCTTGCTCTTTGAAGTCTCTCGACTTTGAAGTAAATCTGAAGGAAACAACCTCATTTACCTGTCAAATCCAAAGACTTTACGATTCAAAATTCATAGATCAACAGGCTTTGCTCTTAACAATAGACTTTTGTATTCAGTGGTTTGGAAAAGCTCCAGTCCTTCCTGCCACCATTTCGTCATCTCCTCTTTATCAAATATAAATGAATGGGTGGTGAGTATCCTGTTGATAAAAAAGAAATTGATACGTACATTGGTGGTTGTCGCTTCCAACTGTGAAATAATAAGATCGTCACTGGCAATCTGATTCAGCATAAAATCTGTGGTACGGGCAAAAACATCCAAAACATTTTGGAGAGGAGGATTATTGTATGACGTTTTTTCCAGCCGCAATACAATGGTATCTATGGATGATGCTCCTTTTTCCAGGGTATGCTGTAAAGGGATAAGGTTTAAAAATCTTAAAAGTCTATAAAATGGTACTTATTTGCTGGTATTTTTATATTCGTTTGGGGGTCTGGCCTGCAATTTTTTTAATTAGAATTTCAAGGAAAATAAAAACTACTTATTTTTTTCTAATTGTATTCTGCGTAAGACTGATATAATTAAACATACAAAACGTCGCTATTGCCCCGAAAGTATGCCATAAAAAGTGGGTTCCGAAACTGAACCATTCCCATTTATCAGCGATACGGAAGGTTAATGCAAAAACAAACGACAATACAGCAAAACCTACCCATTGGCCAGCTTTCCATTGGGTATAGATCAGATATCTTAGTACCGAGAAAACTACAAAAGAAGCCATAATTGCATAATTGACATTGATAAAAAGAGAAGGGTTATCTGCCAAAATCCAGTTTCTCAAAGCGAACATAAGGAGTGCATATCCCAGAACCATTACAGCAGCATAATACCATCTGGTACTCTGCGCTATAAAATAAAACCCGGCAGACAGGCATAATACCATAATGGGCAGCCAATCCATCATAATAAATACCGGCCATTGTCTGAATGAATGGTAAACCGTTCCTCCTATGGCACCAATATATAATAACACCAGGCAGTAGGTTAAAAAAGGATATTTTTTGAAATTACCCTTCAGTTTAAGAGTCCAGAAAATGGCTATGGCTAAAAAAAATACAGCTGTTATTGCGTTTAAGGGCTCAGGGAAAAAGTGAGCCATATCTGTTTCTTTATATAACAGGCCTCCGTCCGGAGGTAATGAGTTTATCGGCATTGTTTTCTTTTAAATTATATTTACAGGCATGTTTTAGAATGCAGAATACAAACACAGGCCATTTTTCTAAACATTAGTAAAATAGATACTTACTTTTTTTAAATATAGAAAAAAATACGACATGAAATACCTGGATGTGTCCGATTCTATTTTATAAAAATGTTAATTCTGCTTCTTTAGCAAATCTTTATCTAAAATGACATTCTTTAAGGATTTTTTGATTCAAAATATAATGTACTGGTGACATGTTTTTCTAACGCAAAGTTTTAGCTTTATTTTGCATATCTTCAGGGAGCAAAGGATAGAATCAACTACGTTGATTCATTAAAGCTTATGGATAATCAAAACGCTTTATTTAATTACTTAAAAATATTGCTGTATGTTCTTCCTGGAGAAATATCATAAAAACAGACTCTTTTAGTGAGATACTAATGGGGTTTTCGAATGTATCTTTGCAAAAATATTGTAAACAAGAAATGAATAGTTACCCTATTTTATCCCGCATTATCCTTATGTTTCTGCTGAACAGTTCAGTAACTCTGTTTTCTCAACAACATGATATGAAAGACCATCCGGGAATTCACGGTATGGTTTTACTGGGAGACGATACTCAATATGCATCTCATCTTCCGCTTTTTTATGCTCCCCATGATTATCAGGTCATTCTGAAAATTCAGTTGGATCAGACTTCTACCTTAAATTATAAAAAAGATCAGCTGACCCATCCTGAGGTTAAACTGTATACCATAGAACCTGAAAAATTTGTTCTTCCGGGTATTATGAATGATATAAAAACATTTAAAGCCAATATTTACCGTGGTCATTTTGAGCGAGGCGGAGAACTGATCATCAAGGATGCGCAAGTGGAAATTACCAAAGTCCTGTATTTCCATCAATTAAATAAAGACAAAAGCGAAGGCCAACCTTGCCACTATATTTTATTTGGAGATCAGAAACAGCAGTTTTTAGCGCATCAGATCTTAAATCGTCCGGACTTTGATGAACTTTCAAAAATAGATATCAAAAATAAGGCTATAGCAACTTTGTTACAGAATGGTGAAATAGCAATAGTTGCCAGTAAAGCTAAAGAAACTCAATCTTTATCAGAAAAATGTACGGGTACTAAAGAATATAAAAACATTAATTTTAGTAACCCGGAAATACTCTATCTGGAATTTGATGATCTAAAATAAAAACAAAGAGATAAGGTATAAGATAACCTCGCCGAGGCCGCACACAATACAATCGCCACTTATTTAAAGTGGTGATTTTTTTATATTCGTTAAGCTCTTTATGTGCTTCGATTTGGGAGACAAAAAAAATCTTATTCAAGCAATTTATTCTCTGGTTGAAAACATTCATTTTATATTTGCCGCTCTCATGTAATACAACACAAAAACCCACAATCAGAAGACTTTCATCCTCTGGCTGTGGGTTTTATCTTACAGTATTGTAAGAAGTTTTTAATCTGTATTCCGTAGAATAACTATTCTATTTCTTACCAGATAAACTTACAGACCTGTTCCTGTTCTGCAATTATTCTTCGTGATTTTGTTACATACAATCTAAGGAAACAGTTTGGGCTGATATTATATATTCTTTTACCATATACATCAACTCCCATGGTACCTCCACTGTCAAAGTTATAAATAACGATCTGCTGTTTGGGATAAATTTCTTTGAAATTGACCACCATTTTAATCTGTTCTCCAATAACATGGATAAGCCTGTTTCTATCATCTATGCTAAGATTGCTGGAAAAGAACTCATATTCATGCGGATCTAATCTAACGGCATAATTCTTAGGATCAGACTGATCATTAACAATTTCATCTTTGAGACTCGCTGTTCTGCCATTAGGAATAAACATTGTATCCGGGTTTTCATCCTCAGATTTAAAATTCTTACTGGCTTTTATGGTGCCTTCTACTGTTAACTTATCATCCTTATTAGCCTCTCTTCCCATTCCGAAGCTACTTGACTCCGTATGAAAATTCAACCCTCCAAATCCATTATACTCAGAACCATAAAAATAATATTCGTTTCGTTTTGTTGCTAAAAATCTTTTCTGATGAATATCTACAATACCTGACTCACCAGTATTCATATGGTTATCTGAAATCGCTAAACCTGATCCGGTATTTACTGTAAAGTCCGAATTGAGCTGTAATCCGTACTGAGCCATATAATTCCATTGCTGAATACTTCCTATGCTAAAATCCTGAGTAGTCCAGATTTGCGCCCAATTAGACCAGCTGCCTCCGCTCATAGTCCTTTGGTAGGTTATATTGCCCGTATTACTTGACCCAAATGAAGTTGCAGTCTGCTTTACCCAGGTACCATCGTGGGTTTCAATGGCCACATACCACCAGCCGTTATTATTTAAAGGCGCATTGGCTAATCCCACTCCCCTGTAAAAGCCTGTTTTAAGGTAATTATTCAGATTTGAACCTGAAATAACAACGGATGTACCATTTGGGGTACTTAAAAAGTTTGTTTGTACATAAGACTGTGTTGCCAATGCTACATATAATCCCGAGCTATGATACATATACGGAAATGCATTTCCATCTGAAGTAGGTACATTTCCGGACGAAAATCCCACAGCCATAGCATTTTCCTGACCATTAGCTTTTGTATTTAGCTGTTTTATATTGACTGCATGAGTCTCTAAAGTTCCTGCCGGAATAACAGGGCTATGGGTAAATGTCTTGGTATCGCTTATTGTTTCTACTCCATTTTTCCCAACGAATGTATTTAAAGACTCACTTTTTGTGTAGTAATTAGATAATACAGCATTCGAAAGATATCCTGCATTAGCGTGATTTCCCCAATTAAATGCGGTATTCCAGTTGTTGATATTGGCTGCAGAAAAATCATTTGAATCCCAATCTTTTGTCCAGGGATACCAGGTTCCACTAAAGTAATACCTCCTGTACACATCATTGTTATTAGCATAAGTTGTATATTCCTGAACGATATGTGTTGAAGTATAGTAAACTCTTAATTGACCTGCTAAACCTGCAGGGTAATTATTTGCAGAAGTTGCATTTGCATTTCCTGTCTGAACCCACCATCCTGTAGAGGTAATACTGTTTAAATCTACGGTAGGACCTAAAACACCTCTGTAAACAAGACCTGTATTATATGCCGACATCCAATCAGAAGAAGTTCCATCATTTAACGTTGTAATTTTACCGGTATTACTAATTTTCACGACCTCAGTTAATGCCGGAACACTACCATTGGTACCAGTGGCGCTCCCATAATTAAATGAAAAAGTTTTATGGTTATTCACTGTAAGTCCCAATGAATTTAATGATCCTCTTGGCTGGATAAAATCAGTACCATCAAATTGTAAATTATGAGCTAACCACATCCCATAACCATGTGTTGAATTAGCCATATTAGTATGGAAAATAGTTGATCCTGTCGCCGTTTGACTGCCAAATAACAAATTATAAGCATCTACAAACTGAGTATTATTAGCATTGATCACTACCTGACCAGCACTTGTTGAATCTCCCTGAGGTCTTAAATAAACGATTCCCGAAGCTCCATCTCCTGAAATTAATGTATATGTAGACCCTGTTTTAATTCTATTTACTCCCTGTCTTTGAACCTGAAGTTCACCCGCTGTACTGTTAATTATTCCTGCTACTCCTATATTACCGGATGTATAGCTATTCCCGGAAACATGCAGCCTATACCCATCCAGCGGTAATGATGATCCGCTCAGTCCAATTCCTACTCTCTGATCAGATGTCCAGAGAAGTGCCTTAGTAGTATTGTAAGCTGTTGTACCTAAATAACCATATGTCACTTTTACAGTACCTTCTGCATCTACATTGCCAAACCACCCAACAGTATCCACTACGCCATTAGAACCTGCCAACTGTAAAATATCTCTCGCAAATCCGGTTCCTGTCGTTATCGTAGATAAATCTTTTCTTATCGTACTGCTTACGGCCTGATTTAATGTGAGGGTACCACTCATCGTGTCTCCTGATTTATTAACATAAGAGCTGTTATCCAGAGAACCATCTGCCTTTAAAAACTGGGCAGCTGTGCCGCCCGTTACTTTATAGCCTTTAGAAGTGTTATAATATGCGTATTTTACATCCATGTTAAATATCTTTACGCGTTACTGTTATGGATACAGCATTAGGTAAAGCAGAATCAAATTCAACATCTATTTTATTCGGATCGGTTAATTTTATTCTACCATCTATTTTGTAAAAGGTTACTGTATCATACATGGCAACATCTACATTTCTAGTCCCTAAATTGTGTACCACGCCTGCTGTTCCGGAAATAGAGGTAGTATATGACTTTACATTATTACTTCCGGCAGTTACTCTACCTTTAGAGTCAACAGTCACCTCATCATAAGTTCCAGCAGTTACTCCTGTTGCAGCTAATGTCAATGCTGAGGTAGCATTTGCTGAACCATCAAAAGTTGCTGTCCATGTAGCGTCACCTGAAGCAGAAATTGTTCTTGGTGTTGTTAATTTTGCAGCTGATCCGGTTGTATTGACTGCTGCAGTACCTGTTAATAATGTCGCAGGAACAGCCGTAATAGGTACCGTTACATTTCCGGAACCATCAATATTTTGTGCTGTTGCAGTAACACCTGAAAGTGTAATCGTTCGTACTGTAGCCCATTTTGTAGCGGAAAGAACATTTTTCGCTGCATCTGCCGTGTTATCAACATTCCCTAAGCCTACATGAGATTTGTTTAGTACTACAACACCCGTTAATCCATTTACAGAATCTACAGCCCCTGAGGTGATATAAACGAACGTTGTCCCAGTCCATCGGTACGTTTTGTTGGTATCAAGAGATACATAAATTTTACCTGTCTCACCAGCAATAAGGGTAGTATAACCCGCTTCTTTGTAAAATTTTCCGTCAGCATTTTTATAATATCCCTCCAAAACATCATCTACATAAGATGGCAATTGAGATGCAGGTACCAGTCCTGAAGCATCCAGTGCAGCAACCCCATTTGCGGCTCCTTTTTGTGATAACGGAATATAATTCGCTAAATCTGATGAAGTGGGCATAGAACCCAGATTTACTGTTAATCCATTGGTTGTCTGGCTAATTCCCGTAACCACATTTCCTGTACCTGAAGTAGTAACCGGTAAGGAAAATGAGGTTCCTGACAATGTCAAACCATTCCCTGCGCTGTAGGTAGTGTCTGTAGAGACTAATGTGATTGTATTTCCGGTCTGGTTAACGGTCATATTAGCACCTGCTGCAAGAGTAACATCTCCGGAAACCAAAGAACCGGATGCCCCTCCTTTCAGACGGGTAATGGTATCTGGTGTTGTAAATGATCTGTTGGCTGACAAATCATAGGCTGTACCGTTAATTGTTAACGTTCGCGTTTTTGGTACGTAATCTAACGGATTTAAGTTTCCATCATGCCAAAAAGAATTGATTCCTCTTGTACCGCCGCCAGCGGTTAAAATATCATTGTCTGTTTTCCCTTCTATTTTGTATCCAACAGAGCTTCGATAATAAGCATATTTAATGTCCATAATTATATTTTTTTAATTGTTAACTGAATTATATTGGGTGGTAATGAGTCAAATAGCACTTCTATAGTATTGGTGTCTATTCTTCTTACCTTAATGGGTATTGTAAACATTGTAACAGTGTCGTAAGCATCAATTACAAAACTTAGAGTATCAAGATCATGTTTTATCCTGGAGTCTCCTCTAACTCTCTCTTCATGTTTAATTTTTTCAGCGCTGGCCGCGTCTTCGATATTTTTAATTTTACTGTAGACTAAATCATTAAACTGATTTTGATAAGTAACAGCACCCCAGTTTGAATAAATCCCGACAAGGTTGATTTTATCATCTGAAATGCTTCTGGCAACAGCCTCTTTAAGCAATTCTATCTGTTCCCTGTTGTCTTTGATATAGTCTACGATTTCCTGAAGTTCATCAAGATTGACATCATCAGAAGCTAATATTTCATTAATTCTCCTAATATATTCAAGCATTTCATCATCTTTTGCCTGAAATACATTGACTATTTCTCTGATCTGCTCTTTTGTAAAGACATTCCCAGTCTCTCCACTACCATCGATAGTAGCGGCTAATTTGATTTTTAATTTTTCTTTCCATTCCTCTACATTGGCATCCGTAAGATTGGATGCATTACGTTTTGCCAGCACTGAAATATGCGCGTTTTCATCTTCCAAATGATTGGTAAAAGTAAGGACAGGCAGTGTTTTTTGAAAAGCTTCATATAAGCCTGCCACCTCATCCATTTTGATTTTTTCATCTAAATGGCGGAATGAAGAAAAGGTCTGCTTAAATTGATACTCTGTAGGAATATCACCTTTTTCAAACCAACTGAAAATTATATTTAATGGTGTACTCATTTTGATTATTGAAAATTAGTTTTTGATACAGTTGATCATTCGGAAACCTATTTTATTCACAGGCTGATCATTTTGAATGGAATTCTATATTTTTGAGTGATTTTTGATTTTGTTTTTCTTTTATCACCCAGTCAATTAGTGAATTATTTATGCCTTTATCAAGAAAACCATGCGTTTTGTCAATGCTTATAACTTTATTTGACATCAACAGCATCACTACATTTTTTCTACAATACTTCCTGATCACTCTCTTAGTATAGTATTTTTTGAATTCAATGATTATTCATATTCTTCAGAGCTCAAATTTCATTTTTCTTTTGCTGTTATAAAAGTTTTTTGACCTTTCCATTCTGTAGTTGCAGTAGACTTGTTTTTGTGAAACGGAATGATATTGTTCTGCAATTACAATGTTCAAAATTCTTGTTTTTAAAGCTTCTGTGAAAGTTTTTTGGCCTCTCCATTCTGTAGCTGCAGTAAACTTCCCATTCAACAAGCTCAAACAAACCTAATCATCAATCAAAGTGTTTGAAGATAATGCCGTCCTGACCACAAGCATTCAAATGACGCCACTTTAATGCAAGTGACGTCATTTATATTAGTTATGACCAGTCATTGTAAACACATTAATCTAAATGCATAAGAAAGTTTTCAGTACATTACAATTCATTTCAAGATCTGCCAGAAAACATTGAATTATTCGAATTATTTATACCTAAAAAGTCTGCATTGAAAAAGTTAGCAAATGATGTATTCCACAGCTTTGAATATAGATTCTTTTGTTTTTGGATTTCCAGTTTTAATACATCTTATTTTCTGCATATTTATAAACTGTTTTTTCATCCCAGACAAACAATTGGATAGAGCTATATGGTGGTATTTTATATGAATACCCTGCACTTTCTATATCGAATCCCTGCCAATTATCACTAGCATTTAACACCAATATTCTTTGACCTCGGAAACATTTTCCTAATACAAAATGCTCACCATATATACATCTGATTACCAACATTCTATTGTCAGAATCATAATATTGAACTCCTGACTGCTGCTCAATCATCCCATGAGATAATCTCATTCTGGATTTTTCATTGGTAATCTCATCATCAAGACGTGATAAATTTCCGTCCGGAATAAATAAAGTATTAGGATCTTCATATTCGGATTTAAAGTTTTGAATAGCCTTTACTGAGTCCCCAACATATACTGAACCAGCAACGTCTACTGAATCTGAAACATGTACTGCCCCCCCAACATTTACGGAGTCTGAAACATTTATTGATCCTGCAATATTTACTTTATGTGAATCATTAGCTTTTGTACCTATACCAATATTCTTGTTTCCTCTATTGAAGTTAATACCTTCCCAGCCTTTATAACTGCTTGAATATTTATAATATTCATCTTTTAATACCGCTAAATAGAATTTATCCTTTTCATTATATATCCCGGATTCTCCACCATTATAATTATCAACAACCATTAATCCATTACCTGTCTGATTAGTAAATTGTTTGTTAACAATAATACCATTGTTGTACATATAATTCCAGCTGTCAATATTACTTTGTGAGAAATCTGCGTCACTCCACAATTTAAACCACTTACCAGACCATTTATCATCAATCCCCTTTCTTATTTTAAGCATAGGTATTCCTTCTCCATTGACCTCAGTTTGATTGGCAAAAGCTAATTGGTATGAAGAATCCCCCGTTGATGCAGAAGTACCATCCCAAGGAGCATAAGTCATTACACCTGCATAATTTCCAGTTCCTCCAACATGTCCAGCCTGAATAAAATCAAATCTAACCCTACGACTATTTCCATTAGGTGTAACAACTGTATCCGGGTTTCTTGAACCATCTCTTGAAGTAACAAAGTAATTTGTAGCAAAGACTCCGTTTGAATTGGTTAGATTTATCCATTGACCGCCTTCCTCCTCAGGTTGAATTGACAAAGTCTGGCTCGTAAAATTAGATGACACCCAAGATTGAGTAGCCAGAAATACATAACCATCTGTCTTATGGTATATATAAGGGGCACCTGCTGATAAACCACTTGAGAATCCTAATGTCTGAGCATTTTCTGCGGAATTAACCTTAGCATCAGGATTGAAATTATTATTAGTCCAAAGCGCTTCTCCATCTGACAGCAAAGGAATATTCCCTTTTTTCGTCATGGTTGTTGTATTTACAGCCTGCCAATACTCTAAATGATTGCTGAATAAAGGAAAATCTATTCTATGATACCAACTATTATTTCCTGCAATGTGTAAGGAATTACCATAAGTAGATGGGAATCCGGTACCTGTGGCCCAATCTGTAACACTTAAAGGAAAATCTGTTTTTACTGCAGTTGCATCCTGATGATTACCTCTTTTCGCTAAGTATTCTCCGGGATTAAAATTGTTTGTAGTCCAGGGAATGCCTCCTTGAATTTTAACAGCACCATTATCCGAATTTAATAATAAATCACCATCATTTACAGCTCTAACTACAAAATTTTCTCCTGTCCCACCCCATATGGCAGCACCTCCATCAGCTCCAATATAAGCTATATCTTTAGCCCCGTCATATTTTTGCCAGGTCAGATAATTTCCTGTTTGTGCTGTACTTTTCCACTTACCTAACATAGCCGAAGACTCTATATTAAAAGCACCTGTCATAGTACCGCCATCTTTTCTGAGATAGTTTCCTAAGTCTGTAGATGATACAAAATCTGAGGCCAATCTCTGGCCACCGCCTGCTGTTAAGATATAGTTATCATTATACCCAACTTTATTAAAACCTTTTGATAAAACCTGGCCAGCATCAGTGAATTCTATACCATTACTTACATCCCAATCTTCTGCATTCTTTGTAACAGAAGGAGCCAATATTAAATTGTTATTGGTAGGTTTCTGTATTGACCAGGATTTATATGAACTATTCTTTAGTTTGAAAGGTATTCTATTATAATAGGATTTTGCTGCGGATATAATTTCATCCGTATTTCTGGTCTGGTAATCACCTGGTTTGAAATTTACATTATCCCAGGCTCTTCTCCATTGTGTCCAGTTTCCATTGTGCCCACTTCTATAAGCTAATTCTCCTGCGTCTGCATTACCATCATTATATTTTATCTGCAACTGTGATGTGGTATCTTCAGCTCCCATGTGCAACATAGGACTATATAAATGCTGAACCCCTCCTGCGTTATTGTTTGCTCTATAAACTCCAGAATTGGAATGACCTCCAAGGCTATTGAAGTTATCATTCAGTTGAACTGCTTTAGGAATATAACTGCTGTCTGCAAAATTAATTAACCAACTTCTTGTAGCGACTACATCAGAAGGTAAAACAATGATATTGGCAGGATATAAGTCAAAGTTAGGTTCTATCGCATGAGACCATCCTATATTCCAATCCAGATTATAGTTTCCATATTTAACTTCTACTTTAGCTACTTCAAATGAAAAGTACCCATTCCAGAATGTATTTGATTCTCCTAATAAAATACTAACATATCCATCAGTTCCAATTCCGATTCTTGCGGTAGTGGTAGGAAAATTATCAGTTACTTCCCATATCGCTTTTGAACCATTAGTAACCATAGTTCCTGATACATATTTATAGAAAGCTACATTCACTTTACCTAAGTATTGACTTTCATATCCATAAATGTTAATATCAATACTAAACATAGCCTGATCTGGTGAAGCTTGAGGCATTTTAATGGCTAAAATACCTGTGTGTCCTCCATCACCATAATAGCCCTGATAAACTTTATTAAATATTCTTACATTATTTTGGTGTTTATTTATAGATCCCCCTCCATCAAATTCTAAATCCTTTGCCCCAAGATTCACATCCTGTGCTGCGCCATTATAAGGAACATAATTATTTAAAGCTGATACATTAACAAAAGTTGCCGGATCTAAATTATGAGCATCCCAAACCACACCATTGACTCCATTTTTATGGTGTATTATATCACTGTTATTAGATTCTACAATAGTATTAATAGTAGGATTTCCTATATATAGTGTAGATGGACTAGTATAATTTAAAACCTGGTTATTTCCTGTATTAAATGAAGTAGAATAAATACCTTGTTTAGAATAAATCTGACCAGACCGCCCGAGAAAATGGGTAGGATGATCCGGATCTCCAAAATGGAAACCTATACCTTCATTCAAGCTATTGGCACTTCCTTGATAATAGGAAAGACCATAAGTATCTGCGTTTGCAAATGACCAGATTCTATTTCTTTCATCTGCTTTGTAGAATCTGTTTTGAAATCCTTCATCTGTTTGTACAAAACCTTTTGCATGAAGGCCGTTAACCGGGATATAATCTTTATCTGTATAAGAATCTGATGCTAACAATCCTCCGGACAACATTACTTGTGCTCCATTTCCATTGAGCCCGGCTATAGGCCTATCCGAATCTAATGCCCAAAAACCTCCCACATTTTTCTTCTCCCAAAATGTACCATCAGAAGCTAACTCCTCTTTCGTAAGTAAATGTTTAAGATTGATCTGAACTCTTTTGGTACCTCCCGGGTCCGGATGATCCGAAACTGAAGTAACCCGGTTTCTCCCCTGGTCTAAGCCTCCATACCCAACAGTTAATTTCACATCAAATCCCTGCCAATACGATAATTGAGTAAACCAAAAACAAAGTTTACCGTTTAAATTTAAGGCTGTAATCCCATTCCAGTAATGTAATGTAGAATAGCCGCTATGAGAAATAATAGTCCCGTTATAGATATAACCCTGGATCTTACAATCTAAAGGCTGATCACTTCCGTACATATTACCTTTAATCTCTAAAAGGAATTGATCTCCATAGTCTACAGAATAGTCTACATCAGTTTCAATGAATGTTCCCTGTGGGAAGTTTCTTCCTGAATGATACCAGGAGTCTTCTTTTCTTCGGGAATCGTAATCTCCGCCGCCACCTGTAAGAAATCTTTCATTATTTGACCCGTCTTTATAATACCCAGCCGCCCTAACGTAATCAAAAGCATTACCATTGAGATTCATAAAGTGATAACCATTTGACCTATACTGCAGTGTAGCCGCATAAAGACCCGGCTGATGAAAAGAAATTGCGGGGTAAACTGTATCAGATGTACCATTACCTCTTAATTCTAAAGCAACTGAATCGTAAGCATTGCCTGTAGCTCCTGAGAATGTTTTTCTTACTGGTATTTCTTGATAGGTATTAGTTGTCACTAAGTTTAAATCAGCAACTATTTCCGCATGGGTTCTTGTGCTGATTTTTTTCGTCACAGAATTCCAAACCATTACAGAACCTGCATCGTTTGGAACACTTTTCACAATTATTTCGCCTTCTACAGCGATGTGATTGTTAAAATATTCAGGAGCAATCATTAGTCTAATCTTGCAGTTAAAGTAATTCTATATTCATTCGGGGTAAGAGGTGCCAACACATCTATTTCTACATCATTTGCCGATGTGGCCACACAGCTTACATTTATTTTTCTATTATCAGTATTACGATAACAGATATAATCAACATTCAGGGTATTCCAGCCATGGGTAATGGGAAAAGTAACAGAAGAACCATCTCCGATTTGCCATGTTTTGGATTTAATTTTTGCATCCAAAACAGCTTTCGTAGATCTTGGAGTCATTGCTTTACCAGGATCGAATCCTGCAATAGCTTCAACATCTGTGGCAATTTGAATCAGTCCTTTCACCGAATCTGTAGCATCTACAATGTCAGGAATACCTTTTTCTATGATCTGATAATTTTTAGGCGCATTGGAAGCATTATCGGTATTAGCAATAAGATGGTCACCAACAGAAACGGGCTCATTACCTACCCAGCCATTTGCTGTAATCACCCACACCATACCTGTTTTAATGGTAGCTGATGTCACGGGTAACGGAGTCGTCATTGAACCTTCAACAGTAGAAGGAATATATCCTCCCGGCTGATAAATCAATGCTCCTGTAAGGCTTTGTCCTATTAAGTTTTCAATATAAGTTTTAATCTTATTGGATGACCATGTATAGCTGCCTGACTGAGTCGCGTCATTCAGAAAAATAGAGACAATATCTGCATTGGTAAGATTTCGGCCTGCTACTTTAATAACATGTCCTGAACTATTGGTTAGGATCTGACTTAGCAATAGAAGTCCGCTTGTTTGATCTGTCTGAAATGGATTATTGGTCAGCGGATACTCAGGATGTACATAATTCTGAGCCAGGTTAATCCATTCTGCTCCGTTCCATTGATGCAACTGTCCCTTATAGTCAATGATCCAACCAGCAGGAACTCCAGTTGTATCAGGAAATGAAGTATGGTAATGAAATCGGGTACGTTGCAGCTCACCAAAAAAGTTATCCTGATGTGCGTTATTACTTATTACTGCGTTATTATTCATAGTTTTTTATTTTTTATGGTTTAACTTTTAAAATGAGAATATTAATGGGATTAACGAGGACACCTATCATCTTGACCTCAATGGTTTGATTGGTGGCATAATCGTCAACATTTATTTTTTTACCCGTTACACTATCCCGGGCCTGAATGATCACATTTTCCGTTTCAAGGGTATTAGGGAAAACTGCATTTCCTGCGACCTGTACCACTGCACTTGTAGGGGTCTGTGAGATGAGCAAAACTTTATCATAGATCTGCTTATTAAAGTCTTGTTGATTTTTCGGGCTGCCTAATGCATTGTAGTCAAGTAACAGCTTTACTTTATCTTCACTAGTCTGCCCTGAAACAGCTTTTAATGCTTCAATATCCTCACGACTTTTTTTAATGAAATCGATTATTTCCTGGAGTTCATCCAAAGAAAGGTCATTAGACAATAATATCTTTTTAATCTTTTCTATATCAGATGCTAAGTCTTTATCTGCATCTTTCAATTCATCCACAAAGCCGTCTACCTGTATTTTAGTATACACATTCCCTAGCTGATCAGAACTATCAACCGTAGCAACATTTTTAATTCCAAGCTTATTTTTCCAGCTTTCAACATGAGCTGGGGTTAGATTACCGGCATTCAGTAAAGCCAAATATTCTGAATGAGCTGCTGGATCAGTTAAATGTTTTTGAAATGCTTCTGCACTGGCAAATAATTGAAAGATTTCTTCAAATCCTTCAATACTTTTCATAGGGATTGGATCATCTTTATGATAAAAAGATAAAAACGTTTCTTTAAACTCCGCTTCTGTGGGGAAATCTCCAGTTTCAAACCAACTGAAAATTGTATGTAATGGTGTACTCATTTGATAATTAGTTTTGATAAATTGATAATTGGGGAAGGTCTAAAGGTTGTGTCTGCTGCATGGGATTTTAAAGTAGGCCACAGAAAGCAATATCGTTGCTGATGAAGTTATATGAACAGTTTGAAGCCGGTAAAGGCCACTCTCTGAAACAGCGTGACTTTGGAGATTAATTTCCAATGATAATATCTGGTTTAAATTCCCCCAACTATTAAGTGGGAATTGTTTATTTAGAAAAGAATAAATCAGCTTCAGCCTTTCTTCTGCGGATGAGTCCGTTTAACATTTTTCCGGCGGCGGTAATATATTTCGTGGTAAACCAATTTCTGATTGCCTGCTCTTCTGCTTTTTTATTAATCAGAGAAAATAGTCCATCTGATCCTCCTGTATTGTACGTGTGTGATACGAGAGCATCAAATTGATTTTGAGAAAGGATTACTTTAATTTTACTGCTGACGATTTTTTCATAAGTCGGTAAAACAGCTGAAAATAGCTCTATCCCTTTTTCTTTGCTGATTGCAGGATCTTTCATGGTTACTTTCTTTCCTCCGGGATAGTAGGTGTTCCCATACCCAATTGTTGGAATTCCTGCCGAATCCAGATAAGGTTTTGAACTGAATCCTTCAAATGATACAATCAGGTTGATTCCTTTTTGTGATGTTTTCATGGCTTAAAATATTTATAGGTGAAAAAGATGAGTATTAAAGTGATTCCAACGATTGTAATGAAAATCCAGGCTGCGATTTCAAATCCATTTGACTGAATTTTTTTTGTTTCTTCCGAGACTTTTGAAGCCACTTCTCTGATTGTTTCTTTTGAACTCACTTTCTGGGTTAAATCGTGAATAGCTTGGATAGATTCTTCTTTTCTAACCTCTGCTTTTTCATGGTTGGTCTTTGCATAATGGTTGCTGATGGAGTATTCTGCATTTCCCATGATGGAAATACTCTGAACGGTATCACGTCCTATCACATTATGGAAAACAAAGGGATTAGCTGTATCTGATTTTCCTTTAATTAATAAATCTCCGGATATTTCATTGGTCTTTTCCTCCAGTTTCACATCAACGGATTTGCTTTGAGTTGATTGTGAGCTGTGTAAGCTTGAAGAATCAACCTTCACTTTTTCTGTTTCTTTTGTATTTTCTTTATAAGTGGTTGTGATTTTGTGTTTGCTTCGGCAGCCCAGCATAAAGCTGCTCAATATGATCAATAGCAGAATCTTAGCTTTCATTAGTTTTAGTTTTTAAAAATTGAACAGGTTTATAGTTTTGATTTCAATTCCAGGAAATTGGATTGAATTTCAAGTTCTTACATAAATATTTTATCTTCTTTTACGTATTCTTTTTTGATGCTGTCTAATAACATGTCTACACTTACTTTGTAACCAGGTTCATCTAATGCAATTGTTTTTAAACTTACATCCTGTATGATATTCATAATATTAGAACCAGTTAATTCATAGTGTCGGGCAATTTGTTCCAAATCAATATCTTCAAGTTGTAATTGTTCAGGTACGTTTTGCTGCCAGATACGCAGACGCTCTTCATGCTTTGGATTATTGAATTGTATGCAGCTATGAAAGCGTCGCGTAAAGGCTTTATCCATATTATTTTTAAAGTTGGAGGCCAGAATGATAAGTCCTGAAAATGTTTCTATCTTTTGCAGCAAATAAGAAACTTCCTGATTGGCATATTTGTCATGAGCATCTTTTACAGAGGTTCGTTTTCCGAAAATAGCATCTGCTTCATCAAAAAATAAAATCCAGTTTTTATTTTCCGCTTTGTCGAATAGTTTCGCTAATTGTTTTTCTGTTTCTCCGATGTACTTTGAAACCAGCATAGAAACATCTACTCTGAAAACAGGGCGATTGGTATATTTCCCTAAAAGACTGGCGGCAAGAGTTTTTCCTGTTCCCGGTTCTCCAAAAAACAACACCCTGAACCCTGGTTTAAGTTTTGTCTGCATGTCCCAATCTTCCATAAGAATCCGGCTGCTGTTGTACCAGTCCTCAATACACTTAAGTTCTTGCAGGGTGGTTTGAGGAAGTATTAAATCTGCCCATGATCGATGGGTGTGTATTCGTTCTGCCGGAAAATCATTGCTCATTTTTGGTAATAATTCCAGTCCAAAAATGATCTTATTAAAGGCTTCTTCATGTACACTTATCTGGCTGTTCATTGATGCATGTTCCTGAGCTGAACCTGAAAAAGCGATGAGTTCTTCTTTATTCAAAACCGACTTCGGGCCGAAATAATCCAGTGCTTTCAATCGTTCTGAAATACTTTCTCCTCCTAAAATATATTGAGCCGCGTGAATTGTAGGATAAAAGAGCCTGCCGTTATCATTGGTTGAGCAAAAGTCAAACAGCGTGCTACCTGGAAATTCCAAATAAATGCGTTTCAGTAATGATGGATCTAACCGTGGTAATAACGCCAGTAAAAGAATCACAACTTCCTGATGGGCAAGCTCTTTCCCTGAAATATAATCTCCTAATTGAAAGTTTTCATGGTTATTGGTATTAAATTCAGGGGCTCCTACATTAAAATCCTCTGATGGATTGTTTATACGCCATGTAATAACCTTTTCTAAATGAGTAAATAATTTTTGTAATTGTTCTGACTCCATTGGTTTTTATGCTTTTTAAGATCTGGTGTACTGCTTCTTTTTTACTTTTAAGATGGCTTCCACCTATCTTGTGTTGATTTCAAGAAACCTCAACCGGAAAGTAGCTCACATTCGAGTGTCTCTCCACAACTGCAAAAGCAGCTGCCCTTGGAAAGTCGCTCCATCATTGGAATCCTGCTTTTTTAAAGAATTAATCTACGCTTGAAAGAGAATAACAGATCCGAAGACCTATCACTCTGCTTTCAGGAGGAGATTCTAATGGTTATACATCAGAAAATTCCGGGATTCCAGACGCTAAGAGGTGTCCTGCCAATGAGAATCTCTCCGATTGAGGTATATTTTATGTTTTGTATTTTTTCTAATAGTGTGCAACACATCTCAAGGATGGTTACATTATTTGGTGTTTACTTAAAGAAAACTCAACCGGAAAGTAGCTCACATTCGAGTGTCTCTCCACAACTGCTAAGCAGCTGCTTTTGGAAAGTCGCTCCATCATGGGAGTCCTGCTTTTTTAAAGAATCTACGTCTGAATGAGAACATCAGGTCCGAAGACCTATCACTCTGCTTCCAGGAGGAGATTCTAATGTTTACACATCAGAAAATTCCGGGATTCCAGACGCTAAGAGGTGTCCTGCCAATGAGAATCTCTCCGATTGAGGTATGTTTTATATGTTTTTAAATAGTGTACAACACATCTTAAGGATGGTTACATTGTATTTGGTAGCTTGCTTAAAGAAACCTCAACCAGAAAGTTGCTCACATTCGAGTATCTCTCCACAACTGCCAAAGCAGCTGCCCTTGGAAAGTTGCTCCATCATTGGAGTCCTACTTTTTTAAAGATTCCATCTACGTCTGAAAGAGAACAGCAGATCCGAAGATCTATTACCCTGCTTCCAGGAGGAGATTCTAATGGTTATACATCAGAAAATTCCGGGATTCCAGGCGCTAAGAGGTGTCCTGCCAATGAGAATCTCTCCGATTGAGGTATGTTTGTGATTAATCAATAATGTAATTAACCAAATCAGTCATGTCCCGCCCCATAATAATTTTTATATTAACGGGATGCGATGTATATTTTCTTCCGTTGATCTCGATTTCCAAAAGCATCTGAATAAGAGCAAATGGTTTTCTATGATGAACCGTATGTCTGAATGAACCAGGTCTGGTAAGTGTCCCCGATGGATAGAATTCATTGAACGCTGATCCCGGTTTAAAATAATGAATAGGATTGATATCCAGAATCATTTCTTTAGACGTTACAGGATATTCGGACATTCTGCCTAAGGATTGTGCATCGAGAAGCTGTTCTTTGTAAAAGCCTGCATCTTTGAACCCATCCTTGATCTTTTTTTTCTGTTTGTAACGCTTTATGATAATTTTAGGTTTGTATTTATCAATATCCAATTCGTTTGATAATTTTACCTTTATATATTTATAACTTACATTTCTGCTGAAAGCATGTACATAATTCTCTATCTGTGGCGGTTGGCTTTCATATTCAGCTTCCAGGTTGATATGTCCACGCCCTGATTTTTCAATGTTGCCAGCCCGATAGAAATGATAGTATTTCGCAGTCCAATCTGCCGAGGCCCTCACATCCAGTCCGAAATTAAGCTCATTTAGATGGACATAATTATCTATGAACCGGCCAAACTGGCTTTCTGTAGGATATTTACCCGTTTCAAAATAGGTTTTCAGATCCTCTCTTGGGGTTAATGTATTGTTTTCTTCCATGATATTAGTCTTCTTTATTTGCTCCTTTTCTTAGTCTAACTGCTTTCCGGAGCTGATTATCAGTTGTGATATTACAGTTCAAAATTGATTCTTTTTTTGTTCTTATAAAAGTTTTTCGGGCTCTCCATCCTGTAGTTGCAGTAACTTATACCTCACTAATAAACAAATTATTACACCTATAGTTAACGACTCATATTTCTTCATCTTCTTCAATACATTTCCTCCTTCTGTTTTCACAGAATTTATGATTTGCTTTCAAAAAAATAGATGTGGCAACCTCATTTCGCTTTGCGGATAAATTCTAATGGAAAAGATTCCATCGCAGAGTATCTTATCCAATTAAGGTTGTATTTTTAGTAATGAGAATGTAATGGATTACTTTTCTGCCGTCTGGTGATCTCAAGATCTTTTATATTGACAGGATATGACTTGTTTTATTACCTAGTAGCAATTACTATTGATGTTTTGATGACAGTTCAAAATTAATCACTTTATTTTTCTTATAAAAGTTTTTTGCCCTATCTGTACTGTAGTTGCAGTAACTCTTAATTTTTTGGAATCCAATGATGGTTTACACCAATATCATTATTTGAGGAGTATACATGTTTTGTAATATTGATTGCTGCTTAGATATTCTGGTCTGATTAGTTTTCATTGATGACATAATTACATTCGATTCTTATATTTCTTACTTTTTCTACCTGACCGCCCCACCAGGTCTCCTGGCTTTGCCCGGCATTTAATACCCCAGTCGTTAAAAGCGTGTCAAGATCTGCATCATACACATTACATTGTATGGATTGATTGATTTCCCGAAGATCTGCATTATAATAGAGATACAGGAAGTCCCATACATCATAATGGTCGGTAACAGAATCTTCAGTTTTATATTTATCCCCCCAATATTGCGAATATGCCCTATATTGGATAGGTATTTCAGTTTTATTAATAAACTTAATATTTGTATTGACAACACTTACTTTTTGTTGAATATCTTCTTTATGAATATCTATGGGTATATTATTGTTCTGCAGATCTCCAAATTCATACCCATCAGGAATTGCAGGCAGATTGTTTCCAAATAATCTACGAATATAATAGCTCGGACTTAACTGATAACCAAGACTATAATATTCGGTTCCTTTTAAATCACCACCTCCTTTCGTTTTTTCTATTGTAATAGTATAAGGTGCACTTCCCAATAAGAACTGTCTTATTGTACCTACTTTGGTGGAATCTCTCATTGTGATTATCTGATCTTCTTCATCTGATGAAGTGACAACAATCTGGATTTCCAAATCTCCAACGTTATTTAAATAATAATATATAAATGTATTATCAATATATGCCATTTGGTTAAGAAAAATGACCATTTCTCTCTTTGTCTGGACATCTTCCTTATGTCTTAAAGAATCTATCAGATCCGAGAATTGGTTTTGCGTTGGATGTTTACCTGTTTCAAAATAGGTTTTTAATTGGTTTCTTGGGATTAGTTTATTTTCTTCCATAGTACTACTATTCTTTTACGGCTTATGCTTAGCATAATTACCTTTGGGTTTCAATGGTTATTTTTGTTATGTTTTTAAAGTTTGGGATGCATCCTTTCGTAATTCCTGTAAAAGTTTTGATTACTCTCTTCTGCAGTTGCAGTAAACTTTAGTTTTTAGAATCGAAGGATGGATTACTTGATTTTAAAATTCACACTTCTTTATACTTAAATCTATTTTGGCAAATGTGATTATACCAGTATCATTATTTCAGGAGTATAAGTATCTTGTAATATTAATTGCTGCTCAGATATTCTGGTCTGGCTATTTTTCATTGATAGAATAATTACATTCGATTCTTACATTTCTGATTTCATTTATATCTCCACCATACCAAGCATCCTGGCTTTGTCCGGCATATAAGTAGCCTGTAGCTAAAAGAGTATTCGTATCTTCATCAAAAATATCGCATTGTATGGATTGATTGGATTTCGTAAGGTCTGCCTTATAATTAAAGCTTAAATGATCAGCTAAATCATAATGATCAGTAACAATGTCTTCAGCTCTGAACCTCTCACTCCAGTTATTTCCACTTACTCTGTACTGTATAGGCACTTCAGTTTTATTAACAAACTTAATATTTGTATTTACAATGCTTATCTTTCTTCCCAAATCTTGTTTATAAATTTGTATGGGCAACCTTTTCCCCTCCAGTGATCCTAAATCGAAACCTTCAGGAATTGTGTTCAGTCCATTTCCAAACATTCTAAAAATCGTATAACTTGGGCTTATTTCATATCTCAAAAGATAATATTCAGTTCCTTTTAATGTTTCTTCTGCTATTTCTTTTACTGTAAAGGTGTAAGGAGCATTACCTAATAAGAATTGCTTTTCCACAGCGTTGTCAGTTTGTCTTACGGTGACCACCTGATCTGCTTCATCCTGTGAGCTAACACCAATCCGAAATTTTAAATTTCCAACGTCATTTGTAGAATAGTAAATGAATCCATTATCTATAAGTGCCAGACTATTGGCAAGGATTGCCTTTTCTTTATTGGTCAGGACATCCTCCTTATGTCTTAAAGAATCTATCAGTTCCGAAAATTGGCCTTGCGTTGGGTGGTTACCTGTTTCAAAATAGGTTTTTAATTCTTTCCTTGGAGTTAATTCATTTTTTTCCATAATATTTCACTATTCTTTACTATTTATATATTATTACTATGATTATTTTTTGAGGTACCAGATAATGGATTACTTGATTTCAAAGCCGAAATTTATCTTTTTTTGATTCCTGTAAAAGGTTTAGGATCTTCCAGTTCTGTAGTTGCAGTACCTGTTATCTTTGTAAAACCGAATGGTTTGCTGCTGACATTTCAATGCTCAAAATTGATATTTTTTTTCTTCCTATGAAAGTTTTTCGGCCTCTCTATTCTGTAGTTGCAGTACCTCCTTTTTCCCGGATAATTAATATGGCTATTTGAATAAAACCTGGTCTGTATATATAATGAAAAAGGCTCAGATTATAAAATCCAAGCCTTTTTTAACTTATATGCTTAAAGTTTGTTTATTTCCGCAGAAATGATAATCAATTCAGTTGAAAGAAGAAATACACTACTGCAGCCCATTCTTTTTTAACTCCTTTTGCATACCCGATAGTGCTGTGGCTGCTGTTTTCAACCGTTCCATCGTCTTTGATGTAACCAATAGTGGAATGACTGCTGTTTTCTACTGTTCCATTACTTTTTACGTAGCCTACTGTAGAATGGCTTTTGTTTTCTATAGTTCCATCGCTTTTTATATAGCCAATAGTACTTCGGCTTTTATTTTCAACAGTTCCATCACTTTTAATGTATCCTACGGTGGAATGGCTACTGTTTTCTATAGTTCCATCACTTTTGATATAACCCGTGGTGCTATGGCTTCCGGATTCTATAGTCTGTGCACTTACAGCGGAAAAGCTGAAGAGAAGTGAGCAAAAAAATAGTGTTTTTTTCATATTCAATATTTTAATAAGTTATTAATTTTGATTATTTGATATATTCAAAAGTATTGATTATTCTTTTATGTTGGATGGTATATCATTAAATCTGAGTTGATTTTTTGGGAATATCGAGTTTTATTGATCAAAAAAAAGCGAAACTCTGCAGTAAAGTTTCGCTTTAAGCTTTTAAATTTTGCTTTTTATAAAATTCTAATTCATTAATTAAATCTAATTAATTTCTGTCTCTCTTGCTGCCACATAAAATCACATGAAAGGATTCGTATGGGCAGCAGAGAAATATTTAAACTTTAGTTCAATATTTTTTTAACTCTGTGAAACAATAAAAGATGTTATATTATTGGTTTCAAAAAATTCATCACGAAATTTATTATATTCTTCTAACTGTTTTTCATTCAAAACAGTTGTAGTTTCTTTATTTTCTATTATAGATAGTGCCCAGTAAAGTTCTTTATTTATAAATTTTTCTATATTCTTATCGTTTCCAGATGCAGGCAGTCCATTAAGGTAACCTATAAGCATATAATCAAGTTCATTATATTCATGTGTTTTATTGAAAAAATATTTAATCAAATCAGATATAAATTCATAATATTTACCTCTTAGAAATATATTTTTACCGCCTTCTTTGTTGTTGAAAATATAGGTATCTTCATTGATTCCTTCGATAATAAATGATACTATATCATTTTTTTGTTTATATTTTTTATACCATTCAATAAAAAGATCATTTGTTTTATTTTTTATTAAATGCTTATTCGTCCATTCGTTTTCAATGATGCAGATTGCCCAATAAAAAGGCATTTCGGTTGTTATATTGTATACATCATCATAACCTTCAAGTGTATTTAATAGATTTAGAAAACGACTGTGAAAATCATTATTGGGTAATGTCTCTTCAAAAAAATCCGTAATTATTGCACACACTAGCTCATAATACGCATCTCTAAGAAATATACATTCATTACCAAATTCGTCTTTATACATGTATTTAGTTTCCATATTATTTATTTTCTTATATATTTATTTAAAACATCTACTCCTTTTTGACTTGTGAAAGCAATTTGAATTTCCATTGGTTTTTTTATTGCTTTCGCCTTTTCCCATCCACCTTCCATAGCTTCTACAGGGTTTCTCAATTTAGGACCTATTACAATATCATAATCATGCTTTAAGGCCCCATTTCTTGCATCAGTCACAAATTTAGCCCATTCATCGTTAGGTTCCGTAAATATTTTTATGTTTAATTTAGCAAGTTCGTCATTTGGTATTTCAAAATGTGCTATATCTGTTACCTTTCCTTCAAATCTTTTATTGTAAGCATTATATTTTGCTGTCTCTTTTAAACTTTCACTTGTATAGAAGGCTCCTGTACCTTGGGAATTAAAATCTAAATCAACTCTACTTTTTGACAAATCAACACCCTTATCTCTAATATTATCAATACTTTCTTTAACTCCCCCATGATAAAAGTTTTTTGCTTCATCATTATCAATAGTTGGTGTTTCTGCCTTACTTCTAGTTGTTTCAACTTCTGGCTTTTTATTCTTGATTTTTTTATTCTTTCTTTGTAATGGTTGTTCATGCATTCTGTCAGGAACGGTTTGTTCTTCAAAAGGAAGTTGATTCAGGTTGCGGCTTGGCGTTGTAGTAGTCTTTTTCTTGAAAGGTTCTGTAACCCACTCCTGTGCTTTTTTATATGCTGTTTTAAAACGTTGGGATGCTTTAATCCATGTATCTTTTTTGAAAACAGACGTTATTTTTCCAGGGATAGAAACTATACTTGCTTTTATTCCATTTCTTGCGGTAATGAACATTCGCTTACCAAAAGTTTTCGGGTTTCTTTTTGCCAGATCTTTTATGGAAGCTCCTCCTTTTTTCGAGGCTTTTCCTCCTATCATTGCCAAAATAGCCATGCCTGAATTGGCAATATCGCTTTTTAACTCTCCAGAGTTTTTAAATAAAACATCAGCCGTTTTTGCCGTATGTACATCATAAATATTTTTAATTCCGTTGAGTATATTCAATCCTAATGCTATCGCACCAATCCAGAATGTTATGGTTCCCATTGTTATGGTAGCACCTCCCAGCCAGGCAGCTAATGGTGCCAAACCACCCAGAGTGAAAATTGATCCTACGGCGGCGGCTAGTGTTAATATACCCAATATACCTGTAATGACACCGGCTATAATAAGTACTTTATTGGCTATCCCGGCAGCTTTTTGAAGAATCATTCCTACCGGGTCTTCTGAGAATCCTTTCCAACTTGTCAAATCTTCCCAGATACCACTTATAGATCCTGAAATAGCCTCAACCCATGCTTTAGGACTAAAGATTGATTCAATAAATTTACCTACATCGGTCCAGGTAATGGATGTGATGTCGTTCCAAATATCTGAAAATGCAATAGAAATAGACATCCATAATCTTTTTAAACCGGTAATTCTATTCAGATTTTTGGTCACTAAGTTTAATGGTTTCTGTAAAGAATCTTTACGTTTGTTATTAAAGACCTCTATCTGAGAATTTCTGATGCTTTCAACATTTTGGTCGATTAAGCTTTGATGCTCTGACTGATCACTATCATAATTAGCATTTACTTCTTCAAATTTATCTTTTAATAAATTTTGTTGGCCTGGGCTTAATTTCCTTAGAAAAGCTATCTGCTCATCTTGTGCTTTTAATTGTGCAAAATCAACCAACAAACGTTCTGTCTCATTAAGTTCTTTAGGGGTTTGCTGAATTTTATCTTTTTCTTTTTGTATTAAGCTATTTCGTCCCTCAACTGTAGCCATATTGGCATAGTAAGCATTTTGAGTTTTGATAACCTCTTTTTCGATAATGTAAGAATCCAATAACATAGCATCGGCTTCCTGGTTCAATTTTTTACTTTGCGATTCTACTTGTTTCAGTTTTGGAGTAAGTTTTCCTAACTCTTTTTTTGCTTCTATATTCTTTTTAGTATCCGCAGCCAGTTTAGCTTTTGATTTTCGTATTGACGCTCTGGAAGACGTTATTTCGCCCTGTATCTTTGTATTCTTACCTTTAGCTTGTTGAGCTTCCTGAGATAATTTTTGAGTTGTATTCCCTGCCTGAGATACTGCTTGATTTATCGTACCGGCGTTAGTACTTAATTCATTTAATTTTCTGGTAAGGTTTCCAGAATCCGCATTTTTTGGATCTTGATGTTTTTGAGATCCTCCGAATAAACTTTTTGCTTCGTTATTGAAATCACTTGCTTTAGTCTTATTTTTATTATACTCCTGCTGATATATTCCTACTTCCTGTTCTACCTTTTGTTGTCTTTTTACCGAGGTTTCAAGTCCTTTTTCTAATTTTTTGATTAAAGCTTCTTTTGTTTCTATGCTGTCTTCTGATTTTTCTAAATCAGTATCTGACTTTTGAATTTCTTTTTCTACTTCTTTAATCTTATTTTTCAGTGTTTTAGCGGCTTCGTTTTGAGATTTCACCTGATCTCTGGCTTCTACTCCCTGGTCCCTAAACTCCTGTGCAGCTGCAACAAGCCCAACTATATTGATTGTCGTTTGTGCATCTGGAGCTATTTCGGCTTGCTCACTATCAACAGCCTTATCCATTCTTGGTGTAACAACGGATTGGATATCTTCCGGAATGACAACTTTTGTTTCTTTTTCTCCTTTAGTTTTTGAATCTAATTTTTTATTATTAGATTTTTTATCATCCATAGCCCTTTCGGAACGAGGCACTTCATTTTTATCTGCAACCTTTTTTGTGCTGTTGTTATTAACTTCAGATGAGATTGGTTTAACTGAGGGTATTTTAATCTCAACTGCTTTCTCTTTTGGCTTCTGATCTATAACAGGTTTTGATACTTCAGATTTGCTGCTAATGTTTTTTAATGCTTCTTTTTCTCCTTCCTTTGTCCTTTTTACAGAAGTTTCCTGATTTTTAACCATCTGACGAACTGCTGTCTGCTCCTCAGGCTTCTTTGGTACATTATTCCCCGATTTAATATTATGATAATCTTGTACCTGGTTGACACTCAAAGTGGCTATATAGCCTTTTTCAATTTTCCTGGTGTCCGGATGATTGATATCACCGGTTTTTGCCAGACTCTCCCGGAGTTTTTCATAATTCTTTTCCGATCCCTGCCCATACATATCTTGTGAATCATGAACACCCGCAATGGCATCATTGAGATTAAGCAAGTTATCGTTGGGCCTTCCTGATCCAGTTTTAACGGATGAATCTCCGGCCTTTTGTGTCTGTATTTTTGCCACTTGTACCTCAGACAGAGGTACAACCACCCGATCTTTCGGCTTTTGCTTTTTGCTCTGGTTTTTATGGGCTTTATTGTCTATTTCTACAGGTTTTGCTGCTTTCATTGACTTAGTTTTTTTAATTTCATATTGTTTTAAAAGACCTATAAAGCACAACTACACTGTTATGCTTTATAGGATGCCTGCCGGGTTTGAAAAATCGTACCGCGTGGGGTAGATTCTTTAAGAATGTCAGTAAATGGAAATGGCATTCGACTTTATGGATGAGAAACAGGCAACATTGAACCATTTCCTTGTTTGTTCTCTTGTTTTTTGAATTTTCAGGTTTTCAAGTTCTTACAATCACTCTCTTGGGTGATCAGTTCTGTAATGGCAGGTAGAGTTTTTTATCATCTTTTCTATTGCAATGATTTAAACATACCTGCAAGTCCATTGATGAATATAAGTTTAATTCATATCACTCTTCTTTTCTTCTTCCTCGTCAGACTGTCTGTCTGTCTTCACTCCATATCGGTTCTCAATAAAAAGATTCACTGCTTTATCAATCCAGTTAGGAAGATTTGTAGTGATCATTTTCAAGAATTTATCATAACCGTAGCCAAGCACGAATAATATCCCTGTTGAATACCATTTGTCATGCAATTCAGCTCTGTTCATTAAATAGCTCATTGTAAAACCTACTATCACCACTATTACCAATGTGATAAAGTGCTCCCACGGCTGTTTTTTCTCTTTATTTTGTATGGAGACCAGTACCCTTAATAATCCACCTGAAAATGCTATTGCAGTTCCGATCAAAAGGGCTTTTATACTATCCAAAGTCATTCTTTTCTATTATATTATTTATTAAAATTTTAATTTTTCAACAACTTTCAGATGCTTACTTATTCCTGAGAAAGGATGTACATGTCATCTAAAAATTTTCTGATTTTCCGGATATTTTCACTCTCATCTGCATAAGCCAGCTCATCAATAATATCACTGATATCTCTACCTGTTTTTTTCAGTTTTTCCTTATCTTTTTTCTTTTTTTTCTTTTCTTTTTTTTTCATGGCTTCTAGAATTTATTAATTTGATTTTTTAGCTTTTTTAAATTGATTTCTCTTCCAATCCACTAAGGCCAAACGGTTTCTTTTACAATTCATGTTTCATTTAAAACAATAGAACTAAAAAGCAAAAACCGTTTTTCACCTTAATATTTTACCTATAATTTAAATTTGAGAAAGATATCAGAACAGCCCTTTTCATCTTATGTCTGGGGCTATTGAGGAAGGAGCAATAACTTTGAATCCTTTTCTATCTTTTTAGAATGAATAATTTCAAGATATGAATGATGGGTACACATTATCTACAAACATTATCTTACTGACATTCACTTTATAACATTATATTGAGTGGTAAAGACTGAACATTCTTTCACAACCCACACACTATGGCTGAAGAATGATATTATATATTGTTCTTTCAGACAAAAACAACATTTCCATCAGCTCATTGACAATCACTTTCATCTGTTTATCCTGATTACGTTTTACATAATCAATGACAAAATCTTTTCTTTTTTCGACTAATTCTTTACTACGTTTCATATTCTATGGTTAAAAGTTTTTTGGTTTAAAAGTTTTTTTTCCGAATCAGACAGGCTTCATTCTCTTACCTGTTGACCGTTTCATAAAGTCATAAGAATCCCTAAAGACGAACATTCCGCCTTTTAAAAAGATGCCTAATTCAATTAATTTTGTTTTTTTAGAAGCCGGTACCAGGTATTTCCCAATAAAAATCTTACCCTGACTTCTTTATTTTAAATTTCATTTGCCCTCTTAGTATGTATTAGCAACTTTACTGACAACTATAATTAATCGATATTTTATATGTTGAACAGTAGTGTTATTTTACATTTTGGGCTTGTCTTTTATTTTCAGGAAAAAACAAAGAGCAAAATGATTGCTTTATTCAGATATCAATCAAAAAATAAACGCATTTTTATCATTAATCAAGTAACATAAAAACGAACAAAAACCAAAGTAATCAATATTAAAAACGCATTTTTTACATATTATATAATATTACAAACTTCCCTTATTTCAATTAGCGCCGGATAAGGCAAAAAAGGAAAATATCTACATTTCAAGTATAATACACGCAAAATAAACTTTCAAATCATTCAATTACATATAATTATAAACAAAAAGCAACATTTTAAAATATTAAAAAAATATTAAATTTTAAATATAATTTTGTACATTTGTACTGTTCCATCTTAACGACGAAACAAATATACGAACATTGTTCGTTTTTAAAAATAAAAAACGAACAATTTATTCATTTTTTTTACAAATAACTATAAACATATCAAAATGAACTATTTAGAATTCAAAGAAATCAGGAAGAAACTAAACATGAAGCAGGCTGATATAGCAAAATCTATAGGAGTAGGCACCAGAGCCGTGCAGTATTGGGAAAAAGGCGAACGAAAAATACCGGAAACAACGGCTTACTTTGTAACCAATTTACTGGTAAAACAACAGGAACTCAATGATGACAGTGCATCTCCGGTTGTTTTTTCAGATTTAAAGATCATGCATGTTCCATTGGCGAATCAATATGCACAAGCCGGTTATCTGAGTAATTTTGCTGATGAAGAATATATAGAAAGCTTACCGACTATTCCTTTTACGGACGATGTAGAACACAGAGGTGAATACATGTGTTTTGAAGTGAAAGGAGACAGCATGGATAACGGATCGTATGAAAGTTATCTGGAAGGTGACATTATCTTATGCAGAAACATCAGACAGGATTACTGGATGAGTAAGCTGCATTATGATAAGTGGGATTTTGTAATCGTTCACAAAGAGAAAGGAATTTTAGTAAAACGAATTGTTAACCATGATGTTGAGAAAGGCCTTATCACCCTTCATTCTCTAAATGAATATTATGAGGATTTCGAGATCCATCTGAAGGATGTTGCAAAGCTTTTCAATATTATAAGTACAAGACGTAAAAACAACAGAAGATAATTGCCTGAGTGAATAAAATCCTCAATTTCTTGAGGATTTTATTGGGGCTTTGGCTAACCGTAATGAAATTTTCTAACACTTAAGACCTGAAATCCCTTCTATTCTTCCTGTTTGGGGATTTACTTCATAAACCACACTCATATCAAAATCCGGGAATCTTATCAATCTGATACCATTATTATTAAACCCAACAAAAGGATCAATATCAAATTCTTTCAGGTTTCCCGGCACCGCTGGGGTTATCCCATCCTTCAAATAAATTAAACTTCCTATCTTGGGTTCAGGTGTACTCAAAATTACATCCCTTTTCCAATCATTATTTCTCTGACAAATAATTTCATTATCCCTATCATATCTATCTGGTATGCAAAAGGCCTGTAAAGGTTTTTGAATAATCCAATCTCCAGCTTCAAAATCAGATACATCCGACCACTCTGAAACTCCAGTTTCAGCCTCAGATGAGCAATATTTTCTTACTCTCATGTAATAAGTTCCTTTAGAAATATTTGCCTTATTCATATCTATATTTTCAGGCCAGGAGTAACCAATACCCCTTTTTGAATAAATAATATTTGTAAATTTAGAATCTGTTGCTATCTGATATTCTACTGCAACAAAGTTCAAATCATTATCCAGTGTATATAACAGTACTATCTGGCCATCTCCTTCTGCGAAGACTTTGCTAATAGACGGTTTTTCACAAGAAGCGCACATCCCTATTTTAAAGAAACCTGTTCTTTCTGCACTAACATTACCTGACAATAATTTTATTCTCAAATCGTAAGTGCCAGGAGTCTGAATAATGGGAAGTTTTACCAATGTACCACTCGCTGGTACCGGGTTTATCTCTTCCTCTACATCTTGCTCCCCTAATCCCTGTTTTTTATAGTACGCAAATGCATAATCTACAGACAAGGAAGATGTATAATCTATATTAAATGAAATTTTGCAATCTTCTACTGCTGCCATTATTTTATATTTTTATTGTTATTATTATGTTTTCATTAGTATTTAAGGGGTGATTTGACTCTATAGAATCGCATGATCACCCCTTTATAGTATAGTGTAATACATAGAATCTGCATCTTGAACACTTAGTTTACGATCAGATACAGAAGCCTGATTATTACGACACGTTTACCCATACGTCTTTGAAATCAAATGCATTACTATTTGCATCAAAAACCACAAATCGGAATTTATAGTTACCAATAGCTAAATTAGTAACCTTTAGAACTGGTTTTTCAACATCGAAAGTAAGTATAGCTACAGATGGGCCACTTACCTGGAACCAGGAATAAAGAAGTATTGTTGATTCATCAGCATTTGCGACTCCTTCCAATATAAAAAATCGATCATTCACAAGGGCTTTTGTATCGCGTGGTTCAACTATAACAATAGGTTTAATACCTTCGCAGCACTGTACATGTTCTTTTTGTGAGAAGTCGATATTGTTTATTACAACAGATGGAGGCTTGTACCAATTGGTTAGCCTGATAGCCTGCATACATTCTCCGTTATTCACCGTCACCATTATCGTCGGATTTCCTTCCGGATTCAGATTATACAATTTATGAATCGTAATTCCATTGATATCCGGTTTAGGAAGTGGGTTACCATCAGCATTGTAGGTATAATCTCCTAAGTTTGACCCCGTAACTTCAAGGTATACTTTTGTTTCATTTGAACCGCCCGTCGGATAATCAACAGACTTAACAGATATTGCAACATTTGGCATTGGAATGACCTTAATAGTACAATTGGTTGGTTTTCCGTTTACAGTAAAGGTAATTACCTGTCCATGATACATAGAATTCACTAATTTCGGATCGAAAGAATAATTTGTACCGTCAGATACAACACCACCAACATCAACATTCCCCACACGAGCTACTATAGATCCATTTTTAGGGACTACATTAAAATTAATACTCCCGGCTTCAGAACAAATAACACTTTTTGGCAGGCTTAATGCAGTATACCAATCTCTTATTGAGATACTTTGAAAACATCCACCGCCAGTCACTTCCATAGCTATCACAGGAATATTTTTCGGATCCAGATTAGAATATTTATAACTTATCTTACCATTTGTAAGCGGCTGAACAGTAAACTGCCCTGTCCCCAGAAAATCCCAAGCGTAAGTATATTCTGTAAAGTAAGGTCCGGAAACTTCAATGTTTATTGTTGTTTCTGTTGAACCGTTAGCCGGATAATCAACTGTATAATTAACGTTCACTTTAGGTGGTGGAATAACCTTAATACGGCAGTTAGTTGCTTTATCGTTTACAGTAAATGTAATATATTGACCATATAAGCTAGGGTTTACTAAATTCGGAGCAAAGGAATAGTTTCCATTTCCGGATCCAACAACACTAGACTCAGCACCAAGACTGGCTTTTACAACCCCATTCGCAGGGAATAGGTCAATAAAAGGTATAGAATCGGCTGCAGAACAAATAATATCAGTTGCTAAACTTACCCGAACCGGAACGTCATACCAATCTCTTATTGCTGTACTTTGATTACATCCTCCACCTGTTACTTTCACCCCTATCACAGGAATATTTTTCAAATCCAGATTGGTGTATTTGTAACTGATCTTACCATTTACCGGATTTTGTGCTGTAAACTGTCCCTGACCCAGGAAATCCCAGCTGTAATTATATTCTGCAAAGTATGGTCCGGAAACTTCAATGTTTATTGTTGTTTCTGTTGAACCACCACTTGGGTAATTAACAGTATATGCAAAATTAACTTTAGGCGGCGGAATAACCTTGATCTTACAATTAGTAGATTGTCCGTTTACAGTAAAGGTAATTTCCTGCCCATACAACGTAGGATTCACTAAATTCGGAGCAAAGGAATAGCTCCCACCGCTGGATATAACACTAGCTTCAGCGCCAATACTGGCGGCCACAACTCCATTCTCAGGGAATACGTCAAAAGGTAAAGGATCGGCTGCAGAACAAATAACACTTGTTGGCAAGCTCAATCGAACCGGAGCATCGTACCAACCTCTTATAATAATGTCCTGAGTACATCCGTGACCACTCACACTCACCTTTATCAGTGGAATGTTTTTTGGATCCAGATTATAGAACTCATAGCTGACGTTTCCTTTTTCATCCGGTTGCTTGTTAATGACATGTCCATTATTCAGGAAATCCCAACTGTAAGTATAGTTTTCAAAACCTTCTCCGGAAACTTTAAGATGCAGTTCCGTTATTATCGACTCATCTTCCGGATAAAATACGTCAACAACCTCTATCTTTATTTCCGGTTGTGAAACAACTTTGATACTGCAATCAGTAGGTTTTCCGTTTACGGTAAAAGTAATTTCCTGACCACGGTACTGCTCTTCCACAGCCTCCGGATCAAAGAAATATTGTCCATTGATCAATTTCACGCCACTACCAACACTTGCTTTTACAATTCCATTCATAGGAGACACCGTAAAAGGTATAGGCTTGGATTCAGCACAAATAACAGACTCCGGCAAACTTAATTTAACAATAGCTTTTGGGGTACAGCATATGTATGGAAGTGAAAAGTCTGCAATCACTTTTGGATTTCTTATAGAATCATACACCATAATAAAAGTACCTCGTCTTTCAACGCCTCGTTTATGCTCTAATCCTGAGTTCTTTTCTACATATTCATTGAAATAAGCTTTTGACAGATCTTTATTGCCTACCAATTCTTCTAAAGATAAAAGCATAATATCAAATCCCAACTGCTGCTTATCCCTGATTTCCTTTATCTGCTCAAAAGCTATTCGGTGGTCCATCCCCTGATGACCTTCTATATTATAAAACGAATTGTTATCTATATTGAGATTTAAAGGACTTACTTGTTCGGATTTTCCTATTAATACCCAATCAGTGTCAAATGTCAAATTATTGCCGGATGACCGATTACTTGTTTTATCAAAATTCCATGTTTTTAAAAATTCTTCTGTAGCCTGGTAGTAAAAAGGAATTGCCTTATTGCTCAGGGAATTTAATTTTTGCGATGGAGTAATTTTAACCCGTTCTTTATTTTTAATAATAGTATCAGGATCAAAACGTCCCACTTGCTGATTAAAACGATTGATCAAGGTTTTAACTTTTTGAGTCGCTTTTTCATCATCTAAAGCAGGCGAATTATAAAACTGATGTCTTGAGAAATCCAATTGGATATCCGATATTAATTTCCCAAGCATGATGTGTTTAGGAAAAGAGGCAAAATCCGGAAGACATTTAGTAAATGCTTTAGGAAGTAATTCTATAATTTCAGAATAGGTATCCATCAAATCCTTTATCACATCATAAGTATACTGAAAACCTGTTTCCTGATTAATAACTCTGTCTAGTGATACTTTGAAAGATTCATAGCTGGCACTTGGAATTCTTAAAATTTTAGCGATTGCTGCGATTTTTTCAAAAATACTCTTCCCATAATCAGCTTTATCTATCGCCTTGATATACATCTTTTTTAAATCAGAGACTTCCACCTTGTTTTTTGTAACAAACCGTTCTAAAATAATACGGTTTTGTTTTACAGGCTCCATGATATCTTCTATAAACAAAGGATGAGGCTGAAGACGATCTTGTCTTTTAGGTTTAACGACACCTGTTACGGGGTCAGGCAGAGAAAAACCTTCTTCTCCAAGAATATGAGTGATACCACTTGCTGTAGTAACTAATACTTTAAGGTTTCTTATCTGCTGTATTCCATGATTATCACAGTCAACACCTCTACAAGGCTTAACTTCTTTTTCATAATCCTCCAAATACAGCAGCAAGTACTTGCCTTCTAAATTGGTAAGATTATTAATCGTTTGAAAATCAGTCTTGGCTTCCTGAGCTGTGGCCAGTTCCCATAGTTCAATCTGCTCACTTCCTTCGTAAAATGCCGGATATTTTACTTTAAAATTATCGTATCCTTTAAAGTGGGTAAAGCTTTTATTTTCCAGATCCACGGTTTTCAGATCACTCATGTACAAGTCTTCACTCGTCTTGCTGGTAGTATTCAGGGTGAGTAAATCTCCATCAGTTGTAATTGCAACTCCCTGAGAAAGCTGTATGCTGTTCAGCAGCCTGTTTTTATAAATAAGTTTGGGTTTGAGACCGCATACAATACCTACTCCCTGCAGCAGTACTCTGGACAAACGGTCCTGATCTTCGAAAAAATCCAGAAACTCATTGAACTGATCCGGATCTTCTATATACTGTCCTTTACTGAATTTTCGATATTGAACTGATATATTACTTAATTGATTCTTCATTGTAATTCATTTTTTATGATTTTATTAAGCTGGTGTAATAACTTCTCAGACAGAAACCTGCCTAAGAAGTTATTGTTATTATTAAGGAATGTTATAACCCAGCTCTTGAAGCGCACCAACAACTTTACTCAAGTAGTTTTCAGGAGTATCTCCATCAGGAACATTATATTTGAATTTTACTTTTCCTGCTGCCACTTCGGATTGAAGGTTGAACTGCGAAGGATAAGAAGCATTAGAACCATTTTCTACGGCCTTCATAAGCTCCTGGAATCTGGCATCCCCATCTACCTGGAACACTATTCCTCGGTAATAATTAGGATTATTTGTCCCAAAATTGTTCGCAATTCTGGTTTTTAAAGCCTGAATATCATTTGAGAAACCATTTGTTCTAGGAGTAATTGACTGATAACTATGGTAGATTGAGTCTGCCTCATCCTGGAAGACCATCACAATTACATTACCTTCTGCCGCTGTTTGATTTTCCATATTTAAAAAATCAAATGTTCTTTCTGAACCTCTGGAGACTACCTGTACTTTCTCATCATAGGCTACAGAATCATTTCCATATAAAGGCAATAATCTGTTTTTAAGTAAGGTTGCCTTCATTGTTTCCAAAGGTCTTAAAGTTGAATTCATAGAACCGGAAGAATCGAAATAAATGAATATTCTGGTATTTTTGTTAATAACCAATTTTAATGTAATAGGAGTAATCGTAAATGTTGTACTGCATCCATTCTGATTTTTAACCGTTAAAGTAGGTCTGAAAACATCTTCCTGACCCGCTACTCCTAATGAGTACACATGAGTCACTGTACCATTATTCGGCACCTGGCTGCCTGATGAATTATCACCAAAATTCCAGTTATAAGTGTATCCAGCCTGATGACCGCTAACATTAAATGTAACTGTTGCTTTTGGATCATTAACATCTTCACCATACACCACTTCTCCAACAGTAACGTTAATTACAGGTTCTGCATAAACTACCATGGTAGATTCCACAGGCTCATCATTAACGGTAAAGGTAATCGTCTGTCCAAAATAAGTTGAGTTAACCAACCCTGGATCAAAGAGTTTCTGTCCTCCGGATTGTGTCACGGCAGGAATCTGAGTCCCATTTACAAATGCTTTCACCTGAGCGTCTAACGGAACGAGTGTCATCTCTACCGCAGGATCTCTTTGACATAACTTGTTTGCCGGTAATACCAAAAATACAGGATCCTTTTTAGAACAACACAGGTATGGCAATGAAAAGTCTGCAAGAACCTGGTTATCAGTTTCCGAATTATAAATCAAAGCAAAAGTTCCACCCGGCTCTACACCAGCTACATGTTCAAGACCTGGTTTTCGCTCTAAAAATTCGCTTAAAAGTTCACTGACAACATCTTTTTTAGGATCTTGTTTTACAACGGTAATTCCTTCGGATGATCCTTCTTTTGAGAATTCAGCCTGGTTCAGCAATCTTAGCTGTTCGTCCAGCTTAGAAATGTTCAGCAAAGTATTCTGTGAATTGAGTGTCCTGTTGCTGACATCACTGGAAATCGATATCAATTGCTTTCTCAGTTCTTCTATGGATACTGTCTTTTCTCTGATTGGCGGCTCACCACCAGGTTTTTCGCCTTTATTTAAAACCAGTGCAATGACATCAAAAGCTAATCCGTATTGTGTTTTAAGATCATTGATATTTTGCAATGCTGTTTTATAAGGCATTCCCAGATGACCTTCAATTCTATAGAAGTCATTATTGTCAATGTTATAATTCAGCGGATTCTGAATAAAGTCTTCTCCTGCTAAATTGGCTGTATGATAGCTTAGATTGTAAGCCGCCCTATCAGTTTTTGTTTTTTCAAAATTCCATTGGGCCAATAAGGATTTATCTACATTATAGTAATACGGGATTGCTTTATTACCCAATCTTACATTCAGATTTGAAGGTGTAATTTTGATACGTCCAATATAGGATTGAAACCCATTGACTTTCTGCACAAAACGATTGGCCAACATGACAACTCTTTCATAATTCTCGTCATCATTGGTAGTGACTGGTGAATTATAAAAACCGTGTCGTAAAGGAGTATATCCTCCTAGTTCCTGTTTTGCTCCAACATGTCCTAACATAAGATGTTTAGGGAATGAAGTAATTTCCGGACAGCATTCAGCATTCAGATGCAGGATCAACCCTTTTATTTCATTGTAGGTATCAATCAAGTCTTTTAGTAAATCATATCGGTATTGATAATCTTCCAAGCCTGGAGAAGTGTTTGACAGTAAAGGATTTAATTTATCAAAGAGCGTCTGTCCGCCCAGATTCATATTTACATTAAAAACTCCCGCAATAGAAGTAAATCCATCACTTAATTCTGCAACAGTACTGATGGCACCGTTGAATTTTGTTTTTAGTTGTGGAGCTGTTTTAACAAGCGTATCCAGAATAACTCTTTTGGCCTGAATGTTAGGTAAACTGTCAAAAAGCTTTTCAAACGTATTATGAAGTTTATAAATTGTGTCTTTTGCATCTCCTTTGGTAATAAGCTCTGAAACAGATGCTGAATCTGCAAGAAGCACTTTAAGATTAGAAACCTGCTCAGCTCCGTTATTGTCACAATCAGCATCCTGGCAAGGATTCTCATCATTGGAATAACTTTCTAAATACAGAATTACAATTTTATCATTCAATGAGTTACGAATATCTATTACCTGTTTAAAATCACCGGCATTAGCCCCTTCGTTCACCAACTGTCTATACTCTTGTACTGTAAACAATTCTAAAAGAGGGATTTGCTGTCCTCCGATACGAAAATGCTCATATCCTACGACATCAATATAATTTCTATAATATCTGTAATTTTTTACCTGAAAGTCAATGATGGCCTCTGATCTTTTACTTTCTGCCTGACGCAGTGTTATTAAGTCTCCATCCGTAGTCACCCCGGCTCCTTGTGTAATTGCAATCGTATCAAAGGGAATCTCAAGATCTCTATCTCCGGGTCTGGAAGCCTTTTCTGTTAAAGTAGGTGAGATTTCAAGTTCCACATATTCCGATTGAAAACCACACACTACCCCCACTCCACTTAAACGGGTTCTTGATAGTCTGTCCTGATCTTCGAAATAATCTATAAATTCGTTTAATTGCCCTTCTGTTAACGCCTGATTGTCGTTGAACTTTCTATATTGGGTTGCTACATTGTCTAATTTAGTATTCATTATTTTTCAATTTTTTTTGATAAGTTGGATTGTCCTAATATGATTTTTCCGTCCAGAATGTCACTATCATTGGCGTCACAATCCAGGAGTCTTCCAGGTCGATAAATATTGTTCAAATGGCTAAGAGCAGTCAATAAATCTGTAATGCTGTTTCCGAGATTCACAATATTGTTTCTTGACTTATCTGAAAGGTATTTTTTAAAAGCCACTTCAAACTCTGCCAAATCGTTTTGAGCGGTTTGTTTTTCACTCAAACGATCTCCCACCCAGCAAATTTTCGCTAAAACATGAGCCGGAATTTCCTGTCTGATAACGGTTTCTGCGTAGCGTCTGAAATCAGGATCCTGAAAACGATAAGCAAACCCCGGAAGGACAACACTTACTCTGTAAGAATAAGGGTCAAACACATCTGTTTCACAACCTTCTTCACAAGAAGACATTAACGCTTCTGAATATTTTATCGGACCTGTTGGAAGATCTTTTTCATCAAGATCATACATCACTTTAAAAGTACTCCCGATAGACATACAGCCAATACCTCCCATGAGTTTATAATCTTTAGTGGTTGGCTTTAATAATAAATGCTCTACAAGGAAAATACCTTCTTCTGTAAATTCATATTTGAAATACTTCACTGTAGTTCTAATTCCTTCTATCAAATCTTCCGGCTTTAAATAAGGATTTGTTTTTTTGTGCGTAGCAATTACATTTTGCTTAACAGGATCATCTACAATCTCGAAATAATAATTACCTCCCTGTGAAAAACGAATGATTATATTTCCAATTAAACGGTTATGCTCAATGGGTACTTTCAATGCATTTTCAAGGTCTTCTTCATCAATCTGAATGGTCTGATAAATCGCATCATTCAGGTTTTTGATAGCAATATGCTCAGTTGTATAGCTGTTTACAGAGGATAAGACAATGTTGTTACCGGCATCTTTTATTTTCCAGGTATATGTTTTTTTACCTGCATTGTCTATTGTTTCAATGATGGAGACCGGCGATTGGGATAAGTTTCTCTGGTTGTAATTTTTAATTCCCAGCAAACGGGCTATTCTTTTCTGAACACCGGAAATATTACTGGTATTCCAAATATCTAAATCTCCAATTAACGTGTAATTGTACCCTAATCCTCTGTCTTTACTTAATGATGAATACTCTTTCAGGAAGTTTTCTTTGTTGCTCAAAACAATTTCATCGGTAGATTTCCCATACAATGATTTCATTAGGAAAGTATAATCGCTGAATGTTTCGGCAAAACGGGAGATCAGATGGTCCAACACTTCATTTCGGCGTTCCACACTATTATCCAACTCTTCATACAACGAATCTGTAAGCTGATCATCATTCTCAGTATCATATTCTGAAACCAGTTCATCAAAACCTTTAATATTCTTAAGAGTCTGTGTGAAAAAGGTTCTTTTTAACTTACCATTGATGCTTAATACTTCTTTTACTTTTTCAAGGTGTTTGAAATAGCCGGCAAGGATCTGATCAAAAAACAGTAAATATCCTTTCATTTGTTTGGCCAGGGCTTCTCTCTCCGGGGATTGATTCCCTATAATACCTGATTCTCCTACTCCGTAGGTATCCGGAAATTCATTCAGAATAGTAGCATAGTTCGCTATATCATATGACGTTCCCTGCGGTAAAGCCAATTCTTTATTCTGTCTTGCATCCTCTCTCAGTACTTCTTCTTCTCTTTTAAGAGTTTCTAAGTAATCCTGAACTTTTTTGTCATTGATATTTAACGGAAGAGATCCTTTACTATAACTGAATGAACTCAGCTCGCACAGTTCCGGTTTTCTGCCTTTTTCAATACAGATCAGCCAATCGTTATTCTGTTTGATGATGTTATCACAACCTGCAATAGAAACGTCATGAATTTCTTTAACCCCTTCAATCTTCATGATTTCACTGATGATATCGGAAAGACGAACTTCTGTTCTTAACTGGCTGTTTTTAAGCTCTTCAGTATCAATAAAGCCATTATCCAAAAGAGGGCCTTCAAAGATCTGATCTGTAGTAAGACCCTTATCCAGCATTTGTTTCAGTGAATAAAAATGAACATCCGGAGACAGATAATTATTGATGGCTCTGAGTACTTTAGCATGTACCAGTTCTTCATCTGCTTTGCTGACAAGTCCAAGACGGGCACATACTGCCACTTTCTGGATTTCAACTTCTTTAATTTCTGCCAGATCTTCGCACAGGCTTCTATTGGCGTGGTAACTGTCTAATATTTTGATATTAACGTTAGATTTTTCGCATCCGATACCATTTGTATCAATCTCTTCAGCATAGTCTACATACAGGTCATACAATCCTTTTACGGTAAAGCTTTCTGTCTTGTCTCCAATAGGTTTAAAGTCTAAATCCCCGGTTTTGCAGTCAACGTATAATTTTTCATTTTTAGGAACTAACCAACAGTTACGGATCGGTCTTGTAAGACTTCCTGCCATGTTAATATCTATAAACAGTTTTCTGTAGTCCAGTTCGTTTAAAGGTCTTGAAGGTAAAATTTCTGCAGCCTTTAAAAACTGGGTATGAATGTCTGTTTTTACATCATCAGATGTTAAGATATCTTCCATATTCAGGTTCATCCTCATGCCAAGATCCGTTATGGCATAACTTAAAACTTCCAAAGTGGTGATCCCAGGATCATGAGAGTTATAATCGGTCCAGAGTTTTCCTCCTAACTGTTCTATGTATTCAATTCCTGTTTTGCGTAGAAAATGAAAATCTGTCTGATCCCCGGTTTCTATATTTTTTGATATACTAATATGTTTATTTTCTGACATGATTATGTTTCTTCTTATTTATTATTAAATACATACCTGCTCTGTAATAGTGACATTGTGCTGCTTGGCAGATACCAGAATTGATTTGGGATCTACTTCGATTAAAGATTTCCTTTGCGGTACATTGTTCACCAATATTTTAATATCATCAATGTAGTCTACATAATGCAGCTGCTCCAGATAGTTAACCAACTGATTAACATTCAACTCTACATTAAAATCAATATTTTCAGAGTCTGTAAATGCCCAGGGCGATATGTATTTTTTAATATCTTCGTCCAGCTGTTTGGTGTAAAATGTTTCGTCATACTGCTCAAAGAACTTGACCTTTGTTTCTACTTTTGCTTCTTTATAATTGGGATTAATCACCTGAGCTTTCACATGCATTGTATTTAATTCATTTACATAATTTTGAATTTTATTCAACGAAGCTCTGCTTACTCTGGGCTGATAGACGTCAAAAGCATTTTTATTTTTAATATTCGGAACCACCATCAGGGTTACATGGCCCGGAGCCATATAGGATTTTTCAGAAGTATGATTTAAACATTTTACCTTAAAAACTTCCGGGAATTCCTGTAATACCAAATGTTCGTAATCCCACTGTGTAATGGCTCTGTGCTTGTGTCTTAGTCGCTCACTCACACGTCTGTAAAACTCAGTATCTGTTTCTTTGTATTTACCATCAAACGAGTTATAAGGCTGGCTGACTGATTTTACCTGAGGAACTCTGGAGATCAGCTTAGCAATGGTTTTTGCTTCCAATCCGTTATTAAGATGAGACAGATCATTGTTCTGATTCTGGAATGTTGCTAAAACAGCCTGAGTGTAGATTCCCTGAATTTTACATACTGCATCATAGCTTCTTTGTGATTTTGCTCTGATCCAGACTAATCCGTCGGTAAATCTTGTATGGCTTTTGTCAACATCCTTAGGCACTTTGAATTTGACAATCCCTGATTCCAGGAACTTTCTGGTTTCATTCTGCAGCATATAATCCGACAAACTCATCCATGTATTGTTTGAAAGGATATGCCATTCTATAAATTCTTTTTCCAGGAAAGTATCCACTAAAGGATTTTCACTTCCTTCCAGCATTTGAATTAATAGTGAAACTGTGGTCTGAGGCATTGCTTCCAAACCGATGTACAGTTCACCTCCATTTTGGTGCACAGGTACAATGCTGTTGGTTTCAATTTCTTTTTCATACTGCCCGAATACATCTTCATGATACAGTTGTACTTCTTTATTTTTTGAAGCCTCTCCGGCAGATTTTCTTTCTAAGTACGAATACACATTTTCTTTTGCACTGTAATTCAGCTCTATATCTTCAGCAAAAGGAATATATGGCTCGTTGGGAATAAGCTTTTTAAAAGTCGGATTACTTGATAATGCCAATGTATACAGTTTAGGATACACATCCTGTAATGACGACTGATTAAGTGTTACCTTGATCGTTTCACTTGTTCCGGCCTTATTACTTGCATTATTTACAGAAAACCGGATTTTATAAGCATCTTTTTCTTTACTGAAAACATCAATGTCATTGGCCTTTTCGTACCAGATTTCATTATCCAGCAATGCAACATCTGCTTTGAAGTAACCATCAGAACCTACGATTGAAGAATTTTTTAAGCCTTCAAAATCGGTTAAACTTATATTTTGATTAGGTTGAATAACATATCCGCTGTATAAATCTTTTATAGAGTCCGGGGCATTCTTCCAGTTGATCGTAATGTCTGCATTTTGCCATTTTTTGGAAAACATTTCAGGACATTTGATATAAAAATTAGATCCTTTAACAGGTTGCGCGGTGAAAGGATAGTAAGGCTTTTCTGAATTTAATGTCCCGTTATCATTTTCTATCTGAATTGATTTTACTCCTTTTACATCAACTGCTATTTCTATATTTTTTATCAGTTTTTCTGAAAGAGCTTCGTACATATCGTAGTACTTTCCTCCTTCAATCATCAACCTTACAACAGGGAAACTGGTTTGAAATGTTTCTGCCAGCACTTCTTTATTGTATTTTACAACTGCCGGGAACTCTTTAGGTAATGTAATAGAAAGCTCTAATCTTTCTTCTTCGTTTTTAATACATGTTAAAACAGCACCTGACAACCATTCTTTCTCCCCGCTGCAAAGCACTTTGATATTATTTTTAATATCTGTTTTTGAAAGATTTTGTAATTTCTGGGTTGAATTTTTATTAAAATCAATCTTAAGGGTGATTGTACGTTCTCCTTCTTTTAAATCTAATAATGAAGATGCTATTGAAAAGCCCAGTTTGGCTTTTGGAAGTTCTTTATAGATAGATTTATTTGAAACGGTTTCATCAGAATTATATCCAAACGGCCACCAATAGTTGCTTTCGTCCGGTAATTTATCTCCCAAACCGTCGGCAGAGTTGGCCACAGGAGCCATTCTCAGTTCTCTCTTTTCAACGTCATTTAAGAAGCTTTTGATCTCAACTACTTTTGCCTGATTGGCAATAATTTCATCACCCGTTTTGTAGATTCGTTTTTTTCCGTCAGCATCTTTATTCCCATCCAGTAATGTACCGGCTGGAATTTTTTCCTGAATCGCTTTTTTGGCAAGTTCAAAAATGACATAGACTTTGTCTGATTTAGCATCACTTTTCTCAATTTGAAGAATTTCGTTGTAGTAGAAATCCAAATGCCTTTTCGTCAGATTATTGAAGGCTTTTTTTGAGAAGTCTAATAATTTTAAAAAGCAGACAAATAATGTCAGGTGGGGAGTCAGGCTGCTATCCTGTTCAAACTGGGATATAAGATCTGTAACCTGTTTTTTCATACTTTTATACTCAACGCTTTCTCTACGTGGGATAGCCTTGCCATCATCACCCAGGAAGAAGTTTCCCCATTTTCCTTTTGGTGCTGTATTATCATCTTTGTCAAAATAGTTTACATGACTTGCAAAATTGTTTGCGAATAATAGCCAGTCAAACAAATCGAAATCGTGTAACTCAAGATTCCCAGGATCTAATTCTGCTAAAAAGCGCTGCATTTGTGATTTTCCTTCACGATAATGTGAAAATGTATCTGTTTTTTTCATTTGTTTATATTTATCTTTCTATGGTCAGATGCAATACTTATTGTAGTGTTTGGTAGTATTCAAAATGGCTACAGACATCCCGTAATTCATTATATTTCGGTAGCTTCTCCTTTGTAAAAAGGGAAAACCATATTGCTTCTTGTATTAGTATTTCTTACTTCGTAGTCAACCTGTATCAAAACTTCTCCCTCAAGCTCTTCCTGGGTATCAATTTCAATACTTAGAATGTTGATTCTGGGTTCATGATATAAAATAGCACGTTCAACGATTCCTTTCATTTGGGTAATCAGCGTTAAGTCCAGAGGTTTAAAGAGCATATCCTGCAAGTCACACCCGTAATTTGGGAACATGACCCGTTCGCCAGGGCGTGTTGACAATAAAATCTTAAGGCTGTTATTGATGTCTTCCACATCTGTGGTCATGGCCAGTTTTCCTTCAGTTTCGTTAAACTCAGGCGGAAAACTCCAGCCTGTTCCTAAAAAATCTGTATTTATTTTCATACGTTAATTTGTTATATTGAATGTTCACATCCTGCATCTGTAGCATAGAGTTTTGGTTATTCTAACCGCTTTGTTATTGATGTTTTACTTTTTTATTTTTAGTCAGATCTTATTTATAGGGTAGCTTATGATTGTATTAAAAGCACCCTTCAATATTATCCGCCAATTAAAACAGTAGCTTCACCCGCGGTTATCACTCCTCCATGAGCGGTAGAATCACCCATTCTTGCAGCAGGTTTCCCACCTATTAAAACACTTGAAGATCCTGATGCAATGGTGTCCGGAGGTCCGGTACATACTGCTTTGTCTCCTTGTCTTGCTGCAGGCATTCCGCCGATAAGCACCGTGGGTTCTCCTGCCGGAATTATAGGGCCTCCTACATGGGGAACAGTTCCCGTTACCATAGGACAGGTATGCATATCTGTAATTCTTGCTGCCGGTTTCATGATTATTAATTAATTTTAACTTGAGATCCTTTTACTACTGTTACGGCTCCTGATTTAAGCTCTGAACCGGAACTTCCTTCTGCTTTGAATTGAGCACTTGCTTTTACATTGATATTGGTTCCTTCCATATTAATGTCTCCTTTTGCTTTGATCTTGATATCTTTTCCGCTTTCCATACTGATACCGTCTTTATTAAGGGTAAGTGTATTAGAATGCTCATCTTTTATTGTAATGACATCTGCATCTTCGTCTACAATCACTTTTTTACCTTTTGGTGTTTCCAGTGTGTACGAAATTTTGTCGTCATTAAAGATCATTTTCATTTCGCTTCGGGTAACAAATCCTTTTTCGTGATTATCGTCAGAAGCTACAATAGGCGCTGGTTTGGCACTGCTGTTCAGCATTCCAAGTACAACGGCATCATTGGGATCATCATTAATAAATCCGATGATAACCTCATCTCCGATTTCAGGTCTGAAGAACGATCCTCTGTTTTCACCGGCATCAAGGGTGGCAATACGTGCCCAAATTCCTTCTTCCTCGCTATTAATGATGGGAATCTGTACCAGAATTCTGTCTTCTCCATCCGGATCTGATTCCAGTTGTGATACTACACCCACATGCAATCCGCTTATGGCAGGCATAATTCCTGAACCGGGCTTCTCACTTACATCATAAGTTTCGGAGAACCATATTGGAGAAAGTCCGAATTGAGCATCCACAAGCCAATTTCCTTCGGCGATTTCATGGCGGACACCGGTTACGTATATTTTCCCGTTGAATCGGTTTCCTACTCCTTGCAGGGTTAACGAAACTCCTGGTTTGGCAGCCGGGATTCCCTGAAATCGTACTCTTCCTCTTGTTTTGGCTAGTTGCTGGAAAGTTGCTTTGGCATCACTCCATTCCTGCAGCTCACTTTGAGTAAGATTTCCACCATGCTTAAGCTGCAGGTCTTCAATTCCGAAGACATCTGCCAAATCACCTGATGAAAGGTTTCCATTAAGCTTAATTGCTGGATCCTGAGCTTCCACTTCTGTCAGTTCCTGATCGGTATAGCTCCATGTTTTGGCGGTAATTTTACTAAATTGGTCTCTGGCGTCAATTTCTCCGTCAAATTCATGGACGGATGATCCGTAAACCACTGTTTCTACAGTTTCAGCGCTAAAATCAGGTTTAGTAATTTTAATAGTTCCATCTTCAACGAAACAAAGTTTGCCGTTTGCCTGCGCTCTGGTAAGCATAAAATCCCAATCAGAAGCCTGATACTGCACCAATTCCTTGTGTGAATTTGATGTAGCTTCCACATCGGCAGTAAGCCCGTTATTACTAATGAGTTCTTCCATGACATCACTGTCCGTGCTTTCGTAGAAGTACTTACTTTTTCTTCCTAAGGTCATTTTCACAGCCTTATCTCTGCATTCTATAATGAGGTAAGAAGAACCGTTTCTGATTTTTATGTTGTGCTTTACCACAACTCCTTTAAAGATGGTTTCTTCTTCGGAATGGTATCCGGCGGTAATCTCAATTTCTTTTCCAGGAATTAACAGATCTTCATTACTGAGCTTGAAATCCTGCTCCGGCACACTTCCGTCTAAAATAACAATGCGTGCATAAGGAATTCTGTTGACTTCTTTTTCTACGACAATGCTTTTCACCCCGTATTTCCCCGGCAGTTCTGTTCCTCCAGACATCACCTTATGGGTGACTAAATCTGGATTTTTTGCTGTTTGTATGTATCCGCTATTATTCATATTATGAAACTTTTTCTAATGGCGGAAAGAATAATTCCTGACCTGGTTTTAACTGTCTGAAATTAACAAGGTTATTCACTTTAGCTACCTCCAGATAGTATTTGGAATCTCCATAAATTCTTTCGGTCATTAATGGCAGTGTATCGCCGGCTTGTACTGTTCTTTTATGGGTAAGATCCGGTGATTCCAGTTTTTCGATTTTACCGGCAAGCTTCGGACTTGTTGATTCACTGAATGTTGCCTTTCCTATAGCTCTTAATGGCTGGCCTTCGTTGTCAAATAACTTATATTCTATCGTTAGTTCAGAAAGCACTCCTTTAAATTCAAAACTTCCCCAATTAAGGATAACATTATAGGGTTTATGAATAGAGCCTTCGAGCTCACCTGTCGCCTTATAAAAATCTTTAATCTGTTTTGTTACCGCTGTTTTCGCAAATGATTTTCCTTTAATTTTATTGATCAGTTTAATACCGGAATTCGCTTCTGTAACTCCTGTCCCATCAAATAGAAATTCTAATTGTAAATCAGGTGATGCTGATGAGGTATATCCTAAATTAGGTTTAGAATTACCATCTGCCTGGTCTGCATTATATTTCGTTTTATAGGTCATTGAAAAACCTGTGGGATTGATAAAAGCTTTAAAAGCACCGCTCTGAACTCTTTTGTCATAATCAGAATTTTCGTATGTTCCGATAGTCAGTTTTTGAATTGCTCCTCTCATTATCTTTCTTTTTTACGTTGTTCTATCTTTGCTGCCTGCTCTACACTTTCACTGATGGCACGCATGAGCAATGCTTCATCTACCGATACGGCAGTTGTTGTAGCTGCTGCTTTTTCGTCCACATTTATTTTAATGTGAAGCTCTTTTATTTCTATTGGCATTTCGTTTGTTTTTTAATCGATCATTAATATTCAAAACACTAATAACCAATGATTTAACATGTTTGTTTTTAAAAATCAAAGCACATGAAGGGTGTGTTCAGTCTCTGTTATAGACCAATCTGTTATTTTTTATGAAAAAAGATTTGGGTAAAATTTATCTTTAAACTAACACACGTTCAGGTGCTTAGATTTGATTTAGAAATTACAAGCCTAAGCTTGCTAACGATGAGGGTATTGTGAAATATCTATATTTCAGTTCTATTGTTTCAATAGCAAGTTTGCTTTCTTCTGCGTTGAATTCTGACACTTCCCATCTTACGGGGTATGCTCCAACTACATTCCAAACCATTAAGGGTGCTGTAGACTGAATGCCTCCTGAAAGAGTAATGATCAGGTCTCTGGGTTCAAACTGGAAGTTTTCCATCGCATTTCTGCACCAGCTTATCAATCCGGAACTTACGATTAACCCACGCTTAAGAACTAAATTAGGATATTTCGGTCTCAAAGGAAGCTGATGGGTAAACCTATTTTCGCCACCTTCAGCATATTCTTCAGTTCCAATTTCTGTTGATAAACCGGATATAGATTGAAATCTGGAGTCAATACCCTCTGTAGTTGAGATCCCATTAACAATAAAAGAGAAACTGGTTGGAGGATATAAAAGAGCCATGATTAGTTATTTTCAATAGTTAATCCTTCGTGTGCAATTTCCAGCGTTTCAATAGCCACTTCGTTACCTTCAGCTTTCAGATCTGTTGACTGTAATTTAAGCGGGAATGCATTTTTCACTTTCCACGTTACTGCAGGCGCTCCTGTTTCATCTAAAAGAGAAATTGTAATAGATCTGCGCTCTACTGTGCTTAGCTGAATACTCTGGAACCAGTCGAAATATTCGTTATCTGTTTTGAAAGTTCCTCTTTTTAAAGTGATGTTACTGAAACTTTTCATCCCAGGCATTTTAATCTTACTGAAATCAGGGCTTGCACCATGTCTGTATTCAATTAAAGCTGCCTCAACATTTAAACCGCTGACTTCCTGAAAACCTACTTTTGTTCCGCCCCAATCTACTTCAAAGGCAAACTTTACTAATGGATATGTACTCATAATGTATTTATTTTTAGTTGTTATTTAATTTAGCTTATGCTTCCTGTAATTTGTGTGAAAAACGTAGTACGATAAATTCAGCTGGACGTACTGCAGCCATACCGACTTCAATAATCATTCTTCCTTCTAGGATATCCTGAGCTGACATTGTTTTGTGTAAACCTACGCTTACGTAATAAGCTTCTTCCGGCTTGCTTCCTGCTAATGCACCGTCTCTCCACTGCTGATCAAGGAAATTTTCGATCATTGCCTGTACACGAACCCATGTATTTGCAGTATTCGGTTCAAAAACGAAACGTTCTGTCGCTTTCTTCACAGATTCTTCTACCATGTTGAAGAAACGACGTACAGGTACATATCTCCATTCGTTACTGTTTCCGTCTAATGTTCTTGCTCCCCAAACTAATGTTCCTTTTCCTGTAAAAGTTCTGATCGCGTTGATTGATTTTCCTGCTACTGCATCTACGTTAAGACCGTCCTGCACTTCATTGGAAATTTTTACAACAGGTGCCAGTACGTTGCTGATTGCTAAGTTGGCTGGTGCTTTCCATACTCCTGAAGTACTGTCTACTTTGGCATAAATTCCGGCAATTGATGATGATGGAGCCAATACTACTCTTTTAGATTCAATTTCTTTTTTAGCCTGGTTATACAGCGCTGAACTTTTTGATTTCAGCCATGCTAGATTATTTCCATTTTCAGGCATTGAAACAACTACAAGTTCTCCAGAAATATTTTTTTCTTTATAGCTATCGATTTTAACATCTTTATCATCAAAGCTATAGCTTAACACTGTTTCTAATTTTGGATAATAGGCAGCTCCATATTTTAATCCTGCAGCATCTACTCCGGCTCTGAAAGCAGCAGCATCAGCAAAGACATCCATAATAACGAATCTGTCTTTCAAATCTTCTGCCTGATCCAAAGCTTTATTGTATAATTCGTAAGCATCCGCTCCTAAAACTTCTGCATCCGGGAAAACAATAAGTGTTGGCTCATCTTCTTTTTCCAATGATTTTAATCCGAACCATAGACCTCCGGCAACTGTTTCTGTTCCTAATGCGGGAGATTTATCATAATCAGCTACTGACACAATATAACATGGTCCGCCGCCATTAGCAAAATACATTTGCATAGCATAAGACATTTTGTAAGGACTTAATTTGGCGTTGTCTACTTTTGCAGTTACAACAGTATCTTCAATCGTAACAGAAAACGCTGTTTTTTCATCTTTTGCTCCTCCGAAAATTGTTTCGTACTCCAACATAGAAGAGATTCTTGTCGGTTCATTTCTTGGTCCTTTATCCGTATGCCCGATGAAAGCAGGAATAGCTGTTTCTACTTGCGCTACAGATGGTGGGAATTTCGCAATTTCCTCTACGTAAACTCCAGGTGTTTTGTAATTCATTTTTTTAAATTTTAAAGTTAATGTTAGTTATTTTCAATAGTTAATCCTTCGTGTGCAATTTCTAAGGTTTCGATAGCCACTTCATTACCTTCAGCTTTCAGATCTGTTGACTGTAATTTAAGCGGGAATGCATTTTTCACTTTCCAGGTTACTGCAGGTGCTCCTGTTTCATCTAAAAGAGAGATCGTAATAGATCTGCGCTCTACTGTACTTAGCTGAATACTCTGGAACCAGTCGAAATATTCGTTATCTGTTTTGAAAGTTCCTCTCTTTAAAGTGATGTTACTGAAACTTTTCATCCCAGGCATTTTAATCTTACTGAAATCAGGGCTTGCACCATGTCTGTATTCAATTAAAGCTGCTTCAACATTTAATCCGCTAACTTCCTGAAAACCTACTTTTGTTCCACCCCAATCTACTTCAAAGGCAAACTTTACTAATGGATATGTACTCATAATTTATTTTTAATTTTATTGTTATTTAATTGATTTTATGCTTCCTGTAATTTGTGTGAAAAATTTAACACGATAAATTCAGCCGGACGTACTGCTGCCATACCGATCTCGATGTTCATTCTTCCTTCTAAAATATCCTGAGCTGACATTGTTTTGTGCAAACCAACGCTTACATAATAAGCTTCTTCAGGCTTGCTTCCGGCTAATGCACCGTCTCTCCACTGCTGGTCAAGATAATTTTCAATCATTGCCTGTACACGAGTCCATGTATTGGCAGTATTCGGTTCAAAAACAAAACGTTCTGTAGCTTTCTTCACAGATTCTTCTACCATATTAAAGAATCTACGTACAGATACATATCTCCATTCGTTACTGTTTCCGTCCAATGTTCTTGCGCCCCAAACCAATGTTCCTTTTCCTGCAAAAGTTCTGATCGCGTTGATTGATTTTCCTGATGTAGCATCTACATTAAGCAGATCCTGTTCTTTATTGGAAATTTTTACTGCAGGTACATCTACCAGACTAAGCCCTAAATTAGCTGGAGATTTCCATACTCCGGCAGTACTGTCTACTTTGGCGTACACTCCGGCAATTGATGATGATGGAGCCAGTACCACTTGTTTAGACTCGATTGCTTTTTTAGCCTGGTTATATAATTCTGAATTTTTTAATTTCAATTCTGCTAAATTTTTAATACCAGCTGCGCCCGTAACTAAAACATTAGCTTCATTAAAATCATAACTCAAAACCGTTTTTAATTTTGGATGGTAAGCCGCTCCATAATTTAAACCTTTAGCTTTTACTTCTTTCCTGAAAATAGTATCATTTCCAAGAACATCCATGATAACGAATCTGTCTTTCATAGATTCTGCTTGATTCAAAGCACTATTGTATACAGAATAGGCCTCAGTAATAAAAGAATCTATATTAGCATCAGAAACATTATCGGCATTTTCAGAAGCAAAGCCAGAAATAATGTTAATAGTAGCAAGATCTTCAGTATAAGCATCTGCAACAACTTTAGCAGCAGCTTTAACAGTAGCAACAGTAGCATTGGCAATAGCTGCGGCTACCTTAACAGCGGCTACAACATCCTGAGCAGCCTTAACAGCAGCAACTTCGCTAAGATTTCCAGGATTGGTAACTTCATAATCTGCAGCTTTAGCAACGGCAGCAGCTACAGCAGCAGTTACATTAGCACCGTCAACAGCGTTTGAAACGACTTTAGCAGCAGCTTCAGCAGCAACAGCTACATTCCTATTATCCATGGAAACTTGAAAAGCATCATCTGCCGCAATAACTTCAGCAGCAGTGGCAACCAAACCTTGAAGATCCGGGAAAACGATAAGAGTCGGTTCGTCTTCTTTTTTTAGTAATTCAAGACCATATAATAAAGTTCCGGCTTCTGTTGTAGAAGTTCCAGCAGTTACCTCATCATTGTAACTTCCTACCGAAACAATATAGCAGGCCCCACCGCCATTCGCAAAATACATTTGCATAGCATAATACATTTTAAAATCGCTTATTTTAGGTTGTATTGCTGTGGCAACACCGGATTTGAAAGCTACAGCAAAGATTTCCGGATTTGCTTTTCCAAAAAGTTGTTCATACTCCAACATCGAAGCAATTCTCGTTGGTTTATTTTTCGGTCCATCCGCTGTATATCCAATAAAAGCAGGGATAGCCGTTTCAACTTGCGCTACGGAAGGCGGAAATTTTCCTTGTTCCTCCACGTAAACTCCAGGGGTTTTGTAATTCATTTTTAAAAAATTTTACGTTAATATTAATTATTCCCCGAAGAAGAATTTCGGGTATTTATTCGTGATTGATTTGTTGATTTTATGGTTTAGAATTGTTGCAATTTGTGTGAGAACTTGAGCACAATAAACTCTGCAGGACGCACTAATGCTATTTTGAGATCAACATTCATAATAGTAGTGCCTTCTACTCCCTTAACTGTTACTTCGTAAGCTTCTTTCGGCGTACTGCCTGCCAATGCACCTTCCATCCATTGCTGGTTAAGAAAATTTTCCAACATTGTTTTTGCGCGTAACCATGTGTGGGGAATATTAGGCTCATTCATAAACCTGTCGAGAGCTTCTGTTATCGCTTGTCTGATCATATTATGATAGCGGCGTACATGTACATACTTCCATTCGTTATCTTTCCCTTCACTATTTTTATCTTTTCCTTCAAGGGTTCTGGCTCCCCAGATTAAGGTTCCTTTTCCTGTAAAAATTCTGATTGCATTGATTGATTTTCCGAAAGTATCTATGTTTAAAGCATTCTGTTCCTGATCGGAAATTTTCTCTGTCGGAGTAATAACATGGCTGATATTGATATTTGCCGGAGCTTTCCACACCCCTCTTGTACTGTCTATTCTACCATATGCTCCTGCTATTGCTGATGATGGTGGTAAAACAACTTTTAATGACTGTATTTCTTTTTTTACCTGATTATATAGTGCAGAATTAGATGATTCTAAATTTTTAAGCGTAATTCCGTCTGCGTCTCCTTTTTCATCTTTTACCTCGAGAATTGCAGTTTTTAATGCTGTAAATTCTCCAGTGAAATCAGGGGCGTTTTCATCCGAATCATCAGGGATCATAAAATCATCTATTGTTCCGTCATAAATGGCTTCCAAAACAACCTTTGCTTCAGAAACTGCAACTGTTAAAGCATTCTTTTTGTCACCTGCATCAGCATTGTCATTCACTTCTTCTGCTATCGCAATAGCTTGATCTAATAAATCAGCAAGTACGTAAGCATCGGCAGATCCGGTTGAGATTTCAGCACTTGCCAAACTTTTTAATTCATCTAACGCAGCGGTCTCACCTGCATAAAAAAGAGTACTGTCTTGTCCTGCCTTTTGTAAACCGGTATGTATTATAGGGGTTTTAGTTTCATCAAAAGTATAATTCAAAATGGTTTTTAAGTGCGGGAAGTAAGCTGCCCCATGATTGGTTGTGCTTATATTATTTCTAAAAGCTTCAATAGTGGTAAGATTGTTTGATTTCGTCACAGAATTACCATAATAAGTATCCAGTATAACAAATCTGTTTTTCGTCTCATCTTTAGCTTTATCAATGGCCTGATTATAAATATTATAAAACTCAGATTCATTGGTTAACGAAACAGCATCAGGGAAAATAATAAGAATCGGTTCTTTAATATTTTTATGATCAATTTTATTGAGTCCTGTTTCTAATGAGTATAATTGTACTTCTGCTGAGGTATAATCCCCTACGGAGATGATATAACACGGTCCGCCGCCATTGGCAAAATACATTTGCAGCGAGTAGTACATTAAAAACTGTACCTGAGGTGCTACAATAGTTGCTCCCTGGCCTTCTACATCTTTTAGCTGGATATTTTCCTCTTTTGCTGTTCCAAAATACTGTTCATATTCTAAAAGAGAACTGATTCTGAATGGCTCATTATACCCGGCAGGGAGTAATTCGGTATACCCAATAAACGCTGGCATAGCTGTTTCTATGTAGGCAACTGAGTATGGAAGTTTTGTAATTTCTTCAACAGAAACACCTGGTGTTGCTGGATTTAACATGTTTAAAAATTTAAAGGGTTATTAGTTTTTAGTTTTTGTTTTTATGATTAATCAACTTTAATACTTTGTATATTAACATCATTAATTAATTTAACAGGAAGCACATCCTTAGCTGCAATTTTTATCACACTGATTTTATATAAAGCAGAAGGCATTACTTTTCCGCCTAATAATCCCCAGACGTAGCTTAGCTGTTCAAAGGGAATGGAATGCAGTTCAATTCTGAAGCTGAAGTTATTTTCCGGTTTTAGATCCACGTACTCCAAAACATTCTTTGCCTGAAATACCTCAATAACTTTTGAAATACTTAATAAAGATTTACTGTATGTACTTCTGTTGGCAGCAATCATCACATATAAGTTTAAGTAAGCCGGAGTACTTTCCTTATCGTATCGGACTGGATTATTGTCTACCACAACCTGCTGATACCTTGATCTGTTTTTCAATGTCGATTCTTCCTCAATATTGAGCAGACTGATTACTACTTTGTTAATAATTCCTTCAGCGTTCTCATCCTGTTTTGCGATGTCATCAACAACAGCAATTTCGATTTCGCCAGGAACATTGGGATCCCATAAACCATCCGGAGCATTTAGCTGATTTTTTAAAACTGTTAATACTTTATTAATCATAATTTCTGTTCTTAATTATTATGGTGCAAACATACAATCACGCCCCCTCAAAAGACAAATATTTTGGGGTCTCAATACAGTCTTTGCAGTAAATAGGATTTTCATTCTTATAAAAAAAAACTGAAAACAACACCAATAAAACACTGAAAACAAGCACATTAAAAACAATATTGAAAAATTAAATTTTAGCCTATAGATTTCCCTTGTCTAATTATGGCCAAATTTCAGTCTGGTAATTAAGTGCTATTCTGCTTTTAAAAAGCATCGTATTTCAACATAAGATTGTCCATTCATTAAATGGTCATTTTTATTGCTCCTGTATTTTCTGAATTGTAAATAATCAAATACTAAAATTGATTGTCCGAAGTATTAATTCTCCAAAAAAACAATATGCTTTCCTGATTAAGAGTATCAGATTTTTTTGTACCCAACAATTTCTGAAAATTGTAACCCTGCATCACCAGGAAATGATTTTGTCTTTTACTGCAAAGACAGAATAGAGCAGCCTCATAATTCGCAAAATGGCTTTTCTTCTTTCTAATTTTGACCCAATAATTTTAAAAACTTTAATCATATGAATATTAAAAATCTTTTCAGCAAACGCAATGAAATCATTGGTGGTCATTTTAACGAATTACGCTCAAAACTGGGTGCAGCCAATCAAAACGAAGAAGCTATTTTCTCTTTAAGGGAAGAAATTTGTAATGCGTGTCCTTTAAAAAACGGCAACAACTGCAACGCAATGAAATGGCTCAATCCGGATACACTGGAAGTGGTTGATGGTCCAAAAGATGGATTTATCAGAGGCTGCGGCTGCAGATTGAGCGCCAAACAGAGATCAAAATTAAGTCTTTGCCCTGCCGGTTTTTGGGGTGGAGAGTTCGACCGAAAGTAAACCATCTGACAACTCCCGATATTCTATAATGTAAACCTATTTAATGTGAAGCAAGATCATATCATTCAAAAAGTTTTTGTTGAAATCACCGTCAACAACAAAGAAAAAGCATTGAGTATAAAAGATGATATTAACAGCTTTTTGTCTATTGATGTTTTTCCGGAAATAGAAAAGCAAATCAAGACTTTAGAACATAAGTTAGCCGGTCATACCCTACAGATTCCTCGTTTAGAATTAAATGTGGATGTCAAAAGCAGTGCATTAAATACTGAGTTAAAAGATAAAATAGCTGAACTTTTTAAAGAAGAACTGTCAGAAATGACTAAGCTTATAGAAACTTCCCGCCAGGAAACAGAAAATGATACTAAAACCTATCTGGTAGATGATCAGGAAAAAATGATCAGGGCTTTTATCTATTTTTTAGAAAAAGGAACCATGCCTTGGTGGAATTCGGAAAGCAATAGTATGGCAATTTTGGAATCAACGGTTTTTGACCGCCTAATTTCGGCTGGAAACTTTCAAAAAAGTATTATACCTGCTTTGTCAAAAGAAAATGTCCGAAACCGGATTATCAATCAGCTTTCCAATGAACAAATTGCACAATTATGCCTGGCAATTTTGAAAAATAAGGAGTTGAACATCAACCTGGAAACCGATACCATACATCATCTATCGAAACTGAACCATACAGATAGAATTGCGATATGGCGTTTGGTCTTTAATGTGATATCGGAGTATTTAAATACATCCAATAATCATCTCAGGGAGTATCTTTTACAAGAAATTTCAACAAAAAAACAGATTGGCTTATCAACAACAAAAAGCAATCATCAAAACAGGAAAACACTAGTCAAGATATTCCCTTTTATTACAGAAAACGAAATTTCAGAAAGCCTAAAAACGAATATAGCAGATCAACCTGAAAATGTGAAAACTGTAATGGAATCCATTCAGGAAAAAAATGAAATAATTCAGGAAAGTGTACTCCAGGACGAGGGGCAATATATTCAAAATGCAGGGCTTATTTTAATCCATCCATTTCTCAAGACTCTGTTTGAACATTGTGAACTTATTGATTCAAAAACTCAACAACTCACGGATCCGGAATTGTGTGCCCATCTATTGCATTTTATCGCTACCGGAAAAACAAATGCTCCTGAGTACGACATGATTTTTGAAAAATTCCTGTGTAATATTCCGATGCATCAAACGATTAACAGGCATATTAAACTTTCACGTAAGCATAAAACACAAGCTAAAAATGTAATAGAAAGTGTACAGCACAACTGGGTTCCCATGAAAAAATCATCTGCTGCATTATTGCAGAACGAGTTTTTCCAACGGCCGGGGAAATTGGTTATTACTGACGCTGATTACACACTTACCGTAGAACGAAAAACGCAAGATATTCTTCTTGAAAAGCTTTCATGGGGAATTGGTCTTGTCAAGCTCCCGTGGCAGAAAAAATTCATATTTGTAAACTGGTAATAACAGGTTACATTTTCTAATATTCTGAAACTTTCCCAATCTCTAAAGTTGCTGATTTTATATCAGCAATCCTCCTATTGCAACCCTATTAATTCAAAATAAGATTATGAAATCTCCTATTACTCATGAAGACCCTTCATTAATAAAAACAAAAGTTAGTGAAAAAACGGAAGTAATCAATCCCGTATTTCAAGCCGATACTGTAAATCATCATTCTTTAAATGAAGAAATGAAATGGTTACAATCCCTTATTGAAAAGCGATGCAAAGAATTGTTTCTGGAAGATGAGACAGAATTGAATATTGGTTATGAAATACCTGAACCTCCAAAACCAGACGATCCATCTCCTTATTCGGTTACGGTAAACATCCATCAGCTTGCCGTTGTGGACAGAATAATCTTAGCGCTGGGGATTGCTTCGGCTCATTATCCGTCTGTCCTGAAAACATTTGTGCAGATAGAAGAAAGCAGTAATGCATTTGCTATTGAAGCGGGTGGTGAGTATGATAAAATCAGCCGCAGCTTTAAACCCACTTTCCAAACCGCACTTTTTTTGCTGGCAGGTAAGAATTTATCACTGTGGTCACAGTATGGTGCACAGCTCATCAATGGCAGTGTCCTGTTGAAAAATGATATTATTTACAACCGTTCTTCAACGGAATTTATTCATGGAAAAATTGAATTGGATACCGCTTATCTCAATTATTTTTTATCAGGTCAAAAGCCACAACTGGATCATGGTTCTTACTTTCCGGGCAGGCTTTACAAGTCTGATCTCACTATGGACGATATTATTTTAGAAGATAATGTGAGAGAACAGATCAAACCCATCGGACATTATATTAGAGCATTGGAAAACGGCTTTTTCAAAACCAATGAACATAGCTTTAAACCCGGCTTCATAGCTTTATTCTACGGGACACCAGGAACGGGAAAAACAATGCTGGCCGGTATTCTTGCTAATGCATATGGTATTGATATGTATCACGTAGATCTCTCCCAGGTAGTAAGCAAATACATTGGTGAAACTGAGAAAAATCTTGAAGTGTTATTCAACAGGCTACAGGGGAAAAACTGTATGTTATTTTTTGACGAAGCTGACGCTTTGTTTGGAAAACGTTCTGATGTAAAAGATGCTCATGACCGCTACGCTAACCAGGAAGTTTCGTATTTATTGCAGCGAATAGAAAAATTTGACGGATTAACAATTCTTGCTTCCAATTTTGAAAACAATATGGATGATGCTTTCAAGCGCCGTATCGATGTTTCTGTCAATGTAATACGACCGACAGAAACAACAAGAAAAGCCCTTTGGGAGCATTATCTACCTCAAAATATAACTTTTGAAAGCGACGAGCTTTTAAAACATTTAACCAAAGAGTACGCTTATACTGGTGCTAATATCCGAAACATTATGAAAAATACAGCGATGGCATTACATGACCGCAATGAAACTCATATTACTTACTCATTAATAAGCACTTATCTAATGATAGAAAACGAAAAGGCTTTTGGAAAAAATCAATCCCGCCTCAGCCCGTTTGTACAAAATCCTTAGCACAGCATAATAAAAACTCATCTAATAACCAATACCATGAGCAGACACAAAAAAACATTTGCGCCTAGGGCTGGCAGGTCCGATAAGCAAAAAAACAATAATAAAGAGGATAAAGAAAAGTCTGAGCAAATCACCGATCAGGACAGCAAAATATCTCTCGCAAAAACAGAATTTACCCAAATAACATATGATCCTTTTAAAAACAGAGCGTTTAAAAAAGTAGAAAAAAATGCATCTGTTATTCAATTATTTGATAAAGGACAGCATGTTTCAACACTTCATAACGCGCTGAATAAATTAGGTCATAAAACACCTGAAAATAAGAATCTTTTCTGGAATGAAACAAAGACAGGGATCATCAATTTTCAACGCAAGAATAATATTAATGCTTCCGGCGCTGTTAACAGGGAAACCTTGCTGAAAATGAATGAAGCATTGAATTTATTAAACAGTCAGAAAGAAGTTGGGCTTCCTGTTTCTGAGCGTGCGAGAATGCTATATGAAGCCTTTGAACATAGAACCTTTAGGATTTTTGCAGGAACTGATGAAGACAAAGTTTTTACAGCTTTAGAAAAACTTTCTTATGAAGATAGATACGAGCTTATTCAATATTATGACACAACATACAAACCGAAAAGGAAAGTAGGCTTAGTACAGGATTTATATGAAGAATTGGGCAATAAAGACTTATTTAAAGCTATACGGTTATTATACGCAAACTATGAAGAACCACAGCCAGCACTGGAGCTAGAGCCGGCACACCCCGAAGGCGAGCTGCTGCAGGAAGTTATTGTAATGGGTAAAGGGTCATGGATTAAGCCTAAGACAAAATACGCAATAGAAGGACAGCCAATAGAGTTTGATTGTACCTATCAATATGAAACACCTGTTATAACAACCGCAGGAAGTAAAAAACCGGAAGTTGTCCGAAAAGTATTGATCCAGAATGATGACAGAGTGTACAACCTGTTTGAATACCCTTTTAGAAAGGATACTAAAACATTCAGACAAGATGGAACAGTCATCAGCCAATTTTCTATTAATACGCATAAGCCGGGGAATTATACTTTTGTATTTATCATAGAAAACACCATAACAAAAGAATTCAGAGCTCATACCAAAGAATATCAGGTTAAAACCCTTGAAGAGGCAGCAGCCGGTGATTTAAAAAAGAATAAAATTCAAAATTATTCAGATTTTAGACAGCAGGTAGCCTTTATTGAGTTCAATCTTTCAAAAGGAGCATCCAAAGAACAGAAAAGCAATCCGAATTTCTATATTAAATCCGAATCTAAAAACCCTGAAGAAGTTGGAAGTGTTTATCCTAATCATATTCCACATTTGTATTATTCGATTAAAGGACAATCTATTCCTAAAGATCATCATTATTTCTGGTTCGCAGAAATCAATACCCCAAAAGAGATGGGAGTAGAATATGCTAAAAATGCCGATGTCTACGGTTATAAAAGAGGAGAATACTTTGGCCGGGATGGCTGGAATATGAATTCTGCGCAGGCAACAGCTACTTTTGTAAACTCACTTACAGGGGTCTATACCATTCATTGTCTGGTATTAGACAAAAATAATAACCTAACAGGGCAGGAAGCATCTTATCGACAGGTTATCTTACCAAAGGATGATTATCAGGCTCTTAAAAATATACAAGAATATAAGAAAAACATTGACAAAAGCTTTAATACCATTGCTCCCAAAACAGCATTAGCTATTAATGCAGTAGCCATCAATGAGGAAACTACAGAAACGCTTTCACTCAATTTATTTATAGGAAAAAGCAAAAAAAATCCAGCTAATTATGTACTGACAGACCTTACTCCAGGTGTACAGCATCAGCGTACTTATGAAGGAAACAATTTAAAAGATTTATTTGAAGAATTTGACAGTAAAAACACGTATCCGGATGGTATTCTTGCTTATCAAATTCCGGCCAATACATTGGGCTATCCTACTCTAAAAGGGAATTTCACTACTGACGGAGCATCGTTCATGGAATCACTTTCTACCGGAGCGGGCTGGGCTTCCTTAGGGTTGGCAGTAGCCGGATTGATAGCCACATTTACGCCGGCAGCTCCTATTGCTCCTTACTTATTTATAGCTGCAGGTGCTACGGGTGCCACTTCCGGAGCAGCCAGCATTATTGATAAGGTAGAAAAAGGAACACTTACCAACGAAACGCTGGCTTTAGATGTTATTATGATTGCCTCCAGCTTTTTGGGAATGGCAGGCTCATTATCCAGCATCGCTAAGGTATCTTCTGTTATCAAAATATCATCAACAGGGATGCGTTATATCATTCTAACTGATTTTGCTCTTAATGGCACTGCAGCAGTAATGATTACCTCTGAAGGTTTAGAGAGCATACAAGATATTCATGATAATAAAAACCTGACTACAGGAGAAAAAATAGATGCTATCGTTAAAATTTTAGGGCAATTGACATTAACTGCAGGATTGTTGATGCTAAGCAGTAAAAATTTAAAAGGAGGAGAATTAGAGAAGCTGCCAAAAGTAAAAAGACAAACATCTAAGCAAACATCAAAAAAACCTTACAATCCGGAGCAGCATAGTGAATTTATTGATACGCCTGAGAATTTAACAGGTGGAAAATCACCAAAAATTACAGCTAGCAATAAACCGGCAGTACACGCTCTGGAGAATACTTATAAACAACCCGATTTTAATCAATTCTTAAAATCCGTTGAGGGTGGTTTCCCATCTGATGAAATAGCAAAACAGGCTTATGATTTATTTAAAAATAAAAACTGGAAACAATTAGAACAATTGTTTACGGATAAGAACCTCAATGGAAACTGGCCGCCAAACCGGGGAGCAACAAGCACCATAGAGGTTACCTTAAAAGAAGGAAGTATTTTTGACAGATATGGTGGATGGATCGATGAAAACGGAGCCTTCCAGGATAGAGGAACTTTTGCAGGAAAAGATGGCACACCTTATACAGACAGAGCTTTATCTAAAGGAACTGATAGTAAACCTTATACAAGATATAAAGTATTGAAAGATATACCTCAAGTAAGTGAAGGAGAAATCATCCCTTGGTTTGGAGAAAAAGGTGGAGGTATTCAGTATGAACTGCCATCATCTATTAACGATTTAATAAAAGAAGGATACATCAAGCCTATTGGTAAAGCACCAAAAAACAGTAAGATGTCTGATACAAAAACCATTAAAGGAAGTAACGCAAAGAAAATAACAGAAATAGAACCAACAGAAAACTTGGAAGTCAGAAATAATGGAAAAAGCTTAAATGATAAACCTTCAAATTTTATTGAAAAAATGCGTAATTTGCAGATTGACAATAAAGAATTACAGATAAAATTAAGTAAGGCCTTTGATGAACTTGCAAGTGAATATCATAATCCAATGCCTAAAAAACGTATGCAAGCATGGATAGATTATTTAGAGAAAAAAGGAGTGACTTTTGAAATTGGGACAGGTGTTGCATATCTAAAACTATATGATAATAATAATGCAGAAGGCTTCTTCACTTCTCATCAATTAAGTAGTGGTAAATATAAACGAGTAATTTATTTAAAAGAGAATCCTGATACAAGTACATTCTACGAAGAGTGCTATCATGCCCTACAGGACTTATCAGGACATACAGAAAGAGGGACTGTTTATTATAACGGGGGAACAATTTATGATAATGTAGATTTATGGGAATTTGATGCCAAAATAAGAATTATAAACGAGGCTAAACAATTAAAAATAACCCCAAAAGAGGTTGAAATATTAGAAATACAAATACAAAAAGTACTAAGAAATGAATATCAATAAGGGTAAATTTAAGTTACATGCAAATATAGAATATAGAGAAAATATCTATTTCTTATCAGTCACAGTAACTAATATTTCAGAAATAACATTAGAATTTGATTTTACTAATCATACAGGAAGTTTTGCCAGAAACTGTATACAAATATATGATTGTGATAAAAATATAAATACTTTTAGGGGAGTCGAGCTAATGAGTACTAAAAGTTTCAATAATGAAATAACACAAATCAAACCACAGGAAAGTGCAACTTTTATATTAGAAGGAAAAATTGAAAATATAGAAGAAGATTTATTTTTGACATTTAAAGGAGTTAACTATTTAGTTGAAAAAGGAAAAAAATATTTTATAGAAATAAATTATTTAGATACTACATCAGGACTAATTCCTTTTATAATAGAATAAATCATTCATATCTGTTATCTTTATTTTTTTAATTAAATGTTACTTCAAAAATATATATTGTCGTAAACAGAGCTATCTAAATAAAAAAAATTATAATACTTATGTAAGTATTAATCAATATGACTAAAATCAAGGTAAATGCAGAAATAGAAAAGGATGGAGAATCATTCATATTCTATGTAAATATATTCAATATATCCGAAGAGACATTAAAGCTAAACCTGTCTAATAATACGGGTGGGCTTGTAAGAGAATCAGTTTATTTATATGATAAAAATAAGGATAGATTACATAAAGGAGTAAGCTATATGATTCCTATAGATGATGTTACCAATCTAACTTCAATTGAAACAAGAGAATCTGCTCAGCTTATATTAAAAGCGAAACTTGAAGAAATAGAGAATGACCTTTTTCTCGATTTTAAAGGAGCTAATTTTAATGTCAAACAAGATGAAACCTATTATTTTCAAATAGAATATCTTGGTGCAAAATCAGATATGGCGCCTTTCAATATTGATTAAAACACTCAATTTTGAAGAATCATTAAACAAAGATGATTATACAACGATAAAGTAATTCAGCATGATCAAAAAAAACGAAATAACCAGACAAAAATTATTTGATGGCGATGAACAAGAATGCCTAAAAGAAATTTTTGAAATTGAAAATCAAAAAATAAAATTGATTGATTTTTACAACAGTCCATTAAGAGATTTAAAAAAAGAAATAGATGGTGAAAGTTTTGATACCATCGTCAGAGAAAGTGAATTTAATGTAAGAAACAGTTTTATTGAAAAATATGTATCTGAAGAGGGATTAGAAATTCATTATCTTAAAAAGGATGATATAATCTATCTGTTTTCATATGGAGAATTTCAGCCCGGAAGGTATATCTTATTTTTTGAAGGCATTTATCATTACATTCCTTAACGCAAATAACAATAAAACCACAACAAAGAAGTTGTGGTTTTATTTTTCATCAATAGGCAATCTTCTCTCCCATAAATATTTATCAATAAAAATAAAATCAGAGCAGAAATAATCTGCTCTGATTGATATTTGATTAGCAACTATTTAATTTTTTTCAGAACTTATTATTGTTTCCCTGAAAAAATCATATCTTTTTCGGTCTCTGTCTTTCTGTTCTGATCATAGGTATATACACATACACCGCCTACCCAGGTTTCCAATACCGGAATGTCCCGCATTTTCATATATTGTAATGAAGGAGTATTTAACGAAAGAGGGTTTTGTTCCAGTATAACAAAATCAGCAAAGTACCCATTGTCTAACGATCCCACCCACTTGTCTGCGTAACATTGCCATGCAGCATCATAAGTAACTGCAATCAAAGCCTGTTCAGGAGTAATACGTTCCGCACCGTTTAACACTTCAATATCCTTTGGATTCTTTTCCATGATTCTGGTAATCGATTGTTCCATCATTCTCAAAGGACCTAATGGGCTCACCTCATTATCACTGTGAAGGGTAATTCTCATTCCGGCAGCAAGCGTCGAACCGCAAAGATCAAGCATTTGTGCCTTTTCACCGAATATTACTTCCTTAAAAGCATATCCCCAGTACCCTACGTGCCCGATAAGGAAACTTGGTGAAACTCCCATCTGGAGCATATTGGTAATCTGATCTGCTGTCAGAAGAGAGCAATGTTCTATACGGTTACGAAGTTCAGGGCCTTTATATTGAGCCAGAGTACGCTGATACGCATTGATAGCAAATGTTACCGCCTGATCGCCATTAGCATGAACCATTAGCGGCCAGCCTTTTACCGCTACCACAGAATTGATTAATGTATTATAACTTGGCGGAATTGTATTGGCAGGAATTCCTGTCTGCGGAAAATTAAATACCCCTGTATTATTGACAGGATCGCACAGGTATGGAGCACTCTGATATCCTGTTAATCCCTGGTTTGAACCATCAGAAACCACTTTGATATGCCCATAATATACAGGTTTATAGTGTTCCGGTTCTTTATAATGATCCAGTTTATCTACATCTTCCTGATTGGAGCAAAGATGTGCCCCACCCGTTCTTACCACTTCAGGATGAGTCTCAAAATATTTGGTTAAAAGTGTTACCGAACCTTTATTAAGCCCCGCATCATACATAAAAGTAACTCCTCTTGAATTGGCCGTGTGAAAAAGCTCCGTGAGATAACGGTTGATCTCTATGCTCATCGCAATGATCTGCAATTTTATAGTCTTCAATGCAGGAGTCATCTGCAAACCTTCCTGCAGCTGACCTTTCGTTTCACTGATATACCTGTCAACAGTTTTATACTCGTTCTTTATATCCGGATTGTGATCAAATACATACTCTAATGCCTTAGTATTCAGATAAAGGGTATGCATAGAAGCACTTAACAGCATCATAGGAGTATCATGATTAATCGTATCAAGAATGACATTATCAATCGTTATTAATTCCTTTTTCCCATCAGTTGCCTTAAAAGGCATCAATGACGGATCCAATCCTCTTCCTAAAATAACCGCTCCCGGAATTTTAGGAATATGTCCGTTGATAATGGCTCCAACAGAAGTCAAATCGTATATCGCTTTTAAATTCTGTCCGTCAAAAGGACTCAAATCCAGCCAGCCAGTCATCATTGCCGTAGGAATCATATGAACATGGGGCTCTATCAGACCAGGAAGTAAGGTTTGAGTACCCGTTAACTCTTTTCTTTGAAATCCTGAATGTTTGTCATTCATATAGCTTTCTACCTGATCTGCTGTCCCTGTTACCACAACTTTTCCATCTGCAAATCCAATGGCTTCAATGGTACCAGTGGATCCACCAATCATTGGCAGAATAGTACCTCCGCTTACCATCAGCGTTTGAGGTTTTTCGTAGGTCGCTTTTCCGGAACCGGGATTGATTTTCGTAAGATTTTCTGCACTGAAAAGGTCTTCTTTAAGAACATCCAAAACAGGATTGTGGCAAGAGCAATGGGTGCAGCCATGCGTGTGATTGTGTTGTTTTTCCATGAGAATAATTTGGTTTTAAGTGTATGGTTAAAGTTTAATTATATCCATATCTATTTTAATAATACATTATCTTTAATCCATAAAAAGACAACCTTATCAATGGACAAGATTTATTATATTATTAAAATAAAATAGGATATTTTTTAAGATATTATATTTAAATAAATATTTATGTATAAATAATTTTCATTTATTTACATGTATTAGTTTGTTTTATAAAAATAATAAAAATATTCTTTCAACACACTTTTTTCACTCAATATTGATTATTTTTTTCTGTCTAAAATTTTAATTTTCAGCACATTCTCACTTAATTCACACTTACTGTATGTATTTTTCAATACTTCATGATGCGCTAATGCTTAAAATCTTCATATTCTAACAACCTATGAAATACAGTTAAGCCGATAACCAGATGATCCAAATACAATAAGCGCCAACTTGTAAAAAAATTGGCGCTTACTTTTTATGTTATTCATTGCGGTTACCATTTTCATGGCTTTCCGTTTTATTCCTTCAAAGCTTTCTTCAATCGTTCCAGACCTTCTGTCAAAAGCCGCCTTGGACAACCGATGTTAATTCTCAAGAAACCTTCCCCATTTTCACCATACATCGTCCCCGAATTAAGCCAAACCTTACCATCCATCAAAAGAATTTTCGACAGTTCATCAGAAGTTTTACCAAATGAACGGCAATCCAGCCAAACCAGATAGGTTGCTTCCAAAGGAGTCACTTTAATTTCAGGCAGATGTTCACTGCAAAAGTTTCTCAGAAATATAAAATTCTGATATAAGTATTCTTTAAGTTCATCCCTCCATTCATATCCTTTTGTATAGGCAGCAATCAAGGCTTCCATGGCAATTGGATTAGGATAGCTATTTTCCTGAAGCTCTAAAGTCTTACGAGTCTGTTCCAATATATTTTTATCCTGGGAGATCAGATACGATATTGGCAACCCTGAAAAATTAAAAGTCTTACATGGAGAACCACAGGTCACCGACTGAAGCTCATAATGCTGAGCGACCGAAACAAAAGGAATGTGCTGACGGTTATTAAAAATCAAATCGGAATGAATCTCATCAGAAATTACCATCACGTTGTTCCGCGAACAAATGTCAGCTACTTTCTCCAAATCTTCTCTCGTCCAGACTTTTCCCACCGGATTATGTGGATTGCAGAACAACAAAAGTTTAGTTTTCGGATCAGAAGCTTTCTTTTCAAGATCATCAAAATCGATGGTGTAATTTCCGGCTTCATATTTCAGATCATTGCAAACAATATGACACCCGTAATTTTCTAAAATGGTAAAAAAATGATTGTAAACCGGAGTCTGCAAAATAATATTTTCATCAGGCTTCACAAAAGTACGAACAATCGCCGAAAGTGACGGAAGAATCCCCGTTGCAGGCAGAAGCCAGTCTTTTTCTATCGTAAAATGATGATTTGTTTCCCACCAATCGATGACGGACTGATGAAAGTTTTTAGGAATAGTACCATATCCGAAAACACCATGAGAAACCTTCTCAGAGATAGCCTGAATCACTTCCGGAGCAGTTTTAAAATCCATATCAGCAACCCACATCGGTAAGATGTCTGCCTTTGCCCAATCCCATTTTACGGAATGACTTCCTCTTCTTTCTATGATTTCGTCGAAATTGTATTTCATGTTTAAGATCATTAATTTGAATCCAGATATTTTTTCAGGTCTGAAATATTTTTAATGTTAAGTTCATTCGCCTGTTTTCTTCGCATCATCAAAGCATACGCATTATTAAAACCGAGTGGTTTCAGCCATTCAATCCCGTATTGTTTCCGGAATTCCAGATTGACATAATCCAATGTTTTTTCCGGACTCTTAGAAACTTCTTCTATCGTTTTTGCCGAAGGTTTCAGTAAAACCAGCAGCCCGGTTCCCGTATATTCAGGATAAAAATCAATCGCATCATTCATCAGAGCATCAAAGCAGATTTTCGTTCCGCCAAGCCCTGTTTTTGTTTCCACTTTATAATCTGTATAGCCTTCAATGAGCATTTTGTAAATTTCGGCAAGAATATACTGTTCACCAAAAATTTTTGATCCGATTTTTATAGTTTGGGAATTTCCTTTGCGTTGATTTTTATATAGATTTGTCCTTACTAAAAAATCTTTAGCAATTTTCTCAGGAGTCTGTTTAAGATAATCGGCTTTATAATTCAAATCTGTCATGATTGAATCATTAAATTTCCCTGCTAAAAGATTCAATGTTTTTTCCAGTTCAGGAAATTTTTCCAGTGTTTTTGTTTTGATCACCGGGGCAGCAAAATAGGGAGGAAAAATCTTCTTATCATCCTCCAGAACATACAAATCAAAAGCTTTGATTCGTCCGTCCGTAGAGTATCCGCTGATGAGGTCCAATTCCTTTTCATAGGCTGCTTTGTACATAATGGCATCACTTACCACCAGAGGTTGTGCATCAATACCGTATACCGAACGAAGCCCAAGATCACCGTCCTGCCGCCCCATAAATTCAGGTGTAAAACCTGCCTTAAGCTTATAGTTTGAAGCGGAAGCCAAAAAATAAACGACCCCAAGAATCGCCAATACAACCGGAACAATATATTTTAATTTCTTTACAGACTGGTAGCTTAATTTCTGTAAAACTGCGATGGTTTGATCTAAAAGAACAGCCAATAACGCTGCCGGAATTGCGCCAGCCAGAATCATATTGGTATTATTAAGGGAAATTCCGCCAAAAATAAATTCACCCAAACCTCCTGCCGCCACAAATGAAGCTAAAGTAGCCACCCCAACATTAATAACCGCTGCTGTTCTTATTCCCGCAATAATGACTGGCATCGCCAAAGGAAGCTGAACCTTGAAAAGCAACTGTCTTCTATTCATTCCCATTGCTTTTGCAGCTTCAGTTACCGCCGGATCTACTTCCGTTATTCCGGTATAAGTATTCCTGATGATGGGTAAAAGTGCGTAGATCAGCAATGCAACAATGGCCGGAGTTGCCCCAATCCCGAAAGCAGGAATCATAAAACCGAGCAGCGCAATACTGGGAATAGTCTGTAAAATTCCTGCAATTCCCAAAACAGAACCTGATAATTTTCTTTTCCTGGCAATGAGAATCCCTAAAGGCACTCCAATAATGATCGCCAGAAACAAAGACAAAAAAGTGAGTCCCAGATGCTGTACAACCTGAGTAAGCAATTTCTCATGCTGCTCTGTGATAAACTGCCAAAAATTTTGTTCACTCATACAGTCTGGAATTTTCGGTGTTCATTAAAAGCCTTAACCATATTTTCATAATCTTCAGAAAGCGAAGTATCTGCACTCAACTTTTGCAATGCATCCCATACACTTGTATTCTCTGAAAACTGAAGTTCTTCATAGAAACGACTGCCATCAATCAGAGTTGTCATATCTTTCAATCTGGCCACTTTATATTCCAGTAAAAGGCGGTTCTTAGCAAAGAAATTTTTAACAAAATCATTGTTGGGTTGATACAGTATTTCTTTTGGAGTTCCGGTCTGAATAATTTTCCCTTGATCCATCAGGCAGATTTTATGACCTAAATCGAATGCTTCCTGAACATCGTGGGTAACCAGAATAATCGTTTTATTTTTAAGTTCTTCCAGTGATTTGAATTCTGAATGAATATCGGTTTTGGTAATATTATCCAACGCTCCGAACGGTTCATCCATCAACAAAACAGGTGAATCCGCAATCAAAGCCCTGGCAATTCCTACTCTTTGCTGCTGTCCGCCGCTTAATTCGCTAGGAAACCGTGTCAGCACCTCTTCTGAAAGATGAAGTTTATACAATAATTCAAGAGTTCTTTCAATGGTCTTTTTTTTATCCCATTTCAGCAAATCGGGAATAACGGCTATGTTCTGTTGTATGGTATAATGGGGAAATAATCCGGAATGCTGCATGACAAATCCAATTCCCATGCGTACTTCTTCCACTTTTTGTGACTGAATATTTTTACCGTCAATCAAAATAGCTCCGGAATCTACCTCGATGAGGCGGTTGATCATTTTCAACATGGTTGTTTTTCCGCAGCCGCTTGTTCCCAAAAGCACTAAAATTTCTTTATCATTGGCCTGAAAAGAAATAGCATCAACCGCTTTTTTCCCATTAAAACTTTTTAAAACCGATTCTACTGTAATCATAGGCAAAATTATTGTGCAAGTCTGATTCCGGTATACTGCCACTGTAAATGAGTCTGGAAAAAGTTCCGGTAGGTATTTCTGCTGTGTCCGGGCGGAGTGGCCACTGAAGCACCGCGAAGCACCATTTGATTCACCATAAATTTCCCGTTATATTCTCCTACAGCTCCTGCTTCTTTTTTAAATCCCGGATATGGAAGATAGCCAGAATTAGTCCACTCCCAGCGTTTTCCCCAGTCGAAATATTCTGATGCAGCTTCCCATTCAGCTTCGGTGGGCAAGCGTTTTCCTTTCCATGAAGCAAATGCAGAAGCTTCGAAAAAGCTGATATGGCACACCGCTTCTTCTAAGTCGATTTCCTGTAAACCGTTCAACGTATAATTCATCCATTTCCCATCAATAAAATGCCAGTATAAAGGGGATTTTGCATTATTATGCTTTACCCAATCCCAGCCTTCGGCATGCCAGTGTCTGAAATCCTCATAGCCTCCGGCTTCAATAAATTCTAAATATTCTCTATTGGTCACTAACTGGCTGCAGATTTTAAAATCATTCAGATAGATTTTGTGCCTTCCGAGTTCATTATCAAAACAGAACCCTTCACCTTTAAAACCGATTTCATAAATTCCTTCCGAAAAACTGATCATTTCCGGGATTCCGGCAGCTTCTTTATTTGTAATATTTTCTTTTTTATAAGCAGGAAATAATGGATTGTGCCCTAAAATGTATTTGATATCTGTGAGTAACAGTTCCTGGTGCTGCTGTTCGTGGTTTAAGCCTAATTCCAACAGTGATTTCAACGATTCTGTAAGATATCCGTTCTGAAGAAATTCATTCATCTTCTGATCTACATATTCACGGTATTTAAAAACATCTGAAACAGAAGGACGGCTCAGATTTCCCCTGTCGGTACGAATAACACGGGCACCGATGGTTTCGTAATAACTGTTGAACACAAAATTATACTGAGGATCAAAAACTTCGTACCCCGGAAAATTGGGCTGTAAAATAAAGGTTTCAAAAAACCAGGTTGTATGGCCTAAATGCCATTTCGGAGGACTCACATCCACGATAGGCTGAACCACATAGTCTTCAATTTCCAAAGGACTGCAAATCTCAACGGAATGATTTCTGATTTCAGAGTAACTTTTTATCCAGTTTTTATGAGGATTTGCTTTTACAAGTAATGCTTCTTTTTTCATAAAAATCATTTTAAATTATACCACCCAGATAGAATCTACAAACCAGTTTTTAGTATCTTTTATCTCAACAAGAATATGAAACCCTGAATTTCCTGCCAGTTTTTTGATATCCTGTTCGGAAAATTTCTGAGAAATTTCCATATCAATCAGCTCATCTTTTTTAAAGTGAAACAAATGATTTCCTATATAAACTTCCTGATCGCAAAGACTTACCAGAAAACTTCTGCAGGCACCTGAAATAGGATCGTAATTTTGATAATGCTGAAAATTTTCCACTTTGAAATCAGCTTTCAGCTCCCGGTTGATCCTTGTCAGAAGATTAAGATTGAACGAAGCGGTAATTCCCGCAGGATCATTGTAAGCAGCAAGAATGGTGTTTGGGTTTTTCTTAAGGTCAAAGCCTACGAGAAATAAGTCTCCGGCATTCAGTTTTCTTTTCACTTCATTGCAGAAATGTCTGGCTTCCTCGCTTTCCATATTCCCTATATTTCCGCCTAAGAAAAGAACTACTTTTTTCCTTTTCGAAATACTGGTGGCTTTATCAAGCATATCAAAATACTCTCCTTCCAATGGTAAGATTTCCAGTTCAGGCAGATTTTTCTTCAGGTTTTCCTGCAATACAGAAAGAATATTTCCTGAGATATCAATAGGCATATAAGTAAAATCAGTTCCTTTCTCCACCAAGTTTTTGAGAAGGTAAGATGATTTCATCGCATCGCCTGCTCCCAATTCTATCAGGTCAAAAGATTCATTGATATTGGAAATCGCTTTTGCAAGTTCCTCTGTTTTATTCTGAAATATATCCAGCTCACAATTGGTAAGATAATATTCCGGCATGGCCATAATCTGCTGGAAGAGATGGTCGCCTGTTTTGTCGTAAAAATATTTTGAAGATAATTTTTTCGGATGAGCGGACAAGCCTTTTAAAACGTCCGAACCGAAATTATCGGTACCGTCATTTTTTAAATGACAATCCTGTTTTAACTGTACATTCATAGTTTATATTTTGGTTTGGTTGTTCATTGAGTACAACTATCTTGCCGACACCGGAATTACTTTCCACGTCCCTATAAGCTTCTCCAATTCACTTAATTAAAGATAGGTTTTATTTACGATTTTAACGTACCACATCTTATTTTATTAATGAAGCACTACCCTGCTCCGGACTATTTTCTCTGGATCAAACTGTTTTATCAGCGTCTTTTTTGAAAAAAATAACCGCCAGATTTTACTGTTAAAAAACCTCGCTTCAAAATCTGAAAGAAATACTCTTGAAATTGGATAATTATAAGTTTTTAACCTTTTCCGAAGTCTTTAAATGATTAAATTAGCCCAGAATTAAAATGCGCTGAGATTTCTATGAAAAATATATTCTATGTCTTGCTTATTTCAATGGCACAGCCTGTACTGGCACAAACCAAATTAGAAAAAGCAATTACCAATCTTGAGGATAATTATGAACAGGAAAAAGTATACTTGCTTACTGACAAATCACAATATGCCGCCGGTGACAAAATATGGTTCAAAAGTTTTGTATTTGACGGTTATAACCGTTCTGCATTATCCACTACTCTATTTGTAGAATTGTACAATGCTGATAAAAAATTAATAGACTGGAAAACGGTACTTCTTACGAATGGTGAAGGCAGCGGAGATTTCCAACTGAAAGAAGACCTTCCTGAACAGGTTTATTTTGTGAGAGCTTATACGCCTTACATGACCAATTTTAATGAAGATTTTCAGATCGTTAAAACACTTCCGGTATACAACCCCAATTCCACAGAATCATTAGTAATTTCTAAAAATTCAGATTGGTCTGCAAAAGCCTTTCCGGAAGGTGGGACTTTCATCAACGGGATGCCGACCAAATTCGCAGTAAGACTATCTGCCAACTCTTCTTTGCCTGAAAGCTGGACCGGAAAAATAATTGATGTACAAAATCCAAAAACGCCCGTCACTACATTCAAATTTTTTGATAAAAATGTTGCTTCTTTTACAATAACTCCTGCATCAGGAAAAAAATACCAGGCTGTCATCCAGGATAATACTGGAAAAAGCCAGACAATAGATCTTCCACAGGCTGCAGACAGCGGTCTGAATGTAGAAATTTTCAGTTCTAAAGAAGGAATCAAGTATACCTTAAAAGGCGTTAATCTAAAACAGCAGCTTCAGGGGTATAAAATTGTAGGACTTATCAATAACCATCTTGCTTACAGAGCAAATATCAACCATTTAACCAATGAAGCTTCAAGTCTTATTCCTACAAAGATCAGCAATGGAGCCAACGGTGTTTTACAATTAGCAGTTTTTGATGAGCAGGACAACCTTGTAGCCCAAAGACTCTGCTTTATAAAACCGGGGGATTTAAAGATTGAAAAAGCAGAAATAGTAGGTCAGAGTTTAAAACCAACTCCAAGAGCTTTCAACAGCATAGATCTTTCTCCGGAATCTTATTTCAAAAATTATACTGTTGTGGTGAGTGATGATGACGGTATCCAAACTCCGGAAGAAGAAAACATTCTGAGCGCACTTTGGTTAACGGGAGATTTTACGACAAGAATAGACAGCCCTGCACAGTATTTTTCTAAAAATGCCAATAGTGAAGCGCTGGATGCTCTGCTTATTTCTGAAAACTGGAAAAGATTCGACTGGAATTCCGTACTCAGCGGCACTGCTCCTACCATTAAAACCAAATCTCAGCAATATCTTTCCTACAGAGTAAAACCTATTAAAAACAATGCTCTCCTGATCAATTCTGACGTAAATTTAGTATTGCAGCTAGGTAAAAATGAACCTGCCTTTAATCAATTTAAAACAGATCAAAACGGGTATGTTTATTTAAATAATCTTAACAATGATGAACCTGTGAATGTTTCATTATTTGTAAATTCAGAAAATAAAGAATCGAATACTGATAATTTATTCGTTACTGTAGAACCGTTGGTAAATCCCTCAGAATTTAAAGGTAATTTCCCGGGTACAAAATATACATTGGTAAAATCGGCTAAAAACAAAACCCTTCCTCCAGCCATTTCCAGAGCCATCAACACTCAAAAAAATTATAAAAAAACAGAGAGTAACGATATACAAATTCAGGAAGTAGCATTAGTAGGAAAAAAGAAAGATCCGAAAGAAGAGTTAGACAAACAACTATCCACCGGAATGTTCAGTTCTGTAAACTCTACTGTATTTGATTTTGTGAATGAAGATCAGCATGCTGCAGGATCTACCAATATACTAGACTGGCTGCAAGGAAGAGCTGCCGGCCTAACATTTCAAAGAAATAATTCAGGGATAAATGTACCTTACATCCGGGGCCAGCAGGCTAAGCTGTATTTAGATGAAATAGCTACTGATCCTACTATGATTTCAAACATTCCTGTCAACAATATTGCGATGGTAAAAATTATTAAAGGATCAGGATTAATAGGTGATGCCGTAGCCATCTACACCATGAAAGGCAATATGAAATCTAAAACCAATGTAAAAGAAACGCCAAAGAACAATTCTGCTATCATCAAAGGATATGATAAACCTTCGGAGTTTCTTGTGGAAATGATAGATGATGATGCTCCTGCAAAAATTGAAAATGACACCCGGGAAACACTATACTGGAACCCAAATTTATTTGACAGTGATTATGTTCCTCCAAGAATCAAGTTTTTTAATAATGACAGTGCTAAACAATATAAAGTACTGATCATAAGTTTTGATGAAGACGACCATCTTCTTTATGATCAGCAAATTTTAAAATAGTCATCCAAAAAGATTCCAGAGATCATAATATCGGGACAGGCCTGTTTTCAGACCTGTCCCTTTTATTAACACATTAAAAAACACACACAATATAAGTTTTCAAATAATAACAACGTATTAAAACTAGTTTCTGTTGATTTATTGTTCTAGTTTATGAATAAGATTTTTTATTTCGGATGAGCTTAGCTCTGTTTTTGTTTCTGTTTTTAAAATATTTTTTAAAATTGTAAGGTGAGCGGCTTTTAAAGCATCTTTAGCTTTTACCTTCTGATCAGGAATCACACCAATATGTTCCCAGTTTTTATGATCTATTAAAGAGCTTACTTTTCCTGTTGGAACGAGCAATAAATATTGATTTTGTATGACAAAATGATCTACCGGATTGGCTGCTCCCGGTGTTTTCTCGCCTATTACTTCAGCCAGTTTATGTTGCTGCAAAAAGTAAGCAAGCGCTTCTGCTGCAGAAAAAGTATTTTCACTGGTAAGGATATAGATTTTTTTATGGAGATATTTTGTCCCCAAAACATAGGGTTGTGTACTGTTCACCACAGTTTTATCCTCATGTCTGAAATAGGTTGTATAAAGGTCTGTTTTTTTATCAAAAAAATAACTGCAGAACAGAAGAAGCATTTCATTATCTCCACCTTCATTTTCTCTGAGATCAATAATCAGGGAGTTGGTATTGGCAACAAAATTCATGGCAGCAGCCAAGGTAGGCGCACTGGACTTTGAGGAAGCAAACCCTTTATAATTAATATATCCTATATTCCCCTCCAATCGCTGAACACTTTCAAAACCAAAATTCTCAAGACTGTTGTGGAAATCATGCAGTTTTTCTTTTTCTTTCTCATCCACCACCTTTTCAGGGCTATAGTTTTCCAGATATCTGAAAGAAAAATGGTAGTCTTTTATATCCGATCTCAGCTTCCGAGCCAGAAGCGCTGCAAAATCGTTTTTATTCAACTTCTTAAATATTCCTTTTTTAAGGTCACTTTGAAATGACGAATCTACTTTTTTATAAGCTTCCTGATCAATATAATAACGCTTCACTTTTTCTGTAATTTCAGAAAGAACGATTGTTTTATCATCCTTCTGTGCGTACGATAACAGGGAATGAAAAAGAACGATTCCGGTCAGTAATTTTTTCATGTGAAACGGGCATTTATTTATTTTTGCTGGTGATATCAATCTTTGTCTCCAGTGTATCTCTCGTTAAGATAACAGTGCTTAGCTTTCCATTGCTGAAATCGAATTTTAATAGATTCGGATAATCTACAATGGCAAAAAGTCCATTTTCCAGATATATCAATTCATTGTCATTTTTTCCTTTAAAATAGTCTAAAAACTGATTTTCAACATACAGACGATTGTTTCTTTCTACAATTTTTGTATCCGCTCCTTGTCCATAAAGAAAGTCGTTGTATGTACCGATGAGTTGCTTTTTTACGCTTACCGGAATCTCCTGTGCCTTTTTATCTGCCCGCTTATTATTCCAATCCATTAATTCCAGAATTTTTATCCTTGTCTGGTTTATTACCGGGATACGATTAGGTTTTTCACCATTCGCAAGAACTACAAATCCATTACCATCTTTCATAGTCGCAAAAATACTCCCTCCAACTCCTGTATTAGAACCACTGCACATCAACCAGTCATAGTTGTTATAAGCTACAGATCTCTGCCACCCATTACCCCATCCGCTGACAGCATTTTTCAAAGCCGTTACTTCTGCTACTTTTTGGGCAACCTGATGAGAAATCACTTTGTTATTTTTATTGCGTAAAGCATTTTGTATCTCAATAGAAAGCTTAGCCAGATCTGTAGGGGTAGACCATACTCCTGATGCTCCAACCTGTGGGGTAATTGGCAAGCCTGTTTTAATAACTTTTGCGTCTTTATCATGAACAGAAGCAACATTCGTTGGAAATCCCTTTTCATTAGGCTGTATCATGGTAGTATTCTTCATACCAAGGGGTGAAAAGATATATTCCTGAGCAAGTTCTGCAATAGATTTATTCAAAGTATCTTCTAACGCCATTTGAACAATCACATAGCCGCCTCCGCTATATGCAAAATCAGTTCCTGGTGTGAATAGAAATTCAATTTCCTTACCGTATCCCGGGATCTGCCCTAGAAGACTTTCTTTTATAGTGGGAATTTTATCTCCTGCATAATAATCTGAAAATCCACCTTGACTTGTCCCTGAAGTATGATTAAAAAACTGTTTCCAGGTGGGGCTGTTATTTTCAGTAAACTTGCTTTTTGGCAGATGCCAGCGTTTTAAATACTTATCTATAGGATCATTCAAATTAATCAGCCCTTTCTCTTCAAGGATATGGCAAAGAAGTGCCGTTATGGGTTTTGTAATAGAGGCTGTAGAAAAAGC
>NZ_WJHU01000011.1:0-98254 GCF_033712365.1 Chryseobacterium sp. JV558
CATAGACAGTTCCTAGTGAAGGAGTTCTATTATGAACCACAGATGACACGGATTTTCACAGATGATGATGTATATATAGAAGGGGAAGCCATTTTTGATGGAAACGGGTTAAAGATTATCTGCATTAATTATTATAAGATTAACCGCAGATGACACAGAATTTCACAGATGATGATGTATATATAGAAGGGGAAACCATTTTTGATGGAAATGGGCTAAATACCGTTCCTACTGGATATAATGAGCCCGATATTTGTAATCTAAACCTCAGAACACGAAACCCGAAACCCGCAACGCCAACCTCGAATCCCACAACTCATAATTCATAACTTATAATCGTCTCCTCTCCTAGCCCTGATAGAAATGGTTACCCCGCAGCTTGTCTGGAAGAGCTGGTGGGTTTGAGCCAAGGAAAGCCGGGCGTGAGGAGTAGGAATGGATAGCAGGTAAAAGCTTCTAAGAAAGTATAAGGGTTTGAAGGTTTAAGAAAGCTTGAATTTTCTGTATAGAAAAAAGATGGGAATGAAATGGTGCTCTTACAAGGTATGGTTAAAAGAAACGTTTGATTAACACCTTATATATATAGTATCCTAATAGACATCCGATAGTATCTGCTACGATATCCAATGTTTCCATAGATCTACCGAGTCCCATTTCTTCCTGTAGAATTTCTGTAAGGAAGGCATAAAGAAGAATGATCTGAAAAAAGTATGAGAATTTTATTTTGGGGAAAGCCGCAATGAAAGCGAAACCTAAGGCTCCAAATATGCTTAAATGCAATACCTTGTCGATACCACTGAACATAAACCAATATTCATGGTTCTCTTCTCCGGGCTTGAGAAGCATATAAGTAAGAAATGCCCAATAAATGGGCAATATCTTACTAAATATTTTTGAAATCTTATCCAATGATAGCTTTGTAATCATCTGCAGAAAGCAATTCAGACTGATCTGCCCCATCAGCAATTTCCAATTTGATAATCCATCCGTCTCCATAAGGATCTGTATTTAACAGTTCAGGCTGAGCTTCCAATTCTGAATTGAACTCGATAACCTTTCCAGCAATAGGCAAGAATAGATCTGAAACAGTCTTCACCGCTTCTACACTTCCGAAAACATCTCCTCCATTAAGATCATCATCTACAGTATCTATGTCTACATAAACGATGTCTCCAAGTTCTCCCTGAGCGAAGTCTGTAATACCGATTGTAGCAACGTTACCTTCGATCTTGATCCATTCGTGATCTTTGGTGTACTTTAATTCTGATGGTGTGTTCATTTTTTAATTTTTATTTTGTACAAATGTATTCAAAAATATAGTAGCTTCAAATATTGGATATAAAAAAAGTCCTTCAAAACTGAAGGACTTTTAAGTTTGTATCATTTTTAGAATCCGCCTCCGGACTCTCCGAATGTAAATGTGGCAGAAATACCTGCTCTCACTGTAGACAGCGGAAATGCTGTGGAGATCTTATACTTTGAGGTCATCTGTTCATAGAATACTCTCAGATTCAGATTCTCGGAAACATTATAGTCTGCGGAAAGTTTGATATTCATCAGTCTTTGTCCTCCGGTAACCTGAGCATCATTCAACAAGATATTCATAATGGAGGTTTTACTATCTCTTAATGAAATATCTCCCCTGATGTTAAGGTCACTTCCTTTTCCTCTTGTTCCTCTACCTCTGATGTTGGCTGTTCCCAATCTGAAGTTTCTGATAATATATCCAAGTCTTACTACATATTCTGTGTTGGCATCTTCGGTAAGAGTTTGGTTGACCAATCCCAATACCATCATTCTTGTTTTATTGTACTGGATCCCAAACTGCATATTGTTTCTCATGGTAACATCTACCCCGATAAGTGGTGAGAAAGATTCTACATATCCTACCTGTGCAAATGTATATGGATTGATCTTGTCACCATCGTTTTTGATTACATTTCCTGCATCATCCACCGTCTGGTAGTATCCATTTGGGTTACCGTGATAATCCACATTGCTTTGAATACCTGTTGCTGTATATGTTGCTGTATAACCATGTAAAATATCAAATTTGGTGAACTGCCCACTGATTATAGGAATATTTTTTAATCCCGAATACGTAATTCTCCAGTTTGGTAGCGGGAATCCTGTTTTCTTAGGACTGCTCATAGGAGCCACAGATTTCCCTTCCATAGCTGCTCTAAAGGCAGGAATCAAAACATAAGCATTTCCGATACTGTAATGCTTGGCAAACCCATTATTATCCAATACCGCTCCCGGACCTCCCAACTGTTGTGAAAGTGCTCTTGCATTTTCTCTGATAGCTTGGTAAACCGCCTGCCCATCTTTAAATGATGTGCTAAGAAGTACTGCAGAGTTGGAATACGTTATCATTTCGCTGGCAAATGTAAAGTTAGGATCTGAAACTCCATTATTTGTATAATTAAATCCTGTGTGTGAAAAATTACTGTTGTAATTGTGCAACACATTAAGATCAACTCTTAAATCATTCATCGGCATCACCTGTAAGTCTGCCCTCAATTCTTTGGTAGACATTCTTACATACGGATCTGTCATATAGTTGGAACCACTCACCCATCCGTTTTCCATTACTGTTCTTCTGATGTCAGCCTGTGATCCAAAAAGGAATCCTAATGTTGGTCCTCCCAATGTCTGTCCGTATCCATAAAAGTTTGGAGCTGATATTAGACCTGGAAGTACTGTTCCATTCGTTTCGTTATAACTTACGTTCAACTGTTTGAAAGAAGTAAGGAAGAATGCTGCACTTTGAAGCGGAGTAAGTTTATTTTTAAACTTATACTTCTTGTATCTGTATCTGTTTTTCTCCCATTGCTTCGTATACACATTGTTTAGAGAATCCATCTCCTGTCTGCGTTTTTGCAGTTTTGCGTTGATGTTTTTAAAGTAATTAAACTGTCCAAAGAACTTAGGTAGATCCGCTGAAGCTGTTGCCTGGATAACATTGGTATTCTGCCCTACAGATCCCAAACTTGCAGTCTGGTTTGTATTAGGATCTACAAATCCAGTCAAAGAAGTAGATCTAGCCGCCCAATTATAGGTAAATCCGTATCCAACTTCTGCATCAATGAAATCCAGATAAGGCAGATACTGGAACGGCAGTTTATAATTCAACTGCGCTCTGTGGTTATACAATACCGGCCTTCCTGCTCTGAATACATTTCCGAAGATCGATTTATTATCCATTGAATTTACATCCAGATTATCATTAAGGGTTCTGGTTGCTGAATTGATTTCCAGTTTTAATGATTTCGTGAAATTGAATCCTAACCCGTACTGCCATCCAAAGAAGAAGTTTCTGTTTCTGATGGCATCAAAGTCACTATTCATATTTCCATTCAGGATCGCTTCCACATTTCTGAACTCAAGTTCATTGTAATTTCTGTCGATTTCAGTTCTGAAAGATATTCTTGTAGGAATCGGATTAAAATTGAATTCTTTAACCCATCTTAAATACTTCGTAGACTTCGCAGTATCACTGATCATTTTATTGAAAGGCTTGATCACCCACGGCTTAAACGTGTAGTTATAATCAACATATCCTCTCAGATACTGTCTGTAATTTCTCTTGGTATAAATATCTCTGAAGTAGTCATCGTTATAAACAGCCGTTACCGAAACATTTTCGATGTCATAAAACTTAGGCTTTTTATTCGGATTTACTCTCTCCTTATGCATATTCACAACTCCTATACTTCTCTGCTGAGTATACGTTCTCGCAACTTTTTTCAGTTGCTCCCTGTTGGGTGCTTTACTGAATTCTACGTCGGTATCCAGAGGATTGTATTTCGGATCTTCAATGGTTTGTGAGTAAGAATAATTTAAAGGAATCTTTACTCCTGTTTTTTCAGGAAGGAATTTATCTACATTGATCGCTGTATTAATACTAAATGCTGATTGAGTAGACTGAGTTCTTTCCGCAGGTTTTGAATCTATATTTCCGAAACCAACAGAGGTATAAGAAGCATTGGCATTCACTGTTGCCAAATCTCCCATATTAAAGTTTAGGCTGGCATTTCCTGCATATCCTCCATCATTCTCAATTTCAGAAAGACGGATTTCATTTACCCAAAGAACCCTTGTTATAGTGGATGCATCTCTTGGATCGGAATTCCTCACCCCAATCATAATTGTGGTAATATTTCCTAAACTAGGTCTCCCTTTGATATAAATATTCTTATAAGGTTCCTGATATGCTGGGTCAACTGTTCTATTGGTAATAACAACACCAGATTTGTCTCTTCTTATTTTAGCATCTACAAAATTCTGAACATCAAAATCTACCTCATTTTCCATTGGCCAGATCTCCATAGGAGCTGTCGCTGTAGTAGGAGTCAAGTTTAATGATGATTCATACTCGTAATAATTATCAGTAGCATCACTTCCGAAACGGATAAAGAATTTAGTTTTCTCATCCATTCCTATTACTCTGTTCAATGGATCGTGAGCGTGCACAAATAGCTTCAGCTTTTTGTATCTTCTCATATCCAAAGTCGTATTTTTGAAAACTCCTCTTGCCTCAGTTTTAAGGTCTTTTACTTTCATGTAAAGTGAAGCTTCATTCTGTCTTTGTGCCCCTGCATTTCCACTTAATACCTGTCTGTCAATTCCCGGAGGCAATACATATGGAGGCTGGTTCAATGCATTCTCTTCAATATTTACACTTCCTATTTCAAAATTAGGATCTGTCACAGTTCCCGTTCCTTCTTCTGTATTAGTAACATTTAAACTGGCAATTTTACTATTGTATTTTCTCCAGTCTGATCTTACAAGATCCATTGTTCCGAATCTTAAAGTAGAGGTCTGATCAAAACCTGCCAGCATCAATCTTGCAAATCTTACGTTATTTAATACTCCATCTTCGTGTGTTCCTTCAGCTGGATCATAATTCGCAACAGGAATTCTGAACAGGAACCATTTTACATCTGCAGTCTGCCCATTCTGGAAGCTTGCTTTTACTGTTTTTACATCTACAATATTGTTCCCTCCTAGCGCTAAACTTTGCTGATCCAGCTTGATCACATACTGATTATAGTTTTCAGTCTGATCAAGGTTGTAATCTTTATTGATATCTTCTGCATCCGGAGTTTGTGAAGCCACATTCAGAGAGTTCGCTTCTGAGTTTCCTTCCGGGTTTCTGAAATATTTATATCGCTCAACAACTGAAGCAGCCTGACTTCCTGTAAACTTATCAGAAAGATAGAATACGAAGTCATCCACAGCAGGGTCAGCAATATTGGTTACCGGGTTTACAAAAGTATTTCCGAACCTCATGGCTTCCTGATCAGAAGTAAGACCGTCATATCCGGCATCCTGTACTCTTCTGTCATCTCCTTCTGTAGAGAAAGCATAGAGAATTGGCGGTTGTTTTGGTTGTATTCCCCAGTTGGAATTCGTAGTAGAAGATGGAGTACCAGGCGTTGGAATTCCATTTTCATACTGCATTTTTCCATCCTTAAGAACATCTTCTGAAACGTTTCCTAAATGAAGTAAAAGTTTTGGATCAGTACCCAGTGTTTTACCATCTGCGTATGGATCCATCATCCAGAATTCCACATATTCAATGTTTGAAGTAACAAAGTTCGGAACGCTGATTGATCTCATGATCCCCGCCCATCTGCTTTGTGCCTGCTCTGTTACCGGGTTTACGTTGTATGGCCCTTTTTCTTTAGGAAAATAAGAGATATCGAAAGTATTGGTGAAAGTTTGTTCCCCTGCTACGAAATCTCTGTTGTTGTAAATCTCAGAATACTGTACTCTTCTGGAAGCATGGTTGGATACAGACTGCGGTGTAATTCCTGCAGGTGCTTTACCTCCAACACCCCAGAATCTAGGGTCAATATTATACCATGTTAATAGCCCTCTTCCATATCCACTTGTTATATCGTCATTTCCTGGTACTGTATTAAATGGCGGCAATTTATTTTTTTCCGGTTTTGAAGCTAAGCTCCATGCTGCCGGTTCTTTTAATGATATTTTGGAAGTTGTCTGTTCAAAATCATCAATATAAGACTGGTTATTTGTTCCTTTATTCAACCCAGGCATCAGATATGCAGCTTCCATCTTAAAGTTTAAATTGGATGGCGCTTCGGTTTTTACCATCGGAAGCTTATTGGTAAGCCTTGTCAGATAAGGAGCCTGATTGTTGTACATCAAGTTGATCCCTGCCATGGTATTGTTTACCGCTTCCTGTCCGAAGTTTACTTTCTGGGTAAGTGGAGACTCTGAATAATTGATCACAGTACCTCCCAAGACAAAGTTTTCGCTGAATCTTCTTTCTAAATTTAATCCTAAGAATCTTTTTCTTTGGGTATTAAATGTCAACTGGTTTTCAAGTGAAATATTGATAGCCTGTCCGGACTGTTTTACATTTTCGTTGATAATGGTAACGGTACCCAGCATATAATCTACGGTGTAGTCTACCCCTTCTGTAAGCTGTACTCCGTTTGCTGCAACTTTCACAGATCCCTGAGGCACGTTTACTGCACCTAACGAAATACCTTGTCCCTGAGTTCCTTTATAACGGCCTTCCATTGTATACCTTTGTGCAAGGTTACTGGAAAGAGCCTGTTGTTTTTGTTTGGTATAAAGATCCTGGAAAACGTATTGAGGATCAAATGTTCCTCCTAAAACCTTTTGCATATAGCTACCAAAAGGCTGTACTTTGGTAAAGATTATTCTTCCGGTTTCCGGTCTGATGGTAATCCCATTGACAAAGTCGAAAATACCATCTCCTTTGCTTCCGTCTTTATTATTCTGGATATCTCCGTTCATGTTAAGACGGTCCCAGTTGAATAATTTCAGTAAGTTCTGATCTTTTACAGGAGTATCCGGAAGATAGTTGACTTTACCTCCTGTTTTTGGGTCTCTGTAGTATGCGTTAAGTATAAATCCATCCTGTGCTACCTGTCCTGCATCTATCGAATAGATATTCTTCATCATCAGGTCCCACATTGGAGATTGAGTGTTTACTTTATTGTTCACTCTCAATACTTTAGTAACTAGTACAGGACTTTCTTCAGAAAATTCCCCTACTTTGTATACTTTGTTACTTCCGTTAACCGTATAAGAGTATGAAACAGCCAAAAGCTGTTGGTCATTCAATTTTTGATTTAATGAGATATATCCTAATTGCGGCTGAAATGTAAATTCGTTAGCATTCAGCTTTCTTGCTTTTGTATTGTAAATGAATTGTTCTCCATTATCATACGGAGTTGGGTCTGTACCAATTACTTGCCCCTGGAAAATAGTACCATAATTTTTTCCAGCTTCTCTGGTTCCCGCTACTGTAGACACAGCATCATATAGCCCGTTCAGAGAGTTGTCTGGTAAAGTAATTCCTCCTGCGGCTTCTCCCAAATCTCTTATCCCAATAATACTTTTCTGGTAAGCCAGATTACTGTTCCCTTGATCAAGTACCCATACTTCCATTCTGGTAATATTGATCGTTGAGTTGATCTGTGGATAATTAAGTAAGGCATCATCATATTTGTTCAGGAAATAGTGTCCTAAAAAGTAGTGCTGGTTTTCTTCATAGTCAATGGCGTTGACTTTAAAATTGTTCATAACACCACCACCCTGTACTACAATATTCCGGGCCTCACCCTGTTGTTGGGAAAGAACAACAGTTCCAAATGTTTTTCCAAGCTGGAACTCTGTTTTCACCCCAAACAGTGATTGTGAACCACGAATCAAACTGGTTGAAAGCGGCATATTTACGTTACCAAATTCAACTCTTTTAATGATTTTATCTTCTCCTCCTTCGTTGGGTTTATCAACATTTCCAAGGCCTTTGCTTTGGAGGTCTTTCCAGCTTCCTTTTGCCTGCCAAACGAGATTCATTCGGTTTTCAAAGGCAAAACCACTTTGAGTATCATAATTGGCTTTTAGCTGCAGGTTTTCTCCTACTTTCCCCAATAGTCCCAACTGAATTCTCTGATCAATATCAAAAGTAAAACTGGTCCTGTTTTGTGGCAGGATCAGTGGGTTGTCTATTTTCTGGTACAATCCGGCAAAATCCAGGGATGCATACCCTGAAGGAATGATTTCAATTTTATTACCTCCGAAAATCGTTTCGAAAAGCCTGTTATTAATCAACAATGAAGGGATAAGTCCCTTCTTCCTTGCATCTGATCTGTCCCTTCTGAAAAGAAGATTATATTTATCAGATTTCTCCTTGTAATAAGCTTTTGTCTGGGTAGCAAGCATATATTCTTTATACTCTTGCGGAGACATGGCTGTAGGAGGGCCTGTAATGGTATTTCCGATTTTAGGATATACATAGTACATCCCGGTTTTTATATCGTAATAGGCTTCGTACCTCGTAGGGTCGGCCACTTCATATTGTTTTCTTATGATCGCTGTATCTTTCTGCACCTGTGCAAAAGCACCGACAGACATACACAGGAACGACAGGAACAAAAATATGTTAAGATGCTTAATATTCGCCACCAAATGTTAAATGTTTTTTAAGATTTGTTTAACCAATTCTTCTACCGAGATGCTTGGATTTTGTTTTATAATTTTATCCGCAATCTTCTCGCTCGCTCGTTTAGGAATCCCTAAAACTTCTAATGCAGATAACGATTCTTCCTTAATTTTATTATCTACCATCACAGAAATATTCGCGTTTGGATCGCTGTATTTCTGTACTTTATCTTTAAGATCTACGATAATTCTTTCAGCAGTTTTTGCACCGATTCCTTTTGCTTTTTGAATCAGCGCACTGTTTCCGGAAAGTATTGCAGAAGCAATTTCATCAAGACTCAATGTGGACAACAGAATCAATGCTGAAACAGCACCCACTCCATTAACACTTATTAACAGATTGAACATTTCTTTTTCTGAACGTGTGTTAAATCCGAAGAGAAGATGGGCATCTTCACGGATGATCTGTTGGATAAATAAAAAAGTCTGCTGATTCAAAACCAGCGTCTGTGAGGTCATCAAACTGATTCCCACGTAGTAACCAACCCCTTGTACATTGATAACAGCGTAGGTAGGCGTAAGTTCTTGAACGTTGCCTTGTAAAGAAAATATCATTATTAATTTTTAAAACTCCCAAATATAGCAATTTAAACTAATTAATGTTTTCATTTAACGTGCGAATGATTTTTAACTTAAATTTCAAATAAGAATTCAATGAATTAACACAAAAGCAAAAGACTCCAAAATATGGAGTCTTTTATTATCTCAACACGGTTTAAAGTGTCATTTTTTAATAAGAAAATCTGATCAGAGGTTAGGATTACTAATCACGATCTTAATTTTTAGTTTGATTTCTTTTCTCTTCTCTGAGCATCAAGAACAGCAATCGTAGCAAGATTTACGATCTCATCTACACTTGAACGCATTTGAAGAACGTGTACCGGTTGTTTTAATCCCATTAGGATAGGTCCGATAACCTGTGCTACTTTCATTCCTCTTAGAATTTTGTAAGAAAGGTTGGCACTTTCCAGATTCGGGAAGATGAATGTGTTCGCGGGTGTTGTTCCTAATTTGGAGAATGGGTAATCGCTCAAATGATCTGCATTCATCGCAAAATCTGGCTGAATCTCCCCATCTACAATCATTTTAGGGTATTTCTCATGAAGGATACTTACAGCTTTAGCTACTTTCTTGGAAGTTTCAGAAATAGCAGCGAAGTTTTCAAATCCAAGCATTGCAATTCTTGGTTCTATAGCAAAAGATTTTACTGTAAATTCTGCCATTTTAGCAATATTCACCAGATCTTCTGAAGTAGGATTCTGGTTAATGGAAGTATCTGCGAAGAAAATAGGTTTCTTTTCAGACAGAATCATCATCATTGCAGCTACTTTATCTACTCCTTTATCTTTTTCAATAACTTCCAAAACAGGACGCAAAACTGAAGTATAGTTTTTAGAGAATCCTACGATAAGACCATCGGTATCACCATGTCTCAACATAAGAGGCCCGAAATAATCTCTCTGACGAACATATCTCTTCGCTTTGTACTCGTTCATCCCTTTTCTCTGACGAAGTTTCCAAAGAGTTTCTCTGTATTTTTTTCTGTTTTCTTTCTGATCATCATCACTTGGATCAATGATTGGAACATCCAGAGTAATTCCGTAACGCTCCATCTGCTCCTTGATGTATTTTTTATCTCCTAAAAGACTTGGAAAAGCAATTCCTTCCTCATAAAGGATTTGAGCTGCTTTCAATACGTTATATTCTTCAGCATTTCCAAGGGTAATTCTTTTCGGATTAGATTTAGCACGGCTCTGCATCATTCTTACCAATCTCTCATCTCGTCCCATTCTGTCTAAAAGCTGGTGCTCATATTCTTCAAAATCCGTAATGGTTTTTCTGGCAACACCACTTTCAATAGCTGCTTTTGCTACAGCGCTTGATACTTTTGTGATCAATCTGTTATCAAATGGCTTCGGAATGAAATAATCTCTTCCGAACTGCAGGTTCTGAACATTATATGCTAGAATTACAGCTTCCGGCACCGGTTCTTTTGCTAAATCAGCAATCGCGTGTACGGCAGCCAGTTTCATTTCTTCATTAATTCCTGTAGACTGTACATCTAATGCACCACGGAAGATATATGGGAAACCTAATACGTTGTTTACCTGGTTAGGATAATCACTTCTTCCTGTCGCTAAAATAACATCTTTACGAGTTTCAATAGCAAGATCGTAAGCAATTTCCGGATCAGGGTTCGCTAGAGCGAATACGATAGGATTTTCGTTCATGCTTAAAAGCATTTCCGGAGTCATTACGTTTCCTTTAGAGAGTCCAACGAAAACATCAGAGCCTTTTACAGCCTCTTCTAATGTTTCGATATCTGTCTGAGCAATGAAGTCTAATTTTTCAGGAGTAAGGTTTTCTCTTTTATGGTTGATCACCCCTTTACTGTCACACATCAGGACGTTTTCTTTTTTCAATCCCAATGAAATATAAAGCTTGGTACATGCAATAGCTGCAGCACCTGCTCCATTGACCACCATTTTCACTTTATCAATATCTTTATTGGCAATCTGCAAAGAGTTGATCAATGCTGCTGCTGAGATAATGGCTGTTCCGTGCTGATCGTCATGCATCAAAGGAATATTCAATTCCTCTTTCAGTTTTTGTTCTATATAGAAAGCTTCAGGAGCTTTAATATCTTCAAGATTGATTCCTCCAAAAGTAGGAGCAATTCCTTTTACGATTTCAATAAATTTATCCGGATCTTTTTCGTCAATCTCAATATCAAATACGTTGATATCTGCAAAGATTTTGAATAAAAGTCCTTTCCCCTCCATTACCGGTTTTGAAGCTTCAGCACCGATGTCTCCCAGTCCAAGTACGGCAGTACCGTTAGAAATTACTGCTACCAGGTTTCCTTTTCCTGTATAATCATAAACAGTTTCCGGTTTATCATGAATTTCCATACAAGGAACTGCTACTCCCGGAGAATACGCCAATGATAAGTCTCTTTGAGAAGAGTGTGGCTTTGATGGGATTACTTCAATTTTTCCCTTTGGTTCTGCTTTATGATAATCCAGCGCTGCCTGGCTAAAGTTCTTTTCGTCACGATTGTTGTTACTTGACATAAAATTTTGTTTTTTGTTAAAGTATATATTTAATGTGGTAATCTACTAAGCTTTCAATTGGTTTCTGAACAACATGTCCCACATTTAAATTAAGTTCTGTAGCTACAGAACGTAGTACGTTTTCATAATAATAAGCGATAGATCCGATAAAATTGATTTCAACGTCTTTAGCTTCTTCATAAGGGATTACCTGGTATTCAAAGAAGTTTTTCATTTCTTCAAAAACCATATCCCTGAAATAAGGATGATCTTTTCTTTCGATCACAAATTTGGTAAAGTCGGCCAAATAAGCATTTGGTCTTGTAGTATGATACATATTTTGCAATGCATCTTCTACGGTAAGCAGATAGTTTGCTTCAAATTCGGCGCGCAGGTCTGAAGGCAGTTTTTTCATGAAATATCTGCGCAGCAATTGTTTTCCTATAGCGCTGCCACTTCCTTCGTCTCCAATAATAAATCCTAATGAAGGTAATTCTATCTTTATATTTTCACCGTCGAAATAACAAGAATTTGATCCTGTGCCAAGAATGCACACGATAGCAGGTTTTCCGCTGTATGCTGCATAGGCTGCAGCCATCAGATCTTCCTTCACAATAAATTCTGCTTTTACAAAAACCTTCTTCAGCTCTTCCTCTATGGTTTCACAGTTTTTTTTCACTCCACATCCGGAACCATAAAAATAAACCTTGGTAATTGAATTTTTAAGGGACATCAGATTGCTATTTTTCTGCACCTCAGGAGCGATAAGTTCTCTGTTGATAAAATTCGGATTGAAACCGATTGTTTCTGTTTTCAGAAAAACTTTCTTAAAGTCATCAAGTATTACCCAATCCGATTTAGTAGAACCACTATCTACAATAGCAACCATATTTTAGATTTTAATTTAAGGGTGCTAAATTAGGAATTTATCTTCAATTAGCGTTTATAAACAACCTGGAAGCTGTCTAAAATCATTAATGTTTAATCTCTGTTTTTTTTTCGTTGAACTGTATTAGCCAATCTTCTATTTCATCTTCCAGATAAGAAGTCTGTAATACCATTGCATTGATAAAATCATCAGGCACTGGTTCTCCTTTGGAGTTTTCGAGATTCCATAATTCGTTTGACATATTTTCATATTCAGAATACACTCTTTTGAAGCGGGAATTTTCTTTCTCAAGAGCTTCAATATTTTTCTGTTGAAGCTGGAATTTTCTGTATTTGTTTTGACTTTTCATACAAATATTATTAATAATTGGGTCATAAAATGTTGGAGTATATGCGCTTAACCGCGCACTACAAGATAGAAAAAACCATCAACACAAGAAGTTGAAAATGAATTTATTATCAGGTCGTTATTACATCATTCTGAATATTAAAATTAGAAATAATTTTTATTAAAAAAAATATTTTAACAACTTTTTTCAGTGTTTAACATATAGTTATAAATTTGCATATTCATATTGTGAAGTTCTGACATTATTGGTATTTCAAAATGGTTATTAACAGCCGGAATACAGTAAAGTCTTTATTTTCTGAGATATAAATCATTTCAGCTCTTATACAATACGGACTTATATTTTAGTTTTATAATCATTAAATGAAAGAAATACTCATACGCCAGAAACAGGTTCTGTTCTTCATCATTGCAGGAGGACTGAGTGCCATTGTAGAAATAGGCAGCTTTAAGATTTTCAGCACCTATCTTCCGCATTTCTTTGCAAAGGAAATCAACTTCCATGGTATACATTATCCTTTAAGTAACATTTTTTCCACCAGCTGCGGGATCATTACCAATTATTTCCTGAGTATCTGGTTTGTATTTGAAAGAGGAAAACATTCGAAGAGAAAGGAGTTCGTTTATTTTATGGTGGTATCCTTCTTTTCAACATTACTCAGTCTTGGTTTTTTCCAGATATTTTATAGTTTCATATTTAAAGATAATATCAACTTATTTTTTTATACCTTGAGCCCGGAAATGATCAGCAAAATTGCAGCAATATTACTGGTTTCCATTCTGAATTATTCGGTAAAAAAGAAAGTAATTTTTAACGGTTAAACTGTGACAAAAATTTTAAATTATCTCTGGAGATTCTGGCTGCTGCTGTTAGCATTTTTTCTAACAGTTACTATTGGGATCCCTGTTTATATTTTATCTTTTAACAAAAAGCATTATAAGTACGGTTATAAACTTGTCAGGCTCTGGTGTTTCGGAATGTTTTACGGAATGGGTTTCAGGTATGATCTCATTAAACTTTCGGAGCAGGAGAAGGACAAAAACATCCCTTATGTTTTTATATCCAATCATACATCCATCATGGATATTATGCTTACCTGCATTGTGTTTCCGGATCACCCGATATGTTTTGTAGGAAAGAAAGAACTGGTAAAGATTCCTATTTTCGGAACCATTTATAAAAGGATATGTGTGATGGTAGACAGAACGAGCGCCAAAAGCCGTGCAGATGTATACCGAAGATGTGCCGAAAAGATGGAGGAAGGCAACAGTATTGCTATTTTTCCTGAAGGCGGTGTACCGGACGACACTTCTATCATCCTGGATAACTTTAAGGACGGAGCCTTCATGCTGTCCTCAAAACATAACTCTCCTATCGCTGTTTATACCTTTATCGGACTCAAGGAAATGTTCCCTTTTGAAAACTCAAAAGGCTATCCTGGAAGAGTAAAGGTGTATTTCAACGGAATCATTGAGCCTACCGATTCGCCAAAAGACTTAAAGGCAGAGGCTTACGAGAAAATAAAAAAAACCTTAATCAGCTATTCCGTTGAAAGGAAATAGTTATATTTGTTTGTGAAATCTATAATAAATATGTCAAATTATTCTAAACAAACCAATTGGGCCCAATTCATTCCATTGGTTACTGTATTCTTCTTTTGGGGATTTGTAGCAGCCAGTAATGATATTCTGATCCCCGTTTTTCAAAAAGCCTTCAATCTATCTCAAACTGAAAGTATGCTGGTACAGATATGCTTTTATGTAGCGTATACTGTAGGTTCTTTAATTTATATGATTGTATCAAAAAGCCTGAAACAGGATTTGATCAATAAAATAGGGTACAAAAACGGCCTTATTGTGGGGCTTCTTATTTCAGCAATGGGAACCCTGTTGTTTTACCCGGCTGCCAACATGCATTCTTTCCCTTTAATGATCTCAGGATTATTTATTGTAGGTTTAGGCTTCTCTCTCCAGCAGATTGTTGCCAATCCGCTTGCTATTGAGGTAGGTCCTACAGAAACAGGATCTCAGAGGTTAACAATGGCTGGTGGAATCAATAACTTAGGAACTACAATAGGACCGCTTATTGTTGCATTTGCTATTTTTGGTTCTGCAGGTGCAGGCAACACGGAAGCAAGTATAGAAAGTGTAAAAATACCTTATCTTATATTAGGAGCAGCCTTTGCTCTTGTAGCTTTAATGCTTAAATTCTCTTCCCTTCCTGCTATAACTCCAACCAATACTGAAGACACAGATGATTCAACTCCTGGAGAGCACAGAAAATCAGCATTTCAGTACCCTCAATTGGTGATGGGAATGATTGCGATCTTCGTGTATGTAGGGGTAGAAGTTTCCACGGCCAGTAACCTTCCGGCTTATATGGAAAAAAACTTAGGCTTTGAAACCAAAGATGTAGCTCCTTATATTTCTTTATACTGGGCATCATTGATGATTGGCCGTTGGACAGGTGCTGTAGAAGCATTTGATGTAAATGCAGGATTCAAAAAGATCTTAAGATTCTTAGCTCCTTATCTTGCATTCGGTGTATTTTTACTTGTGAATGCTATTGCAAAGCATGATCTGTCTCCGTTCTATGTATATGGATTTATCATTATTGCAATGATTATCTGTGATATCTTAAGTAAAGGAAACCCGGCAAGAATGCTTTTAATCTTTTCTTTAGCAGGGATTACAGCTTTACTTGTAGGTATGTTTACTACAGGAATGGTATCTGTATATGCATTTACCAGTGTAGGACTTTTCTGCTCAACTTTATGGCCATGTATTTTTGCACTTGCCATCAATGGGCTTGGAAAACACACCAATCAAGGTTCCGGATATCTTATTATGATGATTATGGGTGGAGGTATCGTAAGCTTTATACAAGGTTATATCGCAGATATTACAAATATTCATTTCAGTTATATCGTAGGGGTTATTTGTTTTGCTTATCTTGCATTCTATGCGATCCGTGTGAGTGGGATTCTAAAAGCCCAGGGCATTGATCTGGATAAAGTATCTAAAGGCAATGGTCATTAATATTACGAAAACAATATATGAAAAGAAAAGGTTTTGGGCAGGTGTATTACTTGCCCAATTTCTTTTGTTTTATATCTGCTCAAAATCCGGAGTGATGATCTCGTTTTTTGAACGTTTTTTTGAACTTCAAAAAGGAACGCATCAGGCGTTATTCAGCTGGATTCCATTTTCTATGGGAGACCTTATTTATATTGTACTGGGTACTTTCCTTTTGTATTATTTCATCATGCTATTCAGAAAGCAACGAAGACAGGATTCTATGCTCAGGATTCTGATTATCATCAATATTTTTTATTGTATTTATCAGATCTTTTGGGGAATGCTGTATTTCCAAACTCCTATTATCAAGAAACTTTCAAGCCAGAAAGAACCGGATGTGGAAAAAGCAAAAAAACTGGCTCTTGATTATCTTGAAAAATGTAAAATAACCAGGCAGTCTGTCCATGAAGACGGCAAAGGAATATTTATTATTACGAACCTTACTTCTATACAACAGGAGATCCTGCATCAACAAACAAAACTACCTTCTCAGATTTCGAATAAAAAAGCGCCTCAGATTCTGGATATTAAACCCAGTTTATTCAAAAATGTAATGAGTTTTACCGGCATTCTGGGATATTACAATCCTTTTACCGCTGAAGCTCAATATAACGCTGAATTACCTTCTACATTCATCCCTTTTACAACAGCCCATGAAAGTTCGCATCAGCTGGGTTTTGCCAGAGAACAGGAAGCTAATTTTGTGGGGTATTTAATAGGCATTCATTCCAGTAATACTGAGTTGAGATACAGCACTGAGTTTTTCACTTTAAAAAGCCTTTTAAGGTTCATTGTGGAGGAAGATCCGGAGTTCGTTAAGAATGTACTTCACCAATATTCTCCTGCTATGAAAAGAGACCGTGCCTATGAAAAGAATTTTGTAATGAGCCACCAGGGCTGGTTGGATGATTTTTTTGGATATACCAACAATCTGTTTCTGAAAAGCAACCAACAGGAAGGTTCTGTCACCTATTCTTACTTTATAGATCTACTCTTAAACTATGAAAAATAGATAAAAAAAAGAATCGTATCAGGCGATACGATTCTAAAAACACAAATGATGAAAAAAAATTTATTACCTTGACTTGTTCCCTCATTCAAGGCGATGTAAAAGTACGACATATTTTATAAATACAAAAACATTTACATCCTTTTTTAAAACTTTATGAAAACTTTATGATTTTTTAAGTTTTTTTGAGTTCAAACCACTTCCTTACAAATCGCAACCAACACTTGTATTTAATATGAAAAACACCATTTAACCCCGTATAGCCTATTAAATTACCATAGAATCAAACCATTGTTTAAATAAAAAACATTCCGTTTTTACCCTTTTTTCATCGTTTTAAAAATTGGAGTTATCCACCCTATTTTATGGTATATTTCTAACATTTGCTCTATAAAAATTTCAAGATATTTTGATCAAAAATATTAGACTTTATTATTCTATTTTGTTCGTTTTTTTTTAACAGGAATTTTTATAAAATTGTCATTATATCATTTCTCAAGTGATTTACGCTCCTTGTTTTATTCTTCTTTTCCCTAAATATTTTCTTCCTTTTCAAAATATAGAACCTTCCAGGTTATTTAATCTACTTTATTAAAACCATTCTTTTAAAAATTCGGCATTCCCAGTCAAAGCCCTTGTTTTATTGAATAATAAAAAGAACAAATTCTTCATTAAAAGGACAATAAAACCAACAAATTTTAATAGAATATCATATTCTAGGATTTACTTCGGAGCTTCAATTTTGTAAAATAAAATATTGAAAGTCAAATCTAATCTACCAATAGCCGTTTATATCTCACTAATAAAAGAAAAAAACTTTTGTATATTTAAAACATCTGTGTATTTTAGATAAAAATATTAATATGATTTTTGACAAACTAATTAACCACCTAAAACTCGATAAACAGGAATTCATTTTCCAGTTCAACTCACATCCCAATTACCCATCTGCACTAGCTTTCAGTGACACACTTAATTTTATGGGGGTAAAAAATGATGCTTATGAACTTGACAAAGAATATTGGGACGAACTTCCGGAAGAATTTATTGCCATTGTTGAAAATTCATTTTCTCTCGTAAAGAAGTCAGGAAGCAACTATTCAGTATATTCAGAAAAAGCAAAAACCCTCGGCAAAGAAGAACTTTATACCAAATCAACTGATTTTGTATTGTTGTTTGAAAAGGCTGAAAAGGCTGAAAATAAACTGGCATTCAATTTCAAGCCGGTTCTTTATTTAATTTTCGCAGCTGTTCTTGCCTATTCATTGATAAGCCAGACCATTTATGAAGCTATATTCAATCTTCTTTCTTTGGCTGGAGTATACATTTCACTGGAAATCTTCAATCAGAAATTCGGGAATACATCTACCGTAATCGGAAGTATATGTGGCGGCGGAGGTGCTGCTGCCAACCAGACAACTAACTCATGTGATAAAATTATAAAACAGGATAAAACCAGTATCTTAGGTTTAAAGTTTGCAGACTTTTCTCTAATCTATTTTGCAGGACTTGCAGTGCTGGGATTATTTTTACCCGCTACAGCCTATATTGTAAAAGGATTTACCTTCGTTTCTGTATTGGCAATAGGATATTCTCTATACATTCAAGCTTTTGTAGAAAAGACATTTTGTAGAGTATGCCTTTTGATTATTTCTATTCTTGTAGGACAAATAGTAGTAAGCAGTTTATTTTTTGAGAATCTGTCTTTCAGTGTGGGAACATTTTTATTGACGGTTATTCTATGGGCACTGGTATTTTCCGCTGTTATTTATTTCAATACTCTTCTTGAGCAAAAAGAATCTCTTCAAAAGTCGAATGCGAAAAACCTTAGATTCAAAAGAAATTATGAGCTTTTCAAAAACCAGATGGAACAGAATCAAAAAATCGAATTTCAGGATACAGAAACTTTTGCTGTTGGGAAAAGAGATGCTAAACTTCGTATTTCTATCGTTTCCAATCCATATTGTGGATTCTGTAAAGATGCTCATAAACTGGCAGAAGGTCTTTTGGAAAAATACCCTGATAATATCTCTTTACAGATGAGATTCAATTACAGTCCTGAAAGAGCTCCTGAAAAATACACACAGCTTATTTCAGATCTGACTCATATTTACCACAACAAACCTGAAAAGGAATTTTTACATGCTGTAGAAGAATGGTTTGAAACTAAGGACGAAAGCAAAATCAATATCCTTTCCGGAGGAAATGCTACATCGGAAAACCTGAACCCACTGGTAGAAATGTCTAATGAAAACAGTAACGCAGGATTAAACTTCACTCCAATCTTTATCATCAACGGATATCAGTTCCCTGATAAATACGATCGTGAAGACATTTTATTCTTTATTGATGAATTGATAGAAGATGATGAGATTTAGTAAATAAATATCATTCATTTGAAAATTTCACTATCTTAGGAAAAACAAAAACAACACCTGAAAAGGTGTGAAAGAGCAGAAAACAGTGACCAATGGAACTATTTCCGGTTTACCATTTCATTGAATTATAATTGAATTAAAGTAAAAATGTCGTCATCCGCTGACGGCATTTTATAATGAGTAGTAGTTTTGAAAAAAAAATTCCCCTTTTATAAGCAACCAGACACTAAAGACTGCGGCCCTACATGTCTTAGGATCGTAAGTAAGTACTACGGTAAAAGCATATCTCTACAGCAAATTCGTAACCTTTCCGAAACAACACGTGAAGGAAGCAGCCTTCTTGGGCTGAGTGATGCTTCAGAGAACCTGGGATTCCGGTCAATGGGAGTCCAAATCGATTTCAATACCCTCACAGAAGAAGTTTCTTTCCCGTGTATTGCACACTGGAATAAAAACCATTTTGTTGTTGTTTATAAAATTGACAAAAACAACAAAGTATATATTTCAGATCCCAGTTATGGACTGATTACCTATACCCGCGAGGAATTCATCAAATCCTGGATCGGAGAAAATGCCAACGAAAATACAGAAGAAGGAATTATTCTTATTCTTGAAACAACACCAGCATTTTTCCAGACCGAATTTGATTCTGAAGAAAGTAAAGCCAGCTTTTCTTTTCTTTCCAAATATCTCCTTAAGTATAAAACACTTGTTATCCAGCTGGCCATAGGACTTCTGGGAGGAAGTTTACTATCTCTTATATTCCCGTTTCTTACCCAGAGTATTGTAGACGTCGGCATCCAGAATCAGGATATAAATTTTATCTATGTGGTTTTGCTTGCACAGATTATGCTATTCCTTGGAAGAATGGGAATTGAAACCATACGAAGCTGGATTCTTCTTCACCTTTCTGCAAGAATTAATATTTCCATCATCTCAGATTTCTTTATCAAGCTCATGAGGCTTCCGATAAGTTTCTTTGATACGAGAATGACCGGAGATATCATGCAAAGAATAAATGACCACCACAGAATAGAGCAGCTTCTTACAAGTTCATCATTAAATACGCTGTTCTCACTGGTGAATCTTATCATATTCAGTATTGTTTTGCTGTTTTATGATTACAGATTATTCATTGTTTACCTTGTTGGAGCGATATTGTATATTGGCTGGATCAGTTTCTTCCTGAAAAAAAGAAAAGAGCTTGACTACAAAAGGTTCTCTCAGGTATCTCAGGAACAGAGTAAAGTAATTGAGCTTATCAACGGTATGCAGGAAATTAAAATGCATAACGCTGAAAAACAGAAACGATGGGATTGGGAATTTCTTCAGGTAAAACTGTTTAAAATCAGAATAAAATCGCTTTCATTAGAACAATGGCAGTCCGTTGGGGGTAACTTTATCAACCAGATGAAGGATATCCTGGTAAGTTTCCTTTCTGCAAAGCTGGTTCTAAGTGGAAACCTTACTTTAGGAATGATGCTTTCTGTACAGTATATCATTGGACAGCTAAACAGTCCTCTTCTTCAGCTTATCGACTTCATCAAGCAGACTCAGGATGCTAAGATTTCCCTTGAAAGATTAGGCGAAATTCATGATAAAGATGATGAGGAAGATAAAAATGAGCAGTATGTGACAGATGTTCCAAAGAAAGACATCGAGATCAAAGATATGTCATTCCGATATATCGGTTCCGATGTTCCGGTTTTTGAAAACTTAAGCCTTACGATCCCTTATCAGCAGACTACAGCTATTGTAGGTGCCAGCGGAAGTGGAAAAACGACTCTGTTGAAACTATTGATGAAATTTTATGATCCTGACCAGGGTGAAATCAGAATCGGGAGTACCAATATGAAAAATATTTCTCCAAGATACTGGAGAGATCATTGTGGAGTGGTAATGCAGGAAGGCTATGTATTCAACGATACTATTGCCAATAATATTGCTGTAGGTGAAGATCATATTGACAAACAAAAGCTGAGACGTGCTGTAGAAATAGCCAATATCAAAGAATTTATTGAAAGTCTTCCGTTAAGTTATAATACGAAAATCGGAAATGAAGGTGTGGGTGTCAGCGGCGGTCAGAAACAGAGACTCTTCATAGCAAGAGCTGTTTACAAATCTCCTGAATATATTTTGTTTGATGAAGCTACATCAGCATTGGATGCCAATAATGAGAAAGTGATCATGGAAAACCTGGAGCAGTTCTTCAAAGGAAAAACAGCTGTGGTTATTGCCCACAGGCTTTCCACGGTAAGACATGCGGATAAAATCATCGTACTGGATCAGGGGAAAGTAGTAGAAGAAGGCAGTCATGCTGACCTTGTAGATTTAAGAGGAGAATATTACAGACTTGTAAGAAATCAACTTGAATTAGGAAGCTAGCAAACCTATAGCGGAACCGAAAAGCTTATAGAGTAGGAAAAATAAAAACTATAATTAATCATGAAAAATCTCAAAAAACTATCGAGAAAAGATCTGACATTTGTCAGCGGAGGTGTAGTTATTCCGGACAACAACTGTTGTGGTTCTTGGTGTCTTGGCAGCTGGATGCCATGCCGTCTCCACCATATTGCATGTCCGCTGGATGCAGATACTTCACCACCATCGTGGTATGACGGGAATTGCCCATTTGGTTAAATTATATTCCCCCTGAAACATTGGGGGAAATTTTATCTTAGAAAAATGAAAGAAGACGTTTTAGACAATATTGAACTCCGCTCAGAAAGCGTACAGGATATTCTTACCCAGCCGCCTCATTGGATGATCCGCTGGGGAAATACCGTTATATTTATTATTCTCCTACTGATTCTCTTGATGAGTTACATTATAAAATATCCGGAATTTGTACCGGCTCCTATTATTGTGACTTCGCAGAATCCTCCGGAGAAAATTGAGGCAAGGACAAGTTCCAAAATTGAAAAAATATTTATAAAAGATCATCAGGAAGTTAAAAAGAATGATGTTCTGATGGTAATGCAGTCAGCAGCTAACTATAAGGATATTTTAGAGCTTAAAAAACTGATAGATTCTATTACTCCTGATAAGCTGTACGCCTTCCCTCTTGCCCAGGCTTCAAGATTTAAACTGGGTGAATTACAGGGTGAATATAACAGTTTTGCAAAGGCATTTCAGGATGAAGCCCTTTTCACAAGATTGCAGCCTTATGCTCCGGAAAACCTGGCAGCCAATCAGAGTATTTCTGAATACCGCGTAAGAATAGCTACCTTAAAACAACAGAAGAGCCTGGAATCAATAAAATATGATCTGACCAAGAAAAACTTCAACAGATCTCAGGAACTTTTTAATCAGGGAGTTATTTCGGCTATGGAACTTGAAAATGAAAAGATCAAATATCTTCAGGCCCAGCAAAATCTTGAAAATCTTAAAATTTCCATCTCACAAATGGATGAAGGTATTTCCAATCTTAATAAAACGAAAAGCGGAACTGCCATTAACACAGAAAAAGACAGAATTACCTATTCTTCACAAACTTTACAGCTTCTTGAACAACTGAGAAAATCTTTAAAACAGTGGGAACTGAATTATCTTGTTATATCATCTACAGATGGTCTCGCAAGTTTCCAGCAGTTTTTTGGTGAAAATCAGTTTGTAAAGGTTGGTGAACCCATCCTTTCTATTCTTCCTAAAAATAAAGAGCAGCTGGTAGGCAGAATGTCTGTTCCTACAATAAATTCAGGAAAAATAATTCCGGGTGAAAAAGTACTGATTAAACTTGACAACTACAGATTCCAGGAATATGGTATCATTGAAGGAAAAGTACAGAATATCTCTCTTATTCCTGATGATAAAGGAAATTATTATGTAGATGTTGTTTTGCCGAAAGGATTAAAAACAAGCTATAATAAAACGCTTACATTCGATAAAGAACTTAGGGGCAGCGCAGAGATCGTAACACAAGATCTTCGATTGATTGAAAGATTCTTCTATCAAATCAGAAAGCTTCTTGGATATCAGGTCTGATAAAGAACCCTTACAAAAAATAAAAGCCGTTTTGCACATTGTAAAACGGCTTTTTTTATAATGGTATTTTATACAGGCAGCTTATAATTCATTTTACATGAAACCTGACTAGTGTTATTCCTTTATTAAAAGCTCTATTCTGTGAAGAAAGGCTCATGATCACAAATAAACAGATCGGTCAAAAAAAGGCCATAAGAAAGCGAATTCAAGGGAAGTAATGTACATCTATCCTAATCATTTTGATAAGAGAATATAATAAGATCGAAATCGGGGTACTTCCCCTAATTTTCTACTGAAAGGTGATAATTTCTAAAAAAGAAAAGATTGAGAAGAAATGAAAAGATAAATTCACGATTATTATAAAATTAAAAACCACAATCATTAAATCAATGATTGCGGTTTTTTGTAGCGAAGACGGGAATTGAACCCGTGACCTCAGGGTTATGAATCCTGCGCTCTAACCAACTGAGCTACCTCGCCTTTTTGGTGGTGCAAATATAGAAAATATTTCTTTACCTCCAAAATTATTTTAGCTTAAAATATTCTAAAACATCTCCAACATGATCTGGTTTGTTGATAATCTTATTGTTAGCATCTAAAATAAAATACGTTGGTGTTGCATGAATATTGTACATATCCGTATAACTGCTGTTCCAGCCTCTCAATTCTGAGTCATTCACCCAAGGAAATGCAGCTATCTTTTTAGTATAAGAATTTTTATCCACATCTAAAGAGAATCCTACAACCTGAATATTCTTTGATTTCAGATCATTATATTTTTCCAAAAGTTTCGGAAGTTCACTTTCACAGTGCGAACATGTGGATGACCAGAACACAATAACTTTCTTATCAGCCTTTATATCGTATAATGACTTGGCAGTAGTATTTACAGGTGACTGAAACTTATAGTTAGGGAAAGCAGCTCCCATTTCAATATTCGCGTTCGATTTCAGTGTAGAAGCAAGTCTGTCATTAATGGTACACTTAAGATTTTTGGCAAGCGACAAATATTTGCTCTTGTACTCACTCATCTCATATACATCAAAAATATCAATCAATTCTGATAAAACAGTCTGTCCTCTTGGAGTTTCCACTTTTAATCGGTCTAACAGTTTATCAACAGAAGCAGTGACATTGGTATTTCCTCCGGAGTTCAGATAAGATACTAATACAGGTCTTAATAATGACGAGCTTTCAAGCATATCACTTGATTTGTCCAGAAAGTTGATTATTTCCTCCTGATCTACTTTTTTGGATGAATCCTGTGAAGTTGAAATAAACTTACTATAATTAGTGTTATAATAGGTAATAAAAGGATGTTGAGCCGCATCTATAGAACTGGAAGTACCGGAAAGTCTGTCAATCTCTGTTTTCAGAGCTTTTCCAAAGTCTGTGTTGTCTTTATAATATTCTTTGATCTGTGCCAAAGCCGGCAAAATAAGTTCTTTCTTTTGAGAACCTTCCTGCTGCTTACTCATCAGATTGTTCGCTTCATCCAGATAGATAACATCTTTAACTTTATTATTTTGGATATCCAGTTTAAAGTTGACGTTTTTATTTTCAGAAATAAAGCTTACGGTATTATTAGAACCCGGGAAATAGACTTTCATCATTCCCATATAGTGGCTCGGGTATTTAAAAGTCCATGTACTATTCTTACTTTGTTCTTTAGTAACAATAATATCTTTCGAACCGTTAAGTGTATATAGAATAGCGTCCTGATCTTTAAAATCTGCCGGAGTCTGAATGGTAACTGTAAACTGAGCCTGCAGAGCAAATGCGGCCAAAACCGCAGATAGCGTATAAATCTTTTTCATAAGGTAAAAATAAAAAAACTCTCTGACTAATCAGAGAGTTTAATATTATTTTAATAAAATTTTATGCTTTTACGCTCTTATACTTTTTTGTAAAGTAAACAATAAATCCAATTGCTACAATACCAAGTACATATACATACATATCAATGGGTGCAGGTGCTCCGGTACCATTCCCTCCATTTCCGCTTCCTGTTGGAGCTGGTTGTGGTGGGGCTGCATTTGCTAAAGTTATAGCAAAAAGAAAAAGAGCTAATACTAGTTTATTAATAGTTTTCATGTGGTTTATTTTAAGATTTTAGTGTTAACAGTTTCTCCCTTGTCAGAAACGATTTTTACAACGTATGAATTTTTAACTGAGCCATCAAGCTCGATTACAAAATCTCTGGATGCATCAACCGCTTTTTTAGAGATTACTAGTTTACCACTCATATCATAAACTTGAATATCTGCTTTTTTCCATTTTGGATCAAATCTTACAATGTAATTTGTAATAGATGGATCATACACTACAAGTGTTCTTGATGCAGTAGGTTTATTTTCTACTGCTAAAGTAATATTACTTGGTTCTCCATAATACAAATTAGCTTCCTCATTTGTTACCGCAACAACATCTCCTTGTTTAGCTTCTATTACATTTCCGTTTTCGGCTTTATAATAGAACCCAATTCCTGAAGATAACTGGTGTGCACCAGCCGGGATTAGTGCTGCATTTTCTCTGATCTCGAATTTATAAGATTTCACCTGATCCAGGTAATAGTTAACTAACTTAACATTTTTACCTTGGAAGTTATTCTCATTAGCTTCGTTAATATATAACCAATAGTTAGTATTATTATTGTCATACCCACCATTCAATGATTCTTCAAAAGTACCGATGATATTTTTACCAGCTGAAGACTGAACTGAAGTTGCTGCAGAAATCTGGTGTCCTGTTGTTAATCCTGGAGAAACAACGTAGTATGTTCTGGAAAGTTCTTTTCCATTAGCATCCAGACCGATTACACCAAGCTGTTTTACAGTATTGGTTGTCTTACCAGTAGACATTTTAGCTGCTGTTACATCATAGTTGATACCTGCTGTTCTTGCAGTTGATTTAAATCTTCTCAGTGTATTAAAATTTAAAGTCTGAGCTGTATTGTCTCTTAACTTTATTTTAAATGACTGCATAGGTTTGATTACAAGTAAGTCTACGTCACCAATAGCTGGAGCTACTCCGTCACCAGTTGGTAAGAAAGTAACTACCTTAGCAGCTGTAGCATAAGTAGAACCACTTGGAAGAGTAACAATGGTACCTGGATCATATTCAATTCCCCAGATATTTTTCACTGCATTTCCGTCAGATCCTGTAACACTTTCAGTATATCCAATGTTAGCTAAATCTAAATTGGTAAGGAAAGGGTTTCCGAATTGGTAGAAATTTTGACCGAATGAACCAGACCATGGGTTTGTCGTAAACTCAAAACTATCATCAAGATAAGTATTGTACTTCTCGTTGTATTGGTTCAGAGCATTACCATTCGTTCCAAATACAACATTAGAGGCACCCACATTAGATTTCCCTGCGTTCTGTAATGATACAGCACCCGCATATGGAGCATAGGGTTTCCCGTTAATATTGAATACGTTACCTGATGCAGGAGCACTTGGATTCCAGTCGTTATTTTTAACTTTTAGCATATAATAACCTGAAGCATCCCAAGTAGTCGAGGTAGGAGCTAGATTCAATGTGGTAATAGAAACAGCATTAGCATTATCCCACTTTAGAATTGGGTTATCATACCTTCCGGTATTGAAAGTTTTACCAACTTCAGTAGATAATGAATTATAAGCTTTACCAGAGAAAGGCAAAGCAACTTGTTGGAAATAATTACCAGTACCTTGGTTTGTAACTCTGTATTCTTTAGTTACAATACCAGAAATGTTGGATTGGGATAATCCATCAATGTACAGCTGACCATACGTGGAAGTAGCAAAAGAAGCAGGAGTATTAAGTCTTAAGATGATATTTCCACCGTCAGTTTTATCAGCACCGCCAGCATCAATTGTCTTAAAACCATCTGTAGCAGATCCTACAACCATAATATTTCCATGTACGTCCAAAAGACCATTACCTTTTGTCTGTACACCGCCACCACTATAAACTAGGGTGCCTTCGCTCACATACATATTAGCATTAGTGTCAACATGACATAGTATCTGCGCCTGAACAGAGTAACTAATTGCTAAAAGACCTATAGCAAATAAACTTTTTCTCATTGTATAAATTATTTGTGTGTTAATACAATCTTCACCCGCAAAGGTATTATTATTTTTCTTAAAAAAAAAATATTTTATCTATTAATCAAAACATTATCCTCCGTCAAGATGATCTCTTTGTCCTCTCCTATTGAAAACATATAGTCTTCTAGAACTTTTTCGGTAGTACCTCTCAACCCTCTTGCACCTAATCCTTTTTCAATAGTTTCCTCTACGATTCTTTCAATTGCACCATCTGTTATTACCAAATTTGTACCATCCATTTTGAAAAGTTCCACAAATTGATTCACAATTGAATTTTTGGGTTCTTTCATAATTCTTACCAGGGTCTCTTTCGTGAGTTTATCGAGGTAAGTGATGATTGGAAATCTTCCTAAAAGTTCAGGAATTAATCCGAAAGTACGAAGATCAATTGCATTAATATTTGTTAATATATATTCGTCTTCGTCTGTTTTATTGATTTTCTCAGAACTAAAACCTATCGCCTGCTTGTTCATTCTTCTTTCGATAATCTCTTTGATTCCGTCAAAAGCACCACCGGCAATAAACAAGATGTTCTGAGTATTGACCTGGATATATTTCTGATCCGGATGTTTTCTACCTCCTTGTGGCGGAACATTCACGATACTTCCTTCCAGCAGTTTCAGTAATCCCTGTTGTACTCCTTCTCCGGAAACGTCTCTTGTAATGCTTGGATTATCTGATTTTCTTGCAATCTTATCAATCTCATCAATAAAAACAATTCCTTTTTCAGCTTTTTCCACATCATAATCTGCAACCATCAGAAGTCTGGACAGGATGCTTTCTACATCTTCTCCTACATACCCTGCTTCTGTTAAAATAGTAGCATCTACGATACAGAAAGGAACGTTCAATTCTCTGGCAATCGTTTTTGCCAAAAGAGTTTTACCTGTTCCTGTCTCTCCTATCATAATGATATTTGATTTTTCAAGTTCCACTTCTCTGTTTTCGTCTTTAGCGTGGAGTAATCTCTTGTAATGATTATACACAGCAACAGAAAGCTGTTTTTTTGCCTGATCCTGACCAATCACATACTGATCAAGAAATTCTTTGATCTCTTTTGGCTTTTTAAGTTCGGCCATACTGTCGGCAGGTGAATATCCTGTTTGGGGTGCACCATCTTTTACAATAGCGTGCGCCTGCTCTATACAATTTTCACAAATAAAACCATTCTGGCCAGAAATCAGCATCTGCACTTCATTTCTTTTTCTGCCACAGAAAGAACATTGGTTTGAGTTCATATGATATAATATATATGTATATGTTAAAGAAAATCGTAAAAAATTACTTTTTTACGATTTTCTGTTTTTTAAGAATTAATAATTGAGTTTTGAATCTCTGTATATTCTTCGTTTGTTAATTTTAATCTTTCATTTCTGAAGTTCATGTCTTCCACCTTGTTTAAAGGAATCAGATGGATGTGTGCATGAGGAACTTCAAGTCCTACCACCGCTACTCCTACTCTTACACATGGAATTGCAGTTTTGATCTTCTTGGCTACCTCTTGGGTGAATCCCCAAAGGTTTTTGTATTCTTCACTTTCAAGATCAAAAATCAAATCCACTTCTTTTTTCGGAACTACTAAAGTATGTCCTTTCACCAAAGGCATTGCGTCTAAGAAAGCAATAAAGTCTTCATTTTCTGCAATCTTATAAGAGGGAATCTCACCATTGATGATCTTTGTGAATATAGTGCTCATTTTATCAGAAGTTGGGGTTAGATATTAGAAGTTTAGAAATAGAAACTGTATCAGACTATAAAGAAATGTCTAATACTTCAAAAGACAGTTTGTTTCCGTTCGGTAAAGTAATTTCAGCAGTTTCGCCAATAACTTTTCCTAACAAACCTTTTGCTATAGGAGTGTTCACAGAGATCTTCCCCGTCTTCAAGTCGCTTTCGTTATCCGGTACCAATGTAAATACCTGCTCTTGCTTGGTAGCATTATTTTTAAGTTTCACTGTTGTCAAGATGGAAACTTTTGAAGTATCTAATTGGCTTTCGTCTATAATTTTAGAAGTAGAGACAACATCTTTCAGCTTTGAAATTCTCATTTCAAGCATTCCCTGAGCCTCTTTAGCCGCATCGTATTCTGCATTTTCTGACAAATCTCCTTTGTCTCTTGCTTCTGCGATCTGCTGAGTAATTTTTGGTCTCTCCACAGTTTCCAACTGTTCCAGCTCAGCTTTCATTTTCTCTAGGCCCTCTTTAGTTACATAGCTTGCCATAATTTTCGAAATTTAGTTTTAGTATAAAAAAATAATCCGACATTTGCCGGACAATGTTTTCGTGTTGTAATCGTTTAATTTTTACAAATATATAAAAATTTAAATTGAAATGAAAAAAACTTTTTCAATCATACCCATTTTCAGTTTATTGATTTTCAGTAACTTAACTATAAACTCTTGTGGAAGCAGAGAAGATACCGTGAGCTGTTTCCCCAATAACCCTATTAATGTATCTCTTAATCTAAACCTGCCTGCCTACTATGCTTTGAACAATATTAACGGCTGGATTTATGTGAATGAGCAGCAGTCCGGAACAAGAGGACTGATCATCGTCCGAACGGCAAGCGGATTCAAGGTATATGACAGAAATGCTCCTCATATATGCCCTGATAATAATACAACCCTGGAGGTAAAGGACAATATTGCTATTATTTGCCCGCAGGACAACACAAGATGGATCTTAAGTACGGGACAGCCAGAGTCTGGAGCTAAAACTTCTCTGCCGCCCAAAACTTATCCTTACAATTATGATGCGCCAAGCAAAACTTTAAATGTTTACTATTAGAATATAAAATGAAGATCGTTATACAAAGAGTCTCTGAAGCCAGTGTGAAAGTAGACGGAAAAATTGTTGGTGAAATCGGAAAGGGATTAATGCTGCTGGCAGGTGTGGATGAAAATGATGAAAAAACAGATGCAGACTGGCTTGTACAGAAGGTTTTAAACCTAAGAATCTTTGGAGATGAAGAAGGTAAGCTTAATCTTTCTGTAAAGGATATTTCAGGAGAAATCCTTTGCATCAGCCAATTTACATTGATTGCTGATTACAAAAAAGGCAACCGACCGTCTTTCATAAAAGCAGCAAAACCTGATAAAGCAATCCCTCTTTTCGATTATTTTAAAGAAGAAATAGCTAAATCCGGGTTAAAGACAGAAAGCGGAATCTTCGGAGCGGATATGAAAGTATCCCTGATCAATGACGGACCTGTCACTATTGTAATGGACTCGGTTACTAAGGGCTAAATTACAGAAGATGAATAGCAAAAATATAGTCATTGCCTATCTGGCAGTGACTTTGATTTTCCTTTTCGGAATAGTACTAAGCCTGAACAACTATAGTTTTGCCGGATATTATATTGATAAGATAATTAACTGGCTCTGGCTGTTGATGACCATCTTTATCATCATCAGGTTTTGGAAGAAAAAAGTGATTAAAATATACTTTGGTCTTTTGATATCAGGAATCATTCTTAGTATTTTACCCTTGATGATCCCATTTTTTGGAATTATTTATTATTTTTCAACTATTGGCTGTGAGCAAAGAATTCAGCTGGATGATACTTACAGAATAGAAAGAGGTCGTCCGGGAGCACTTTACAGACCGCTTATTACGATTTACAAGAAAGAAGGAATCTTCGAAAAACAAATCTCAAGAATTCCTTATTCAGATATTACTGATAAGGTAACAGAGCCTTCTCCGGAAACATTATATGAAAAAACGCAGCCTATTCAGGATGCGAAACTTATGAGTATCAATAACGACAGCATTGGTATTGAATATCGGATCATGAATAAGCAGAAAGTAATCTACCACCAGAACAAATTAAACTGGTATGATGATTTTTAAAAATTAAAACCTATATACCTCAACAAAACCATTCAGTGATCCTGGATGGTTTTTTGTAATCATACAAAGCATATTTTCCAAACCTCACAGTCTTTTGAAACCTGTAAGGTTTATTGCAAAAATTGATGAAAGTCTTTATACATAAGGAAGGAATAAAAAAACAAAAAAATAAATTCACAAAAATGTGATTTGTTTTTATTTTATTATTATTTTTGGTGTAAATCAGTTTTGATTTACAACCATTTAACAAAATCGTATGAAAACAAAAATCAACCTTTTCGCATTGTTTGCGTTCTGCTCTTCCCTGTCTTTTGGTCAGGACAGCCAGCCCAAACTGAATCAGGATCAAAATTCCATCATCTATGTATGCTTTTCAAAAGGCATTAATTCTGAAAAAATGGCATTCAGCAGAAATACTGATCTGGAGAGATTTTCAAGAGAAAACAACATTTCATTCAAGTACGATCTGGATTTTACAGACGGTAAACTTGATGAAATGGCCAGAAGCAGTAAAGCAATCGGAAACTCCTCAGAATCTGTAGAAAAACTGAAAAGAATTTATAAGGCTGATCTGCCTCTTCAAAACGAGGAAGCCACTCAGAAAATCATTCACAGTCTTGAAAGATTTCCTGAAATAGAATATGTATCTGTAATGAGTGCTGCACCTATTGAACCTCCGTTGGTAAATGCTTTTGTAGCAACTCCTGATTTGGAAAGTCTGCAGACTTATCTGAATGACAATCCGGGAATTAATGCAAAATATGCATGGTCAAGAGGAATCACCGGACAGAATATTCGTGTAAGGGATGTTGAATATGGTTTTTATAAAACTCATGAGATGCTTACCAACCAAAACTCTATACAGCTTGAACCGGGATATACTCCGAATGCAGGGTTAGCCAATAATAACTACCGTGACCACGGAACTGCTGTGGTGAGTATTTTAGGGTCAATAAAAGATAATATCGGTCTTACAGGAGCCGCGTATAGTACTTCTGAAATAAAAGGATATATGGAATGGACCACTGTGGGATACAACAGAGCTTCTGCTGTGAGCAGATCTATCAATGCTTCGCAGGCGGGTGACATTATTCTGTATGAAATGCAGACTGGCGGAAAAGACGGCCAGTATTGTCCTGCGGAGTATGATAAAGTAATCTGGGATCTTACGAAAGCAGCTACTGATTCAGGAATTATAATCATTGCAGCGGCAGGTAACGGAAATCAGAATCTTGATGATCCGTTTTATGCCACTTATATTGCCAGAGGAAATAGCGGTGCCATTATTGTAGGAGCAGGATCTCCCAATACTACCCATTCAAAATTAAGTTTCAGTACTTATGGAAACAGAGTGGATGTTCAGGGCTGGGGAAGCAGCGTTATGGCGGCAGGTTACGGATCGTATGCTAAATATGACAATGATAACAACAGAACGTATAATTATTTCAGTGGTACAAGTTCTGCAACGCCTGTAGTATCTTCAGCAGCAATATTGATTCAGTCTTTCTATCGACAGACTACAGGCCAGTATTTAACACCAGCGGCTATGAAAAACCTTTTAATTTCTACGGGAATTCCTCAGGGAGGTACGGTAACCGGTCAGAAGATTGGCCCGCTTCCTAATGTAAAAAATGCAATCGTACAATTGGAAAGTAAATTTGCAACCCCTGTAAAAACATTATCTCCGCTGGAGGTTAAAATTTATCCTAATCCATCCAGCAGTACTATTGCCATTCAAAGCAATGAAAATAAAAAACTGGATTTTGAAATCATCAACCTTCAGGGACGTACTGTGATTAAAAGTTCTGTTTTGTCTGACGAAAAGATTGATATTTCACAACTGCCAATGGGTCAATATATCATCAACATCAATGAAGGCCAAAGAAGGGTTGTCGAAAAATTCACAAAACTTTAATAAGATTTTTATACATTTTACTTCACATCAAACCCTCTTTCAGAATACTGGAAGAGGGTTTTTATTATTAATTTTTATCCGGTTATTTCGCAGGAACGCTGCTGAAATTCAGGGCTACTTTAATGTTCATGTCTGAAGAGGTTTGATTCTTCAGTTCATAGACTGTTCTTACGGTCAATCCTGAGCTTTTTACAATTTCATCAAGAAATCCTGTATCGTTCAGGTCCAGATTTAAGCTGGAAGAGTTGGTAGATATATTGGAGCGTGATGCAATCAGTCTTTCTCCTGTTCCGTTGGATGACACATATATTTTAACGGTTTTGAATGCACTCAGATTTCCTCCTGAAGGGGATGCAACAGAAATTTTAGCATCTGAAATTCTCACGTCTTTAATCTTTGCATTGTTATTTCCTCCGAACCATGTCTGCACATTGGTAGCTGTTGCAGTGGAAGAAACTTCTTTATCTGCAGGAACACCTGTAGACACTAAAACATTCGTTGTGTAGGGAAATGTATTCTGAACCAGCGACTGTACGGTTCCGCAACTTACGAGTACAGCTGAAGCGGCCATTGCTGTTAGAACTATATTTTTCATAATTTTAAATTTTAAACTTAGAGTTTAGTTTGCAGAAATTGTACCAAATTGATTTGATCTTATTCTACCGTTATGGTAAAACTTCCTTTGGTATTTCCTGAAGCCATATTGCTTTTACCGATAATCAGCCATACTTCACCTTTCCCGGGAGTATCATAAGTAATTTCTCTTCCGAAAGGCCCGTCATAGTCTCCGTTGGGAAGTTTGATCTGATTGAAACGGATATTGAAATCTTTCTCCTTGGTTGAAATTTTTGCTTTGATATTCGGGCGGTCGTAATGCGTCAATTTTAAAACCAACTCCTGATCATCTTTTTTAAATTCTTCTCCCAAAGTAAAAGGAAGCTGGGTAGCATCGGCTGTTCTTATAATCTGTCCTTCTTTTTCAGTTCTCATTACGCCTTTACGCAAAACTTCTTTGGTAGCCGGAGCATTGTTAATGATTGAATCTCTTTTTCTCAATGCAGCAGAATCTGCTTTTACAACGGAATCCGGCATTTCTGTAACTACGGTAGAATCCTTATCCTGAACGCTAGTTACAGCAGGATCTTTCTTACATGAAATAATAATCAATGGAATCAACAATAAGCTTTTTTTCATAATAATTAAGTTTAAGAATGTACCAATATCATTCTGGTGAGCTCTATTAAATGCTAAAACTGTTCCAATCCTAATATAATGATTTATTTTTCCAGCTTCAATTCTCTATCATTATTTGTTTCAACCCATTTAAATGTGAAATACATAAAATTGAGCATAATTCCCATCAAAACAGTGACACTCCACGTCTTGGTATATTCCAGCGGATAGATAAACCGTACTACAATATCAGAGAACAGACCGAAAGGATTATTAAGTACATCCCAACTGTTCCATCTTAAAAATCTTCCCAGATACACTCCAAAACTGCTCATGAAAAGAAAGAATACAATTATTGCGTTGATACTGTTTCTTTTACCATATTCGGAAAGACTTTTTTCAATATCATTAAGGCTTATAAAACCACAGATCAATCCAGTCCAGGCATAGGAAAGAATGACAATGAGGTCATACCATATGGGCACAGAATTTCTCACTTTCAGATGAAAGAGATCTGTGAGAATATAGGGTGAATTGGGGAAGAACAAAATCCAGACGACAATAATGAAGATCAGTGAGATTTTACTTTTGATATTAAAAGCCAGAATAAGAGAACTCAATAGTAAAGGAATCCAAGCCAGAAACAGGTTCCAGTTGAGAAACAAAAACACTTTTGTATCACTAATATAGTATCTGAAGGCAGAGAGGCTGAAACAGAATACAGTCATCAATATCAGCAGCATATTGATTTTAAACCTTGAAGATGCAATGAGCTTTTTCATGACCTATTATTGAATGGTTTGATAGTAGATAATCTTTGAAAGGAATGTTTTGGAGGTTTCTTTTTTTACTTTTGCCTGCACTGTTTTTTTAAGCTTTTGGTCATTTTTTTCGTCCGCATATTTCAACAGGGCTTTTTCGCTGAAGTTGATGGAAGTTAAATGATAGTTGACCGCAAAATCTTTTCGTTTCATGTTCTGGGAGGTAATAAAGCCGCCCCAATTGAAGTAGCTGCATACTAAAATGGTTCCGTAAAAATACCAAACCATTGTATTGACAAGGAATATATTTCTTTTCTTCTGCTGAATTTTAAGATAGGTCAAAGCAAGACCCACTATTGATAAGATGAGGAAAGCAAAAACCCCTAATCTTTTATAAGTGAATGCATAATTCACGATATACTCATAATTTTTAACAGCAGCTGATATGACAAGGATAACATTGAGGAAAATCCAGATTTTGGCTAAGATTTTCAGTAATCCAGCTTTCGGATCAAAATTAAATCCTGATTTAAAGTAAAACATGATGACCAGAATAGCCATTATAATAGACATGATGACAGCATTCACTCTTTCATGGGTTTCTTCGGAAAGCTGAATGGGTGTTTTTACTGCTTCATAAAACTGTTCATAATTGTAAGTAATAATAAAGAAGATCAGCAAGATATTCAGCAAAACAAAAGAAATAACCCCACTCATTCTTTCGGCACTGAGATCAAGAAAAGAATAGGTAGCCTTTGGTATCCGGGAATCTTTTTGAAACTCATTATCCAGCACATGGTTGTTTTTGTAGATGAGTTTTTCCACAGCGTAGTTCCAGTAATTAAAAGCAATAAAAAAACCTAATACAAAGAGACAGAATACCTGCCACAGATTAATATCCAATTCATAATCTGTGAAAAGAGCGGCAAAATGGTCACTTCCAGTAGAATAAATCCCAAAGAAAACGGAAACCAACACCAGCGGAATCAAAATAAAAGCTAATGTCTTTTGCCATAATCCGGGAACATTCTTTTTAGGCAGCCATTCATCAAAACTGAAAAAACGGCAGAATGAAGTACAGCAGTTTATGATAAAAACCGGAATCAAAAATAGAATTTTCAATCTCCTGTTTTTCGACTTATAACCCAACAAAAGCAGTGAGCTTGCCACCGCAATAAAGGAAGGAAAATCTCCATACCATGCAAATGCCATACTGGATAAAATGCTTGTTGCAAAAAGAATATACAGGGTTTTGGTTTTATTTTTCTCAGGAGTTTTAAACAGGGTTAATACTGCATAAATGATTCCCAGAATTCCAAGGTTCAAGCCAATATCCTGATCGTAGAAGACAATGACAAACAGGATGGTGGTAAGAAATATATAGTGATGTGTTTTCATGAGATTTGAATATTTAAAAGATTAAAGGAATTAAATTTTGAGAACCTCAGCGATCCAGGTGAACTGTGTCATTATATAGAGGTATAAGATGGTTATCGGAATATTAACAAGCAGAAGGAGAACTGAATTGCCAGATGCCTTCTGGTCTGAAACGTCAGTAAGATAGATAATAAGCTCATGCAGAAGAATAAACATATTGATCACGGCGGTTACAAGTACATAATAAAAGCCAAGCTCAATAAAAAATTCTGTTCTTATCAACCAAAATGCAACCAACAGAAGCGTTCCCAACAGAAACGAAAGGATGAAGGACCTTTTCCCAAGCGGACTGAATTTTATTTTTCCCATCATATCCATATTTTAATGAAGAACAATAGTTTCTTTCTGCTGAATAAAATCCATTACATGTTCATACTTCTGGCTCAACAGTCCTTCAAAATCCCAATGATGGAAAGCTCTCATGTTCTGACCCTTTTTATAGGCTTTGATATAAATTTTCACATATTCAGGCAGAATAATTGTTCCTAAAACGATTGCCGCCAAAAGATGTGCATTGAGCTTACCGTTTCCTAAAAGAAGATACTGCATGGCAATTTCATCTTCGAAGTTGGTTCCACAACCGGTGATCAGATGGTGTACATCGTGGTTTTCCATTTTGGGAATCATTGAAAAACCATGTTTCCTGTAAAACTCTCCTAGTTTTCTTCCTAGGGAATCTTCCTGAAACTCCAACAGCTGTTTCTCATTAAACTGCCATTGTCTTTTTTTCTTTTTAAAGTATTTCCTGTATAATTTTTGAGTTTTATCGTATACAAAAAGTAAAAACTGAACGCGTATTTTTTTCATAATCGTATTGATTTTAATGTAGATTATTAAGTCCTATAGCTGTATAGAGAATGGCAATGGGTATATTGATCAAAAGGATACCAATAGCTTTCAGACATTCATTCAATCTTGATCTGTATACGCAACCATAGATCAACAACCCTAGTATCGCCAGTAAGTTCAAAAATGCTCCAAAAATCAGCAGCATATATCCTCCTATGGCAAATTCTTCCATCCTTGTTGTCAAATACCCAATAAGACAGATGCTCCCCAACACCAAACACACCGCAAACAGAGACTTTCCGAAGTATAGAATTTCCTGGCCTTTTACCATTCTTTGATTTATTATTTCTGAATCTTTCATCATTATTTAGATTTAGTTAGTAAGCAACGTAATTTTAGCTTCCAGCAAATGGACTTCCGGAAATCCCTACCGCAAGTTCGATCCAGATCAGTGCAAGAGCCAGCAATATGAAAATGCAGATCAAAACTTTCTGACTTTGCTTTTTGATATTGCTTCTAACCAGATTGATCAAAAAAGCTGTTGTAAAGAGTAAAGCTCCTGCTATCAGAAAATCGGAAGCTGACCAGTTTACTTCTTTAGAAATTAAATTTCCCAGCAATGGAATGCACAGTAAAGCCAATGGAAGGGCATAAATTGTGACTGTTTTTTGTTTTTGTGTTATCATTTTATTTAAGTTTTAAATTATAAAGTACTTTGTAATTCAAAGTCAATTTTCAAAAAAATATAGGACTATCGTCCCAATAGTTTTTCAAGAGCATCCAAATGTTCTGTAAACGCTTGTCGTCCATTTTGCGTAACACGGTAAGATGTCTTGGGCTTTTTTCCGACAAATTCTTTTTTCACTTCAATATATCCTGCTTTCTCCAAGGCATTGCTGTGACTGGCCAGATTTCCATCTGTAATTCCAAGCAAGCCTTTCATTTCTGAAAAATCAACCCAGTCGTTGACCATAAGAACGGACATGATGCCCAGTCTTACACGGCTTTCGAATTCTTTATTGAGTTGATTTATTTTAATCATAATTTTTAATTTTTATTGGGAAAACATTGATTTCCGATCGCTCCTCCTCCGTATTGAAAAGCTAAATATCTGTTTACCAATATATATTCACAACCGTCATTATATTTACTTCGGTCAGTATTTATTTCCTGAAAAACATTAAAAGAAAACATTCCCATGCCACTCCTTTTAAAACCTATTTTTAAAGGTTCTCCATCTTCTATAGAAATACAGTTTGCTTTATCTAATTTATTTTTTAAAACTACAATCTGTTTTTCGTTCCATCCTGCTATACCTTTAAGCTTTTCTGTAAATAAAACATTAGAATTTACATTCCAGTCTTGATAAACCACATTGGATGAATCTTTAGATGTTATTCTTAATCTTTCAAGTATTTTATCATTTTTAAATTCTATCTCTACAGAATAATTTTCAGGCTTGATTTTGTTATAATAATTTATTAAATCTTTGATTTCAGTTTCTTTTGAATAATATTCATCCTTTAATTCAGTTACCGAATAACTTTTATCAAAACTTCCAAAGGCACAACCAATCATTAAAACCGATACAATAGAACCAATCAAGAATACTCCTCCAATTACAGAAATGATTATCAGGAGATATTTGAAAAACCTATTCACTTTACTATTTATACTTCTTATGCATAATCAATCCATAGACAATATGCAAAACTCCGAAACCAATAGCCCAGAACACTAATCCCCAACCTAAAACGAATAAAGAAACAAGTCCTAAGACAATCTCAAAATATCCCAGATATTTTACATCCGGTAAGGTATATCGTTCTGCTGAAACTAGTGCGAGCCCATAAAAAATCAATGTTGCTGGAGCTATGAAAACAAAAAGATGATGATAAAGAAGTGCCAGGCAAAAAACTCCTCCCGCTATCAAAGGAACTGCAAAGGTAATCAAAAGCCGTTTTGTAATGGCATCCCAGATCTTCAACCCTTTCTTTTTACTTTTATGAGCGGTAAAAATGTAACCACTAAGAATAGCAACCACTAAAATAACTATTCCAATCACAACAAGTTCTTTAACCAAAGCCGGGCCGAGAATATTTCTATCTCCATCAAAATAACTGATTCCCTCCCTCTGAAAAACAAAATACACATATATAGCCCCAATAATTGCCGTTAATCCGGCAACAACACCGGATAATCCACTTAAAGAAATAAATCTGGAAGATCGCTCCATCATGGAACGGATATGGGATAAGTCTTCGTGATAGTTTTTTGTCTCCATAAAAAGAACTTTGAATTACAAAGTTATAATTTATTTTGAATCTGCCAATTATTTATTTTAAATTTTAATAATATTTTTTCATCTTCCATTCCAGCAATTCTTAACTTTAATAAAATATAAATTAATTGACTTTATATGTCAGACATTCAAACAGATTATCCGCAGTTACAATTGGAGGAGAATATTCCGCTAAGTGATGAGGAAATACAAAAAGTTGAAACAGATCAAAGAAAAATCACGCAGGTAGCACCTGCTATTCTTGGCGGTTGTACACTTTTTGTGATGGCTCTGTCTGCTTTCTTTATTAAAGACGATTTCAGCAAATTCAAATATTATGATTATATCCTGTTTGCAGGAGCGGGATTGGTCCTGCTTGGTTTTGCTTATTTAATGTATCTTCTAGTAACCAGATATGATCGTCGGAACTGGAAAAAAGATAAAATCAGTGGCAAGAACAAATTATCAAGCATTGTGATTGATTCAGATACAACAGAGTATGGCGAATACCTGACATTTGCAGGTCCGGCAAAAAATAAAAAGATAAGACTGCTGGTTACTCAGGAAGATTATTCCCGATATAAAACCGGAACAAAAGTCGTTGTCACGTATTTAAAGTACAGCAAATCGGTTATTTCTATCAGCGAGCTCTGATTTATTGTAACAAATAATTTCCTGTTTATGAAAAAGAAAACCCCGCTAAAAGCGAGGTTCTCAAAGATATATTAAAATTTGTTTTTTTATAACGGATTCTGAACAATCAATGGGTTGGCATTGATCTCAGTTCTTGGGATAAGGAATTCCCAACGTAAATCTGTGTTAGCAACTGTCATTACGTTATTGGTAACGACAGAAGAATGGTTAGCCCCTGTTCTGTCCAAGCCTTGGTTTAGTCTTTTCAGATCAAGGAATCTGAAACCTTCTCCCCAAAACTCTAACCTTCTGCTGTTAAGAATTTCTGTGATATAGGCAGCACCTGTTGTAGTAGCACCCGTATAAGAAGGATTTCTATTTTTCGCAAACACATCAAAAACGGTTTTTGATCCTGCTTCGTTTCCTAATCTGGCCAAAGCTTCCGCTTCAATAAGATACATTTCTGCAGATCGCATATAAGGAACATCAACCCTACTGTCACCCTGGCTTGCAGCAATGAACTTCTGGCTTGTATATGGGAATTTAGAATATGTTGAAGGTAAAGCAAGCGCTGTATGTGCTCCTGTTGGATCAAAATTCTTAGTTCTTATATCTGTAGATGGGAATGATAAAAACAATTTACTGTTAATCGCTTTAGGAGCCTGACGAATATTCGTAGAGTTAAAATTCCTTGACATATAAGCACCAAAATTTGAGAATGAATCTCCTTGATCTGCTATGATTATAGCGCCCCACATCCATTCACCATTGGCAGCTAAATTATTAAATCCAGCTGTATAAGCTGTATTATCCATTAAAGCAAATCCTGCACGGGCTGATTGAGCCGCAGCTACAGCCGCTGTATAATTACCTTGTGTTAATGCAATTCTGGCTCTCAATCCAAAAATCACCTTATCATTAAAATGTGATTTTGTAGCTCTGGCAATCCCCGCCAATCTGCTTGCAGCTTCATCAAGGTCTTTATTGATCTGGGTATATACTTCTTCTACAGTATTTCTTGCTAAAGGTATTTCATTCGCTACCAGTCTGATTGGAACTCCAAGCTGCGTATTGTTTGTACCCGGAACATATCGTTTACCATAAATTTGAACCAGCATGTAATAGCAGAAAGCTCTGAAGGCATATGCTTCACCAATTGCTGTTTTAATAGTAGCAGCATCAGCAGCAGTTGGCGCAGGAACTGAAGGACCATTAGCAATAACTAAGTTCGCATTTCTTATCAATGCATAGTAAAACTGGTAAGGATAAAAATCATTAGACCCACTTTCATTCACCTGATCCTGCCATCTTACTGTGGATACATACCAGCCATTTCCTGTGGATGGAAATACAAGATCATCAGCTAAGGCATCCATCATAATCATAATACCTCCCTGCCCATTCTGTCCCTGACTATCATTTTGTCTGTAATACATATCTCTATGCATCCCATTAACAATCGCCATAAGGTTAGAAGCACTTGAGTAAGCTGCTTCTTCAGAGGCTGCTGTAGTAGGATCCGCTTCAAGATAATCACTCTCACATGAAACCATTCCTGTAAAGACTGAAAGAACAACAGCCCATTTTATATATTGTTTTTTGATATTTTTCATTACTTAATTATTTAAAATGACACATTAAATCCTATTGTTACCACTCTTGCCGGAGTGTATCTGTTTGAGGCAGTACCATTGAATGCCTGCGCTGGTTCCAGTCCTTTTCTAGCTGTTTTGCTCCATAAATTTTCACCGGATACAAGAATTCTTAATCCTGATACTCCAAGTTGAGATAATGTTTCAGGACTAAAACTATAGCTTAGAGTAGCTTGTCTGAAAGTGATAAAATCTGAGCTCACCAGCCATCTTGATGAATTACCGGCATTTGAACTTGTATACGTTGATGAGTTCAATGCAGGAACATCCGTGATCTGTCCCGGAGTCGTCCATCTATCCAGAATATCCGTGCTCAAAGCTCCTCCCTGCGAGTAGCTGGACATTAATGCAGCATAATTGGAATCGTAGGTTTTTCCACCTAGCTGATACGTAAACATTGTAGATAATGACCATTGTTTATACGTAATTGTTGTTCCAAAGCTTCCGAATAAATCAGGAATTGCAGTGCCCGAATAATCATATTTAGCTTTATTGAAATTAGTGGTAACTTTTTCTCCATTCACAGTTCTGATATCAGCAGCTGTTGTATTGGCATAGGCATCAGCAGCCAGGAATAAAGGAGATCCATCTGCAGGATCTACCCCATACCATTGTCTTAACCAATAATCATATATTGAGTGTCCTACAGAAATTTTCTTAGTACCATTGATAATCTCCGTTATTCCATTGGAAAGTTCTGTAATCTGATTTTTAAGTGTAGATGCATTAGCATTAATATTCCATGTGAAATTTTGAGTGTTAATAACATCTGCATTAATACTGAATTCAAACCCACGGTTATACATTGTTCCCACGTTTCTACTGATTGTATTATCAGGAACTCCGGAAGAAACCGGAAGAGGCACCGGGAAGATCAAATCTTCTGTAACTCTTTTATAATATTCTACAGAACCTGTAATTCTGTTATTTAAAAATCCAAAATCAATACCTATATCAGTTTGTTTGTTAGCCTCCCATGTAATGGTAGGATCAGCCAAAAATCCAAATAAGATTCCGGGCTCCTGAGCATTATTATACCCTAAAGTATAGGTACTTTTATACATATAATAACTGTCTGTTCTGTCATTTCCAACTTCTCCGTAAGAACCTCTCAATTTCAATTCGCTGATAAGGTTAGAATTACTTAAAAATTCTTCTCCTTTCAATCTCCATCCTGCACCAACAGACCAGAATGAATCCCATCTTACATCTTTGGCAAATCTGGACGAACCATCCCAACGAATAGATCCTGAAAGTAAGTATTTTGATTTGTAATCATAATTCAATCTTGAAAACACTCCTTCTTTTCTATAATTGTCTGTACGGGAAGTAAGTGTTGCAGGTGTTACAAAGTTGATCAATTCATCATTATCATCTACAATCTGGCCTTTTTTATATCCATACAGGTATTCATACATGAATTTATAACTTTCATGCCCTAAAAGAAATTCAAAATTATGATCTCCAAATTTTCTTTTGTAATTCAGGAGCTGGTTCCAGGTAAAGGTTTGTTCAGTAAAGCTGTATTTTTCTGCTGAACCTAGCGGAGCTGCATCTCCGATAATTTTGTTACCATATGTACTCCTTCTGTTATTCCTGATATCATACCCAACGTTAGTAGATAAAGTAAGGTAAGGATCTACTTTGATTTCAGCATACGCTCTGGAAATAATATAATAATTTTTAGAAAGATCTTTATTTAAAAGGGTTTCCTGAATTACGTTTCTTCCTGCTGCTGCGTCTGCACCTCTGGCACTTCCTGCATCATAAATCACATTTCCTGCATTATCATAAAGGGTTGCAAATGTATTAGGATCATGAGCATACGGGCTGTAAATAGGCGCCATTGTTCTTGTCCATCTATATGGGTTGATATAAGCTGAATTGTTATCTACACCTTCTACTGAATTGTTTCCGTTAGAAGATACCCCACTGATACTTGTTCCTAATTTCAACCAGCTTTTAACCTGTGAATCTACTTTTAATCTTGCTGTAAATCTTTCAAAATCTGACTTGATAAGATATCCTGTTTCATTGGTATACCCTACAGAAGAAAAATAAGTTGTCGTATTGCTTCCTCCACTGTAATTCAATTCATAATTTTGTCTGAACCCCGTATTCATCAAAGGTTTTTGCCAGTCTAAATCTGTATATTTAAGTTTAGCATCCGGATTTAATACACCATTGACAACTAACTGATTATCGGGGACATTAAAAACATTGGTTTTCAAAACACCAGAAATCAATTGTGCTGTAGCATAAGCATTTGCATCAGCTATAGTTGTACCAGGTACTGAGGTCATTCTGCCATTTCTTATTGACTCCCAGATAAGGGGATAATACTGATGAACATTTACCCTGTCATACTCAGGAATTGATCTTCCTACCGCTCCGGTACTCATACTAAAGTTGAACGCATCTTTTCCTTTTCTACCGGATTTTGTAGTGATCAAAATAACACCATTGGCTGCAGCAGAACCATACAAAGAAGTGGAAGCAGCATCTTTCAGGATGTTGTATGACGCAATATCATTGGGATTAATAGCAGCAAGAGAACCGGTATATATAGTCCCATCTACTACGTATAAAGGATTTGTTGTAATACCATAAGAACCTATCCCACGGATCTGAATACTTGGTGAACTTCCCGGCTGTCCTGTTCCGGTACTTACTTTTACCCCAGCACTCGCTCCGTCTAAAGCCTGCCCGATACTCGTTATCGGTCGGTCTGCAAATTGTTTTGCTTTAACTTCTGTATTGGAGCCTACCATAGTCTCCCTTTTCTGACTTCCATAAGCCACTACAACGATTTCATCAATCTTAGTATCTTGTGGTATTGTGTCACGTTTTGTCTTTTGAGCTTCTACCATATGTCCTCCTACAAAGAACAGCACAGCAGTACTTAATATTAGCTTCATTTTCATATTTAACATATTTTAACAGTATGAATGCAAATATATGCAACAAAAAATGATAAAAACACAATAAAAAAGATATTTAATTAAATTAAATGCAATTAATTAATATTTTTAATCAATTATTCAATATTAATTAAAGAATTAAATCAAAATGATGTTAAATTAGTTTTAAAAAAATCAAACAATTATTTAAAATTTGTTAAAATAATATAAATACACAATCAAAACAATCATTTGATTGCCAGAAACAAACAATAACACGAAATAAAATAAAAATAACACAATTCTATATTGAAAAAAACTTTAAGGCATAAAAAAATCCGGCGAAACAAATGTTTCGCCGGATCATATATAGATTAAAATTCTATTGCTTTTTAAGAAGTGACGAAGAAAATTATTTTGCTCTCAACTTTTCTTTAATAGACTCAATATTTTTCTTTGCTGAGTCTTCCAGGATAAGACTTGCACTCATATGAATTCTTGCGGGCATCAATTCATTAAAGTGATCCGTACCTTCCCATGAAACTTTTTTAATTAACGCTAAAGCATCACTGCTTCTGGACGCCAAAGTCTGTAAAAACTTATCCAGTTTCTCATCCATCTCCTGAATAGAATCTGATACAGAATGGTAGACATTATGCTGCTCAGCCCATTCAGCAGATCTGAAGTCTGCATCAATTGCCATAGCAGAGAATTGTGACTTTCCTATTTTTCTTTCCACATAAGGTCCTATTACAAAAGGTCCTATTCCAAGATTGATTTCAGTAAGTGCCAAAGCTGAATCTTTTGTTGCAAAACAATAATCTGCTCCACAAGCAATTCCAACTCCTCCACCAGTTGTTTTTCCCTGAACTCTTACCACTACAATTTTCCCACAGTTTCTCATAGCATTCAAAACTTTTGCAAAACCACCAAAAAATTGTGTGGAAGCTGCCAGTTCTTCAATAGCTAAGAGCTCATCAAAACTAGCTCCCGCGCAGAAGGCTTTCTCACCTGCACTTTTAACTAAAATAGCCTTCACCTCATCTTTCGCCCCCTCTTCAAGGATGGTTTCTGCCAGCTTTTCTAAAATTGCTCCCGGAAGAGAGTTACTTTTGGGTGTTCCGAAACTGATCTCAGCAATATTATTTTTAATTTCTGATGCTACAAATTCGCTCATTTTTATTTTTATTGGGTTCTTACAAAAGTACGAAATACAGCTCTTTCAGAGAAACTTAAAGATAATAATTTCCATTAAGACGTCCTTTTATAAGATTTCCTTTACGTAGAAATACGCAATCTTCAATTTGGTATTTTCTACTCTAGTACTCCCTGCGTATTAGTTGTTCCTTTGGCTTAGAAATAATAACCAAAGGCGGAATCTGAAAAGCCCATAAAAAGAGTAAGAGAATTTAAAACTAAAAAATCATTACCATGGAAGAGTACATTGGAATTGTAAAATTATTTGCAGGAAATTTCGCACCTAGAGGTTGGATGTTTTGCGACGGAAGTTTAATAGCTATTTCAAGAAATTCAGCTTTATTCTCTATTTTAGGAACAACTTATGGTGGAGACGGTATTACTACCTTTGCTTTACCTAATTTAAAAGGGCGTATGGCTTTGGGAGCTGGAAATGTAAATACTAACCAGTTTTATCCTTTGGGAGTGGTATCCGGTACTACACAGAATACCCTTTTAACTTCAAATCTTCCAAGCATTGGAGGCGGGTTTCAACTGAAAGTAGCTAATAAAAATGCCAACTCATCAACTCCTACTGCTGCATCGTCTATTGCTATCTCAGGAACACAGGTAGGAAGAGATTTCAATGTGGTATCCAGCTTTGTAAATGATTCTAATCCTGATACCGTGATTAACGGGCAAAGTATTTCTTTTATAGGACAAAATTTACCAGTGAATAATATGCCTCCTTATCTGGGTTTAAATTATATCATCTGCGTTGAAGGTATTTATCCTCCTAGGGATTAATATTCACAATAACCTAATATTTAAAACAAAAAAACATCATGAAAAGCACTACTTTTTTAACAATTTGTAGTCTGCTCATTTCAATTATCTCATTCGGGCAGACCAGTACAGAACAATTTGAAACGGAATCGAACGGAAGTACAAGCTTCACTGACAATGGAGTTATTTTCAACATCATTTCACATGTAAGTGTTTTTGACATTCAGGGAAATTACCCGGGAACAGGCTGGAGCGGAACAGGAAATGATAACAGATATATTGATAATTCCAATGACACTCAGACTCCGCCATCATTCAGCATTAAAACTACTTCAAATTTATTTAAAGTAAACAGATTCTGGATGTATCTTTCAGCATTGAACCTCGATCTTAATGTATCAGGAACTCTGACTGTAACCGGAAAACTAAGTGGAGTAACAAAATTTACCCAAACAAAAACTACAGGCTTTGCAACAAGCTTAGGGACTACAAACGGATATACTCTGATTGATCTTACCAACTTAAACGGTCAAAATTATTCCAACATCGTGATTGACGAACTGCAGATCACTGCGAGCGGAGCGTTCCGATATGTAGGCTTAGATGCCTTCACCTGGGTAAAAGACAGTAACATTGTATTGGGTACTTCAGAAGCCAAAAGCACTCAAAAAAACCTGACTGTTTATCCTAACCCAACCAATGGACCTCTTTCTATTACTACAGAAAAAGCCACGGAAGCTAAAATCTACAGTGTAGATGGTAAAATGCTGAAAACTGTACAAACTCAAAGAGGAAATAATGAAATCAATATTTCAGAGCTTCCAAAAGGAGTTTATATTATCAGAACAGCAACAGAATCAACCAAGGTTATTAAAGATTAATTTCAGGAAATTTCGCATAAGTTCCACATTCTCATAAAGATTCTAATTCATGAATGACAAATCCCTTGATTATTTATCAAGGGATATGTTTTTTCAATGACAGAATGTATTTGTCTATATAAAGCTGCTTCTCTTTTGATTTGTACTGCTGAATATATCTGGGATGTTCCAGAACAGTCATCACATCAAACAGTTTTGCTTCTTTGTTTAGTTTTGAAATAAAGTCAGCATTTTTTTTACCCAGGACAAATACCTCCGAGATATCCAGATTGAGACTGATATGTTTCTTGAGAGATTCAATCATAAAGTTTTTTACAGCTTCGAACAGTTCTTTATCATCATAATAATTGGCGTTGAGCCATCCGTTTTTTGTTTTTCTTACGATAGCCAACGGAAACGGGGAGTTGATATAAACATCTTTATAGAAAAGATCAGCACCGCCGTATTCCTCGATCATATCATACATAAAAACGGAAGAAACTTCATGAGTACGGGCAGATTCCATTTTTATTCCACAAATACTTTCGAGTCTTTTAGTATCGGTAAACGGAACGCCTGTGACACCTGCCCCGTGGCGGCTTGGGTTAATTCCAATCATGAATTTTCTCTGAGAAGAATCATTATAATATTTATGATAAAACTTCTGCATAACTATCAATGTTTCGGGATTATCCAAATAGGGGTTCAGAACTTCAAAGCCATCGGGAAGATTTCCTGTATAGCTAAGATTTTTATTGAACTCAATGACATGGTCTGCAAAAGTTGTATTCATATTTAGTTTTTAAGGAAAACAAAATTTTCAGGTTGATCGTCATCACCATCCTCGTCTTCATCCTCATCTTCGTCACTTAAAGCCAATTCAATATCGATAAATTGAATGTACAAACCACAAATTTCTTCGTTAGCATCATACGCAAAGTAAACAGGATAAGTACCATCACCAAAACCACTTGCAAACATTGGAATCTGATAACTGGTACCAGGAATCGTCCAATTGATCCAGTCTCCTGCTTCTCTCTGATTGTTGGGGTGAGCTTTGTAGCTTTGTGAGAAAAGGTCAGCGAAATAATCATCATAAACATTGTCAACATCTATTTCACCTACAAATTTATCCACAAAAGGAAGTACTTCTTTATCAGTAATACATCCCAAACCTGCATCTACGGCGAAACCAAAATAATCATCTTCAGCTACGCCCTCCAATTCTTCAATTCCCACCAAAGCTTCTCTGTAAATAACCGGTTTTTCTTGGGTAAATTCAACTTTTACAACAGCGTATCTGTCTCCCCAATCTTCAGATTTCACTACGGCAATAGTCACAGGAAAATTTCCTTTTGGAGCCTGAATAAAATAAGGTGATTGGTTCGCATTCAGGGAAACCAGCGGATCTCTTACCACTACTTTTCCAGAAGGAAGAGAAACACTTCCGATTTCCATCGTCTCCATTTTCTGTCCCAGAATTTCATCCGAAGTAAAATAGGTCTCCAGATCCGTAGGGCAAACCATAATATTTTTCACTTCTTCCCATTTTTGCATCCAGCTTTGGTTCATAGTATTCTATTTTTTGAATTAATTTTAAGTTTGAAAATAATAAATAAATCCAAGGACATCAAACAGGACAGGGTTTTTAACAAAAGATTATAAAAATAAAGCCACAAATCACAGTGAATTGCAGCTTTATATATTGTTTTAAATTTAAAAAATTAATTATAAAATCTAAGAATCAGCACATATATAACATGCTCTTGCAATATCAGGCCATCTTCCAGGAAGACAACAGCTTCCGGGAGGACAAGGATTAAGGACACAAGACCAGTTTGGCCCGGCTCCTTTAAGAGATCTCAACTCGTGTCTTGAAAGTTTTTTTAAGTTTTTCATTGTAATCAGTTTTGATATTCTCTCCTACTCTATATGCTTTTCGGATTTCGCCTATTAAAGTTAATCATTTTTAAGCAAAAAGAATATAACTAACTGAAATAATGAGCATTCCAATTTATATAAAATTAACCTATTAATATTCTAAAGGTTTGTAATTTCTAAAAGTCTTATAAAAGTCTTCATCATTTCCTTTGAATAGTTTTTCTTCAATAATTTTAAACTTACCTGTAGAATCTTTTTCTTCCACCACTATTTTATCAGAAACATCTACTCTTGCAAATTCATATAAAGAATCTTTTTTAATTTTTAGAAATGCCGTTGTGGTAGAACCTGTTAAAATCAATGAATTGATACAGTTTAATTTTGAATTAAAACTTAGGTTTGGGTAATTATCTGAATTTTTGATGTGAATAAAATCTTTATTCTTTGGATTATATACAAACAAAGTCATCACTATATTTCCTCCTCTTCCAGCTACTCCGCTTTGATACGTCACATCATTGAAGCCATCATTATTGAAATCACTTATCTGAACATCCAAACCGGTTATTCCATCTTTATCAAATTTAAAACTATTTGTAAGAAACCAGAGATCAACATCTGTTTCCTGACCTTTCACCCATTTCTTTTTTGATTTATAAAAATTAATTGAAACAAATACATCTCCATTGCCTGTGTGTCTATACTTTTCAAATTCTACTTTGGTTTTTCCTTTTGTTCCAGCATTTAAACTATCAACAAATTTTTCTTCAGAAAAATAGCCTTCTTTGTCTGGTTTAGGATTTCCCGAGCAGGAAAAAAAGAGTAAAATTGAAAAAGTCCAAAGGACAATGGTAATGAAGATTTTTAAAGATTTCATGATTAAAAAAATATTTCTGAATTTATATATTTCCGGTTATATTTAAAATAAAAATCCCTTCCAATTTAAAACTGAAAGGGAAATTTTTATCATTATTTTGAATTAAATCAATCCAAACTGCTGGAAGTGATGAGTAAAATGCTTTTTGTGCATCAGTTCCCACATTTCTTTATTCAGTTTTCCGAATACATAATTCATATGTTCTGCCTGTGGATTTTCTTTGTAATAGATTACAAACTTCTTCAGGTTATCCATAAACGATTGTTTTGCAGCTTCCAGATTTCTGTGTGTTGGTTCTGGAAGTGAGCCATCCTGTGGAAGGAACGGAGCCGTAAATTCTTTCGGCATTGCTCTGTGATTGTAAAGAGAATCCTGCCATTTTTCAAGATGTTCTTCAGGAGTAAAACATTTCTCTGCTTCTGGTTCTCCAAAACTCACCAAGACCGCCTTTTCTAAATGTTCAATCATTTGTTGTGGAGACATTTTCCCCCAAAGTGCAGGTGTACTTTCCGTTAATCCATTCAACATTTTCTGAACATTTTTCACATTCAGATCGATAAAAGGAGATTGTTTTGCCACCAATGTCAGGATCGTTGCCACGCAAACTACCTCATCTCTTTGGTTTACAACTTCAACCAGCCATTTTACAACCCCTGAAGGAATGTTTCTTCCTTTTACTCCTCTGTTGATTTTTTCTTTTGCAGTTAAATAAACAGTGATGGTATCTCCGGCATATACCGGTTTGAAGAAGCTACAGTCTTCCAATCCATAATTGGCAATAACAGGTCCTTTTTTCCCGGAAACAAATAATCCTGCTGCTGCTGAAAGGATGAAATATCCGTGAGCTACCGTTTTATCAAAGATTGTTCCTGATAAACTTGTGGCATCAGTGTGGGCATAGAAATGATCCCATGAAACATTGGAGAAATTAACGATATCTGCATCCGTAACTGTTCTTCCTGCTGTTTCAAGAGAATCTCCAACTTCAACTTCCTCAAAATATTTCTGGAAAGGATGTTTGTCAGAGAATTTTTTCTCTGCGCCCTGCTGATAGATTTTAGTAATTGCTTTCAGTACATCTGGTGATCCCTGAATAGCTGTTTTCTGTAAGAAGAAATGAAGACCGCTCAGACCTCCCATTTCCTCACCACCACCTGCTCTACCAGGACCTCCGTGCATTAATGTAGGAAGTGGAGAACCGTGACCTGTGCTTTCTTTGGCATTATCTCTGTTCAGTACAAAGATTCTACCATGTTGAGAAGCCATTTTCCATGATGTTTCAGCGATAAAGTTTTCGTCATGAGAAATGATAGATCCTACTAAACTTCCTTTTCCTCTTTTTGCCAAAGCCGCTGCTTCTTCAGCATCTTTATATGGCATTAATGTAGATACCGGCCCGAAAGCTTCTACATCGTGAGAGATATTTTTTTCGAAAGGCTTGTCGTTCAGGAATAATTTCGGGCTCATAAATGCACCATTCTCATAGTTGGCATCTACCAGTTCGTGTTTTCCGTCATAGACAAGTTCTGTTTCTGATTTTAATAGGTTTACTTTTCTCAGAACTTCTTCATATTGCTGTCTTCCCACCAAAGATCCCATTTTGGTTTCTCTGCTTAATGGGTTTCCGATTTTAGTCTGATCTAAAGCTTTAGACAAAGCATTCTGAACGTCACCTATTAAATGTTCAGGAACAATAATTCTTCTGATCGCTGTACATTTCTGTCCTGCTTTCGTGGTCATTTCGTTACGAACTTCTTTGATAAATAGGTCAAATTCTGGAGTTCCCGGTTTTGCTTCCAATCCAAGGATAGAACAGTTCAATGAATCTGCTTCCATGTTGAAACGAACTGCATTTCCAGCGATAGAAGGCATTGATTTCAATTTTCTACCTGTGTGGGCAGATCCTGTGAATAATACAGAGTCTCCGTCTTGTATATAATCCAGAATATTTCCCGGTTCACCGCACACTAACTGCACGGCACCTTCAGGCAGTACTCCACTTTCAATCATATCCTGAAATACAGCATTCGTAAGATAAGATCCGAAAGGAGATGGCTTCACAATGGAAGGTACTCCTGCCAATAAGGAAGTTGAAAGTTTTTCCAACATTCCCCACACCGGAAAGTTATAGGCATTGATCTGTACAGAAACTCCTTCACTAGGCGTTAAAATATGAGTTCCTAAGAAAGTTCCGTTAGCTGAAATTTTCTGAGTATCTCCGTCTACCCAAAATGAAGTATTAGGAAGCATTCTTTTTGCCAATCCGGAGTAAGTAAAGAAAGTTCCGAAACCTCCTTCAATATCCACCCATGAATCAACGTGTGTAGCTCCGGTTTTATATGATAAGTCGTAATATTTTTTCTTTCTTTCTAACAGGTAAAGAGCCACTTTTTTCAACATTTCTCCACGGTCGTAGAAAGTCATTGAAGAAAGGTTTTTGTATCCTACCGTTCTTCCGTAGTCAAGAGCCTGCTCAAAATTAAGCCCTTCAGTATCAGAAACAGCTACCTGCTCTCCTGTAACGGCATTGTATAAAGGAACTCCGCTTCCGGTACCTTCTACCCATTCTCCGTAGATATAGTTTTTTAACTTTTCCATATAGTTTTTTACTTTTTGCTTAGATTAATCTTTTTAATAAAGTTTCTAATAATCAAATAAGGGATAAAAAGCGCCAGCCAACCATCTAAAATGATGACAATTTCAACAAATAATGTATAGAAATAATCTTTACGCTTTAGTTTAGCAATTACCTCATCTGATTCAACATGTTCCAAAGCATCTGAAATTCCTATTGACTCTTTTACCAGATAGAACCCTACAGCATTCATAATGATTATAAAAATCAATATTCCGATCCAATATTTTTTCAGAATGTTCATCAAATGAAACTGATTTATTTAGGTTCCTGATAGGGAAACATCTTCACCAATCCTTCATATAAACTTCTGTGAAGAATGGTTGCATGATTATCTGTTTCCATCATTTTATATTCCAATGTCCAGTTTTTCTTTCCTGCTTTTTTCAAAACATCATAGAAAGCTTCGGCATCTTTTACCATCACCGGATGTTCTCCTTTTCCTACAGAAACATAAACGAATTTTTTAGTATCCGGAGATTTTGCAAGTAATTGAGGAGCCTGTTTTAAAAGGCTTTCATCATCCCACCATAAGCTTGGGCTGATGATAAAGTAGTTATTGAACATTTCTGGTTTCTTTAAAAGGATCTCTGTTGCCAAAAGTCCTCCCAAAGATTGTCCGAAAAGGTATTTATCGGTTGTTTTAAACTGACTTTCAACATAAGGTTTTAATTCTTTTTCAAGGAAAGCAATGAACTTATCAGAATGTCCTGTTGTAGGATAGTCTTTCTGCAAGTCTTTTAAATCCGTATGAAAGGTAAAATCCCTTTTCCTGTCTACATTAGCAATTCCCACAACAATAGCTTCCGGCATGGAATACATCTGATTAAAGAATTGTACTAATCCTGTCACGTGAATAAAATCTTCATTCATACTTCCATCTAACAGATAGATCACCGGGTATGATTTTGTTTTATCAAATCCTTGTGGAAGATAAATATTCAACGTTCTGTCTTCATTTAAGGTTTTGGACTTAATGGTCCTCACTTCTCCTATTGTAAGCGGTTTTGTCGTAACAGTCTGTGCTGACACTACACTATTCATCGCCAACACCATGCTGCATATAAGTGCAATTTTTTTAATCATATTTAATTTTAAATGGTCATTATTTTATATCATCCCAGATGCTGTAATCAACAATTTTCGTTGGGATCTGCTTAATATATTCTGTAAAAGGCTCACAAGGCAGAATGGCTTCTTTTCCTTCTCTTGCCAGTTCCTGATATAGTTTTGTTCCTTCTGTTTTCCAGTGAATCATTTCGTCAGATACATCACGGATCACTTTCGCTGGGCTTCCAACGATCAGTTTTCTGGGTTCACATCTGAAATTGGCAGGTACAAAGGCCAATGCTCCAACGATACTTTCGTCACCGATATACGCTTTGTCCATTACCACAGAATTCATTCCGATTAAGCAGTTTTTACCAATATGCCCGGAATGAATGATCGCTCCATGCCCGATGTGTGCGGATTCTTCAAGTATGGTTTCTATATTCGGGAAGACATGAAGAGTACAGTTTTCCTGCACATTGGCTCCGTCTTTGATGATAATTTTCCCCCAGTCCCCACGGATTACCGCATTGGGACCAATATATACTTCCTCACCTATTTCTACATTCCCGATAATGACTGCCTGCGGATGAATGTAAGCAGAGGGTTTTATAATGGGACGAATCCCGTGGTATGAGTAGATGTTCATATTTTTAGATTTCAGATAGCAGATGTAAGATGTCAGACATTTTTCTGACTCTAATATCTTTATCCTTTCAAATTAATTATAATTTTTCAATCACCATTGCATATCCTTGTCCTACACCGATACAAAGAGCACACAATGCATATTTTTTATCCTGTTTTTGAAGTTCCATTGCTGCAGAACCAATAATTCTGGCTCCGGAAACTCCCAGTGGGTGACCAATTGCAATTGCTCCTCCATTTGGATTTATTCTTGAGTCATCATCGTTTAATCCCAGACTTCTTGTTACTGCAAGTGCCTGAGCTGCGAATGCTTCGTTTAGTTCAATAATGTCCATATCTTCCAGAGAAAGATTCAGTCTCTTCAATAGTTTCTGAGTAGCTTCTACCGGGCCGATTCCCATAATTCTTGGCTCTACTCCGGCTACGGATGATCCTAAAATTCTAGCTTTTGGTTTTAATCCATATTTTTTCACGGCTTCTTCACTTGCTAAAATCAAAGCTGCTGCACCATCATTCATTCCTGAAGCGTTTCCAGCAGTTACTGTTCCCTCTTTTCTGAAAGCAGGACGAAGTTTTGCAAGACCTTCCATAGAAGACGTTGGCTTAATGAATTCATCTTTTTCGAAAATAATAGGATCTCCTTTTCTCTGAGGAATTTCAACTTTTACAATTTCTTCTGCCAGTCTTCCGCTTTCCTGAGCTTTTGTAGCTTTCTGCTGAGACCAAAGGGCAAATTTATCCTGATCTTCTCTGTTGATCTGGTGGATATCTGCCAAATTTTCAGCGGTTTCTCCCATTCCCTCAACACCATACATTTCCTTCATTTTAGGATTGATAAAACGCCATCCGAAAGTGGTATCAAACATCTGGCTGTCTCTTCCGAAAGCAGCCCCAGGTTTTGACATCACATAAGGAGAACGCGTCATATGCTCTACTCCTCCTGCAATATAAATTTCTCCTTCTCCGGCGGCAATGGAACGGAATGCATTCGCTACTGCAGACATTCCCGAAGCACAAAGTCTATTTACCGTCTCTCCTCCAATTTTATAAGGAAGTCCAGCCAATAAAAGTCCCATTCTTGCTACGTTTCTATTATCTTCTCCCGCCTGATTGGCACATCCGAAAATAACATCCTCAATTTCCTCTACAGGAACTTCAGGATTTCTTGCCACGACTTCTTTAATAACAATAGCTGCCAAATCATCTGCTCTTACTTCTGATAATCCTCCCTGCAGTTTTGAGATGGGAGTTCTGACATAGTCTATGATGTATACGTTGTTCATAATTTTAATTTGAAAATAGGATAATGCAATAATTTAAAATTATCAAATTCCTCTTTTCTATTTATTTGTTTTTATTTCTTAGTTCTAAAGCCTGCTTTAAAGTATAGGGTTCATATTTGAAGTCTGGCCCATATATTCTTTTGACATTTTCTTCAAAAGTAGAATCGAAACCTGCTTCTTTTCTTCTTTTATTAACATTTTGAAGATCTTTTACAGGCCAAATAAAATTGACAAAGATTTGTTTTCCGTCCTTATCTTTGGTCATTTCACCTTTTCCCTGTGTACCGTAGATCTGCTCTCTATTTTCATTCATCAGATATCGGTCTTCCATCATGGCAACCAAGGTAAACGGAATTTCCTTCTTTTCCCCGGCTTCCTTAATGAGAGGCAAATATTTTCCTATTTTGACTGAATGCTGAATTACGTACCACGCAGCATGGTTTGTAGGTTCTCCCACAAGTGTTTTTCCTGGATAGCCATGTTGAGCAATAATACGTTCGATTGTCTTCATATTCAAACTATCATGTTCTGCCACCATTTCCCATCCTCTCTTCTCAAATTCTTTTTGATCAATATTTAAATCTTTCAGGATCTCATTTCGTTTCTCAGGTGTTGTATCAGAAGTATAAAGCATTCTGAAGCCCTGATCCTCCTTCATGATTTCATCCAGCTCTTTTTTCAAAGCTTCATTTACTTTCTGCTGGGCATTCATCAGAAAAGCTGAAATCCCGAAAAGCAGTAGAAATATCTTTCTCATTTTGTTTAATCTGGTGTATGGTTTTAGTTTTTTACAAGTCGGTTACTTTTTTTCCGATTTTATAGACTGTTCCTACAAATTTTGCAATCAGCTCCTGATTTTGATTGGTAATCTGAATGTCATAAACCGCAGTTTTTCTGGTATCATTCACCAAAATACTTTCGGCTCTGAAAACATCGCCTTCTTTCCCAGCTTTGGTAAAATTGATGATACAGTTCAATGCTACTGCAGCATCACCTGTATTGTTGGAAGAAAATGCCAGCGCTGAGTCTGCAAAAGCAAAGGTAACTCCACCGTGAACTGTTTTAAGCCCATTAATCATATCTTTCTTGATAGGCATTTCTATTAAACAGTAATTTTCTTTTACTTCAATCATTTTGATATTCATCCACTGGGAAAAATAATCCTGATTGAACATATAATCTGCTACTTGTCTTGGATTCATTTCTATTATATGTTTGTTATTTCTTCATACAGCTCATCAGATAACCTGTCGTACACACTCATTGTTTTACCCAGAATGATTTGTTCGTATGAAAGATTTTCTGAGTCTGATGAATTTTCAGAAGGGAAGGATGCATTTAAATCAATTCCGTTTTCATTGGCTAATCTTTTGATCAGCTCTTTATATTTTTCATTAAACTTTCCTAGCAGCTCGAGTCTTTCCCCAGCATTGACAGAGGAAGCTTCCTGAGTTAAGTATTGTTTCTCAATTAAAAGTCTGGTTTCCAGCTCGGCTCTGAATTCATCTATATTCATGAAGTTTTTTTGATATAATAATCTACTTGAGAGATGCTTCGACTTTGCTCAGCATGACAATTCACTAGCAGATTTAACTATTTTTATAGTTTTCTCAGTAAAGGGCTTTGTCTGTATCTTTCTTCCTGATACTCTTCATAAAGATTTTGTAAGGTTTCGGAGATTTTTGCGTATCCGATTTCTTTACCCCAGCTTAATAATCCTTTTGGATAATTTACTCCTTTCTGCATAGCAAGTTCAATATCTTCGTCATTCGCAACGCCCAATCTTTTGGCTTCAACCGCTTCATTGATCAACATTGAAATGATTCTTAAAAAGATCTGCTGATACAAAGCATCGTCTTTTTGAGCAACAGGTTTTTCTGCTCCTTCACTGTAATCGTAGAAACCTTTTCCTGTTTTTCTTCCGTGAAGTTTTGCTTCAGACATTCTTTGCTGTAATAGAGACGGTTTGTATTTCGGGTCATAGAAATAATCTTTGTAAACCGTTGTTGTTACTGCAAAATTCACGTCAACTCCAATGAGATCCATCAGTTCGAAAGGTCCCATTTTGAAGTTCCCAAGGGTTTTCATTGCATCATCCACCTGTTCCGGTGTAGCAATGTTTTCTTCAACAATCCTCAGCCCTTCCCCATAGTAAGGTCTGGCAATTCTGTTGACGATAAATCCAGGGATATCTTTAGCAATAACAGGCATTTTCCCCCATTTTTTCATGAGGTTGTATATTTTTTCTGCTAAAGTTTTTTCTGTTAATAAGGATGGAATAACTTCCACTAAAGGCATCAGTGGAGCCGGATTGAAAAAGTGAATTCCGATGAAACGCTCCGGTTTCTTTAGTTCTGCACCCAGAGAGGTGATAGAAATAGATGAGGTATTGGAACTGATGATACAGTTTTCTGAAACATACGTTTCAAGTTCTGTAAACACTTTGGTTTTAATGTCTTTGTTTTCAATAATCGCTTCGATCACCAGATCAGAATCTTTTAAATCCTGTAATGCTTCACCTTTCACGATATTGTTTGTAATCTCTGCTGCTTTTTCCTGAGAGATTTTACCCTTCTCAGTCAGCTTTTGAAGAGTCTTTTCTAAACCTGAAAGCGCTTTATCAATTTGCGGAGCATTAGCGTCGAATAAAACGACTTTGCATCCTGCTGTTGCAGCTACCTGAGCAATTCCTACGCCCATGGTTCCCGCCCCAATAATTCCAATATTCATTTTTATTTGTACAATGTATTAATGTAAAATGTATTCATGTAAATCGTTTTAAAAAATCATTAATACATTTTACATGAATACATTAATACGAAATTTATTTTCCTTTATAATTAGGTTTTCTTTTCTGTAAAAAGGCATTTACTCCTTCAAAGAAGTCCTCTGTTCCTGCAGCTTCCTGCTGAAGATCTCCTTCCAGCTCAAGCTGTTCTTTCAATGTATTGGTATAAGAACTTGCAAAAGCTTTTTTCGTAAGCTTAAGCGCTGCTGTCGGCATGTTTGCCATTCTTTCAAGAATTTCCATAGATTTTGGAACGAACTCTTCCTCAGTGAAAACCTCAGCAACAAGACCATGAGTTTTAGATTCTTCTGCAGATAATTTTTTACCTGTAAATGCTAAATAATTGGCCAATTGTCTACCTAAAAGCTTCGGTAAGAAGTAAGTTCCTCCTGTATCAGGAATCAAACCGATATTTGAAAATGCCTGAGCAAAATACGCTTTCTCGTTCGCTAAAACGAAGTCGGAGATTAAAGCCAACATCGCTCCGGCTCCTACTGCAGGACCGTTTACTAAAGCAATAACCGGTTTTTTGCAACGGGTAACTTCCAACACTAAAGGGTTATAATAATCTACCACAATTTTTCTGATGATGTCATGATCATGGTGTTCTTTGCCTGCCACAAATGCTTCATCCAGATTCTGACCTGAGCAAAACGCTCTTCCTCTTCCAGAAATGGCAACACATCTTACTGTTTCGTCCTCGCTGCATTCTTTAACAAAATCTCTAAGATCTGATAAAGCTGGCTTTGTAAGGGCATTCATTGTTTCCGGTTGATTCAGATATGCGATTTTAAGCTTCCCGTCAAAATGCGTTTCGATATCGAGTTGTGTATACATAGTTTTTATTAATTTATTATTTAACAACGCACTAATTTAACAATATAAATTCATGTAACAACCTAAGATTTTAACAATCTAACAACAGCATCGTTATGCTCTGCATATCCGTCAGTTTTATTGATAAATTGTACATTAATCTATTGTTACACTTAATGACATTTAAAATAATCAAAAGGCTCCAGGCAGTCTAAACATTGATAAGAAGCCTTACACAAGGTAGACCCAAATCTGCTGATCTGCTTGGTATGTTCAGAACCACAGCGAGGACATTTTTTCGGTTTCCCGATATGATGTTCGTCTGCTCCTTTTTCGGGAGGAGTGATTCCGTAAACACGGAGTTTTTCTCTTGCTTCATCAGTAATCCAGTCCGTTGTCCAGATCGGAAACATCTTGGTTACTACTTTTGCTTCCCATCCGTTTTCCTTCATCATTTTGATAATGTCCTCTTCAATGGTAAACATTGCAGGACAGGCAGAATAAGTAGGCGTAATCGTCACTTCACAAGTGTGTTCACCTGTAATCTGTGCATCTCTTACGATTCCCAATTCCACGATATCAATGACCGGAATTTCCGGATCGGGGATTGTTTTTAATAAATCTAAAAGCTGATTCATATTTTATTTTTTATCAGAATCAAGAATTACTTTCATTGCATTCTGATAATCCAAATTATCTGTTATTCCGTTGTGATACTGATCTTTTAATACAATCAGGCTATCATCCTTTTTAAAGTTATTTTTAAGTTTTAAAGATGCTTTATAATGAATAACCTCATCTTTATCACCATGAAAAATAACAACTGGTGACTTAACGGTTTTTAAATATTCACCAGTTTCAAAATTATATTTCAGTAAAAACTTAGGCAGAAATGAAAATTTTTGACTCATTTCATCTTCCATACTATAATACGGAGCCTGTAAAATCAATAATCTTGCGTTCTGCATTGATGCTAATTTTGCAGCTAAGCCCGTTCCTACAGAATATCCTAAAATAATAATTTTGTTCTCCGGATATCTTTTCAAAAGTTCTTTGTAAGCACTCTCAACATCCGAAAAAAGCTGCTCTTTATTCTTAATTTTATCTTCACTTTTTCCGTACCCTCTGTAATCTAATATGAAAGTATCATAGTTCATATTGGTATACAGTTCAGCTACTCCGCCCCATTCTTTTAATGACCCTGCGTTCCCATGAAGGTAAAAAATTACTCCTTTAGGGTTTTGAGCTTTAAATAAAACAGAGTTTAAATGTTTTTTATCTTGTGTCATTACCGTTATTTCTTCAAAATCACCAGTAAAATTAAATTTATAATTTTCCGGTAATTTTTCAGGATAAAAAATAATTTTCTCCTGATAGAAATAGATTCCTACACATAACATCACATATGCGATAAGAAAAAAAGCAAATATTCCAAGCAGCATTTTCCTCATGCCTTGTTACCAAGTACAACCCGGATACGCTCTCTGCATATACTGAAGTTCACAAAGAATAAATCCGAAATATTCTGTATGATATCCTGTTCTTGATTTTGGCTGCATGAAAGGATTTTCTGGATATTCCAACCCAAAATCTGCAAAATCTTTCTTTGTAATGGCAATAAATTCTTCGTAAAGAGCATCTGCATTCGGAACGATGTTCAAAGCAACAAGATCATCTTCACCTTCTGTTTTAGCAAAAAGGCCTTTTGTATATTCCCAGATATCTTCAATTGCCTTTAGCACGCGGGATTTACTTTCTTCTGTACCCTGGGCAAAAATTTTCATCCATGATGCAGTATGAGTATAATGATATCTTACTTCTTTTAATGATTTTTGAGCAATAGCCGAAAGTTCTTCGTCTGCAGAATTTGACAATGCTTCATACATCAGTTTCTGATACACGGCAAAAACGTAGACTTTCAGAATGGTCTGGGCATAGTCTTCATTTGGAAGTTCTGTCCAGTGTGCATTTACATATTCGTGTTCGTATCTTAGAAAGGCTAAATCGTCTTCACTTTTACCGTTGTCGATTACTCTTGACGCGTAAACATAAAAGTTGTTAGCTTGTCCCAGCTCATCCAACGCAATGTTCGTCAATGCAATATCTTCCTCTAAATAAGGACCTTCACCGCACCACGCAGACAAACGCTGTCCCATAATGAAACTGTCGTCTGCTAGTTTTAATAAATAATTATATAATGGGTTCATTGTTTAGTAGATTTCAGATTTCAGACACTAGATTTCAGATTGACAAAAGTCTGGCATCTGATATCTCACATCTTAAAATCTTTATTGATTACATATTTTTTACATCGTTTGGAATATCGTAGAAAGTCGGGTGACGGTATAGTTTGTCATCAGCCGGATCAAAGAAAGCTTCTTTGTCGATTCCTTCTGAGGTTACAATATATTTACTTGGAACCACCCAAACAGAAGTTCCTTCTTTTCTTCTTGTATAAACGTCTCTTGCGTTCTGCAAAGCCATTTCTGCTGTTGGTGCCTGTACAATTCCAACGTGTTTGTGAGATAATCCCGGTTTAGTTTGAATAAACACTTCCCACATATCTAAATTTGCCATAGTCAAATTTTAATTTTAAATTTTGAATTTTAATTCCTGAACCATTAAGTCCAATTAAGCTGTTAAGAATGTTAAGTTTAGCTTCGCTTTAATTTTAAAATCAAAATGATTTTCTTAATTAGCTTAATTCCTAAATAAAATCTTAATGGTTTAAATCAAATATTATAGTACTTCTTTTTGTTGTTTCTCTGCAAAAGCTATCGCGGCTTCTTTCACCCAAGAATTTTCTCTTTGAGCCTTTCTCTTCGTTTCGATACGCTTTTTATTACAAGGTCCGTTTCCTTTTAAGATTTCCATGAATTCACCCCAAGGAAGTTCTCCGAAATCATAATGTTGTCTTTCTTCATTCCACTTCAGGTCTTTATCCGGAACAGTTAATCCTAAGAATTCTGCCTGAGAAACAGTAACGTCGATAAATCTCTGACGAAGGCTGTCGTTACTTTCTCTTTTTACTCTGTAATTCATAGAGATTTTAGAGTTTGGCGAGCTGTCGTCATTGGGTCCGAACATCATCAAAGCCGGCCACCAGAAACGGTTTAACGAAGCCTGAGCCATTTCTTTCTGTTGTTTGGTACCACGGCAAAGTGCCATTAAAATCTCATACCCTTGTCTTTGGTGGAAAGATTCTTCTTTACAGATTTTCACCATTGCTCTGGAATAAGGACCGTAAGAATTCCCCATCAGCATTACCTGGTTCATAATGGCTGCACCATCTACCAACCAGCCGATTGCTCCTATATCTGCCCAGCTTAAAGTAGGATAGTTGAAAATACTTGAATATTTTGCTTTTCCTTCCAGCATATCATCGTAAGTTGCATCTCTGTCAGCTCTGATGGTTCCGTTTCCTAATGTTTCTGTTGCTGAATAAAGGTATAACCCGTGGCCTGCTTCATCCTGAACTTTAGCCAAAAGAGCCATTTTTCTTCTCAATGAAGGTGCTCTGGAAATCCAGTTCGCTTCCGGGAGCATTCCTACAATCTCGGAATGGGCATGCTGTGAAATCTGACGAACCAATAGTTTTCTGTAATCATCGGGCATTACATCTTTTGGTTCTACTTTATTTTCGTCATGTACGTATTGTACAAATTTTTCTAAGTCCATAATTTTTGAATTTGAAATTAATAATTTGAGAATTAGGTAATTTGAAAATTAATCTGCAATAGTCACATTTTCAAATTAGCACATTGACTCATTTTCAAATTGAATTAAACATCATAATTAAGCATCACCACATTTGTTGTCGGGTGACATTGACAGGTAAGAACGAAGCCTCTGGCCACTTCTTCTTCGGTAAGTGCGTAGTTTTTCTCCATGAAAACTTCTCCTTCCAAAACTTCCGCTTTACACGTACAGCAAACTCCTCCTTTACATGCAAAAGGCACAGGAAGATTGTCTTTCAATGCTTTATCTAAGATACTCTCTTTTTTAGAATTAAGGTGGAATGAATATTCATCATCATCGATAATTACCGTTACCATACTTTCGATATTAGCAATTGCCTTGAATTCATCACTCATTTCCTCCGTATTTTCTTCATCCGGAGCAGTAAAATATTCAAATAAAACCTGGATAGCAGGTACTTTTTTATCTTTCTTCAGGTAATCTGCAATTCCCTTGATCATTTCTGAAGGTCCGCAGATGAAATAAGTAGCTTCTTTTACATCAATATCTGTGTATCTTTCAAATAGCTGCTCCAGTTTTTCAGAAGAAATTCTTCCTTCAAAAACGGGATCTTCATGTTTTTCACGGCTTACCAGATAAATCACCTTTAATCGGCCATTGAAATGTTCTACCAGTTTATCAATTTCAGCTTTTCTTAAAATATGATTCATACTTCTGTTACTATAGAACAGGTAAGCATTACTGTTAGGTTCCTGGTAAAGGCTTTCTTTAATATTGGATAAAACAGGCGTAATTCCGCTTCCTGCTGCCAAACCAACGTACGTTTTTACGTTTGTAGGATGATAAGAAGTATTAAAACCACCCATCGGAGGCATTACTTCCAGAACTTCATCCATGTGAAGATGCTCATTGAAATAGCCTGATACTTTTCCACCCTCAAGCAATTTCACCAATACTTCCAACGTATTGCTTTTTTCACTTGGAGCATTGCAGATAGAGTAAGAACGTCTTTCTTCATTTCCGTTGATCATCATTCGGAAATTCAGATACTGCCCTTGTTTGAATCTGAACTTATCTTTCAGTTCTTCAGGAATTTCCACCGCTACACTTACTGCTTCGGAAGTATCTTTCTGAACTTTAACTGTTTTAAGTTTATAAAATGAATTCATTATTTTTTAAGTATTCTATTAATTTTTCCACCTTCGCACTTCGGCAGGCTGTCCTGAGCATGAACTTTCACTTTCGTGGTGATTCCTACCCGTTTTTTTATTTCGTTTTCTATGTTTTTTCCAAAGTTCCCGACAAAATTAAAATAATCATCGGTATTGGCACCTATTTTTTGCTCCTTTACCAGCTCATCATCTATTTCAACATCAATATCCAAAGCAATACACATGTGTTCTTTTTCGATAGGCGTCAGATAGTAATTTGGCACCACTCCTTCTACATAGGAGAAAGCATCTTCAATCTGGCTCGGATAGACATTTACCCCTCTTACAATCAGCATATCATCTGCTCTTCCAACAATGGGTTTCATTTTCACCATCGTTCTTTTTGCATTTTCATCATAGTAAAGGCTTGTAATATCATTGGTCCAGTAACGCAGAAGCGGCATTGCTTTTTTCGTTAATGTTGTAATCACCAATACACCGTCTTCTCCGAAAGGAACCGGCTGTTTGGTAACCGGATCTAAAATTTCAGGGTAAAAATGATCTTCCCAGATATATGACCCTCCTTTTTCTTCAAAATCTTCCATTGAAACTCCAGGACCGATAATTTCACTCAACCCATAGATATTGGTTGCATGAACACCTAATCTTTCTTCAATGTGGCCTCTGATAATTTCCGTCCATGGCTCTGAACCCAGTACAGCATATTTAAGACTGATTTGATCTGCAGAAATTCCTCTCTTGGCAAATTCATCCGCAATAGTCAACGCATAGGATGGAGAACAGCAAATCACTTCCGGTTTAAAATCTACAATCAGATCTACCTGTCTCGCCGTCATTCCTCCTGAAATAGGAAGAACACTCATTCCCAGTTTTTCTGCTCCGTAATGAAGTCCTAATCCTCCTGTAAAAATCCCATAACCATAAGCATTATGCAGCTGCATTCCCGGTTTCGCTCCTGCAGCATTTAAGGATCTTGCTACCACTTCACTGAAAAGCTCTACATCTTCTTTTGTATATCCTACCACCGTTGGTTTTCCTGTAGTTCCGCTTGAGCAATGAATACGCTGAAGTTCATATTTAGGAACGGTAAATAAACCAAATGGATAATTATCTCTTAAATCCTGTTTGTAAGTAATAGGAAGTTTCCTGATATCTTCAATCGACCTTATATCCTGTGGAGATATTTGTAATTCATCAAATTTCTTTTTATAAAATTCCGATTTCTCCCCCAAATAGTTGATCAAACTCATCAACCGGTCGGATTGAAGCTGTCTCAACTGACCCAGCTCCAGATATTCAACTGCAAAATCCATAAAACTAACTAACATTTGTTAGGTGTAAATTTAAAAAGATTTTATAAGCTGGCAAAATTTTTATGACTTTCGTCATATTTTGAACGATTCTAAATAAGAAAAGTAAATTAAAACTGGATACTATGTCATTCTGAACGAACCAAAGTGTAGTAAAGAATCTTTTATTAAATGCTCGAAAGAGACCCTTTCTTCGTCAGAAAGACAAAAACTGTTTAACTCTTCTGATTTCCCAATAGGCCAAAAAGAATCTTTTCCCTTATTTCATCAGTTATTTTATCCGTGGAATTGCTGCTTCTTTTGAACCAGAAATAAGAATTATTTAAAGTATGAAGGATAAATCTTGTCGTAAATGATGGTGATTTCAGCTCCCAATTTTCTGCATTGTAGATCTCGGAAATGAGTTGCTCAACTTCCTGCTGATAATTTTTTCTTAGCTCTACAAATTCGGGAAGTTTTTCTTCCAGATGCCGCCATTCATTAGAATAAATGTGAGTAACATCGCGGTTTTTAAGAACAACGGATAAGTGCTTATCCAGTAACAGATTCAGTTTTTCTCTTGGAGCGATATCCGTATTTTTTACTTCCTGAAGTTCATCGAAAAACTCCTGAGCAATGCCAAAACATATCCATTCCAGAATTTCTTCCTTTGAACGAATGTGTGCATACAGCGATGCTGCCTTGATATTGAGTTTCGTAGCCAGGTCTCTTACAGAACTCCCCATATACCCTTTCTCTTTGAAAAGCTCTACTGCTACGTCTAATATTTTTCTCTGTTTTTCTTTTAGTTCCATCTGGTAAAATGCAAAAGTAATTATTCTAAAATAAAAAGCTGAATTTTAACACTTCCATCAAGCAAATTCACCCATTTTCAGATTCACACAATGGAAGTTCTCTCTCATGATGTGACGATTTGTTCATGGATTTCAAATAAAATATTACGAAATCGGAAATTCTGTCCAGTTAATATTGCGTTAAAAATACAATATCCGGAAAATTTGTCCTACTTTTTTATAAATTTAATAATTGAACAGTTTTTGCGGTATAGCCTTCGATTAAATGATTAAATAATTGATAGCATTAAGAAACTGAGCCTTAAAATTTGGTTTCTTGATGTTTTTTTAAAACTAAACTTTGAACAAATCATAACCAAAAATAGATAAGATATGAACTTGAACCAATATACAGTAAAATCACAGGAAGCCATCCAGGCAGCACAGCAGATTGCTATGGAATTGGGCAACCAAAGTATCGAACCTCAACATCTTCTTGAAGGAATCTTTCAGGTAGATGAAAATATATCGCCTTTCCTGCTTAAAAAATCTGAAGCAGATGCCAATTTGGTAAGGGAGCGCAACCGTGAAAATTTAGAAAAACTTCCAAAAGTACAGGGAGGAAACATTTACCTTTCACAATCTGCCAACAAAGTATTGCTTGATGCACCCAATATCGCGAAAAAGATGGGTGATGAATATGTAACAATTGAGCATTTATGGTTATCTCTTTTGGAAACCAGCTCTGAAGCATCCAAAATGCTGAAAGATATGGGTGTAACCAAAAATCTGTTGGAAGGCGCTATAAAAGAATTAAGAAAAGGAAGTAAAGCAACTTCTGCCAGCTCAGAAGAAACCTACCAATCTTTAAATAAATATGCTAAAAACTTCAATGAATTAGCAGCAGAAGGTAAACTGGATCCCGTAATCGGGCGTGATGAAGAAATCAGAAGGGTTTTACAGATCCTTTCCAGAAGAACAAAAAACAACCCAATCCTTATCGGGGAACCAGGTGTGGGTAAAACAGCTATTGCCGAAGGAATTGCCCACAGAATTATCAATGGTGACGTCCCTGAAAACCTGATGGATAAAACGTTGTTCTCATTAGATATGGGTGCTTTGATCGCCGGAGCCAAATACAAAGGTGAATTTGAAGAGCGTCTGAAATCTGTTGTGAATGAAGTTACCAAATCTGACGGACAGATTATACTTTTCATTGACGAAATCCACACGTTAGTGGGTGCTGGTGGCGGCGAAGGAGCAATGGATGCTGCCAACATCTTAAAACCTGCTTTGGCAAGAGGTGAATTAAGAGCGATTGGAGCAACGACGCTGAATGAGTACCAAAAGTATTTTGAAAAAGACAAAGCGTTGGAAAGACGTTTCCAGAAGGTAATGGTAGAAGAACCGGATACTGAATCTGCTATTTCAATCCTTCGTGGTATTAAAGATAAATATGAAGCTCACCACAAGGTAAGAATCAAAGATGAAGCAATTATTGCTGCTGTAGAAATGTCTCAGAGATATATTTCAGACCGTTTTTTACCGGACAAAGCCATTGACCTTATTGATGAAGCTTCTGCTAAGCTAAGAATGGAAATCAATTCCAAGCCGGAAGAACTGGACGTTCTGGATAGAAAACTAATGCAGTTGGAAATTGAACTGGCAGCTATTTCGAGAGAAGGCAACCAGACCAAAATAGATCATCTGAAAGAGGATATTGCGAAAATTTCTGAGCAGAGAAATGAGATCAATGCCAAATGGCTGAAAGAAAAACAGAAAAGTGAAGATCTTACCCAGATCAAAAAAGATATTGAATCTCTGAAACACGAAGCAGAAAGAGCTTCCAGAGCCGGAGATTATGCAAAAGTAGCGGAGATCCAGTATGGAAAACTTCGTGAAAAAGAGGAAGAGCTTACCAAGATGGAGTTGGAAATGCAGAACCATCAGAATGAGCTGATCAAAGAAGAAGTTACCGCTGAAAACATCTCTGAAGTGATTGGTAAATGGACAGGGATTCCCGTAACCAAATTATTACAGTCTGAAAGAGACAAGTTATTGAATCTGGAATCTGAACTGCACCACAGAGTCGTAGGACAGGATGAAGCGATTCAGGCTGTTGCCGATGCCATCAGAAGAAACAGAGCGGGATTAAGCGATGATAAAAAACCTATCGGATCTTTCTTATTCCTGGGAACAACAGGAGTTGGTAAAACCGAGCTGGCAAAAGCATTGGCAGAGTTCTTATTTGATGACGAAAACAATATGACCAGAATTGATATGAGTGAATATCAGGAACGTCACAGTGTTTCGAGACTGGTAGGAGCCCCTCCTGGATATGTAGGATATGATGAAGGCGGACAACTGACTGAAGCGGTAAGAAGAAGACCATATTCTGTGGTACTATTGGATGAGATTGAAAAGGCTCACCCGGATGTTTTCAACACTTTACTACAGGTTTTGGATGATGGACGTCTCACTGATAATAAAGGACGCCTTGTCAACTTCAAAAACTCTATTATCATTATGACCTCGAATTTAGGTTCACACCTTATTCAGGAAAATTTTGAGAATCTTACGGAGGAAAACCAGGATGAAATTGTGGATAAAACAAAAGTAGAAGTTTTTGATCTACTGAAACAGACTCTACGTCCGGAATTCCTGAACAGGATAGATGAAATTGTACTGTTCCAGCCTTTAAGAAAAAAAGAGATTGGAAAAATCGTCCAGTTTCAATTGAGAGGATTCAATGAGATGTTATCGAAACGAAACATCATTATGACCTTCACTCAGGATGCTGTAGATTATCTGATGAATAAAGGCTATGATCCTGCTTTCGGGGCAAGACCTTTAAAAAGAGTGATCCAGCAGGAGGTATTGAACAAATTATCTAAAGAGATTCTTTCTGGAAAAGTAAATGACGGAGATAGAATCACGCTTGATTATTTTATAGAAACCGGTTTGGTTTTCAGACCTACTGAACAATAAAATAGTTTTTTTCATATACATTATTTTTGTGGATAAGTGCTGTAGAGAAATCTATGGCACTTATTTTTTTTCATTACATTTAAAAATTAATTTTTTGTTGATGTATGAAAAACTAATCGCCTTTTCATTTTTATTGATCTCGCTTCTGGTCAACGCTCAGAATAAACTAACGTCTCCATTCTCACTCACTGATTATAAGAATATGTGTAAAGAATATCTTGACACAGTAAAGGATAACCCTGATATTGTTCATGAAGGCAACTTCTATTATTCAAAAAAGAAAACTGGATAGTGTAAATACCATAAAGCATGATATCATAAGACAGGAATGGATCAAAAAAGGAGTTTCTCCATCAGCAATCACCAAGGAAGCACTTCAGAATGCAGAAAGTAACAGACAATATTATCTGCAATATGCATACTTTACCATGAACAGAAAAGGATATAGTTTTTACTATTCCGATGATCAAAAAATGATTCTTTCCGAGAATAAAGATTTAGTAATAGAATATTCATTTACAAAAGATACATACAGCGAATATCTTCATAATAAAAAAATAGCCACAGCCAATCAATACTTCAGCAGCAATGGGCAACTGAAAAGAACAGATTCTTTCATTCTTCCATTACAGGAAGGAGCTGAACAGGAGATAACAGGAATTTCAAAAGAGTATAATGTTATTGGAAAACTGTTGTTTGAAGCTGACTGGGAAAAAGAATTCAAACACAACAAAGCCCAGGTAATTGCTGCCAGTGATCAATTAATACTACAATATATCCCGAATATGATAAAAAGGAATAGTGACCGGATAAATGATATTCAGGCCAAAGAAATGACAGCGAATTATTTAAAATATGCCCAGAAAACCGCTCAAAAATTTAAAAATGATGATAAGATTCCGATGTGGATTGTAACCTATTGGGTGGTAAGCTCAGGAATAGAAATGAAAATCAATGACAAAACGCTACAACTGATTAACATCCGTGACTTTAAAATGCAAGAATAATCAACACTTTGTTATAAAAAGTATCTGAAATTCTTTCTAATAAAATTTTTCAGTTAACAATTCAATATGCTTTTTCATTATTTAGTGAAATATTATTATATTTACTACACAAATTAACTAATAACTAAAACTAAATCAGTATGAAAAAGTTAAAAAGAAGTGAATTAAAGAAAATCGATGGCGGATTCGAACCATACCCTGTTATGTGTGGTGATGACTGGAGCTGTCCTACCGGTCTTTGCTGTACTGCAGGACTTGTCTGCAGGGATTGGAAAAAATATGCCTGCATTTAAAGAAGAAGCGGAGAAATATACTTTCTCCGCTTTTTTATATTACAAATCCACGTTTGCGTGATCCTAAATTATTATACTTTACATACAATCCGTAAAAACACGGTAAAAATAATAGTATAATTCCCTATTAACGAATACATTTTCTACCATATTTTTTCCGAGATTTGCGTATTAATTGAGTTTCATCCGTAAAACGTTAAGCTATGAATACAGAATCAAACAATCCGCTGCAACCTGGAACAATGTCAAATAGTCTTATCCAGGCTCTGATCGATAATTACCGTCAAAACCATTTAAGTGCAATTAATACTGCTTTAGGTATTCAGGACGCCCATTCTATTTGGTTTGATCTTCCGAAATTAAAAAGCTTTATTGCAAAAATTGAAGAAGAGGCAGCCAAAGTAAACCCTGCAACTTCTGAAGAAGATCTGGGAATCAGATTTTATTATGCTACGTATCCGAAGGAAGAAAACTGGTCTATCATGGACTCTCACCCTGTTCCGGTAGCCTATGCCAGAAAACATACATTGGTTATGATCCCTACTTTGAAAAAAGCCAGTGAGACGGGAGAGATTGTTGATTTTGATTTTAATCCTTTTCAGGCAAATGGAGATAATTCAAATTTAGCACTAAATGCACGTAATTTCACTCCAGCTGGCAATGGTAATGATGACGGAGGACCATTGGGTGATGATACAGGCCTTGGAGAAAATAGTGGAACACTTATTCCACCAGCACCACCTATGGGTACTTCTTATTAATTACCATTCTTAAACACAGTATGACTGAGATTCAAAAAATTTTTTCGTCATTTATGTATTGGGGAGAAGCCTTTGCCGCTTTAATCTCCATAATTTATTATAACCGTGTAAAAAAACAACACTGGAAATATCTGGCAATTTATCTCATTCTTATTTTTCTGTGTGAATCAGCTGTAAAATGGGGAGAAAAACCACTTAAAATAGACAGAATAAATTTTTACAATTACTTCGTGATTCCATTACAGTTTATATTTTTTTATTGGCTGTATGCAAAAGAATCTTTAAAGAAAGTAAAACTGTTCTATATTTTGACAGGCATATATATTTTATCTTATATTCTCAGGGCACTTTTCTTCCCGGAAAAGAAAGTAGTCTTTTCTTTCAACTACAATATAGGCTGTTTGCTTTTGATGGGTCTCGTCATTATGGAGTTTTACAAACAGGTTAACTCATCTGAGATTCTCAATTTCAGTAAAAACAGAATGTTTTATATTAATCTGGGAATAACGCTTTTTTACATTGCCAATCAGCCATTTATGACATTCAACTCTCTTCTGTGGAAATATATAGATATCTGGGATATTTACTTTATCTATTTCCAGGTTTCAGGAGCAGTGATGTATATTTTATTTGCAAGTTCATTCATATGGGGAAAACAGAGCTCTTAATAACGATTATTTCATTCAACATCTTTTTTTTAATGTTTGTAATAGCTGTATTTATTTACATCCGGAATTACAGACAGCGAAAGAAAGAATATCTGCTTGAAATTGAGATGAAAAACGAACTTCATCAGAGAGAGCTTCTGGCTACCCAATTGGAAATTCAGCAGGCTACCATGCAGCAGATCGGGCGCGAGCTTCATGATAATATCGGCCAGAAACTAACCCTTGTGAGTTTGTATGTACAACAAATGCTTTATGAGAATAAAGCTCCGGAAGCCAGTGAAAGGATTGATCAGGTTTCTCAGATTATCAATCAGTCTCTGCAGGATCTCAGAAGTTTGTCTAAAACTCTGACAGACGACAATATCAACCAAAAGGAAATTGTAACTTTGATACAGGAAGAAGTAGACAATACCAATTCTTTTAAAAAGTGCCATGTAAGCTTTGAACATAATTTTAAGCAGCTGGATCTAGGTTTTGTTCATAAAAATATGCTGCTCAGAATTACTCAGGAATTCATTCAGAACAGCATCAAACATTCTGGTTGTAAAAACATTTTCATCGGCCTGAATACTTCCGAAGATATCCTTTGGGAACTTGATATCCGCGATGACGGAACAGGGTTTGACACCACCCAGATCAAATCCAACGGAATAGGCCTCACAAACATGAAAAACAGAGCCGAAATCATAGGCGCTAGTTTTCGCATGGAAAGTCAGGAAAACATGGGAACCCATCTCAATATTATTTTTAAAAAACAGTCATGAAAAAATCAATTGTAATTGTTGACGACCACATACTTATCGCAAAAGCCCTGGAAGGCATTATTGGTAATTTCAACGAGTTTGAAGTCATCTATGTGTGCGAAAACGGAAAAGACCTCATTCAAAAAATTGAAGAGGGAAATACCATTCCGGACATCATTCTTTTAGATATCAGTATGCCGATTATGGACGGTTTCGAAACCGCTGCCTGGCTTACTAAAAACCATCCTGCCATTAAAATTATGGCACTTAGTATGCAGGGTGATGACAACAGTGTGATCAAAATGATCAAAAGCGGGGCAAAAGGCTACCTTTTAAAGAACACCCACCCAAGAGATCTGGAAACAGCACTTACCCGATTGAATAGTGACGGATTCTTTTATCCGGACTGGGCTTCTAAAATTATTTTCTCTAACCTTAATAAAGAAACAGAAGTTGAAATTGCTATAAGAATTTCCGACAGAGAAAAAGAATTTCTTAAGTACACAGTAACAGAACTCAGCTATAAAGAAATAGCAGACAGAATGTGCTGCAGCCCAAGAACCGTGGAAAGTTATCGCGATCAGCTTTGTGAAAAACTGGATTTGAAAACCCGCGTCGGGCTGGCTGTATTTGCTATTAAAAATGGCTTTGCAAATTAAAATTCATTATGAAAAAATTCTTTTAAAAATAAATTTAAACGAAAAGTATTCATGCAAAATAATCAAAAACAGAAAACACAATAATACATTTTTTAAAATTGATTAAAATTTAAAACAATCACTAAAACATTAAATTAAAATCAATAAAAACATAAAAAAATTACAAACAATACAATAAATTAAGAAAAACATTTGGATATTAAATTCAGATAATATAAATTCACATTCTCAAACAAAAAGATTTTGATATGAAAAAACTATTATTTGGAGCTATTATGCTCAGCTTAATGGCTGCATGTAACAATGACAGCATCACCAATCAAAATGAAAACCCGGCTGATGAACCAACAGCACCTGCCGGCTTAGCTCAAAGAGGGTGTGCTTCTGAAGAAATCAGACAGGAGGCATTGAAAAAAAGCCCCGAACTTCAACAAAGATTTTCTGCACTGGAAACCAATACAGAAAAATTCGCGAATGATCTGAAAGTTGGAAAAGTTCTTGCCGATGGTACAGTAGAAATCCCTGTCATTGTAAATGTAGTATACAAAACTACAGCAGAGAATGTTTCTGATGCAAGAATCGCTGAACAGATTGCAGTACTAAATGCTGACTATTCTGGCACCAACAGCGATGCCAGCAAAATACCCACCGAATTTCAATCTGTAAGTTCTGGTGATACAAAAGTAAAATTCAGACTGGTAAATACCATTAGAAAATCCACTACAAAAACCAGCTGGGCTACTAATGATGATATGAAAAAAGCTTCCAAGGGAGGAATTGATGCTACTAATCCTACTAATTATCTAAACATTTGGATCGTAGGGAAAATGACAAGCCAGGGCCGTACTATTCTTGGATATGCTACCTTCCCGGAATCTTCAGGATTATGGAATGACGGTGTTGTAATTGGTGCTCCTTATTTTGGAAAAACCGGCGCATCTTCACCTTTCAATCTGGGAAGAACCGCAACACATGAAGTAGGCCACTATTTAAACTTAAGACACATCTGGGGTGATGCTAATTGCGGAAACGACCTCGTGAGCGATACTCCTACACAGACTACGGCGAATTACGGAAAACCTTCTTATCCTCTATACAATACTTGCAGCGGTGTACAAAGATCTGTAATGTTTATGAACTATATGGATTATGTAGATGATGCAGCTATGTTTATGTTCTCTTCAGGACAAAAAACAAGAATGCAGTCTGTGGTAGCATCTTCTGGTGCAAGATCCGGATTGAGAGTGTATTAATACAAATTTTAAATTATATTGTAAAGTCTATCCCAGCTTTGAGATAGACTTTTTTATACCCTTTTTTAGATTAAAATTCAGAAATACCATTCTATTATTAGCTCAGTAATTTATTCAGCAAAAAGCCAAGAATAACCAATATTATTTTTATTTAAAAACATATAATTCAGTAAAAAAACTTAAAATGAGAATGATGCATGAAACACATCATTTTAAGTATGATTTTAAGACACTTCCATTAATTAGTTTTTCATGAAAAATATCCTACAAATCATATAGAGTATAAAATTATTTACACTTAAAAACACACTTATGCGTGAAATATAAAACAAATATAATGAATTGATTTAAATTTAATAAATGCTAATATAAACTGAGATAAACACAATCAAAACACCCATTAAATGAACATTCGTTAAATATTTTGTAAATTTATTTGCATATCAATTTTAAATAATATAATTTCACATCCTCAACCAAATTATATTATAACGATATGAAAAAATTCTTATTCGGAGCCCTGGTTCTGGGCCTTATGTCGGCATGTAACACCGACAACTTAAGTAATCAAAATGAAATGCCACTGGATCAGGAAGCTTCTGCTCCAAGCGCTCTTAAAAGAAGCTGTCCTTCGGAAGGAATAAGACAGGCAATGCTTCTGAAAAATCCTGCACTTAAACAAAAAATGGCCGATATTGAATTCGGAACTGAAAAATTTACTGAAAATCTTAAATTGGGGAAAGTTCTTGCAGATGGAACCGTTGAGATTCCTGTAGTCTTTAATGTAATTTACAACACTTCCGCTCAAAATGTTTCCGATGCAAGAATCGCAGAACAAATTGCAGTACTGAATGCTGATTATGGTGCTACCAATTCTGACATTAATAAAATTCCCTCTGCATTTCAGCCATCAGCAGCAGGAGATGTAAAAATACGTTTTAAACTAGTTGCTACGAACCGCAAACAAAGTACAAAAACAGGCTGGAGATCTGATCTTGAGCAAATGAAAAAAGCGAGCACAGGGGGTATTGATGCTACTGATGTGACTAAAAATATGAATATTTGGGTTGTCAATTCAATCCTTGACGAAAATAACCAGCCTGGAACTTTAGGCTATGCTTATTACCCGGAAAATGCAGGAGAATGGTATGATGGTCTTGTTATAGGATATCAATACATAGGAAAAACAGGGGCTTCTGCTCCGTTCAACCTAGGAAGAACAGTAACGCATGAAGTAGGTCACTATCTAAACTTACCACACCTTTGGGGATCATCTGATACAGGATGCCAAACAGATTACTCTAATGACACACCAGTGTCTCCTGGCCCTAACTACGGGAATCCTACTTATCCATTAAACAGAGTTTGTGGAGGGGTAAGCCGTTCTCAAATGTTCATGAACTATATGGATTATGTAGATGATAAATCTATGGTGATGTTCTCTGCTAATCAAAAAACAAGAATGCAGGCTGTAGTAGCAGCATCCGGTCCAAGATCTGGCTTAAGATAATTAACAACATCAGTTGAAATATTATAAAAACATTAAAATAGTCTATCTCAATATTTGGGATAGATTTTTTTTATATTTTTACGCGATTTTAATTTCACCACCACTACGATGAAAAAACTAGCATTAGCATCAGGAATACTATTGCAACTATACTGTATTAAAGCACAGGACACTATCCAAATTAAAACACAGGATTCGATCCAATCCAGAAATCTTAAGGACGATCTGGCATTAATTAATTCCGACTATAGCATTCAAGAAAAGACTCCTTTTTTCAAAAAAGAATGGGTGAAAAAATCAGTTGCTCCTGCCATACTTTTCACGGCTGCCGCTGCTACATGGGGAGAAAAGGAGAATATTCGGGAGGTAAGAAACCGATACCTTCCCAACTTCAAAGTCAAATTTGATGATTATCTTCAGTATGCTCCGGCTGCAACGGTTTATGGATTAAAACTAGCAGGTGTAAAAGGCCGAAATAATATTGGAAGAGCAACCTTGTCTTATGGTACAAGTTTAGTCATCATGGCTATTTTAGTCAATTCTATTAAATATACGGCAAAAGTTGAACGCCCGGACGGATCCAAAAACAATTCATTCCCATCAGGACATGCTGCAATGGCTTTTACCAATGCAAGTTTTCTTCACAAAGAATATGGTATGGTAAACCCAGCCTACAGTATTGCAGGATATGGTTCTGCCGCTATTACGGGACTTGGCCGAAATTTAAATAACAGACACTGGGTTCCTGACATTCTTGCCGGAGCCGGTATTGGAATTATATCAACAGAACTTGGGTATTTTTTTATTGATAAAATTTATAAGAATAAAGGGGATAATTTAAGTATCTTATCCAGAATACAAGGAAATGATTATCCGTCTTTCCTTTCACTGAAAATGGGTACCGCATTGGGTACAACCAATTTCCTGAAGGAATCTGAACTGGATGACAAAAAACAAATAGGTTTTGAAGGTGGATTGGAAGGGGCTTATTTCTTTTCAAAAAAATGGGGTGTGGGTGCAGATGTAACCTTCAGCAGCTTCCCAATTAAATCTCAAAGAATAACTTTTGATGACGAGCAGGATTTTGGCAACCATGAAATCAAAACACAGTCTATGGGCTTCCTGGCTGCAGGCATTGGACCTTACTTTTCTCATGATTTCTCAGATAAATGGCAGCTTACTTTAAAGCTAACCGGAGGATATGCAGCAACTGCCAGTGGAAAGGTATTCGTAAAAGGAGATGATATAGACGCTCCTAATCATGAACTTCAGATTGCCCGATACAAGCCTAAACCTGCTTTCCGCTGGAATACAGGAGCAGCGATGACCTACAAGTTCAATCCGGGGCTGGGTCTTACATTTTATACTGATTACAATCAGATCAACTCTACAATCCGGTATTACTTCAGTGATGAGATCAAGGAAAGTGCTGAGCTGGATCAGGAACTTAATAACCTGATTGCTAAAGAAAAAATCAATTATATTACATTAGGCTTAAGATTAACTGCCTATTTCTAAAAATACAAAAGCCTTCAGAATCTGAAGGCTTTTACTTTATAAGTTTTTCTGGTTATTTTCCGGAGTATAATCCATAAACAGATCTCCATCCAGCTGTACAGATTTCACTTTCTTTTTAATAGGAATCACAAGATCAGTAAGTTTCTGATCTTTTTCCCAAATAGAAGGAGAGAAATGCAGTTTTTCCGTAGTCCCGTCTTCATATGCTAATAAGGCATCAAAGGGAATTGCAAACCCACCTACATTTGCTACATTTACTGTAAGCATATCATTAATCTGGGATGCACCTGTTACTTTTAAATCAATATAATTATTGCTATAAAACCAATTTTGGAAGAACCAGTTCAGATTTTTTCCTGACCCGGTATTCATAGAGTTGAAATAATCCCATGGAACCGGATGCTTTCCATTCCAGTTATCCATATAATGATGTAATGCTTTTTTGAAGAGTTCATCTCCTAAATAATCTTTCAGAGCCAGATAAGACAAAGAGGCTTTCACATAAGAATTATTTCCATATCCTGAACCGCTCACCTGCGTACTCATCGTAATCACTGGCTGATCCTGCTCTGCAGAAGGGTCATTGATCCATTTTTTAACACGGAAGTTTTTATAAAATTCTTTAGCTGCCTCTTCTCCGTTTTCATCAATTCCTATAAGATATTCCAGAGTAGTAGCCCAGCCTTCATCCATAAATGCATATCTCGTCTCGTTGATTCCCATATAAAAAGGGAAATACGTGTGGGCAATTTCATGATCTGCCGTCAGTCTTGCATCCTGAAGATCATCAGGAATACTGGTATCATTGATCATCATTGGATATTCCATATCAGCAAATCCTTGAATAGCAGTCATTACATTATAAGGATATTCTACTCCCGGCCAGTTTTTAGAGAACCAATCAAGGTTATAACGCATCCAGTCTACATAATGCTCGAAATCTTTTGCTCCATTTTTATATCCTGCCTGAACGCTTGCTCTTTTTGATTTCAACTGAACACTTGCTGCATCCCACACATAATGGTTACTCATTGCAAAACAGAAATCTGTGATGTGACTGGCTTTAAACTTCCAGACATTCCATTTATTGGGTTTGGTTACTTTCCCAGACTTCATTTCCTGCTCTGTCGCAATCTGCATTACTTTATCACTTTTCAATGAAGCTTTATATCTTTTTAAATATTCCGGCTGAAGTACTGCTTCCGGGTTCAGGAAATCTCCGGTTGCCCATACCACAAAATTCTTGGGTGCGGTGATGGCAAAGCTGTAGTCATTGAAATCGTTATAAAACTCTTGTCTATCTGAATGGGGAAGCATATCCCATCCGTTGTAATCATCATACACGGAAATTCTTGGAAAGGAATAAGCGACATAGAACGTTTCCGGATCTATCTGCCCTTCTCTTCCACTTTGTACTGAAAGTGGATATTCCCATTCAATTTTTACTTCAGCTTTTGATTTAGATTTTAAAGCTGTTTTTAATTTTACTTTTTCAACCGTGCTCCAATCGTCACTGTTGATATCATATTTTTCACCGTTTACAATGAATGATTTTATCTTAAGTCCTGAGGATAGAAAATCCTTAGACACAAATCCGGATCTTGGCGACTGCGGTTTATGAAGGTTATTCACAAATCGTATAGCCAGTTCATTCAGACTATCCGGACTGTTGTTTGTATAGACAATTGTTTCTTTTCCGGAAACCATTTTTGTATTGGCATCCACTTTCACATCCACATTATACGCTCCTTTATTCTGCCAATAGTTTTTACCTGGCGCTCCGGAGATATCACGGGTCCCTTTTTCATACGCTTTTTTGATATTCCTCGGCATATAGAGTTCCTGTGCAGACAATTGCAGCAAAGAAACGACCATCAGCATTCCGGAAAAAATTTTCTTCATAATGACCTTTTTAAAGATAGGTATCAAAAATAACGAAAATGTGACATCAAGGAATCATTTCTTTTGTAATAATATTTTATTGCAAGTGGTTTTATAGTAAATTATTCTATAATCGATCTTGCTCCGAAGCCTTCTTAATTGTTTTCGCATTTTTTACAGACTGATTTCCAAAATTGAATTTCAATGAAAACGAGACACCCTGAGTATCTGAATAATCAAGAAAATAATTATCCTGATTCGCGTATTTTGTGCTGACTTTCTGACCTGTAGTTCTGAAAATATCAGTGAATATAAGACTGGCTTCCAGTTTTTTATTAAAGAACTTTCTGTTCATTACAAAATAGGCTGACCAGGTCGCAGAAATCCTGAAAGTCCCCTGTATTCCCGGAGAATAGTAACGGTGTCCCATTTCCATTTTCCAATCGCTGTTTTTATCAAGGGTAAAACTTGTTGAGATATTTGAAACCCAGTTCCAGACCTTATTTTTATACAGTATTCCGTCTATTCCTTTGAAATAATTTTCGTTGTGTTCAAGATTTTCAGACATGATGATGTTCCACCATGGTTTCACCTGAAAGTTTTTGTACAGGCTCAATCCGAAAGCTTCTCCTTTTTCAATATTGGTAAAATAATAAATGAGGCTGTTGGTGCTAGGTTCCTGATATGAAATTTCCATTGACGGATATATTTCTTTTCTATAATACAGATCCAGATTCCATTCTTTCCAGGAGTAGGTAAGATTGAGATTATGAGTGATGGTTGCTTTCAACTTCGGGTCTCCCTGATAATATGAAAAGAGGTTATAATAAGATTTCGCAGGATTCAACCATGAATAGGAAGGTCTGCTGATCCTTTTCCCATAGGAGAAACCGAATTCCTGTTTATTTTCTGTAGTATACTGTGCGTAAAAAGTGGGGAAAAATTTCCAGTAATCGCTTTTATTCAATTCATAAGGTTCAGAAACTATGCCCTCCAGATCTGTCATCTCTGCACGAAGTCCTCCTTTGAAATTCCATTTACCAATATTATAGGCAAGTGAGGAATACAGGGCAAAATTATGTTCTTTATAATCAAAGATACTGCTCTTTTCCGGACGGTATTGCAGTTCTCCATTTTCATTATCAGAGAAATCAAGTTTGCTGCTGGTCTTTACAAAACTATATTTTGCTCCGGATTCCAGCTCCAATTTATCATTTTTCCATTGGTAATCGAATTGAGTGGAATACAGCTGAACATCGGCTTTGTTCTTAGTAAGAAAATTATCTTCTTTTGGAGGTTGCCCTGCAAAATTTAGATTGGTAATGACATTCTGATATTTATCGGCGTTGTTTCCGGTAAAATAGCTGATCCATGAAAGACTGCTTTTTTTATTCAGTTTCCGGTCTATCTGAAAACTTACAGAATTATTAATGGATCGTGAGCGGTGATCATTGATCGTGGTATAATTAGATTCTACAATATCCTGGTTATTATAAATCAGTGTAGGAACATTGTAGGTTCCGAAGGATTTTGGAGAAAAATACCCTGAGTAGTTGAGGCTTGCATTGGTCAAACTGTCCAATTCATATTCCACATTAAAATTCAGGGTATTCTGGTTATAGTTTTTATCCTTCCTGTTCATCGTACTGACCCATCGGGTTTGGCTTTCCGGGTAGTTCACATAGTCTGTCCCTTCCCGGTAGTACGTCCCCAGCCCTCTATAATAGCTTCCCATAATGGAAAGTTTATCTTTTTTATAATATTGGGAAAGACCAAAAACTCCTTTCGCATATTGTGTCTGTACATATTTGGATGAAAGAATCCCGCGGTAGCCTTCAATTTTATTCTTTTTCAGAACAATATTCAGGACTGCACTTCCTGAAGCTTCGTATTTTGCAGGCGGATTGGTAATCACTTCCACTGATTTCACATCATCTCCCTGCGTATTTTCCAGAAGATTTTTCAGTTCATCACCCGTCAGCATTATCTTTTTATCATTAATGGTCACCAAAATTGCAGTACTTCCTTTTACCCCAAGTACATCATTATTTACGGTGACACTTGGTGTATTTTTTAAAATCTCCCAGGCATTGAGTGATGAAATATTGCTGTTTTCAACATTAAATTCCAGACGGTCTACTTTTCTTTTCACCAAAGGTTTGCGTTTCGTCATCACCACGCCTTCTATTTCCTGCGATTCTTTTTTAAGAATAATATTCAGAGGTTCAGCTTCTTTCAGATCAAATTTTTTCTCAAATAAAGAGTATCCCTGGTTTTTAATTACCAGTTTGACATCCTGTTCTGTTATATCCTCCAGGACAAATTTTCCGTTTCCATCCGTCTTTAATTCTTTGATCAATGCATTTTGAGAATTATACAGTTCCACTTTTACTGATGAAAGTTTTTCATTTTCAGTGTTCGTAACTGTTCCCCCAAGTTTTTGTTTCTGGGCAAGAATCAAGACTGGAAAACACAGAAGAAAAAGAATTTTATACATGGTAATTTTTTTATCCTAACAAAAACACGGTTCTGTTCTACGGGTACAAAATTCTGTATTGAAAGGGAGAAATTCGGTTAACGATGGGTTAATGATAGGTTAATGTCTTTTCTTTAAAATAATAAACCTGAATTCGTAAATTCAGGTTTTAAAATCAATAGAGTATATTTTTCTATGGATAAGGAATGGCTTTATCCAGTTCTATTGGATTATAATATTTTTTGATGTCTCGTTGCGTTTGTTTAGTCAAACCCGCAAATTCTTCTTTACTTTTGATTTGCTGCCCATTAATGCGGACATTCCAGTCCGGTTGAAATTCGGTTCTCATTCTGGCATAAGGATCATTATAAAACTCCAGATTCAGTTTCACCCACTTCTTAACATCAATGGGAATAGAATCCAGTGAATAATGTTTTTCGAGAAAGCCTTTTGTATCGTATGTTTTTGGCAGGTTACTATTTCGGGAGAAAGAATATATAAAGTCTTTCTTATCATCTTCCACATACAGAACCAATCCCGGCAATCCTCTGAATTTATAGGGTCCTTCAGGAATGTTGATATCCGGAGTAAACCAGGCGGTCCAGTTTCTTCCCCCAAATACAGCAGTTGCTTTTTGTAAATTATAGTTATTGATCTTTTTAGTATCAGCTTCTATTTTCCACTGAATATTATCTTCTGTTTCAAAAACATAATAATAGGGCATCATCATGATCTGCACAAAGTTTTTATTTTTATTGGAGTTTCTTTTTCGGATAATGGATTGTCCTGACTGGCTGGTATGCTGGGAAGACATTCCCCCGTGAAGAATATTCAGAGAATCGCTTGCTAAAAATTCAAATTCATAAAACTTTACTTCCTCCGGATTGATATCCAGCACCATTTCTTCTTTATCATAACTTGCCCCGTTAGGTTCAGGCCTGTATTGAAGTTCATATACAAAACGATGGGTTTGAGCATTGATGATCATCCCAAGCAATAGAACAAGAAGAATGAATATCTTTTTCATTAAATAATCTTTTAATTTTATAAAATTACCAAAAAACATACTAATCATCAGGTTAATAAAAGGTTAATGATAAAAATACTATTTCAGTAAAATGGTAAAGCTTTATCTTTGTTTCAATGATAGCCAAGAGTAAAATTCTTATCTCTGTTTTTGCGGCCCTGTTCCTACTTTTACTGGGAATACAGGTTTACTTTATGTATAAAACCTATCAGGTGAAAGAAAGGGATATCTACAGATCCGTGAATGACGGGCTTACAAACTACATTGACAATCTGGAAGACATCCACGAAGCCAAAGAGCGCAATGATGACACCCTTCAGCGAATCATCATCAGATATCATAATAAAGAGATCAATAAAAAAGATTTCCTGAATTATTTCATAGAAAACAGAAAATCAGCCAGAGAAAGACTGATTCATTATATCGACAGCCGCTATGAGAAAGACGGCTATGAAATTTCTGCAAGAATCCGTTATCTCTCTATTGTTCACCTTCCGGACAGCTCTAAAGTGATCACCGAACCTATTGTGATTTTTGAAACAAAAGATAAGCTAAGAAATCCCCGTATTGCCAGTAATGGAAGCTGGGAAACCTCAACAACCAAAAGAGACGATGCAGACAATAACCAGGTTGAAAAAAGAAATACGTTCCTGGTTAAAACCCAGACCGATTTTGAGATCAAAAATATAAAAAGTGTGGTCTTCAAAGGGCTTACTTTATTAATCATATGTTGTATTCTTCTTCTTTCGGGAGTACTTCTTCTTTATATTTTCACAATCAGAAATCTGATCCAACAGCAGAAACAGGTAGAAGTTCTCCACACCATTGTGGATAACATTTCACATGAGTTTAAAACACCGATTGCTACTTTAAAAATAGCTTCAAAAGCATTAAAAAAAGAATGGAATCCTGAAACACTCCCTCTTATTGACCGTCAGATTTCCCGGCTTGAAAGTCTTATGGTTCAGCTTCATAAGGATGAAATACAGGATGAAATGGTTGAAATACAACCTGAAGACTGGAATTTTTTCATTCAGGATCTTGCGGTGACTTATCCGAACATTGATTTTAGCCTTGAAAACGCCATTTCACAAAAGCTTCCTTTTGATAAAAACCTGATGGAAACAGTGATCAAAAATCTTTGCGAAAACAGTGTGAAATACGGTGCATCTTCTGTTAAAATAAACACCAGCAACCGCTCTCAACATCTGGAAATTGAAGTTTCAGACAACGGGCAAGGTATGGAAGCGAAAGAATTGAATCATATTTTCGAAAAATTCTACAGAATACAGAATAACAATATCCATAACAGTAAAGGGCTTGGACTCGGGCTTTATTTCGTCAAAAAGATCATTACAAGATATGGGGGCAAAATAGATGTTTCCAGCCGGCCTCAAGCAGGAAGTACCTTTAAAATATCAATTCCTTATGAAAACTAAAATCCTTCTGGCAGAAGATGATCCGGATTTCGGAATGATTCTGAAGCAGTATCTTGAACTGGAAGATTTTGAAGTCAGCTGGTTTCAGAATCCTGAAGATGTTGTGCCGCTACTTCATGATGATTTTCCTTTTCAAATAGGAATTCTGGATGTTATGATGCCCAATCTTGACGGTTTTTCCCTGGCTAAAATAATCATCAAGGAAAAACACAATTTCCCCTTGTTATTTTTAACGGCTAAAAATCAAAAAATAGACCGTTTGACCGGGTTGAAAATAGGCGCTGACGATTATATTGCCAAGCCCTGCGATCCTGAAGAACTCGTTTTACGAATTAAAAACATCCTGAAAAGAACACTTCCGGTTCCTACAGAATCCCATATAAAAATTGGAGAATTTTCACTGGACACTGCCAAACTTCTATTGTCACATCCTAACGGGAACAATCGCCTCACCATACGGGAACAGGAACTGCTGTTGTATCTTCTGAAACACAATCATACGATTATCACAAGAGATAATATTCTGGATAATCTTTGGGAAACGAATGATTATTTTACCGGGAGAAGCCTTGATGTATTCATCAGCAGACTGCGTAAGTATTTCAATAATGATCCTCAAATAAAAATCCAATCCCTGAGAGGAATTGGATTTGAAATTGATTTTCCAACCAATTGATTTTTTATAGGGAAAGATTCACAATCACCGGGAAATGGTCTGATGGATACAAAAGATTTTCTCTTCTGTCATTGATGTGTCTGTGGGATTTTATCTTAAAGCCTTTTGTAAAAATATAATCAATTCTGTCTTTCGGGACTTCATTGACATTGAAGCCTGTGAAAGTTCCTACCGGTCCATAATGCTTTGTTTCGGAATGGTAAAACGTATCTTTCATATTCTGGGAAAGGATTTTAATTGGTTCAGAGTCATCTGTCAGGTTAAAATCTCCGCTCAGGGCCACCGGAAGGTTCTTTGGATTCAATTCTTTGATCTTTTTCAGGATCAGTTCGGAAGATTTTACTCTTGCTACATTTCCTACGTGATCGAAATGAAGGTTCATCGCCAGAAATTCCTTTTTTGATTTTTTATCTTTAAATACGGCATAGGTACAGATTCTGTTCAATGCAGCGTCCCATCCTTTGGAAGGTTTCTCAGGAGTTTCCGACAACCAGAACGTCCCTGATTTTACGATTTCAAGTTTATTAGTATCATAAAAAATAGCAGAAAACTCGCCTTTTTCTTTACCATCATCTCTTCCTACTCCTATGTAGTCATAGTTCTTTAAACCTGTTTTAATATCCTTCATCTGTTCCGGAAGCGCTTCCTGTACTCCGAAATAATCGGGGTGATAATAGGTCAGCAAATCTGCAACATCCTGTTTTCTATTCGGCCATGCATTGTCTTTATCGGATTCAACATTCAGTCTGATATTGAAACTCATTACGGTAAGGTCCTGTGAAAATCCTAATACAAAAAACATCAGGAACACCATTGAAAATCTTAAATTCATATGTTATTTTATCAGTAAGAGACAAAAATAAAGCTTCTCTGTGACAGAAAAGCTTTATTGATATGATTATATTGTTAAATTATCTTTTTCTTCTTCTATAGATATAAAATAGTCCTGAAATTCGGCTTCTGAAACAGGTATACTGCTTTCAAGTTTTACCACCCCAATGGTTGTATAATGAGCAGCCAGCCTGATCTTTTTATTTTTGAGAAGAGCTTCAAGCTTTTTAAAATTTATATCTTTCTTTAAAACAGCGAGATAAGTAATCATAGGTATACCTGTATTAATCCGTTTCCTATATCTCTGTATTTTATGCCTTCAATAGGCCTTGCTTTGTTTTCTATAAGCTCCCAGATTTCTTTTGCTGATTTATCGGGAAATTGTTCTATATACAAAGCTGCAAGTCCGGAAACATGTGGTGCGGCCATACTGGTACCGCTCATTGTATAGTAAAAGTTCTTTTTGTTCTTTGCGTTTTTAGGATAGGCGCTGATAATATCTACACCGGGTGCACAGACATTAATATTTCCTCCTGTAGACGGATTAATTCCTGCATTTGAAAACCGGGCAATCTTCATTTGTCCGTCAATAGCTCCTACAGCCATGATTGATTTTGAATTGGCCGGCATTGAAACAGGCTGTGGAATCTGCGGTCTGTTGCTGTCATTTCCTGCAGCCGCTATAATAAGGCAGTTATTTTCCAGCGCTCTTTCTCCAATCGTTTCAAAAAGTACGGAAGGCTGGTCATCAAGTTTTATCGGGGAAGCCAACGATAGCGATAATATTCTGAATTTCTTCGTAATCGCCCAGTCTATGGCATCAATCACGCTGCTGGTAGTTCCTCTACCGTTATCTGCGAGTACTTTTGCAATTTTCAGATTGCAGTCTCTGGCAATTCCGTAACGTCTTCCGGTATCGGATCTCGTATTTCCTGTGGCAACTCCGGCGCAGTGTGTACCATGACCGTTGGGATCTCTGTTCCAGTCTTCACCATTGATGAATGATTTTCCTTCAATTTCTTCAGAAGAAAAATCAGGATGGGAAGTTTCAAGTCCTGTATCAAGAATGCAGACATCAATACCTTTTCCTGTATAGTGAGTGTTTTCCAGCCCAATCGCTTTTAATCCCCATTCCATTTCAACGAATGATTTTTGAGGTAAAGGTTTGCTGGTTATGTATTTTTCAAGTTCTGAAATTTTTTCTGTGAGTCCGGCAGACTGTTTTTTAAGCTCATTAATCAGCTGTAGTTCATCCGCAGGAAAAAACTCCCGTTCTTTTTCGTAATAAACGATAGAATTCGATTCGTTTTTCACGGCACTTCTCAATTGATCTTCATCCATATTATCCACCACAAGAATGCCCAGATTTTTGTAAAGCACACCGTTATCCTGATCAATAATTTCATAGGAACGATTTTCTTTGGAAAGAAGCTCTGAGGAAGTAATGCTCACCTCCAGTTCTTTCTCTATTTTTTTGAGTGCGGTCTTCTGCTGATCTTTCAGCAAAACGATATATCTTCCGGTTTCCATAATGATCTTTTTTTAAATTAATTTCAGAAATACTTTTTCCAGAATGATGAAAATATCTTCCGGAATGATCGTCAGTCTTAGCTTTTTATTAATTCCCGATATGGCCGTATTCTGTTCGACCAGTGAATTCCAGAAGCTTTCAATTTTGGGAACGGTATTCATTTCTTTCAGTTTTTCATCATCTAAAATTCCATTCTGGTATAAGGAAACAATGATTCCTGAAATAAGTTCTTCTGCATCATCCAGTTTTTTATTTTCCTTCGCATAGATTTCCATCAGAATATCATACATACTTTCCATCCCGTTGAATGAAAATCCTCCGAGAATCTCTCGTCTTCCGTTAATTATTTTCTCCATTTTTATAGGATTAAAACCTCTTTTAACGGTTGAAATCATATTCATAATCTTCAAAACCTCAGATTCGTGGCTAGTATTTCCTTTTGTACGAAAATATTCCAGAGCCTCGTTGAGAAATACATCAAACCGGGCATCAAAGTCAAATGATTTTGCCAGGTATAAACCCTGAACTTCATTGAAATGCTCCAGAAGTTCTTTGATTTTCTGTACGGTGTAGTGAATAAGTTCCTGCATTACTCAAAAGTTATCTGTTCTATTTCATTACCGTCTTTATCTTTATAGGATACAATCCTGATTCCCTCTTCCTCCATTTCTACATGAAGATTGATAAACAGCTTATCTTTATCTTCCGCTGCGCTTGTATTGGGATCTATGTAAATATTGTTCAGTTTTGCATTTACCAATGTATATTTATTCAGTAAAACCTTTGAGAAAATCTCTTTCAACTCATCAGTTTCTTCTTCAGTAGTCCCTTCCTGAGGTCTGAAGATTCCCGAATTAAGAATTTTGATTTTGTTTCGGAGATCCAGTTTCAGCACTTCATTGGCCGGAAGTTTACCGAATTTTTGATCACTTTTTTCCAGTTTACTGAACAAAGTCTTGAATTCTTCAGTCTGGATCTGTCTTTTAGTAATTTCAGAAATATTAAGCTTTTTCTCTTTATTCACCAGACGGATTCTCTCGTTCATTTCTGTAACAAACTGATCCTGATTTAGTTTAAAATTATATTTAGGAGCTGAATCTATATCCGTAATTTTGATCGGAATATCCATCTTTACACTGGGCAGTGCATATCTCGGAACCTTAAAGTATTTAAGGTATTCATGACGGGCATATTCTTTTGCAATAAGAACCGCATTTTCGTCTGCTTTTTTACGAGCCTGAATTATCTCGTTGTTGAGATAATCCAGGTAGTCTGATAATTTTATCATCTTTCGTAAAATAGATTATTGTGAAAGAAGTCCAAGTACCTTTTCAAGTCCGGCAGGCATTTCGTCATTGGTTGCACGTACTTTTACTCCAAGAGAGTATTCTTTTTCCACTTTGATTCCTGTGCTGGATGTTCTTTTATAAGACACATCCACTTTGAATTTTACAGGTCCCCATCCTCCGGATACTCCTGCATTGATTCCAAATTCGTCACTTACGTCTTTAGTGTATGTTGAATTAAGCTTAACATTGAAATCTACTTCACAGGTTTCAATTCTGAAACTTGGAACATTCAGCAATGCTATGAAAGGAACGGTAAGTTCTACCGGATCAGGAATTGTTTTAGGATTGGTATTATCTACCGGCTTATCTGGATCAAAATCCGGGTTGGGAATATTTTTGGTGTATTTGAATTCTGCCATTCTCAGTTTTTTCGCGCTATTCGGGTTGTTGGGATCCGTAAGCTCAAAACCGACTTCATTGATGAAATTAACGGTGGCAATAGAAGCGTTAGACTGCGCTTTTACACAGGCATCCAAAGGTCCGCCAATAATAGTAGCAAAGTCAATACTTCCCAATTCTGCAGCGAAATCTGCACTGGCAGCATCTGAAGTTTTGAAGATTTCTTCATCGGCAGCCATTTTACCGGCAATCAATTTCATAATTTCTAAAGATGCACCGGAAAAAGATTTTTCCCACTTCTCATCATAATTCTTTTTGAAGTCTTCTACGATACCTAATAGTTCTTTGTTCGTTAATGCACTCAATTCTGAAGTCTCAATTCCTGATACTTTTTCATAGACTGCAGGGGTAAGAACTTTTTCTACTCCTGATAAAAGGTCGATTAACTCATTTTTTGTTTTTTTGGCGTGGCTTGCTTCAAGCACCGATTTTAATGTTTCCATGTTGTTTTGTTTTTGATTAATATGGTGAGACAAAAGTAGATCACTGATGCCCAAAAGATTGTAGGGAAACACCTTTACTTGCCCCGGAAAAACACCCTAAAAATAAAAAGCCTGAACTTACGATTGTAAGCTCAGGCCTTTGTAACAGGTATATTTTACAGATATATGCAGCAGAATTTCTATTCTGGCTTTTTGCTGTTGTTTTCCGGATTAATATCAGGAACTACAGAATTTGGATCAAGTTTCACCTCATCAATTTCCTTATTAGAATCTACCTTAAATGTCCATTCTGAATTTCTTTTCCAAACCTCAACAGGAATTTTCACGGTTTGTGCCGTTCCATCTTTGAATTTCAATTGTACAGTGGTAGGCATTGGCAGCTGGCCAAGGTTTTCAACAGTAATCTGAACTCCGTTTTTAAAATCATCGTTGATATATTTTACATTTTTAACGGCCTGATCAATTTTCCATTTATTCAGGAACCATCCTCTCCAGAACCAGTTCAGCTCTTCCCCGGAAACGTTTTCCATCGTGTGGAAGAAATCCCATGGTGTAGGATGTTTAAAGGCCCATCGATCTATATAAGTTCTGAATGCTTTGTCAAATTTTTCAGGTCCGAGGATCGTTTCTCTTAAAACCGCTAATCCTGTTCCCGGTTTATAGTACGCCAAAGCACCGATACTTCTTTCTTTCATATTATCCGGTCCTACCATCACAGGTTCCAGATTGTCAGTCATCAGATACATCCCTGTTCTTGCAAGATTGGGTTTGCTATAATATTCTCCTTTATTGAAAGCTTCGGTGGAAAGACCATTAATGAACGTATTGAATCCTTCATCCATCCATGCGAACAGTCTTTCATTAGATCCCACAATCATAGGAAACCAGTTGTGTCCGAACTCGTGATCTGTAACTCCCCAAAGGTCTTCTCCCTTGGAATCCATATGGCAGAACACAATTCCCGGATACTCCATTCCACCTTCATTTCCTGCCACATTGGTAGCTGCGGGATAAGTATATTCATACCATTTTTTTGAATAATGTTCTATGGCTGCTTTTGTATATTCTGTAGATCTTCCCCATGCTTTTTCCCCAGCACTCTCTGCAGGATACGCTGAAATAGCTAAAGATTTCTTTCCACTAGGCAAATCAATTTTTGCTGCATCTAAAATAAATCCGGCAGATGATGCCCAAGCAAAATCTCTTGTCTGCTTAATTTTAAATTTCCAGGTTTTCGTACCTGAAGTTTTATTTTTACCAATTTCAGACTCAGGGTGGATCATTACTGTTTTATCACTGTTTCTTGCCTGGCTCCATCTGTTGATTTCCTCTTTACTGTAGACTTCCTTTTCATTCAGAAGCTCTCCGGATGCTACCACATAATGATTAGCAGGAACGGTAATATTAGCTGTAATATCCCCGTATTCTAAATAAAACTCCGAAGCTCCTAGGTATGGAAGGGTATTCCATCCCAAAACATCATCATACACACACATTCTCGGATACCATTGTGCCATGGTAAAGATTTTACCATTTTTAGTGTCCTGTATTCCCATCCGGTCTGAACCATACTCAGGAGAAACAAAAGAATATTCAATTTCTATTTTTGCAACTCCTCCATTGGCTTTCAGTTCCTTTGGAAGATCAATCTGCATTCTTGTATCTGTAATGGTATATTTTACTTCTCTTTTCCCATCAAGCTTGATGGATTTAATTTTGTATCCGCCATTAAACTCTTCACCATGAGCTCCGTTTCTACTTCCTGAAAGCGGAACTACCCCGTTTCCTCTGGAATCTTTCGCAAAAAGGTTCTGATCAAGCTGCAGCCAAAGAAAACCTAGCTTATCCGGACTGTTATTGGTATAGGTAATCTCCGCAGTACCGGTAATTTCTTTTTTATCTTCATTCAGGCTGACATTCAAATGATAATCTGCTGAATTCTGCCAATACGCATGTCCCGGCTGTCCACTTGCAGAACGGGTTGCTGTACCTGTCTGCGGATAGAAAAACGGTTTGAATGCTTCTACATAATCATATTTCGGTTTTTCCTGTGCGTATACAGATCCTGAAAACAGCAACACTGCAACGGTGGAAACAAGGGTTGGAAGTTTAAAATTCATTTGAAAAATTATTACTTAGTACATAGGTAAAAAAACTCCCGGAATTGTTACACATCCGGGAGCCTTTTTTTATTTAAGTTTAATTAATTTGATTTTTTTGATTTAATCATTGCTTCCAAAGCATCCCACATTTCACTTGGGATTGCTTCAAGCATATTAAATTCTCCGGCACCCTGAAGCCATTCCCCTCCATCAATGGTTACTACTTCCCCATTCATATATGCTGAATAATCAGAAACCAGGTAAGCGGCAAGATTGGCAAGCTCCTGATGCTCTCCTACTCTTCTCAACGGAACTTTTTTCTTCATATCAAATTTTTCCTGAAGGTCTCCCGGAAGAAGTCTGTCCCAAGCTCCTTTTGTAGGGAAAGGTCCCGGAGCAATGGCATTGAAACGGATTCCATATTTTGCCCATTCTACAGCCAGAGATCTTGTCATTGCCAAAACGCCTGCCTTTGCACAAGCTGACGGAACTACATAGGCAGAACCTGTCCATGCATAGGTTGTAACGATATTCAGAACCGTTCCTGGAGTTTTAGAATCTATCCAGTGTTTTCCTACAGAAAGTGTACAGTTTTTTGTTCCTTTTAAAACGATATCCAAAATAGAGTCAAAAGCGGAGTGAGTCAGTTTTTCTGTTGGAGAGATAAAGTTTCCGGCAGCATTGTTCAATAAAATATCAATCTTACCGAATTCTTTTAAGGCTGCATATTTCATCGCTTCTACCTCATCCCAGTTTCTTACATCGCAAGCCACACAAAGAACTTTACCACCTGTTTCATCTTCCAGTTCCTTAGCTGTTGTTTGTAATTTTTCCAGATTTCTGGAAGTAATCACTACCTTGGCACCCAGTTCAAGAAAGTATTTAGTCATCGCTTTTCCAAGTCCGCTTCCGCCTCCTGTTACAATTGCTACTTTATCTTTTAGTGCACCTTCGCGCAGCATAGGTTGTGTATATAGATTCATAAAATATTTTTTCTTAAAAATAATAAATATTGAATTGCTATCCTTGAAAATAGGTCGATAAATAATGCTATAAATAATTATTCTCTATAGAGAAGCTGTCCAAACTTTTATATAGATGGTTTTTAGGCACTAAAGTTTTAAACATTTAAGTTTACGTAGAGCCAAGCTTTGCATAAAAGTACTCCTAAGTTTGTAAAGTTTAGACAACCTTATCATTAAAAATCAACTATTTGAAAAGAAAATAGCCTGATAACAATTACCAGGCTATTTTTTATTTGTTAAAACGATATATTAAGAAGCAACTACTCCTTTGAATGAAAGCGTTTTAGGAGTTTTACTATCACTTGTTGTAACGTTTACAGTCTTCATAAACGGACCTGTTGCTGCTGCGTTATAGCTAGCTTCTACAAATCCTTTTTTCCCTGGCTGGATAGGTGTTTTTGTATAATCAGCTGTAGTACACCCACATGAAGGAGCTACATTTTGAATAATGATTGGTTGTGAACTTGTATTCGTAAATTCAAATCTGATCAATTTTGGTTTTCCCTGAGGGATATTTCCTACATCTATAGATTCTGATTTCCATTTAAGAGCATCTGCAACCATTTTTACAATGGAAGGAGCATCTGCAGTAATTACATTTGCATAAAACGGAGAGAATGCCAAAACGGCTAAAAGAGCTGTGATTTTTAATTTTTTCATGAGTATAAATTTTAATAGTTAGAAACTAATTATCTTTTTCGATATAACAAATGTAAAACAGACAATGATTACAACTTGTTAACTGCTGTCAAACATTTGTTAACGAGTTGTTAATAATAAAAGATAAATAGATATTTTTGGATAATATTGTTCAGGAAATGAAAATAAAAAAACTCAATATTATAATAACGCTGGGATTCGTAGCTATTATCGGAATTTTAATAGCTCAGCTGATGTGGACCCGCCAGGCTTATAATCTTGAAGATAAAAAGTTCAACCAAAAGGTAAATATTGCCTTAATGGAGGTTGCAGAGAAATTATCCGGAGGTAAAAATTCTTATATCGAAAGTCCTGTTCAGAATATTGCCAATGACTATTATGTGGTTAATATTAACAATGAATTTCATCCCGTAGTTCTTGAATATTATCTGAAAACAGAATTTACCCGGCTTCAGATCAACACAGATTACGTATATGCATTATATAACTGCCACAGTGATAAAATGGTGTACGGAAAGTATATGACTTCGCATCAGGAAAGCCCCAGTAACAAGATGATCAATTTTCCGAAGCACAAAAACCTCATCTATTACTTTTCTATCCGTTTTCCGGATAAAACCACTTACCTGATCAGTTCTTTAAGGTTCTGGTATGTTCTTACGTTTGCTCTTATTATCATTCTTCTGGTGTATGTTTATTCTATTTATACCATTATTCAACAGAAGAAATTTTCAGAACTGCAGCGTGATTTCATCAACAATATGACCCATGAGTTTAAAACGCCATTGTCTTCAATACTTTTGGCCTCAGAAGCACTCAATAAGCAGGATCTGGTGCAGGATAATTCCAAACTGCAGACGTATACTTCCATTATCATCAATCAAAGTCATAAGCTCAATAATCACATTGAGAAAATACTCAATATTGCTAAAAATGATGCCGCAGGGTTGTCATTAAAGCCTCAAAAAATTCTTTTACTTCCTTTTATTCAAGAAATTGCAGACAGTACACAGCATAAAAATAAAGACCTTAGCATCGAAATTGATATTGAAAACAGTACTTCAGTAATGGCTGATGAATTTCACTTTACAAATATCATTTACAACCTTTTAGATAATTCCATTAAGTATTGTGAAACAATGCCTGTTATTACAATTTCATCTTATAAAGATTCAAAAGGCTTATATTTAAAGTTTAAAGACAACGGAATGGGTATTCCTGTTAAAAATATTCCTCATATTTTTGAAAAATTTTACAGGGTACACACTAAACGAAGTGAAGAAGTGAATGGTTTTGGCCTGGGATTATTTTATGTAAAAAAAGTAGTTCAGCAGCATCACTGGAAAATTTCTGTGGAGAATAATGAAGAGAAAGGAATTACCACAACCCTCTTTTGTCCGTTTTCAAATTAATTATTTGTAAGTATGGAGAAATCTAAAATTTTATATGCCGAAGATGACAAAACAATAGCTTTCCTGGTTGAGGACAGTCTGGAAAGTTATTATGATATCAGCTGTTATTCTGATGGAGAATCTGCATTGGAAGCATTTAACAGTCAGGATTTCGATATATGTCTGCTGGATATTATGATGCCCGGCATAAACGGTTTTGAAGTAGCTGAACATATCCGCAGTAAAAATTCTGAGATCCCCATTATTTTTATTTCTGCCAAAGCCTTAAAAGAAGACAGAATCAAAGGGCTTAAAATAGGAGCTGATGATTATCTGGTAAAGCCATTCAGCATCGAAGAATTGATGTTGAAAATTGAAGTCTTCCTGAAACGCACCAAGAAAACAGATACTGCACCTCTAAAATATAAAGTGGGGAAATATAATTTTGATCCTAAAAACTATACGCTGCAAGGGATAGAAAACAGTATAACTCTTACACAAAGAGAATCTGACCTGCTTTTCTATTTCATTCGTCACAAAAACCTTGTAGTTAAAAGACAGGATATTCTGAAGGCCATCTGGGGTGATGATGATTATTTTATGGGCCGAAGTCTTGATGTATTTATTTCCAGATTACGAAAAGTACTGGCTGAGGAGCATCACATTTTAATAGAAAACCTCCATGGAATAGGATTCCGTTTTTCTGAAAAAGAATAAATAGTATTCAAACTTATCTAAAACACAACAGCAAATGATGATTTTAATTAATTTTAAACTTTGAAAAATTGTCATTAATGAAAAATTACAGACCCATTGTCTTTCTTTCTCTAGTATTTGTAAGCGCCAGCTTTAATGCCCAAAAATTTGAAAAATTAATACAATACGTCAATCCACTGATTGGAACTGAAAAGATGGGCCATACTTATCCTGGAGCTACAGTTCCTTTTGGTGCTGTACAGCTAAGTCCTGAAACAGATACTATTTCTTATGAACTTAACGGAAAATACAATGGTGAGGTTTATAAATACTGCGCCGGCTACCGCTATGAAGATAAAACCATTGTTGGTTTCAGCTCTACTCATTTCAGTGGAACAGGACATTCTGATCTCGGAGATTTCCTGATAATGCCTACTGTAGGAAAACTACAACTGAATCCCGGAACAGCAACAAATCCTAAAAACGGTTACAGAAGCAAGTTCTCTCATCAAAATGAAACTGCAGAGGCCGGATACTACAAAGTGAAACTGGATGATCACAATATTCTGGCAGAATTAACAGCAACGCCAAGAGTAGGAATTCACCGCTATACTTTTCCAAAATCTGACCAGTCTCGCATTATTCTGGATCTGATGGCTGGCATTTACAACTATGATGGAAAAAATGTATGGACATACGTTCGGGTAGAAAACGGAAATACCATCACTGGATATCGCCAGACTAATGGCTGGGCAAGAACAAGAACAGTCTACTTTGCTATGAAATTTTCAAAACCATTTAAATCTTATGGACAAAAAAACTATGATGAAAAGCAAGTCTACAAAGGATTTTGGAGAAAATTTGACCAGAACCAGAACTTTCCGGAAATCGCAGGGAAGAACCTGAAAATGTTTTTTGATTTTGATACTAATGAAAATGAAGCGATTGAAGTTAAGCTGGCCATTTCACCAGTAAGTCAGACCAACGCTTTGGAAAACCTTGAAAAAGAGGCCGGAAATCTGTCTTTTGATCAGGCTAAAACTCAAGCACAGAACAACTGGAATAAAGAATTAAATAAAATTGTCATCAAAGGTTCTGATACGGAAAAAACGAACTTCTATACAGCAATGTATCATACCTTTATCAATCCTACCACTTACATGGATGTCAATGGAGAATATAAAGGATTAGACCAAAATATTCATAAGGCAGAAGGCTTCACCAATTATACTACGTTCTCTTTATGGGACACTTACCGAACTCTTCATCCATTCTTTAATATTATCCAGCCCAAACGGAATGGTGATATGGTAAAATCAATGATGGCTCATTATAATCAGTTTTCTATGAAAATGCTGCCTATCTGGTCACATTATGCCAACGACAACTGGTGTATGAGCGGCTATCACAGTGTAAGCGTTGTTGCGGATGCCATTATTAAAGGAAATTATAAAGGAGATCCAGAAGAAGCCTTAAAAGCATGTATAGAAACGGCCAACAAAAGAAATTACGAAGGCATCGGACAGTATATTGATCTTGGTTACATTCCGGCTGAGAAAAGCGGAACTTCTGTTTCCAATACGCTAGAGTATGCCTATGATGATTGGGCTATTGCTCAACTGGCAAAACATTTGAACAAAACAGAAATCTACAATCAGTTTATCAAGAGATCTGAAAACTGGAAAAATAATTTTGATAAAACCATCGGATTTATGCGTCCGCGTTTGGCAGATGGAAGCTTTAAAAAAGATTTTGATGTGCTTAGCACCCATGGGCAAGGTTTTATTGAAGGAAATTCATGGAACTACAGTTTCTTTGTTCCGCAAAATCCTGATGAACTGATCAACCTAATGGGTGGAAAGAAAAAATTTGCATCAAAATTGGATGAACTGTTCACCATGCATTTGCCTGATGAATTCTTCGCCGATACTGAAGATATTACACGGGAAGGAATTATTGGTGGATATGTTCACGGAAATGAACCGGCTCACCATGTTGTTTATTTTTATAACTGGGCAGGGCAGCCATGGAAAGCACAGGCACAAATCCGCCGGATTCTGGAAATGCAGTATAAAGCAACACCAGATGGATTGGGAGGAAATGATGATGCGGGACAAATGAGTGCCTGGTATATCTTAAGCACATTAGGGTTTTATCCTGTAGCTCCCGGATCGGAAGATTATTCTATTGGAAGTCCTGCGATTGATAATGCCGTACTGAATCTGGAAAACGGAAAAACTTTTGAAATTGAAGCTATCAACCAAAGTCCGAAAAACGTGTATGTTCAAAAGGTTCTTTTGAATGGAAAAGAAATAAAAAACTTCACATTGAAGCATTCTGAGATTATGAATGGTGGGAAGCTTACATTTTATATGGGGAATAAGGCAAAAAAATAAATAATATATTCTCACAGATTGTTCTTATTTAGTAGATGCTGAAT
>NZ_WJHU01000012.1:0-86570 GCF_033712365.1 Chryseobacterium sp. JV558
CCGGAGCACCGGAGAATTTATTGTTCAGATTTTTTGATAAAAGGGTAATGACTGCATTTTCATCTGATTGTTCATTCACTTTTCCAATAGTCTCCAAAAACAGACTGTCGGCATCTTTTTTACCATTGGCAACATCAGGATGGTAATATTTTATGAAATTCCAGGTCTTCATAAAATAAGGATAACGATCTTTTTGAGCATGAACTGTAGTCTGAATCGCAATCACAAAAAACAAAATAAAAATATTCTTCATTTATTTAAATTTGCGATGTAAAATACACTTTTTAAGACATATAAGATGTAAATAATTTTTCATCTCTTTTCACTTCCAGCTCAGACAGAAGTAGTACAGCCTTTACGCTACATTGACTCCGAAAATATGACCTACGAATGCTGTAATTCCCATTGCAACAGTTCCCCAGAAACAGATCCTCAAGACGGCTACTTTAATACTGGAACCTCCGGCTCTGGCAGAGACTGCTCCTAAAAACATTAAAAATATAATTGAAAATCCGTATTGGAAATACACCATTTGTTTAAGAGGTGCCAAAAGAGAAACACTAAACGGCAATAAAGCACCTACTGCAAATGACCCGAAAGAAGCCATTGCTGCCTGCAAAGGTTTCGCCTGTGTTATTTCATTAATTCCTAATTCATCACGGGCATGTGCCCCAAGGGCATCGTGTTCTGTAAGTTCCATAGCTACCTGCATCGCTGTTTCTTTGGTACAGCCTCGTTTCTCATATACTTTGGCAAGTTCTCTAAGTTCTATTTCCGGCATTTCTTCAAGCTCACGTTTTTCACGAAGTAAATCTGCTTTCTCCGTATCTTCCTGTGAACTTACGGAAACATATTCCCCTGCTGCCATAGACATTGCTCCGGCAATCATCCCTGCAAGTGCTGCAAGAATAATGATATGACGATCCGGTTCTGCAGCAGCAACCCCGATAACAACACTTGTAGTGGATAATAACCCGTCATTCGCTCCCAATACAGCTGCCCGGAGCCAGCCTACCCTGTTTACATAATGTTTCTCCAACTGATGATGCATAGCTTTTGTTTTGGTGGTAGGCTAAAGTTACCAAATGTTTCATCAAGAATCATTTTAAATTATGTTCATTTTTATCCCGTATAAAGACCTATTCAGCTCAGAAATAAAATTCTATCACACACAAAAAACCCAACTGTACTCTCCTGAAAATCAAATTAAAAAACACAGAAATATTTCCATTCGGTCCGGAAATTCCTATTTTCTTATCTTTGCAGGAATGAATTTATTATATATCAACTGGGACGTTAATCCCGAAATCGTCAATATCTTAGGATTTCCTTTAAAATATTACGGACTGCTATTTCTTACAGGACTTGTTTTATGTTTAAATATTTTAAAACGTATTTATAAAAAAGAAGGCCTTAGTTCACAGGCTCATGAAGCTTTATTTTCCTATGCATTGATAGGAATTTTAGTAGGAGCCAGACTTGGACACTGTCTTTTTTATGATTTTGATTATTATTCCCAGCATCCTCTTGAAATCTTGTTACCGATTCAAAAGGGAGTGGACGGAAGTTACCATTTTACAGGATTTGCAGGACTTGCCAGTCATGGTGGTGGTATCGGATTGGTGATCATGCTTCTTATATATGCGAGAAAATTTTCTATCCCGTTCATGACCGTTTTAGATGCCATAGCGATTGTACTTCCATTGGGTGGCACTTTCATCAGGCTCGCCAATCTTATGAATTCTGAAATTATTGGAGTTCCTACGGATGTTCCATGGGCTTTTATTTTCCGTCAGGTAGATAATCTTCCGAGGCATCCTGCTCAGCTTTATGAGGCTATCTCTTATTTTGTTATTTTCCTTTCTGTTTATTTTATTTATAAGAAAAACATATTTAAGATTGGAAAAGGATTTTATTTTGGAATCAGTATTCTGTTGATCTTCATCATGAGAATTCTGATTGAGTTCATCAAGGTAGATCAGGTAGAATTTGAACACGGAATGAGCCTGAATATGGGACAATTATTGAGTATTCCTTTTGTTCTTCTCGGTCTATTCTTTATCATCAAAAGTATATTGGAAAAAGTGAAGGTGAAAACCACTTAATTTCCTTATTTCTTATAAAATAAAAAACTCACTGAAAGCTGTTTTCAGTGAGTTTCTTTTTTAATGGATTGTCCAACGAATTATCTTGTTGTATATCCTCCGTTAGCAAAAATAGTCTGCCCGGTAATCCACCAGCCTTCTGTTACCAGAAATTCTACCAGTGGAGCTATATCTTTAATATTGGTAAGTCCACCCAGTGCTGAAGCTGATTTATGATAAGCAACGGCATCATCTGTTTCCTGTCCATAGAAGAAAGGAGTGTCCATTGGGCCAGGTGCTACAGCAGTTACTGAAATTCCTCTTGCTCCGAATTCTTTAGAAGCAGCTCTTGTAAAATGCTCTACCGGTGCTTTTGCTCCTGCATACGTAGAATACAGTCCTGTGTAAGCCGCCAGCAAGGAAGTAACAATGGTACAGATTTTCCCGTTATCATTCAGTTTTTTACCCGCTTCCTGCAAAAAGAAGTAAGCAGATTTTGAATTGACATTGAACATAGTATCGTATTCTGCTTCCGTAGTCTCTGAAAATGGTTTTTTCAGTACCATTCCCACCGTATTGATTGCAATATCAATCCCTCCGAAACGGGAAATTGCCTCATCAAAGAACTTTGTAAGATTCTCTACTTTGGTAAGATCTCCCTGAAACAAAAATGCTTCTGCCCCTAATGCCTGTACCTCAGCAAGTGTTTTTTCACTATCTGTTCTTGAGCTTTCACTGTTATAATGTATTGCCAGTTTTGCTCCTTTCGCTGCAAAATCTCTACTTAAAAGTCCTCCCAGGTTTTTACCGCCTCCAGCAATTAAAACAACTTTTCCTTTTACATTTTGTGTTGACATTGTTTTTTATTTTTAAATGTTAATGAGGCAAAGATGGATAATAAAAACATCCTTAACATGGTGAAGTTTTCGGGAATTGTATTAAAATTCAAATGACTATCAGTTTTTTTTGAAATTTAATTTTAAACTGAAGCAAAAAAACATTAATATTTTTTTTATATAAACAATATTTTTTAATAGAATGCTATTTTCCAGCCAGATATGATCTGAAACGCTCCTCTTCTATTAAACAAAGCCATATAATTCACTAATACGCTTCAATTTTAGGCATAACATTTGATGCTCTTCCAGCCATATTATACACCACTTCATTTTTATAATATATTTTTTTTATAATCCTCAGTGTTCTGAGGATTTTTTTATGTCTATGTTCAAGCTCTTATTATCGTCTTACACTCAGACTATAAAGGGATTCCGCCAGATCTGCTGTAAAACCATTTCTGATAATCAATCATTTAAAACCTGATTATTCATTTTATTGTTGTATATTTGTACATTAAATAACCAAGTCTATACTTTGTTTTCTGTAACGACCCGAATATTTTTTATTCAGTCTTTGCTTTTTGAGCAGCCATATTTTAAACTTTTATTTTTCTACTAAGAACAATACTTGTCGGAATTTTAAAGCTCTGTATGATTGGAGTGATCCAAGACAGAAAACACAACCAGGCTTTATAGGGGTCTAAAACAGACCAGATTGAACCAATTAATTTATAGAAACTAAATACTAAAAATAATTTATGGCAGATTCTTTTTCTAAAAAGGAAAATTTCAAGAAAAAAATTCAAAAGCAAAAAGAAAAGGCGCTAAGACGCGAAGAACGTAAAACGAACAACAACAAAGGAGCGGAGGACGTCTATATGTATGTGGACGAATTCGGAAGATTAACTTCTACTCCACCTGAACAAAGACAGGAAGTAAACCTTGATGATATTCAACTGGGTGCAGCTCCTATTATTGAGGAAGATCCAAGAAAAACAGGAATTGTTACTTTCCTGAGTGAAAAAGGATATGGTTTCATCACTGAAGACAATTCTAAAGAAAATATCTTCTTCCACAACAACAACTGTGTAGAACCGGTAAAAAAAGGAAACAAAGTATCTTTCGAAAAAGAGAAGTCTCCTAAAGGATTCTCCGCTGTTGAAATTCAGATTGTTAAATAATACTTACGCATAAAACAATCCTGCTTTACGGCAGATATGTTTTAAACAATACAGAAAGAGACTGCCCATTTGGACAGTCTCTTTTTTTAATCATATAAAAAAATATCTCAACTTATTAAAAGTTAGATTCTGATGCAAACACATGAGCAACAATCTGTCAATCCAGGATTATAACACTCAATAAAGCAACATCTTAATTCTATTCTGAATCCATATTTCGGATAATCCAGAATTCCTCTTCCTCTATTGATTTTAAATACTCTTTTGAGATCTTCTTCAAATTTTCATGGTTATTGTTTTACTTAGATAAATATCCTGAAATTATTTCAATGATGATTACGGGAATCCGTAGAGCATAATTAAAAAATAAAAGAAGCTGCCTAAAAGACAGCTTCCTTCATCGTAAAAAAAAAGTAAAAATCAATCCAGTTTCCCGCCCAATGCTTTAAACAGCAAGACGTTATTTCTGGTATTCTGGTGCTGGAACTGTAATAAATCCAGTTCAGCGGTCAGTTTGCTCTTCTGAGAATTGATCAGTTCAAAATAATTGGCATATCCCGTTAGATAGAGATCGTTGGAAACCTCTACACCACGGTCAAGAAAACCTACTTCTTCTGATTTCAGTTTCAAAACACGTTCATAGATCTTAGTCTGTTTCAGGATCGACTGAAGCTCGTTAAAAGCAGTCGTAATGCTTTTCTGATAGTTTAAAAAAGCAATTTCCTGCTCTTTGCTTGCTACTTTGAATTCATACTTCAATTGTCCTTTATTAAAAACAGGAACCATCAGTCCACCCAATAGCTGCCCGGCCAGAGAACTTGGCTTAAAGAAAGTCTCTACAGAAAAAGAATTCAGTCCGAAACCGGCACCAAGATCAATCTTAGGGTAAAAAGCAGCTCTTGCAGCCTTCGCATCAGCCTGGGAAGCTTCTAAAACATAATAGTTCGCCGCTACATCCGGTCTGGAATGAATGACACCTTCTACATTAATGGTTTTATTTAATACCTCCATATTGGTAGGCATCAATATTTTCCCACGTTTTACATCTCCGCCGTAACTTCCCGTCAACGTAGTGATCGCCTGTTCTACCGTAACGATCTCTACTCTTATATGTTCGATCTCCGCCAGCCAGTTGTTATTCTGTGCTTTGAATTGCTGCACAGCTAGTTCTGTAGCTTTTCCTACTTCACGCTGCGCCAGAACAATCTCAAATGCCCTCTGCTGAAGGTTATAATTCTTCTGATAAATGGCAAGACGGTTATCCAAAGTCACCAGCTGATAATACAGATTGGCAATATCTGTAAAAAGCTCTACCTGAAGCAACCTCAAACCCTCTGTGGAAGCCAGATATTTCTTTTGGGCAGCAATCTTTTTGTTTTTCAGCTTGCCCCACGCATCAATTTCCCAGCTGCTTCTAGCTCCTACCCAGTAATTAGGAGTGAAATTTCGGTTGATTTTCTGATCTTCCGTAATATTGGGAGAAAGATTGGTATCATAGTTTCCAACGCCTTCCATCGTATATTTTCCGTACCGGTCACCGGAAGCCTGCACTCCCACTTCAAGGGAAGGCAGTAAATCCATCTTTGATCTTTGAAGGAAACTATTGGCAATTTCCACTCTTTGCTGGGCAATCTGGAAATCCGGATTCGCGTGCACTACTTTATCAAAAAGTTCCAGTAGCTGCGGATCTGTAAAGTAGGCCTTCAGGTTGAGCTGCTGAAATTCATCTGAACTTTTATTTTGATCTGTTTTGATCAGTTCATTTGGTAATTCCTGAGCTTTTTTCAACTCGGTTACTTTGGGAACAGCACATGAAACCAGACTCAGGGATGCAATTCCGTATATTATATTTCTATGATTTAATCTTTTCATCTTTCTTCTTATTTTCAAGTTTTGCAAAGAATATATAGAGTCCCGGAATCACCACCAATCCAAAGATGGTTCCTATCAGCATTCCTCCAGCTGCAGCTGTGCCAATGGAACGGTTACCTATTGCTCCTGCTCCGGATGCAATACATAATGGAATAAGTCCTGCCACAAATGCAAAAGAGGTCATTAGAATAGGTCTCAGACGCTGTCTGGCTCCTTCAATTGCTGCCGGGATGATATCATACCCCTGTTTATTTCTTGCGACTGCAAATTCTACAATCAGAATGGCATTCTTAGCCAGAAGCCCAATCAGCATGACCAATGCCACCTGCGCGTAAATATTGTTATCCAATCCCGCAAGTACCAATGCGATATATGAACCGAAGATTCCCGTTGGTAAGCTTAATAATACCGGCATCGGAAGAAGGAAACTTTCATACTGTGCAGCCAGTAAAAGGTAGACGAATAAAAGACAGATCGCGAAAATATAAACCGTCTGGTTTCCTGATAAGATTTCTTCTCGTGTCATTCCTGACCACTCAACATCAAATCCTCTAGGCAGTGTTTCTTTAGCAACACGTTCTACCGCAGCAATGGCATCTCCGGAGCTATAACCATCTGCAGGTTCTCCATTGATCATCGCAGACATGTACATATTGTACCTCGTCAATACTTCTGGTCCGTACACTTTTTCAATAGTGATAAAGGTAGAGAACGGAACCATTTCACCCTTATCATTCTTTAAATATAAATTCAGAATGCTTTCAGGGGTATCTCTGTGCTCCGGACTTGCCTGTACCATCACTTTGTACATCTGGCTGAAACGGATAAAATTCGTAGCGTAATAAGATCCCAGCATCGTCTGTAATGTTGACATCGCGTTATCTACTGAAATTCCTTTCTTCGCCGCCATATCATAATCCACATTGATCATATATTGCGGGAAAGTAGCATCAAAACTGGTAAAACTGTTCTGTAATTCAGGAGCTTCATTCAGTTTTTTAACAAAATCCTTAGTAATTTTATCTGTATTTTCAATAGTTCCTCCGGTTCTGTCCAGCAAACGCAGTTCAAAACCACTGGTATTACCGAATCCGGGAACTGTGGGCGGTGCAAAGATCTCAATCTGGGCATCAGCTATACTTTTTGTTTTATCAGACAGCTCTGCAATCAGATCATTTACTGAAATATTTCTTTGTTTCCAGTCTTTAAGATTGATCATCGCCATCCCGTATGATGAACCTGCAATTTCCGTTACAATACTGTAGCCAGCAAGAGTGGTCACGTTTTCTACTCCATTTATCTTTTTGGCAATAACGGTCACTTCATCCAGTACTTTTTCAGTTCTTTCTACCGTTGCTCCCTGTGGAGTAGTCACACTCACATACACCATTCCCTGATCTTCCATGGGAATAAACCCGGTTGGCAGGAATTTGCTGGTCACAAAAGTCAATCCAACAAATAGAAACAACAGCCCAAAAGTAACTGTAGTTCTTGTCGCAAACTTTGATAAAATACCTACATAACCATTGGTAAGTCTTTCAAAACCTGTATTGAAACTCTGGAAAGCCCTATAGATGATAGTTTTCTTTTTATTATGATTGTGAGGCTTTAAAATAATAGCACAAAGTGCTGGAGTTAGCGTCAATGCATTCACTCCGGAAATCACAATACTGATTGCCAGTGTCAGTGAAAACTGACGGTAAAATACTCCCACAGGACCATCAAGGAAAGCCACCGGAATAAATACGGCTGACATTACAATGGTTATAGCCACTACCGCTCCTGCAATTTCTTTAGTAGCACTGATGGTGGCATCCATGGCATTCATGCCTTCTTCCATCTTAACATGGACAGCTTCAACGACGATAATGGCGTTATCTACCACAATTCCGATGGCAAGAACCAAGGCAAAAAGAGTCAAAAGGTTGACCGAGAAATCCATCATATTCATGAAGGCAAAGGTTCCTACAAGTGCTACCGGAACTGCCAGCACTGGAATCAATGTGGAACGCCAGTCCTGAAGGAAGATAAATACTACAATTCCTACCAGGATAAAGGCTTCGATAAGAGTTGTCAATACCGCACTGATGGACGCATCCAGAAATCGGGAAACATCATAAGCCATATTGTACTCCATTCCGGGTGGGAAGGATGTTACTTTTAATTCTTCCATTTTTGCCTTTACGCTTTCAATAACTTCGGAAGCGTTGGAACCGGGACGCTGTTTCATCATAATGGATGCAGAGGGCCTTCCGTCTGTTTTGGAAACCATTCCGTAATTCATTGCTCCGAATTCAACTTTAGCGATATCCTTAAGCTTTAAAATGGTTCCGTCCACATCAGATCTGATGGGAATTTCTTCATATTGTTTAGGCTCAAAAAACTTTCCTTTATATTTGATTACATACTGAAGCTGACTGGAAGTTTTACCAGATGTTTCTCCTACTTTTCCAGGTGCTGCAGAAATATTCTGTTTTTGTAGTGAAGTAATCACTTCATCTGCAGAGATATTGTAAGCCGCCATTTTCTGTGGATCCAGCCATACTCTCATTGAGTATTCTTTCTGTCCCATAATCTCGGCACGGCCTACTCCGTCAATACGTTTCAGTTCCTGAAGAACGTTAATATCCGTAAAGTTATAAATGAACTGCTCATCCTGGCTCGGATCTGTGCTGGTGATGTTAAGGTACATCAGCATACTGTTCACCTCTTTTTCAGTGGTAACTCCGGCTCTGATCACCTCTTCAGGAAGTTCATCAAGAATAGTTGTCACTCTGTTCTGAACGTTTACCGCTGCTACATCAGGATCTGTTCCCACTTCAAAGAAAACCTGAATAAGGGTAAGACCGTCATTGGAGGTAACCGTAGACATATACGTCATTCCCGGCACTCCATTGATTGCCCTTTCCAGAGGTAGAGCTACTGCATTGGCAGACACTTCGGCATTCGCTCCTGTATATTTTGCTGTAACGGTGACTGAAGGTGGTACAATATCCGGAAACTGGGTAATCGGCATCTTTAATAAAGCCATTATTCCCAGCAGGACAAATAATATGGAAATAACCAACGAAAGAACCTTCCGTCTTATAAACATTTCTACCATAGTAAATTGATTTAAAGATTATGAAAGGTTAATACTTCTTTTTGATTTTGATGATGTCACCGTCTTTCAAAGACTGAGTTCCTTCATAAATGATTAAATCTCCTTTTTTAAGACCGCTTTCTACCATATAAGAATCTCTTAATGTAGCTCCGATCTTAATACTGGTCATATTCACTTTATTCTTTTTATCCACTACAAAAACATAGGTCTTATCCTGAATGGAGAAGGTGGATTTTTGTGGAATAAGGATCGCATCAGCCTGATGTTCGGAAATGATAAGTTTTCCGGAAGTACCATGTTTGATCAGATGATCCGGATTCGGGAACAGTACTTTATAACGGATGGAACCTGTGGCTCTGTCGATTTCCCCTTCAGCTGTTTTTAAAGCTCCGTTAAACTGGTAATTAACCCCGTTAGGCAGTGTCAGTTCTATTTTTTGATGGCTTCCGATCTTATCATTGGCTAAAAGCTCAAAATATAGGTTTTCGGGAATTGAGAAATACGCGTATACTTCATTCAGCTGAGACAGCGTAGTCAGCAATGTACCATTTTCTACCAAACTTCCGTCTTTATGGGGAATAACGTCAATTACCCCGTCAAAAGGCGCAGTGATTCTTGTAAAGCTGATCTTCTGAAGAACCGTTTTCTTTTCTGCATCAGCGAAAGCATGTTTTGCTTTGGCGGAAGACAGCTTTGCCTTCACCATCTCCAGTTCGTTATTGGCAACAAATTTTTTAGCATGAAGACTCTGAATCTGCTTCAGCTCCACTTCTGCAATACGGACATCGGCTTCAGTCTGCTTTAAGGTCGCATTGGCTTTCAGAAGTTCCATCTGCAGCTCGGCATCATTGATTTTAAATAAAGCCTGCCCCTGATGTACAAATTGTCCCTCGTTTACATAAATATGCTGTATAATGCCTCCAATTCTGGAACGCATTTCAACATTCTTTTTAGCCTGGATATCAGTGACAAACTGGTTGCTCACCAATGTATCTTTTTCTTTGATTTCCAGCACGGGAACGTCTTTATCTTTGTTATTATTTTTCTCCTTGTCTTTACTGCATGACACAGCGAATAATGTTGCCAGAAGGCAAATTATTACAGTTTTAAAATACATTTTTAAATGTTTAAGTTATAAAATTTCGTTAAAGTAATCTGATTTTGAATAACTTAAACCTAGTACAACTGAAGAAGATGGAGAAAGGATTTAACTCCACAAATAGTAGATACAGCAATCTCCGGAAGGGTGATTTTTGGAATCACTTTTAAAATTCCTGAAAAATCTGCAATTGCGGGATCATTTTTCTTGATAGAATGTTTTACAATTTTGGCAGCAGCAGGCAATGCATGCGTATTCATATCTGCCTCTTCATAAACATCCAGAAGATGAATATTGGTTACATGGGGAACGTGAGGAACATTCTGCAATGATTTTTCTGCCCAATTCGAATTGAAAAGGGTAAAAACCAGTATGATATAAAATAAGAAAAATGACCTCAGACCTGCCATGTCAACCAGAACACATTAGTTTTTTAGTAAAAACGATATTCCTGCAAAAATAGGGATTTCTACTGGGAAATCCGGTCATTGAACTGTTAAAAAAACTTAAACAATGAATGGATAATTTCAATAATTAGAATTTAGATTTCTACGAAATGGCAATCAAACCGTTATGTTTATCCATGGCCTCAGTCATTCCTTAGAAATCTATATAAAATTATTAAAGGTTTCGGAAAAAGCCAATTGAATTTGATTATTGTTTTTAAACTAAGCTCTCTCAAAAGTGTCATTCTGAACGAAATGAAATGTAGTGAAGAATCTCAGGTATTTTATTATCAATAAGATTCTTCCTTCGTCAGAAATCGAAGATCCGAAGTCAATGACAAAAACCAAATTATCTGACTTTTGAGACAATCTCGTTGCTATTGAATAACTAAAACAATCTGCTGAGTACTCTGAAACGGTAATCAAAGATATGTTCCAGTTTCTTTTTGACGAAAATACGATGAGCAATTTCTCCTAAAAAACCCATCGGAAGTTCATAATCTATAGTATCTCTCATCAGAACGCCTTCTTCATTGGAAATAAATTCATGATGATGATTCCATAATTTGTATGGTCCTTTTTTCTGGAAATCGATAAAGCTTTTTTGAAAATCAACGTGGGTAATTTCTGTCTGCCATTTCATTTTAATACCGAATAATGGGGAAACATAATAGTCGATGAGCATTCCTTCATAGATTTCATCATCTGCCATTTCTGTCAATACAATAAAGCCCATGTCTTTTGGGGTAATCTCTGAAAGGTTATTGGCTGAAGAGAAAAATTTCCAGGCAGTTTCTATATCACAATTGAGCTGTTGTTCGCGGAAAAGCGTATGTTTCATAAGGCGGAATCAATTTACATGATTGTTGTGAAACAAATGTATAACAAAGATTTAATTATATATCCACATCAGAACGGGTTTCTTTGAATCCTGAATCATCGGATCAATTTCCTTCATCGCATTGTTGGAAACGGTAGGGCAACCCCATCCTTCAGGAGATCCGTTTGGAAAAACTTCGTTATCACTCATCTTATCCCAGGAATGAAAGACAATAAATCTTTTTAAAGCATTGCTGTTTGTTTCTTCAAGGCCGTGCATCAGGTATTTTATATTGATTCCCCAGTCGCTGTAACCCCTTCCTTCAAGCTTATATTTCCCTAAAGAGGAAAGATGACTTCCGTCTTCATTACTGAATCCCGGATTCGCTTTAGAATTATCTTTGCTCCATGAATTGGAACCACAGCCATGACCAACCATGTATTTTTTTGAGATCTTATTATTTTTAAAATCCCAGACAAAAAAGCGGTTTACCCCAGAATGAAGACTCATATCAATAAGGATACAGAAATCATTGTTAAGGTTCTTCGAGTTACAGAATGTCAACGCTTCTTCTGCTTTTATTTTTATTCTGGAAAAGTCAGCAGCAGGTTTCTTTTCAGCCACAGCAGGTATTTCAGCAGTATTTATCATACTGCCTTTTTTCTCCTGAGAACATGAACAGAGCCAAAGAGTGATAAAAAACAGATAAATCCTCTTCATGAATTATTTATAGTGCTGAAAAATTCCGAAATCTGACGGAGTCCAAAGTGCCGCTTTCTGACCTGCAGCCTTTAAAGCATTATTAGACCATGTATTGCATGTATAAAGAAAGCTGTAGGTACCTTTTGCATCATAAAAGGCATCATTATCACTATATACGGCATTGGTAGGAATCAGCATGAAATTACCGTTCTGATCTCTGTCAAATTTATCTTCTACAAATTTTACAAGATTCTCATACTGGCTTCTGCTGATCATGATCATTTTACAGTCTTCTCCTTCTTTCATAGTATTATAATACGTACAATGCATGGCAGAATCACTTAACCAGAATGCAGCTTTTACAGCGGTTGAAAACTTAAGGTCAGCCCACGTAGGAGTATCCAGATAGAATCCTTTGTCACCCCAGCCAATTCCGATATACTGATAATCTGTTTTTTTTGATTTTGTATTGGCGAAAGGAATTTTCATGCTCCAGTCCTGGAGATCATTCTTCACTGGCATTACTATATCTGTATGCACTCCGTTGGTATAGATATAAATTGGGATTTCTTTCTTCTGGCCATCATCTTTAGCCGAAACCGGAATATAGGGAATCAGCAATCCAAGAATTACATAAATCACCACAATTCCCAAAATAATTCCTATCACTTTCAGGAGATACATTATTATCGTTTTCACAGTCATGTTTTTAAATAAAATTTAATCTTTAATTTTTAGTAAAAGTATTTGTTTTAATCGAAAAATTAGCTATATTTAGTTACGAAATATTCACAAATATGCGTAAAACTATCAAATCCCAAAAAAGGTTTAAAGTAAGAGTAAAAACTGCTCCTAAAAGAGTACAAAAAAAACGTTGATTTTCGGTGAGATTCTGATCTCCTGAAAATCAATTTTTCTTTATAGGAAAGGTTTTTCAAGCAACTTATTGGTATAAATCTTTACCTCCTTAAAGCCAAAAATTTAAGGAATGGTCGATTATCAGCTCTGGTTTGGAACTACAAAAAATTCCAAAGGAGAGATTGTCACCAAAAGTTCAGGAAAAAATCAGTCAGAAGGTTTCTGTAAAAACTCAATATTTCTCTTCAGTCCTGCAAATTTGGTCCTTTTCACCGGGGACTTTCTAAAGATTTCTGAGAAAATTTCCTGGGTAATTTCTTTCCATTCTCCTTTTTTGAAGTTTTTCAGGGCTTCATTGGGTTTGAAACGGCTTTGTTTGTTGGGTGCTGAGAAACGGTTCCAGGGGCAGACATCCTGACAGATATCACAGCCAAACATCCAGTCTTCCATTTTATCTTTAAAATGATCCGGAATTTCATTTTTAAGTTCTATGGTTGCATAAGAAATACAACGGCTTCCGTCAATGATTTTCTCAGAAACAATAGCATCTGTGGGACAGGCATCAATACATTTCCTGCAGCTTCCGCAATGGTCTGTGGTTGCATGATCAGCAATCAGTTCCAGATCGCAGATAATTTCGGCAAGAAAGTAAAAAGAGCCGTTTTGTTTGGTAATGAGGTTTGCATTTTTTCCTACCCAGCCAATTCCTGATTTTCTAGCCCAGCTTCTTTCCATAATGGGTGCAGAATCTACAAAAACGCGGAATCCGAACTCCCCTATTTCCTCCTGCAGCTCTGCAACCATCTCCCGGAGAATCTCTTTGATTACTTCATGATAATCTTCTGCATACGCATATTTTGAGATCTTATAATTTTCTAATATTGAAATTTTTTCTTCAGGAAAGTAATTGTAAGAAAGTGAAATGACAGATTTGGAACCCTCCACCAAAAGCCGGGGATCAAGTCTTTTATCGAAATGATTTTCCATGTACTTCATTTCACCGTTATAGTTGTTCTTCAGCCATTTTTCAAGGTGAGGCGCATCTTCTTCCAGAAAATCAGCTTTGGAAATGCCACAACTCTGGAATCCAAAACTTTTTGCCTTGGACTTTATAAGTTGAGAATATTTTTCAGCGCCTGCATTCATAATTTCACTCTGCAAAATTAAGATTATTTTATCAATCTTTTGATTTCTACTGAAGTTCATACCACAGCTGGTTTCTTTTCTGAAAAATTATGTTTTCATTAGGATTTTTTTCAAAAAAAAATTGCGTAATTTCGTTTCTAATTTAATATTTAAACTCTACAACTATGTCTTTAATAGAAGTAATACAATCCGGAAACTATGAATTAATCGACGTTCGTGAGCCAATGGAGCTTGAAATGGACGGCAATATAGATGGTGCTAAGAATATTCCTTTAGGTGAGGTAGAAGATAGACAGGATGAGATTCTATCTATTGAAAAGCCGGTAATCTTATTCTGCAGAAGTGGAAACAGAAGCGGAAAGGCATTGGATTATCTTAATAATCAAGGATTAAAGGACGGTTTTAACGGCGGAGGCTGGGCTGAGCTGAAGGCTGTTCTGGAAGCAAATCAGGGAACTTTTTAAAAGTTCCTTTTTTTTATCCCTTATTTCTATGAATCTGAAAAATCAATTTGACCAGCTTTGTTCTTCGTTCACAAACGATCAACAGTTGATAAATATTCTTTGGAAGGAGATTGAAACGAAATATTCTGAAAAAGGAAGACATTATCATAATCTTCTTCATCTTGAAAACATGTTCAGTGAACTTGAAGCGGTGAAAAGTAATATCTCAGATTTTACGGCTATTTCTTTTTCAGTATTTTACCATGATGTTATCTACGATGCAACTTCCAAAATTAACGAAGAGAAAAGTGCGGCTAAAGCAGAAAAAAGGCTTGCCGAACTTCATTTAGATAAGAATACTATTTCAATAATTTCAGAGCAGATTCTTGCTACAAAATCGCACCAGAAGTCTGGTCATGAGGATACCAATTATCTTTTAGATGCTGATCTTTCTGTGTTGGGGAAAGATTTTAAAACCTATTTGGAATATACCCAAAATATAAGAAAAGAATATTCTATTTATCCTGATTTCCTTTATAAACCCGGACGAAAAAAAGTACTCAAACATTTCCTGGAACTCGAAAGCATCTTTAAAACAGAGTATTTTAAGAAAAAATATGAGGTTCAGGCAAAGGAAAATATTGCGGCTGAACTTCGGTTATTGTAATCGAAAAAGACACTTTTTAACAAGTGTCTTTTTTTGTTTTTTTATATTAAAAATGTTTATTAATAAAACTTGTAGTTTTTTCCAGTACCAGATCGGGAGCTTCTTTATGGGGTGTATGCCCGATATTAGGAATGATATATTTCTCAGCACTTCCACTCACCTGAGTAACTGTTTTTTCTACCTGATCCAATGTTCCGTATTCATCGGCTTCTCCCTGAATGAATAATAACGGACAAGTGATATGCTTCAAAAGATGTTCAATATTCCAGGTTCTGTAATCGTCCCTTGTCCAGGTTTCTGTCCATGCTCTGAAAAGTGTTTCTACTTTATCACCATGGTATTTCTGTAAGCGTTCCGGAAGATTGGTTGTTTTATAAGCGTCCCAGGCATCATATACTCCTTTTAAAGTAACGTCTTCCACAAAGATATGTCCTGCTTCACAGATAACGGATTTTACTCTTTCGGGATATTTTGCAGCGGCAATTAAAGCTATTGTTCCTCCATCACTATGCCCGAAAAGAATAGCGTTATGAATATTCATTTCAGCCAGTAAACCGTTCAGTATGTCTGCTTCCAGCTCCATATAATTTACCGGTCTTTCATGGGTCGGCATCGGATCTGATTTTCCATAGCCCAGACGGTCATAAGCCAGGGTGTTGCATTGTGTGATTTCGGATAGTTTGGCTGGGAAATCTCTCCAAAGCTGCACGGAACCTAATGAATCATGCAGAAAAACAATGGTAGGCCTTTTTTCGTTTGAATTATGATATTCTATATAAAGGTTTTGCCCTTTCACATTTATGATCTTACTCTCTGTCATCTTAATTAGTTTATCGTTCAATATCAAAATATTATTGATTTAAATCCGAACAAAAATACCAAATAGCAAAATAAGTACGAAATACAAATAATAAATATGTGAAAAATCCACAAAATACCATTTAAAACAAAACATCAGTCAAAAAGCAATCAATTTTTATATCTTTATTGGAAAAAATCCGGATGGACACATTAGGAAAACAAGAATTGGAATTATTAAGGATTCTTCAGAAGAGCTCCAGATTTGACATTACCGACCTTACCGAAAGGCTGAATATGTCCCGAACTTCTATTTATGATAAGATAAAAAAGCTGGAAAGCGAAGGTTATATTACCAATTATGTAGCTTTGATTGATCCTAAAAAGGTCGGCCTGAATTTCACGGTCATTATTACCGTATCTCTCAACAGCCAGCAGATTGAATATGTAGAGGAGTTTTCAAAAAGAATAGCAACGCTGGACGAAGTTGTAGAAGCTTATGTTACAGGCGGTATTTTTGATTATATTTTGAAAGTTGTAGTACAGAGCCCGGAAGCTTTCAGTGAGTTTATAGCGACTAAACTTTCCGTTATTCCTCATATCAGTAAGATTAAAAGTTCATTTGTTATGAGCCATATCAAGCAGTCTACGGAGCTTCATTTTTAATAGAAAAAGGAACCCAGGTCTGAGTTCCTTTTTTTTATAATGTAGGTGTTATTGTTTCTTCAAATTCTTTTAACAGATGATTGAAAACAGTTTCCACCGGAAGAACTTCATCAATCAGGGCAGAAACCTGGCCTATTTCCAGCTCACCATCTTCCATATCTCCTTCAAACATTCCTCGTTTTGCTCTGGCTCTTCCCAATGAAGCAACCAAAGCATCTTTATCTCTCCCAATCTTATAGATATCTTCCAGTTCACTGAAAAATTTATTTTTAACCATTCTCACAGGTGCCAGTTCTTTCAGTGTAAGATGGGTATCTCCTTCCTGCAGTTCTGTAATTTTCTTTTTCCAGTTTTCGTGGGCACTAGCTTCTGTAGTGGCAGCAAAACGGGAGCCGATCTGCACACCATCTGCCCCGAGAATCATTGCCGCTTTGATCTGCGAACCTAAAGCAATTCCCCCTGCAGCAATTAACGGCTTAGAAATATGCTTTTTCACATTCGGAATAAGGCAGAACGTTGTTGTTTCATCCCTTCCGTTGTGGCCTCCGGCTTCGAAACCTTCTGCAACAATAGCATCTACTCCTGCATCTTCGCATTTTACAGCAAATTTTGTAGAGGAAACTACGTGGGCTACTTTTATTCCTTCTTTCTGAAGGGTTTCTGTATAAGTTTTCGGATTACCGGCTGATGTAAATACAATTTTAACTCCTTCTTCGAGAATGATCTGAATAATCTCTTCAATGTTAGGATACAACATCGGTACATTTACCCCGAAAGGTTTATCTGTAGCCTGCTTGCATTTCTGGATATTTTCTCTTAGAATGTCAGGATACATACTTCCCGCTCCAATTAAGCCCAATCCACCACAATTGGAAACCGCAGAAGCCAGTCTCCATCCTGAGTGCCAGATCATACCTGCCTGGATAATGGGATATTTAATAGTAAAAAGGTGTGAAATTTTGTTTTGGCTAGCCTCCATATCATGAAGTTTTTTTGCAGAGTTGAAATCTATAAAATTGCTCATGTGTAAAAATACTAAAAACAACGGTTGCCAAGCGTTTCTATTTATCAAAAAAATTACAGAAAAGCAGCTAAATACGATCTTTTTTATATTTTTCTAAAACTGAATCTATAATAAAACTTATTTTGAAAAAATTTTGAACCAGTTCGTATACATTTTCCTGTATATCTTCTGTTTTAAGATTAACCCAGCCCTGCATTAAGGTTAATGGACCATATTTCACACTTACATTAGGCCAATCTTCCTGAGATTTCAAAAACTCATTCCGGAAATCCTGCGCAAAATTCCTACTGGATATCATATAGCTTTTCAGCGTTCTCAGCTTTAAAGCATGGATATTATAATACATTCTACCTTCCTGAATCGTTTCATCAGTTATCCAGATTGAAAAAAAAATTCTACCTGCAGCATCCAATGGAGACTGTGGATTTCCTGACCATTCAGGTTTATAGATTTTAAGGGCTGCGGATTCCAGAACAATATCAACAGAGAATTCCAATCCTTCGATTTCAAATTTTTCTTTGGATACTTTTGCTACAGCAAGATGAAACTTATTAAGATAAAAAGCATAATCCATATCATCCGTTTTTGTAAAGATATTGAATAGACCGTTTCAATTTATAGAAATAGAACATTTAAATTTAACAACGAAATAGAGGATTTTATATTCTACTTTTTCTACAAAAAAAAACCTTCAGAACTTCTGAAGGTTTTCATTTTATTTCGCCATGGATTGTTTCTTCCAGTTAGACTTAAAGCTACAACTGTTGTAACGTCCGTCAATGGAGATAAAAGTTGTAGGTAACTTAGAGTTAACAAACTTTTCAATCATTTCACTTTTCTTTTTATTCAGCGCCATCTGTTTGATTCTGCTAAAGTCTGTTTCCAGGGTAATCTGGTGAGAAGGAATCACATCTTCAATTTTAATGATTTTGATTTGCTTTCTCTTGTTTTCTTCATCTTCAAAAGCGGTAGTAATGTCTCCTTTATTCAATCCTGCCAATTCGTAGCTGATTGTTCCCGGAATACTTTCTCTTTCAATTTTATCAGAACCATCTGCTCCAGGAATTACCCCTGCGTTGAATTTTGTTCTTTTATCATCTGAGAATTTAAAAGCAGCATCTTTAAATGTCATTTTACCACCCGCGATAAGACCTCTGATACTGTCTAGTTTTGCTTTTGCTGTTTTAAGCTCATCATCTGTAGGTACTGCTTTTAACAAGATATGTCTTGCGTCATATACTTTACCTGATCTTTTCAATAACTGGATAATGTGGAAACCGAATTCAGATTCAATAGGATCTGAAATGTCATTTTCCTGAAGGTTCAATGCTGCAGCTTCGAATGGCTTCACCATCTGTCCTTTATTGATATTTTTGTACAATCCTCCGTTAGCAGCTGATCCTTCATCTTCAGAATAAATTCTAGCCTGGCTCTCAAAAGTCTCGCCACCAAGAATATCCTTCTTGATCTTCTTCAATCTGTTGATAAGGTCTTGCTTGTGTGCTTCCGTTAATGTTGGATAGATCATAATCTGAGCTAAAGTAACCTCATCTTTTACTTGTGGCAGCTGTGTTTTATACATATTATAAAAGTCAGTTACCTCATTTGGAGTTACATCGGCCTTCTCAGTTATTCTCTGGTATTTTGCCTGTCCGTAATACTGGTCTGTATCTATTTTTTCAATAGCATTTTTCAGCTCATAAGCATTTCTGAATTTGTAGGCAGCAAGCATTGTTTTTTCATCCGGAAATTGAGAAAGCATCTGACGATATTTTGCATTAGCCTGTTCTTTAATTGCTGCAGAACGATTTTCAATTAGGGTATCTTTTTTTGCTTCATATACAAGAAGCTTGTTGCTGATAAGGTTTTCCAGGAACTCACATTTGTCTGTATTGGCAGCTCCCTGTTGTTTTCCATAATTCATCTGCTCGAGTACATCAGATTCCAACACAATCTCATTCCCGATAACAGCTGAAATACCATCCACCAAATCTCCTTGTTTAAGCTGGGCATTCATCATATTTGAAGAGAATATCATGATGAAAATCCCAAGAAGAAAAGTGATTTTTAGTTTATTTGTCATTTTACTATTTTAACAAGTTGCAAATTTAGAATTCTTAACGAATTTCACTCAATTTTTTATTATAAATATTTCTTAAAAAGACTTATTTACTGCAGTTCAACATCAAAAGTCGTTAATTCTTTGAATTGTCTCAATCTACTGAACATATCTGCTTCGCTTACCTCCTCTATTCTTTCTGTTCCGAACTTCTCTACTGTGAATGAAGCCATAGCAGATCCTACGATAAGAGCCGATTTCATTGTTTCGAAATCTATTTTCTCTTTTTTAGCAAGATAAGCAGCAAATCCTCCAGCAAATGTATCTCCAGCTCCTGTAGGATCGAAAACATCTTCTAACGGAAGTGCAGGAATAGCAAATACCTTATTGTCATGGAAAAGTAAAGCTCCGTGCTCCCCTTTTTTGATGATCACATACTCAGGTCCCATTGTATGAATCTTTTTAGCTGCTTTTACTAAAGAATATTCTCCTGAAAGCTGTCTTGCTTCTTCATCATTGATGGTAATTACGTCTGTTTTTGCAATCATATCCATTAATATATCCCATGCAGAATCCATCCAGAAGTTCATGGTATCAAGGATAACCAATTTCGGACGGTTGTTCATTTTTTCAAGTACAGATAACTGAACTCCAGGGTGTAGGTTTCCAAGTAACAAAATTTCGGCATCCTGCATTGAATCCGGGATTTTCGGATCAAAATTCTCCAGCACATTTACTTCTGTAACCAAAGTATCTCTTGTATTCAAATCATTGTGGTATTTTCCAGACCAGAAGAATGTTTTTCCTTCTTTTACGATTTCAATTCCTTCGATGTTTACATCTCTGTCTGTGAACATATCAAGATGTTCTTGTGGAAAGTCTCCTCCTACTACAGAAACAATTCCGGATTTAACGCCTAAAATTGATGAAGTGATCCCGATATAAGTGGCTGCACCTCCTAAAATTTTGTCCGTTTTACCAAATGGTGTTTCAATTGCATCAAATGCAACACTTCCTACAACTAAAAGTTTCATATATTTTTCAATGTATATTAAAAGTAATTATTTTTTCCATTCAAAAGTGTCCAGCATGTGCTTCATATCATTTTTGATATAGTTCACTGCAGGCGCAAGAGAGTCCGGTTTCGGTCTCGTATTAAAGTATAGGTAAGCAGTAACGAAGTGTTTCGTACTGTCTGTAATGTAAAACTGAAGATTGGAAGCACTCTGTCCTTTCAGTTCATAGAAGTTCCCGTATACTTTCTTTTCAGGATATTCGAAAGATTTCGTATCTATAGAACTGGCTTTGATGGTATGTTCGTATACCATTTTTTCAGCTTCCTTGATGTGTTCTGCAAAGTCATTCTGTATCGGGTAATAGGTAACGAAAAGCTTTGCCTTCATTTTAGGATAATTCACATAGAACCAGCACGGTTTTTTAGCGGGTGCAATAGAAGCAAAATCCGAGTACTCAAAGGTATAGGCACAATCGTTTTCAAACTTTTGGTATTTCGGTGCAGGGTATTCAAGACGCAGTTCTCCATAAGGTTTTGGGGAAGGATCTTTTCCACATGAAATTAAAAGCAGTGATACAAAAATAAAAATGACTTTTTTAATCATTTTGCAAAAGTACAAATTAGATTTCAGATTTCGGAAGACAAATTTCAGTCTTTCAGACAGTTTTGAATGTAATTTTCCAAAGGCTTTGGAAACGATTTTTCGTGAGAGCCTTCAACATCTGTTATCAGGTATTGATTTTCAGCGATAAAATCATTCCATATCTTTTCTGAAGTGACTTCAACATTCAATATTTCAATGCTTAAATTCTTATGAGTCAGTTTATGGGCAATCGTTTTTGAACCTGTAATAAAGGTTTCCATATCAGAGGAAATGGCTGTAGGAAACTCAAATAACTTCTTCCATATAAAATCATCTTTTCTCTGACGAATCAGAAACTGGTTGTTTCTGTGAACAAAATAATAGGTTAACGCCAGATCTTCTGCTTTTACCTTTTTCGTTTTTACGGGATAATCTGAAATTTTATACATAGAAAATGCCAGGCAGTCTTCATTAACAGGGCATTCTCCGCAAAGTGGATTTTTGGGTTTACAGATCTCTGAACCTATATCCATCATCGCCTGATTAAAATCACCTACATTTTCCGGCATCACCAAAGTGGCCAGCTCAGAAAAATAGGCAAAGGCTCTTGAATTGGAAATATCAAAGTCATCAGCAAAAAGACGGCTCAGAACGCGGTAGAAATTACCATCAACAGCAGGCATTCTACCACCGAAACATATACTTGAAACCGCTGCTGCTGTATATTTCCCGACTCCTTTAAGTTTTAAAATTTCTTCGTATGGTTCAGGAAAGACACCCTGATAATCATTCATGATCTGCTGGGCAGCTTTATGGATATTGATGGCTCTGGAATAGTAGCCTAATCCTTTCCAATATAATAAAACTTCATTTTCTTCAGCTTCTGCCAACGTTTTTACATCAGGGAATCTTTTAATGAAATTATTGTAATGATTCAACCCCTGATTGATCCTTGTCTGCTGAAATACAATTTCACAGATCCAGATTTTGTACGGATCTTTTGTCTGTCTGAAAGGCAGATCTCTTGCATTATTACTGTACCATCCCAGGATTTTGCTGCCAATGTGTAGAAAATCTGAATTTCTGCTATCCTTCTTCAAAAATTTTTGTTTTGTTTTTTATGAGATACTCATGAACATCGTTTATGAAGTATTTTCAATTGGCAAAGATAAAATTTATTTATCAGCTTTCACAGAATAAACGGGAGCAGCTTTTAGCCACTGATAATTAAGGTTTCTGTCCTTCTTTAAAAAACGGTATCCTTCCAGGTTTTTCAGGTAGACATACATGGAATCAGTATTTTTTATCTTTAATTTATATTGGGATAAAAATAGCATTGGCATTTCTACGGTAGAATCTCTTACTGTTTTCAATACTTTTCCTGATCTTACTTTGTAGAGGAAGAATGATTTTCCACGGCCTTTTGAGCTGTCTGCCAACTTTACGTCTGCGCTTGCAATGACCAGTTCACTGCCATCAAAACATTCATCTTTATTCATGATGTATGCTTTCCCTTCCTGGCGCTCGTCTGCAAAAAGATCATTTTCGTACTGCCCCGGACTTTGGTATTTTTTTTCACAGCTTATCAAAAGTACCATCAATATAGCGGGTAAGCCAATGATAAGTTTCTTATTCATATTAAATTTCATAGGTGTTGGTTGAAAAAAAACCGATGTAAAATTGCATCGGTTTTTGTTATGTAAAGTAGGTGTATGTTATTCCTGAGTATATTCTGCATCCCATTCGTTACCATCATCTCCTTTGTGTCCGTCAAGTTTAATAACGAAACTTTTCGTAGGGAAATAAGGGGTCATACGGATATCCAGCCACACTCTGTCTTTATTTACTCTATCCTGCTCGAAACGAACAATCTTGAATTTTTCAATCAATTTGTCTGGTCCTTTGATATTATCAAGGAAAGTTACGATCTGTCTTCTCAAATCGTCTTCGTTTTTAGCATTCCAGTTTTCGAAAGCTCTTCTGTTCAAGAAGTCTAAAAGCACTTTGGTTACGTAATCGAATACACGAACTACGGAATACGTCTGAAGACCGATATTGTCTCCTGTAAATAATGTCTTCGCAGAGAAAGCCATAATTTTTCCGTACTCGTTTACCATTGGTACAAGACCCATTTTTTCCAACTGAGAAATTTCACTTTTCTTCAATTCGAATTTTACAGCGTCTACTTCGTTGATATTACCATGTTTTTTACCAGCTGCTACCTGAGACATCAGCGTTTTGTGGATTTTTCCAGCTAATGAAGTGGAAGGTGGAAGTTCTACGTTTTCTTCTTCACCTACTTCTTCAGCTTTACCACGTCCTACCAGCCAATTACACGTCATAATAACGTTACTTCTGTGAAGTTCTCCCCCTGTAAGGTTTGCAGAGTGGAATAAGTCTACCACATCATCCGGCTTATCAAGGTTGGCGAAGTCTGTAACCATCATTACTTTGTTTTCGTTACAGATTTTTGCCCATTTCTCGATTACCTTGTTGGATCCTAGATATCCTGGTATTGCAAGGATTGAATAGTTATCTCTAAGGTCAAGACGGTCATAGTAGTTTTTGAATTCTTCTGAGATTGCATCAATGAACAAAGGATTGTCCAAATCTGAAACCTGTTCTATGCTTGCGTTTACAATACTTACGTTGTCCACTTTATCCAATTCTGTATTTTTATAGAATTGAGCTACTGTTCTATAGTTAGTTTCCAACATACGAACGGTATCCAGTGTATTTTTTAAGTTTACCTTTAAGTTTTGGTCGGCCTGTTGTGCTTTAGTTTTGCACGTATCGGCCATTTTATCTGCAGACTCACTACCTTCTAAAAGGTTTACCCAAAGATTGATCTTCTGAAGAAGTTCTTTTCTTTCGTCTGCTTTATTGCTGTCATTCAGGAAGATTTCTTTTCTTGCCTTTCTTGTTGGGTTCATATTGGCAATACCGTCTACAACGGATTCAACAAAGCCAAATCCTCCCATTTTATTGAGCTCTGCAAGTGGGTTGCCCTTCGGTTGCCCGGAGTGTTGCTGCTGACCCTGCTGCTGGCTTTCTTGTGCCTGTAATTTGCTATCCATGATTTAATGTAAGTCTTTAATTATTTTTCAAGTTCTTGTGCCACTTCTTTCAATACATCTATGAACGCCGCTCTTGTCTGATCGTTCTCCAGCATATTGCGTAGAATTTTGTTTGTTTTCAGCTGACGTACTATTTTATTGTACTGCTCCTGCTCCATGCTCAGCTGCTGCAGATAATCTGACTTCTGAGTAAGGCTTTTAGGGGTAAAGTCTCCAAGGTTTTGAAAACGGAATTCTTCTTCTACCACTCCTCCGTCTTCTGTCTCGTGTTGTACCGATATTGAAGGCTGAAAATGTTTGAAAACGTCTTCCACTGTTTTTAATCCTGTTATGATTTCAGGAGTATAAGACTCTTCTGTTGTAAGTTGGCTTACTATCAGTGATTTATTTTCCTGTATTTCCTGAATAGCTTCATTAGCGTCCACTTTTACTTCGTTTCCGCCAACACCATAATTAAACATTGCCATATTATTATTATTTTGAGATTTCTTATTTTGGTTTGGATCTGTCTTTGAGTAATTTACAGATGAATCAAATAAATTACCAATCCAGTGTTTAAATTTAAAAAAAAACTGTAACATACAAAATTTTACTAAGATTTTTCTTGAATCTTCTAAATCTATTTATATTTATTCAACATACAATCACCGCATTACGATATCACTAAGCTATGAAAAAATAAATAAAATCATTCAAGAAAAAATAAAATAAAATTTTTGTCTGCTTTACTCCTACATAAATGTATCAAATGAATGTTAAAACAAGAATTCTTCATACGTTACAAAAAAATATTCTTTATATTTAAACAAAGTGAAAAGGGGCATGAAAGATGTAAAAATAGCGTTTAGAAAGCCAATATTTCCAGTTTCAGAAGCATTAGAGCAATATTTGGAAAAATATAACAGAACCACTAAGATTAAGTTTCTGTATGAAGACCTGCTAAGGTTTAGCGACAGTGTGAATATTCTGGATAAAGAAGGTAAGGATACTTTGTGGCTCGGGGTATTGTATCCTGAATATGAATTTAAAGAGATAGAGGCTAATTTAAATAAAATTTATACCCTCCTTCATTCTGATGGAGATACCGCCACCCTACCTTATCTGAAAGTGGATACCATTGACTTTTGTACCTTCGGAAATTCTAAACCGTTTCGGGTTCGGGTGAGAAATATACTGAACGATAATTATACTAATTTTTATATCAAACAGGCTGATGCTTCCCGGATATTCGGACTGGAGCTTGAAGATCTCCTTTCTCCCAACCGGATCAACTTTCTGGTTTATAAGAATACTCTGATTGAAGAGCATATTTTAGGAATTCCAGGTGATGTTTTTATTCAGAAACATCTGCTCAACTGTACGGAACTGGAAAAGGCGCAGATTTCCAAGGAATTTGTAAAATTCAATGAACGCTGCCTCATTGGGCTTCTTGGTGATATGAGATCTTATAATTATGTTGTTATTCCAATACATGATTTTGACCAGGTTATTTACAGAATCCGTCCCATTGATTTTGATCAGCAAACTTATGAGGGAAATCTGAAAGTCTATCTTCCACAGTATTTCAAAGAAAACAGTCAGATGGTCAATATGGTACTGGAAAAACTGAAACCCAGCTCCATAGAACAATACCGTAAGGAAGTACGTTCACAAATCGTAAAAAGAGTGACCAGCAGTAAAAACAGATTTGATGAACTCATTTCTATTATGAAAAAAGACAATATCGCGCCGGAAGCCAATGTTACAGAACTAAAAACTGCTTTACAAAAACTCACCTACGATGTCAATTTTAAGTATTGTAAAAGTATGGGAGACATTATAGAAACCGGAATAAAGTTTGTGATCCGGAATTATAAGAAAGAATATTAAAAAAGAGAATCCGCCTGCATGAGACGGATTCTTTCTTTTCTAACAATTTTAAGGTAAAATTACCAGATTTTTATTCTGTCCTGAGGAGCTTTATATAGTTTGTCTCCTTGTTTGATATCAAACGCTTTGATGAATGAATCCTGGTTGACCAATGGGCCAAAAGCTCTGAACATTCCCGGAGAATGCGGATCTGTTTTCACCTGGTTGATCATATACTGATCGGTAGCTTTTGTTCTCCACACGGTTGCCCAGCTCATAAAGAATCTCTGATCCTGAGTAAATCCGCTGATCTTTCCCGGGTTTCCTTTATCTTTTAAATACATCTGAAGGGCATCGTAAGCAACAGCTACTCCACCTAAGTCACCAATATTTTCTCCACTTGTGAATTTACCATTTACAAAGCTTCCTTTTACAGGTTCATAAGCACTGTACTGAGCTGCCAGCTGACCTACTTTTGCATCAAAGTTTTTACGGTCTGCATCTGTCCACCAGTTGTTAAGATTACCATCTCCATCGAAACGGGAACCGCTGTCATCAAATCCGTGAGAAATTTCGTGACCGATAACGGCACCAATACCTCCGAAGTTCACGGCTGCATCAGCTTTAGGGTTGTAGAAAGGCGGCTGAAGAATAGCGGCAGGGAATACAATTTCGTTGTTTGATCCGCTGTAATAAGCGTTTACAGTTTGTGGAGACATTCCCCATTCTGTTTTATCAACAGGTTTTCCTACTTTGTCCAGACTTCTCTGATACTGCCATGCTGCTACATTCTGAAGGTTAGAATATAGTGTTGCTCCCTCTTTTGGAGATTCTACTTTCAACTGTGTATAATCTTTCCATTTGTCAGGATAAGCAATTTTCACGGTAAATTTGGATAGTTTTTCCTGAGCTTTTACTTTCGTATCAGGAGACATCCAGTCTATATTGGCGATATGGGATTTGAATGATTTTAAAAGGTAATCAATATATGTTTCCATCTGCTTTTTCGCTTCAGGAGTGAAGTATTTGTCTACATACAGTTTACCGAAAGCTTCTCCAAGAACACCATTTACAAGGGTAAGTCCTCTCTTATCCATAGGACGCTGCTCTTTCTGACCCTGTAAGTATTTAGCATAGAAATCGAATCTGATCTGTTCTAAGCTGTCGTTCAGATTGCTAGCATTTCCATTGATGATATGGTATTTCAGATAGTCTTTCAGTAAAGGAAGATTTTTCTGTGTTACAAACTGGTCCATATTCTGGTAATACTTCAGTTCTCCAATGATCACTCTGTCAGTATTTACACCAGCATCTTTCAGGTATTTTGCAAGGTCAACATTTTTAACAAGTCCTGACAATTCTGATACATTTTTAGGGTTGTATCTTAAGTTGGCATCTCTGTTCTGCTCAAGAGTCAATAAGTAATTAGCCAGCTGTTTTTCAAAATCTACTACATTCTGTGCTGCCTGAGGAGAATTTTTATATCCTAAAACTCCGAATAGTTTTCCGACATAAGCCTGGTATTCTGTCAACGTTTTAGTATTGGCATCATTTACTTTCTGATAATAGTCTCTTCCCAAACCTAGGTCCGGACCACCAAGATACACCGCATTCATATTAGAATTCTTCATATCAGCACCTACTCTCCATCCGTAGAAAGAGTTGTCTCCCAATCTTGTAGCTTCCAAAAGGTATTTCTGAAGATCACTAAGACTTTTAATGGCATCTACCTTGGCAAGATCAGCTTTGATAGGAGCCAGACCTTCTGCATTTCTCTTATTGGTATCCATAAAAGAAGCGTAAAGATTCTGGATTTTCTGTCCTTCAGATCCGGCAGGATATGATTCTGTAAGGATTTTGTTTAATATATCTAATGAAGCATCATCTACATTTTCCCTCAAAGCATTGAAAGAGCCCCAGTTTGCTTTATCGGAAGGAATCTGAGTGGTTTTCACCCAATTTCCGTTCACATAGCTAAAAAAGTCATCCTGCGGGCGGACACTGGTATCCATATACGATAAATTGATTCCCTCTTCTTTTGCTTCTTCTTTTACCGGTTCAGCCACTTTTGCTGTAGCTTCAGTTTTATTCTCTGTCCCTGCAGTCTTTGCTGCACCACACGAATTAAGAAATACAATACCTGAAAGGGCAAGTATTCCAATATTTAGCTTTTTCATTAAGATAATTTTTGATTTTACACAAACTTATCAAATATACAAACTTTAATGATACGTGATGAGGGATATTTATAGAGGAATGGAGATTTAGGGTTGAAAATTTAAAGTTTTGAGTTGAAAGTTCAAGGTTCATAGCTTAAGGTTGAAGTTTTTGGGTGTCTTTGGGAATGTGGGTAAAGAATGAGATTGTGGTAGACCACCCCGTCAAAAATTCTTTGAATTTTTGCCACCCCTCCGGAGGATGGGAATGATGGAAGTCGTTATTGCAATTACAGTTCTTCCAATCCCAAATCTATAACTCCCACCACCTATTACCTATTACCTATTACCTATTACCTATTACCTAACATCTCCCACCTGCCCCCTAAAAAACAAAACCGCCCATTGCTGAGCGGTTGTTATTTTTACCAGATTTTAATTCTTTCTTCTGGAGTTTTGTATAATTTGTCTCCTTTTTTCACATCGAATGCTTTGTAGAAGGCATCAACGTTGATAAGCGGACCAAAACTTCTGAAGTATCCTGGAGAGTGTGGGTCAGTTTTCACCTGATTTACCATATATTTCTCACTGGATAATGTTCTCCAAACCGTTGCCCAGCTTAGGAAGAATCTCTGATCCTGAGAGAATCCACTGATTTTCCCTGGGTTTCCTTTGTCTTTCAGATACATTTGAAGAGCGTCGTAAGCAATGTTTACTCCACCTAAGTCAGCGATATTTTCACCGTTTGTGAAAGTACCGTTTACAAAAGTTCCTTTTACAGGCTCATATTTGTCATATTGAGAAGCAAGAGCTTTTGTTGCTTTTTCGAAGTTAGCTTTATCTTCCGGAGTCCACCAGTCTACTAAGTTACCATCAGCATCAAACTGTGCACCTGAATCATCAAATCCGTGGCTCATTTCGTGACCGATAACAGCACCGATACCTCCGAAGTTTACAGCAGCATCAGCTTTAGGGTTGAAGAATGGCGGCTGAAGAATAGCTGCAGGGAATACAATCTCGTTGTTTACCGGGTTGTAGTAAGCGTTCACAGTCTGTGGAGTCATTCCCCATTCTGTTTTATCCACTGGCTTACCAATTTTAGCTAAATCTTTATTGTACTGCCATTCGCCGATGTTCTGAAGGTTTTTATATAGATTTCCACCTTTTGCTTCAGAAACGATATTTAATTTTGAATAGTCTTTCCATTTATCAGGATAAGCAACTTTTACCGTGAACTTGTTCAGTTTCTGCATTGCTTTTTCCTTAGTCGTTGAAGACATCCAAGCTAAGTTATTGATATGAACTGCGAAGCTTTTCTTTAAATAGTCGATCAATTCTACCATCTGAGCTTTAGCTTCAGCAGGGAAATATTTCTCAACATATAATTTTCCGAAAGCTTCTCCTAAAGAACCGTTGATCAATTCAAAACCTCTCTTGTTAAGAGCTCTTTGTTCCTGCTGTCCTCTAAGGTATTTACCATAGAAAGCAAACTTCATGTTTCCTAAGTTTTCACTTAAGTAAGAAGCACTTCCGTGGATCATGTGGAATTTCAGATAATCTTTGATCACAGAAAGATTCTGAGCATTTACTAATTTATCGAAATCTTTATAGAATCCTAGTTCACTGATAATTACTTTATCTGTATTTACTCCTACTTTTTTAAGATACGCTGGAAGGTCAACTCCTTTTACCAAAGCAGAAAGTTCTGCCATCGTTTTAGGGTTATACTGAAGCGTGTTATCACGGCTCTGTTCGTTTGTCAGATACGTCTGTGCGATGCTTTTTTCATAATTTACGATACCTTTTGCAGCTTCATCAGCATTTTTGTACCCTAATTCTTTTAGCATTGAAGCTACATATTTCTGATATTCAGCAATAGCTTCTGTATTTTTCTCGTTTACTTTCTGATAATAATCTCTTCCTAAACCTAAAGAAGGGTTTCCTAAGTAAACGGCATTCATCTTAGAATCTTTAAGGTCTGCATCTACACCCCATCCGTAGAAAACATTTTCTCCTTCTTTGGTTACCGATGTAAGATAAGTCTGAAGATCAGCCATGTTTTTAATGGCATCAATTTTATTCAGATTTTCCTGGATAGGTTTGATTCCGTCTGCATTTCTCTTCTCCATGTTCATGTAAGTAGCATACAGATCCTGGATCTTTTTACCTTCACTTCCGTCAGCAAATTTATCTTTAAGAAGAGAGTTCAGGATTGTCATGGAATTGTTATCCGTGTCCTCAGCCAGTTTGTTGAAGCTTCCCCAAGTTGGTTTATCTGATGGAATTTTGGCAGTTTTCATCCAAGTTCCACTCACATAGTTGTAAAAATCATCCTGAGGACGCACTGAAGTGTCCATCAAGCTAAGGTCTAAGCCTTTGTCTGTGTTGTTCACTGCTACTTTAGCAGCTTTAGCTTGTGCGCTCATGGTAGTCTGAGTACAGATCCCTGCTATTAAAAACAAAGAAAGCGTTATTTTTTTCATTATGATAACAATTTTTAGAATATGTATGATTTATTTCGAATTTGTTACTTCTTAAGAAAACAAATTTAAACAAATATTAAGAAGTTGCTATCTCTTTTACATTTCCAGTCCTCTTCAGGAACCCCCAGGACTGCATTTCGCCTTTCAATGCCTTTCTTAAACTTTTAAACAAAACAATATACATCAGCCATCTGTACCCGAATCTCTGCGGAATAATATACAGCAGATTGATTAATTTTTCGCGCTGCATGATGAATGCCACTAAAGCTAAGGAAGCGTCCACCAGAAGAAAGATCAGATAATAGGTAAATATTTTATCTCCGTTTCCGGACAGAATTCCAAAGAACATAATCACATCCGCCAGCGGTGAGAAAAATGGAATAATATATTGAAATAATAAAATATTCGGCATTGCCCAAAGTCCCAATCCTTTATATTTGGGGTTAAGGAAAGTCTGTTTCTGTTTCCAGAACATCTGCATGATCCCATAGGTCCAGCGGAAACGCTGTTTTAAAAACTGATTGGCAGTTTCCGGAGCTTCAGTTACAGCAACCGCTCTGTTTTCATTAGCAACCGTATATCCTGCTTTTAAGATTTTCACGGTAATATCACAATCTTCGGCTAAAGTATCGGATGAATAGCCTCCAGCCTCAATAATCGCAGATCTTTTGAATGCCCCTATTGCTCCCGGAATTACGGTAATCGCGTTGATGTGAGCATAGGCCAGTCTGTCAAAATTCTGACTTGTTGTATATTCTATAGCCTGCCATCTGGTGAGCCAGTTGACTCTGTTCCCAACTTTCACATTTCCAGCTACGGCAGCAATTTTTTCTTCCGGATCTGAATTTAAAAATCTTGCAACCAGATATTTTACGGCATCCTGCTGCAGTTTGGTATCTGCATCAATACACACTACATATTCTGCATCCGTCTGTGATATTCCGAAATTCAGGGCCGTTGCCTTTCCACCATTTGTTTTGGTGAAAATTTTGAGTTTCGGGTGATCAGGGAATGCTTCTAATACTTTTTCATAAGTAGAATCCTTACTTCCGTCATCTACCATAATAATGTTGAAATTCGGGTAGGTCTGTTTCAATAAATTTTGCAGAGAAGAAACAATATTCACTTCTTCATTATAAGCGGGTACAATAATGGAAACTTTCGGATAGGATTCCAAGACTGGAAATTCACCCAATTTTTTCTCTTTTTTTCTTTCTTTAAAAGCCCAGTATGCCATCAGCAATAGTCTGATTAATCCTAACACAATGAAAATGGTAAACAAAGCTACCAGAAAATGGCTTATTCCATAAATTACAGTGGCCAGTACAAGGTTAAGCTGCATGATATAATATGACTTCGTTTTCGGAACTTCAGGCATTAGCTCACTTCTGGTTTTGTGCAGAATACTGGTCAGGTTTGTAAAATGATAGCCTTGTTTCTGAAGTGTTGGAATCAGAATTTTTAAAGCTTTCACCGTTTCTTCTCTGGTATCTCCGCCTGCATCGTGAAGAAGGATGATATTTCCTCTTTCTTGTTTGACTCCGGCCATTACACGTTTTACAATTTCATCTGATTTTATTCCCGGCTGCCAGTCTTCAGGGTCAATATTTTCTCCGATATCCAAATAATTCTGCTGTCTTGCTAATGCTACGGGAATAATCTCTTCTGAAGTGGTAGGCTCAGAATCTGCATTATATGGAGCTCTGAACAGAATTGTACTGTACCCTGTTACACATTCTATCAGTAATCTTGTCAGCTTCAGTTCCAGTAAAGCTCTTTCCGGGCTTACTTTTGCTACATTTTCATGGGTGAAGGTATGGTTTCCGATCTCGTGTCCTTCACGGTAAATCCGTTTAACGAGCGGAAGATTTTTTTCTGCATTTAATCCTACCAAAAAGAAAGCTGCCGGAACATGGTATTTGGACAGCACATCCAATATCTGTGGAGTATATGTTTCGTCCGGGCCATCATCAAAAGTAAGTACCAGCTCTTTTTGGGGAGCGCCTCCGTATTTTTTTACTTCGTAAGAACTTGGATAAGTGATGTAATTTTCGTCTGTGATAATTTTTTCTTTCGGATCAATTTCCAGTGCTATTTTTCCGTCATGAGGAGTATTCAGAACATCCAGTACTTCTCCGTCTCCGATATAATCCACCATGGTCTGACCCTTTACATTTTCCAGGGTTTTCAGATTCAGTTTGGAAAGACCGGCAAACGTAAGATCTTTATCATAGAAATTCCAGACTCTGCTGTCTTCACTTCCCAGTCTCCAAAGTGCTGTTCCTGCCAACGGATATTCTGAGGAAAAACGCATTGTATTGAAAATAGAAGCCGCATCATTGAAGAATACTGTATGAGTGAGATTTTTAGAATCGGTATAGGAATAATTTAAATTAAAAGTATTGTCATTAAAATCAATTACAGCTTTACTGGCACTGGCTTTGGTAATTGCCTGCATATAGGTTACGGACGTATTGTCATCTTTATTGGAGCTCCAGTCGTAACCATAAGCTCCAAGGCCTAAGATAATTTTTTGCGGAGAAGTTTGTTTTACGATTTTTCCGGTCTGCTCTTCGATCCATTTTTGGGAAGATACCGGTCCTGCATCACTTCCTGCAGAATATTCATCGTAAGCCATCAATACAAAGTAATCTACATAAGGATTCAATCTTGGAATGTTGTAATCATCATTATCCGTCATGATATCCATCGTTACCAGCAGCTGGTTCTTTTTGAAAGTTTCTGAAAGCTCTTTCATAAAGGCAATCAGGTTTTCATCAGAGTTCAGGTTCATATCCTCAAAGTCAATATTAATTCCTTTGAAATGATATTTTTTACACTGCTGGGCAATTTTTTGGATCAGATGTGTTCTCTTCTGCGGATCGTTTAGCACTTTCACCAATCCTTCGGAGCGAAATTCCTGATTGGAATTGTTGCTCAGCATCGGCATTGCAGCAACTCCGGTTCTTCTGATCACTTTATATCCTTCCGGATCTACATTCGTCTTCAGATCTCCTGTTTTAGGATCAAGGAAAAACCATTCTGGGAAAACAAGATTCACGTGTCTGATATTTCTTTTCAGAGACATCAGAGACTGAGGATCCCATGCTACATAAAATGCAGACCGGATTCCACCTGGAAACTGAGCCCAGTTTCTGTTCTGATTTTTATATCTTTCTGCTCTCGCCTTCTCAATTTTGTCAAGGCTGGTATGGATTGTTTTTTCAGAAATAAAGCTTCTGAAGCCTTTATATTCTTTGGAAATTTTATTCTCCTGAAGATAGGGTTTGTTGGCTGTAATTACGGCTTTATAATCTTCTTTAAAAGGAATTTTAGGACTTCTGTCCAGGGTCATCATCAGCCCCAAAGCAAGCAAAAGCAGTATTCCTACAAAGATAAAAATACGGCTTCCCCACTGTACACTTTTCCAGCGTTTCTTGCTGTTGGTCTGAAAAACCTGTTTGGAATTTTCCACAATTTCGAAATTTATGGAATGGCTCTCAAAAAGTGTGAAAAACTCTATTAAAATTAATTAAAAAAAAATTAAAAAGTAAAAAGTAAAAAGTGTATCTAACTGTTTATAAGAAGGCTTACAAGATCCTGAATCACCTTCTGTGAAACGAAATTCATAAAATCTACTCTTTCCAGATGCGGCATGTATAATTTGAATGTTTCTGCTTTGTCATTAATTCTTATCGTATAATACACCGTTCCGATATCTTTGCCATCTTCCCCTTTTCCAGGACCGGCTACACCTGTTGTAGAAAGAGAAATATTGGTTTCAAACAATTCCTGACAACCTTTTGCCATTTCCTGAGCTACCTCTTCACTCACTACAGTAAACTGATCTACGGTTTCTTTGGAAACATTTAAAATCTTTATTTTTCTCTCTGTAGCATAAGGCACTATTCCGCCAAGGAAATATTTTGAACTGCCTGAAACTGAAGTGATCATCTTTGCCAGCTCACCTCCTGTACAGCTTTCTGCCGTGGAAATTGTCAGGTTTCTTTCGGTAAGCATTTCTGCGAGAATATTTTCAATTTTATCCTCAGATACAGCGATTACGTGACCTTCTACTAAAGGAAGTAATTTCTGAATTTCTTCTTCTGTAATTTGTTTCAGTTGATCTTCATTATCACCGGAAGCCGTCAGACGAAGCTTTACACGGGTTCCTACCGGAAGATAAGACAGTGCAATATTTTCCGGAAGCGCCAGTTCCCAGTCTTCAATGGTGTCTGCCAAAATACTCTCAGGAATTCCCACCACAGAAACAATCCTGGTATGAATATAATGAAGGCTGAATCTTTCCTGTAAATAGGGAATAATCTGATCTTTGATAAGCGGTTTTACCTCGTAAGGAACACCAGGAAGGCTGTAACACAGTTTTCCATCCTGTTCCATCATCATGCATGGAGCCGTTCCGTAATGGTTTTGGAAAACAATGGATTTGGTTGGGACAAAAGCCTGTTCTTTATTTCTTTCCAGAATATCCAGGCGGCCTCTTCTTTCCATATAATTTTTAAGATGATTGAATGTCACCTCATCCAGAGCAATTTCATCATTGAAATACTCAGCCAGTGCTTTTTTGGTTTTATCATCTCTGGTAGGGCCTAGACCTCCTGTTGTAATGACTAAATCACCTGATTCAAAAGCAACGCTCAGTTCTTCTTTAATGGTTTCAATTTCGTCTGAGATCGTAAGAATCTGAGTAACTTTTATTCCTATGTTTTTAAGTTCAGCAGCAATAAAATTAGAATTGGTATCTACCGTGTTTCCAGAAAGGATTTCATCACCAATGGTAATCAGAACAGCTTTTTCCATATATTATTTTGTTGAAAAAAATTCTATGCAAATGACGGAAAATTCTCTGGCTGCAGCAATATAAATTGATTTTTTCTATTTTTGACGAAATTTATTTAAAACTACAATTAAGAATTATGTCTAAATATGATGATGCTTCATGGCATTATGGTGGTGATTTCCCTGAGGAGCTTCCTCAGAAAAACGGAGCAACGCATACAGGAATGTTCCTGAACTGGTGCATTCATAATAATCTGATTTCTGATGAACTGAAAGAAGATGGTGAAGAGGAAATTGAAAAATTAAAACGTAGAGAAATTACGGGTGCAGAATTCATTATGGATTCCTGCGACGGGAAATTTTCTGAGTATGACCTGAGTGAGCTGGGAAATCTTTTTGCAAAGGATTATTATGCAGACGATACCGATTTCGGAAACAGATACAGCTCGTTTGCTGATGATTACGTCAATATTTTTGATACTAAAGCAGAGGAAAACGATTACGAATACGAAACGTTCTATCACATTGAGGATACTTATGAAAACTATGATCTGATGAAACAGGTCATTGATCACCGTTTTGAGGAATGGAAAGAATATATTAAAAACTAAAGAATGAGGGCAAATCTGCAAATCACTGAAATCTAAATCTATCAGCTTTTCTGCAATTTTGCCCTTTTATTTTTTACTGATTATGCTTTACCCAGATCAGCTCATCGGTATTATAACCTATTTTTTTTGCTTTCTGAAGGAAACGCTGGCGGATACTTTCAGGAATGTTAGTGGTACGGGAAAGAATCCATAAATATTTTAAACTGCTTCCTGCCACCAAAGCATATTGATAGTCTTCATCAATATCTATGACGTTGTAACCAGCCCAGATCGGTTTAAAAAATGACACTTTCAAACGGGCTTCTTTCGGGTCTTTTACAAATTTTGCTTCCCCGATAGATTCATTCCATACTTTTTTAACATAATCGTACCCTTTATTTCTGACCTGAACTGTCCCATCCGGATTCTCTGTATATTCTGCAGTGACGTTGTCCATGTTTTTTTCAAACCTGTAGTCAAAACGGGCAACTTCGTACCATCTGCCAAGGTATTTTTTAAGATCAAAATTCTTTACCGCAGAAGCACCTCTCGGAATCCTTACAGAATATGAATTGAAAATAATAAGCCCCAGTGCTCCCAACGAAACGGGAAGTATAATTTTATGAATGGTTTTCATGACAGGAATATTTTGTGTGATTACTATAAAAACGTCAAAAATAATGCCTTAAACCTGTTAAGGAACAATAAATTCTATGAAAAAACCTTCAGGAAATTATCCTTAAAGCTTCCCGAAACTTCAATTTCTGTATCGTCAGACAGCATTACAGTTCCACTTTTATGATAGGATTTCACAAAGCCTGTATTGATAATATGAGAACGGTGAACCCTCACAAACGGACTTTCCAGCAAATCATCAAAATGTTTCAAAAACCGACATACCATTTTCTTGGAACCGTCTGTAAGATAGACCTGCGTAAAGTTTCCATCTGCCTGTAATCTAACAATATCTTCGGTCTTTACGACATCAAATCCTTGCAGGGTTGGAAGAATCAGCTGCTGTTTTTCAGGTTTTAATTTCAGGTTTTCAAGCAGGATCTTATTTCGGTTGAGCTCTTCTTTTTTCTCAAGACTTTCTACTACTTTATTCACTGCAAGAATCAGCTCCTGAATGTCAATAGGCTTTAAAATATAATAACTTGCCGATTTATTTAAAGCCTGTAATGAATATTGTGAAAACGCAGTAATGAAAATGGTTTCATAGGAAAACTCTTTTGTCGCTTCCAATACGTCAAAGGCATTTCCGAAAGGCATTTCAACATCCAGAAAAACCAACTGAGGCTGCTTTTCTGCAATTAAAGGAACAGCTTCTTTGATATTTTCAGCTTCGCCAAGAATTTCTACCTGCGGGCAGTATTTGGTAAGATAGCTTCGTAAAACTTCTCTTGCTATGAGTTCATCATCTACAATTACGGCTTTTATTTTCATTGAGGTCAGATATTAAGTGGCAGGAATAGGTTGCTGTTGCAAATTAGGAATATTTCCTCAACTCTACAATCTCACGCAATCTATGGCTATACTTTCTTCCAGCACCAGGCGTATTTTACGATCAGCATTGTAATTATACATTCTACTATTGCAAGGAAAACATAAAATAAATACCAATCTGAAAAGGAAGTAATACCAATAAACACCATAATCAAAGTAAAAAATGTACCAAAGATGATATTGAGAATCCTATTGACCGCTGATTTCAGGATCAGAGAAAGAAATACCATTACAGCAGGAATCGCCAGAACAGCTGAAGCAAGAAGTAATTTCGGAGGAGAATCTAATAAATTGGTTCCTTCTACCAGACCGCGTGCCTTTCCAGGAGTATAAAGCTCGAAATAATCACCGTACAGATAGCACAAAGTAACTGAAGCCCAAAGACCCGCCAGTATAATTTTCACATTGATCTGTACATCTTCAAATTTTGTAGAATTGCTCATAGTTATGATTTTTAATTTTGATTTAATTTTTTATTTCGTACTCCAACCAACAGCAACCACAGACAGGTTCCTATCTCTCCTATTGTTGCCGGTAATGTGATAAAATTTGATATAGAATAGTCTGAAAAATGAGGTATCACAATTCTTCCAAAGACATTGATCAGATATCCAAAGCAGCCCAGCATTAAGAAAACACCTAAATTTTTGGGCAAAAAGCCGGATTTATAGACCAAATATCCAAAAGGAAAAAGCCATAATCCCCAAAAGATCTGTGCAATTAAAAGTCCTTTATTATAACTACTCAGAAAGAGCATCGTCTGAGCTTGCAGATATTTTACATCAAACACTTTCAGATAATCAGCACCTTCAATAATGGTGAGTACAGAAAATTTACTTTGGAGATTGATAAAAGAAATGGGAATACTAATCAGCACAAGAATAACCATCATTTTCGCATGGGTTTCGTCCACGTTTTTCAGCAATTGATACAACGTTAAAGGAAGTAATGTGAAAGCGATATAGCAAATGATACTGCTGGCAATACCCAATCTGAACAATTGAACTGAGGAAGAAATATTTTGAAAGGTCAATACAGGGTTTTCCCAGACAATCAGTTTTGACGGAACGTACATTAAGCTGAAAAATCCGGTTAAGATAACAATGAGATAAAAAAAACCTGCAAGTCTGAATGTTTTAATATTTGTAGTCATTTTGGTTATGTCTTTATCTGTTAAGACAACAACTTTCTCAAAATGGTTACAGGTTTTTTCAAGTAACAGGTAGCAGATAAGATCTAAAAGGTATTGTAAAACTTAAACTTTCATGCATTTATGGGACTTTGATCATATAATAAGAAATCAAAAATTTTCTATTTTGAAAACATAGTAGATCAAATAGAAATACAGATCACATCCTGAGTTTCACTTAACTCAAATTGATTTTAAGGGTTACCAAAACACCGCTGCTATTTTCTTTATCTTTTACAGAGCAGGTAATATTTTTCTCGTACAAATCGTTGAGCAGCTGAATTCTTTCCAGCGTATTTTTCATTCCTCTGCCCTCTCTTGTTTTTTGGTGCTCGGTTTTCTGCTTTTTACTTTCCTCTATTCCTATTCCGTTGTCTTCAATAAAGACCTTAAGGTAAGATTCACTTTTCTCAAAGTTTACTTTTAAAAATCCTTTTTCTGTTCTGTAACGGAGCCCGTGCCAGATTGCATTTTCCAGAAATGGCTGTATGAGCATTCCAGGAACCTGAAGGTTTTGCATATTCAAACTTTCATCAACTTCAATTTCGTAATCGAATTTATTGGCAAAGCGGGTTTTTTCAAGGGCAAGATAGTTTTGAAGAAGATCAAGCTCCTGCTGGAAAGGAATAAAATCTTCTGTAGAATTTTCCATCACGCCACGCATCAGTTTGGAGAATTTTGTCAGATATTGATTGGCTTCCAGCTCATTATTGGTTGCAATAAAGTGATTAACGCTATTCAAACTGTTAAAAATAAAATGCGGATTCATCTCTCTTCGCAGCGACTGAAGAGCAATTTTCTTATTTTTCGTCTGAACCTTTTTCAGTGTTCTGAAAATAAAAATAATCAATCCGGTCAGCAGAATCAAAGCACCTATCAAGCTGTAATTAAATAGATCTTTCTTGCGGATAAGTTCGTCTTTCAGTTCCCTTTCTTTTTCCAGCTGTGAAATTCGCTGTTCTGTATCTTCTAAGATTTTGTTGTCGACCAGACTTCTGTCCTTGGAAACCAGGTTTGGAAGTTTTCCCAAAAAGTCTCTGTACAATTGAACGGAAGCATCAATATTCCCTGAAATAGCATACAGACTGTCCAGCTTTTTTACACTTTTCTGTGCTTCTAATGTATGCCCTTTATCTAAAGCAATTCCGTAGGCATTTTTCAAAAGATCCACCGCTTCTTTTGGGTCATTTTTCTTAATATAAATATCTGCCAGCTCCTGAATCTGATTGACTTTTTCCTGCGAATTTTCTTTTACAAAATCTTCTTTCAGTACCTTTTTTTTAGCTTCAATAGCTTTATCAAAGTTTTTGTTCTCAACATAAAGATCAGCCAGCTTTTGATTGATCGCCAATGCCTGTTGAGGTGCTTCTTTTTTAGAGATTTTATAGGCCGTATTCAGATTTTCTTCAGCACTGGAAACGTCTTTCTGTCTAAGATTGACATCAGCTAACTGACTGTAGCTTTCCGCAAGATCACCCTGTTCGTTTTCTTTTTTACTTAAGTTAATATTACTCTGAATAGCTTCTGCCCTAAGCTCTGGCGTAGGAGAAGAAAGCCTTGTAACATCATTAGAATTGACGGCCTTACTTTTTTCACTATAATTCATTTGTGCCGCTCTGCCATAGTTACTGATCGCAGGCGTTATTTTATTCTGTTTTTCCTGTGATTGGGCCAATCTGCGGGTTGTTTTTTCAATATTTGGCTTGTCATTAAGTTTTTCATACAGATTTTTGGCTTTGGTATAATATTCTTCACTCTTCGGAAAATTCCCGCTGTTAAAAAAGGTTTCACCGATATTATAATAAGAATCTGCCTGAGCAGGTTCATTTTTCGTATCCATTGCTTTTTTCAGCTTCTTTGTTTCCACCTGTACATCTTCCACAGCAGCAGCGGTAGTATTAGTGGTTTGGGCAGACATTGTATTTCCCCAAAGCATCAGTAAAAAGATTGAAAGAAGTGTAAGCATTTTCATAAAACAAAGATATACATATATATAGTGTAGTCAAAAACTATTCACCAAGCGAAAATCCCCTTTCACCAAGTTTAGTCTTTGATAATGTGAGTGTAAGGCTAAGTTTGGAGTATAATAATTCAAATTTAAAAATCATGAAAAAACTAACTCTTATTTTTTTACTCATTACAGTATCTTTTTTAAGTTTTTCAAAAGCACAGGTTGGAGGAAACCAGATCTACAGAGACAGAAATAACAACGACTATTCTACCCCCAGAAATCTCCCTGAATTCATCAACACCAATACCTATTTTGCAACCGATTCAACCTTAATTATTACTGTAAAAGTACTGATGAACAAAACGGCAGACCGATATAAGCTTACACTGGGGTTGAATGAAGAGGCAGCCACTCCCAAAATTGCCATTGAAAATATCAACAGGAGAATCAGCGGTTTTATAAAAAGGGTATCCTCAATGGGCATCAAAGACGATGATATTTTTGTGGACTTTATCTCTCAGACTAAAATCTATGATTACAACGTCAATAAAGATTCACAGACCGCCGTCCAGAAAATGGATGGATTTGAAACTAAGAAAAATATCATTATTACGGTGAACAAGCACACCATGATCGAAAAACTGATCTCTGAAGCTTCAGACTTCCAGATCTACGATGTTATTAAAGTAGATTATATCAGCAGTGATATTGATAAAATCCAGGAAGAACTTCTCAAAGAGGCTTATACCGTTTTCGACAAAAAAAAGGACAATTATTTTAAACTGTTTAAAAAGGAAATTATCGGAAGCCCTACCGCTTCTTCAGGTTTTACTTATGTTTTCCCCAAAAGCCAATATCAGAATTACACGGCTTTTGAAAGTGCTAATATTACCTATGGATATGATACCAGATACGTCAAAAAGGAAGAAAGAAAATCTAAAACCTTTTATTATGATGGGACAGATTATACCGGCTTTGATAAAGTGATCAATAATGCTAATCCTGAAGTGGGCATACAATATATTATGAACCTCAACGTAAAATATGATCTGAAAAAGAATAAAGGAAAGTAATCATTTCCCAGAACTCACCAAGTGAAAGCTTCGTTTCACCAAGTCTCCCGGTTTCTGGCTTCTGATCAGCGTAATTTTACATCAGTAATTAGAAATTTAAAAACAGGAAATTATGAAATTGAAACATTTTTTATTAATCGGAATTTTAACTCTTGGAAGTTTTGTAAATGCTCAGACACAAGAAGTAAAGAAAAATGCAATTGAAGTAACAGGTGTTGCAGAAATGGAAGTAGAACCGGATGAAATCATTTTCAGCATCGGAATAAAAGCAGATAACAAAAATGATCTGGCAGATAACGAGAAGAAGTTATTTGAAACCTTAAAGAATGCAGGAGTAAAGAACGAAGATATTAAGTTCAAATCAATGTACCAGAATCTATATTCTAAAACAGCCAAGTTTACTAAAAGCTATCAGTTTAAAGCCAGCACAAAATCAAGTCTGAGCAAAATTTTTGAAGACCTGAACCAGAAATGGGTAAGCAGCCTGAACATCGCAGAGGTAAAAAGTACTAAAATTGCAGATTTCAGAAAAGCAGTAAAAATCAATGCTTTGAAAGCCGCTAAAGAAAAGGCAGACTATTTACTGGAAAGTATGGGTAAAAAGACCGGGAATGCTCTCGAAATCGTAGAAATAGAAGACTATACAAGCGATATGATCATGCCAGCCGCTTACAAAGGCAGAATGAACAGTGTACAGATGGAAATAGCTGATGCTCCGGTAGATTATTCTTTTGATAACATTGAAAATATCAAACTGAAATACAGCATCAAAACACGATACGAGATTCTTTAAAATAACAGATTTAAAAGACAGTTCCTTTGGGAGCTGTTTTTATTTTTTACCTCCAGCAAACTCACCAAGTCAAAAGGTTACTTCACCAAGTCTCCCAATTTCCAGCCTTAAATAAGAATAATTTTACTCTAGGAATTCAAAATAATAAACGATGAAACGCTATTTTTTACTATTAATCATATTTTCGGCTGCCTTTAGTAAAGCACAGGAAATAAAAAAAGAAATTGAAGTAAAGCAGGCTACTGTATTTCTTCAGGGAGCAAAGGTTTTCGGAAGTACAAATGTAAGTCTTCAGAAAGGCAGAAATACCATAAGAATTGTCAATCTTCCCAATAATCTGGATGAGAATACGTATAAAATCAATCTTGAAAAAAATACAACGCTCCTTTCCATTACTCCCCAAAATAATTTTTTGAAGAATGATGAATTATCGGACAGTGAAAAGATACTTGAAACAGAGACAAAAAAGCTTCAAAGACAGGTCAGCCTGCTGAATATTCAGATCAAAAACCTGACGGGTGAACAACGGATCATTAATGATAATTTAAAAGTGTCTGTCAATGATAAATCAACTCCACAGGAACAGCTCATTAAACTTACAGAGTTTTACAGAAAACGAATGCTGGAAATTGATAATCAGGTATTTCTCCTTGACGAGCAAAAAACGGTTCTGGATGAAAGTATTGCAAAGCTCAACAAACAGTCTGCGGAAGAGCAAACTCATAAAAATACCAACCGTAAAGAGCTTCTGCTTGAAATTCTTGCTGATAATGAAACCAATCTGAATCTTGGAGTAAGCTATATCGTTTCTGATGCCGGATGGGTTCCTTCTTATGATTTGCGTGCTGAGTCTGTAAAGAAACCTCTTGAAATGGTTTATAAAGGTAAAATTTATCAGAAAACCGGACAGGACTGGAAAAATGTAAAGCTGTTTGTCTCTACTTACAGACCCTCATATAATCAGGACAGACCTATTTTATCTCCATTGTATGTAGCTGAATATACGCCATACAATTCTCAGATGGAAGTAGCCGGCTATAAATCTAAAAAGGAAGTTTCAGCGGCAAATGCTTATCAGATGAGAGAAGATGTGCTCGCAAAACCTAGTCAGATTCCGGTAGCTTCAGTCTCTGACAGCCAGATGAATGTGATCTATGAGCTGAATTATAACCAGACCATTGTAAGCCAGGAAAAAGAACAGTATGTCATCCTGGATAAAAAACAGATTGATGCCACTTACAAATACCACACGGTTCCGAAACTTAATAATCAGGTATTCCTGATGGCTTTTGTAAAGAACTGGCAGAACCTCAACCTCATCAATGGAGAAGCTAATATTTATTTTGAGGATAATTATATTGGAAAAACCAACATTACAAGCAATTATGTAAAAGACGAATTCCCGATTTCTCTTGGAGTAGATGAAAGAATTACGGTAAAAAGAATCAAGCTTGAAGATAAAACGTCTCAAAAGGCAATGAATTCCAACAAATGGGAAACAGAGTCTTATCAGATCAGCATACGAAATAATACGAAAGAAAATATTGAACTGGAAGTCCTTGACCAGCTTCCGATCAGTGAAAATTCTAAAATTCTGGTCAAAACACTGAACCTTGGTGATGGAAGCCTTGATGATAAAACAGGCAGTATCCTTTGGAACAAGAATATCGGTTCAGGAAGTTCAGAGAAGATTATATTCTCCTATGAAGTAAAGTATCCGAAAGAGATGCACATTCAGTATTACAGCAGATAACCAATAAAAAAATAACAATATGACAACTTTAAAAATCTTAGCACTTGCAGCGGGTACAGCTTTTTTAAGCTCCGGTACTATTCCGGACAACCGCTCTATAAAAAGTAATGTTGAAAGTCATTTACCTATACAAAAAGTAACAATGATTCCGGCAAGCTCAACCTTAAAGGATAATAAAATTCAGGTCGCTCTTTTACTGGATACTTCCAATAGTATGGACGGGCTGATTGATCAGGCAAAATCCAGACTGTGGAATATTGTAAATACGTTGACCACTCTGAAATACAACGGAAAGTCTGCCCAGATTGAAATTGCCTTGTATGAATATGGAAATGATGGAATCCGTGATGAAAATTACATCCGCCAGGTTGCTCCTCTTACTCAGGATCTTGATCTTATTTCCGAAAAGCTATTTGCCTTAAGAACTAATGGTGGCAGTGAATATTGCGGAGCTGTTATACGTGATGCTTCTGTCAACCTGAACTGGGACGGCAATGATAAAAGTATGAAACTGATTTATATTGCAGGAAATGAAGCATTCGATCAGGGGAAAATAAATTATAAAGATGTTGTTTCAAAAGCAAAAGGTAAAAATATCTATACCAACACCATTTTCTGCGGAAGCCGCGAGGAAGGTATTCAGACTTCATGGCAAAACGGAGCTTCATTGGGAGGTGGAAAGTATTTCAATATCGACAGCGACAGAAAAGTACTCTATATTGAAACACCTTACGATATCAGAATTTCCGAATGCAATGCAAAACTGAATGACACTTACATTCATTATGGAAGTCATGGTTCGGATTACAGACTTAAGCAGATTACACAGGATAAAAATGCAGAATCACAGTCGGCATCCAACCTAGTGGAAAGAGCTGTAGCCAAGTCTAAAAAGAATGCCTACAAAAATGACCACTGGGATCTGGTGGATAAAGCAGAAAAGGATGCCGGATTTATTGCCAGCGTAAAAGAAAGTGAACTTCCTGCCGAACTGAAGGGGAAAAGCAAGGAAGAAATTCAAAAAACGATCACAGCAAAGTCTGCTGCCCGCGATAAAATTCAGAAAGAAATTGAAGAGCTTTCCAAAAAGCGCCAGACCTATATTGACGGAGAAATGAAGAAACGGGGTACTGATGATTCTGACGATCTGGGAAAAGCAATTGAGAGTTCTATTGTTGAACTGGCTAAAAAGAATGGGTATAGTTTGTAGTTGTAAAGCGGGTTGAGGCCCGCTTTTTTTATGCTGGATACTGTGTAAAACCACCCCGTCAAAAATTCTTTGAATTTTCGCCACCCCTCCAGAGGATGGGAATTGAGCAACTTCAATTGAAATATCTGTTGGAGTATTTATTTATCGCATTTTTTCAAGTAATTTAATCAGGATTTCTACGGAATGACACAATTGAAAGGCCGGTTTATTCATGTCGTTTGTCATTCCGCAGGAATCTAAACAGTTTTTATGTATAGATTTAAAATCGAAGGCTTTCAAAAACTTAAGTATATTTCTTAAACATTGAGTAGCAGCTTAAAACAACTTAAGTGGTTAAAGACTTTTGTGGTTAAAAATCCCAATTTTATCTCTCAAATTTAAAATACCTTGATAACGGATGTTTTTTGTTCTTCATAAATAGAGAGGCCATCTCCATTCCTGTTACTGAAAAAGTAATTCCGTTTCCTCCAAAACCTAATACAAAGTAGGAATTTCTCAATTTTTTATGTTCTCCGATATAAGGCAGACCGTCCTTAGTCTCGCCAAAAGTTCCTGCCCAGACAAAATCAGGGTAAAAATGATAATCAGGTTTTATTTTCTTCAGATTTTTAAGAATTTCTTTTTCTTTTTTATTGAGGAGAGCATCCCGTTTTTCAGCATCATAAAAGTCTTCATCTCCTCCTCCGATAAGCATTCGTCCGTCATCGGTAGTCCGCATGTAGAGATAAGGATCATCGGTATTCCAGACCAATGTACTGCTGATATTTTTAAACTTGTCTTTATCCATTTCAGAAACAACGGCATAGGTACTTTTCAGATTCACAAAGTTTTCTTTCAGGAGGTTTTTACTTTCATACCCAATGCAGTAAATGATCTTTTTTGCTTTGATCTGATATCCACTGTTTACCGTAACCAGATTAAAACCTTTATGCTCCTCCACTTTTACCATTTCTGTCTTATCAAAGATCTTCAGTCCTTTCTTTACATTGTGCATAAAAAGCTCATGAGCAAACTGAAAAGCATCAATACTGGCTCCCTGTTTAGATAATATTCCACCATATGTGTTCTCAAATTCAAATTTTCCCAAAACCTGTTCCGCTTCCAGCCACTGCACTTCAAATCCGTTTTCTTTTCTCGCTTGATATTCTTTCTTCAGCCATGCTGTATCTTTCTTTTTTGAAGCAAAATACAAGGATTTCTTTCGTTTAAAACCTGCATTGGATTTAATCATTTTTGAAAGTTTCTCCAGTGTATCAATAGAATCACTACAAGCTGTATAACTTAAAACAGCTCCTTTTTTGCCTATTTTTTCTATCAGTTCATAAAGAGGAACATCTATTTCGTACTGCAACATTGAAGTCGTAGCAGAAGTGCTTCCATTACAAATTTCTCTTTTATCAATAAGGATGGTATCATACCCGTCTTCTATCATCTGATGGGCAATCAGACTTCCAGTAATGCCAGCTCCCACAATGAGAACATCACATTTTTCATTTGATTTTAAAGAAGGATAAGATGCTAACAATCCGTTTTTTAAAAGCCAAAAAGGTTCATTTGATTTGAGATCCATATTAATATTTTACATTGAAACTAACAATATTTATACCTTTTTTAACAATTTTTCATCAAATTATGGTGTAATTATTGTTGTTCTTTTAAACTCAAACCACCATAAAATATTCATTATGATAACAATTATTCCAGAAGCCCCGGAAAATGTTGCAGCATTCAATGCAACGGGAGAAGTAACGAAAGAGGATTTTGAAAGACTGGTAATTCCGCGCGTAAAAGAGAAGGTAGAGCAATTCGGTGAGTTGAATTACTTATTGTATTTGGATACCGATCTGGATAATTTTACCATGGGAGCATGGCTTGAAGACCTGTTGTTAGGATTGAAAAATCTTACCAACTGGAATCGGTCAGCCATTGTTACTGACAAAGAAGGTATTCGTAATTTTACCAGTATTTTCAGTGTTCTGATGCCGGGAGAGTTTAAATCTTTCCCCAAAGAAAATTTATACAATGCCCTCTACTGGTGCAAAAACGGAGATGAAGTAGAGGCATAAAACTCATGTTATACAAAAGAGCCTGTTTCTGATTGAAACAGGCTCTTTTTTTATTTTTCACTTTAATCAGTTACACTTTTATTTATCACAGGATACACATTCTGCAGCAACTTCCTCTTCATTTTGAGCCTTTGAACCGTACAGATACATATATCTTATACTTATAACCACTCCTATAAAAGTCATTCCTACTCCTACCAGCGAAGGATAGTTGAATGAATAACCGTATTCCAAAGGAATTCCCCCAAAGAAAGCTCCCATTGCATTGGCAATATTAAAACCAGCCTGCATAAAAGCGGCCGCCATCATTTCACTTTTTGGAGCGGCTTTCATCATCATAATATTGATAGGTGATGCAATAGACATAGATAAAGCGCCACACATAAACGTCAGTACCAAAGCAATGTTCGTATGTTCTGCAAGGAAGAAAACACCTCCAAGAGAAATCATCATTAAAAAGATCAGAAGGGCACATGTTTTTTCGGGGCCTAATTTATCTGAAACAATTCCTCCTACCAGGTTTCCAACTACCATTCCGGCTCCGGCAAGAACCATCACATAGGCCATTTGGCTGCTTTTGATTCCGGCAACAACAGTCATTAAAGGTGTAATATAACTTAACCACGTGAAAAGACCTCCAAACCCAATCGCTGTAATGGCAAGTACCATCCACGACTGTTTATTTTTAAGGAATTTCAACTCTTCCATGAAGTGGGTATTTTGGTTAGATTCCATTGCAGGAAGCCACAGTTTCAAAAATAGTATGGCAAAAAGACCAATGACTGCTACAATAGCAAAATACAGTCTCCAGTGGAAGGTATGCCCAATGTAGGTGACCAGCGGAACCATGGCCAGGTTGGCGACCGTGAGCCCTGTAAACATCATTGATATATAAAATGCTTCTTTCCCTTTTCCTGCCATTTTTGAAGCGACTACCGTTCCTACTCCAAAGAATGCTCCGTGAGGAAGCCCGGACAGAAAACGAATAATCAGCATACTGTTATAATCAGGAGCAATAGCGGAAAGCCCATTAAATATTGCAAAAAGGATCATAAACGCTATTAGAACTTTTTTTGGCGGAAATTTTACCGAGTACCCAATCAGAATTGGTGCTCCGATAACTACTCCCATAGCATAGGCAGAAATTAAATGTCCGGCCTGCGGAATCGTGATCTGTAATGTTTTTGCAATATCCGGCAACAGTCCCATTACGGTAAATTCCGTAGTTCCTATTCCCAAACCACCGATGGCCAGTGGTATTATTCTTTTATCAATCTTCATTGTATCTAAATCTTTTTTCTGAATTAATTTCTTTCAAATTAAAAAGTACCTGAGTGTCTTCATTTTGAAAGTGCAAAAATCGCAAGAAAGTTTGAATTTCACACCTCTTTGAATGATAAAAACTTGCTCCATATTAACCTTTTTATGTAATTTTATATTCAGAAACAATCAAATGAGAACAAAATGAAAATCCAGAAAGAAATTATTGAATTTGAAAAAGGGAAATCATTCAAACTGTTTGCCCCTTCTCTGAAAAACTGTTTTTTCTGGCATTATCATCCGGAAATTGAACTGGTCTATGTAGAAGCAGTAAATGGAATCCGGCACGTTGGAAAAGATATTTCAGGCTTTACAAACAGCGATCTTCTGTTGATTGGGGCAAATGTTCCTCATCTTAATTTTGATTATGGTATTCAGACAGAATGCCAACAGCTTGTATTGCAAATGCGGGAAAGCTTTCTTCAGGATATTATTCTTCCTGTTCCGGAATTTAAGAACATCAAAATTCTTTTGGAACGGTCATATCTTGGACTGTCATTCTCAGGAGAAACTAAAAATACAGTGGTTGAAAAACTCCAGATCATTAAAGATAAAAACTCTTTTGAATCGTTGGTAGGGTTAATTGAAATTCTACAAATTCTCGCCGATTCAACAGAAGTGAAGGAACTCAATAAGGAAGATACAAGAATCAAATGGTTTCTGAATGATAAAATCAGAATGGGAACCATCTACGACTACATCCATGAAAATTATGACAGTAAACCAAACGTCAACGAAATTGCAAAAATTGTAAGCCTGAGTACTCCTGCTTTTTGCCGTTATTTTAAAAAGCAGACCAATATGACCTTTACAGATTTCGTTAATAATTACAGAATCAATCAGGCTAAAATATTTCTGTTGAAAGATTATTCGGTGACTGAAGTTTGTTTTCAGGTAGGGTTTGAAAGCCTTTCTTACTTTAATAAGTTATTCAAACAACATACGGGAGAAACGCCTTCCGAATTTAAGAAGAAACATTTTAAACCTATTGAAATTAATGGCCGGATTGGGGTAATTACTAAGGAGACGGCTTGTAATAAGTAGGAGGTAAATGATGCAATGTAAATCATTGAAGATAACTACTACACCACCCCGTCAAAAATTCAAAGAATTTTTGCCACCCCTCCAAGGGAGGGGAATGATGGAAGTCGTTATTACAAATGGAATACTTTCACTCCCTAATCCCTATAACCCTCTACCTGTTTTCTTCTACCTGCCATCTAAAAAAACAAAAACCGCTCATTGCTGAACGGTTTATATTTTAATGAATATGTTTTTCTGCGTGGTAAGAACTTCTTACAAGAGGAGAACTTTCAACGTGTCTGAAACCTAAGCTTCTTGCAAAATCTCCAAACTCATCAAATTCTTCAGGAGTGATGAATTTTTTTACTGGAAGATGCTTTTTAGTTGGCTGCAGATATTGCCCAAGGGTAATAACATCTACATTAGCGTTTCTGATATCTTCGATCGTCTGAAATACCTCATCTTTAGTTTCACCTAATCCAAGCATTACTCCTGTTTTGGTTCTTCTTTGTCCGGCTTCTTTCAGATATCTTAATACTTCAAGGCTTCTTTCATATTTTGCCTGGATTCTCACTTCTCTGGTCAGACGTTTTACCGTTTCCATGTTGTGAGAGATCACTTCCGGAGCTACATCTACTAATCTGTCAAGATGCTTTGTAAGTCCCTGGAAATCCGGAATCAGCGTTTCCATCGTTGTTCCCGGAGAGATTCTTCTTACAGCATTCACTGTTTCACCCCAAAGAATAGATCCCATATCTTTCAGATCATCACGGTCTACAGAAGTAAGAACGGCATGTTTAATCTTCATTAATTTGATTGATCTTGCTACTTTTTCAGGTTCATCCCAATTTACATCCAGCGGTTTTCCTGTTTTTACGCCACAGAATCCACAGCTTCTAGTACAGATATTTCCTAAAATCATGAAAGTTGCTGTACCTTCACCCCAACATTCTCCCATGTTCGGGCAGCTTCCGCTTTGGCAGATTGTATTTAATTTATATTTATCAACCAAAGTTCTCAGCTCTCTGTAATTCTTTCCGGTAGGAAGTTTTACGCGGATCCATTTTGGTTTTTGAACGGTAGTGTCTTGAACTGAATTTTCCATTTCTAAAATTGAAGTTCAAAGTTAAGGATTTTTTAATGGAAACCATCAACCAGAGATATTGATGAAACTGATAATTCAAAATTTCATTGTACATTTAAGTTTTCAAAATTCTTTATGAGAAAAACAGTATTTCTTTTATGTATGGCAGCCGGAACATTCTGTCTTGCTCAAAAACAATTTCAGCCAGCGGGTTCTACCCTGCTTGAAACAGTAGACGGAGATCTTGATGGTGATAAAATTCCTGAAAAAGTAATGATCTACACCACAAAAGATGAGGGTGAGCTGGGAAAAATTCGTGAAATACAAATCCTGAAAAAAGTCGGTGGACAATGGACGGTTCTTGAAAAATCAAGAAATGCCGTTATGGAAAGCAGTGCCGGAGGTATGATGGGTGATCCTTATCGAGAAACTCAAATAGAAAAAGGAATTCTGATTATCTCTCAAAATGGCGGAAGCAGCTGGAAATGGGACGTTACAGACAAATATAGATTTCAAAACGGACATTTTGAATTAATCGGTACATCCACTACTTCCGGAAGACCCGGAGATTATTGGAAAGAGGTAGATTTCAACCTTTCCACAGGACAGCTGAACTATTCAAAAGAGGTGGAAAATACAGCTGAGCATGGTAAATCTTTAAAGGAAACTTATATTCAGAAAGGATTAAAGATCAATCTCCAAAACAGAAATCAGGAAAAGCAACGGAAAATTATTCTTCCGAAAACAAAGGAAGAAGTTTATTTCTAAATTAATGCCTTTGAAATTTAAGTTTTGGCTTCAGCCAATTTTGAATTTGAATTTTTAGTAAACGGACTAAAGCCTATTTCTATTGAATACCATTAATTTATCTGACGTTTAATTATCATCAAACTCATTATTCTTCAAGAGTTCGGCTAAGACTTTTTTGGCACGCATTACCCGTACTTTGGTATTGGCAACAGAGATTCCCAGCTCTTCAGCAATTTCTTTGATGCTCTTTTCTTCAAAAAATCTCAATTTGATAATATCCTGATAATTGGCATCCAGAGATTCTATGGTTTTGATGATTTTCTTTTGTTCTTCTTGAGAAATCAGAAGTTCCTCAGGAGATTTTGCGTATTGATTTTTAACCTCATCTAAGTTTTCAACGGCATCTTCATTGTCACGGTTCTTCTTTCTCCAAAAATCGATTACTGTATTCTGGGCAATAGTGAGTATCCAGGTTTTAAACTGAAAATGAGGATCAAACATATCCAGTTTCGATAATACTTTTGAAAAAACATTTACGGTAATTTCATCGGCATCATTTTCATCCCTTACCTTTTTCATAACAAAAGAGAAAACATCCACCCAAAAAACATTTATGAGTTTAGTCTGGGCCTTCTGATCTTTATCCTTGGCCTTCTGTATGAGCAGGAATAGCTGTTCGTCGTTCATTAATAACAAATATAGAATATTTGAAGCACAATTGCAAAAGAGAAAGATAACGTATCTGCTCCTGTTTGCGAGGTTACCATCAAAGCATTTTATGGATTTTACGATTTTGCTTATTTACTGTTTCGCCTTTTTCTCTTCCTTCTGAATTTACTATCTTTGCTTCTTAAAATTTTAAAGTTAACAATCAATGAATTCCTTTATAGAAGAACTGAAATGGCGTGGTCTGTTTGCCGATATGATGCCAGGAACCGATGAACAACTGAATAAAGAGGTAACTACTGCATATATTGGTTTTGATCCTACTGCCGATTCTTTACATATCGGAAGTCTTATCCAGATAAAAATTTTAGCTCACTTCCAGCAGCATGGCCACAAACCAATTGCTTTGGTAGGAGGTGCTACAGGAATGATAGGTGACCCTTCAGGGAAATCAGCTGAGAGAAATCTTTTGGATGAGGACACTCTTTTACACTACGTTGACTGTTTAAAAAACCAGCTTTCAAAGTTCTTACATTTTGATGGAAATGAGCCTAACAAAGCTGAATTGGTGAACAACTATGACTGGATGAAGAACATTTCTTTCCTTGATTTTGCTAAAAATATTGGTAAGAACATCACTGTAAATTACATGATGGCAAAAGATTCTGTAAAGAAAAGACTTTCCGGAGACGCAGGTGTTGACGGAATGAGTTTCACGGAATTTACATATCAATTAATTCAGGGATATGATTTCCTTCATTTATATCAAAATAACAACGTGAAGCTTCAAATGGGAGGTTCTGACCAGTGGGGAAATATCACTACAGGAACAGAACTGATCCGTAGAAAAGCTCAAGGAGAAGCCTTTGCATTAACGGTTCCTTTGATTACAAAAGCTGACGGTTCCAAATTCGGGAAATCTGAAAGCGGGGAAAACTATTGGCTTGATAAAAAGAAAACATCTCCTTACAAATTCTACCAGTTCTGGCTGAATGCTACTGATGATGATGCTGAAAGATTTATTAAATTCTATACTTTTTTAAGCAAAGAAGAGATTGAAGCTCTAATTGAAGACCACAAAACGGCTCCGCACGAAAGAAAACTTCAAAAGAGATTAGCTGAAGAAATTACAGTTTGGGTACATGGAAGAGAAGAATATGAAAAGGCTTTGAAGGCTTCTGAGATTCTTTTCGGACGTTCTACTGCTGAAGATCTGGTAAGCCTTGATGAGGAAATATTCCTTGAAGTTTTTGACGGGGTTCCTCAGAAAGAAATTGCAAAAGCTGATGTTTTAGGAGTGAATATTGTAGATCTTCTTTCTGAAAAATCAGGATTCTTAAAGTCTAAGAGTGAAGCACAAAGAGAGATCAAAGGAAACTCAATCTCTGTCAACAAGCAAAAGGTAAATGATACTTTTACAGCCAATGAAACTGATCTTATTGACGGTAAATTTCTATTGTTGCAAAAAGGTAAGAAAAGCTACTTTATTGTTAAGGTAGGCTAATCTTAAATACCACATAAAAATAAAAACAGGCGCTGAGATGAATCTCAGCGCCTGTTTTATGTCCTAAAAATTTGATATTAAAATGTATAGCTTGTAGAAGCTGATAAATACTGTCCGCTGGAAGTTCCTTCTTTCTTAAGTTCTCCGTCTACCCAGATCTGAACCTTCAACGTAGCAGAAGCGTCCGGCCCGATAGCATTTACTGCAACATTGGCACTGTATGCGCCCGGCTCTGATGTCACTTCAGGACTGCTCCAGGTAGTTCCGCTAAGGCTTGTTGCGGTTGTAGGGTTACCATCAATTCCGTAAGCCGCTACATCTATATTACTTCCCGAAGAAGCAATTGCTTTAAAAACCACTTTATGACTTTTCCCTGCTCCATTCACATTATTGTCATCATCATCTTTACTGCATGAAGCTGTAAATCCTATAAGCATTGCCGCCATTACTGCAACCAATGCACCTCTTAACAGCTGATTCATTCTCATTTTTTTCATAATCTTTTTGTTTAAATTTTAGTTACTATATTGAATATTCTATGATTAATGATTTGATATTTGCAAAGCTATGAGCATCACTTATCTCTATCAATCCTAAAAAACCAGTAATTTTTTCTACCTAAATTCAGGTATTTTTTATGCTAAAATTTTTAATTAAATTGAGCTTTTAAAAAAATATTTTTTAGAATTGATCCATAATGAAGAGATTACTTGTCCTACTAAGCCTATTCTTATTTTTTAAATTGCAATCCCAGCAAATCATTCCGCTTAATGAGAAATCTTATGTAGGCAGCTTACAAAGTATTACAAAGGGAAATCTTCCGGATACGTCAAAAGCAACGGCTTTTTTTCTTTTATCTAATTATTATAGAAACAGTGATTCTATTTTGAGTAAAAAATATCTTGAAAATGGGAAGATACAGGCCCGAAACAATCCTTTCTTTTCAGCAAAATATTATTATTACGAGGGACAATATAACCTGGACAGGAACAAAAGGAAAGCGGGTATTTCTTATCAGCAGGCTATCAAATCTTTATCTAAATTTAAAAATGAAGAATCCGATTTTTTTCAGGCATTGGCCTGGTACAGCTATGGAGTTACCCAAAAAGATAAAGAGGGATATATTCCTTTAGTCAAAATCATGCTTGAGAAAAGTATTCCTCTGGTTGAAAAATATGAAAACAGCAGAAATTTAGGTTTCTTATATACTCAGCTTGCGGTGATCCTTACTTATAATGCACAGTTTAAAAAGTCAGAAGATTACAATAATAAAGCATTGAAAATTCTTGAAAAACAATATCTGGGGTCCGCTGAATTATTTTTCACTTACCTCAATTCTGCCAACAATTTCTGCTATCAGGCCAATGGAGATGAGGCTGAAAAGTTTTTGCATAAAGCAGAAAACCTCATTAGTCCTTATCCTGAGTCTTCATCTAATGCTTTCTATTATTACAGTAAAACACTTTTCTATATTACCCGGCAAAAAAATGCAGAAGCTCTCCCGGTTATAGAAAAAGGAATTTTTTATGCAAAAAAGTTCAATCAGAATCTTCTGGCTCAGATGTTTTATTTTAATAAGTTTGATATTTTAAAGAAACTTAAAAGGTATAACGAAGCTAAAACCACATTAGAAGATGTTTTAGCGGAAAAGTCCTTGGCCATTGATCTTAACAACAGGAAAACGTTTTATAAACAGCTTTCTTTACTCAATGAAGAAACAGGAAATACCAAAGAAGCACTTCTATGGGAGCAGAAATATTCTAAACTCAACGACAGCCTGAACACTGAGAATGTAAAGCTTGAAATTAACAAACTCGAATCTAAGTTCAATACTGCTGAAAAGGAAAGAAAAATAGCGACTTTAAATGCTGAAAAAAATCAAAAAGATCTGGAGGTCAACAAGAAGAACTCTTACTTATGGGGAATGAGTCTTTTTTTATTACTCGCACTAAGCCTTCTGGGCTTTCTTTTCATCATTTTCAGGAAAAATAAAAAAATAAATGAGCAGAAAATAGAAGACATTAAACAAAAGGAAGAACTATCTCTTACCAAAGCCATTCTTGATGGTGAAGAACGGGAAAGAGAGCGTATTGCAAGAGATCTTCATGATGGCCTGGGTGGAATGCTGGCAGGCGTTAAAATCAATTTTTCTACATGGTCTTCCAATCATCTGCAACCCGAAAAAGATCAGGAATTTTATAAAATCTTAGGCCAGCTGGACAACTCTGTGAGTGAGCTCCGGCATGTAGCAAGAAATCTTATGCCTGAATCACTGCTTAATTTTGGACTGGAAACCGCTTTACATGATTTGTGCGAATTTTACATCAGGAAAAACCTCGAAATTGATTTTCAGGCTATTGATATCAGTAAGGCATTACCTTTAAATATTCAGCTTAATATTTACAGAATTGTACAGGAATTACTAGCCAATGCAGTAAAACATGCAGAAGCCAGTAGCATATTATTTCAATGCTCGCAATCCGGTGAAAATTTTCTGATTACCATTGAAGACAACGGAAAAGGTTTTGATAAAAATATTGAAAACACGACCAAAAGTATGGGACTCCGCAACCTGAAAAACAGGGTCAATTACCTGAAAGGGAAAATGGAAATACATTCAGATAATCAGGGAACTACCATTAATATAGAACTCAACACCCATGGAGAATGAGAAAATAAATATCATCATCGTAGACGATCATCCTATTGTCATTGAAGGTCTTAGAATGATGCTGAACAGCCAGCCTTTCTTTAATATAGCGGGAAGTTTTACTTCCGGCGCAGAAACGATCAGTTTTATACAATCAGAAATAGTTGATATTATTCTTCTTGATATTACTCTACCTGATGCCAACGGCACTGAACTCTGCAGAGAAATAAAAAAAATATCTCCCAATACTTCAGTGATTATGTTCAGTAACCGCTCTGAACGGAGCATTATTATGCAGTCTATACAAAACGGAGCAAGTGGTTATCTTCTCAAGAACACTTCTATTGATGAGCTTGTAATATGCATCAAAGGGGCTCTTTCCGGAGATATTGTTTTCTGCAATGAAACCAAACAGATTATCAGCCGTCCTTCTCAACATGATCTACCCATTCCCCGCCTTACCAAAAGGGAAAAACAGATCCTGCAGATGGTAGCACAGGGAAAAACAAGTAATATAATTGCCGAAGAACTTTTCCTGAGCCCGCTTACTGTAGATACCCACCGTAAGAATCTGCTTCAGAAATTTCAGGCAAAGAACTCAACAGAACTGATCAATCTTGCGGTACAGCAGCAACTGATTGAAAAATAAAAAACCGCTCTAAGAGCGGTTTCTGTATATAAGTATTATACTATTTTATGGTTCTAAGAAACTGTAATCGATAGAAGCAACTAATACTCCTTTTCCTTTTTTCTTAACAGTTCTTGCAACTTCTCCATCTATATAAAGATTGATCGTTAATTCAGAATTATCATCCGGCATAGATGCGTTAGCATCAAGATTTAATTGTGCCTGGCTGGAGTTCACAAAGAATTCCCCACTTGTCCACGGTGAAGTTACTGGTGACTGCGGAGTATTGTATATGGTATTCTGAGCTGTGCCCACCTGTGTTACCACACTTATAATGTTTCCTCCTGTAGTGGTTTTCACTTCGAATTGAACCACATGATCCTTAAATTCTTCATCGTCATCTTTTTTACAAGAATTGACAACGGTAATTACAGAAAATAATAAAACGAATAAAAAAGAAAGTCTAAGTAAACTTTTTGAATTGTAAAATTGCTTCATTTCTCCAAATAGATTTTTTAATGTTTCAAATATAAGTTTTTTATTAATATAAAAATAACTTTTATGAAAATTTTCTAACAAAGATTTCCAAATAATATCAAATCAACAAAAATAAAAACCAAGCTATAAAGTCCAAAAACACACTCCAAAGAATCAATCATTACACATAAAGCATCATTCGCCCAAAGTTCATTGTGTGAATAATAAAAGTTAAGATTCTGAATCTAATTTAATTATCTTTGCTGTATGAATTTAGATTATCTAGTAAGAGAGCCGGAAAATATTACATCCAATACTCCTATTCTTTTTATGCTTCATGGTTACGGCAGTAACGAGCAGGATCTTTTCAGCTTCAGGGAAACGCTTCCCACTGATTGGATCATTGTAAGTTTCAGAGCTCCGCGTGATACTCAATTTGAAGGATATTCCTGGTATGATATTAATTTCAACGATCCCGAAAACTTTATTGATGTTCCTCAGGCAAAGGAATCTTTAAATGCTGTATTGGAAAGTATGCTTAAGATCATCAACCATTATGGACTTACAGAAAGTAAAACTCATCTTTGCGGTTTCAGCCAGGGAGGAATTCTGTGCTATGCTTTGGCTTTAAAACATCCTGAGCTTTTCAATTATGTTGCCTGTCTTAGCAGTTATCCTGAAGATAAAATTCTGGATGGTATTGTAAAAGATAAAAAGAAACTGGAAGGACTTCGTTTCTTCGTTTCACATGGTTCTGATGACGCGGTGATTCCACTTGAATGGGGAAGAAAAGCGGCTGACCTTCTGTATGATCTTAGCTGTTATTTCACGTTCAGAGAATATATGAGCGGGCATGGCGTCAATCAGAAAAACTATATGGATCTGATGGAATTCTTTTCCAAATAACCAAGATCCAATTTGAAATAAATTCAACAAATTTACCTACTTCATTGTAGTTTATATAAACATTCCAGCTTTTGGAATGTTTTTTTATTAACATATAGATAATTTCAGTAAATTCAGTAAATGAAATTTAAATTGCTTTTACTGGGATTGTTTCTTAGCATTTTTGTAAATGCCCAGAACTCTTTTGAGTTGATTAATACGAAAAAAGCGGTGATTCCTTTTCAGTTTATCAACAATCTTATCTTTATTCCTATCAATGTAAACGGCGCAGAACTTACTTTTTTGCTGGATACAGGAGTTTCTGAGACAATCCTTTTCAGTCTGGAAAATAAAGAATTGAAACTGAGCAATGTTGAAAAAGTCAAGTTTTCCGGTCTTGGAGGAAGTTTAAGTATTGACGGCTTAAAATCTGACCGTAATTTGGGTAAAATAGGAAATGAAATTGTCAATACTTCCATGTCTCTTTATATCATTATTGATGAAGAATTTAATATTTCTCCTCACGTCGGCATTCCTGTCAATGGAGTTATTGGATATCATTTTTTCAAAGACCATCCAATTTACATAGATTATGTCTCAAAGAAAATAACGGTTTATGAAAACTTCGATCCTTTAAAAAAGAAAACCAAAAGATTTGAAGAATTCCCAATCACGATTGAAAAAGACAAGCCTTATCTGTATGCCGGTATAGAGATGACGAATGAAAAGAAAGATTCAAAACTACTGATCGACCTTGGCAACAGTGATGCTATCTGGTTATTCCCTACCCTCATTAAAAATTTTGTGTACAACAGACCCAATATTGATGATTTTCTTGGCCGTGGCTTTAACGGAGATATTTATGGGAAAAGAAGCCGAATTCATAATTTTTATCTTGGAAGTTTTAAATTTGAAAAACCTCTTACTGCTATGCCAGATGAATTTTCTATCCAGCATGTCAAATTGGTGGATAGCAGAAAAGGTTCTGTGGGAAGCGAAATTACACGAAGATTTACTGTAATTTTTGATTATCCCAACCACAAGCTATACTTGAGGAAAAACAGATATTTTGACGATCCTTTTCACTTTAATATGAGCGGGCTGGACTTCAAACAGGACGGGCTGGAATGGCAGGAAGACAAATTAAAAATCGAAACCCAAAAATCAACCATGTCAACAACTGAGGTTTATAAAGATGCTATCCAGTATAAGTTCAGTTTAAAACCTATTTTCTCCATTGCAGGGGTAAGAAAAGATTCTCCCGCTTATGAAGCAGGCTTGCAAAAGGATGACAAAATTCTAAGCATCAACGGAGATCAAACTTCAAATATGACCCTGGAAAAAATTGTAGAGCTTATGAAATCTAATGAAGGAAGAAATATTACCATGGTTATTCAGAGGAAAAATCAAAAACTGACATTGAGTTTCGCGTTAGAAGATCCTATTCCTTATCAAGAATAAAATTATGAATACCGAAGAGACCACATTAGACAGGATAAGAACCAGACCCAGATTTAAAATGTTTACTCATCTTACGAGAGAAGAGTATGCTGACAATCTGAAAAAATATATGGAAGAGCATAAAGATGAGTTTTCAGGTAATATCAATAAAGAAGTTGCTACCATCTGGATAAAAACAGAATATGACAACTATTGGAAGCCCTGCCTTGCCTTACGGGTAGAAATGGAAGATGAGCATACAGCAATACGTGGAGTATTTGGCCCCAGTTCTGCGGTATGGACATTCTTCATGTTCCTGTATTTTTCTTTTTCTATTCTCTGGATGACCTTCTTCACTATGTATTACGTAGAGAAGCAAATAAAAAGCGCTGAATACCCTTGGGCATTGAGCGCTTCTTTTATCATGTTATTTTTTATTCTTCTTACTTATATTGCTGCAAGATTCGGGCAGCATAAAGGTAAAGATGAAATGCTTAAGCTGAGGAGGTTTGCTGAAGAATCTACTCTGCAGTTTGAAAAGAAAATTAATTAGACTGAGATTCTACAGGTTTTTCATTCTGAACGGGTGTAGCCATTGCTTTTGCCGTCTTGATAGAATCTGCTACTTTTTCTCTGTTGCTTTGTTCTTTCAGCATTTTCGGAACATCCGGTTCCAGAAGTTTTGTAAGTTCTTCAACAGATATATTATTCGCATTAGGATCATCCAAAAGTTTTCTCCACGGCTTTCTTTCGCCCCATTTATAATCTCCGAATACCATTACCGCAGTTCCTTTTGCCTTGGTAGTTGCACCACCAGGATTCAGAATCCAGGTATCTGCATAGGAATACAGCCATTGGGCATCTTTCCTCAACAATCGAAGACACGAGTGTGAAGCAGGATATCCCGGAAGTGTATATTCATGCCATCCGATCCCTCCAATATTGTGAATATTAAAATTATAAGGAAGTTTCCATTCGGTACTCACAGTAGAAATTGCCAGTTTCTTTTTCCAGTTGGCAAAAGTAAGCCCTCTTGTGGTCTGAGCTGCCTTTTTACCCATACTTGTAGGTCCCCATTTCACAAGACTTCCATTGGAATATACTGCAAAAGCCTGTATAGGATATGAGAAGATAACGAACTTCTTCACGCCACTCAATACATCTAACTGCATTGGGAATGGTGAATAAGCCATTAATGTTGTATCTATTTTTGCAGGAACCACCAGTGTATCGGCGTTCCATTTACTTTTAGAATCCAGTCTGTTTAAAGCTAAAATAGCGGTACGTTCTTCTACGCTATACTTCTTACTGTATTCGGCATAGATAGAATCACGCATCTTTTGATCCTTTGGAAGAACAAAAGCATTATAAAAACCATTTTCCTGCATTGCAGGCGGAATAGATTCTTTCTTTACGACAGGAACAGAATCTTTCTTTATAGAATCTTTTTCAGCCTCCGGCGTCTCCGAAGCAGACACTGTATCTTTAAAAGTATCGCTTATTTTATCTATTTCTTTTTTACAGGAAACAAGGAAAACTGCGCATAAACATGCATAAAGAAAGGATTTTTTCACAGATATGTTTTTCATAAATAAATCGGCCATTTAGTTTGGCTACCCAGTACAAATATCAGACCTAAAATTGAATCACAAAAGACATTATTAAAAATACCGTAAAAAAACGGAGGTTTTATCACTGAAAATGAGGAGTTATAACTGATAAAATTCTTAAGTATGATGATTTCAAAGGAATTTTCACATATTTAAAAGAAGAATTATTCCTCTGTCTGTTCTTTCGTGGCAACCCATTCTAAAGTTCCATTTTTACCAAAACGGTAGATATCCTGATGCCATCTTGCTCCACCCCGGCATCCGGTTTTTAAAAGCTTTTTATCTTTTTCTATGGTTACATCGCATAGACACGAACAGGTTGAGCGGGAATAATCCGGTTCTTTAAGTTTTTCAAAGCGTTTATTTCCCGGACGATACAGATAAATATCAAAATTCCTGTAAACACCCATTCCGTCATCAGGAACAGAGAATGCAATATCCTCATACCCATCAAAGTTATAATCTGCTATAATACTCTGTCGCGCAAACGAAGGTTTATCTGGCGCAGGAAGTTCAACAGCCGTTTTTTTACCGTCCGGATAAGCAATGGTGAAGTGATTGTTATAAAAATGATTAAAGGCAAGCAAAGCACCGTGCAGGAGATATTTGCTGCTTCCGTCATATTTTTCGTCATCAACCATTTCCAGCTTAAACTTTCTGTTGTCTTTCGCTCGTGTATAGCTAATATTTGAAGCCTGATGATGCATGATTTCAAACTCGTATACTCCATTTATTTTTCCGTCAATCATTTCATTCCAAATGTAATACTCAATATCCGGCTGCCCATCACTTCTCCCATCTGTATCAACTTTAAAACTTTTTACCTGTAAAGGAATGATTTCTTTTTTACCTGCATATTGTACAAATGCACCTTTTCCCTGTGCGCCATAATAAAGAGTAAGTCTGAACTCCTTTGCTTCTCCTATAGATTTCAGGGTAAAAGGCTGCGCGGAATATACGGCAGAGATCATGATAATACAGAATAGCAATAATTTTCTCATAGGAATAATTTAAATAATCAGATTCACCACAAATCTTATAATCCATAAAAGTATGATCAACAGCAGTATTGAAAACTGAACTTTATTGACGTTTTTATTCCCGAATTTCCATACGAGAATCCGGTCTATAGTAATCACCAGCAATATGGGCATCAGGCTGAACAGAATATACATTCCGAATAATGCATCAGGAGCTGACGATCCATTCATCAGAATAACAGAAGTAATCAATCCGGCAATTATCGCAATGATTCCTACAATAAAAAAGAGAGTCCAGTTTTGAAATTGTTTTTTCATGGATAAATAATATTAATGATTGGTTATGGTAAAGCGGATATTGAACCTGTAATAATAAAATATCCAGAGAGCCATCCATGGCAGATTCATAATCAGAAAAACGATTGTTTCCTCACCACTCAGCTTTCCATCGGTAATCAGAAAAAAGGAATATATGGAAACCGTTACAGGCAGCAGAAACCAGCACAAAGCTGTTTTAATTTTTCCTTGAAAAAGTTTTACAAGAGAAAAAAAACTGCTTAAAGACAATATACTCAGAAACACGATCCAAAAAATGGCAAAAACATAGTCCAGTCCACCCATATCACAATTTCTTGGTGAATCTCTTACCACTCGGGTTACATTTAAAAACAGAAACAGAAATACACAGGAAACCAATGTGGAGATCCGCCAGGTTTTAAGTATTGAGAGGAAAATAAATTTTCTTTTTGACATCCAACTTATGCTTATTAGCTAAAATAGGAATATCCGCTTAATATACAAAACCGGAAAAAATACCCATTAGGATTTTATTTTAAGCGCTGTCTATATTTCTGAGCTGATATTTAATAATTTGTTAAAGATGCCATGCTTATATTATCTATAATTTTGGCAAAATATCAGTTATCATGTTATACATCATTATGGTAGTTGTACTACAGGCACTTATCACCCTTACTCTGCTTATGTCCCTCATCAAAAACAGGGAATCTGTACTGAATATGCTGTTATTGTATATCGGAGTGGTCACGCTGGATATGGGATATGAATATTTTATCATTCAAAAATTCGGATATGAATCTGTTCTGTATGAAATTCCGGGAAGTCTGCGTGTTTTTAAAGGACTTATTTTTCTTTATATCACTACCCATTTAATCCATGCAAAATGGAGAGATAAGCTTAAATACCTTATCATTCCGCTGACATTGGTTGTTATTCATCATGCGATTGCAATTTCTGCTAAAATGTTTGATCTTTCCTGGGCAGATCTGGCTATCAGGTCTTATAAATCTTACTTTGTGTACTACAGCTTCTACTGGATTGCCTGCCTTGTCTTGTGTATTTATTTACTGACAAGATACCACAAAAACATTACCCATCCTGTAGCGGGTAATTTCCGATATCTGGTTTGTTACGTATTATTAGGTGTCTTGATTTTCTGGACGGTTTATCAATTGGGTTGGGATACTCTGATCTATCAGAAGATCTACAGCCTCCTGTTTCTCCTTCAATTCGGGTGGATTTTGTACGTTTATATTTTAACGTACCAGCACAAACTGCAGGAACAGCAAAATATATCACATTCTTCCGCACCTAAAGAAACCTATCAATATAAAGACCTTTCAAAAATAGATTTTGACTCTGTGCAAAGCGCTATCATTTCCTTCTATCAGGAGAGTCATGTGTATCTGGATGAGGAGTTTACTTTAGATCAGCTCTCGAGTCATCTGAAAATAAGCAAGGCAGATTTAAGCATCACTTTTAATAAACATCTTCATTCCAATTTCCACGAATATACCAACAGAAGCCGTATACAGCACTTTAAACAGATTCTGTTGGAAGATCCTTCAGCCAGTGTTATAGATTTGGCGTTTCAATGTGGTTTTAAATCCAAATCTACTTTTTATAAATATTTTAAAAAGGAATTCGATTGTCTTCCTTCTCAGCTTGTTCATTAGTTACAATTATTTAATATTAGCAACTCACTGATTCACAACATTGTTCACCTCGAACTCAACAGAAAGAGTTGCATAAAATTTAAATGAACTAAAACTTTTGACAGAGCTGACATCTTTGCACCAAACTTTATAAGGATGTCACGAGAAAGACTTTTTTTAACAAAAGCAGCATTTTTTCTTCTAGGGCCCTTGGCCTTTGCACAAACCACTGTTCACGGAACTGTAGTAGACAGCCAGGGAAATCTTCCCAATGCTATGGTTTATATTGAAAACAGCGGACAGAAAGTAACTTCTGATACTGATGGTTCTTTTGTTCTTAGCAATGTTTATGACGGCAGTTATAAGCTTGTTGTAGAATATAAAGGATATGATAATGTTTATATTCCTTTCACCATTACAGATAAAAAGGAAGTAGATCTTGGCTTAATTAAATTCGGAGCTAAGTTTAAAGAAAACAACCTTCAGGAGGTAGTGGTTACCAGTGTGTATAAAGCATCACAGGCCAGAGCAATTACCATGAAGAAAAACTCCAACACAATTACGGAGGTACTGTCTGCAGATGCTATCGGAAAACTGCCGGATCGTAATGCCGCAGATGCTGTACAGCGTATGCAGGGTGTATCTATTGAAAGGGATATGGGTGAAGGACGTTTTGTAGCGGTAAGAGGAACACCTATACAATGGACCTCTTCTACCCTTAATGGCAACAGAATGCCCAGTGCTAGTGGTGATAATGCCAACCGTGGAGTTCAGTTAGATATCTTTCCTTCAGAACTTATTCAGAATGTACGCTTATCCAAAGCTTTGACACCGGATCTTGATGGAGATGCCATTGGAGGAAATGTAGATTTTATCACGAAAACCTCACCCAATAAGGAGACTTTAGCTATAAGTATGGCTACAGGATACGTCAACATGTCAAAATCTCCCAGTTACAACACATCTATTGTCTACGGAAATAAAATTACCGATAAGCTGAAATTCATTACCTCAGCTGTGATCTGGGAGCGCTCTACAGCTATTGATCAGATGAGGAATATTTACAACTATGGACTGAAAGATAAAACAGCCTCTTATTCTATCAATCAGCTTCAGCTTCGTGATTATCTGGCGAACCGGAGAACCTTGGGATTCAATTTGGGATTGGATTATGAGATCGACAGCAGAAACAAATTATATGCAAAAGCATTATACAGCCAGTATAAAGATGGTCAGTCCGTAAGGGAAACCTATTTTAATTTTGATAGTAAAAATGTCATGCTGCAGGCCCGTCATGCAGATTATCTTACAGATCTGTATTCTATGCAGCTGGGTGGTAATCATCAGGTAGGACAGCGTATGCAGGTGGATTGGTCTTTATCCAAAGCACGTTCTGAGTTTAAGTTCAATTCGCCGGATAATCTTGAAAAGGATCAAAGGGGTTATCCTATCATTAATTTCGTACAGCCTATGGCCTATGGAAATTTATCTGCTGACGGAAGAAAATATATGGCAATGGATGCTCCGGACGGTATTGGTGACACCGGAAGATATACCCTTCCTTATAATCAGCAGGCAATAGCTGCAGATAAACTCAAATTGAATCAGATTATTCTAAGCCAGAATCATAACAGTGAAACGGATCTTAGAGGGCAGGTTGATATCAAATATAAAGCAGCGGATAATTTCGAGATTAAATTCGGAACAAAATACAACAACAAGAATAAAATAGTTGACAGCTCCATATTGGTTTGGATGCCTAAATCATCATTGGGAATTCCCGGAGCTCCGGTAACTTATCTGAATCAGCTTCAGCGTGAAGCTTTCCAGTATAAAGGAGGTTTTATGAATCCATTGGGCAATCCTTATAATGCAGTGATCATTGATCAGATTACCAATGCACAAATTGACCAGATGTACAATCCCGCAACACAAAATAGTTTAGGACTGATGCAGGTGAGCGGTAAAGACAGCAATTCGAATATTACAAGTTCTTACAGAGGTACTGAAAATGTATGGGCGGCATACCTGATGGGAACATGGAAAATTTCAGACCAGCTTCAGGTACTGGGAGGTTTCAGAAATGAATATAATGACGTTACCTTCTGGGGCAAAAAAGTAATCTCTGATAAAGACAGTAAAACGGAAGACATTAAAGACAATAAAACCTATAATGTAGTACTTCCTATGGTCAATATGAAATGGAATATCAGCAGCGACCGGATTCTGAGACTTGCCTATACCCGCTCTTTTGCAAGACCGGATTTCAACGATCTGAACCCCGGAACCATCGTTAATGATATTTCCAACACTATCACCCAGGGAAATACCAAACTGGATCCTACGTTTTCAAATAATTTTGATCTTATGTTTGAGAACTACTTCGGAAAGCTGGATCTGATAACAGCCGGAGTATTCTATAAAGACATCACAAACCTTATCTATAAAGACCAGTCTGTGGTAGATCTGGCAGGAAGAACATATACTTTTATAGCCCCTAAAAACCTGGAAGGAGCAAAGCTGTTCGGTTTTGAATTCGGTATCTCCAAACGTTTTGAAAACCTTCCCGGATTTTTAAAAAACATTGGTTTTGAAGGAAACTATACTTATATCTCTTCCAAAATGGATATGCCAGTGTACGAAAACGGCAAGCAGACAGGAACAATGTCTACCACGATTCCCAATCAGGCAAAGCATATTTTCAATACCATATTGTTCTATGAGACCAGTAAACTGATGATCCGTCTGGCTGGAAATTATAAAGGAAATTATGTAAGCGAAATCAGAGCAGCGGCTGGTGCAGATCACTATCAGTATTTTGATAAAAACTTTACGGTAGACCTTTCCACTTCTTACAGCCTTACAAAGAAAATCCGCCTGTTTGTAGAGCTTAACAATATTCTTAATGAACCCAACCGCTATTATATGGGAACAAAAGACCGCGTAGAAAATATTTCCTATTCAGGAATACGTGGACAGCTGGGCTTCACTTTCAATTTTTAATCAAAAGTTATTTTATTCATATGAAAAAGTATATATATGGAGCTGCATTTTGTATGACAGCACTGCTGCAGGCACAGGATAAATGCCAGAATCTAAGAATCAATCAACTGCAGATTGTGGGCACTCATAATTCATATGCCCAGCCGGCAGATCCAAAAGTGCTGGATATGGTAACCCCAATTATCAACGGAATGATGCAGAAATACGGCAGCATGATGTCTGAAGAGCAAAAAGCTAAATTTAAAGAGTATCACCCTTACGGAATGGACCTGAAGGCAGGACTGAACTATAATCATCCTGATTTCACAGAACAGCTCAACGCCAATCTGAGAGGTCTGGAAATAGACGTCTATTATGATCCGGAAGGTAACAGATTCAGCCATCCTGCCACGTATGAGATATTAAAAGCAAAAGGAGTAACAGATCTGGCTCCTTTTAGCACGAAAGGACTGGATCAACCGGGTTTCAAAGTACTGCATATGGCAGATATAGATTTCAGAACTCACTATCCTACTTTAAAAGATGCTCTTACAGCGCTTAAAACATGGTCTGATCAACATCCGGGGCATACTCCTGTTTTTATGATGATCGAAGCAAAAGATTCCGGGTTCCCGATTCTTGAAAACAGTACAAAAGTCCTTCCTTTTGATAAAAAAGCTTATGATGACCTGGATGGAGAAATTGTAAAATACCTTGGAAAAGACAAAATCATTACTCCAAAAGAAGTTCAGGGTAAATACAGTACGCTTAAAGAAGCTGTAACTCACAATAACTGGCCAAAATTGAATGACAGCAAAGGAAAATTTATTTTTATGCTGCTTCCAGGAAGTGCCGGAACTTTATCTTCAAAAAACAATCCTTACCTCATAGACGGTTCATTAAAGGAAAGAATCATGTTCCTGAACAGTGAGCCAGATGATTCTTTCGCAGGATTTATACTGCGGGATAACGCCATCGTAAGACAGAAAGAAATACAGGATCTGGTAAAACAGGGTTTTATGGTCAGAACCAGATCAGATATTGAAACCTATGAAGCCAAAACCAATGATTTCACCCGGTCTAAAGTAGCTTTCAGCAGTGGTGCTCAAGTGATCTCCACTGATTTCTTCCGCTCCGGAAATACTTATGGAACGCCTTATTTTGTACAGCCTCCTCAGGGGAAAGATTATCTCAATAATCCTTTAAATTCTTCATGCAAATAAATAGCAAGCCAGTTCTGTTCAGAACCGGCTTTTTAATTGAATATTAAATAGTTTTATTTTTTATACCAAACCTTCTAATTGTTGAAAGATAGGGATCAGTGCTTCTCCTTTTTTAGTAAGATTATATTCTACGTGTAAGGGTTTCTGTTTAATGACAATCCTTTCTAATAAATCCATTTCTTCCAGCTCTCTCAGAGCAGTAGACAATGTTTGTTTATTAGATCCTTCTAAATCGCGCAGCAAACTACTGAAACGTAAAGTTGATTTGGATGCAAGAACGAAAATTTCCAGTTTTAGCTTCCCTGAAAGGGATTTTAAAAGTTTCTGGGCAGGGCATATTTCTGTAGCCCCGGCTGAGGTTTTATTAGTCAGATTTTTTTGACTCATTGTGTGTTTTTTTTAATATTGTAACTTTGCAAACATAATGGTTATTAGCAAATTAATACAGTTCTACAACCCTATTTATTAAAAAACATTACAAAAAGCGCAAAAAAGACAATAGAAAATTCTCATTAATATAATATTTATTTTATGATATTTTCTTTCTGATTCTCCTGATTGTAAGTTGATATAATTGTATAATTGATTATCCATTATTTTTTATAAAAACTAAAAACCTAAAACACAAACATGAAAAAAAAGACTTTTATTCCCAATCCGGGCTGCAATATCCCCTATTCTATCAGCCTATACTCAACTACAAGACAACATCATTCGACATACCTGCTGTAATTACATTATATCAGAAAATGGCATTGCTTTAACGACTTACCAATACGATCCTGATTCTCTAATCTTGATTTCGTAAAAGGAACGGTTGTATGAATAATCGGTTCTACAAGTTCGCTACAATAAGTAACATCTTGATTTTCATGTAATTGTTATTTTAAAGTAGGTCTGCTTTATTATACTTCTTCTAAATCTATGATTCAGAATTTACAAATACCGTAGCATTTGAATACAGATTATTCATAGGATCAAATATTAATCTAAAAAAACATGTGTATGAGAAAAAAAACCTTTTTATCAATCTGGGCTGTATTATGCTCAGCAGCATCCGTTTATGCTTCTCCACGAGGCGATACGGATTGGCATTTTCGTAGTGCCCCTATTATTTCAGAAAGTTATATTCCTGTGACAACCTACAATTTTGATCTGGATCCTTTGATTGTAATTTCACAAAACGTGAATGAAAAAGGAGCCGTTGTCATGAGCGGTCAGCTCCACAAACCTGTCACAACCAGTGATATTCTGATTTCTGTCAAATATCAGAATGCGCAGGGAGAATGGATCAGTGTGTGGTGTAAAACATTGTATGCAAGCAACCAGTATGATGAAAATCTTAATGCAACATTTGAATTGCCCGCTTCTGTAAACAGTACATACAATTTAAAAGTTGAGCTAGGTTCAGAGACAAACAGTTTCTCCGACATCACATGGAATAAAGCTGTGAGCCATTACAAATTTGGTGATTATACCGCAACAACCTGTGAACTGGATGAGAATGAATACACCATACTTTTCACCCCGAAAAAAAATGGTACAGTATTGTTTAATACTAACGGAACTGTTTCAGGAGTAAAAGACAGGGTAAAATCACAGCATTTGACAAAGAAACTGGATGATATTATTCTATCAGTCAATGCAAATGGTACGTTAGATAATACGAATGCCAATGCACCTGTCATCAATATTGAAAATCCTAATAATCTCGGTACGATTGTCAGCTCACAGAAATATATCTACCAGGGCAGTGATACAAGTCCTTTTGAGTTTTCTTATCATGACCCTGTTTATGTATTTGCCGGTAAGTTTTCAAGTTCGGGCTTCTTTATTAACTTCAGTAACTGGTTTTTACCTCCTGAGGAGGGCGGAGAACCCTGGGGCAGAGGATATTTGGATTTTACAAACCCCAATGCTTTAGTTAACAGGTATTACAACCTTTACAATTACATCAACGAGAAACTGACCGACATCATTGCGGATCAAGAGCCTGTAGTTATTGTTGTAAGTAAAATAACGGGTTTCAGGGTATACAAATCTACCGGACAGTATATCACTGTCAATGCATTAAGCAATTATAATACAGTGAATGATTTCGGTTACCCTCCTTTGTATGACAAACAGAGAGGCCCCGGATCTGAAAATTTCTTTTTAAGTAATACTCCTAAAGCTTCATTATACGGTATCGGAGCCATCAGAAACAGAAAGGTACGTGCTGACTGGAACGGACCGATGAGACCACTTCTGGAAGTAGAAGCTGAAATAAAAAAATTCATAAAGTACGTAGGTATTTTTGGAAATTCAACGGCATATGATTCAGCAGATTGTTCAAACAACTGTTTTGTAATTAATGCCGGAGCACAACCTGATAATACCATAGCAGACTGGACCAAAGCTCCCAACAGTTACATCTTTACAGGTAAAGATAATGATGGAAATAATGTAGACGGATTGTATATTCCTGTAAAAAAAGCCTATGAAATGTGGCGAAACGGAAATTTTATGAAAGGTATTGACGTGCCTTCAGGAGTAATAACAGCTGATGTTTTATGGGAAGACAATATGGGACTGATAAAATCTAAAGAAAATTATACTTTGGATATTATAGGTTCCGGTGAAAATGCAAAAATAAAAGTACCTGTCAATAAAGTAAAAAAAGGAAATGCATTGATTGCCTATAAAGTAAACGGAGAAGTTTTCTGGTCATGGCACATTTGGGCAACAGACGATCCTACAAACGGAACCACTTATAAAAGCTATGATGATATAAAAAGACAATTAAGCGACGGAACCGTAGAGACTATTCCTAATTCTGAATGGGGCTGGATGGACAGAAACCTTGGGGCTACCGGTAATTCTCTTAATGGAAGCGGCTGGCACAAGAACGGAGGTCTTTTATATCAATGGGGAAGAAAAGATCCGTTCCCTTCATTAACTTACACTGATGCAAGTTTTTATCAGGTGACAGGCAGCTTAGGAAAGATTATTTATGATGATGCAGTACCAAGATTAAGATTTACCAACAGTCCTTTCAATGATTATAAAAATTTTAATGAACTGAGATTGTTTGTGAATAAATCAGCAGCCAACATTACAAATAACATTCGAGCGTCTGTAAAAAACCCGTTAAGTTTAATTTATGTAAATGATGACAATACCGTTACCCCATCTACCTATGGTAATATTAGTGGAACACTTTACTATTATAACTGGTTTGGGCAGGTACCTGGATTACAGACCAATGAGCTAAGTAAAGTTAACTTATGGTCGGATAACTCCCAGGGTATACAGGCAACAAATATTAATGCTCCACAACCTTACAGAAATAAATCTTCTTATGATCCGTGTCCGAACGGATGGAGGCTGCCTTCAGTTTTAGTGGCGTCATCCACAAAAAATGTAAGGATGGATTTTACGCCTTTTGGAGCTAAAGTAAATAGTCCGTTATCAGCTTTAAATGGAGTTCAGTCAAATATTCCTCCGGGATTATCTAATTTAAAAACTTATCTCGCCGGTATAAAAATATATCCTCAATATGGTTTCGATATGACCAATGTTGGGGGTAACAATATCGGGATATTCCCAGGAACAGGATGGATTGGAAGAGGAGCTGCTTCAGATGCCAGATATCACACTAAAGCAACCTTTACAGACCAGCTTGAAACTTATCTGTGGACATCTACAATGACTACTTTTGGTGATTATTCAACAGTAGCCAGCGCATTAAGATTAATTCCGGCTGCTGACCAGATTGTCAATAACTATCGACCGGACGCGGCTAATTATCCTAATGTTTATGGATTATACAGCTATAGACCTTCAGATGATTATTCAACGAATAATGCGCAGGCGTGCAGATGTATTAAAGATCCTTTATTCGTAAAGAATAATTATAATTTCGAAACAACCTTCTTCAGTGAAACTGAAACCTACAAAACGGGATTAGAAAATCCTAATACTTATATGCTTTCAAAATCTACTGCAGAGCAGATAATTTCAGTGCCTGTGAGTAAAGCTTTTTCTGTACAAAGTAATTATTTAGGCAATACTCAGATTCTGAATACGACCAGTTTCAATGATTTGAAAGCGAATATCCTTTGGACGGATAACCCTGCTTTAGTAACGCAATTAACAATAGATAATACTTCTTCCAAAGAGGCCAATATCAATGTAAAAGTAAATGCCAATCAGTCCGGAAATGCTGTAGTGACCCTGCATAATGGTTCCATAAGCAATCCTGTATACTGGAGCTGGCACATTTGGGTAACCAATACATCTGTAAATTCTTTTACCCATGTAAATGACACCCCTATTACCACTGATAATTATGTAAATTACACCCAATATGGAACGATCCTGAAAACAAGTATCATGGATAGAAACCTTGGAGCTACTGAGGCAATGCCAAGTCCGTATAATCCTACTGTACCTGCTCAGGTAAGCCAGCTCAACAGCTCACAGGGGCTGCATTACCAATGGGGAAGAAAAGATCCGCTGCCTATATTCAATAATATCAACGGTTCTAAATACAATATATTCTTAGGTACTACCAATAACGGTGTTGTAACCTATTCAGCCTTTACAGAGGCGAATTATAATTCAAGTAATATAGTGAATTACAATACCTATAAAAGCAGTATTACTGCAACTGATAAAATAGATGTGAGAATAGAAAAGATGCTGGGATATTCCGTTGCCAATCCTTTAAAACTAATGATGCCGGTTACAGCATATCCGTATCGTGGGGATAATACGCCTCATTATACTCTTGCTTCGGACTGGTTATTTGATAGCCAATATCATAGTTTATATGATGAAAGATGGGGAATTGGCGGCAAAAAATCTGTATTTGATCCTTGTCCGAATGGATGGAGAATTCCGGAAGTTTTAGGTAAAGGCTCAACGAAAACCTCTCCCTGGAGTCTTAAAAGCAACCCTGAAGCACTCAGAACTGTTGACGGTACGGAAGCCGGTTATTTTGGAACCCCTATCTATAGTGTAACAGCACCAAGCTTTTGGGGAAAAACTGTAGGATATTCATTTACTAACAGTTTATATAATATAGGAAATTATCCAAAGGCTGTCAGCAGAGGAAGCAGAAGCGTAATGTACGCAGGTGCTATTAGTAATGCTATTGGTGCATCAGGAGGAATATGGTATGCTAATTTAAACGGTGAAATGACCGGACGATCTACTTATATGTATTTTGATATTTATAATAGAAATAATGTAAAAAACACTGATATAGATCCTTTTGCATCTCTAAGCTGCAGATGTGTAAAACAGGAAGATAACGGCAGTCCGAGAGGTCCGCTGCCAGGTATTCCTGTAACACCAAACACAGGAATTCAGGCTAGAACTGCATTTAGCAAGACAGCTATTGAGGAAAAAGTAAAAGATGATAAGTTAGTTCTTTATCCTAATCCTGTAAAAGATATCCTGTATATTGAGGCAAAAGATGATAAAGAATATTATTATCAGATCTATAATATGTCGGGACAGCTTATGAAAGAAGATAAATTTATCAATAAACAAACAGATGTTACTTCATTATTAACCGGAGGTTATCTGGTAAGAATTAATAATTCTGAAACTATTGTAAAAATTATTAAAAAGTAAATTATAAAGACATTACTTTGAAGCAATGATGGCCGGAATTTCTTCCGGCCATTTTTTATTTATGTTTAAATATATAAGAGTAGAGAATATTTTTGCCTTTTCGGATGAGCTCCAAATTTATCAATAAAACAAAAAAAGTCTTCTATTTCTAGAAGACTTTCTGCGATCCGGACGGGACTCGAACTTTTTCAAGAAAAGCCCTATCCATAACCTTTATGCTGTTCTCTTATTTTATAGGTCACCGCATAGGTTACTTTTTCAAACAAGATTAACAGCGTTTGTTTTTAAGTGATACAAAGGTATATATTTTTCTTTTTCTTTCAAAAAAATGTAAAATCAGGATATCAAATATAAAAATTTGAAGTAATAATAGCTACCGCAATTAAATTTTTCAAAAGAAATTGAATCTTCTGTTTTAAGCATTATATCGGAAGATTCTTTAATATTCATGTTATGTATAGATTTAATTTCAAATATAACATTAAGCACATCCAATTCTCAATAGCCCTTTCGCGTATATAGTCTTTACCAAGGTTTCTCAACACACTCATTTTTACGACCCCTACTGACATAATCTCGAACCACTTAACACTATAAACCAACCCATCAATCTAAATTACAGAACCTTACAGAACTCAAGCCATTGAAATTGTTATTATAGACTGCCAATATTGGACACAGGTATTTTTAAATTTTCTTTGACTTTGTTTGATGTTTTGACTTTTTAAATGGAGTTTGTTTTTTAATAGTTTTATAAATACAGCCGATACCACCCCATTATTAAAACTTCTTATGCATTAGGAATTCAACAGCAGGTACTTCCCTGCTCTTTAACTTCTTCTATTCCTCGTTCAACAAACCAAAACTGGAAAGAACTACAACTAGAAAAATTCGTTGAAAATGAATTTGCCTCTCAAATTGAAAATGATTTGGAAAAGCTAAAAATAATTCTTGATGAAAGAGTGAAAAAGATGACCAATGATTTTTATGCATTTTGTAGATTGTATCTAACAATTCTCGAATTTATAGGAAAGAAGAATTTCGAGAAAATTATTCTTCAAAACCGTGAGTCGGTCATTCATCTTATTCTTTTTTGAATTGAACAAAAATACAAAATTTCTGTTTTTATAAAATCCTGAAACTTCTTTTAATATTACCATCAGTGTGCACCAATATTGGTACACACTGATGGTAAGTTACTTATAATTTCACCCCTCATAATAAGACTTCATAATACTTTTGAGTTTTTTTATCAATACCTATTTCGTGAGAAGGAGACACATTAAGCTACTTTATAAGTTCTAATAACTTTAGCTAAACAGTTTCATTAATTTCAGCAAAATTATTCTCTGTCTCATATAAAATTATAGATAGTGTAAATTCATTGCTCAGTTCTTTCCTAAGCTTATCATATATAACTTTTATAATATTTTCCAATGTTGGATTTAATTCTTGAAATTCAACAACTTCCAGATTAAGGTTTTTATGATCAAGGTAATCAATAATTTTATCTTCAATAATTTTTTTTAAGTAGCTTATATCTATAACGTATCCTGAATCTTCATTTATATCTCCTAAAACAGAAACAATTAGAGTGTAATTATGTCCATGGTAATGAGGATTATTACATTTTCCAAAAAAAAGTTTATTCTTTTCTTCTGACCAGTTTTTATTATGGAGCCTATGAGCTGCATTAAATGTTGCTCTTCTAGATATTTTAACTTTCATATTACGTCTATTATTGATTTTCTATGTTTATTATTTTGTATTAGGGTGTTGAAACAGCAATTGGAATAACTTTTCCATTGAAAAATTTTCTGTAATTTTTGGAAAAGTCACATATAAATTTTGATATTTCAGCACTAGATATTTCAGCATTATATGATGGAAAAGCCTCTTTAAACATTTGTGTATTTATGGCACCCAGAGACAGACAATTACAAAAAATATTATCTTCTAAAAATTCTTCAGCCATACATTCTGTAAGATTTATAAGTGCTGCCTTACTTGCTGAGTAAGCAGAGAGACCTGAAAATTTTTTACTTCTTTCTAATCCTCCAATGCTACTTATATTTACAATATGTGCAAATCCGCTGTTTTTCAGTTTAGGATAAATCAGTTTAATTAGTTTTATAGGTCCAAACACATTAGTAGCAAATGTTAATGACCAATCTTCTTGACTTAAATCTTCGAACTTTTTATTTATTAATATACCAGCATTATTTATAAATATATCAACAGTTTCTATTTCTTTTAAAACATTCAGTAATTCATTATTATGAATTAAATCCGTCGTTATATCAAATTTTACGATTTCAATTTTATTTTGATAGTTTTCGAAACATTTTTTTTGCAATTCAATTAGTTTATCATAATCTCTTGCAATTGCTATAATTCTATTATCTCTGCTTTTACTGAATTCAAGAACTACATCATACCCGATACCTCTACTAGCACCTGTAACTATTATATTCATAATTATTTTATATCTTAGAAAAATTATTGGAATTATTTATGACAACTGTTAGAAATAGTATTGTTCTATTATGTAAGTACTTCTGTCGTTCCCTACAAAATCAAGATCCTTTCCATAGATAAGATCTATCCTTCTAAAACTTTTATCAGATGTTATGTTTTGTTTCATTGCCATTGAGAAAAGTTTTAAAATTCGAAATCTAAATAGGTTTTGCGCTCCCTGTTGCATATCTATTATTCCAGTATTTTATTTTCAAAAAAAAATCCAAAACCAATATCTATTTTGTTAAGTGTAAGTCTACTCAAATTTTGGACAGATTTTAATCCTTTGTTTTTTGTAAATGTATAAAATTTTTCATTGTGTTGTTGATGTTACCAGAAAAATTTGTTGAAGAAAGCAAACTCGAAGATCATAGTAAGTTTTGGCGAGTTTTCGAATTAAACAAAGTATCGCTCATAAAATCTATACTCCAGATCTCATTGTAAAGCAAGTAAAAGCTAATTGCAATTCTTGTTGTAAACCTGTGTAGTTTTCAAGAGAATAACACTGGTCCTAGTATATTTTTCCGTTTCCTATTTTTCCGTTTTAAAACATAAATATCAAAGAAATTTTCCCAATCTTGAAACTCTATTTTTAGTTATCATCAGTATGCATCAATATTTGTATATACTGATAGTAAGCAAGTTAAATTCCCATATTTTTCACAAAGATTTTCTTTACATCCCTATCTTTTTCTCTCTATTTCTGTTCGTGAAACGGAATTGAGTATTCAAGCCATGATTTCATTCTTCCGATATACATTTTAAGGTAATTTTCACTTAAAAATATATTGGACCAATCGAACCTTTGTGACTGAATGCCGAGGTAGAAAATCCAAATAGCGGCACCGGCACTGGGAATTAGCTTCATTTCCTGATCTGATAAGCTTCTTATGCTTTTGTAGCCATTTAAAAAGCTTTCCACCTTTTGTTCGTATATGTCTTTGTCTACTTCAATATGAAACAGCTGTTTACAAAAATAAGCAACATCAAAGACCAATGGGCCGTTTCCGCAAAAATCAAAGTCGAAAATTGTGATATCATTTTTGTCAGTGATACTCATATTATCATACCAGATGTCTAAATGGATGATGCCTTGCTTAACATATTTAGTATCTATTTGTTCAAAAGCCCTGCTGATCATTGTGCTTTGCTCTTTTATGAATCTCATTTCCTCTAAGGTATCAGGAAAGATTTTATTTGCAAACATATAGGGAAGCTGAAGCATTGTCACTACATTGTAATCTATCCGTTGTACTTTTTTACCTAGTGTCACATTATGTATTTTTGCCATTAACGATCCAATGGCTGCGCAGGTTTCATTATCCATAAACCTGATTTTCCCACCTTCTGCGAAAGAAAAAAGTACTGCGTATCGCATTCCCTCCAGTGCATTAATTTCTTGGATAAAATTTCCATTTTTATCAGCTATTGGATATGAGATACTGATATCATTACTTTTGAGAGTATTCAAGAGATTAATTTCTTCAAGAATTTCCTGCTTGGAACGCCAATTGCGGAAGTACACCCGCAGCACATATTTCGCTTTATCGCTCTCAATAAAATAAGTATGATTGATACCTGTCCTGAATAATTTGCAGTTGCTCTGATTGTCTAGCCCATATTTTTGTTTAACAAAATCTCCCAAAGCTTCGGCTGAAAGAGTAGAAGTCAATGTTGGAAAAATATTTGTGTTTTTTTTTGTTGTCTTGTTTATTAAATCCATTGTCTTACTTACAAAATCATCTTTACCGAGCACATATGCACCTCTGTCATTTTTAAATTTAGCTGCGAGAGTCATTTTCAGGATTTCATATTCTTTGGCATATGCCTCATTGGCATTTAAATAATCGCGAAATGCAATTTGACACAACATCGCATTTTCTTTTGAACACACATGTATATGATAAATCTGTGCTTCGATACCATCTAGATTATAACCTTTCGCAAAAGACATATAAGCAGTTATATTTCCTCGTTCTGGGACTTTAAAATACTGGTATCCTATATTTTCAAAGCCATCAATAACCTCTTCGCTGAAGAGCAAACTTTTCGGAACTTCTATAATAATGTCTATATAGGGCTTTGCTTTAATCCATGATATGGATGTGCTACCAAAGTGTTCAATTCTTAAAATAATCTCTTTTCCCAGCCTGGCAACTATCTTTTGTTTTTCTTTTTGATAGAGATGTTTCCAATCTGGATTATGATCCACCAATACGACTGGAAACAGGGTATTCCAATCATTTTTTGTTAAATCTTTTAAACTGTTTTTCATGTCAGGTGTAGGGTTGTAACAGGAAATAAATATTGTTTAGTTCGCTGGCTCAAATTTAGGTTATCATTACGATCTGCCTTAGTAAAATTCAACTTTTCTGTTTAAAAGAGCTCGCTGAGGTTTTTGAACCGGCAAATCCACTTTGCTTTTAAAAGCCTAATAGCATTTATAATCAGGAGGTATTTTGATATGCAAAATACTGCATGAATACGAAAAATCCGATGACAGCTTAAATTGCAGGCTGATCAGCCTGCAATTTAAGCTGGATTTTTTTAAACATCCTGATTACGGTTCCGGGAGGTTCGTTACTTTCTACGATTTTAACAGCATAATAATCTGTAAAAATCATGAATTCCTGTATAAAGATCACTAGTTCTTCGATGGCCAAATCCGATCCGATGCAAAAGTGCTTTCCTTTGCCAAACGAGCAATTCAGACTTCGCTTTTTCTGGTATTCGAACTCGTTAGGATCCGTGAATTTCTCTTCGTCCCTATTTGCACTGGCAAGGATGATTTTCAGCAAGTCGTGCTCAACAAAGGAGACGTCTTTATATTCGAAATCGTCTTTAACAAACCTGATCGTTTCGCGTACGGCAGGCTGCATCCTGATGACTTCATTGACAAAAAGCTTCATTTTTTCGACATCCCCACTATTTTCTTTCAAATAATCTCTATATTCATATACATAGAGCACCAAACTGTTTAATGATGCGATAGTTGTTGCCATTCCGGCTACCAAAAGCATCAGACAGGTGCTTAACATTTCTTCCTTGTTGTGGAAAGGCTCTCGACTAACCGATGATAGGAAACCGTTTTTATTAACTTCTATTTCATTGAGCAGGCATTTATCGAGGAAAGCGAGCAATTCCTTTTTAGCTTCCATTGCTTCCTGAAAGGAATTTGACGGATGATCTAAATACAAAACCAGCTTTTCTAATTTTGAATATATAAATTCTTCATATTTCAAATCTATTCCAAAAATACTAATGATGATCTGAGTGGGAATTCTTTGCGATACTGATAGGTTAAAATCGACTTCTTCAAGCCTCGCACCAATACTTTCGCTTAAAATCGATTTTATACATGGCCTGATGATCAGCTCTCTGTAATGGTCTATTGCTTTTCTTGTAAAGAACGGCAACAGATTCTTGCGTATGGCTGCGCTTCCCATATCATCCGAATCGAGTATGGTTTTCCCAAAAAGCTGCCTACTGGCACGGAAAGGAAAGTCCACAGTGATATTATCTGATTTTAAAAGCGTATCCACATCACTGTATTTTACTACATAATAGCAACCTTCGGCCTCAGAATATTGAAAGGAATCCTGTTTTCTAAGCGCTTCATAATGTTTCAGTTCTGCTTCGGTTTTATTATTTCCCATGCTGTTTTTTTATTGGATCATTCTGATCGTTGTACAATGAGAACTGTAGTTCTTTTGTAATCGTTATGCTTTAATTTAATGATTCGAAATCTCTCGAACAAATATATTCCGGGCGTTTGGCTTCAACTGTAGGGATGTTTTTCAGGCTATTGTAGGTAATAATCACCGTATCCCTAGTATAAGGAGAAAGATTTCCTGTTGAGGCATGAAATAAATTGGGATGAAAAAAGATGGCCGTCCCCGCACCATAACTCAGCGTCTTAATCCCATTTTTATCAGCATATTCCTTAATCATCTGTTTATCTATAGTATATTTCAAATTTGAATTCAGGGAATTGATCAGATTATCTCCATCCAGATCTTTCTTTTCGAAAGCTTCAATCCCTATTTTATGTGTACCGGGAATGATCATCAACGGTCCTTGGCAAACATCGACATCATCAAGGTAAATCATTACCGAAACCATATCAGGATTTTCAATACCATCGTCTAATTTCCAGTAGGGAAAATCTTGATGCCATTCCCACCATTTGCCTACGAAAGGCTTTTTCAGGTTAATTTTGTATTGGTACAGATAAATATCCTCATCAATCAGTTTTGAAGAAATATTGATCAATTCCTTATGCCGGTAGAGCCGGTCGTATTCTTCAAATATTTTATGTGGTGCAAAAACAGATCTTATTTCGTCATCTTCACAAATAACATTAGACTGATCTTTATGATTTTCGAATTGCAGTATCCTGTCTTTGAGGCTAATGATTTCATCTTTATTGAGCATATTTTCAAATATCAAAAACCCTTTTTCATGATAATCTTTAATTTTGCCTTCATCTAACTTCATTTTTGTGATTTTTTTTTAAATTTTATAAAATTAATTTACTTATATCTTTACGGAGTTTGTACTGATAAAATAAAGGTGTGCTTATTGTAATTGCCTTTTTTCTTTTTTGAAATATAACGTCCCATTTGACCAAATGTAATTTAATTGTCCCCATTTCATTGCACTTTCAACATTAGGAAAAAATCCACTTCCATTGTAGTTAGCACTGGTATTGCAAAGCACCGGGATTCCACTTAATTCATAAAACCTTTGGATAACTGCATAGATCAGTGCATTGTTGTCTTTATTTATGGTTTGTAAACGTGCAGTACCATCAATGTGTTGAATGGCCTGGATGCGTTCGAGCCAATTTTCTCTGACCTTATGGTCAAAAAGCATAAAAGGATCTTCGCAGCCCGGATCAAAAATTTCAGCAGCAAGTTCTTCAAGGCACATTGGCGCTACGGGTCTGTATTTTTCTCTTTTTTTAACGGCATTCAAAATATCCTTCATATGATTTCCTGAAGGGTTTGCAAGAATACTTCTGTTGCCTAAGGCACGTGGCCCCAGCTCAGCCCTGTCGTTTAGCATCACTACAGGTTCATTCGAATGGTACAGCAATTCGGCCAGTTCCTGCGGTGAGCATTCCTTTTGGTCCCAATCTGGCAATATGATGTTTGTGTTGATAATTTTTGGGCCGCAATATACAGACCATTGAATAGGAACAGGTCCTTTTTGGTGAATGATCTCACAGCAAGCAGTCCCGATGGCGCTTCCTGAATCGTTTGGAAAAGGTGGAACGTATACCTGGTCAAACAATCCTGTATTTCTTATGGCGCTATTCCATTTGATATTTAATGCACAGCCGCCGGAAATACAGATGTTCTTTGATTTGAAATTATATTTTCCGATTTTATCTTTGAGACCGCTGACCAGTTTTTTTTCGAGATATACGTGAAAAGTAGCCAATACATCTTCATCTGAAAATTCATTGGCATCGATCACTTCCCTGAGTCTGCGGGAAAATTTATGCTCGAATTCGTTTGATATTTCAAATGTTTCTTCGTAAACACGATCCATAATCTCAAATAATTCCGAACGAACATTTCCTAATGCAATATATGCCATGATCTTTCCCGCGACAGAATATCCTCCGAAAAAGCCTTCGATTTCTTTTTTTATTTGATCTTCCCTGAGCTCTTCACTACTCTTTTTATAGGGTCCAAAATACTGTGCGATAACACTGTAGACAACTCCCAGAAAAACAAAGAGCTCGCCTAAGTTGTGCATTTCATTAAAATTGAAGTCGTAATAATAAAGTCTGGGATATTGCCCTCCATCCCATACCAATAAGTAGGAATTTTGATATTTTTCAGCAAGCTCACTTGTTAAATAAGCACTCATTAAATGTCCAGAGACATGCATATAACTACTATAATCGTAAGTTTTCCCATTGATAACCAACCCATTTTTGAATTCATACCGCTTCAGAACATCGTCTTTTATTCCTTGCTCGTTGTAACCTGCAAGTTGTAGTTTGAATTGGTTGTTTCCGTCGATAATATCTACAAAAGACGGACCTTCCCAAAATGGGCCTTCTCCATGCCAACCATCGATAACGAAATGATCTACCTGATCAATCTCATATCCTTCACTTTGAAGTATTTTTTCTATTATTGAAACATTCCCGATTTCACTGTACCTTGGATTGTTATTTATTTTTTCGATTTCTATCGAGAACTTCAAAACTTCGTTATCAAACAAGGCTATTGAGGCATCATGAGTTAATTTTATACCACAGATTATCATAATTATGTTTTGACTTTATATAAGGCTAATACTTAAAATGCTTTTATCTTCCATTCTTTGTTTCATCTTTTCGCTGATTTCTTTAGCCCAATTAAAGAGAAAAAAGTGATTTCCTTCGAATTGAACGAGTTCTACTGGGAAATTAGATTCTAGTTGCCATGTTTTCATGCCATCTTCTTTTACTTTTTCTTCTGAGCCATAAAATCCTGTAATATGAATATCCAGCTTGATTGATTCATTGAACTGGTATTCTTCTATTGCTTTAAAATCAGCCCTTATTATCGGTTCAAAAACTTCCATAAGATCTTCATGTGCCAGTACTTCGTCCGGACTCCCTCCCAGCTCTCTTAATTTTTCCCTGAACTCTTTTGACGGAAGCTGGGAAGCTGCATCATTTTCATATGCTAACGAAGGCCCTCCGCGACCTGAGCCAAAGAAATGTGAAATGTGAAAGTTATCTTCTTCCAGAATCCTGTGGACCAATAATATCCCGAGAAGCGATCCCATACTGTGGCCAAAAACACAGTATTCTTTATCTTTGTCCAATTTGGGCATGATCACTTGATATAAATCTTCAACCATCTCATTAATATCTGTCAGAAGTGGTTCTACGATTCGTTTTCCCCTCCCAGGCAATTCAAGCGTATGCACGCGGCAGAATCCCCTAAATTCCTGGGCTAAGGGAATCATACTATTAGCTCCTCCACCTGCAAAGGGAATAATAATTAATTCTAGTTCTTTTTTTTTCATATTTTATTGAATCGTTAGTTTATTAGTTTTTTCTTCCAATTGGATGAAAGCAACGCTTAATCCGTGAATCGTTTATAAATGCCTAGCTATTTTTTCGTGAAGCTCCATTACATACTCGTCCATTATAGAAAAATGGTTTCCAGTTAATCTATATGTAATGGGATTCGTATTAAAATTATCAAGGAAATTCAGATCTGGATTTGTCTCATCAGCAAATATATAAATTATTTCAGTTAAAATATCGCCATTGATCTGATAGTTTGAAATCATTCTGGCTAATGATCTGATCGTATTATACCTGATAATTACTTCATGAACGTTCATCATTTTAATATCAGGAATCAAAGCGCTCAGTCCTTCTGTTATTTTACTGATCATTTCATAGTTATCATCTCGTTTTAAGATAGCTTTTGCAACATATTTCCATACCGCTGGCATTGTCTCCATAGCTGTTAATTCTTCTCTTTCAACATTGAGCAATTGACATACAAGTTCTTTCTCTTCCTCAATTTCAAATTCTTTCCAAGCGGAATTCCTATTATTTTTCTTTCTAAGTGAAAAATCAGAATCGATAACAATAAATTTATCCACCTTATCGCCTAACACTTCCAATTGTTTTACCATTTCATAAGCAATATTTCCACCCATACTCCAACCCATAAGATTGTACGGACCTACTGGATCTATTTCCTTTATCCTTGCCACATAAGCTTTAGCTATTGATTCAATATCCCAATTATATGGGCCGTAATCTTCCAGCATGTCACTTTGTATGCCCCAGCAGTTATAGTTCTCTATTAAGCCTGCTAGCTTTCGATATCCTTCGGTACCGCCTGATCCGTCATGGATGAAAAATATATTTTTAGTGGCACTTTTTTCTGTTTTCAGTTCAATAAGGGAACGATGCAATGTCGAATATTCTTTTTTACTTATTGCCAATGCCATTTCAGTGATAGTTGGTTCTTTAAAAACTTCTACCAGCGACAATTTAATATTAAGCGTTTTATTTATATTGCCAATCAGTTGCATAGCCTTCAAACTGTGGCCACCCAAATCGAAAAAGTTGTCGTTTACTCCTATTTTCTCCTGCGGAATTAAAAGTACCTCGCTCCATATCGATACCAAATGTGCTTCGGTTTCATTGCGTGCAGCAATATATTCCGTTGTGTTGTTTAAATGAAGGTTTGATGGCAATGGCAGAGAATTCTTATCGATCTTACCATTTGAAGTCAGTGGGAATGAAGGCATCCAGATGTAATAATTTGGAATCATGTACATTGGCAGTTCTTTACGCAGATGCTCTATCAGCTCACTCGCCATTATTTCTTCGGCACTGGTGTAATAGCATACCAAATCCTTTTCCTGCTCATTTCTGTCAATGCCCTTGACCAGACAATCCTTGATCAATTCATGTCGTATTAAAGACTGAGAGATCTCACCGAGCTCAATACGATAACCACGGATCTTTACCTGGTCATCATTACGGCCAATGAATTCTACGTTACCATCAGCAAGCCACCTGGCCAAATCACCTGTCCTGTATAAACGCTCCCCTTCTTTGAAAGGATGAGAAATGAATTTCTCTGCAGTTAACTCAGGGCGGTTCAGGTAACCACGCGATACACCAGCACCTTCAAGGTATAATTCCCCTATAACTCCTACAGGTACCAACTGAAGCTCCTGATCTAAAATCAGAGCCTTACTGTTGGAAACAGGTGACCCAATGATATTTTTCTTCTCTCCAGCTGTACTAATATAACGGTAGCAAGTACTGTAAATAGTGTCTTCAGTAGGCCCATATAAATTACGTACCTCAAGCTGATCCAAATCAAGACCATCGAGTACTTTTGATGGTATAGGTTCCCCTGCCATGTTTAGGACAGCTATCGCTTTAAAATCGAAACCTGTTTCCTGTAGGCTGTTGACAACACTAGGAACTGTACTTAACAATACATTTTCCCCTAAATATTCACCACTTCCCACAGACAAACCGCTGGCTAGGATTTTTAAGCGTTTTCCGCTGCATAGACTGTAAAAAATCTCAAAAACAGAAATATCAAAACAAATTGATGTGACAAACAATACCGTTTCGATTCCTGATGAACGATATTCCGAAAGGCTCCACTGAATTAATGAATTGACATTATGATGCTCAACCATAACACCTTTGGGATGACCTGTGGTACCGGAAGTATAAATGACATACGCCAGATTATTCCCTGATATTGATATTTCTAAACCAGTATTCTCATAGGATTCATGGAGGGTTGCAAAATCAGCATACAAAGCTGAATCGATAACTAAAATACAGCCACTGTC
>NZ_WJHU01000013.1:0-28487 GCF_033712365.1 Chryseobacterium sp. JV558
AAACAATGAATAATTGTTCCTGTTGCCATCTAATACCAGAGATCACTTATCATTCATCACTGATCATTGATAGCACATGTCACTCCGCAGGAGTCTAAACAATACATTTTAAATTCTATTCTATCATCAAGTATATCTAAGATTATCAAATCATTTAAGTATTAAAAAACTCTGTAGTATTCCTTTGAATCCTTTGCACTCTCATCAATATGGCTGGATTCCTACGGAATGACATAATTGGGGATATTAGATCTTAGAATTTAAATACTTGCAACGCCTAACCCCGAACCCGGGATCCCGATCATTCATCAATGATAATAACACATGTAAAGCTGTATATTCATTAATTTATTATCAACTTTATTCAATTACCCGGGATTTTTTGTTTTTTAACTTGAAAATTGTGTAACTTAGTAATATCAATATGATTACGAATCTAAAAATATATAGCATGAAAAAACATTTATTCCCTTTATTTTTACTGTTTTTCGGTATGACTGTACAAGCACAGCAGGATTTCTTTGCGATTACAGGAAAAGAAACTCAAAGTATTACTTTCAATGATTTTCGTACCATTGATGTGGCTAATGGAACTTCCGGAGAGAAAGTTTTTACAGCCGATTCTTCAGCAAAAGTATTTTCACAGGCTAGAAGAAGTATTGTAGCGGAAGACAAAAACTCCTACAGTAGCTCTCAAGCAATAACTATGGCTGCCCTGGCCTATGATTCTTCGAATAATAATCTGGTATATATGCCCATGTTTTCTTCTAATATCTATGTTTTGAATCCTCAGACGAAGGAGATTACATTGGTAGAAAATAGTATTGCAAGAGTATCATCGTGTGATATCAATTCTCATATTACAAGAATGACAACAGGGTATAATGGAAGTATCTATGCTGTGAATAATGCCGGCACACAATTTTTGGAAATTAATAAAAAAAGTGGACAATATGTTGTGAATGATCTTGGGATCATTAAAGATGATTCTTCTAATGGTAGAAATTCTTTTACCGCTATGGAAACTGGTTTTGGTGGCGATATGATTGCTGATACAGATAATAACTTCTATGTTTTCGCTGCTTCAGGAAATGTTTTCAAAGTTCTGACAAAAGAGTTAAAAGCTAAGTTTATTGGTAAAATTACTGGAATTCCTGATAATTATTCTGTTAATGGATCCGCTGTAAATGCTCAGGGGAAAGTTGTAATAGCAAGTGCAAAAGGAGCGGCCTTATATGAGGTAGATCTGGCAACTTTACAGGCAAAACAACTTCCAGGAGAGCAAGGATTACATATTTATGATTTGGCAAGTAAGTATTTTGCTAATGATAAAGGTTCTAATATTAATATCCTGACAACGAATCTGGATGTTTATCCAACTAAGGTAGATGAACATTATATCAACGTTCATGTTAATAAGAATATAAAAGGTAATATTAAGCTGAATATCTTCGACATGTCAGGTAAAAATGTGATGACTCAGAATTTATCTGTGAAAGATACTTCGCTGGATGAGAAAGTATATCTTAAAGGATTAGTGGTTGGGGCCTATATTGTAAATATTACTGATGAATCGGGAAAAGCAATATTCAATAAGAAAATTCTCGTAATAAGATAATTACGAAACTTGATTACAAATATAAAGACCTTTTCAAATCATTTTGAGAAGGTCTTTTAATGATTATTTGATATTCAATAAATTTTATTTTTCGATATTAAAATGTACTTTTATAAAAAAATATAGATGAAACTATACTTTAATGTAGGTTATATTGTAAAGGCTGGTGAAAATTTGCAGTTGGTAATTGGTGAAGAGGGAACTGCAGTGCACATCCATACTATGTTTTCTGCAGAGAATGGGATATGGAAATGTGAAGTAGACAATTTCTCAAAATCTATTTCTTATCTATACCGCGTAGCAGATGAAAAAGGCAATGTATTAAGAGAGGAATTTGTTCCGCATCATCTTAGTTTTCCACATAATTATAAGGAATTTGTAATTTTTGACGAATGGAATAATAAAAATTTCCCTGAAAACTATTTAAACAACAAAATTCTTTACAATAAGCTGCATGATTTTGTTCCCGAAAAAATAACAGCTCTAAAAAAGCATACCCATTTATTCAGAATAGAAGCTCCTATTTATAACCCGGATTGGAGGATTGTACTTTTTGGAAGTACTGCATCTTTAGGAAACTGGAGTTATGAAAAAGTTATTCATTTACATCAGACAGATTTTGGAATGTGGGAAGCTTCTGTTGAAATTCCAGAGAATGAATTTATCCAGTTCAAATACTGTATTTACGATACCAAAGAAAACAGAGTTATTGATGTAGAAACCGGAGAGAACAGATTTACGGTTGCTAATCCATTAAGTGATGTTTTGCAGATTGTTTCCAATCATTATTTTAGATTTAAAGGATATCAGATGTATCATGATGCCGGAGTTGCTGTTCCCGTATTCTCTTTGAGAAGCGAAGACGGCTTCGGTGTAGGAGAATTCTCGGACATTAAAAAACTGGCAGACTGGACAAAAGAAACGAATCTGGGTATTATTCAGATTCTTCCGATTAATGATACAACAGCGAATTATTCCTGGACAGATTCATACCCTTATGCAGCAGTATCTGTATACGCTCTGCATCCACAATATATCTCTATAGAAAAGCTTGACTATTCTTTACCGAAGGAATTAGTTGAATCTTATTCATCTGAAAAAGAGAGATTAAATGCCTTGGATCTGATTGATTATGAAAAAATGATCGAAGGTAAATGGAAATATCTTACCGCTGTTTTCTATGCAGAAAAAGATAAAATCTATAAAGACAGGAATTTCAAAAAATTCTTAAAGGATAATGAATATTGGCTTATTCCTTATTCTGCATTCTGCGTATTGAGAGACAAATATAAAACACCCAATTTCAACGAGTGGAAAACTCACAAAAAATATATTGCAGGAAAGATCTTACAGTTTTTTACAACGAAAAACAAAGATTACGATATCTCAATGCTTCATGCCTGGGTACAGTATCAATTACATATTCAGCTGAAAGATGCTGTTGATTACACCCATAACCTGGGAGTTTCGTTGAAGGGAGATCTTCCAATCGGAATTTATAGATACTCCGTAGAAGCCTGGACAGAACCGGAATTATTCGGAATGGATTTTCAGGCTGGTGCACCTCCTGATCAATTTACAGAACTCGGACAGAACTGGGAATTCCCTACTTACAATTGGGAAGCTATGAAAGCAGATGACTATAGATGGTGGAAAAACAGATTCAAAGCATTGGAACAGTATTTTGATGCTATGAGGATCGACCATATTTTAGGTTTCTTCAGAATATGGAGAATGCCTGTTTCTGCTGTGCAAGGGATTTTAGGATACTTTTATCCGGCTGTTCCTATTGTTGCGGAGGAATTTAAGGCCTGGCAGATTCCGTTTAATTTTGACAGGTATTGTAAGCCTTTTATCAACAATGAGGTATTATGGGAGTACTTTGGAAAAGATAGTGGGAAAGCCCTCGAATTTATGAATCGTAATGCTAACGGTACCTATGCATTCAAAGAAGAATTTGATACCCAGAGAAAACTGGTTAATTTCTTTAAGAAAAAATCATATGGTGCGCTTGAAGAACAATTGATTTCTCTATGTGCTAATGTTTTGTTTTTAGCAGAAGAGAGAAATGGGAAAACAGTTTACCATCCAAGGTTTAATGTATACAATACTGAGTCTTACAAATATCTTCCGGAATTGGAGCAGAAAAGTATTTATGACCTCTATCACGACTATTTTTTCAGAAGACAGGATCATCTTTGGTCTGAAAAAGCAATGGAAAAACTTCCTGTTATCCTGAATGCTACCAAAATGCTGATCTGCGGAGAAGATCTGGGAATGGTTCCTGCATGTGTACCGGTTGTCATGGACGAATTAGCCATCATTGCTTTGAAAGTGCAGCGAATGCCTTCTGAAAATATTCCGTTTTATAATCCTAAGAATGCAAACTATATGAATGTAGTGACAGCATCTTCACATGACAGCTCAACCCTGAGACAATGGTGGAAAGAAGATCCTACTCTTACTCAAAAATATTTCAACCAGCAGTTGATACAGTATGGAAAGGCTCCCGCAGATCTGAATCCTCATCTTGCGGAGATCATTATGAAGCAGCATTTATATAACGATGCTATGCTGGCTATTTTCCCGATTCAGGAATTTCTGGCAACAGATGCAGAGCTTACCAATAAGAAAATGGATAATGAAAGAATTAATAATCCTGCGGTTTTCCCACACTATTGGCGCTACAGAATGCATATAAATCTGGAAGACCTTAAAAAGAAAGAATCCTTCAATGCAAAAATTGCTTTTTGGATAAAAGATAGTGGAAGAATGTAAATTTAACAATTGATTATCAATTAGTTATTAATAATTTAAAAGAAGTTTGATCTTAGGATTTAACTTCTTTTTTTTATTTGTATCAAAAAGATAGAATTAAGATATTCTGCTATATATTAACCAAATAACGACTATAGAGATGAAAAAAATATTTTTAGGATTAGCTTTTGGGTTGGGCGTTTTGACGTCGGCTCAGCAGTATCCGAACAATGGTTGGGGTGATGATGGTTATTATCAGAATGGTGAAGGCTATTACAGCGACGAAGATGACAGAAATTATTTCCCAGACGATTATTATTACAATTATCCTCAGGATTATTATCCAAGTGATTATTATCAAAGCTATTATAACGACTACAGAGGAAGTATTGTTAATATCGACTGGAACGGATTTTTTGTACAGAACAGATTAAGCCGCTGGCAGGTAGACCAGATCATGAGACTTAATAATCTGTATGCAAGTTTTACAGCTTGGGATAATTTCTACCGATATAATCCGGACAGATGGTATTATGATAGGTTTTATGCATTAGAAAGAATTGTAGGACCGAGAGTATTTGTTGTTTTCCAAAATAACTATTACAGAGGCTCAAGCCCGGTTATATATTTCCAGAATTACAGAAGATCGTATTATGGACCGAGATATACTGTAATGCCAAGATATAGAAATATCAATATCAATATTTACAGAGTAGACAGATCAAGGTTCCGCAGAATGGATAACCCTACTTTTGATATCGTGAGAAGAGACAACAGAGGGGGAAATGGTTTCAGAAATACGAGAACCGAAAACTCAGGTGGTTTCCGTGATAATAATGGAGGATTTAGAAGCACTAATAACGGGAATAGAGGAAACTCAGACAATAACGGAGGTTTCAGAAGTAATAATGGAGGAGGATTCAGAGGAAACTCAGACAATGGAGGAGCCAGAAATAGTACAGAAAATAATGGAGGTTTCAGAAGCAGTAATGGAGGCGGTTTCAGAGGAAACAGTGAAGTGAGAAGAGATGCTCCCAAAAGAGAAGATAATGGTGGATTTAGAGGTAACAACGGCGGAGGCAGACAAAGATCTGAAAGCTCAGCGCCAAGCCAACAGAACCGTGGTAATAATGGAGGCTTTAGAGGAAGCTTAGTAAAGAATTAATTTTCATATATTATATTTAAGTGGTGTGAAGGACAGGTTTTTATAATCTGTCCTTTTTTTTGTTTGTTTATTGATTTGTTTTTGTTAAAGTTTAACATTATTTATGAATATGTTAATTTAACTTGTGTTTTAATTAATAATCAAAAAGGTATAATAACAAAATAACAATTAATTAAATTTTAAAAAGATGAAAAAATTAGTTTTAGCAATAGCATTTATCGGAATGGGAAGTTTTGCAATGGCACAACAAACTACAACTCCACAAGACAGACAGGCAAGAGCCGTTGAAATGAAGCAGAAAATGGAACAGAAACAGCAGGAACGTCTTGCAGAAATGCAAAAAGACCTTAATCTGAACCCGTCTCAGGTAGCTCAGGTAAAAGCCCTTCAGGACAAAAAAAATGCTGAAAGGAAAGCTGAGTTCGAGAAAAATAAAGGAGATAGACAACTTAAGATGCAGGAGATGCAAGCCAAAAGAGCACAAATGGATGCTGATATGAAAAAAATTCTAAACCCTGAACAATATGATAAATGGCAGGCTGATAGAAAAGCAAAAGCAGAGAAAATGAAGATGGCAATGAAAGAAAGAAAAATGATGAAAAAGCCTATGAATACGGGAGCTGCTGATGTAAAATAACAGCCTGTAATTTTAGTTTTTTAATGTGTTAAGGATGGATGTTTCTCCATCCTTTTTGTATTAATTTTCTTTAAAACTTTTGATTTCGGGCTTTTATTCCCTATTTTTGACTATAAATTTAATACTTATGGTAAGCGAAAAAATTGCAAAATTAATTAACGAACAAATTGCCCACGAACAATACGCCGCTCAATATTATCTTTCAATGTCTGCATGGTTTTCTGGAAAAGATCTGGATGGAATTGCCAACTATTTCAGAGTACAAAGCAAAGAAGAATTGATGCACGCAGATAAAATGTTTGATTATCTGAATGATGTAGGCGGGGAAATTATCATCGGAGAAATTCCAAAACCTCCACATGAGTTCGAAAATGCAACAGATATTTTTGAGAAAGCATTGGCACATGAGAAAATAGTTACTAAAAGTATTTTCAATATTGTGAAAAATGCAAATGATGAGGGAGATTTTGCAACAACGTCATTCATGCAGTGGTTTATCAACGAACAGGTAGAAGAAGAAGCCAGCGCTTCTCAATACGTAACGAAAATCAAAATGGTATGCGATAATCCATCAGCACTATACCTTTTTGACCAGGAATTGTCTCAGAGAGTATTTGTTCCTGCTACAATAGCTTAAAACTGAAACTTCTCAAAATATAAAACCGCTCTCCAATGGAATAGCGGTTTTTGTTTTTTTATATAAGAGAAATACATAAAACGAGAAGAATTACCTTCTTAGCTTTTGCCTCTGTATCCTCACAACAGTAATAAAAACTATTGCTCCCAATACAAAACTGAGGAACAAAGATTTTGCAATGTTTTCAGTAGGCATATATCGATGGTCATCTTGCGTGACAGGTGGATCTATATAATTAATAATATTATAGCTGGCTACTGTGGAGACTGACATGATGATCAGGCTTATAACACAGGAAATTAAATATATTTTCATGGTTGTATCAAAATAAAATGGCAGATCAAATGCTATTTATTATTAATAAAAATAATAAAACCTTTTCTATTTTGAAGCGTTTTTATAAGAATTTATATGTTAATCTTTTGATAAGGTTGGGATTCGATAATTTATAGATAGATAATCTGAGTCTTGAGAACTTTTTTACCTAGACGTTCAAGTATATTTTTATACCCTTCTACCTGTGCCTCATCCTTGGCTTTCTGCTCACCAGTCTTAAAATCAACAATGATATACCCTTCCTCACCTTTTAAAATACGGTCAGGCCTGAATATATGACTTTCCCCATTTTCAGAGATCATAATATCTTTCTCGTTGATCACTTCCCATTTTTCATCAAAGAATTCTGCATAAGTTTTCACGATTTCTTCTAAAGTGAGCTGTATTTCGTTTTTTTCCTCCAGCGTAATCTGTCCTTCCAGCGCATATCCTTCCAGCACTTTGGAAATATCCTTTTCTGTATTGATCTTTGATAAAAGCTCATGAACAAATAGCCCGATTCTTACCTTTTCATTTCTTACCTGATAGTTTTTAGACGGCGTAGCAATCTTGATAGAAGTACTTTTTTCATTGACATTCTTCAGATCCTGAATATTCTGGGTTTTAAAAGATGAACTTTTATCTTTCGAATGTTTTTTCAGCATTTCAGGCTTCACTTCATACACATCAAACTCATCAGCCTGTTCCGGATTCTTTGTTTGAAGGAATTCAAGGAGCTCAAGATTATTAGAGGTCTTATTGGCTTTCTGAATATAGAAAAACAGCTGTTCAACAGGTCTGGTGGTAGCAACATACTGCAGACATAATCTGTCAATCATATTTTTGTAAGAATTTTTACTGTTGAAAAACAGAATTTCCTCATCATATACTTCCAGATTCTTACTGAACTGATTGATATTGACAGATTTTAAAGCTTCATTTTCATTCGTATCAAACCAGTTGGTAAATTCACTATCCCGGTTTTTGTTCATCATAGGAATAAAAACAATAGGGAATTCTAACCCTTTAGACTTGTGAATGGTCATGATCTGGACCGCATCAATATTTTCTGAAGCCTGGATAGTGTAAGAAGAAGCTTCCTCATCCCAATATTTCAAAAACTCTTTTGTACTGGCACCCGCATTCTGAGTGAAGTTGAAAAGCATTTCCAGGAAGTTCAGTAAAAAGTCGGTCTCTTTACCTTCAACAGAAAATTCGTTGATGTAATATTCGATGAAATTATAGAGATTAAACCTCGGAAAATTATCCTGCTTAAGCTGTAGTGCATACTTTTGCTGAATAAACTGTAGTATTTCTTCATGTCCCTCAATATCCAGAATTTCTTTCATTCCTAAAGTGAAATCAGGCATATGAATTTTTCCTAATGTATTCAGATGATACATCATCATGATCAGACAATGTTTATTCTTATGATTAATTTCCCATCGCAGAAATTCAATGACAGCCTTTAGCGTATTGGATAGTTCCAGCGTAAGACCTTTATCGGAAATTGTTTTAATATTGGTTTCCTCACCACGATACTTAACCTTTAAACCTCCCAGTTTTTGAGAATAGCTGAAAATATCAAAATTTCCACGACAAAGAATCGTGATGTCAGAAAACTGGAAACCATTGTCCAGGCATTCCTGGATGTCTTTCTTCATCCTCTCGGAAGTATCATTGTAGAACTCTTCATTTGTAAGATTATCAATCAGATTCACTTTTACACGTCCGTCAATCTTTGATTTGGGACTTTGTTCAGCATCTTCCCCGAAAATATTCTTATGTTCTTCCAAAAGTCCTTCAGAATGAAAACGGTACAGCTCATTGTTGAACTGTACAATATTTCGGGCACTTCTCCAGTTGTCCTTTAATACAAGAAGGTCAGCTTCCTTGGGTGAAAATTCTTTTTTGTTGATAATATCCAGCATCAGTTTACTTTCTCCACCACGGAATCTGTAAATACTCTGCTTAGGATCACCCACCAAAGTAAATGAAGTATACTCCGTAGAAACACTGTGATCTCTCAGCGGGACAAAATTTTGCCATTGCAGTTCAGACGTGTCCTGAAACTCATCAAAGAAATAATGCTGAAACTGTGCGCCTATCTTTTCATAAATAAAAGCAGAAGGTTCATTTTTCAGATTTTCATTGATCAGGATATTAAATTTAGAAAGAAGGACAAGATCATTTTCCTCTTCAATTTTTTGAAGTTCATCCTGAATATCCTTATTTACCTTTAAGGGAAGAAGAGCAGATAATACTTTCTCTTTCTTTTGAGTCTCAATATACAGAAGGATAAGTTTCATTCTGCTATCAAGAAGTGGGTCAAGAACCTCAAAAATCTCAGACTCTTTATGCTTTGATTTTGAAGATGCTCCCTTTCTGTAATTGTTGATAACAGATTCTTCCTGAGTAGTAGGAAAAGGAAATCCGGCTCTTTTCTGTTGGTAAAAGTCTATGACCTTGGTAAAGAAACCCCCGATTCCGTTTTTACCCTGGGCAAAATCTTCAATATCAATATTTCTGGATTTGAATAACTCAATAGAGCTGGCAGCAAGTTCCGCAGACTGTTTTTTATTGAGAACAATTTCTTTACGAAGCGTATTCTTTATATTTTCATAATTGGCATCGTCAAAACTTTTATTGCTTTTCAGGTGTTCATAGTGAATATCCTTTACAAATTCTTTTGCCGAATCATAAAGATTTTTGTTAAGATTGATTCTTTCATTATTCTCAAGGCTGTAGTCTACATAATCCATGAAAGAATTCGAGATGGTTTCATTTTCCCCAATCTGATCCAGCATTTTATCAACGGCTTCTATCAAATAAGGTTCAGCTTCAATTTCAAGATTAAAATTTTTAGCCAGCCCCAATTCATACGAAAAGCTTCTTACCAGCCTTGAATTAAAACGGTCAATAGTTCCGATATTCAATGTGGAATAATTGTGGAGAACATAATCCAGTAGTTTCTTAGAACGATGATGAAGCTCATCAATTGTAATTTTTAGTCCCTGCTCTTCAAAAGCTTTCTGGATATTTTTCAGATCAGTATTCTCTGCATACTCTTTAGCGGTAAAATTTCCCAGCCAGGACAAAATTCTTTCCTTCATCTCGTTTGCTGCCTTATTGGTAAAAGTAAGGGCGAGAATATTCCTGATCGACTGCTGTTGATTAGGATAGCGGAGACAGATCATCAGAAGCCTTTGTACCAGGGCGTAAGTTTTCCCGGATCCGGCTGAAGCATTGATGACTGTGTAAGAATTTTGCATTGTTAAAAGAGAATTGAGACTGCAAGTTAGCTAAAATTTAAAAGAAAATTTAACAATTTAATCGGGCTATTTAACAGTTTAGAAGGCAAAAATCAAAAAGAAATATTAAAACGCGTTAACTGTGGTTAAACTTATGGTAAACATTAAAAATAATTTTAGCTTTGCTCTATAAAAAACAGCCAGTGAAACTCAAACTATTCTTTTTCTTATCCTTTATTTTTTTTATCCATACCCATGCCCAAAGTTATATATTCGGAAGGATTACTTCTGAAGATGGTGCTGAAATGCAGGATGTGAATGTAATCAACATCCGGACTGATGAAATAGTAGTTTCCAACAGAGACGGTCATTTTATGATTTCCGGAAGACAAGGGGATGAATTACGTTTTATAAAAGCCGGATATGAAAGGCTCATGAGAAAAGTTTCTCAGGAAAATATACAATCTCCTATGAATATAAGCCTTGTTCGCCAAACCATTCAGATTCCTGAAGTGGAAGTGAAACAAGGCCTTACCGGAAACCTGAAAATAGATTCAAAATTATATAACAAACCTAAAAAGGTTGAAAAACTCATCAAAGATATAGATCAGTATATCGCTCAGAAATCAGACCCGAGAATATTGGCAGCCAAACCGGGAGAATTTGTACAGCCAAAAGGACAGGGATTCTCTATAGGAAAAGTGAAAAACAAATGGGATGATGTAGATTTAATGCAGTATATCAGAGCAAGTCTTGGAGATGATTATTTTACCAATCTTAAGATAGAAAAACCACTGATAGATCATTTTATTTACTATGTTTTTGCGGGAGGTTTCGAAAGAAAAAAAATCCTGAAGTACGGATTCTGCAGTGATACGGATCTAAACAGATTCCAGGGTTTTGTTCTGACAAGAATTTCATCTTATCGCGCTCCACAAACTCAAAGATAAATGGAGATGGTATGTATCAGGAAAACAGTATTCCTTGTGCCTTTTTGTATCGCTTCAGGGTTGGGGGCGCAGCAAAAGATATCGGGAAGAGTAATTACGGGTAATGATCTGGATGTAGCTCCTGTGCTCATTGTCAATATTTCAGCAGGTAAAAGCATGTTAAGTGATATGTCAGGGAAATTTGAAATTGAAGCAAAAGAAAATGATGAGATCAGATTTGTCAAAGAAGGATATTACCGCGCTGATAAAAAAATCACCGGAGAAGATTTTAATTCTCCAATGAATATTATTCTGAAGAAAATGGAGATTCAGATCCCTGAGGTAAGGATAAAGTACAAACCTACAGGGAATCTTGCAAAATACAATCAGCATTTGAATGAATCCAGAAAGATTCAGTCATTAAAATCAGATATGGAGGATTATATGAAAAGTCCGCTTATTCAGCCTTTGCCGAATAATACCCTATCAAAAACTTTTACGGGTCATGATTTTAATGCAGGGCAGGTAAATGTGCTTGGCGTATTGAGTGCTGTAGCAGGTTTGGTGAAAAAAACAACAAAGCCTAAAATTACCAAAGCGAATTACAATGAAACTCAGGATTTTCTTAGAAGGGTAAGAAATGAAATTAATTTAAATTTCCTGAAAAAATACGGAATGGATGAGGAGCAGATAGATACTTTTCTTATCTATGCAGAAAAGACACGTTTACTGGCAAAAAGATACAGGAAGGATTTTCAAATAAGTGTTGTAGAATATGAGCTTAAAGTAGCATTCGGGGAATACAGCAAAATGAATAAATTAGAGGGAACTAAAGAATAATAAAAGTTGGGGTATATGGCTGAAAATATTGAAACATCTGGGCAGAGAAAAATTTTTCTTTTCCTTATGATTCTGTGCAGTACGCTCATTTTTTCCCAGCAGACCGTGACTGGACGGATCGTGGATGAAACTGGTGAAGATTTAAGTAAAGTGATTGTCATCAACATGTCTACCGACAAAAAAGTGTACTCTGATACCAATGGAATATTTTCTATTGATGCTAATCCTAATGATGAACTGAGGTTTGTAAAAGAAGATTTCAACAGAATATCTAGAAGAGTTCTTACCAATGGTATCAACTCTCCATTATTTATTATTCTGCATCAGATTCCGAGGGATGTGGGAGAAGTAAAAATTGTAAAAAAACTCACCGGAGATCTGGAAACAGATTCACGGATTGTGGCAAAAGTAGATAAGGGTGAACAGGTAAGGGATGCAGTAGGACTTCCGCAGCCGGTGGGAAAAATGAGAGAAAAGCCAGCTGAAGTGAAAAGTGTTCTTTTACCAATACTCTTGGGGAATCTGAATGTTCAGGGAGTGTATGATCTGATAAGCGGTAAAGCCAGAAGGCAGAAAAGACAATATAAATATGATGATCTTCAGGAGCATGTTGCCTGGATTCGGGAAAGGATAGATGATGATTATTTTGTAAAAGCCGGAATTCCAGCTGACAGAATTTCAGAATTTATTCAGTTCTCATTTTTAGCAAAACCTCAGGTACGAACCTATGTGAAAGCAAGAAATCTTTCAGGCGTAATGTTGAGGTTGGAAGAAACAGTGCCTCTTTTTATACAACGATTGAAAGAGAACGAAAAGTAGTTTAAAGAGAAAAATATTTATCCAGGTTAAATACGTTTTATTTTCTAATCTTCATTTTTAAAATGTTAAGAAAATCTTAAAATATTGGAATAGTAATTGATACAATCTTTAGTGTAACAACAACCCAAATTCACAATTTTTATGAATAAAAACATTTTTGCAGTAGCTATAGCCGCGCTTGGTTTTATAATCGGGCTCGGATTTTTAGGAAACGCGATTAAAAACAGAAATAAAGCTGAAAATACAATTTCCGTAACAGGTCTCGGGATAAAACAGTTTACATCTGATCTGATCACCTGGTCCGGAAGTTTTTCCAAAAATAATCTTGATCTTAAATCAGCTTATGATGAGCTGGCGATGGACAGAAAAGTCATTAATGACTATCTGCTTTCAAAAGGAATACAGCAGAAAGAGATCGTATTTTCTTCTGTAGATATTCAAAAACAGTTCAGAAGTTATAACGATGCCAACGGAAATTATGTACAGGGAGAGTTCTCCGGGTATAACCTTACCCAAAAAGTTTCTATTGAAAGCAAAGAAGTAGAGAAAATAGAAAACCTATCCAGAAATATTACGGAAATTATCAATCGTGGAATTGAATTTACTTCTTCTTCACCGGCTTATTTTTATACTAAACTAGCTACCGTGAAACAGGAAATGATTGCCAGCGCAACAAAAGATGCGAAAGAACGTGCTGAAAAAATTGCAGAAAATTCAGGAAGCAGCTTAGGAAATCTGAAGAAAGCAACAATGGGAGTAATCCAGATTACAGCACCCAATTCTAATGAAGATTATTCCTATGGCGGAACATTCAATACCTCTTCCAAAGAAAAAGAAGCTAGTATTACTATAAAACTGGAGTACGAAGTAAATTAATAGAACTATTGTCTAAACTTTACACGACTACAGAACATTAAGTATTTAAAACTTTTGTGGTTAAAAAATAAACAATAAACGCCGGAGAAAGATTCCGGCGTTTTATATTTTAATGATAAATAATATCGTAAATTTCTTTTTTGGCTTCCTCCACATTTTCGGGAGTATAGTTAGCAAGCAGCCATAGGTTCAAAGACTTTTTTCCCTCACCATAACTTGGCTGAATGTGGGTATCATCAATCAGACTGAAATTGTTTCTTTGATAAAAAGAATAACGTCTTGCAGCATCTTCACTCAAATCTGCAGGTTCAATTTCTAAAATAACCCCGGGATAATTTTCTGATATATGATTGATAATTTGAGAACCCATTCTCTTACTTCTGAATGCTTCAAAAACTTCAAAATGTTCTACAAAAACAAAAGTACTAAGCTCCCACAAGATGAGGTAGCCAATAGCTTCCGATTCATGAATGACAGACATAAACTTTACATACGGATTTGAAAACAAGCCCGTAAACTGATCTTTATCTCGTTGCTCGTCTACAGGAAAAGTGGTTGTATAAGAAGTATAGATTTCCTGAACTCTATGATCTTCAGCAGAGGTGATTGGTGAAAATTCCATAATTTATAAATCAAAGACACTAGGTCTTCTGGTGATGAAAATATCTTTAATCCAAAGTGTGAATGCTAATCCTAAATAGATCAGAAAGAAAAAACCGGCAGTGGCAAAAGTAGAGTAGATGAAGAAAATTCTCAGTTTAGATACAGGAATTCCCAGCTTGGCACCTGTTCTTGTCAGTACACCAAACCACTCTCTTTCCATTTTATGACGGATATTACTCAGCATTTCCAAAATTGTTATTTAAAAGTTTAAATCCAATACTGCAAGGTAAGCAATTTTTTTGATAAGGTTTTTGCAGGAGGTTATGTATTCAGTGAGAATTATTCTTTTAAAAGTTTAAATCCAATCCCACATACTAAACAGTTTTTTGTTTCACAATAGGTTTTATGATGATAGATCAGACTTTGACTTTCTAAGGCATTGGTAATTTTCATTCCAAGTTTTTTCCAGCCTGTAATGATGGTGTTTTTTTCGGGAGAAACAGTTTTGTACAGTTCAATAATTTCATCGGCAATTTCTTCACGATGATATCTGTGATAAGCATATTGTAAAGGCAGGACTGTATTTAAAATAAGAAGATCAATAAAATCTTTAGACAATGTTTTTGGCTGTACTTTTGAAATATTTCCGAAGTTAAAATGAAAATCCCAGTATTCAGAAGCTTTTATAGAACTAAAAATGGTATACAGCTGATCTCCGTTTCTGGCTTCCATAATTTTTGAGAATAAATTCTGATGTTTGTAAAGGTCTGCCAATTGTGATAATCGGATTGTGGGGAAATTGGGAGGCCTTAACCTTAAAAATTTTGGATGAAATTTCAGATCTGAAATCGAAAACTTAGCTTTAATGAAATCAAATTCTCTTTTCCATATTTTCATCTGTCCGTCTTTCGGATCCTCGAGCCATCCTGAAATTCCGAAGAATAAAGCTTCAAGCTGAAGCGGATTCTGGCGGATTTTATTGATAATATTATAATCCACACTTTCAGCAATCTGCCGGAAAATGTGAGCATTTACTTTTAGCCCGAATGAATAAGCAAAACTGTGAAATAAAACAGCTTCAAAATTATTTTTATACCGGATTAAGCTCTGTTCAAGCTCTTCAGATTTTTCGTCCAGTTTTTTCAGAATATTCTCTTCGTGAAAGTTAACAGGTACTTTTTGGGGATTAAAAATATTTTCACAGGGAATAAATTCATTTCCATTAATGAGTTTTTCATATTTCAAGATGATATTTTCATCAATATGATTTTTAAGTTCCAACGTTGGAACCTGTTTTCCGATAAGTTCTTGAATGTCTATGTCATGCTGAAGTACAACATGCAGAATGATATTCTGATAATTTGGATCTTTAGAATGATTGTGGAAAATCCAGTCTGAGGAACGAACATGCAGTTCTATGTTTCCTGCGAGAAGTAAGCCGTTGATTTTGATTTTAGCATCCAGAAAATCGGGGCCTGCATTTTTATTCCATTTTCCAAAATGGATGATCTCAACGGAATTTCCTTCAATATCCTTGAAGTCAAAATTTTTGAAAACCTTATAGTTCCAAAGATATTGAAGTAGTTTTTCCGTCATAAGTGTGACGTAAATATAATAGAAATATTATACTTTCGTCAGCTCCTTATTAAAGTTTTCTATAGTCGTTCTATACATTTTCTCATAGATAGGAAGAATGTTTTTCAAATCGAATTTTATAGCCTGATCTTTCGCGTTTTGCTTCATTTTGGTTAAAAGTTCATCATTGCTCAATAGCTTGATGGTGTAGTTGCTCATGGCCTCCACATTTCCAATTTCAGCAAGATATCCTGTCTCTCCCTGGATGTTTACCTCAGGAATTCCTCCTGCATTGGAACTGATTACGGGAGTATAAGCGGCCATGGCTTCCAAAGCTGCCAGACCGAAACTTTCCTGTTCTGAAGGAAGAAGAAATACGTCCGAAAGCTGTAAGATTTTATACAGATCATTCACCTTTCCTAAAAGACGGATTTTGGAGATAAGATCCGGGTTTTCTTCTAAAAACTGATTGACCTTTTCCATATCAGGACCTTCACCAATGATGATAAGTTTTGATTTTACCTTTTTCTCCACATTCTTAAAGATCTGAAGGACTTCATCCACTCGTTTTACAGGACGAAGGTTGGATACGTGGATCAGGATCTTTTCATCAGGATTGGCAAACTGTGTTCTCTGGCACTCAGAGCAGTCATCAAATTCAGAATTATCAATAAAATTGGTAATCACCTGAATTTCTTTTTTGATGTTAAAAAACTGAAGGGTATCTTTTTTCAGACTTTCAGATACTGATGTAATAGCATCTGATTGGTTGATAGAAAATTCTACAGCATGTTTATAGCTTGGATGCTGGCCTACAAGGGTAATATCTGTACCGTGTAATGTAGTCACCAGTGGAATATCATTATTGTCTTCCTGAAGCATTTGCTTTGCTGTAAAAGCTGCATATGCATACGGAATGGCATAATGTGCATGAAGAAGATCCAGTTTATAAAGATTGACAACCCTGTAGATCATCGAACTTAACGCAATATCATAAGGCTGATACTGGAAAAGAGGATAAGTCTGAACATTTACCCTGTGGAAGAAAATATTCGGGTTGGTAATGTCTAATCTTGCAGGAAGTGCAGAACTGATGAAATGTACTTCATATCCTTTATTGGCAAGAGACATTCCTAATTCTGTTGCTACAATTCCGCTTCCTCCATATGTTGGATAGCAAAGTATGCCTATTTTCATTAGATTATTGTTGTTTTGATGTTGTATTATTTGGTATTCGCTGAGGTACCTGCATTAAGATCTATACCCATTCCCGGTTTCAGCTGATCATTAACCAATACAGGAAGTTTTCCCCATATTTTTGTTTTTCCGTTTAAAGCATCAGCCGCCGCGTTCATTGAATCATCATTGTTTTCATAAGAAACAAGAACGGTTGAAACTTTTGAAATATCAATATCCTTTAATGCATAAGCACTTCCGAATACATTCAGAATTACATTTTGATTTTTGGTAAGATCAGAAAGCAACTGCTTAGATTCTGCAGAAACTTTATATGGCTTATAAGCTGTGGAATTATCTTTATGGAAACCTACAATTACCGTTGATCCTGCTGGAATAGTATTTATTTCACCCGCTTTTTTGATGATTACATTGTTTCCTAATCTGCTGGCGAAAGTCTGATAAGGTGCTTCTTCCAAAGGAACATAGTATATCTGTTTTCCTGTAAGTGGTAGTAATTTCTTTTCATCCTTTAATAAAGTCAGTGCATTGGAATAAAGATTCTGTACTAACTGGATATGAGAATTATTATTTAAATCAGTATTGATGTTTTCCGGATTTTTTGGTGTGTATTGCGTAAGACCAAGGAAATATTTGGTCAATAAGATTTTTTTCACACTTTCTTCTACTCTGGACTGAGGAATTTCTCCTTTATCAATAGCTTTCTGAATCAGTTTTTTACCTTCGGAAACACCTTGTGAGAAAAGCATAATGTCATTTCCAGCTTTAAAGGCCATAGCATCCAGTTCTCCCGGCTTGTATTTATTGGCTACAGCACCCATATTTAATGCATCGGTAATAATTAAACCTTTATAACCCAGCTTATCTTTCAGTAATCCGGTAATGATGTTTTTAGAAACAGAAGCCGGAATTCCTTTTCCTGATTCTAAACTTGGGACATATAAATGGGCAACCATTACCCCGCCAATTCCTTTATCCATCAACGCTTTGAAAGGTGCCAGTTCTATTGTATTAAGTCTTTCCATCGAGTGGGAAACCACAGGAAGATCAAGGTGTGAGTCAGTGCTGGTATCTCCGTGCCCCGGGAAATGCTTAATTGCTGCCAAGATGTTGTTATCCTGAAGACCATTAGAGTAGGATAGGGCAGAGCTGATTACATTATCCACTTCAGAACCAAAGCTTCTGTTACCAATGATAGGGTTATTAGGATTGGTATTGACATCCACTACAGGAGCAAAATCCCAGTTGATCCCCATTCTGTGACAGTCATCAGCAATTTTTGCGGCCATCTGATAGACAAGGTTTTTATCCTGAATAGCACCTAATGTCATTGCCCAAGGAAATTTGTGAGCCGTGGCAATTCTCTGGTATAGACCCCATTCTGCATCCATACCAATCATCAAAGGAATTTTGGATTTTTGCTGAAATTCATTTACAAGGTTGATTTCCCTTGCAGCATCATCCTGCATTAAGATCAGACCGCCTATTTTATCATTTGTAACAATATTTCTTACCTGGCTGATATAGTCTTCTCCTTTATTGGTATAAAGTGCCACAATAAATAGCTGCCCTAGTTTTTCATCCTGAGAAAGATTTTTATAGTTTTTTTCAACCCATTTCTGAGCCTTTTTCAAATCTTCTTTAGAAGTATTTTTAGGCTGATATTGGGCGTTCACCTTAGGACTTATCAATGCGACAATAAAGAGTGAAGTATATAATAATTTCTTCATGACTTTTTGAATAAGAGCAAAAATACAATTAAAAAAATGAGGAAAACAAAGTTTTTGAGATTTTTGGTATATGATTTGAATACGCAATATAAATAATAACTAAACTTTAATAAGAAATGAAAAAAATACTTCTCTTTTTATTCCTGGGCGCTGTAGGATTTACTGCTTATAGCTGTGATAATAGTGATGACACTGTAGTACAGGGAACAGATTATGATACTATAAACCAGTCATTTGATATAAAACCTAATTTTACCAAGGTTGATGATAATCTTTACAGATGGAGTGATGATTTTAACAGTCCATTAGTACAGTCCGATATGGTCCTTATTTATATGCAGATTGGAAACGATGGGGATTCTCCGGTTTGGAAGCTTCTTCCATATACTCGTTACGTGGGTAATGTGAATAATGATGCTGTAGATTATATTTTTGAATTCAGTAAATATGCTGCTACCATTAATATTAATTCTACTGCAGGATTCAGCTTAACGGCTAATCCATCATACTATCAGAATAAAAATTTCAGAGTTCTTATTCTTCCTGCTAATGGAAGTGGAACAGGTGGTGCAAAAGCAGCTAAAGGTACTGCTGTAGATTACAATGATTACAAAAGCGTAATTAAATATTACAATATTGACGAGTCTAAAATCAAGACTAAATAATTTAGAATATCTTTTCAGTTTTTTATAATTAAAAAAGCTCCGGGAGAAATCTCGGGGCTTTTGATTTTTAATGACCGCTTATGATTATAAATCGATGAATGATTTTAACCGTATAATTCAAGTATTTGTATAAAAAGGATGGGAATTGTGGATAGCCAATTAAAGACCAATTTGAGTACTTTATGTGCGAAATCTGTGATATGATTTAAATGATAATTTCTTAATTAATAAGGAAAAGAAAAAAGCTTCAGAATTTCTGAAGCTTTTGTTGTATTTAGTTATCATTGTCATCCAGAAGATGTCCAAAGAAATCTTTTTTTGTTTGCAGATATCCTTTGCTTATTTCATTTGCAGGAATCTGTAGTGGTACTCTTGAATTAAGGTGAATATTGCTGTCTACAACATATTTTACCTTTTCAGGATTATTGGTGAGAAGGTTGATATCTTTTACGTCCAGCAGATTAAGAATTTCAATGGCTACGCCAAAGTTTCTGTCGTCTGCAGGAAGTCCCAGTTCAAGATTGGCCTGTACGGTGTCCAAACCTTTTTCCTGTAGGGAATATGCCTTCAGCTTGTTGATGATCCCGATGTTTCTTCCTTCCTGACGAAGGTAGATGATAATTCCACCGTTTTCATGGGTATATTTCATTGCTGCATCTAATTGTTGGCCGCATTCACATTTTTTTGAATGGAAAACTTCTCCGGTAATACATTCTGAATGGAAACGAACATTGACAGGCTTTGAAAAATCTGTATTTTCAGCGATGATGGCCATATGAGGCATCCAGTCGTTTTCGTTTTCGGAGAAAGCTATCATTCGGAAAGTACCGTGCTCTGTAGGAACATTGGCTTCCGCCTGAATTTTAATCATTGATAGTTCAATTAGTTTTTAACTTTCTGGCAAAGCATCTTCAATAACAGAGATATTGGTTTTTAAACGAACCAGATATCTGTTGAGAACTTCATCGTCATCTCTGTCAAGATTCTGTCTTAGCTTTTGAATTTTTTTGTAAGATTTTTCGAAGCTTTTAAGAGCTCTGCTCTTACCCGCAGAATTGTTGGCATCAATAGCATATAAATAATTCTGAAGGCTGTATTTCAAACTGGTAACCTCATCATTCAACCCATTGTTTTTAAACTTGGGAAAAGTGGAGATCATGTTTGAAATTTCAGAAGCATTTACATTTTCTTTAATATTGATATTAAAATTCTTCTTTGAGCCTCTGTCGGAATCAGAACCTTTGGTATCACTATAAAAATTATTTGACAACGGGGAAAGGTTTAGCTTTTCCGTTGCGCAGGAAGATGTTAATATGATAAGTACTCCAAGAAAAATTAGTCGTTTCATTTCTGTTGCCCTTTTTGATAAAGGATTGGGTTAAGACTTTCATCGTTATACATTTTCATTTGTTTGTATACTTTCATCTTAACGTTACCGTTTTCAATATCAGCAAGCAACTGATTGATAGAAGTTGATAGATCCTCTTTCTGAGTAAGCAGAACATCCAGTTTAGCCTGGCAGTTGTTTCTGTGTTCTTCAGAAGCAGATTCTCTATTAGCTTCTAACGACATATGATAAACCTTTAATGCAAGAATTGATAATCTGTCTACTGCCCAAGCGGGAGTTTCTGTATTTATTTTTGCTTCAGATTTAGGAGTTATATTTTCAAACTTAGTAAGGAACCAGCCGTCAATATATTCTACCAGATCAGTTCTTTTCTGATTGGAAGCGTCTATTGTTCTCTTGAGTTGAAGAGCTTCAGCCGGATCAATATTTTCATCTCTAATTATATCTTCCAGATGCCATTGAACGGTATCAATCCAGTTCTTTGCATACAAAATCCGTTCCAAACTATCTTTTTCGAACGGGTTATTAATTAGAGTGTTAACATCATCAGACACGTGATAGTCTTCAATAGCTTGATTGAAGACTTTCCATGCAGTCTCAGTAAATTTCATTAATTCTAAGGAATTTTAGTTACTTGGAGAATTATTATTATCGTTCGAAGTTGGTTTTTTTTCAGAACCTGGCTTGTCTTCTTCTTTTACCGCATCTTTAAATTCTTTGATTCCTGAACCTACTCCTCTCATTAATTCCGGAATTTTCTTTCCTCCAAAAAGTAATACTAAAAGTACTGCTACGATAAGGATATGTTGCCAAGATAAGGCAAGTATTGTTAGTGTATTCATCTCTTAAAATTTTTGCAAAGTTACACTTTTTTTAATATGAAATCCAACCTAATGGATCAACTGGTGTACTTCCGTTCCATACTTGGAAATCAAGGGTATAAGCACCATCAAAATCCTGGGCTATAGTACCTAATGCTGTTCCTGATGAAACCTGCTGTCCTTTGGAAACATTTGCATTGGATAGGTTGGAATAAATAGTAAAATACCCTCCGTGTTTGATAATTACGGTCTTGGTACCATCACTGCTTGCTACAACCGAAGATACAGTTCCCGGGAATACAGATTTAGCACGCGTACCTGAAGGCACGGAAATTTTAATCCCGGTATTGTCTTCAGATATATTTTTGAAAACCGGGTGTTGCTGTCTTCCGAAACGGTGGGTAATTTGTCCGGCTCTGTCTGCAGGATAACCAAGTCTTCCTCTGTTATCTGCAAAGCTGTTTCCAGTAGCGGTGGAAACTCCGTAGCTTGTCATAGCTTTAGTTTCAGCAGCTTTTTTATCTTCTTCTTTTCTCTTAGTAAGGGCTGCTTCTGCGGCTCTTGCTGCGGTCAATTTATCTGCTGCTTCTTTAGCTCTTGCATTGGCTTCATCTGACGCTTTTTTAGCGGCTACTCTTCTGGACTCATCTCTTGCATTGGCTTCTGCCTTGGCGGCTTCTTCACTGCGTTTTCTTTCTTCTTCAGCTCTTTTTGCTGCCAGGTCTGCTGCTCTCTTAGCTTCTGCTTCTGCCAGCCTTCTTTCTCTTTCAAGGGCTTCTGCTCTTGCCTTAGCTTCCGCTTCAATTCTTGCTTTTTCTCTTTCAGCGGCTAGTTTTGCTAAACGTATTTTTTCTGCTTCCGCTTTTCTTCTCGCTTCTTCCTCTGCTTTGGCAATTCTGATTTCTTCAGCAATAATAGCTCTGATCTGTCCTTCTAATGCTTTAGACTGAACTTGTTTTTGTTTAAGCTCAGCTGTTAATTTGGATTCGTTTTTCTTAAAATCAGTTACCAATTGTTCTTTTTGGGATCTTTCAGCATTGATCGTCGCCAAATCCTTCTGTTGGTTTACCAGAAGGTTTGCTTTCTCTTTTACAGAGTTTTGTCTTTGGGTAATTGTTTTCTTGATCAGGTTGGCAGCATCTGTAATTTCAGCTGCTTTTTTATCCTGATAATCTGAATATTGTTTCAGGTACTGTACTCTACGTATCCCTTCTCCTAAATTCTTGGCAGAAAGAATAAAAGTTACTTTGTTCTGTACTCCTTTATTTTTATAAGCATTTACCAGAACTTCAGCATAGTTTTTTCTTAAAACAGCCAGTTCTTTATTCTGACGGTTGATTTCCAGCTGACGTAGATAAATATCATCCTCAATGAATCTTTTTTCTTTCTGCGTATTATTGTATACTTTCTCTCTTAACACCAACTTTTGGTTGACATTAGAAAGGTAAGCTACGGAAAGCTTAGATTCACTTCTGGTTTTGGCTAAATCGGAATTTATTTGTGCAATTTGTTTTTTAAGTTCGGCATTCTGCTTTTGCAGCTGTTCTTTGGTCTGCTGTCCCTGGTGCAGTCCGAACATCAAAACACCTATTAAAAAGCTAAATTTTCTAATCATTTAATCTCAATTTTCTTATAACTGGATGGTACAGAATAAGGTGTTTCCATCCTCGAAAAGTCAAATTTCGTATTTTCCATTAAGATCTGGCTAGATTTTGAACCTTTTATAATTATTTTAACATTTTTTGGAAGACGGATTCCTTCATATTCATTCCAGTCACTGTAAGAAACATCCAGCTCGTCTGAAGATAGAATGTCTTTTAGGTTGACGGACAATAAATCGTAATTGGTGTCGTATTGAAGTTCTATTTTATATTCCCTGTTTTTTTCATCTGTGGTAATTTTCTGATTGATATTAGAAACCATTTTGAAGCCCTGTGCATTTTGAGTCAGATCAAATTGTCTGTCGTTTATTTTTACAAAAGTTCTTCCCAACAGGATTTTCTCCAGAGATTTATAATCAATGAAATTAACGTTCAGTAAATTATTGAGATAATCAAAGTCGGAATCTATATAGGTTTTATTGATCTTATCCTGGCCTTTTATTCCTTCAGGAGTAGCAATACCTCTGGCTGCATTGATGAATAAGGCTCTGAGATTCATCCACACCTTCTTATCATTTTCAATATAGATGGTAGCATCCAGCGTAGGAACATAACTTCCTGTTTCTACACGTACTTTACTGTCGATCTTGATCTGCTCGTATTTGGGTGCAATCAATACATGTTCGTAAAAGGTAAGTTTGTCTCTTACCGGTTGGTTTACATCTTTTGGGTCTCCATTGTCTTTATCTGCTGTAGTAGTAATGCTGTCCCGTGTATGATCTGTGTCATTTTGGACTTTGGTACGGGTTTTACAGGATGATAAGGCAAGAAGTAATAAAAGAAGCGGAATCCAATTTTTCATGTATTTATCTTTAGTTAAAAATACGGTGCAATATTAACGCCAAACCACACAAAATCTTTTGTGTGGCCTGATGATATGTTGTTTAAGTTAAATAATTTCTATTCTTATTTAGATAGAAAATCTAAAACGGAATAATCTCCCAAAGAAATTTCTCGGGCTACTCCGAAATACTGTGCAGAATTACCGATCATAGAATTGGAAAGGTTTCCATGATTGATTCTGGTGTTTTCCTGAATCAGGGAGTTTTCAATATTAGAATTAACAACTGTTGTATTATTTCCTAATGAAACTCCGGGTCCTACTTTTGAATTGGATATTTTTACATTTTCACCAATAAAGCAAGGCTGGATAATCAAAGAATTCTCAATCACAGAAGAAGCTGGATAATTCTTCATTTCCTCTCTTTCGTATTCAAGAATTTTACTGTTGGTTTCTACAGTGGCATTTTTGTTACCGCAGTCCATCCAGTCATTTACTTTTCCAAGAGTAAATTTAGCACCTTTAGATCTAAGGTTTTCAAGAGCTGTTGTCAATTGATATTCTCCTCCGTTTTTAATATCATTGTCCATGATATAGTTGATCTCTTCCATTAGTTTTTCAGCACTGTTGAAATAATAGATACCAATGATGGCAAGATCTGAAACATAGGTAGTTGGTTTTTCAACAAAATCTGTGATGAAACCGTAGTTGTCTAATTTTACAACTCCGAAAGCAGATGGATCTTCCACGCTTTTTACCCAGATCACTCCATCAGAATTTTTGTCTAATTGGAAGTCTGCACGGAAAAGGGTATCTGCAAAAGCAATAACGATATCTCCCTGCATAGACTGCTCAGCACATTTGATCGCATGAGCCGTTCCAAGAGGATCGTTCTGATAATATATGCTTCCTTTTGCTCCCAGCTTTTCAGCAATCTGAATAAGGGATCTTTCGATCTCAGGACCAAAATCTCCGATGATAAAAGCTACCTCTTCAATGTTTTCTCCTGCAACTTTAGCAATATCTTCTACCAATCTCTGTACGATAGGTTTTCCTGCAATAGGAATAAGTGGTTTTGGAACTGTCAGTGTATGGGGACGTAATCTGGAACCACGTCCAGCCATAGGAACAATAATTTTCATAAATTATATAAAGAATTTTTTATAGTTATTTTAATAATATGGTTAAAGATAATAATTAAAACCTTTGTTGGGATATGATTTATATCTTTTTAATATTTGAATTGATTTGTTTACTATCAAAATAAAGACCAAAGTTTAATTCTTTCTGATTCTTGATAAAATCAAGTTTTTTTCAGAATAAATCAAAATTCCGGTGAAGATCAAAAATAGGATATTACTTGTTAAAATATTATAGTTGAGATATTTTACAATGATGAAGCTAAAGATTCCAAGTAATATAAGGAAGAAAGACATTTTCTTCATTCTATATGGTATAGGATAGTATTTCTGGCCCAGCAGATAGGATACAATCATCATGATAACATAGGCTCCGAATGTAGCCCATGCAGAACCAATCATGCTGTGATAATAGTTTAATGCTAAAAGGTTGAGCGTGATGTTTATTCCTGCTCCAAGCCACGAAATAACAGTTCCTACACTGGTTCTGTCTGTTACTTTATACCAGGTGGAAAAGTTATAATATATTCCGAAGCAAAGATTGGCAATCACAATAATCGGGATGATGTCTATAGCGATCCAATAAGACTTGTTGGGGATGAAAACATCCTTCAGCCAGGAAATATTGGCGATGATTCCCAAAGCTACCGCACAGGCAAAAAAGGAAAAGTATTCTGCAACTTTGGCGTAGGTCTTTTTGGCATCACCTTTATCCATTTGTTTAAAGAAGAAAGGCTCAATACCCATTCGGTAAGCCGTAACAAATAAGGTCATCAGTACAGCCAGTTTATAGCAGCCTCCATAGGCCCCGGCTTCTTCGTCCGAAATATGATTTCTCTGGATGGATTTATCAAAGTTTTCATTGACCATAAAAGCCAGACCTGCCAGCATGAGCGGAAAGGAATACTTGATCATACGTCCGAACAAAGAGGTTACAAACTGAAATCGTACTTTTAATATAATAGGAAGGAGTAATAAAACCCCTAAAGCGCTTCCCGCTAAATTACTGAAGAACGGATAATCCACATTTTGATCCAAACCGAAACTTTTGGAGAGGGTTTCCGGAATCCAGAAGAACAGTGCTGCTGTAAAAACGGCCTGAAATATAGCCTGAACAACTCTTACTGCAGAGTATTTGATGGGCTTATTATGAAAACGAAGCCATGCAAAAGGGATCACTAATAAATTGTCGAAAAAGGCAATCAAAGCAAACCATCTGATATACTCCGGGTTATCGTGATATCCTGCATAGTCTGCGATCTGCTGATTGAATAAATAGCATAATACTAAGAAAACAGTAGAGGTTGAAAATAAAAACCAGAATGAAGTATTGAAAGTCTTTTTCTCATTACCATCCTCAGCAGAAAACCGGAAATATGCCGTTTCAAAACCGAAAGAAAGTATAATATTAACAAAAGAAATCCATGCATAAAGCTGAGTGAAAATCGCAAAACCTTCATTGGGAATTTTGTAGATCAAAAGTGGATTCAGAATAAATAGAATAATTCTTGGTGCTATAGCTCCCGCTCCATAGATGATTGTCTGCCCTAATAGTTTCTTATACAAAGTCGAAATTTTTTACAAATGTAAAACTTTAAGCATTCGTTTGGTGATTTTGGGTTGAATTAAAACATAAAATCTTAATTTTACGGGGAAATAAATTGAAATGAAAGTTCTTATAAAAAACGTAAATATCGTCAACGAAGGAAAAGTCTTTGAAAGCGATATCCTAATAGAAAATGACTCAATCTCCAGGATAGCGGCTGATATTTCTGAAGATGCAGACCAGATCATTGATGGTTCAGGAAAGTATCTTCTTCCGGGGGTAATTGACGATCAGGTGCATTTCCGTGATCCGGGACTTACGCATAAAGGAGATATCGAAAGTGAATCAAGGGCAGCTATTGCCGGTGGGGTAACCAGTTTTATCGATCAACCCAACACAGTACCCAATGCTGTTACGCAGGAACTGTTAGCCGACAAATATGAGATTGCTTCCCAGAAAGCTTATGCCAACTACGGTTTTATGATGGGAGGAACCAATGATAATCTTGCTGAAGTTTTGAAAACAAATCCTAGAAATGTTCCCGGTATCAAATTGTTCTTAGGTTCATCTACAGGAAATATGTTGGTGGATAATCCGGAAACTCTGGAAAATATTTTCAGCAATACCCAAATGCTGATTGCTGTTCACTGTGAAGACGAAGCTACTATCAGAGCCAATACTCAAAAATACATGGATGAATATGGGGATGATATTCCTGTAAAATTCCATCATTTGATCAGAAGTGAAGAAGCATGTTATATATCTTCTTCCAAAGCTATTGAACTTGCCAAAAAAACAGGTGCAAGACTTCACGTTTTTCACCTTTCGACAGCAAAGGAAATGGAACTTTTCAGAAATGACATTCCTTTAAAGGATAAAAAGATCACGGCTGAGGTATGTGTTCATCATCTTACTTTTACGAATGAGGATTATGAAACAAAAGGCGGACTTATTAAATGGAATCCTGCTGTAAAAACTCAAAAGGATAAAGATGCCCTTTGGGAAGCATTGTTAGATGACAGAATTGATGTTATTGCTACAGACCATGCTCCACATACTGCAGAAGAAAAAAATAATGTGTATACAAAATGTCCTTCAGGAGCGCCTTTGGTACAACATTCATTAGTGGTAATGCTGGAAAACTATAAAAACGGTAAAATTTCCCTAGAGAAAATCGTTGAAAAAATGTCTCACAATCCTGCCATTCTTTTCAAAGTTGAAAAAAGAGGTTTTGTAAGAGAAGGATATAAAGCAGATTTGGTTTTAGTTGATTTAAATGAAAACTGGACGGTTTCCAAAGACAACTTACTGTACAAATGCGGTTGGAGTCCATTGGAAGGAATGAGCTTCCATTCTAAAGTTACCCATACTTTTGTCAATGGACATCTGGTGTATGATAATGGTAATATTGCAGAGGGAAAATTTGGCGAGAGATTGCTTTTTGAAGCGAGAGATTAATAAGATATTATTACGATAAATCAACAAGAGCGGGCTTTAGCCCGCTCTCTTATTTTATATACCTCCATTGGCTTTAGCCAAAACTTATTTAGCTCTTGCAGATTTTTTAGATTCAGCAT
>NZ_WJHU01000014.1:0-20554 GCF_033712365.1 Chryseobacterium sp. JV558
TAACCAGAATCTTCTCTGTAGAAGTTTGTGGAGATACATATTCCACACCTGTATCGATGCCCATATCTTCTGGCATGGGTAGTGCTTTTCTGTCTACCTTTCCGTTTGAGGTCAATGGAAGTTCAGCCAGTTGCATATAATATCCCGGGATCATATACGAAGGTAGACGTTCTGATAAATAAGATCGTAGATCACGAATGCTTAACGAAGATTCACTCACATAATACAAAATCAGTTCTTTGTTCTCAGATGAGCCTTCACTGGCATGAACCAAACAGTTGGTAATCAGGGGATGCTGGCTCATAACCTGTGCGATCTCTCCAAGCTCGATACGGTAACCACGGATCTTTACCTGGTCATCATTCCTGCCCATGAACTCTACATAACCCTGATAGTTCCACCTGCCCAAATCACCTGTCCTGTATAAACGTTCTCCTTCTTTGAAAGGATGGGGCACAAATTTATCGGATGTAAGTTCTGGACGGCTCAGGTAGCCCTGGGCCAAGCCGAAACCGCTAACACAGATCTCACCGGCAATGCCGTGAGGTAAAAGGTTTCGGTCATCATCCAATATAAACACTTCACTATTTGATATAGGCCGTCCAATTGGAATAGTATATAAATCTTCATTCACCGTTCCAACATTATAAAATGTAGAAAATGTAGTGTTTTCTGTAGGCCCATAAACATGAACCAACTGAACGGAAGGCCATTTTTCAATTGCTTTCCTTACATGCTGCAAAGAGACTTTCTCACCTCCGAAAAGAATATACTGGACCTTTGAAATCTTAAAGAGTTCAGAATCTACAAAAGAATTGAAGAAAGCAGTTGTGATAAAAAAGGCAGTTACATTGTGCTTTTCGATAATATCAGATAAGACTTTGAAATCGAACATTTCTTCTTTTGTAGGAACGACAAGTTGCAATCCATTCAATAAAGCATAGAAAATATCAAAAACAGATCCGTCGAAAGAAAATGTTGATAAACTTAAAAGCACATCCGACTTTTGTGACGGTAGATAGTTTGTCTCTGATATTAACCGGATAACCCCTTTATGCTCAACCATAACCCCTTTTGGATGACCTGTGGTACCTGAAGTATAAATTACATATGCCAAGTCGGTGTCTGACATTGATAATTCTAAACTATTGTTGTCATAGGCTTCCTGGCTGCTTGTAAAATCAGCATATAAAGCTGAATCGATAACTAAAATGCAGCCACTGTCTTCAACAATATAATCAATGCGATCCTGCGGATAATCCACATCGATAGGAACATAACCGCTCCCGGTTTTAAGAATAGCCAATATTGACACTATCATCTCCAAAGAGCGATCCATCCTGATCCCGCAAAGAACACCTTTCCCCAACGAATATCGCGAGAGCAGGTATCGGGAAAGCTGGTTGGATTTATCGTCAAGTTCTTTATAGGTCAGTTGATTGTCTTCGAAAATCAAAGCAATATGATTCGGTGTGGATTTAACCTGTTTTTCAAACAGACTGATAATACTCTCCTCTTGCGGATATACACTTTGTGTTATATTGTAATCTTTTAACTCCTGTTCTTCCACTGCTGACAACAATAACAAATCCTTGATTGGAATCTCAGGATCAGTAACGACGCAAGCCAATAAGATAGACATATGATCTGCCAAACGCTCTACTGTTTTTCGTTCATAGATTTCACTATCAAATTCAATGGACAACATATTTTCATGATCTGCCTCTTCAAAGTTAAAAATCAGGTCAAACTTACTAGAAGTCAGGCCCAGATCACTTTCATCATCAAAAGGAGAAATTTTTATATTGTTTGAATCATTTTTTTCAAAACCATAGTTTAAAACATTGTTCTGGTTTTGCAATGCCAATAAGACATTAAAAAAAGGATTGCCATATTTATAGCCCTGATAGTTTAAACCGCTTGCAATTTCCTCATGTGGAAATTGCTCATATTGAAAAGCTTCAAACGTTGTCTTTTTGACTTTCTTCAATAAACTTTTATAGCTATCCTCAGCGTTAAATTGTGTTCTGTAAGGGACGGTATTAACATAAAAGCCTATTTGATTTTCCAGTTCAAGGTAATTCCTTCCAGATATTGGACAACCGATAACAATGTCTGTTTCGGCTGTATATTTGAATAATAGAACTTTTGCAAGGGTTAAAAATCCCATAAATAACGTAGCTTGTTCGGTACCAACCAGTTCTTTTAATGCCGAAACAGCATTACGATCAAGCGCTTTACTGATGATTTCTCCTTCGTATTTTTTTATTTGGGGCCTTTTCTTGTCGGGTTGTATCGTTATTGGGTCTTGGCTACCCTCTAACTTTTTCAGCCAGTAATCTTTTTCAATTTTCGTTTCCCCATTTTCTATCCTAGATCTTTGCCAGACCGCATAATCCTTATATTGAATACGGTGTTTCGGGGTTGCTGTATATTGATTTGAAGAAATTTTATAATACAATTCAAAGATATCATTTACAATAACATTCATAGACCATCCATCACTAATGATGTGGTGCATTATGCAAATAAAAATGTATTTGTTCTCTGAGATCTTTAATAATTTAAACCGGATTAGGAGATTTTGGGCAAAGTCAAAATTTTCGGTTACGGCATTTTTTATGATTAATTGGTATGATTTTTCTGCATTAGCTTCTACAGAAAAATCAGTAAACATAAAAACATCTTCATTCCAATTTTCCTTTATCGCCTGCCGTGCTTCTCCATTTTTTTGCTCAAAAAAGACCGATCTCAGAACTTCATGTTGCCTAAGCAGTGCATCGATCGCTCTTTTTAGGACTGAGACATCAATTTCCCCTTCAATATTCAAAAGAATCGGTAGGTTGTATGCACCGATTCCTCCAAATTTCATGGCAGTCCATATTTGCTGTTGGCCCGGTGAAAGCGGATAATCTTCGCTTGGCGGCGATTTTGGAATCAAGAAAGAATCCTTGAGTTTGCCTTCTTTCAGGTATGTTATCAAATCTTCCTTATTTTCTTTAATAAGAACTATTAAATCATTGCTTACGGTTCCAACTTTTGCATCAATTTTTAAATTACCATCTAAAATAGAAATTTTAGCATCAATCTCATTTAAACTATTTATGATATCTCTAATTATTTCTTCAACAAGCTTCATTATGTTTTTTTATTAAGAATAAATAGTTTGGAAAGCCTTATTCGGCCTATCCTCTATTCACAAAGATATACTCTTTTGCTTTTACTGGGTGTTCACACAAGGTTCAAAAATCGGATTTGCTTTATCTATTATATTAAAAAGCTTTCCACATCGGTATTTTTATTTTCTTCGCTTTTCTGTTTCTTAGCCTCCACCTGATCGCTAATATGGTCTGACAAATGCTCAATGGTAGGAAACTGGAAAAATGTTTCAACAGAAAGTTTAATGCCATAAACAGCATAAATCCTTGTCAACACAATGGTCGCTTTCAGGCTATGCCCGCCAAGAGAAAAGAAATTGTCTCTAACCCCTATATTTTTCACATCCAGGATATTGCTCCACATTTTGACTAAATTTTCCTCGATATCATTACGGGCTGCCACATAGACAATGTCATTGGTCATTTTGATCCCTTTGTTTAACAAAAGTTCCCTTTTGTCAATTTTGCCTGTTGGAGTCAATGGCATCTTATCGATAACAACAAAAGTGTTGGGAATCATATATTCCGGCAATGATAATTTAAGGAATGTTCTGATATTTTCTATAGTAATGCCTTCTTCTGCCACTAAATATGCTGAAAGTGCATTCATCCCTGCTACATCTTTTTGCTCCAGGACAACTGCTTTATGTATACCGGGATGGCCATTTAAAGCAAGTTCGATTTCTTCAAGCTCGATCCGGAAGCCGTTTATTTTAACCTGGTGGTCTTTTCGCCCGAGGTATTCAATTTCTCCATTTGGCAACCACTTGGCCCTATCTCCTGTTTTATAAAACAATGTATTTTCTTCTAATGTATTCTCCAGGAAAACTTCGGAAGTGAGTTTTAATTCCGAATCGTAACCCAGCGCCAAATTGCTGCCTCCAATATACAATTCGCCCTCAACTCCTACCGGAACCAATTGCCCGTCATCATTTAAAATGTATATTTTACTATTATCTATAGGCTTTCCTATTGTTGATTTTAAAGGTACAGGCCCTTTGTTAAAACTATAGGATATTGCAGTTACTACATGCGTTTCGCTAGGCCCATAGAAGTTAAAAAGCACAATCTGTGGATTTTGTATCAGGAATTCCCTCAATTTTCCGGTAACATACATTTGCTCACCGGTAGAAATAATATTTTGTAGCGAATGGTCTCCAAAATCAATATCAATTTCATTAAATAGCGTGTTCAACACCGCATATGGCAAGCTCAGTATTTCAATTTTACAGTCAATTAAGTAGTCTTTTAACAGAACCAGATTGTCAATAATATCTTGCTTTATAATATGAAGCTCACCGCCAGTTGACAACGCAAAAAATACATCGTTCAAGGAAGCGTCGAAAGCATACGAATTGAACTGTAGGAATTTTTTGTGGTGCAGCAGTCCTGATCGCATGATTTCCCAGCTCATTAAATTATACAACGTTAAATGAGTTTGCCTTACACCTTTGGGGTTTCCTGTAGATCCTGAGGTATAAATAATGTATGATGCAGAATCATGTGTTATTTTTTTCTTAAGATCATGATTTTCAAACTTGCTTAAAGGCAATTCCTGGTCAATTCTGATGATTATTTCTGAATAGCTTGACAATTTAGGATCATCTGCAATAATCACTATCCGATCAGACTTTTTAAGGATGTAATCAATTCTGTGAATTGGCCACGCTTTGTCAACAGGTACGTATATGGCGCCTGCCTTTAGAACGGCAATCATACAAATTGCCGACCATTCTGATCTGTCAATATGAACAAAAACAGTTGTATTTTTATCTAATGAAAAAGTTTCAAGATAGCGAGCCAACTGATTTATTTTTTTGTTTAAATCGGTATAGGTATATTTTTTTTCGCCGCATACGAGCGCTGTTGCATAAGGCGTTTTTTGTACTTGCTCTTCAAATAAATCCACAATGGTTTTATCCGGATCGATCCATACATCAGTATCGTTAAAATCGATCAACAACTGGGTTGTTTCATTTTCAGCAAGACAATTCAACGCGTTTACTGGCACATCCGGCTGTATTATAACCTGCTCAATAATTTGGTTAAAATGTTTTATAAACCCAGTAATGGTTTCTTTGGTAAAGAGGTCACTATCATATTCAAGCATACAAAAGGTTTCGGATGCCGTTTCTCTGAAATCGAAATTAAGATCGAATTTGCTTACCGTGTGTTCCGCTTCTAGATAAGGAGATACTTTTAAGTTGGTAAAAGATTCCTGCCAGTAATCTACCTGATCGGTTTCTATATTGTGCAGCGTAACCATAATGTCGAACAGCGGCTGTCTGTTGTTTTGCCTTGTGATGTCAAGGTTCTTTATCAATTCGTCAAATGGATACACCTGATATTTGTAAGCATCAAGTGTGATCTGCTTAATCTTGCTTAACAACGATCGGAACGATTTGTCTTTTTCAAATTGTACTCTTAAAGGCAACGTATTCACATAAAAGCCCACTTGTTCTTCGAGGTCAACATGTTCTCTTCCTGCAATAGGAGTTCCATAAATAATATCTTCCTTATTGGTATACTTGTTTAATAAGACTGTAACGAGCCCCAAAAGCCCCATGAACAATGTAGCATCCTCATTTGCAAAAAGAGCTTTTAGCTTTTCTGTGATTTGCTTCGAAATCGTAAAACTGATGCCGCCTCCTTTAAAAGATTTCATCACCCCCCTTTCTGTATCGAGTGTCATTTCGAGCAGCGGTATATCGCCCGAAAACTGTCTGATCCAGTAGTCTCTGGCCTCAGAATAACTTTCTTTGTTCATTTGCTCCATCTGCCAATACACAAAATCCTTATAATGAATCCGGAGCGGTTCAACTGCCGGTTTTTGGCCATTTCTATAAGCATTGTAAAATTGCGAAAGCTCTTTGATGATGATTGGAATCGACCAGCCATCAGCAATAACATGATGTATTACAAATACGAAGATAAAATTTGCCGGGGCATACTGGATCACAGTTGCATTGATGAGCGGCCCGTTTTCAAGATCAAATTCGTATTCAGATTCAGCCTGAACCAATAATTTTATTTGTTCATCGGCATCAGCCACCTGAGAAAAGTCTAAATATTTAAAGTTATCCTTTACATCTTTTGTTTGAAATACCCATTGCTTTACTTCACCCAGATCGTTTTGCCTGAAGACCGTTCTTAGGACTTCATGTCTTTCTACCAGGCTTTGATATGCTCTTTTTAACGCATCAATATCCAATGCGCCTTCAAATTCATATTTCCCACAGATATTATATGCTTTATTTCCTCCTTCAAACTGGCTTAAGATCCACAATCTTCGTTGTGAGGCAGACAAACTGTAATATTCTGCTTTCTGGATCGGCTTGATGCCGATATAAGTTGATGCCATCGCCTCTTCAATGAGACTGACCTGCTCTTTGAGCAATGTACTGGTAAACAAATCCCTTAAATCTAACTTTATGTCGAATTCTTTGTATACGTGGTTTACGAGTTTCGTCGCTTTTAAGCTGTGCCCTCCATTTTCAAAAAAGTTGTCGTTGCGACCTACTTTTTCCAAGCCGAGGATTTCTTTCCATATTTTGGCTAGTTTGAACTCATTTTCAGTGGTCAGTTTATCTTCATCTTTTTCTACATAATCAAGTGACTCATAAAAGTCTACTAGTTTTTTTTTGTCTACTTTACCATTTTTATTAAGTGGCATTTTATCTATCTGCACAAAATGAGCCGGGATCATATAAGAAGGCAGATGATTGCCGAGATCACTTTTAAGCTTTTGTATATCCAGCTTTTCTTCTCCAATTACATAAGCATATAACTCGATATCATCTTCCAGTAAAGGGTTCGGCTGCGCCAATACAAGTACTTCCGATATAGATTTATAGTTTAAGATTGTTTTTTCAATTTCAGATATTTCAATACGAAATCCTCTAATTTTTACCTGGCTGTCGTTACGGCCAATGAATTCAATGTCGCCCTGTGGTGTCCATCTTACAAGATCTCCTGTCTTATAAATTTTTTCATTTGCAACCAGAGGATTTGCTATAAATTTTGCAGCCGTCAAATCTAGATCGTTTAAATAACCAATGCTTAATCCATCACCGGCCAGGCAAAGTTCCCCAGGTACGCCAACCGGGCGAAGTTTTCCTTGCCCATTGAGCACATAACAGCGGGTATTCGATATTGCTTTTCCGATTGGAATCGTAGATTGATTTTCGGTCAACTTATCAATCTCATAAAAAGTAGAAAAAGTAGTATTTTCGGTTGGTCCGTATACGTGCAGCAACCGCACTTTCGGATATATTTTCTTAAATTTATCAACATGTCTAACGGAAACCTTTTCACCACCAAACAATATACAGTTTACGCTGTAAATTCCAGGCAGGTTGTGTTCTACCATTTCATTGAATAATGCTGTCGTTACAAAGAAAACGGTTACTTTTTCCTTTTTGATGATGCCATCGATCTCTATTAAATCAGACAAGGATTGCTGTATAGGAATGACAAGTTTCGCGCCATTGAGCAAGGATCCGAAAATATCAAATATTGAGCCGTCAAAAGAAAAATTAGAGAAACTAAGTAATGCATCAGCAGGTTTTATTGAAATATAGTTTGTCTCTTTCACTAGTTTAATGACACTTTGATGCTGAATTACCACACCTTTAGGTACACCAGTTGTTCCTGAGGTGTGAATGATATAAGCTACGTCATTTGACTGCATATCAATTCCTAGATTTTCAACTGGTTGTACAGATAGGTCATATCTTTTTGGATGGCTTTCATTTGCATGTTTGAATTCATAAACATCTGAACTACATAGTGCTGAATCATTGACAACCAATATTTTTAAATTGTCGATCGATGTAAATTGAGCTATTTTTTCAAGATAACTATCTTCACTGATCAGAAACCCAAGTTTACTATTTTCGATGATCAGTCTTAAACGGTCATTTGGCGCTTCGCCTTCCAACGGCACATATGCAGCTCCTGCTTTTAATATAGCCAGTACCGTTATGATATACTCCGCACTTCTACTTTTGAGAATGCCAATAGTGTCACCTTTCTGAATTTTAAATTCAGACCGGAATAAATGAGCCAGCCTATTTGCCCTTTCGTTAAGACCTTCATAAGTAATATGATCATTTTCGAAAGAGATGGCTATATTTTGCGCATTATTCAATACAGTTTCTTCAAACAAGGAAATAATCGACTGGTCTTTTGGGTAGATTCTGATTGTATTATTGAATTGATGTAACAGCTTATCGCGCTCACTCCCAGTAACAAGATCGAGCAAGTCAACAGCAATATCTGGATTGTCGATTGTTGAGGCCGCCACCTGGATAAAATGATCCATCATACGCTCAACCGTAGAATTGTGGTAGATATCACTATTGTATTGAAGAGTAGAATGGATTTCTCCCCCAATTTCAACAAAATCAAATAATAAATCAAATTTACTGGTTAGATTTTTAGCACTGTTCTGCATCTTCACCTCTAGCCCGTTTGACAATTCAACCTGGTTGTTGAAACTTACCAAATCATTATTTTGTAAGGCGATCATGATATTAAACAGTGGATGGCCGCTAATATCTATTGGGATCTTTAAATCATCAACGATTTTATCAAATGGATAAGATTGATAATCATAGGCTTCAGTAGTAACTCTTGCAATGTTCTTTAAAAGTTGCCTGAAAGTATCTTTGCCTGCAAAACGTGTTCGGATAGGTAATGTATTTACATAAAAACCGATCTGGCTTTCCAAGTCAATATGCTCTCTTCCTGCAACCGGGCATCCGATGATAATATCGGTTTGATTTGTATAATGATAAAGCAATGTCTTTGTTATTGACAAAAGCCCCATGTATAGGGTTACGCCCTCATTATTGACCAGTTTCTTGAGCTTCTTTGTATAATCTTTGTTGATTCTCCTTGTAATGAGGCCTCCATTGTAGGTTTTAATCTTCGGACGCAATTTGTCACCCTGTACGGTAAATGAAGAGAGGTTCCCTTCCAACTGATTTAGCCAATAGCTTTTATAATCGTCAAATTTCTCTTCTTTAAATTTATTTTCCTGCCATACGGAGTAGTCTTTATATTGGATTCTGAGGTTTGGAAAATCATATTCATCACTGGTGACCAATGAGTTATACTTATGTATAAGATCCCTCATTATAATGGTTCTTGACCAGCCATCACATATGATATGGTGCATCAGGTATATAAACACATACTGATTGTTTGCTCTTTTTATTAATGCTCCTTCTATTAGCGGACCATACTCAAGATTAAATATTTTCTCATTATTATCCTTTGCATATTTTTCGAGTTCAGATTCAGGATTAGATGCACTTGTAAAATCTTTAACCTGTATATCAAAAAAGTAATCTTCTCCTTTCAGAATGTATTGAAATACTTCACCCGATTCGCTTCCTCTGAAAACAGTCCGCAATACTTCATGCCTTTCGATCAACCACCTGAATGACTCTTTGAAAGCGGCAATATCCAGCTCGCCGTTGAGCTCATAGATGTCCTGAGCATTGTATGCTTTATTTCCCTCAGACAACTGCGATAGTGTCCATAATCTTTTTTGTCCGTAAGACAGCGGATAATAAGCCCTTTCACCAACATTTTCAATTTGCAGAAAATCATTTTTCTCAATAAACAACAACCTGAGGTAATCAACGATCTCACTTTTTCTGCTTGCTATATATTGAAGGGTTTCATCTGAGATTTTCTCATCTAAAGATTCGACTTCTATATTGTCTTCATTTAGCTTCAGATAAATGTGCTGTTCTTTCAGGTTTCTTACGTAATCTCTTATTTTCATATTGATTTACTAATGCTGGTTGTTTAATGGCTTTAAAAATTTTGATCGGGTCGATTCAATTTTAACTGATAGTTTCTAATTTTGTAACTTTAGAAAAGAAATTAGTCCGTACAATTAATAATGCAGAGTTTTTTCTCCATACAATCTTTCGGCATTGATACTTAAATTTTTACATTCTTCTATCAGTTTCGATGATTCGATGATCGGTTTGGATTCATCGGTATATTTTATAGAGCTGATGTATTCGAGCCAGGGTTCCATTCCCATGGCATAAACAAATACATCTTTTGGCTTGAATCGTTTCACGAGATCCATTCCTCTTTCGCAGTTGCTCCCTGCCAATCTTCTTGACTGGTCTTTCTCCTTTTCCAGTCTTTCAGGTAATAACGGACCATATAACCATGACATTGGTGCCCCATCACATTCCATACCCAGAAATAATACATCGGCACTTCCAACTATTGCCTCTACATGTTCGTAGATTTTAGGTTCTATGTTGCAGGAGTCAGCAACAAAAAGGATCTTCAGACTGTCTTTCAAAGTAACATGATAGCAGAGTTTACTCCGCACATCTAAATCGCCATGTTCTCCTAGAAAAGGCAATGCTTGTATCTTACAACCTTCGATCACGATACTATCCATATCATTCAGTTGAAAGACGCTCTTAAAGCCAACGCTCTCCAGGTTGAATTTCAATGACGGATCTTGTAAATCACCCATGCTAGAACTCGGAACTATAATATTTTTTATTTTATGCCTCAGTCTTAAAAGGGTTTCATAGATCACATGATCCTGGTGATTGTGTGTAATCAGGACAAAATCTATGGTATCGGGCAGATCGGTATAGGTATATCTCGGCAAATCAGTATCATATTCGTAACTGATCACCGGATCTACTAAAACGGTTACATCTTTAGACTCGATCAAAATGCATGCATGCCCAAAATATCTGGTCCGGATCCCTTCACCGGTGTATCGCTCGTATTTTTTTGGTGCTTCGGATGTAAAGAAATCTTTAAATAGCGGTTCCTGGTCTTCGTTTATTTTCAATAATTGCTTGATTTCGTTATAGCTGTTGGGCTCATTTTCCATTTTGTACAAATGGTCTAGAACCATGTCGTCAAAAGCGATATTGAGGTGCAGAATGTGTGCGTCATCAAGTCTTGGCGTACTCAAAACAAAAGACCTTGAATCATCAGAATTCACCAGCTGGAAGGCCATGCTTTGTGATGATTTATTAAAAAAAACTGAATGATATAATAGTTTTTCAAAAAATCGAAAGGAGGCCCTATTGTTTATATCATAAACCAGTTCGACATATCCTTTTAACAATTCTGGAACTTCAGCATAGAGGCTTTCTAAAGAAAACCCTTTTCCTTTTTGGATTAATAATGCATTCAATTCGATAATTGCATCAGCAAGTGCAAGTGATTGACTTTGTGCAGCCAGCGTTTTTTCCTTTAATTCGAGAATATCACCAGTTCTTTCTTTAGGATAATCTATAAAAGGCCCGCCTCGCATAGCTGGTGTTGCCACAGCAATTTCATGGACTTTTGCATTTTTAATGAAAGAATCCATGATTTTCAGATGCCTTTCCTTTATGTTTAAAGCTGCAGTTACTGGTGATATCAGATGTGTCCAAGCATACCATCTGTCGTATAGTGGCTCAGCAATGAAATTGGGTTTTAAGTAGACCTGGTCATTAGTTTCACTCATAATATAATTGTTGTTTGTTACCCTCTTTTGCTATTTTTTTATTTTATATCAAAATGCCAAGGTTCGGACACCTTAGCATGATGAATGATTTATTTATTAAATAAATACTTCGCTAGTATCGTTTTTGTCATATTTTAACATCTTTTCTCCATACAATCTTTCGGCATTTAAACCAATTTCCCTACACTTCTCTATAAGCCTATTCGATTCTTTGATTGGTCTAGATTCATCTGTATATTTTACTGAGCTGATATATTCCAACCAAGGCTCCATACCCATTGCATATACAAAAATTTCTGTCGGATTGAAGCTTTTGACCATCTTGAACGCTTGTTCATAATCACTGCCAGCCAAACGCCTAGATTGATCTTTTTCTTTTTCAAGTGTCTTTGGCATAAAAGATCCATATACCCAAGAAAGTGGTGCACCATCACATTCCATTCCCAGAAAAAGAATGTCGATATCGCCAATGATATCATGAACGATATCATACGTTTCAGGCTGAATGTTACAGGAATCCGAGGCAAGAACTACTTTCAGATCATTTTCAAACCTAACATGGAAACATATTTTGCTTTGGATGTCTAAATCGGCATGTTCTCCGTAGAACGGCAATCCGGTGATTGCACATTTATCCAATTCTATCGTTTCGAGTTCAGACAATTCAGCAACATTATCGAATCCAATGGCATTCAGCATAATTTTAAGGCTCGGATCCTGTACGTTACCTAATCCACATCTGGGAACAATTACCTTTTTCACTTTGTGGCGTAACTGAATGAGCGTTTCAATATTTACATGGTCTTGATGATTGTGCGTAATAAGCAAATAATCAATTTCTTGCGGTAAATCATTATAAGTATACCTGCTGATATTGGTATCATATTCATAGCTTATCACCGGGTCAACCAAAATATTAAGCTCTTTAGTTTCTAATAGGATCGAGGCATGTCCAAAATATCTTACCCGGATTCCCGATTCATCATACTCATGATATTTTTCCGGAGGTGTCTCGCTAAAAAACGACCTGAATAATTCATCATCGCTTTCTGAAATTTGCAGAAGAGTTTTGATTCTACTGTAGGAATCAGGTATGCGGATCATTCTAAATAATTCATCCAAAATTTGGCTTTTAAATGGAATATCAAGCTTAATTTTATCAGGTCTGTTCAGCCTTGGCGTGCTCAGAACAAATGGCCTGGAATCATCAGAATCAATTAATTGGAGTAAAATACTCTGATTGGACTCTTTGTAGTACTTTTTATATAAAAGCAATTCGTAAACCCTGAACGATGCGCGGTTGTTTAAATCATATACTAACTCTACATATCCTTTTAGTTTTTCAGGGATATCTCTGTACAGTTCGATCAGCGAGCCACCTTTTGCCTTTTTCTCAAGCATTTCGTTAAGTTCGAAGAAAGCATCTGCCAGTTCAATCAGGTCTTTATTGTCACTGAATGTTTTTTCCAGCAGTACTTTAACTTCAGTAACCTGTTCATTCTTAAAATTAACAAATGGCCCGCCCCTTAAGGCAGGATTTTTAACTGCAGACATATGAAGCTTTGGATCTTCAATATAAGATTCCATGATTTTCACATGTCTTTCTTTTATATTCAATCCGCTTGATAAGGGAGACAGCAGATGGGAATTTGCATACCACTGATTAAAAAGCGCTTCTGATACGATATTTGATTTAAGGTAAACTAAATCGTTTTTTGATTCTGTCATAAAATATTTCAATTAAAAATCTATTCTCATCGTTTTAAACCCGTGACAATTGAACTCCACCCTCTGTCGAAATGTAAAACCCTTCGATAGCTTCCTCTTTGTCGAAAGCGAAGTAGCCTTCTATTTTTTGTGCAAAAAAACCTCCGTCAGGATCAGAGACAACAGTATCTGATTCTTTATTTTCCTGCGTATTTGCAAATATTTTCGCGTTTTCGGTTTTTTGTTTCACTTTTTTCAGCATTTCCTGATAGACAACATTATCAACTTTAGACTCAACATCGTTTAAATCTTCTAATCCAGCGATGAGGCTCGTAAACGCATATTTGATATCGTGCTGGTCTATATTTGAATTAATCATTTTTTTTGCTTTCCAGAACTGTGATTCCATTCCTTCATATTGATTGTAGAAACTAGATACAAATACCATCATTCTTAGATAGGCTTTTTTATAGCATTTCTGATAGTAACTCATACCTTCAGCCTCTGTTGCTTCTCCTTTAAGGATACTGGTTAACGATGCAGCACACATCAAAGCGCTGAACATTCCTAAATGCACGCCACTTGATAGCAATGGATCAATGAAACAAGCCGCGTCGCCACAAATAAAGTAGCCTGGCCCGCAAAAATCCTTTGCCGAATATGAATAATCCTGCTCTACTTTTACCTCACCGCAAAAAGTCCCGTTTTTAGTAATTTCGCCTGTAAAAGAATCCTCTTTGATTCTTTTCATGTAAAATTCCTTTAATTCCAGACTATTTCTCTTAAACTCATCCTTGTGGAGCACAATGCCAATACTCATTGTTCTTTCTTTAACAGGAATAGACCAAAACCATCCTTTAGAAGTGGCGGTTGTGGCGATAGCACCTTTTGGGAAATTGTCAGGAACATCTACATTTTCCCAATAGCCCCAGGCAGCAACATTTTGAAAATCTTCATGTATTTTCCTGTCCTTATTGTGTTTGGTTGCAATAATCCCACTTCTGCCGGAGGCATCAATTAGGTAATCAAAGCTAATTTCCCCTTTTTTACTGCTATCTTTAGAGTTTTGCCATATCAATGACGTAGCACGTTCATTGGTAAATTTTACTTTTTCCACAATAATTCCCTGAACCACATTTACACCAACACTGCTCGAATGATCAAGAAGCAAGTGGTCAAATTCTGCACGCCTTACCTGGAAACTGTATGTTTTATTTTCGCCAAGTGCATTAAAATCAACAGTCCAGTTATCTTTCCCCCATTTTACATAGGCACCTTCTTTCTTTACAAATCCATAATTTTCTACCTTTTCGCGAACGCCAAGCAAATCAAATATCTTTAATGCGGAAGGCAACAGCGATTCTCCAATATGGTATCTGGGAAAAATTTCTTTCTCCAATAAGGTAACATTAAAACCATGCTTTGATAAAAGCGTTGCAACTGATGAGCCCGCCGGTCCTCCTCCAATAACCAGGATTTGTGAATGTTCGGGTACCATATTTGATGAATTCATAATTTTAGATTGTTTTTTTATCCGTTATTTTCTTTTCTTTTTCAATTAAGTTTGAAAGGAACTCGATGGTCGGGTTTTTAAAGAACTCTGACAAATCTATTTCTATTCCCTGTTGCTCATGGATTTTACTCACAACCCTCATCGCGCTAAGGCTGTTTCCTCCAATGTTAAAGAAATTGTCTCTCATACTAATTCTTGCCTCTTCTAAATTCAGTATATATTTCCATATTTTAATGAGGTCGCGGTCCAGTTCAGTCGATGGTGGAAAGTATACTGTTTCCATTTCTAATACCGAATCGTTTTCAGCTAGCTTTTTCCTGTCAATTTTTCCGTTTATCAACGGAAACTCTTTTATTTCCTTAAAGTACATTGGGATCATGTAAAACGGCAAACGTTCTGCGAGGTGTCCTTTCAAATGATTCTGAAAAGCATTTAGACCATATAAATGGCCACGGTCTAAAAGGGTATTTTCCTGGGAAAAAGCATTTACCGCTTTAGGTTTCCGAGCAAATATATTATACATATTGGTACTTGAGAGATAGGAACATTGCTCGGTTACTATATCAAATCCAAATGCCTTCAGCCTGCCTACAATGATATTCAGCCTTCCTTCGACATCATGGACTTCGATAATAACTTGCTGAATGATTGCCCAGTCTGTGTCATTAATTCCGTTAATAACATCCAATTCGGCTTGCTCGACGTCTATTTTTAATAAATCTATTTTGCTTATTTTATTGTCTTTAATGACTTGGGAAATTGTCTTTAACTGGCATTCTAATTCCTCAAAGACCAAACGTTCTTCGATAAGCGCATTTAACGTAAGCTCATTAATTTCTTCTTTATTGAATTCTGTGGCGCTTAATACAAAATCTTTTACGGTCTGTTTGCCTAAATCTTTATCAATATAACGGCTTGACATTGCTGTTATATGTGGATAATATAAGAACTTAGCCATTTCTTCCTTATCGGAAAGACCGAAATTAAATACTTTGATATTCCCTTTGTAGAGTGATGCATTTTGCTTGAGGTGCTTAAAAGTTGCCGGCAGTGGCTCAAAAGCATAAATATCAAGATCTTTAGCAATCGAATTTATATGAATTGAAAACAAACCAATATTTGCCCCAACATCAAGAACACAACCACCATCAGGGACGTGAATCCCGTTTTTCAAATACGCATTGTCTTCTACAACTTCATGGTATATGATTTTCAGTTCCGATTCGGTGTTTGCAAAAAGCGTAAAGCCGTTTGGAAGTTCAAATAAATTAATTTCATCAGCTCTTTTTTCTTTTTTGAAATCTATGATTTTTCCTATCGTATATCCGGCCTCTTCATTGGGAATATAATAAGCAACGAGCTCTTTCTCTCCATTTTTGTTCATCCGATCCAAGACGACGGATTTTTCAATAACTTCATAACTATCGAGCGTGCTTTCGATTTCCCCCAATTCTACACGATAACCTCTTATTTTTATTTGGCTGTCTTTTCTTCCTTTATATACAATTGTTCCATCAGGCAACCAGATACCTAAATCTCCAGTTTTATAAATTTTACCATTGTCTTCAAAAGGATTAGTGGTAAATTTTTCAGAAGTAAGTTCTGGGTTATTCAGATATCCTTTGGCAAGCCCATTTCCCCAGATACAGATTTCGCCCTGCACTCCCTGAGGCAAGAGTTGCATATTTTCATCTAATATTGCTATTTTCTTATTTGCAGAAGGCTTTCCGATAGGGATAAGACCATTGCTTAGTAAATCGGCATCTGCGATCTGATAAAGCGTGGTATTAACTGTCGCTTCTGTAGGTCCGTATGCATTGTAAAAGATCTTTCCTTTATCGTGATAGTACTTAACTGTTTCAAAATCGATGGTTTCTCCAGCCGACACAATTATCTTTACACCTGGCAATTCATCTTTTGATAAAAATCTCAGAAATGAAGGTGTAAATGACGCTATCGTAACGTTTTTATCTAACATGAATCTTGCGAACAAATCTTTATCTCCCAACACTTTATCATTTGGCAATACTAATGTCGCCCCAGAGAGCAAGGTCATAAAAATATCAAGCACAGAGCCATCAAAAGAGAAAGGGATAAACTGCAAAACATTGTCTTCAACACGGATTGGTAATCTGTCTCTGTGATCAAAAGAAATATTCACCAACCCCTCATGTCCAACCATGACACCTTTCGGATGACCGGTTGAGCCTGAAGTGTAAATGATGTAGGCCAAAGCTGTTATTTCGGGTCTTGGAAATTTATTTGATGGCGGCAGTTTCGATATCATTTCAATATCAATTGTTACCGTATGGATATCATTGCCGCTTTTAGTGATCTTTGAGAATCTTTCATGGTTCTTTTGATCTGTACACATCAATTTTACAGCAGAATCTTCAATAATATAATTGATCCGTTCGGTGGCATCATTCGGGTTGAGCGGTACGTACACCAGATTTGCTTTGAGTATACCTATAATCAGCACAATGGCTTCCACAGACTTATCCATAAAAACTCCTACCTTATCCTCTTGTTTCAATTGAAGTATTTCTATAAAATATCTCGCTATAGCTTCACTTGCCGCATCGAGTTCCTGATAGGTCATTTCCTGAGTTTCATCGCGAACAGCAATGTGATCCGGAAATTTATTTACAACATCATCCAGAACTGTTAAAGTATTTTGATCTGGAAAGTCAACTGTAGTTTCATTAAAAAATTCTAAAATGTTTTTACGCTCTACGTTGCTTAAAAAATCCAGTTTGACAAATTCTTTATCTGGATCGGACAATGCTGAGTGAAGCAATTCTTTCATATGAATTAAAAAGCGCTCTATCGTTTCTCTATTGAAAACATCTGCATTATATTCAATGACGATGAGTATTTCATCGCCTTCTTCTGCAAAACTGAAAGAAAGATCGTATCTACTGATTACAACGTCAATGTCTTTGTTTTCCTTTACTGATAAATTATCCAGAAAATCATTTGAATCTAGTTCGCTTTTGTTTTTAAGGGCCACTGTGATATCAAACAAAGGATTTTTGCTTATATTCCTTTGAGGCTTTAAAATATCGATCAGCTCATCAAAAGGATAAACTTGATTTTGATAAGACTCCAATGTCTTATTTTTTACCATACATAGTAAATCTTTGAAACTTTCTTTTCCTGTGATTTTTGTCCGTATGGCTAATAAATTAACATATAACCCGATCTGATCTTCAAGGTCATGGTGCTCTCGTCCAGCAACCGGAATCCCGATGATCAGGTCCTTTTGGTTATCATATCTGAAAAACAGCATTTTAACGAGCGAAAGTAACCCAACAAATAGCGTTGCACCCAATTCTTTCGTAATGGTTTTTATCTTTAAAGATTGCTCTTTATCAAAGCGTGAAGTCACTTTACCGCCTTTTCCGGTTCTTAAGGGTGGATGTTGAAAATCGAAAGGAAGGTTTAAAACAGGTAGTTCTCCTGACAATTGATTCAGCCAATACTCTTTACTTTCATTCAAGCCATTGTTTTCCTTAAGAGAATATTGCCATTGTGCATAATCTTTATACTGGATTCGCAACGGACTGTTTTTTGAAGGTTTTCCTAAAGTATAATCGCTATAGTGTTGTAAAATTTCTCTTATGATAATATCCTGTGACCAGCCATCACTGATAATGTGATGCATTACAAAAGACAGGATATAATCATCACTTCCTGTTTTTAATAATTTTACCTGAAGAAGTGGTGCTTTGGTCAAATCAAATGTAACATCTACACTTTCATGTAAAAACTGCTTTATCTTTTCTTCTTTGTTCTGTTCCTCTGTAAAATCATAGAAATTTATCTGATACAATGTCTCCTTAAAAGGCAATATATTCTGCCTTATTTCTCCCTTACTGTTTTTTATGAAAATAGTCCTTAATATCTCATGTTTTTTTATCAACATGTTTAAAGAATCTTGTAACGCTTCCCTTTTCAAATCACCTTTGAAACTAAAAATGGTAGAAAGGTTATAGAAAGTACCCTTCACCTCGTGTAGCTTGCTTAAAAGCCACACTCTTTTTTGGCTTGAAGAGAGTACATAACCTTCATCCAAATCAGATGCGACTACGGGAATATCTTTGATAAGATATTCCTTAGATTTGGCCATATTCAGATAATCCAGTAATAATTGTTTGTTGAGACGAATTTTATTGACAATATCCGGAGTCAGTTTTTCCTTTGGCCCTTCTATTTTCAATTGCTCGCCTTGGGACTTGATTGTAATTTTTAATTCTATTAACTCATCAATTATTTCTTTCATTCTTATATGGCTTTTTAATCAGTAGTTGGGTCAATTCATTTTCTATTTCAGAGATACAATTAAATAATTGTTCAAATGAATCTATCACAAAATATTCTTTTTGCAGTTTAAGGTTTTCATAATCTGTTCTCATAACCTTGCCAATATCAAAAGAATGAATCCGGACTTGTTGGCTTTTCAGGTTAAATATTTCTGAATATGATGATAGGATTGCACCTCCATAAGGTTTAAATCCGTTTTCGGTTTTTATAAGCCCAGTCTCCAGAGTAAACCAGTACAGCCTCCCCAGATATGTCAGTGCCTCTTCATTATCTAAGTATTTTATTGAAATTTCACCATATCGCTGAATAAAGTCACTAAAACTTTTGTTTGTAAGTAAAGGCACATGCCCGAAAACATCGTGAAATATATCCGGAAGCCTACTGAACTCTATTTCCTCGGGCAATCGTACATGAACAGTTATGGGAAATACTTTTTCATTTAATAATTTGAAAAACAAATCATTAGAAAGCAAACCTGCAACTCCTAATAAACTCCAGCCACAAATATCTTTAAGCTTGATACTCAGTTTTTTAATATCAACAATCTTGTTTAAATCACTTCTTAGAAAATTGAGTCCAGACTGGTATTCTACACAAGAATTTTCATAAATGATGTCATTTTGCATGTTATATAAAGTAAGCCATGTTTCAAAATCTTCCTTTTTATAACTTAAATAATCTTGAGAGCACGCAATCTGAGTTTGATTCCAATTAGAATCCTCCTGAAAATCAGAATTTGTTTTACTATTTTTATCCATATGTGCTATTAAATGATAAATGATAGGCAAAAAATATTTTTACCATTAATTTTTTTTGAAGCGCCAAAACAGAAACTATGGGAAATTTCAAGTATTCTACTGATTAAGTGCCTTTTGGGATTCTTATTTTATTCCAAAATTACAGCGTTAAACATAAAATGTCTTAGCTTTAATCAAATTGTATTCTTAAATTATAGCCCTGCCTGCGTTTCTACGTCCTTATTGTATGGGGTGTTAAAAAAATACTACGCCCACATTGTTAAATTACTATAATTTATCAACCACTAGGAACTATTATTCCCAAAGATATGATTTTTTGAGCTATTTAAAAAAAAAAAATTAAGCTGACTACAATTCGATTTCTATATTAATATCATCTTTTGAAACTTCACTGTTCAACCATTGTTTTCTGTTGATTTCTTTAGCCATTCCTTCAATCGTTGGCAGGTTATAAAGTTCAGAAATATTCAGATTAACTTTAAAAGCAGTTCTTGCTTTTGCTAAAATTGCAGTTGCTTTTAGGCTATGACCACCTAAATCGAAGAAGTTATCATAAACACCTATACTATCTACATCACGG
>NZ_WJHU01000015.1:0-13090 GCF_033712365.1 Chryseobacterium sp. JV558
AATTCAAAAGCAGAAAAGAGGCTAAATTGGCGACATTTAGTTATATTGAAGGTTGGTACAATAAAGACAGGATACCTTCAGCATCAGTCTACAAATCTCCAAAGCAGAGACTGGGTGAACTCATTGGAAATAGTATGAATAAATTCACGATCCGCCTTTTTTCTCACTGACAATCTTCACACTTCGTGTCGAAATTTGAAAATAGGAGAGTACGTCATTATTTTCTTTAAATACCTACTGCCCCCTTTATAAAATTTACAATGTTAGCTCCGCAGTTCATCAAAAGCTCCTCTTTTATCAGCATAAATTTTTATTTTAATCATTCATGTGAAAATATCTTGTGTACGGTTCCTAGTTTATTTTATACGTGTACAAAGCTCTCTTATGACCATTTGTCGTCGTGATCATTTCTCTTAAGCTCTCTTTCAACTTCATCAATTTCAGGTAAAGGAAGAAGATAAGTATCATTAATATATTTTAGAATACTTTTATTTGTTTTATCATTTATTTTTCTGATGAAAAGGCGATTAGAGGATTTTAGAGTTTCGATGAAGCTGTCCGCATACTGGTCTTTACTAAAAAAAGTTTTTTCAATGACTGCTCTTTTATCATCATTCACAATAATATCATTAAAGACTGTGTTGAGAAGTACTGTCTGGAAAAATGATTCCGCTGGTAAAAGCGTATGCAGGTAATAGTCTTCAAAATCCATTACCCTTTTGTTATTAGTCAAAAATATGCAGGTTTCTCTTGTAAGGATAAACCATTTCCCACCAATATAAGGTATAACTTCTTTCATAAACTCTCTTTTATAAATAAATGAAGATATTTTATGAGTCAGCTCCGTAAAATGATTTTGTATCCTTTGAAGTGTATCAGGCCTATAAAACTTCTGGTCATAATAAAAAAGATAATTTCGTCCATTATTATCGGTAAGAAATTTACGTATAATATTTTGTGACTTAAGGGAGGAGTCTTCACCGCTTAGGTTGATAAAATAATCCCAGTCAGGGCTTACATTCAAAAGATATTCCATCGCATTAAGTTCTGCCTGAATCATACTAAATCCTCCGGATACAATATTCATGCTTTCTAAAATATATACATTGGGAAAGTGTATTATATACAATTGTATCTCTTCCGTTAATTCTGCTTTGGCTTTGCGGTCAATATGAATAAGATAAAATTGATCCCTAGTGTAAATCTTCTGAAACATTTCTTTAAATGCATCAGGTTTATGATGTATCATAATAAAATAAGCAATCCTCACTTGCGGAGCTGAATGCAGGTCTGAAGTTTGGGGATGAGGATGAGTTATGGGAGATGACGTTTGCATGGGGGTAAAATTTAAAATCATCCGCACAGGCAAACAATTCAGTTTATGTGCGTAAGCTATGAATATATTTTTGATAATCAGTTAATTAAATTGACTGTTACCCAATTATTTTATGGTACATTTGCAAAGCATTTATAAAACAGGTTTCTGCCTTTGCTATTCTGTAATAGTTTAAACTCACAATTTTTCTTTCAGTCTTTGCTTTTTCAGCCGCCCAATTATCAATCGGGTTTCTAATGTGAAATGGCCTACAAGTTTTTTCATCCTGGAATGATATGTTATTGCAGGCTTATGAATTATAAATAATTAATTTATAATAAGTTATGCAAATAAAAATGATGAGGAGAAGAAATATTTCAGCTCATCCTATAATACACCAACTCAAATTCTAAAAAGTGAATTTGCTTACAAAATCTGTAGAGTTTACAGAAAATAATAAATAATTTTTTAATAATAATTACAATGCAAGAAGGCACAGTAAAATTTTTCAATGAAGCAAAAGGCTTCGGATTTATTTCTCCTACAGACGGGAGTAAGGATATATTTGTACATTCTTCAGGATTAGACACTAGAGCAATCCATGAGAATGATAAAGTCGTTTTCGATGTACAAAAGAGTGATAAAGGCTTAAATGCAGTTAATGTAAAATTGGCGTAATTAAGTTTTAATATCATCTGTTTGAAATAAATATTATTTTCAATTTCAGTATCATATTTTTATATTTTTTACAATTGAAATCCAAAAACCATTGGTATCTGGATATATTGTTTGAAAGAACATTAGATTACTTTTTATTTTCATAATGTTCATTTGCCTCTCACATAACGTGAGAGGTTTTTTCAAGAAAGAATTCCAGTCAGCTTACTATAAAAACAAAGACAATAGATAGGATGATGATCATCAATAATTTTACAGAATATAAAGCTTTGGAAGGTCAAATGATCGGGTTTTCTGACCGGCACACCATAGATCAGAAGCAAATCAACAGGAGTGTTTGCAGAAGAGACTTTAGATGGTCAGTGGATCCATATTAATAAGGGAAAAGGGAAAAAAGAAGGCCCCTTTAAATCAACCATTGCTCATGGCTATTTGCTATTATCACTGATCCCTCATTTCTGGAAATAAATTGCTGAGGTGAGAAACGTAAAAATGAAAATCAATTTTAATATTTGATTAAATAACTTTTTCATATAAAATCATAATGATCCAGTCTTATCACAAAGTAATGTTCAATTGTTTTTTGAGCTTTTTTGCACATTGATAAAAGATCATTTCCTGATGTATCGTCGAAACTAAAGTCATCATGGGTTTTCACGATATATTCGGTTACTATTTCAATATTCATTATATTGATTTCTGTTATATCGCTTTTCAGCCTTTGTTCTTCTTTGAAGAAAGGTATTTTGTGAAAAATAGAATTGTTAAACTTAAAAAGATGTATTGTTTTCACTACAAGAATATTTAATATGATGAAAATTTTTGAAATCTATTTAATAAGTTTATCTTTCATTTTTCTATTGATCCATTTATTGGATAAAGTATGTTCTGACGGTCGTGGGAACATGCCTGCTGAAAGTATATATAGTAGGCTGTTCCAAAAATTATTTTTTCTATAGAATTCATGACTGTAGTTAGTTAATACTTTTAAGTATTCGTGTTCATATTTCTTTGCTTCCTGTAATGTGTAATTTTTCGGAATATCTTTAATAATATCCATAGTGGTTTGGTTAAAGATTTTAGGCGAATATTTTTCTATAAAGTCAGATTCAAGCCTGCACATACCAATAAGTGGAATGAATAAAGAAAAAATTTCATCATAAAAGTTACAAATACCTGTTTTCCATGATAATCTTTCTTCTTCCGGTAAAATTTGGATAGCCAAATGGATGAGTTTTTTATGGCTTGCTTCCAGCTCATCTGTATTGGTTTTGTTTTGCTTCCAGAATATGAGTGAATTGATTTTATTTCTTTTAATAATATTCTCTAATAAATATTCAAACTGTATTCTAATGTATTTTATACTGTCGCTTAGATCTTCTAAAACAGACTGCCACAGATTATGCTGGCTTAAACTGCAATGAGTACTAAATACCAATCTTGATTTGTTATTGAGAATCTGTAATTCCTTTAACATGCGAAGAACTTCCTTCGTGTCTCTTTCTAAGGTGATGTTGGTATTTCTGATGTAAAATAAAGAAACAAATTGTGAGTAATAGGCCCTTCTTGAAATATTTTTTTTATTTCTGAGTCCCAATTTGTTCTTTGGATGATTAGTCAGCTTTTTCATTGGGAGTTATTGTATATTATTTTTTTTGATGTCCCTTTTTCAAAGGATTTTTGCTGCCTTATAAGGGAAATAAGATATTGTCTTAAATCTCTGATCGTAATATTTTTCTCTGTAAAAGAAAAAAATAATGGAGTTTCGTCTAAAAGGTCATACAGCTCAGGGAATTCTTTTTGAATCTCAACTGTTTTTTTTAATATCTTTTTTGTTAAAACTGATATGGTATCTATATTATTCATAGCCGCTTTTTATTATTGTTACGATCATCTTAAAGCGTTTATTTCCTTTTATCGAATGAGATATATGGCCAGGAATAATTATGCATTCACCTTCTTCCATAAAATAAGTAGCTCCGTCTATAATAATTTCTGCTTTACCTTCAATAATTTGTGCAACAATGTCAAAAGGAGAAATCTTTTCAGATAACCCTTCTTTGTCATCAAAAGATAAAACACTTATATTGCCGGTCAGTTTTTCCATTATTTTTTTTGCTGACTACAGAATTTGGAATGTAATCTACAATCTGGCTGGTAATATATACTTTCGACTTTTCAAGTTCTCTATGATTCATCACATTGGGTTTAAACATAAAAAGAGTAGATGGTATTGTAAATAAAAGGGACAGAACTGTCTAATATTCCATCCCTTTTTACAATTAAATCTTTGATAAATATATCTTTATCATCGGTTTTAAGTGTTCTTGAAAATAATTTATGAAAGGTTGATTTCTTTGATAATATTGAGAACCTCTTCACGGTTTTTTCTTAATCTGTTTCCGATTTTTTCCAGCATTTCCCTTTCTTTGCCTTCTTCAAACTTCAGATCGTGATCCGTTAATGTTGAAAATTTTTCTTTCAATTGTTTTGACTGTTCAATCCAGTCTCCAGGAGTTTTGAAAAATTTGTCGCCTTTATTGTGGTTTGTGTCCATAAGGTGGATTTTAGTGTAACTTCATTGCTACAGTACAAAGTTGGGTATTTAATAATCTATTGTATTACAGATTGTTTCTTTTATGTTGCAGATATCACACTTTTACAAAATTTCGGATTGTTTTGAGCATCTGAAATCCGGGCGTTTATAAGCTGTAAAAAGTTGGTGACTTTGATGAAGTGACGAACATTATTGAGCCTTAGGAAATGATTGCAAACTTAAAATATTACTATGTAATTTCAAATAAGTGATTGATTATTCGTACCTTGCTGAATAACTACATTGAACTGATGATCTAGATTCTTAGTTCCGGCATATTCTCTTCTTTTCATCATTTAATATTTCCGGTATATCGTCATCTCTAGTCTGCTTCAAATCATTAATAAAACTGTTTTGAAAAGGAAAATATAATCTACTGAATTTTTCCAAAAGACCATTCAACTGTAAAAAATATTAGTGTTTTTATGAATATTAAAAAATATTTATGGATGTGGACTTTTTTAGTTCCTATCTTGGCGTGGCTTTCGTATGTTGGAAATTCTGTTTTTTCTTCAGGGTATTATTCTGTGATTCTTACTTTATTTCTGATAGGAAGTGTTTTGGCTGCAGTGTATCATTCCGAAGTTATTGCCCATCGTTTGGGGGAGCCATTCGGAACTTTACTTCTGGCATTTGCCATCACAGTCATAGAGGTAGGACTTATTATTTCTATCATGATGGGAGCAAAAGGTTTAGAAACTATTACCCTTGCCAGAGATACGGTTTTTGCAGCAGTGATGATAATCCTTACCGGAATTATTGGGAGCTGTATTGTCATAGGTTCATTAAGATACAGAGAACAGAGCTTTACATTGCAGGGGGTAAGTACGGCACTCATTACGCTTACCTCCGTGATTATTTTTGTGCTTATTCTGCCTAATTATACGATAAGTCATCTCGGAGGTGAATATACATCCTTTCAATTGCTTTTTATTGCCTTGATTTCTTTAGGGCTTTATCTCGGATTTACTATGATCCAGACGTTTAGACACCGAAGCTTTTTTATTTCTCCGCAAAATAAACTATCCAAAAATGAGCCTGTACAAAGTAGTCATGAGATGATTTCCCGAAAACAATTGTATATCAGTTGTATATTATTGATCTTATCCCTGGGAATAGTCGTTTTTCTGGCAAAGCTTCTTTCAAAGGATGTTGAGCATATCGTTGTTTCGGTGGGTGCTCCAAGGTCTTTGGTAGGTATTATAATTGCGGGTATTGTTCTCCTTCCGGAAGGATTGGCTGCATTCAGGGCTGCAAAAAGTGATGAAATTCAAACCTCATTAAATCTGGCTTTTGGTTCAGCTTTAGCAAGTATAGGACTAAGTATTCCTGCCATTGCCATTATATCTGTAATGACTGGTATACGAATGACATTGGGAATAGATATCAAATCAACAATACTTTTAGGGCTGTCGCTTTTTATTATTACTGTTTCACTGGCAACGGGCAGAACCAATATTATGCAAGGAATTGTACTGATCGCTATATTTTTAATTTATCTTTTTATCACAATCGTACCATAAACCTATTTAGCTATGTATTATATAGTTTGATATATACTGAAACAGCCATCTTTAGTTTATATGATGTTGATGGTTGATATAGAATATATTTCATCAACTAAATCCATAAAAAAAACTTTTGACGCCTCAGGGAAATAATTTTTCCTTACCAAACAGACCGTTCTTATAATTAACCAATATTGGAAATCAAGTTTGAAAAGAAGTATTCTGAAAATAAGAAAAAGATTTTGCAATAAAAATTATTTATCGATATGACTAAAAAATATTACTTCCAAGATAAAAGTCAGAACATTATATCAGAAGATCAGTTAATTGGAAAAAAAATGGATGATATAGAACCTTTTCTTTTTGATTATCAGTTACAGAAATTGCATACAATAGAGCGTATTTATATCTTGAAAAAAACATTTTTCGGAATATTTAAAACAAGATTATATTTATATCTTAGTGAAGATATAGTATATAATTATGCTATTCAAAAAACATAAAATATTGTTATACTTTTACTATTATTCGCATTATAGTTTAATGTTAAAATTCAATTTCTTGTTTTATTTCGCATTGATAATCTCTGAAAGCTATGATATTATATTTATTGCCGCTGCACTGCAGAGATCCCTTACGTAATTGTTTTGAAGATTTTATTTCCCGCACTAAGCTTGTTATTTAGAATTCAGCAGGGTCAGAGATCTTTCAAAAATATTCAAAACAACCTATACTTTCTTATTCGATACTTTTATTATTATAATTGGATTGCTTGATAATAATAAATAAATTGGCTGCTTTATTTTGGCTACCTGCGGGTTTGCATAATTATTGCTAATTGTCCACTTCAGTTAGTAATTACGATTTCCTATACAAAAGTCATTAAACCATTATAAATAGAATCGCAAATTTTGTATAATAAAAAAATCCGCCATTATATGTGTTTTCGCGGATATGATCGCAATCATATCCGCGAAAACACTATATAATAAATTTGTGAAAGTTTTATTAGTCTCCCTAATGCCCTATAGTGGATTATATAACAAAAACCCTCCTTTTTAGGGGAGAGTCAATTGTACTAATGAGAATGTACAACTATTATGAACAATAAATGTATGTGTTAATCAATTGCATTTATATGCTGCAAGTCATACGATTCTATTTATGTGTGTTGTATATGCAGTAGAATTAATACAGTTATTTTTAACTCTTCTTAGGAAGAGATGCGGATAAATGACTGACATCTGTGTTTGATCAGCAGTTTAACTGTTGGTTGGAATTACGAGTAAACAAATACTTTGCAGACTATTGTCAATAATCTTATACTTACTTTCATTACAATGTATTACAACATTAATTATGTTCTTACTTTTTAAAACAGAGCCTTGCCATGAGGTAACTGACTGTTGATTCTGCTCCCTGATTGAGATTAATATTTTTCTCTTCAAGCCCGTCATAACATCCGCCTGTTGCAGGGTTATAAATAATCTGATGTAAATGATTCTTTCCTAAAAACCAACTAAAAGCATTTATCATCATCTGCAGGTATTTTTCATCCTTAAAAACCTTATAGAATGTGGATAAGGCCAATATGGTATAAGCAACATCAATAGGCTGTTCACCACCAATTGATTCAGGACTTTTAACAGTTTCTTTCTGCAGCCATCCTTTGTTGGATATTACTTTGATACCTCCCTTACTAAATGTTTTAGAAAGCAAAAACTTGAATGATTCACTGGCAACCTGTTTATACATTTCGTCTTGGGTTGTAATCCACGCACACAATAAAGCTTCAGGAAGTACGCTGTTTCCATAGGTCAGGTAGCTTTCAAACCAATGCCAGTCTTTATGTTTCTCATGCTGATACATTTTTACCAGTCTGTTAGCCATTTTTTTCAATAATGGAATATTGTTTTCAGAGTTTTGATAATGCAATCCCTTTATAATAAAAGCCATTGCACGTGTAGAATGAATTTTATCAATAGACGTAAGACTTTTTTCAATGATGGACTGTGCTTCATCAGAAAACAGTTGTGGTAAGATTGCTTTTATAGAAAGAAGGTACCCCAGTGCCCAGATTGCCCTACCATTGGAATCTTCAAGGTTGGTTTCGTAGTTCTGTTGTGCAAATTCTTTGTCTTGATTTACATAGTTGAGAAAACTACCATCTGGTTGTTGACAAAACTTTATTACATTCAGGTAGATTGAGATTAAGTCAAGATCAGATTCATCTTTGCTTACTTCATAATGTCTGCAGGCTACAATCAAAGCACGGGCATTATCGTCCAAAGTATACCCGGAATTGATATCAGGTTTGTTGATTTTAGAAAATTGGATCATTCCAAAATCCGTTGTCATATTTTTGATATGGCTAAGATTGATGATCGGGAATGTATAATGTAATGTCATTTTGTCTTTGTTGTATTGTTGAAATAATAAGGCGTGTGAAATAGATGAATTCTCCCAAGCCGTGGGAGCCATTTTTTCCAAACTATTTGAACGTAATTTTTCCTGTGTGTTTTCATTTTTCAGTAATGTATTCACAGCAGTAGCGAGTTGTTTCGGAGTTTCAAAATCAATAATAATTCCCAGATTTTCATTTAATACTTCTAGGGCATGTGGAATAGGAGTAGAAACAATAGGACATCCACAACTAATAGCATAGGAAAAGGTGCCACTCACCGCCTGGTGTCTGTCTTTTGAAGTGAAAAGATAGATATTGGTAAGCTGAAGATATTCTAACAACTTATCTAAAGGCAGATATTGATTGATAAAGTAAGTATGCTTTTCCAAATGGAGCCTTTTAATTGTGTCCTGCAAAAAATCACGGTATTTTTCACCTTCATACTTAATGACACTAGGGTGCGTTTTTCCAATAATCAAAAATATTACATCCGGATTTTGAGCAATGATTTCAGGGAGAGCTTCTAAAGTGGTTTCAATATTTTTACCAGAACCCAATAAGCCAAATGTTGAAAGTACCTTTTTATCTTTAAATCCGTATTTCGTTTTCAGTGAAATTTTATCGATAAATGGTAACAGGTGAGTACCATGGGGGATTACTTTAATTTTATCAGATGAAATATCATAATCAGTAGAAAGGATGTCCGCAGAAATATCTGTCATCACAATAATAGATTTGCAGAAACTACTGATTTCTTTTACTTTTTCTTTTAACTCCCAGTCCGGTTTTGGCAAAACGGTGTGAAAAGTAATGATGACGTCTTTCTCTAAGTTTTGAAGAAAAAGCAGCAATCCGTTTTTGGCCTCAGTGAAAAATCCAAACTCATGCTGAAGCATAACCAGTTGAATCCTGTTATTTTTGTTGATTTTATCAGCCAGCTCCAAATAAGAAATAGCATCGGATGTATTTAAGCGATATTCAGGATTTTCTTCGTATCGATGATGTTCCTCTTCAGTTTCCATTGGACAGATGATTATGGTGAATGATTCATTGAACTTGATCTGAAGAGATTTTATTAAATCCTGACAATATGTTGCAATACCACACACCTTTGGAGGAAAAGTACTTATAAAGATAATTTCAGGTTTATGATTAATTGTGCTTTTTCTATTCTGGACAGATCGTCTTTTTCTCTTTTCCTCCACGTCTGGTTTTATATTTTTATTCATGTTGATATCTATTTTAAGCTATGATATTCTCTAAAGAATACTCAGTTATGATGTATACTTTAGTAATTCCTCCAGTAATTCCGGGATATTTAAAGAAGCAATAGCAATTCTTTTATCTGCAGCTCCGTAGTAAATATGGAGTGTATCTCCTTCTGCAATGGCTCCGGTAGGGAAGCAGACATTGTTCACTTCTCCCTTCTGTTCCCATTCTTCTTCGGGTTTGAAAAGAGGGTAAGGAAGCCTTGAAATTTCTTTTTCGGGAGTATTAAGATCCAGTAAAGCAGCACATGCACTGTAAACATATCCTTCAATAGTATCATGTACGCCATGGTATATCAAAAGCCACCCATGCTCGGTTTCTATAGGGGGACATCCTCCGCCAATGTAGCTTACTTCATGCTCATATAGGGGAGATAATATAATATGATCTTTAAAGTGAAGGAAATAATCTTTCCAGAAATCAGGATTCAGATCTTCAATGTTTTTTATACCTACAATTTGAATATCGGGTCTTATGCGATGAAGAAAATAAAGCTTACCGTTAATCCTTCTTGGGAAAAATATCACATTTTTATCCCACAGGAAGACATCTTTATCCTTTGTAAGCGTAGGGGGGAGTTTGTTGAAACGTCTGTATTTTTCTGCTATTTCACCTTGGGATTCTGATAAAAATCTAAACTTGTTGTATGGAATTTTGGGAACAATTATGCCCTTTTTTTGCCATGACGTAAGATCCTCCGATACAGCGAGTGTTCCCAGTGCATTAATTCCGTCATAACTGGTATAGGTAAGATAAAACAAATGATCGATTTTTACGATTCTTGGATCTTCAACACCATGTTTTTCGTATTCAAACTCGGGGATGATAACCGGATTGCGTAACCGGATTTCTATAGTCTTATAATCTGATAGTATACAGTATCCGATACTGGAGAAATTATTCTTTGCAAGAGCCCTGTAAAATAAATGTATTTTTCCGTTATCCTTAATAACTGCGGGGTTTAAAACACCTTCACTCTCAAAGTCTAATGTCGTTTTTCTAAGTATAATTCCGTCTTTTTCCAAGGATACCATTTAGCTGCTGGTATTTTGGGCTTCGTTTTCCCTGGCTCTTCGTTTATTCATTTTTTCTTCCCGTTTCTCTTTTGCAGATTTCGCGGGTGGAGTTTTATCTGATTTCTTTTTTCCGTCTTTTTCTTTTGACATTGTGAAATATTTTTTTGTTAACTGTAAATTTCAGTCATTAAAAAAGGAAAGCCTTGCAATTGTCTTTCAATTTGTTGTATAAATCATAGATATTTCCAATTTAATAGATTAACTTTGAGTAAATATCTGTTAAGGAAATAATTGGCAGTATATATAGTAGGAAGGATGAAGTTGTATATAAAATATATGGTAAGTTTGCGCTGCAAAATGGTTGTTCATCAGGAATTGGAAAGGCTGGGCATTAAAAATGCTATTGTAGATTTGGGAACTGTAGAATTATTGGATGATATCAGCGTTGAACTAAGACAAATTCTAAAAGAAAACTTACTTAAAACAGGGCTTGAGATATTAGATGACAAAAAAAGCATCTTGATAGAGAAAATAAAAAATGTAGTCATAGAAATGATTCATTATTCAGATGCACTCCCAAAAGAAAATTTCTCAGATTATATAAGTGAAAAATTAGGATATGATTATACCTACCTTGCGAACACCTTTTCTGAAGTGAAAGGAATGACCCTGCAACATTTTATCATTATTAATAAAGTAGAAAAGGTGAAAGAATTATTGTTGTATGATGAACTCAATCTTACAGAAATCTCCTATAAACTCAATTACAGTAGTGTGGCCCATCTCTCTAACCAGTTTAAAAAGATTACAGGTCTTTCCCCTTCATTTTATAAACAGCTGAAACAAAAACGTCTTGGAAACCTGGAAGACTTATAAAAGGTGTGATATATGTAAAATTATTCCGGATATATATAGCTTAATATATATTAAAACGGCCACCTTTGTATTATAATAATCAAGAATTTATCAAATCCATTAAAGTTTATATTATCATAAGGTAGTGCAATTTTTAGGCTGGAAAATATATAGTGAGCACTTGAAAGTATCCATTATACAAAATGCTGGTATCCGGATTTTAAAACATCGTAGTAGTAAAGAAAGACTGGAAAAGGCCAATATAGACCATGATAAAAAATTAATAGACTAAGGATCCTCAACTTTGATAATGAGCATATTAAAACCCCGATAAAATAGTAGATCTGTTTTCAAAAGGTTTTAATTAATTTAAGGATAGGAACCCATGGTTTCTGTCCTTTTTAACCATATTGATGTGCAATAAATTTCATCAACTGAATCCACAAAAAGAAATCTGTTTGAACATTAATGAGTAAACAGCGTTTTTACATATAAACAGACTTTTCTTACTGTTACCCTAACACCAAAAGTAATGAAAACCATCAATCTTTTTAAGTTTAAGAACTCCATTTCCCGAAAGCTTCCTTTTTTTAAGGAAGAATGTAAATTAGATAATTTAAATGATTTAATGGTTTATGACCTGATGAACACCGAAAAAGTGACCGAGTTCATTATTGAGGTTCATGATGATTTTATTTTTGAAGATACGACCAGAGAGGATATTTTGGCAATGTGCAGCAATGCCAGGGAAGTAGTTGAGCATTATTTTGCAACAACAATGAATGATTATGACGTTATCTGAGCATTGATTTCAGCAGCGTAAAAAGTTTTTAGATCAACATTAAATATTTGATGCCATGAAATTTCAGCAAAGTTTACTTGATTATATCAGTACTTCACTCATTACAATGAATGAAACGGTTTCTATAGCAGAAAGTGTAACCTCGGGATTAATACAGCTTGCTTTTTCCCAGATGCCTAATGCAAAGCTGTTTTACAAAGGAGGAATAACCACTTTTACATTGCCTGAAAAAGTTAACTTTTTAGATATCAATCGAATTGAAGCTCAGGAAAATGGTTTTGAAACCCAAAAAATGGCAGATACAATGGCTGTAAAGGTCGCTGAATCATTTGGAACAGATTGGGGAATTGCATCTACGGGATATGCTGCATCTGTAAGAAATTCAGGGTTTAAAGTGTATTCATTCTGCTCATTCAGCTATAAAGGCGAGATTGTTCTTTCTAAACGGATAGAGCTTCATAATAAGACTCAGGCATTAGATTCGCAGTTATATTATACTGAATTTATTTTAGGATGTTATAAAAGTGCACTTAATCAAATATTAATTTAAAAGTATATTCATTTATTCTCAGTTCAAAGGAATACATTTCAATCTTTTATCTTCATCAATTATTTGTCGTATGATAGTAATTAATTTGTCTTCAGGT
>NZ_WJHU01000016.1:0-6365 GCF_033712365.1 Chryseobacterium sp. JV558
ACCATTGACCTCAAACGGAAAGGTAGACAGAAAGGCACTACCCATGCCAGAAGATATGGGCATAGATACAGGTGTGGAATATGTATCTCCGCAAACTTCTACAGAGAAGATCCTGGCTAAGATCTGGGGTGATGTTCTATCCCTTGATGCAGATAGTATTGGTATTCACGATCATTTTTTTGATTTGGGGGGATCTTCATTAAAAATTATGAAGGCTTTAGAATTGATTAAAGCTACTTTTAAAAAGGAAATCAAAGTCTCAATATTATTTGAGCATTCGAATATTGAATCTTTGGCAATTTATATCAATAATAGCTTTGAGGAGATTCAGATAGAAGATGATTTCGATAGGGATGATTTGTTAAATGATTTATATAAACTAAATAGGGATGTCTTTTAATACAGAATATAGCGGCTTAGAAATGGCCATCATAGGAATATCTTGTAAATTTCCGGATAGTGAAAATTACAGGGCGTTTTGGGATAATTTATGCCAAGGTAAGGAATCTGTTCGAGAATATAGTGATGAAGAAATACTGTCATCAGGGGTTAATGAAGCATACCTGAATAATGAATCTTTTATTAAGTCAGGCATCAGGCTTGAAGACAAAGAGTTTTTCGATTACGGTTTTTTCGACTACAGAAATGAGGAAGCAGCATTTATGGATCCTCAAATAAGAATCATGCACGAGCATTGTTGGAAAGCTATAGAAGATGCAGGATATGCTTCTGCTATAGAGAAAAATAAAATTGGACTGTTTTTAGGTGCTGCTGAAAATGTAGAATGGAAAATGAATTCATACCTGAAATCGAAAGCGGCAAACATAGACCCATTTATCCTGAATTTGATATCAAATTCCCAAAACATAAGTTCGTTAATTTCTTATAAGCTAAATCTTACAGGTCCTTCACTTTATGTAAACACAACCTGTTCTACCTCTTTGGCTTCAGTAAACCTGGCTTGTAAAAGTTTATTAAACAGAGAATGCAATATTGCCATTGCCGGTGGAGTAAAGATAAATTCTTCCAGACAAAAAGGTTATCTGTACCAGAAAGATATGATTTATTCAAAAGACGGGCATTGCAGAGCTTTCGATAAAGATTCCAGCGGCACGATCAGTGGAGAAGGATTAGGAGTTCTGGTTATAAAAAGGCTAAGTGATGCTATTAAAGATAAGGATAACATTTATTGTGTTATTCGTGCGTGTGTTGCAAACAATGACGGAAATAATAAAGTTGGGTACACTGCCCCAAGTGTAAAAGGCCAGGCCGAGTGTATAAGGCTTGCTTATAAAATGGCGGGAGTTGCTCCGTCAAGCATTGGCTACATAGAAGCTCATGGTACGGGAACAAAATTGGGTGATCCTATCGAATTGCGAGCCCTCAATCTGGCTTTCGATGCAAAATTAAATGACAAATCCTGCGCCATCGGATCGGTTAAAACAAATATTGGACATCTCGATGTGGCAGCGGGCGTTGCAGGCCTTATAAAGGCTGTACTATGTATAAAATATAAAAAAATTCCACCAAGCCTGAATTTTACGGCTCCCAATCCAGAAATTGATTTCAATGGGCCTTTTTATGTCAACCAGGAACTAAAACAGTGGGAACGAAAAGCAAACTTGCCGCTTCGGGCAGGAGTGAGCTCTTTCGGTATAGGAGGGACAAATGTTCATATTGTTTTAGAAGAAGCAAAAGAACAAAAAACATCCACTGCAGAAACATCTTATAACCTGATGGTGTTATCTGCAAAAACAGCTGATTCTTTAAAGCAGATTAAACGTGATCTGGTTTCGTTCTTAGAAATGACACCTGAAGTTCATCTAAGTGATTTATCCCATACTCTATTAACGGGACGTAAAGATTTTCAATACCGTTATGCGACAGCATTCAAAAGCAAGGAAGGTATCTTAAAAGCACTGAAGACTGATTCATCAGATCGATATGAACATAGGAAAATAAACCTGAATCAGGTACCGTCTGTCGTTTTTATGTTTCCAGGACAAGGATCGCAGTATCGGGAAATGGGAAAAGAATTATATAATTCTGAAATATGTTTTAAAGAACACATTGACAAAGGTTTTAGTTACTTTCAGGCATTTACAGGAAAAGACTTAAAAAAGGTGATTTTCCCTGAGTCTGAAAATGAAACTATAAATCAAACTGATTTTGCACAACCAGCCCTTTTTATTTTCGAATTTGCATTAGCACAATTAATGATATCTTGGGGAATCAAGCCACAGTATTTTATAGGCCATAGCATCGGGGAATATACCGCAGCCTGTCTTAGTGGCGTATTTGGTTTTGAAGATGCTTTGAAGTTAATCATTAAAAGGGGAGAATTAATGAGCCGTTTGCCATCTGGGGAAATGATTGTATGCCATATTGCTAGTTCTGATGTTCGAAAATATATTACAGAAGAAATTTCGCTGGCAGCAATAAATAGCGATAGCAATGTTGCTCTTTCAGGAGATTTTGCTGCTATCGAACGATTATCAGAACAATTATCCACTGCAAAAATACCTTTTGTAAAGCTTAAAACTTCCCATGCTTTTCACTCACATATGCTGGATCCGATATTGGCCGATTTCCTGAAAGAGCTGAAAAAAGTAAAATTCAACAAACCCGAAATCCCTTTTGTTTCAAATGTTTATGGAAGGCTAATCGATATCAGCGAAGCAATGTCACCTGAATATTGGATGGCTCATATGAGAGAAACCGTAAATTTTTCTAGCGGATTAAAGACCTTACTGAATGAAAATAAAGAGACCCTTTTTATCGAAGTAGGGCCAGGGAATACCTTGATAAATTTACTGAAGCAACATCATTTTGAAGAAAACAAAACAAAAATGATCAATTTGATGAGGCATCCGAAAGAACAAGAAAATGACAGACAATTCCTGCTGAAACAGCTTGGATCAATGTGGGAATATGGATTGAAAGTAGATTGGAGCTTGATTTTTAAAGAGGAAAAAAGAAAAATTTCTCTGCCTACCTATGCATTTGAGAAAATTTCATTTCCTGCAGAAGTCAATCCGTTCGAAGACAGCAACCTTCCAATAGATATTTTTAACGAGCAAAAGGCTGGAAGCTTTAACGAATGCATTTATTTTTCCACATGGAAAAGCACCTTTTTAATACCTTCGGAAACAGTTTCAAATCATGGCGCTTGCCTCTTTTTTTCATTAGGAGATCATTTTTCCGAAGCTTTTAAAGCTACTTTGATGGCTAAAAATATAGATGTCATAGAGGTTTTTCCCGAAGATAGTTACATCAAACATGGATCTTTTAGCTATGGTGTTAATCCTTATGCAATTGCTGATTTGCAAAAACTGGCACTTGATCTGAAAATCAGTAACATTGAATTTGACAATGTAATTTATTCCTGGAACCTTGAAAAAACCGAATCGGGTATTGAATTCCTTGAAAATAACCGTACCATCAACCTGTTGTATTTTTCATTAATAAAGATAGTCAAGGCTTTGGCTGGCGTGTATGTGCTGCCTGATCTGTATTTCTACATTCTGACCGATAAGTTTTATAATATCAATAACGAAGGTGAAACTAAATACGATCAGTCCTTAACCATATCGCTGTCCAATGTGATTTCTCAGGAATATTTGATGCCGACTGTCAATCTCGACTTCGATCTTAATGAAGACCTGCCCGAGTTATTGTCTGATATGGTAGATGAGATCATCCATAAAAACAAAGACCGTGTTGTTGCTTTAAGAAATGGATTGAGATGGATTCAGGACCACCAGCAATATGATATGCCTGAAACACAAAAAACAACACAGCTCAGATCTGGAGGTGTTTATTTAATTACCGGCGGATTGGGAAATGTGGGTTATATTTTATCCCGCCATTTGTTAAAAGAATATAATGCAAGACTTATTGTTGTTGGCCGTAGCAAACTCGAAGATTTGCAAAATGTAGCGTCACAGCGTTTAAATCATTTGAAAAGTATGGGAAGTTTGCAGTATTGTAGTCTGGATATAGCGGATAAAGGTAAATTTGAAAAAATAGTTCGGGAGACAGAACAGGAATTAGGACCGATAAATGGCGTGATCCATACTGCAGGAATGACGGATGTTAATAAATTTGAATATGTAGAAGATATTACTTATGAAAATGCATTTTCTACATTTTCTCCCAAACTAAAAGGAATAGTATCCATTTATGAAACATTTATAAACAAGAATGTCGATTTTGTATGGATTACATCGTCTTTGTCTTCAATCGTTGGAGGCTTAAAATTCGCTTCATATGCAGGATCAAATTTATATATAGATAGCTTCATCACTTCTAAAGTAAAAAAGGCAAAGAATTGGAAATGTGTGCGTTTTGGCGAAATGAGTTTTATAGATGAAACTGTTGGCCTAGAATCAGGTTCCGGTAAAATAGCTTTAAACCCGGAAGAAATTGTAAAAGTATTCGAATTGAGCCTGTGGTTAAAAGGACGAATGGTGATCTCGGAAACCATTTTAAATTTACACAAGCGTATAGAGAAAGCATTTTCAGGCAATAAAAAAGCAAATGAAAACAATACATTTGAATCCGTTATCATTGAAAAACGAGAACGCCCTGCTTTAAACAATTCTTATGTTGCTCCAACTACAGATTCAGAAAAGGAAATCGTAAAAATAATTGAAGATTATTTTGGAATTGCAGGAATCGGAATCGAAGATGATTTCTTTGAATTGGGAGGTGATTCGCTGAAAGCTATGGTATTGATCAGTAAAATTAAAGAAATATTTGGCGTTGATATTTCACTGAAAGAATTTTTTGACAACCAGAGTATAAAATTTCTAGCCTCTAAAATTGATGAAAAACGATGGGTTAATGAAGACAATAACAAAAAATTCATTTCTATAATTTAAATAAATGGAATTAAACGAACTTTTTAAAACACTTAGAGAAAATAAAATCAATATATCTCTTCACGGGGAAAATTTAAAAGTAGGAAGTGATGCTCCTGATATCGATGTATTATTGCTGGAAAAGATCAGGGAAAATAAAAGTCAAATTATTGATTATCTGAAAACCAATATTTCTCATAAATATGAACAAATTCCGTTAGCACCAGCAGCTGATGCCTATCCATTGTCTTCTGCACAAATGCGTTTGTGGATATTGAGCCAGTTTGAGGGTGGAAATACAGCATATATTATTCCAACGACTTATACACTGAAAGGAATACTCAATATAGAGCACTTTAAAAGATCATTGCTGTCCATTGTATCTCGGCATGAAATCCTAAGAACTGTTTTTAGAGAAGACCAAAACCAGGACATCAAACAATACATATTGTCCTTGGAATCGATGGATATTGAAATCAATTACAAGGATTTAAGAGACGATGAATCTCGGGATGAAAAGGTTAAGAAATACATCCACGAAGAATCTGTAATTCCGTTCAATCTTCATGCTGGGCCATTATTCCGATTGGGCTTATTTCATCTCAGTGATGATTATTATGTATTTAGCTGCGTAATGCACCATATCATTAGTGATGCTTGGTCAATACAGGTTATGATTCGTGAATTATTTTTAACCTATAATGCACTTACAAAGAATGAAATTATCCCACTGACACCATTAAAAGTACAATATAAAGATTATTCTATATGGCAGCATTCTTACAAATTGTCTGAAAATATGGCTGCCAGTAAAGCATATTGGCTAAGTCAATTCTCAGGAGATTTGCCCATTTTAGATGCTTTTGCTGATAATGCACGTCCAAAAGAAAAGACATATAACGGAGCCTTATATCATAAAATATTTGATCAAAAACTGTCAAAAGGATTAAAGGAGATTATCCGTTCAGAAGGAGGAACATTATTTATGGGCCTAACAGGTTTATTAAAAGTGCTGTTATTCCGTTACACAAACCAATCAGATATCACTTTAGGAACTCCTATTGCAAGGCGTAACCACCCAGACTTGAAAGATCAGATCGGATTTTATATTAATACACTGGCACTTCGTACCAAATTTGATGGTGAGGATAGTTTTAAAGTGCTTTTAAATAAAGTAAAAACGGTTACGATTGCCTCGTATGAACATCAGGATTACCCATTTGATGAATTGGTTGAAGAACTGAACCTCTTCCGGGATACCAGTAGAAATCCTTTATTTGATATTATGATCTCTTTGCAGAATGTAGACATTGGAAGTCATAATACCAGAGCTAAAGAAATTGAGGGCTTAAAAATTGAAAGTTACGAGTCAGCGTTTCTGGGAAGTATGTTTGATCTGACCTTTGATTTTGGTGAGGTCTCTGGTGAATTATACCTTTCTGTGAATTACAACACGGATATCTATCACAGCTCTACCATTGAGCGTATGTGCGGCCATCTGGA
>NZ_WJHU01000017.1:0-5498 GCF_033712365.1 Chryseobacterium sp. JV558
GACAAATTGTTCTTGTATCATTGAAAGACTCTATTAATTCATTTTTTTCCTGTTGGGTCAAATAATCCAAGTCCTTTATTTTTAGAGAACTATCCGAAACCACTGAAGCAATCAGGTTCTCTAAATGTAATGCCATGCGTTTTATAGTCTCTTCCTTAAATAAAGCAGTGGCATATTCAAAACCAAAAAGGACGATTCCCTGCTCTGTTGCACTTCCTGCTAAAGTAAGATCAAACTTGGATGTGACATGATTATACATCACTTCATTGATACCTGAATTTTCTACTACCTGTTCTGTTTTTTCTGTTTTTTCCGTATTTTGAACAACAAAAAGTGCCTGAACTAAAGGGTTTCTGCTTAAATCTCTCTCTATTTCAAGAAAATCAATGATGCTTTCGATTGGAAAATCCTGATGTGAATAGGCCTCTAATGCCGTTTGCTTTACTTGGTAGAGCAGCTCGTCAAAAGTCTGATCAGATTCAACCCTGTCTCGCAATACCAGGGTATTTACAAAAAAGCCTATCAAGCCAAACAATTCCTCCTGCTCCCTGTTGGCTATCGGAGTTCCTACGCTAATGTCCTCCTGTCCTGTATATTTGTAAAGCAAAATCTTGAAAACACTAAGCAAAAGCATAAAAAGTGTCACATCTTTCTCTTTACACAGTTGAAGCAAGCTGCCGCTGAGTTCTTTCGAAAGCTGAAAATCATAACTCGCCCCTTCTACAGACTGGATGGCCGGGCGTGTGTAATCTATCGGCAGCTCTAACAGCTGCAAGCCGTCTAGCTTTTCTTTCCAGTATGACAATTTGCTTTCAAGAAGTTTCCCTGACAAATACGAACGTTGCCAGATACTGTAATCAGCATACTGGATCAGCAGTTTTGGCAAATCGATAGGAGTATTCATCAGAATACTCCTGTAAATATATTTAAACTCCCTTATTAATATTGGCATAGACCATCCGTCTGAAGCTATATGGTGCATGACCAGGATCAAAATATGGTGGTCTTTTGCTTTTGAATACACACTGCACCTGAGCATATAATCTTTTGAAAGATCAAAAGGCCTGGCTATTTCATCGGCTATAAAAGCCTCCAATTCCGATTCGGGGATGTTTGCCGTGATGTGTTTTAGCTTAAAGCCGTTTGCTGGAATGATTTCCTGGTAGGCAACACCCTGCTGGTCTTTAAAAACTGTTCTTAACGCCTCGTGCCTGCGAATTACATAAGTAAATGACTTTTCCAAAACATCAAAATCAAATTCCATTTTCAACTCCATTACAATTGGAATGTGATAGCCTATGCTTCCCTGCAACTTATCTAAAAACCACAACCGTTCCTGAGAAAAAGACAACGGTATGAACTCGGGATAATCCTGTTTTGGTATAGAAAATTTTGATTCTGAATTGGCGCTTGTTTTTATGAATGAAATAAGATTGTCCTTATTGTTTTTTATCAATTCTAATATCTCGTTAGAGATCGTATAATTTTTATCTTTTTTAATGCCTAACTTTCCATTTTCAACAAATAATTCAACTTTTATTGTTTTTAATGTTTTTATTAAATCAATTAATTCGTTTGTCATCTATAATTTTTTTAGATCGATTTATTTTTATCAGGATTAGAAGAACAGCACGTCCTTTTCATTATCATCATCCACAACCTCTTGTTTATCAATGAGTAATCCTAAATATTCTGCTATATTTTTCACATCATTCAATTTAAAGATCACGGATACGTTCAAATCCAAATTGAATCTTTTAACTATTATCGCTTTAAGTCTTATGACCAGTAATGAGTTTCCTCCCAAATCGAAGAAATTATCATGGATACCTATTTGCTCTATGTCTAATAATTCCTGCCAGATCTCAACCAGAATTTTCTCCATAGGTGTCTGCGGGGCAGCATATTGCTTTTTTTGGTAAGCTGCCGCATCAGGCATTGGCAATGCCTTGCGATCTATTTTGCCATTGACCATTAAAGCAAAGCATTCCATATGCATGTATATTTTAGGAATCATATATTCAGGCAATGTTATCTTTAAATGGTTTTTCAGCTCTTCGATATCAAAAGCCTGGTCTGAAACATAATAGGCAACAAGCTGCCGCTCTGAGCCGCCTGATCCCAAGGCAAGCACTACCGATTGACGAATGCCTTCAACCGTGTCGAGTTGTGAGGCGATTTCCCCGAGTTCGATCCGGTAACCCCGGATCTTCACCTGATCGTCTTTCCTACCGATGAATTCTATTCCCTCCTCTGGAAGCCACTTAGCCAAATCGCCGGTTTTGTATAAGCCTTCGCCTTCTTTAAACGGATGGGCGATAAACTTTTCTTTAGTCAGCTCAGGGCGGTTCAGATAACCTCTCGATAAGCCTTTGCCACCAATATACAATTCTCCCACAACTCCTTTTGGAACCAGTTTTAATTCCGGGTCAAGGATATACACATCAGTATTGGCTATCGGTTTTCCAATGCTGTTTACACCATCTTCTATAGCTGTAATCGTAGACCAGATCGTTGTTTCCGTAGGACCATATAAGTTCCAGCAACCTGTGCTATTTTTCAATAAATAGGCCTTCAGGTCTTTTGATAAATATTCACCACCGCATAAGATCTTAAGATCAAAATCGCACGACCAGTCTACTTCTTTTAAAATTTGCCATCTTGACGGTGTGCATTGAATCACATTGGGTTTGTACTCATCAATTTTAGAAACTAATTGATTGGCATCTTCCAAATCTTCGTCTTTAATTAATATCAGCTCCCCTCCTAGTATCAAAGGAATAAAATATTCAAGCAAAGATATGTCAAACGTCGATGATGTAATATTCAACAGCCGTACAGAAATATCTTTAAATATACTCGATTCAATGCTCTTTAAAAAGTTGTATAAATTGCCATGCTCGATCATGACTCCTTTAGGCTTGCCTGTAGTTCCTGATGTGTAAATTACATAAGCTAGCTGGTCTTCAGTAATTTCCTGGCCTAAAGGTAGTTTTGAAGCATTTTCCCACAGCGCTTGTTCTGTATCCAAAGCTATCGCACGGACTTTTTGGCCTGAGAGCAAGCCTGATTTTTGTTTCTGCTGGGTTAGAATTATCGTAGCCGAACAATCCTCCAATATCGTTTCTATGCGCGACTCAGGATAATTCGGATCAACCGGAACATATGCACCACCAGCTTTCAGTATTGCCAAAATACCTATGATCAGCTCCGTAGAGCGTTCAAAACAAATAGGAACAAGGGTTTCTTTTGTAACGCCCAGCGAGGTCAAATAATATGCAAGCTGGTTAGATTTTTCGTTGAGTTCCTGATAGGTTAATTGCGATCCTTCGAAAACCAGAGCCCTATGCCCAGGCGTGGCTGCAGCTTGTTTTTCGAAAAGGCTTACTACCGATTCTCCTTCAGGATAACTGACTTTGGTATCGTTGAAAGTTTCAAGGAGTTCCTTCCGATCTTCTACAGAAATCAATATTTCATTTGTCAACTGGCTTTCCGGGCTATTAATATATGCTTTTAAGAAATTATCCAGGTATATTTTCAAATCATCCAATGTCTGGCCCGATCTCAGAAACCTTCCTTGAGTCAGTGATACTGACAAGACATTTGAAGTAACGCTCACGGCAAAATCTAAATAAGTATTTGTTTTATCAAAGCTTTCTAATGCTAAGTTATTACTGTTTGCATTTTCGCTATTTTCAAATTTATCACTAATATTATGAAAATCCACATAATTGTATAAAACATCAAAAAACGGATTTGCATGGTAATGCTCAAGATGTAATTTAGATATTTCTACCAATGAAAAGCGGTCCCTTCCTTTTAATTTTTCTAGTTTTGTATCAACATATTTTAAAAATGTTCTTAGGGTCTGCATGATATCGGATTCTAATTGCAATCTGAAAGGAACTGTATTCAGGAAACAACCAAGTAGTTTGTCTCCGTCCTCTTCTATTGGCCTTCTGTTGGATACTAATCCGATTGTAATATCATTACTCACAGAAAGCATCTTCAAGATATATAAATATCCCGCAAAAAATAATGTTTTAAGACTAATTTTATCAGATTTGCATTGCTCTAAAAGTGTATTATAAAAAGGAATCGAATATACATATTCTAATTGATCATAATGCACTTCATTACTTAAAATATCCAGCCTTTTATAATCAGCCAATTCCTCTTTCCAATAGGCAATATGATGCTGGTTTTTAGATTCGATAAAGTCTGAAACTATACTGTCTTTTAGACCAACTGAAAGTGGTAAAAGCTCATAATTCAAATCCTTTTCCAGTTGTGAATAGGTATTTAATAATTCAACCCTGAAATTTTTATCAGACCATCCGTCCAAAATAGCATGATGGAACTGAAATACCAAAACATTTTTTTTCTCTGCAATTTTTATGATATGAAGGCGAAAAAGAGAAGGTAAATCCATCTGAAACGGATTATTTTCGCGCTCTTCTTTTAAGAATTTATAGATGTATTCTTTTTGTTCATCCGGTGGCAAAGTGCTAATATCATTGTCATGAATTGTAACTTTTACTGTGTCATGGATAAATTGTACAGGAATACTGTAGTCATATAAATTAAATGACGTACGTAATATTTCATGTTTTGCGATCAATAATCTTAAAGCTTGGGTCATTATGTCCAAGTTAACCGGGCCAAGCTCCAATACCATTTGATCATGATAAATTCCTTTTTCTCCTTCTTCTCTCATGAGCTCCGAAGTAGCCACCATTCCCAGTTGAATGTCGCTCATCGGCAGTACTTTCATCCCTATGGCATTTTCGTGTTTTTCTATAAGAAATACTTCGGTATTCAAATCTTCCAGTTTTTTTTCAATCAGGGACAAAACCAGGTTTTCCGATTCTTCCAATATCAGGTCTTTAGCGTTGATCAATATAGACAATCCACTTATCGTAGGATTTTTATAAAAATTAACTACCTCTATTTTTTTTGAAAACTGCTTTTTGATTGGAGATATCAAACGGATTATTTTAATTGAATCACCACCTAAGTCGAAAAAATTATCATTTACACCTATTTTTTCCTGCGGAATCGACAGCACTTCGCTCCAGATCTCAACCAGAATCTTCTCTGCAGTCGTAACAGGAGCTTTATATTCAGTTCCTGTATCAAGCTCCAGATGGGAAATTAAAGCCAATGCTTTTCTGTCTACCTTTCCGTTAGAAGTCAATGGAAGTTCATCCAGTTGCGAATAATATCCCGGAATCATATACGAAGGTAGACGTTCTGATAAATAAGATCGTAGTTCACGAACATTGATAAAATCATCACTGGTATAATATCCTATCAGTTCCCTGGAACCCTCAGTATCACCATAAGCAATCACAACGGCATTATTTATCTTATCGTGGGAAAGAAGCCCGAGCACAACATCATCAAGCTCGATACGGTAACCACGGATCTTTACCTGGTCATCGTTCCTGCCCATGAACTCAACATAACCCTGGTAGTTCCACCTGCCCAAATCACCT
>NZ_WJHU01000018.1:0-3334 GCF_033712365.1 Chryseobacterium sp. JV558
AAAAAAATCCTCTATCATAAGATAAAGGATTTTTTAAAAATAAAATAAAAACTGGCGGCGGCCTACTCTCCCGCTTTCGCAGTACCATCGGCGCTGGTGGGCTTAACTTCTGTGTTCGGAATGGGAACAGGTGAGCCCCACCGCTAAAACCACCCTAAAGAAGGTATATAAGGTTGCAGGCTATAGGTAAAAGGCTGCAGGGATTCCTGCATCCTGATAGCTACCATCTGCTACCTGGTTTATAATCGATAAAAACTTTCACAAAGAGCTAACCTTGCTGCACTTTCGTGCGCCATATTAGGCTATAAATCTACGGGTAATTAGTACTACTCGGCTATGACATTACTGTCTTTACACCTGTAGCCTATCAACGTCGTCATCTCCAACGACCCTTAAAAGATGTCTCATCTTGAGGCGAGTTTCGCACTTATATGCTTTCAGTGCTTATCTCTTCCAAACGTAGCTACTCAGCAGTGCACCTGGCGGTACAACTGATACACCAGAGGTTTGTTCAATTCGGTCCTCTCGTACTAGAATCAAGCCCTCTCAAACATCTAACGCCCGCAATAGATAGAGACCGAACTGTCTCACGACGTTCTGAACCCAGCTCGCGTGCCACTTTAATGGGCGAACAGCCCAACCCTTGGGACCTTCTCCAGCCCCAGGATGTGACGAGCCGACATCGAGGTGCCGAACCTCCCCGTCGATGTGAGCTCTTGGGGGAGACTAGCCTGTTATCCCCGGAGTACCTTTTATCCTATGAGCGATGGCCCTTCCATACGGAACCACCGGATCACTATGTCCTGCTTTCGCACCTGATCGACTTGTAGGTCTCACAGTCAAGCACCCTTATGCCATTACACTCTACGCACGGTTACCAAGCGTGCTGAGGGTACCTTTGAAAGCCTCCGTTACTCTTTTGGAGGCGACCACCCCAGTCAAACTACCCACCACGCAATGTCCTTCTAATAGAAGTTAGGCTCCAAGTAAGTAAAGGGTGGTATTTCAACGTTGGCTCCACCTACACTAGCGTGCAAGCTTCAAAGCCTCCCACCTATCCTACACATTACTTACTCAAAGTCAATACGAAGTTATAGTAAAGGTTCACAGGGTCTTTTCGTCCCATTGCGGGTACTCGGCATCTTCACCGAGACTACAATTTCACAGAGCTCATGGTTGAGACAGTGCCCAGATCGTTACACCATTCGTGCAGGTCGGAACTTACCCGACAAGGAATTTCGCTACCTTAGGACCGTTATAGTTACGGCCGCCGTTTACTGGGGCTTCAGTCAATGCCTTCGGTTTAACCCTAAGCACCTTCCTTAACCTTCCAGCACCGGGCAGGTGTCAGACCCTATACTGCATCTTTCGATTTTGCAGAGTCCTGTGTTTTTGATAAACAGTCGCCTGGGCCTCTTTACTGCGGCCACCATTGCTGATGGCGTCTCTTCTCCCGAAGTTACGAGACTATTTTGCCTAGTTCCTTAACCATGATTCACTCTAGCACCTTAGGATTCTCTCCTCGACTACCTGTGTCGGTTTTGGTACGGGTTGCTTCACTTCGGCTTTTCTTGGAAGCACTTTCCCTACAGCAGCTTCGCCCGAAGGCTAGGCCTTGACTATTCCGTCAGTCTCCAGTAAGTACGGCACTCCGTCCCCTTTTTAGTGTGAGCAAGTATGGGAATATTAACCCATTGTCCATCCACTACCCCTTTCGGGTTCGCGTTAGGTCCCGACTAACCCTCAGCTGATTAGCATGGCTGAGGAAACCTTAGTCTTTCGGTGAGCGGGTTTCTCGCCCGCTTTATCGTTACTTATGCCTACATTTTCTTTTCTATCCGCTCCACAATACCTCACAGTACTGCTTCGGCGCAAATAGAATGCTCTCCTACCAGATGTACAATGTACAAATCCATAGCTTCGGTAATATGTTTATGCCCGATTATTATCCATGCCGGACCGCTCGACTAGTGAGCTGTTACGCACTCTTTAAATGAATGGCTGCTTCCAAGCCAACATCCTAGCTGTCAATGCAGTCCAACCGCGTTGCTTCAACTTAACATATATTTTGGGACCTTAGCTGTTGGTCTGGGTTCTTTCCCTCTCGGACATGGACCTTAGCACCCATGCCCTCACTGCCGTAGAACATTTATTAGCATTCGGAGTTTGTCAGGAATTGGTAGGCGATGAAACCCCCGCATCCAATCAGTAGCTCTACCTCTAATAAACTTATATACGACGCTGCACCTAAATGCATTTCGGAGAGTACGAGCTATCTCCCAGTTTGATTGGCCTTTCACCCCTACCCACAGGTCATCCGAAGACTTTTCAACGTCAACCGGTTCGGTCCTCCACTCTGTGTTACCAGAGCTTCAACCTGCCCATGGGTAGATCACAAGGTTTCGCGTCTAATCCTACTAACTATACGCCCTATTCAGACTCGCTTTCGCTCCGGCTCCGGTACTTAATACCTTAACCTCGCTAGTAAAATTAACTCGTAGGCTCATTATGCAAAAGGCACGCCGTCACACCATATAGGTGCTCCGACCGCTTGTAGGCGTACGGTTTCAGGTTCTATTTCACCCTTCTATTCGAAGTGCTTTTCACCTTTCCTTCACAGTACTTGTTCACTATCGGTCTTTCAGGAGTATTTAGCCTTGGAGGATGGTCCCCCCATATTCAGACAGGATTTCACGTGTCCCGCCCTACTCATTTATCACTTAAATATGCCTTTCATATACGGGGCTATCACCCTCTACGGCAGTTCTTTCCAGAACATTCTATTAAACATATATTAGCTTTTGGGCTAATCCGCTTTCGCTCGCCACTACTTACGGAATCTCTTCGATTTCTTTTCCTCCGGGTACTTAGATGTTTCAGTTCTCCGGGTTTGCTCCTCTTGCGAGGTGACATGTCTTCAACATGCCGGGTTGCCCCATTCGGACATCTGCGGATCAATTCGTGTGTGCCAATCCCCGCAGCTTTTCGCAGCTTACCACGTCCTTCGTCGCCTCTGAAAGCCTAGGCATCCGCCATACGCCCTTAACGATTTCTTTCCTAATAATTATATTAGTTCAGTATTTTTTGATAAATTAAAATTTATCGATATTTTTATAAACTCGGCACTCGAAAGTGCTCGGTTATCTCTTTGTGATGTCTTTACCGTTAATGTCAATGATCTTAATGTCTTCTTGTCCAACTGATGAACAGATATTGTTTTTGGCTCTATCCGTAACTTTTAAATCAGTCTTCCAAAACTGTGGAGAATAAGGGAGTCGAACCCTTGACCTCCTGCGTGCAAGGCAGGCGCTCTAGCCAGCTGAGCTAATTCCCC
>NZ_WJHU01000019.1:0-1914 GCF_033712365.1 Chryseobacterium sp. JV558
AATTAGTAGTCTCGGGCAGGCTCGAACTGCCGACCTCTACATTATCAGTGTAGCGCTCTAACCAGCTGAGCTACGAGACTTTTTTATGAGTAAGGGGTGATAAGTAATAAGTAATATCCTCGCCTCCTTTTCTCAATCTCTTCCCTTTACTAATTTCTAGTGGGTTTTGTATTTTTAATATAATCAACCAAACAAAAAACTAAAGCTTTACTTTGAAGTAAGTACTTTGTATCTTACGATACTTATTTGTTTATCGTCTTTAAGACGCTCTAAAATGAGATGTTCCAGCCGCACCTTCCGGTACGGCTACCTTGTTACGACTTAGCCCTAGTTACCTGTTTTACCCTAGGCAGCTCCTGTTACGGTCACCGACTTCAGGTACCCCAGACTTCCATGGCTTGACGGGCGGTGTGTACAAGGCCCGGGAACGTATTCACCGCGCCATGGCTGATGCGCGATTACTAGCGATTCCAGCTTCATAGAGTCGAGTTGCAGACTCCAATCCGAACTGAGACCAGCTTTCGAGATTTGCATCACGTCACCGTGTAGCTGCCCTCTGTACTGGCCATTGTATTACGTGTGTGGCCCAAGGCGTAAGGGCCGTGATGATTTGACGTCATCCCCACCTTCCTCTCTACTTGCGTAGGCAGTCTCACTAGAGTCCCCAACTTAATGATGGCAACTAGTGACAGGGGTTGCGCTCGTTGCAGGACTTAACCTAACACCTCACGGCACGAGCTGACGACAACCATGCAGCACCTTGAAAAATGTCCGAAGAAAAGTCTATTTCTAAACCTGTCATTTCCCATTTAAGCCTTGGTAAGGTTCCTCGCGTATCATCGAATTAAACCACATAATCCACCGCTTGTGCGGGCCCCCGTCAATTCCTTTGAGTTTCATTCTTGCGAACGTACTCCCCAGGTGGCTAACTTATCACTTTCGCTTAGTCTCTGAATCCGAAAACCCAAAAACGAGTTAGCATCGTTTACGGCGTGGACTACCAGGGTATCTAATCCTGTTCGCTCCCCACGCTTTCGTCCATCAGCGTCAGTTGTTGCTTAGTAACCTGCCTTCGCAATTGGTGTTCTAAGTAATATCTATGCATTTCACCGCTACACTACTTATTCCAGCTACTTCAACAACACTCAAGACCTGCAGTATCAATGGCAGTTTCACAGTTAAGCTGTGAGATTTCACCACTGACTTACAGATCCGCCTACGGACCCTTTAAACCCAATAAATCCGGATAACGCTTGCACCCTCCGTATTACCGCGGCTGCTGGCACGGAGTTAGCCGGTGCTTATTCGTATAGTACCTTCAGCTACTCTCACGAGAGTAGGTTTATCCCTATACAAAAGAAGTTTACAACCCATAGGGCCGTCGTCCTTCACGCGGGATGGCTGGATCAGGCTCTCACCCATTGTCCAATATTCCTCACTGCTGCCTCCCGTAGGAGTCTGGTCCGTGTCTCAGTACCAGTGTGGGGGATCACCCTCTCAGGCCCCCTAAAGATCGTAGACTTGGTGAGCCGTTACCTCACCAACTATCTAATCTTGCGCGTGCCCATCTCTATCCACCGGAGTTTTCAATATCTATCGATGCCGATAAATATATTATGGGGTATTAATCTCCCTTTCGAAAGGCTATCCCCCAGATAAAGGCAGGTTGCACACGTGTTCCGCACCCGTACGCCGCTCTCAAGATTCCGAAGAATCTCTACCGCTCGGCTTGCATGTGTTAGGCCTCCCGCTAGCGTTCATCCTGAGCCAGGATCAAACTCTCCATTGTATGTTTGTCTGACTCACTCAAAGTTTTTTAACGCTTTAGTTTTTTCCTTACTTGGTTGTTATATTGTATGTCAATGATCTTTATATCTTCCGCTTTTTAATGAAGCACTCTCTTCTGTCAGTGGC
>NZ_WJHU01000002.1:0-1127852 GCF_033712365.1 Chryseobacterium sp. JV558
ATTCTATTTTATCTTTTTCTTCAATTCAATGCCAAGAAGTACTAAGCTTGGGCTATAAGCTAATTGAATTTACTCAATCACTTAAGTATCAAAAGCTTTCAATACATAGTAATGACTTAATAGGTATTGATTAAAAAAATATTAGAATGATGGTGTTAGTCTTATTGATGTATTTAGCATAAATAATTAATGATTGTGTATTAATTTAATAAGAATTACGTTTATTTGTTGAAATATCTTGTGATATTATTAAGTATATACCAAATCTAATTTTTATGAAAAAAACCATTTTTAAGGTTGGACTGCTCCAATCCTTATTCTTTTTCGGTGGATTGTATGCACAAAGCGATTCAACTAAAGCGTCAAAGATTGATGAAGTAGTTGTTACAGCTTATGGTGTAAAAAAAGAAAAAAAAGCGCTTGGATATTCTTTCCAGGACGTAAAAGGCCAAACCCTTGTTGATGCTAAAGAAAATAACATGACCAATGCATTAGTAGGAAAGGTGGCCGGATTGCAAGTCATTAAAGGAGGTTTTGGACCAGGTTCTTCTTCCAAGATTAACCTGCGGGGGTTTAATTCTTTTACCGGAGATAATCAGCCGCTTATTGTAGTGGATGGAGTTCCGTTAAGTAATAGCTTAGGGTCAAAGGTTAAGCAGAATGGAAAAGACTCTAACAATGATTTCTGGAATCCGGATCTTGATATGGGAAATGGTTTAAGTGATATCAATCCGGATGACATTGAAAGTCTTTCCGTTTTAAAAGGTGGTGCTGCTTCTGCTCTTTACGGTTCCAGAGGTGGAAACGGAGTTATCTTGATTACTACAAAAACTGGTAAAAGAAAGGGAGGGTTAGGAATTACATATTCTACAAGCTTAGGTTTTGAAAATATTTTTATGAAACCTGATTTGCAGCATAGCTTTGCTCAAGGAAGTAATGGTTTGCCCAATCCACAAGGGGTTGACAATACAACTTCCTGGGGACCTGCTTTTGACGGTTCAAATATGACGGTTCATGATAACTTAAAAAACTTTTTTAAAACAGGAACTAATGCGCAGCATACCCTGAGCTTCCAGGAGAACTTAGGCGAAGGATCAAGCTTGTACACATCTGCTAATTATTTAAACAGTAATAGCCAGATTCCGAATTCAAAATATGAAAGGTTCAATTTTATGGCAAAAATGAATTCTAATTTTGGAGCTAATAAAAGATGGACAACTGAGATGAAAGCTCAATATATGAGCGTTAAAGGTACAAATAGACCATCTGCAGGACGAGGTGATGGAAATTACTATCCATCAATCCTTTTAATGCCTCAAAATGTTGATGTAAGGGATTATCGTGAGGGGCAAATGCAAAATGAAGTGAAGTCACGCTGGATAACCTCAAATGGAATTAATCCTTATTGGACAGCTTATAATGCATTGAATGCTGATAAAAAGGATAGATTTCTATTAAACGGTTATCTTAAATATCAATTTAATAATTGGCTGAGCGCAGATGTAAGGCTAGGAACAGATTTCTATTCTTTAAATACTGATGCAAGGGTTTGGACGGGGTCTAGCCGTAATAATTCTTACTCCACCGGTCAGGAAAAGTTTTATGAAAATAATTATATCGTAAGTCTTAATGCTAAAAAAGATAATATTGTTGACAAATGGGGTGGATCGCTTTCCGTTTATGGGCAGATGATGGAAAGCAGGGATAAGGCCCTATATTTTTCCACACAAAATCTTATTCTGGCTAATGTTTTCAGCACATCTAATACGAGTGACCTTGCTTCTGTTACGACGACTGAAGTTGATATGTGGAAAAAAATTAATTCAGTATTTGCTGCTGCTGAAATTAATTATGACGGATATTGGTTTTTGAATGCTACGGCAAGAAATGATTGGTCTTCTACTTTGAATATTGATAACAGATCTTATTTTTATTCTTCTGTGAGCACTTCATTAGTTTTAACAGATATGTTAAAGAAATTAAATGGTACAACTCTAAATGCCTTAACATTTGCTAAGCTTCGTGCGGCTTACGCAGTTACAGGAAATTCTTTACCACCCCAACAGTTATATAATACCTATACCGCTTCCACAGATCCAAGCGGCCATATAGTGCTTACAAGAAATAAAATTCTTTTTAATTCAAATCTTCATGCTGAGAAGCTTAAAAGTTTTGAAATCGGGGCAGATATGAAGTTTTTTGACAGAGTCTCTTTAGATATAAGTTATTTCAGTAATAATGCAACAGAGCAGCTGATAGATTTACCAATAAATCCTCTTTCAGGATATGAGAAAAAGAAAATTAATTCAGGAGGGCTGCATAATAAAGGGTTTGAATTTGTATTGAATACGGATATCTTTAAGAAGGAAAGTTTTGTATGGAATGTCAATGCCAATTTTTCAACTTTAAAAAGCAACATCGATAAAATTGATGGAAATATTTCAAAATATCCTTTATCAGGTTTTGATAACGTTGCATTCTTCGCGGAAGTAGGAAAACCTTACGGAGCCATTTATGGGACGAAATTTTTAAGAGTAGAAGATGCCAGCAGTCCTCATTACGGGAAACTGATTGTGGATCAAAACGGATTACCGCGGGCTACTTCTGATCAATATTATCTTGGAGATCAAACTCCGAGAGCTTTGTTTGGTTTCACAAACAGTTTTGTATATAAAAATATTGGACTTTCATTTTTAATTGACGGAAGAATCGGAGGTAAATTTTTCTCCGCAACGCAAGCTGCATTACAAGCGAATGGACTTGCTGCAGATACTGCGCCCGGAGGAAAACGTGATAATATGATTTTAGATGCAGTAGTGGAGGGAAATGGCGGTTATACAGCAAATACCAAAGAAATTACTCAACAGGATTATTGGGGAGCTGTAACAGCTGGAAATTTAGGAATTACAGAACAAAACATTTATGATGCTACCAATATTCGTTTAAGAAATATTCAGCTGACCTATAATTTTCCTAAAAGTATTTTCCAAAAATTAGCCTTACAGAGTGCTAAGGTTGCTTTTACGGCAAATAACGTATGGATGATCTATAGTAAAGCAAAAGGAATTGATCCGGAATCTGTATTCGCAATAAATTCTAATGCTACAGGATTTGAAAACCTTGCTTTTCCCACTTCAAGATCTTATCTATTTACAATCACTTTAGGCTTTTAATTAACAACTGAAACAATGAAAAAATATATCTTATCATTATTTACTATCGGTTTACTATGTACTTCATGCAATGATTTTGAAGACATCAATAATAACCCGTTTGCCGTAGACGCTAATAAAGCAGAACCTGAATATTTCTTAAATAACTCAATTCTCGGTGCTCAGCAAGATCCTAATATTGCAGAACGTGTTTTTGTTTTATACTGGAAAACAGCAGCAAGACAGCATTTATCAACAGGAATTGCGGGTGGAACTTATGACGATTCCTGGACTTCCGAATATTGGAAATACGTATCAGAATGGCTGAATAACGCGAATGCGGCTATTCAATTGGCTAATGAAAAAAAGGCGGCCGGACAAGGAAAACCTTATTATGACAATATCATTCAGATTTCCAGAATCTGGAGAGCTTATTTAATGAGTGAATTTTCGGATAATTTCGGACCTCAACCTATTCAGGCTTTTCAGGGAACGAATCCTACTTTCAATTCTGAAAAAGAAGTGTATTATTTTATTTTGGAAGAATTAAAAGATGCCATTGCAAAAATGGACACCACCCAAGGAGTACCATCAAATGCTAATGCCTATGATATGGTGTATGGTTTTAACTGGACTCAGTGGGTAAAGTATGCCAACTCTATGAGAATGAGAATTGCTATGAGAATTGCAGAAGTAGATCCCGCAAAAGCAAAAACAGAATTTGAAGCAGCGGCTAATTCAAATACGTTTATAGCTACAAGTGCAGATAATTTTAAAGTGGCTGAAAAATCAGGATGGGATGCCTTAACAGGTGTAATGTCAAGAGAATGGAATTCCCAGATCTTATCAGCAACCCTTAATAATGTATACATTGGTTTAGGAGGAGTCAATTCCACAGACCAATTACCGGGAGCTCAACATACGCAGGTAAAAGCATCTGACTATATTGGTATAAAATATGACCAACAGTTCACTACAATGACCAATGATCCAAGTGCAGGATATTGGTTGGACGGACTACCCAATAAAATAGATCCGAGAGCATATAAAACGTTTTATATTCCGGGGGATCTTACAAGCCCGGTTTACTCATTGTATCCAACGTATACCAATCAGGCAACTACCAATCATGGAGATCTTACGTTTGAAGATAATTCTAAAATAACAATAAACACGGTAAATACCTGGAATGCCTATACCATTGGAAATTGGGGGGCAAAAGGACAGAGAAACGGCTTGAGAAATGTAGTAGGATGTATGCCGGCTTTGGGTAAGCAGTATCGGGAAAGTACGAATGCAAGAATATTTTTTGCAAGCTGGGAAACTTATTTCCTTTTGGCGGAAGCTGCATTGAAAGGCTGGGCAGTTCCAATGAGTGATGAAGCTGCCTATAATAAAGGAATTCAGGAAAGCTTTGTTTATAATGGAGTTTCACAATTCTATGGTCAATATATTGCTTCTACGGATTATAACCGTGATGGTACTTCTGTGTCTTACAGTCATATTACAGAGCCGGGAGTAAGCCATACAATGAAATATAAAGATCCTGTAAGCGGGAACTTAGTTTCTGTAGACATTAAATATCCTGTAAATACGATTTATAAAAATGGATCGGTAAAGAATGATAAACTGACAAAGATTATTACCCAGAAATATATTGCCAATACGCCTTGGTTACCGTTAGAATCCTGGAATGATCAGAGAAGACTTGGGCTGCCGTTTTTTGAAAACCCTGCCATCGAAACTCCATTGGCCAACCTTCCTAATCTGAGCTCAGGGAATTATATGACGAATTCTATTCAGAATTTCCCTCAGAGATTAAGATATCCAAGTACTTTCAGAAATACAGATCAGCCTGGATATGATAAAGCGGTACAATTACTTGGGGGTACAGATGCTGTACTGACTCCTCTTTGGTGGGCCAAACATTAATTAATTTTAAATACAATAAAAAATAATCCTTTTCAAAATCAGAAAAGGATTGTTTTTTATTGATACAAATTGACTGAATATATCTTTAGATGGATTGTTGAATTAATTACGATAAATATCTGGATCGCTTTGAAGTATTTTTAATTTGCTCCAATTGTGAAAACCACCTGTGTACTATAAGTTGTTGCGGGCACGATTACAGAAACTCCGCTTATTTGCAACTGTGCATTAATGCCTGTGTATGATACGCTGTTACCTAGTCCCAAAACTCCGGTAAAATTGATGGTAAAAAATGCGGTAGCTACAGCTTGTGGTATTTCTGTATAAGTTGTACCTCCGTTTATTGTTGCTGTGCAGAGAACACAAAGTCCACTTATACTTGTACTTCCACCACTTCTTTTGGCATAAAGGTGAAGATTGCTATTCCATGTTGTAGGGGTATGGTGTACACTTACTCTGGCAGCACCACTGGTAAGAAGGTTTAGAAATGATCCTGGCAAATTACCAGACAATGTTATTAAATTAGTAGCACTCTGATAAGTTCCCGCATAGTTTGTTCCAGCTTCCGTAATAGTGGGTACACTTACAGTCCAATTACTTCCGCCTACAGTTATTGTTTGCCCCGCCAAATAACTGCTGATTATTAAAGGAATAATACATAGATATTTTTTTAAGCTGATTTCCCTGAAAAAGTGGCTGTTAATTTTCATTTTTCAATTTTATTCTGTGATGGTGTAGACAATTACAACAGCTGTATTAGCCTGTGCCAATAAATTAGCATACGTATTAGTTGTTAGAGAAATAGTGAGATTATGGCCATTATTGGCCCCATTTCCTGTAAAAGCACCTCCAATGCCACTAATAATTGTGACAGGAGTCGTGGTAAGGGTAACCTGTCCTGCAGAAGTTCCCAATGTTCCTCCTCCTGCTCCGGAAGCGGCAGCAGCCTGTAATCTTATATTAACTCCTGCAATAACTTTATTTACTGATGCTGTAATTTTTCTGGTAAGCCCGCCGGGTGCAATTGCAGATGTATAGTTGACCCATTTCGAAGTATTGGGAGTTGGATTACCAAGCGCATTTCCTGCTTCAGTAGGGGCTGTAAAATTGAGCGTAAAATTTCCTGTAGGCTCAATATCCATTAAAGTTACGGTAGGTAAAGTCATGGTGACCGTAGTCTGGGAGTATAGAACTCCTGACAAGATAAAAGACACTAATAACAATAGCGAACGGATCAAAATCATTTCTTCTTTTTTATTTCATTATATCCTACCTTTAAGGATTCCTGCTGGTATTTTATTTCTATTTGCTGCTTGACAACATGAATACTCAATTTTTTTGTTTCTGAAGGCTTTAGGGTAAACTGGAATTTATCGTTCAAGACTTTATAACGTTTATCAAGACCGTTGCGATAGACTTTAACAGTCCAGTCTCCGGGCCTTAGATAAGTAAAATCAAAATCTTCACCTATAAAACATATTTTACGATAGGTCTGGTCTTTACCCGTAGTTTCTATAATAATACTTTCTTTTTTCTTTTTCTCTTTTTTAGCAAGTAATTCAGATAGGGCTGTCTGATCTTTATCTTCTGTTTCTACAAACTGAATATGCCCCTGAACATTGGCAGCCGTTGTTAACCCGAAATTAAAAATATTGTCCTTATTACTCAGAGAAAGGGCTGCCGGAAACGCCAGCGTGGGAATATCATTGATCTCTGTTGTTGAACGGTCAATTTCCAGAAAATAATTTCCAGGAATCACATTTTTGAATAAATAATTTCCTTCCTGATCGGTAACGGACAGATAACTTCCAAGCATTAATCTTACTCCTTCTGTCTTTTTTATCCCAAGATTACTGATATTTCCGGACAGCGAAATATATTCAGCCGTTTTCTGTACCGGAACATTGGGACGCCATGTATAGCGCATGGAAAATATAAAATCTTTATCCCCAATCTCTCCTCTCTGTAATGAATATCTGCCGGAAAGATCAATTTCATTTCCGGGAAATAGCTGCTGGTGGAAAAGAAGTTCAAATAAATTTCTGTCTTTAAAATATTCTTCCGGCATATAATTGTTCTGATAAAAAATACTTAAAGTAGTCTTATCAGAAAATCGGCTGTAAATTCTTGCTCCGTAATAAAGCTGTTTCTGATTCTGCAGCTGATATCTTGAGCTGATGGCATAGCTTCCGAATACATTAAAATAGGTTCTGAATTTTTGAAATGAAAGATTAGCAGAATAAAAACTTGAATTACCGCTAAACCCAGTCAGATAATTGTCTGTTTTACCAAACTGCCCTTCAAGATTCACTTGAAACATTCCTACCTGCTGATCAATACTCACCTTGAAAAAAAGTTCATAGTAATCAAACTGTCTGGGCTCCAGACGATCCTGATATTTTTGATACCCGCTATTAAGGATCACAGAACCATTTGAGAGATATTTATATTGTACTCCATATTGCAGATACTGTCTGTAAGGAGCAGCTAAAAACAGGGTGTCTCTCTGGAAATTTTTAGCATCCTGTGTATAGTTGACAAAAGCACTGAGCTTTCTGGAAATTTTGTAGTTAACGTTTCCGTTAAAGGTATTTGTATTCGTAAAATATCCTGCAAATTCAGGACTTGCTTTTACGTACATTAAACTTCCGTTGAACTTTTCGAAAATAGCATCAGCCTGAAGCATATAAGCTGTTCCATCCGTTTTTTTGGTAGCACTGTAGGCTAATTCTCCGGAAATATTAATATTCCTTGATATCTTGAATTTTCCTTTGGCATAAGGAAGATGAGCTTCAGAATCCAATCTTAAATCTCCGTATCGGATCTCCTCCTTTCTTGGAGTTTTGTAAAGGTATCCGACCGAAAGTTCTGATTCTTTTCTGATTTTGAAGGCAGAGTAAATATTAAATTCATCCTTAATATCTCTGAAAAACCTGGGATGATTATAGAAACCGCCCAGGCTCACTTTATTAAAATCATACCGGATTTCTGCCCCGCGGCCATATCTTGCAAACTCTGTTAAATAAGATGAAGAATACGTTTTATCACCAAGATGAATAAAGAAATTATCCCGCTTATAATTCACAAAATATTCCTCATATTGGGTAAATGTATTGAGATCTACAGGATTGTGGGTAACTGCCCGAAATTCGATCTGGTTTTTATTGTCTTTGTCCAGCGTTCCTTTTCCGTAAATTTCTCCCTGAAAGCCATCATTATAAACCCCCATATTCTGCATTCCGACAAAAGATAATGAAAGGGCAACAGGAAGTCTGTGATAAATATCGTTTTCAGATGGTTTTACGGATATAATCTGAGTACTTACATAAACGCTTTGCGCTTCCTTAAGGTTCCCTTTTGAATATACCGAAAGATTAAGGTTCTGAAATTCATTTTGACTGAGTTCAGGGTTGGTTATTTTGTGTATCGTAATGATCTTTGACTCATTGGGTTCTAATACTAATGAGGATTCATTATCAAGGATGGCATTTTTACTTTCAAGATGAATATCCTCCGTTATATTACCATTGTTTTTTAAAAGAAAAGCAGCCCGGATTGTTTCTCCAGCCCTTACGTACTCAGGTGAATTCAGAGCCGTAAGAGAAATATTTCTGTTCCCTGAAACTGTTATTTTTGATGTTTTTGTAAAGGAAATGCCGTTGTTACGGTCTATAATATTCAATGTTACAGAATAATTGCCCTGGCTTGTTTCTGTTGCAATTCGTAAGGGTACCAGATAAGCCGAAGTTTCATGGGCAGCAATCTTAAATTCTCCTTTTGCTAAAATGGGAATAATAGAGGGACTTGAAGTCGTGACTGATATCTCATAAATCCTGTTTTCATCCGAATTATTATCTAATGTGAAAGGAATAGAAGTTGACATTCCCGGTAATATACTATCTTTTTTACTGGACAATCCATTAGATTGCTGCTGAGAAAAAATAAATATCGGGAATAATAATAGGATAATAAATAAAGTCCAAATTCTAATCATTTTTTACTTCTAATTCCACATTGAGTGCAAATGCATTCTCCTCTTCATCTGTAGCAATTATAGCCGCTCTGTATTTGTCCGGCGGTATTTTACTGATATCAATGTAAAACGTTTTGGAGGTGTCAGGAAGCAGTCCCATTGTTAAACTTGAATACGTTCCTATTTTTTCACCGGTTTTACGATTATAAATTTCAATGGCTGTTGTCGGTTTGCAGTAAAGATTACCATTATTGGCTACGGCAATCTTCACGGTTTGCTTTCCCTCCAGCTTTTCTACTTTTACACTTTCAAACTTAAGATCCGGTTTGGCCTTTTCTGTTTCAATATCTGTAATGATCTGGATAGCGTACCGTATAATAGAAGTGATGTTCACTCCCACCTTACTGTCGCTGGGTTTGATATCCTCTACCGGCTCTACAATAATGACGCTCCAATAGCTTCCGGGATCCATGGCTTCATTGGGAACAGTAATCTCATAGAAGACCTCTGTCTTTTCTTTACCTTTCAGAGTGATCAGATTGGTATTGAGTTTAATCCATTCCCCATTGGTACGCTTATTTGTACGCAAAGCAGAATAATTGATGGTTCCGTCAGCATGGTAAGAAAAATCCTGTAAAAATATTTTTACACTTTGAGGATTACTGCCTGTGTTTTCAATGGCAACTTTTCCTTTATAAACCTTTCCGTTTTCTATTTTATAAGAATGCGTAAGCCCGTTGAGAATCACAATACCGGCATGTAAAAAGCTGAACTGCAAAATCAGGGTGATCAAAAGAAGAATACGCTTTATCATCATCATTATTTAAAGTTTGGAGTTAATCATTAATAATACAAAACCAGGAAGAAACTGAATGTCAGCTTCTTCTTGTTTTTGACAGGTAGAAAAGAATTTTGGTTAAATTCTAATTATCTGATATTGTATAAGTAACGGTAGTTGTAACAGTGGCTGTTGCCTGTAAATCTGCGTACGCTGCTACACCTCCAGGACCACTTCCTGCAGCAAGTGCATAGGTAAGATTGTGACCGTTATTGGCACCATTTCCTGTATAAGCACTTCCGATTCCTGAAATGATAGTCTGGTTGGCAGCACTTAATGTCAACAGACCTGTAGATGCTCCCAATGTTCCTGCTCCTGCTCCCGTAGGTCCTGCTGCTGTTACCTGAAGATCAACTCCGGGAATGACAGCATTCATTGTTACACTTATATTACGGGTAGGATCTGCAACAGATTTAATGGACGAATAATTAAGCCATAAAGTAGTGTTGGCTGTTGCTGGAACGATAGGATTTCCTGCTTCAGTAGGCGCTGTAAACCCAAGAGTAATATTTTTAGTAGCTGATGGTTCAATATCTACCAAAGCAACTTCGGGAATAGAAATGGTAACCGTATGGTTATCTGTCGCGAGGTCTTGCGCGCTCAGATTTCCGGATAGAGCAAACGCAAATAAAGACATGGCAATCGTTAAATTTAATTTTTTCATGATGTAAATAATTAGTTAAGTGAATATAATAAAATTCAGTATACTTTGAAAAAAATATATTATAATTTTTATATTAATGATTATTTACATTATGTAATACATTATAATTGAAGTATTCTTTAATAGAATAAGTCAAAAAAATCCTGCACGTTTTAAAGTACAGGATTTTATCAATTTTATAAGTATTCTCTACGCCCAGTGCGGATCAGAAACCGAAACCTTTCCGGTCTCAATTCTTCCTGCAAAGTGCCACAGACGATCATTTAGCATTAATTTCAAATCATACCAGCCTTTATATTTATCAAGATCGATAATTATTTTTTCTTCCGTTTTTTGTACAGAAATTGTTTTTTTATTTTTTGTGTAAAGATCTTCCAGGCTTATGGAAATATTTTCCTTTTTAGGATTTCTAATGGTCAGTTCAACCTGGTTTTTTGAAATGATATTTGTCAAAATCACCTCTGTTTCAGCATTATTATTTCCTTTGAATTTCCTGAAAAAGCCATTGGGACCGAAAATTTCGTAATCATAGGCTCCAGAATGCACAGCATGGGATAGTTCTTGTTTTGAATATAGAGCATATGAAAAATGATAAAGAGTACTGTTGAATTGAGTTCTGTCATAGATTAATAATGGAACTCCATTCTCTTTTAAATTGGTCATTTTAATCTGCCCACCTTCTAAATTGACATGGAAATGATATGGAAGTGGATTGGATGGTTTCAAACCTCTTTCCTGAATCTCAAGTAAATTACCGTTAAGATCATTTTCAGAATACCATTTCAGATCCGGAACAGGTTTATTTTTAGCTGCATTGATGGTTTTAGCATACTCTTTCTGATCCAGATAATTCATCTGTGGAGCTTTTACACTGGAAGAATTAAAGGCAGACGTAAGATCTCCGCATACTGCTCTTCTCCAGTCACTGATATTGTCAACATGAACATTTTTCTTATATTTTTTCATGATGAAATTCTCCAGGAACTGCAGCACGGAAGTGTGATCTGATACTTCGGAATTTACAAAACCTCCTTTTGTCCATGGGGAAGCAATAATCATGGGAACTCTGTAACCTAATCCAACCGTTCCTTCAATTTTTTCATAATTTTTTAAAGAAGGATTCGACATATATTCCTGGGATTGGTCTACATATTCCACTCCTTCTTTTCCGTTCATATCAACGGGCTGACTCGGATTCACTGGTGGTGCGAAAGGCAGTACATGATCAAAATATCCGTCGTTTTCATCGTAATTGATGATGAATATTGTTTTTTTCCAGGTTTCAGGGTCTTTGGTCAGAATATTCAAAACCTCAGAGATATACCATGCACCATACCATGGTGATCCCGGGTGGTCTGAGAAATGTTCAGGAGCTACCAGCCAGGAAACCAGCGGAAGTTTTTTCTCTTCTACATCTTTTCTGAACTGGAACAGTACATCTCCTTCAGGAACAACCAGTCTTTCTCCGTTTTCATCCTTTCCGATTTCCAGTTTCCAATAATCCGGGTCATTTACATTGGTAGTGAAAGCTTTTTCATGAAGGTTTTTTTCCTCTTTTGAAAGTTTTGAATAATTGTCTGGATGATATTTTACCTGATCTTCCTGAACTTCAGCGAGCATGCTTTCCAGTCTTTGTTTCTGGTTAGGATTTTTTTCAATTTCCTGTTTCAGATACGCTATGATATTAGGAATATTCTGATAATACCCTTTTGAAAATTTAACGTTGAATTTTGAAAACCATTCGATAGGATTATCAGTAAAATTACTCAACCACGCTTCCTGTTCTCCGGACATTCCTTTTGGAAGACTGATTTCATTCTGATAAATTCTCCATGAAACATTCTGCTGTTCTAAAATCTCCGGGAAGCTTTTCCATTTGGCCTGTTTTGCTTTGTCATAATCAATATTTTCATTCACAACATTGGCCTTTACTTTTCCGTTTTGCTGCTCTCTCAACGTTCCGGACCAAAGAAACAGTCTGTTTGGAGTAGTCCCGGTAAGTGAAGAACAGAAATACTGATCGAATATGGTAAATGCATCTGCCAGCTGATAATAAAACGGAAGGTCTTCACGGTTATAATATCCTAATGTCAGCGGAATATTTTTGTAATCTTTATTTCCTGAAGCTTTAGCCTGAAGCCATTGGTCATATTTTCCTTTGTTCAGTGCTTTTTGCTGATCTGCCCATGAATGAGGCAGTGAGCTCATCCAGGTAGATTTTGTATTTCTCAAATCCAGTCGGGCAGGAGATGCATATTTTCCGTCATCATTCTTTTGAAAGAAAACGGAATGCCCATCCTGTTTTACAAATGCTCTTTTGTCTAAAAAACCTCTCACTCCTTTAAGCGCACCGAATGCATGATCAAATGAACGGTTTTCCTGCATCAGAATTACCACATGCTCTGCATCATAAAATGTAGACTGGGCAACAGGATCAATGGCCAACGCTTTTAAAATGGAAGGGTGCAGAACACTTGATGTTCCTAATCCAGCTAATAAAAGACTTGATTTCTCTAAAAATTCTCTTCTTTTCATGTTCAATCGTAATAAGAAAGAAACCGCAAGTTAATAGGATTTTCCTGCGATTTCTTTGTTTTATATAAAAATAATCAGATTTTTATTGCAGCCACCAAGGTTTAGAATTGATGTTGTCATTTCCACCATACTGGGCAGCCAGAGCGGCTTTTAAATTGCTGCTGTTATAACTGTATTCTGACTGTGGATATCTGAATCTGAAAGGAGCTGCCACTCCGGTTTTCAGGGGATAGTTTGGATATCCGGTTCTTAAATAGTCATAATAAGAAGTCCATTGTGCCTGATGGAACATGGTCATGTATTTTTGAGTCATGATTTTTTCCAGCTGTGTCTGTAAAGGATCAGTATTATTATAAACAACCAAAGACGTTGCCAGATACTGATTCACATCAAATCCTGAGAAATATTGTCCCTGATTTTTTACATAAGTCTGATAAAAATTGAAACTTGCTTTGATGGCATTGTCATAATGGGTTTTTGCAGACCCTGAAATCCAGCCTCTTGCAGTGGCTTCAGCAAGGATAAACTCAAGTTCTGAGTAGCTTAATACGGAAGCTGGTTCATTGGTAGGATCTTTATAAAAACGGTCATTTACTTTAGAGATATTCTTAGCCGTGATCAAAGCAGCATTGTCAGAATAGGGAGAAGTAGGATTTCCTCCGTTGTAGGCTGTAAAATCTGTGATGGCTTTTCCTGCCTCTTTAGCTCCGGTAGTCTGTGCTGCAAAAGTGAATAAACGTGGATCATGTCTGTCTTTGAACATATTAATGAAATAATCCGCCATATATAAACTGGAACCATATCCACTGTTGTTAAACATCGAATATCTGCTGTCTGCAGCGTCAGCAAACTTAAGCTCACCGTTATCCGCAATAGAAGTCATCAAAGACTGGCTTCCTGCGATAGAAGCAAATTCTGTGGCAATATTATAATTTCCTACTGTCGTTTTCTTAGATAAAGTGATCAGAATTTTCAGACGGAAAGAATTGATCAGTTTTTTCCACTTCAAAGCATCTCCGTTGTACACAATATCGCCTTCAATTTTGTCATTGGTATTAATAAGATCATTTGCTTCTTTTAATTCTGATAAAATTCCGGACATTACAGCTTCCTGTGTATCATATTTAGGCTGGGTAATACCAGATTCTCCTTTTGCCGCTTCGGAATAGGGAGCGCTTCCTACTTTTAAACTGATATTGAAAAAATGATAAGCTCTTAAAAACTTTCCGATGGCCAGATAATTTTTATTTCCTCTTTTCTCTGCTTCCTGCATCATTTTTCCAGTATTCAGGAGTCCTTTTGTATACACTTCAAATGAGGTGTCATTCCATTTCATATACTGATAAGAATTCTCACCATCGGTACCAATCATCATTCTTGAAGCATACATATTATCACCATTTACCTGAAACGTGTATTTTTCAACGTAAGTCAGAAGGTTTTTAGGATCAACGCTGGCTTGGTCATTGGGGTTCTCATTGATAGTATCAAGGCTGGTTTCACATGAAGCCAATGTCAGAAGTCCTGCAGCAAATAGAGATTTCATCAGCCACTTTGCTGTTTTACCTTGTTGCCCTTTTGCATTATTGATATTATTTTTCATTGTCTTGACGTACTTTTTAGTTAAAACTTAAGATTAAATCCGATTCCGAACCATCTGCTGGATGGATCCTGAATATCATTGGCAATATCTTCCTTTCTTCCTGATCTGATCTGGAAATCAGGATCAGAGTACAGGTTCTTAGATTTTTTCCACATTGCTAAGTTATAGGCTGAAATATTGGCGGTGAAACCTTTCACCATTCCTTTAGGATTCAATAATGAAGAGAAATCATATTCTAATACTACAGATCTCAGCTTAACGAAGGTTCTGTCAAAAACGTTTGCAAACTCTTCACTTTCATCCTGCGTTACCCTTGCCTGATATGGATAGTTCTGTGCCCAGTCCTGGAAGCTGATAGCCTTCGTGTGTGGTGTATAAAGACCTGTGGCTGGATTGTAGTTAACGCCGTCCGGAACGAAATAATATTTTCCTGGATTGGCATATTCAAGATCTCTGTACGCTACAGAATTAGGATGTTTTCCTCCCCACCACATTTTTTCAACAACCTGCGACCTCATCACGCCTCCGATGCTTCCGTCAATTCCGATGTTTAAAGTGAATTTTTTGTATTTAAAGGTATTGTTGAAACCGAAAGTCCAGTCCGGATTGAAATGTCCTAAGTTGCTTGGCGTATTGGCTCTCGTTGGCATTCCTGAATTGGCATCAAGAATTACTTTTCCGTCCGGAGATTTTTGCCATGTATAATCGTAATAGCTGTCCATTCTTTCACCCAACTTAATGTTTTGATAGTTGGGCATATTATCATAAATGGAAGTCAGTTTTTGTTCATAAGTACTCCAGTTGATCAAAGTTTTCCAACTGAAATCGGCCGTTTTTACCGGAACCAAACCAAGAGAAACTTCAAATCCTTTGGTGGTATATTCATTTCCGTTTACATATTGTGACGTGAATCCTGATGATTCTGCCGCTGGAAACTGAAGAATATTATTATAATCAAGTGTTCTGAAATAAGTGGCATCTAAAGTAATTCTGTTATTCAAGAAGCCTGCGCTTAATCCTAATTCATAAGATTTTGTCTGCTCAGGTTTCAGAGAGTTTTCTACATTCAGAGTGGTAGGATAATAATAGGTAGGATTTCCGTTGAAAGTGATTCCCTGGTTATTCAGATAATAATTTCTGATAGAATAAGGCTGGAAGTCATACGCCACTTTCGCCCATGAAGCGGAAAGCTTCAGCATATTGATAGACTCTGGTAATTTTACCAGATTTGAAATAACGGCACTGATGGATGCCGAAGGGTAGAAGTAAGATCTGTTGGCTTTGGGAAGCGTAGAAGACCAGTCATTACGTCCTGAAACATTGATGAAAAACGCATTATACAATCCGATGTCAATCGTGGAATAAGCACTATAAATAAGTTTTTCCTTCAGATAGGTATAGTTTTTAAGCGCTCCGATTGAGTTTTCAAATGTATATACTTCAGGAGTTCTCAATCCGTCCGTAGATCTTTCATTGCTATTGTTTTTGAAATAGAAAGCTGAACCTCCGGCATTGATGGTGAAATCAAAGTTTTCGGATATCTTTTTCTTGTAAGTCGCCAGAACATCATAGTTAAGATTCCATGTTTTGTTATCTTTCAGAATATAACCTCCACTTCTTGGCGCACTGTAATTGAAATAAGAATAAGGACTTAATATTTCTGTTTTGCTATGGTTTTCCACAAGAGATATTTTCCCTTTTACCGAAAGATCCTGGGTAGCTTTATACTCTAAACTAGTCTGTGCATTGATGATATTCGTTCTGTTCTGATTTTTATAATACTCGGATCCGAACCAAGGGTTGTTGTACCACGCATAGTTCCAGTTGGCTTGTGCTGTTCCTTCCTTCCCTGGAATCCACATGTGATTTTTCAGGGCTCTCCCGTCTACATCGCCTCCCATCCAAATTAGGATTGTATACATGTGTCCGCTTGGGTTGTAATCGTAGTTAGGAATATTAGGCGTAAAAGCCTGGTTGAAATTGAATTTCGTATTAAAGATTAACTTTTCTCCAAGATGATTTTCAGACGAAAAGTTGAGTCCATATTTTTGAAGATAAGAATTCGGAACTCTGTCATCATAGTTCATAAAGTTTCCTGAAAACCTGTATATGTCTTTATTATCTCTATAGCTGATAGCGAAATTATTGTTGTTGATAACCGCAGGTTTTAAGAAAGTACTTAAGTTATCATGGTATTTCCAGTCAATCGGAACTCTTTCATATCTTGCTTTATTATCATATTGAGTTCCCGTCACAGCTCCATACCAAGGCACTACCTGTCCGGTTACTTTATCTCTGATAGGGCTGTTCCACTGGGCTATCTGTAAACCCGGAACGAATTTTGGACCCCAGATCATATCTCCGTCATTCACACCGCCATCGGCCCCGTCCCAGAATTCGTATTTTCCGTGAGATCCGTTCCCGTATTCAGTCTGTGTTTTCTGAAGATTGGTAAATCCTCCCGTAATCATGGTATTTTGTGAAAATTCTACGGAGAATCCTTTCTTCTTAGCTGATTTTGTTGTAATCAAAACGGCTCCGTAACGGCCTCTGGAACCATATAGTGCAGAAGCGGTGGCTCCTTTCAATACGTTGATATTCTCAATGTTGTTTGGATCTAAATTCTGGAAAACTTCTCTTTCCACAATCACTCCATCAATCACAAAAACCACATTTGAATTTCCTCTTAGGGTAAACTGTGGTGCCTGCTGCATTCCTGTTGGATTGGAAACATTCAGACCGGCTACCTGTCCGGAAAATAAGTTACCAATACTTGGAGTGGTGATGGTTTCAAACTGTTTGGTTCCCACTTCCTGTGTAGCATAACCAATTTTTTCTTTCTTCTTGGCAATACCTAATGCGGTAATGACAACCCCTTCAATCTGTTTTTCGTTTGGTTTTTTTAAAACAATGGAATACTGTTTTTTTGAAGAAACCTCAACGGTATAAACAGAAAAATCAGGAGCAAAAAATTCAAGAATGTCTTTAGGGTTTGCAGAAATGGTGAAATTACCATTATTATCTGTAGTAGCAGTCTTTCCTGTGTTTTTGTCGGTGACGTTCACACCGGAAACACTGGAGCCGTTTTCTGATTTTACATTTCCGGAAATATTGATTTCCTGTGCGGAAAAATAAAGAGGAAGTAAAAAAACGGCAAAAGTAGCTAGAGTTTTCTTCATTTTTTTTGAAGGCAAATTTAGCAGAGCACTGTTACCTGTGTTTTAATGATGTATTAAAATAAAAATACGATTTAATATTTTTTAACATGAAGAATTAATAGAAAGGTAAAATGAAAAATGTCCTTTGTATAAGGGATTTTGCTTTATTATATATAGATATTAATATAAGGTAGCAAGCTGAAATGGTAGGATAGAATCTGTTGTTTTCTAAAATCTACTCAGGATTCCCCAATGGATTTTAATATCATTAAACTTAAAAGGATTTCCAAACTTGTTACCATTAGACAGCTGGAAACTCATCAGACCGATAGGAATGAAGAAATTGAAACCGAGCCCGACACTGTAGAGCTTGGGTTTTACATTCAACGACTTATTATTGAGCTGTCCATACTGCCCAAAGAGATCAAAAAAGGCTTGATTGCCAATCAGATACCGGTATTCCAGACTTCCATAATAGTAAAAGTCGGCGGCGAGGGAGTTTTCATTGAATCCCCGCATTGAATTCCAGCCCCCAAAACGGTATAATTCGTTGGCAGAGAACTCTATTTTAGAATCCATCATGGCTCCTTCTCCCTTAATGTTCAGGAAGTGATTTCCTGAGATATGATAATTGTGTTCTCCAAAGAAATAAAACTGGTTTTGTGTAGCTTTAATATTATCTTTAGAATAGGTTGTTGTTAAAAAATCATAGCCCGCATTGATCCTTGTTTTGTAAAGGAAAAGATCGATATCAGTAGGTTCAGTCATTTCAAACCATATCCCGATCCCGTTTTTGTTGTAGTCTTTTCCCTGAACATATAAGGTATCAATAATAGTAGAGGCTTCCAATGTTCCTCTTAAACCGATTTTGTTTCGGTTGTTGATATGATAATAAAAAGCGGGAAGGAATTTTACATTGGCGAATGTAGAATCCTGTCGGTAAATATTCACTTTTGCGTTCATCCCGACATTCGATTTGAACAGGTACGGAATATCCACCTGAAGATCAAAATTTTGTCCTTTATCAGGGTTTCGCTGCCAGTATAAATTGACGGTTTCAAAACCGTTGAACATATTCCTGAAATTGACATTCATGGTGCCATTTAACGTAAACTTGGAGCTTTTGTCGTTCCCGAAACCAATTACCCCGTCAAAAGTATTCGTCTTTTTCTTTTCCAGAAACAGAAAAATGCTTGTGGAGTCTTTGGTGAATAAGGTTTGTGGCTGCCGTTCAAGAGTCAGAAACGGATGGCTCTGAAACGTTTTATTAATGGCTAAAAGGTTTTTGTCATCGTAGTTTTTGCCTTTAAATTCCTTTTCCAGGTTTTTGATGAATCTTTTGGGAACTTTTTCATATCCTTTAACGACAAAATTATTGATCGTTCTTTTATCATTTTTGTTGATGTCGAGTTCTACGATTGGGTAGCCGTTTTTCTGTCCTTTATATTTAGATTTGATTCTGCTGAAAGAATACCCGTCATCAATATAAGTTTTGTTGATGCTTTTCTTGGTGGAATCTAAATTTTTAGTAAAAAAATCTTTCTGAATCTTTAGCTTCTGAACAAGAGAATCGGTAAGGTTTACATAAGTTTCATTAAAATTCTTGCCTTTATCAAAGAAAATTTCGGTGCTGTCACCTTTTACTTTTACCTCTTTCAGCTTGGTGAAGAAATAATTATTCTGAGCTAATGAATCCAGAAATTTTACCGCAGAAGTGGAATCTTTTATTTTTTTCCTGACCTTGGTTTCTGTATCAATGAGCCAATACTGCTTCTTCTGCGCTTGTGTAAAAACGCAGAACAGTACAAAAAATATTTTTAAAAGTAATTTCAATTTATCATTCTGAATGTGAAGGGAGTTGAGAAATCTTCAGTACAAAAGATTCTTCACTGTATTGCATTCCGTTCAGAATGACAATGCGCCCTTTCAATCAACTAATTTTTATCCAGTTTATTATATTTCTTCATCAAATTCTCGTAAGTTCCCTGTGGAAGAATCCATTTCAAAGGAACTCCGATTTTCTGCCCGAATTTACCAAAATAATAATGAGCTTTCCATTTATTTTTTGCTAAAAGTTTTTCAATGTATTCTGCAACTTCCAAAGGATCGGTTCCGTCATTCACATGAGAATTCATCAAAGCGTAAACTTTATCAAAAACATTTTTATAAGGCTGGGAAACCTGTGTTATCACTCTGTTATCGGCAATATTGGTTTTAATATCTCCCAAATGCAGAGAACATACCTCAATATTCCATGGGTATACTTCATACCTCATCGCTTCCGTTACTTTGTCCAGAGCAGACTTTGAAGCTGAGTAAAATCCACGGAAAGGAAGTCCCATTTCACTTCCGATACTGGAAACATTGATAATTTTTCCAAATTTATGTTCACGCATTTTAGGAAGAACTGCGCTCATCATCTGTACAGGTCCGGCAAGATTCAGGCTGAACAATTTTAAAATATCTTCTTTCGTAGAATCCTCTACTGCTCCTACCATTCCCATTCCGGCATTGTTAATCAGAACGTCAATTCTGGATTCTGTTTTTAAAACCTCAGCGATAGCATTCTGAACAGCGGTGTTATCGGTTACATCAGTAGGTATAGATTTGAAATACTTACTTTCTGTATGCTTGCGGCTTAATCCGTATACTTTATGTCCTTTTTTACCAAAATATTCGGCCAATGCAAACCCGATTCCTGATGAGGTTCCTGTAATAATGATGGTCATTGAATTTGTCTGATTTTATTGTTTTTATTTTTCTTCTGATGCCATTCAGACGGTTTTAATGATCTGTGTTCAAAAGTAAAATCTATTTTCAGCAAATGTAAAAAAAGAAAAATGAACTCAGTTATTTATTATTCCTGAAATAATTTTAATGATTTCTTGATCTATTGTCATCCTTTGATAGCAAACTTAAAATAAAGTTAATCTCAATCATGCCTGTAATATTAACGGAATGATTACTTTTAATTACTTATATTATTGAAATACAGTGTTTTAATTTTATTATATGGTATGTGGCTTCTATAAAAAGCTAAAATTTCTTAATAAAAACATAAGGAAACCTTAATGAGGGGTGGGAGCGGACTGTTCTAATTTTGCACCTAATCAAAAAGGAGATCATGAATGTATTTAAAATCCCTGTCTCAGTAACTTATTTAACGGGTAGGGTATTACTTATTGGTGCAATATCAGCGTCACCGATGTTCCTCGCTCAGAAAAAAGACAGCTTAAAAGAAAAATCCATTGACGAGATTGTTGTTGTTGGATACGGAACACAGAAAAAAAGTAAAGTTTCCGGCGCTGTTTCGGAGGCTTCACTGGATAAGCTTACTTCCAGATCATTGTCTGGTGTAGGAGAAGTTCTTCAGGGTAAAGCTCCCGGAGTAACTGTAGTGAACGAAGGTGGAGATCCTAACGGAGCACCTAAGGTAAATATTCGTGGTCTGGGAGGAATCAACGGAGAAACTCCTCTTTATGTGGTAGATGGAGTGGTTTTTAACGGAACACCATCTATTAATCCAAACGATATTCAGGATATTTCTGTGCTTAAAGATGCTTCTGCCGCAATTTATGGTGCAAGATCTTCTGGAGGGGTTATCCTTATTACCACTAAAAGAGGGAAAAAAGGAAATCTTACCGTAGACTTTGATGTAAAATATGGTGTGAACCAGGCATGGAGACTAAAAGAATCTCTTAATGCAGCAGAATTTCAGGATGTAATGTACAAAGCATATGAAAATGCCGGGAAACTGGGAAGCTTACCCATTGCTTTTAATCCTAACCAATATCCAGACGGTAGAATTACCAAAACAGACTGGATGAAAGAAATTTTCAGAACAGGAACTATTCAGGAATACAATGTCAACTTAAGCGGAGGAAGTGATAAATCCAGATATTTTGTGGGAATGAACCATAGAAACCTGGAAGGGATTTTATTGAATACACAGGCAAAACGATACAATTTCAGAGTCAATTCTGAACATAAAGTAAAAGACTGGTTAACGATCGGAGAAAATATGTATTATAATTACTCTGATGGAAATACAGCAGATACCAAAAGTGGTTATACAGGAGCTTTAGTGGCTGCGATGTATTATCCGCCGAACGTTCCGGTGTACACGCCAAGCGGAGCTTTTTCCGGATTACCAATTGATGTGGCAGGAGGTTACGGAGATATGATCAACCCGGTGGCTTATCTTAAAAGGATCAGTATCAGAAATCCTACTCATGAGATTTTGATCAATCCCTATGCGGAAATTACTTTAGCTAAGGATTTAAAATTTCGTTCCAACTTCTCACAGACCTTTAAACTGGGTGATGTAAAAAACTTTACCTACAGAGTATTGGAAGTTGGGAAAATTTTTGATACCAATAATTTAGAGTATCAATCCAACAATTCATCTACAGCCCTTGCAGAGCAGTTGCTTACCTATAAAATTACTGCCGGAAAACATAATTTTGATTTCCTGGGAGGATTCACTTTCCAGAAGACCATTGATGAAGGTTTTGTAGCAAAAGCCTATGATTTTAGAAGTGAGGCTGAGGTGTTTCAACATCTTCAGAATGCTGCAGATACCAATAAAGATGTTTCCAGTTACCGATACAAGCAGTCTTTGGTTTCTTACCTAGCGAGAGTGAACTATGATTATGCCGGAAAATACATTGTAAGCGTATTGGGCAGACGTGATGGTTCTTCACTGGTAGCGAAACAAAACCGTTTTGCTAATTACTATGCTGTTTCCGGTGCGTGGGTGGTTTCCAAAGAAAACTTTATGCAGGATATTTCATGGCTTTCAAGTCTGAAATTAAGAGGAAGTTATGGTATTCTGGGTAACCTTGGAGGGATTTCACCACAAGCTGTTAACCCATTAATGACCAGAGATAATAATGTGATTTTCGGACAGGATCCTACTCAAAATATTGCTTATTATGCAACTACACGTCCAAACCCGGATCTGAAATGGGGGAAATCTGAACAGACTAACTTCGGGGTAGATGCTTCTTTCCTTCACAACAGCCTTTCCTTACAGTTTGATTATTTCGTCAAGAATTCTAAAGATCAGATCTTCAATGTAAGCTTACCAAGTACAGCAACGTATAACAATCAGTATGTAAATGCAGGATTGTTCCAGGATAAAGGATACGAACTAGGAATCAATTACAACAAAATAATTTCGGATGATTTCACTTTCTCAATAGGAGGAACTTTTAGTCAACTAAAAAATACGGTGAAGCAGCTTGCCAATGTGGATGAGATCTTTATCAACGATAATGGAGTAAGAGGTGTATTGAAACCAACCCGAGTAAAAGTGGGAGATCCTCTATATTCTTTCTATGGTTACAAGACAGGAGGTATTTTCCAAACGCAGGAAGAAATCAACAACTATAAAGATGCTAACGGAAATCTTATCCAGCCGAATGCAAAGCCGGGAGATATTAAATTCCTGAAGAAAGAAGGAAATACGGGCGTACTTAACAATAATGACTTTGTAAACCTTGGAAGCCCATATCCTAAGTTCTCCTACGGATTCTCTTATAACATGACATGGAAAAACTTTGATCTGAATTTATTCTTCCAGGGAGTATACGGAAATAAAATATTCAACGGGATGAAATTTATTTCTTTAAACCCAGGAGGAACAGGACAGAACTACAATATGGATAAAGATATCCTGAATGCATGGACTCCTCAGAATACAAACACGGATATTCCAAGACTTGTACACGGAGACCCAAGTGGTAACTATTCCAAAGTATCAGATTTCTATGTGGAAGACGGGTCTTATTTAAGACTGAAAAACCTTACCGTTGGGTATTCATTACCAAAAGAACTGTACAGCAGGCTGGATGTGAACAAAGTGAGAATTTATGTAACCACCAACAATCTGTTTACGATAACGAAATATACAGGATTTGATCCTGAAGTAGGAATGAATTCTTATGGTGTAGATACCGGAAGATATCCTCAGGCACGCTCATTCATCTTTGGGGTGGAGATCGGATTGTAATTTTTTAACCAATAAAAAGTAAAAAAATGAAATTTTTCAATAAAATATTTTTAATATCAGGAATATCCGTAATGCTTTTATCGTGTACAGGAGAGCTGGATGTTCAGCCTGAAGGAACGCCTACTGAAGCCAGTTTCTGGAAAACGGAAAATGATCTGATTACCGGAGCCAATGCCATGTATAAACCATTATTTGACGGAGAGTTTTACGGAAGAGGTCTGTTTTGGTTTATCAATGCCAGTGATGATATGGTAACCGGAAGGGCAAAAAGTGAAGCAGATAATGCAAAAAACTTTAGCAGTAACTACATCGCAGCAGGAGATCTTGAAACTCAATGGAACAAAAGATACAACGTAATTGGAGTAGCTAACCGTGTGATCCGTAATGTTGATAACATCCAGACTTCACAAGCCATTAAAAATAAATATCTGGGTGAAGCTTTGTTCATGAGCAGCAGAATGTATTTTGAACTTTCTTACTCTTATGGAAATGAAAAAGCGGGAATTCCTATTATCGACCGTTCAAAAGATCCGGATCCAAACCCGATTCCGAGAGCAGCCAATGTGATGGAAAACTACACCTACATTGTAAACGACCTGAAAAGAGCAGCAGAATTGTTACCTACTCAGGCAGAACTTCCTGCAAAAGATTACGGCAGACCCCATAAAGCTGCAGCATGGGCACTTTTAGCAAAGGTATACTTGTTTATGAAGGATTGGAAGAATGCAGAATTCTGGGCTAATGAAGTGATGACAAAAGGAAACAGAGCTTTGCTAGGGAATTTTGCTGATGTTTTCAAAGCAGATAATAACTACAGTTCAGAATATATCTGGTCTATTCCCGGAACTCCCAAGTTTACATCATGGGGAAGTATTCTTCCGGGCGTAATGCTTGAAAATAAAGGATGGGGAGAATATAACGGTTGGGGATATTTCCAGCCGACAAAAGAACTCTATGACGAATATGAAACAGGAGATCTTAGAAGAAGTGCTTCGATTCTAAAAGTAGGGGACAAATTTACCTTCAATGGAAAAGAAAGAATATATGCTTCTTCCAATTCTCTTACCGGATACCAGTTCAATAAATATATGGATGCTTTCAAATATCAGCTGAACAGTGGTCACGTGAGTGCTAACGGAGATTATCCGTGTACTGATCTTGCCGTTCCTATCATGCGTTATGCTGAGGTGATCCTTATCAAAGCAGAAGCTTCACTGATGCAGGGGAAATCTGCAGACCAGGAAATCAATATGATCAGAGTACGTGCCGGTTTATCTCCGAAAAACGGATGTACAATGGCTGATCTTAAACACGAAAGACGTTGTGAACTGGCAGGTGAATGGGCAGACAGACACAGAGACCTTGTACGCTGGGGAGATGCACAGGCAGCGTATGCAAAGCCTCTGCACGGTATCAATGGACAGGTTGTGTGGGCAGCAAGAAACTTTAATCCAGCTGTACATAATGTTTGGGCCGTTCCGCAGGCTGAAATCGTAAACAGTCATGGGATCATTAAACAAAATGAAGGCTGGTAACATTTTTAATCTTTTATATATAAGCCACTATATCATTGCAGAAGGTTCTGTGATGATATAGTTTTTTCACAGGTATAGGGTTAGGATGTCTTATTTGCCCTATAAAAATAACAATGGTATACGAATGAAATTATCAAAAATTTTGGCTGTATTGGCCCTGGCTGTTTTTTCCAAAAATCAGGCACAGAATTATTTAAACTACAATGTTGGCAATGCACATTCACATAATGATTATATGCAGGAGATCCCTTTTTGGCAGGCTTATTATGCCAACTTTGGTTCTATAGAAGCAGATGTATTTCTTGTAAAAGGTCAACTTTGGGTGGCTCATACCGAAAAAGAACTTTCTGCAGACAGAACCCTGGAAAATCTTTATCTCGATAATATTTCAAAACAGATTAAGCTGAACAAAGGGAATATCTATCCGGATGCCAGTAAGAAACTTCAGCTGCTGATTGATATTAAGCAAGACTATAAAACATCATTGGCTGCTTTGGTCACTACCTTAAAGAAATATCCTGAGATCACAGGAAATTCAGGAATTAAAATTGTGATTACCGGAGGAAGACCTCAGCCGGCAGATTTTAAAAACTACCCGAACTATCTTTTCTTTGATGGAGACCTAGATAAAAACTATTCTGAAGATCAGTTAAAAAGAGTAGGGATGTTCAGTGCAGACCTTCCCGGATTGGTAAAATGGAACGGAAAAGGAATACCAAGAGATGAAGAAACCGCAAAGATTAAAACTGCTGTTGAAAAAGCACATTCCCAGCAAAAACCAATGCGTTTTTACGGAGCTCCCGATTTTCCGAATGCATGGGTGAATCTTATGGACATAGGAGTAGATTATATCAATACTGATCATATTCCTGATCTTAAAAAATTCATGAACGCTATTCCGAAAAGCTTTTATAAAAATACCAAAGAATACAGCACTTATACCCCGACTTATGCATCAGACGGAGTAGAAAAAAAAGTAAAGAATGTTATCCTTCTTATTCCGGATGGAACTTCTTTGCCGCAATATTATGCTGCCTTTACAGCCAACAAAGGAAAGTTGAATGTTTTCAACATGAAATCCACAGGGCTCTCCAAGACCAATTCATCCAATGCCTATATTACAGATTCCGCACCGGGTTCTACAGCATTTGCAACAGGAGTGAAAACTAAAAATACTTTTGTAGGGGTTGACAATATGGGAAAAGCGCTCGCACAAATTCCTGATATTATTGCTGAGAAAGGAATGGTTTCCGGATTGATTTCTACCGGTGATGTTACAGATGCAACACCTGCTGACTTTTATGCACATTCAGATAACAGAAACAGTTCAGAACCTATTCTGAAAGATTTTGCGGCTTCAAAAGCTAAAATTCTTATCGGTGGTCCTACAAGCGGATTATCTCAGGAAAATCTGCAGAAATTTAAAGAAGCGAAGATTGATCTGTTTCAGGACTTGAAATCAGTCACTACAATAAAGAACGGTACTTTGGTTATTGATCCTCTGGCTTCACAAAGAATAACCAATGGAAGAGGAAACTGGCTTGCTGATGCGTTTGATCTTACCTTAAATGATCTAAAGAATAATAAAAACGGATTCTTTATGATGATAGAAGCTTCACAAACTGACGGTGGCGGCCATAGCAACAATATCGAGCAGCTGGTTACAGAATTACTGGATTTTGATCATGTAGTTGGTAAAGCAATGAAATTTGCTGACGAAAATAAAGAAACCCTGGTCATTGTGGTAGGTGACCATGAAACCGGAGGCTTAACTCTTCTGGATGGAAGCCTGAAAGATGGCTGGATATTCGGAAACTTCAGTACTAATGATCATACGTCTATTCCGTCAAGTGTTTTTGCTTACGGACCGAATTCTAAAGAATTTACAGGATTGTTCGAAAATACGGAGATCTTCAACAAGATATTGGCCGCTTACGGAATTAAGAAATAACTTTTGATTTTACTACTTCTACTTTTACAAAGAGAGGCTGTTTCGTTTTTGAAACAGCCTTTTTTGTTTTAATCTAATCTGAAAAAAGGCGGCCTCAAAAGAGAGACCGCCTTTGAATATATCTAACAAATAATAATTTAGAAATTGGTCTTCACGATTAATTCAGACAGTTCTGCATTCACAAAGTCAATCGGCATTATTCCGAATGATCCCTGAGTATTAGTCTGGAAGAATGTTTTAAGCTTTGGATTAATATTGTTGGATACCGTAGGAATACTTGGGATTCCAAAGATTCCAGGTTTATAACCGCTGGTGAAATTCACGAAAAGTTTACCATTCGTGTCATTTTTGGCTTCATTAAGCAGACTGGAAATTCCGTTCCACTTATCATCATTGTTTGTAACCTTATAATAATCCTGAACTTTCAATTGTACGCCGGAATTGTTGATATCAAACGTCGTATTATCTGCCCACGGAGAAGCGTTGATTCCTTTCGTTGTTCCTGAAGAAAATCTTCTCAACAATTTGATTTTTCCTCTTACAGAACCTAATGTAGGAATATTTGCTCCAAGATCCCATTTAGAAGGATTTTTCTGTACATAAGAGTCGAAGGTTTGCTCAAAACTTCTGGTCGTGTTGGATGCATCATACTCTTCCTTCACAGACATAATAATTGTTTCTGATGGATGACTGTTAAGGAATGCATAGCAAGCATTAAGCACATCATCAAAATTCAGATTTTGATAAATCGCTCCGTGATGAATAGCGAAAGCATTGTCAATGTGTCTGCAACGTATATCCAGAAAACGGACTCCTGCATTAAGTTGTTCTGCAATGCTGAGGTCTTGAGTTTTAGCCGTACCTGATACAACAGGGGTATCTACGCGTGCTCCTGAATCATGAGTCCCGGGAATGGAGATTTTTGAAATTGAAATATTATCCTGAAGACCAGACATCCAGCTATTCATAGCGATAGGTAATAAGGAAGCCTTATTACTTGCTTTAGCCAAAGAAGCGACACTGTTTTCATTGGAATCTCTTTCCATCATGCTGTCGTTTGAACAGGAAAAAAAGATAGACGCAGTCACAACCCCAAGAGTAATGGCTGTAAAACGTCTCATGTTTTGTTTGAACATAGTTTTTTTATTTTTTAATGCAGCTTAAAAATAAGAATATATCAAAACATGAGGAGTTAATTTAACTTTAATAGATAATTAAGTTGGTATAAAGTCAGGAAGTTGCAAGACAGATTTTTATTAACGCAAAGTTTATTTTTTGATCCGGAAATATGGAGGAAGATGAAATCAATTTCATTGATTTTTTCTAAATGGATGTATAAGTCAAGTTTCATCCACGACATAGTCCGTTTCTTAGCTCACTTTAATATGACGATAGAATTATTTTACTTTGCGTTTAAAAATAAGCAAAAAGTAATATCCAGCATTCAGTTTCAATCTTCCATCCTAAAAAACGAAATCCTCCTTCAGTCCGGGAATTTTGAACTTATGTTCCCCGATTTTGAAATCATTCATTCTGATCAAATTCTGAAGTTTATGGGTAAACTCTTTATGAAAGTTTTTAGGTATTTTGGTCTCGTCATCACAGGAAGAATAGGCTTTATCAACTATCACCTTACCCGTAGAAAAATTGATTTCATTCGTAAAACTGAAATCACAGGTGTCTTCGAAATGATCGTATGAACCTATCAGAAAGAAATCTCCGTTCTGAAACCTGAAGGTATGTGTATAGTGTTGGGTATGCCTTGAATTGGTGAAAAACTGTTGTTCAATAATAAGACAGTTATTTTTTATTTTGATTCCAAGATCATTATCAGAAGGATAAAATCCGAATCCGCTTGAGAAAAGGACTGTGGAATTTTCTTTCCAGATGGTAGAGCTGCCGTTTTCGTTTTTCAGAATATAGAAAACTCTTTTATAATCACTTGTACCTTCCAGATCTTGACTGTCTGATGCTTTTATATTTGTATCGAATACCAAGACAGTTTCATCTTTTCCGTCTTTGTCAAGATCACCTTTGATTTCTGCGATTTGGGTATATCCTTTTGGGAGCGAAAAATTTTTCAGACTCTGAGCAGATAAGCTCGTCACAGATAAGATAACCAAAAAGGGAAAGACAAATTTCATTATTATAAGTATAATTAAAATGTGGTAATTCGAAATAAAAATCCTTTTTCAAATTACCACACTTTATAGTTTTAATTAATGAGTCAGTATACTCTCAAGATCTTCCCAGAACATTGGGTAAGATTTCTCTACCACATTTTCATCCTCAATGTTAAGCTCCTTAATCAGACAGAATGGAGCAAAACTCATGGCCATTCTATGATCCTGATAGGTTTTGATCGAGATGTTGTCTTGTGGCTCACCAAAACGGATTGATTTGATGGTTAAATCTGTAATTTCTGTTTCAGTACCCAGTTTTTCAAGCTCGTTATATAAGGCCAGAAGTCTGTCGGTTTCCTTTACTCTTAAAGTTCCCAATCCCGAAATATCGAAAGGTATTTTTAAGGCTGCTGCCGTTACACAAAGTGTTTGTGCAATATCAGGACAGTCATTCATATCCAGGATAATTTTTTCCGGAAAAGAGAAATCTGGCTGAGGTTCCAGTGTTAGTTTATGCTCACCTTCAGAGAATGTTGTTTTGATCCCGAAGAATTTTTCATAAATGTTGGCAATTGCAGAATCTCCCTGCGTTGACTCTTTGTAAAAACTTTTCAGGTGGATGGTTTCTTTTCCCAATGCACAGATAGAGTAGAAGTAAGAAGCCGAACTCCAGTCGCTTTCTACTTCATAATGTACTACTTCTCCATTGTTGTCAGGAGTGAAAGGTTCTACTTTGATGGTATTCCCTTCAAAACTGCTTTGAATTCCAAATTTTGTCAGAATATCAAGAGTCATTTCAATATAAGATCTTGAAGTAACTTCCCCTACAAGATTAATTTCCAGTCCGTTTTCAAGCTTTCCTGCAACAAGAAGCAGAGATGTGATAAACTGGCTTGAAATGTTGGCAGGAACACTCACAGAAGTCTGGGTGATCTTTTTTCCTGTAATTTTTAAAGGGGGAAAACCTTCATTCTCCATATATTCAATTTCTACTCCAAGATCCCTCAAAGCACTTACCAGATTTTTGATAGGCCTTTCCTTCATTCTTCCCGAGCCGGTAAGGATAGTCGTCTTCCCTTCCTGGATAGAATAATAAGAAGTAAGAAAACGCATGGCCGTTCCTGCATGATGGATGTCTACCACTTCAGTATCCTCAGATAATGCTTTCTTTAGCAATTGAGTATCCTGAGAATTAGATAGATTTCCAATTTTTATATTACTGAACAGACTTTCCAGAATCAATAAACGATTCGAAATGCTTTTCGAACCGCTGATCTGTACTGTTTTTTCTCCTGATAATTTTGATTTTTCTAGCTTCTTCATTATTATCTACATGATATTAAAAAAATTATGAGTTACAAATTCATTTATAATTCATAACTCATAATTGATAATTATTTCAATTTTTCATTATTCTGATGCCGGTCTTTATCCCGGTCAGTTTTGATTTTCATTTTTCTGTCAAAAGCGTCCTGCAGATTCACTCCGGTTTGATTGGCCAGGCAAAGCGTTACAAAAAGTACATCTGCCAGTTCTTCACCAAGATCTTTCGTTTTATCGCTTTCCTTTTCGCTTTGTTCACCGTACCTTCTGGCAATGATTCTTGCCACTTCACCTACTTCCTCTGTCAGCATCGCCATATTCGTAAGCTCATTAAAGTATCTTATACCAATGGTTTTGATCCATTCATCTACCTGCTGCTGTAATTGGGTAATTTCCATTATTGATAAGCTCCCAGTGTTGGGTTTGTAGTTCTGGATACATTCACGATATCGAAAGGTACTGTTGCTGCAACAGCTGCATTTCCTTTTCCAAGAGCTGGAGAACCCGGTTTTACTCTTAAATTCATTTTAGCCATAAAATAATTGACAAACTGCGGATCAGTATTTTTGGTTGTTTGTACCACATTTGGATTGTTGTCAAAAGTGAAGCCAGCTCCCGTTGCACTCGTATATTTTATTAATGAATTTTGAAGTAAGAACTCAAACTGTTGTCCTGGGGTTGCTTCAAAATGAACGGCGTCATCTCTGTCAGAATATACAATACTGTTTTTTATATCGAGCAGCTGCAAAGCACCCTGTTCTGATTGTCCCGCATCATTCTTCCACTCATTGGCTGCAAAAATTCCTGCTCTGTCAAAAGAACTCATTGTTCTGGAATAGTTGGCAATCGTAGCATGAGTATAGCTGTGCTTTCCTCCTCTGAAAATACCGATACATGATAAACCGCAATTATTCATTACAAGGTTATTGGCATTCACAGTTGAACCAACAGCATAAATTCCATATTCAAAGAAAGTATGGATGAATGAATTGGTGATGGTTGCATTGGTTTGTCTCATATCAAGACCTCTTGTTCCTCCGAAAAGTCTTGCATGGTTCATTTTAAGTGTAGAATTTGCTTCCATTTTGATAGAATTCCAGTTTTTAGGAATCGTATCATAATAAGGATCATTTCTGTCACCACGAAGAATAACCTGGTCGGCCTGAGTTCCATTGATATTTAAAACAGCTCCGGAAGAAACTTTCATTCCGCTGTTTTTGTGGAAATATACTTTAGTTCCAGGATTTATATCTAGGGTTACACTTGGATTGATGGTAAGATTTCCGTAGATGATCTTTGCTTTATTATTATTCCATGTAGTGGAATTGGTAATCACATTCGGGTTGCCGGGAGTCTGAATGAAGAATTCAGCATCCTGTACCACAGAGAATAGCGTTACATGCTGCTGTCCTGCAGGTCCTGTAAAAATAACTTTGTCCTCAGCAATCGCTTCTGGTCCGGTAGCTTGAGGAGCAATTTCAACAAAAATATAAAGACTGTCTTTCTTTCTTAAAGGAACATTTTGAAAATCATAACCCGGTTTTCCATCCACATTGATTCTATATAATGAAGAAGAACCTTTTTCAAGATTTACTCTTGGGATCATGATATCCTTATCTTCATTATTATATACTTTTACAACGTAGGTTTCTGAACGCACCTGGTGATATACCGTATCACAGAATACCGTGTCTCTTGAGAACCTTAGCTGCTGTGTAGGGCTGTCAAACGTAATATCATCCTTATTACATGATACTGCTACAAGTAACATCCAGAAGGAAAAAGCCAGTAATAATTTGAATTTCATTGAAATTGAAGTTTAAGTAAGTTCCAAATTTAACGAAAATACTTTGAATTTCTTATCAATAAAAAAATATTGAATCTAGTATTTGGAAATTAGAAAAAATGTTGTATTTTTGCAACCTAAAATTTAGCAGAGAAATATCCATTACTATTTCGGAAGCAAACTTAATTTTTTTAAAAATAGTATTATGAAAAACGGAATCCACCCAGAAAATTATAGACTTGTTGTTTTCAAAGATATGAGTAACGACGAGGTGTTTCTTTGCAAATCTACTGCAGAAACAAAAGACACTATCGAGTATGAAGGACAAGAGTATCCTCTAATCAAAATGGAAATCTCTTCTAGTTCTCACCCTTTCTACACTGGTAAAGTAAAACTAGTTGACACTGCAGGTAGAGTTGATAAGTTCATGAACAAATACAAAAAATTCGCTAAGTAATTTTTGTACACTTAAAATATTAAAGTCTTCCAATTTTTGGGAGACTTTTTTTATTGTAAATTTGTTAAACTTGAATTTTAAACCTTAAACTTAAAAACTGAATGATGCAGTTAGTTTTTTCAGACGCACAATATTGGGAAGACTTTCTTCCGCTTACTTTTACCCGCCCCGTTGCTGCAATGCGATGCGGAATTCTTACATTCTCTGAAAGATGGCAGAAAATCCTGGAAAATACAGAGATTTCCTACTTTACGGAAATGTATCTTCAGGATAAATTTAAAAGTCCGGAGGAAAGAGAAAGTCTCTTTTTAGTCCCGAATTTCCTTCCTACAGAAACTGTAATTCAACAGATTAAGGATCTTAAGCAGGGAGAAGCGTTGGTGTATGAAGACGAATTGATCGCTGCTAAAATCAATATGAAAGATTTTTCTCTCCATCAGATTGAAAAAATGACAGATATCAAGGAAGATCTTATTTTCTTTAAAAGACCAAAAGATCTGTTTACCTACAATCATCATGCTATTGATTTTGACTTTGATCTGCTTACCAAAGGAAGAACTTCACAAGAACTATCTTCAACCAATGGCTTTTTAGGTGATAAGAAAGACTTATTTATCGAAGAAGGCGCCGAAATTGAATTCTCTACTTTGAATACTAAGACCGGTAAAATTTACATCGGTAAAAATGCTGAAGTAATGGAAGGCTGTCATCTTCGTGGACCTATCACTCTTGGAGAAGATTCAAAGTTTAACCTTGGCGCTAAAATTTATGGCGCAACCACTATCGGTCCACATTGTAAAGTAGGCGGGGAAGTGAATAATATTATCATTTTCGGTTATACAAGCAAGGGACATGAAGGTTTCGTTGGAAACTCTGTCATAGGAGAATGGTGCAACTTCGGTGCTGATACCAATTCTTCCAACCTTAAAAATAATTACAGCCACGTAAAACTCTGGAACTACAGAACAAAAGCTTTTGAAGATACAGGGCTACAGTTTGCAGGTCTGATCATGGGAGATCATTCCAAAACAGCTATCAATACCCAATTGAATACGGGAACAGTAATTGGGGTAGCCTCCAATATATTCAAGCCAGGTTTTCCGCCAAACCTTGTGGAAAACTATTCATGGGGCGGATTGAAAGATGATGAAAAATTCAGGCTGGATAAAGTATATGAAGTGGCAGAAAGAGCCATGGCAAGGAGAAAAATCCCTTTAACAGAAGAGGATAAAGCAATTTTGAAACATATTTTTGATACGTATTAATTCGATTATAATAAAAAACTTCAATTTTTTTTGAAGTTTTTTTATTTTTGATGTAATAGATCTGTAACGGCAATTGTCTTACCTATAAGAAACAAAACTCATGACCCAAGAAACTTTCAAGAATACGGTGTTTATTCTCAAAGACGAGATGTATCGTTTTGCGAAGCGGTTTGTCATGAGCAGTGATGAAGCAGAAGATGTAGTACAGGATCTCATGATAAAGTTTTGGCAGAAGAGGGATGAGCTGGGGCAATTCGGGAATTTTAAATCCTATGCGCTGAAGTCTGTCCGGAACGAATGCCTGAACAGATTGAAGCATCACGATGTCAAGATCGGCTTTGCGGATATGCAGCTTCATCGCTCGGAGCTTTATAGTATGGAAGTTGATAACCTTAAGGAATATATTATAGGATTTATCAATCAGCTCCCCGAAAAACAGAAGATGGTCATCCACTTGAAAGATGTAGAAGAGTATGATGTTTCCGAAATTTCTGAAATGCTGGAAATGGAGGAAAATGCAGTAAGGGTAAACCTGATGCGTGCGAGACAAAAAGTAAAAGAACAAATCTCACAACTGATGAGCTATGAAAAAAGATCAATTACAAGATAAATACAACGAAGTCTTCCAGAATATCAAGGAAGAAAAAATGGACTGGAGTTTTGAAGACTTTCTTCAGACTGCAGAAGGTGCAGAGCCTGAACAGCATATTGCGCCTGTTATTCCATTGGAAGAAAAGAAGAAACCCTCCTTTCCTAAATGGTTCTGGATGGCCGCCAGTGTGATGCTGGTTTTCAGTATCGGATTCTTCCTGAATAACAATAATAAAGATGCACAGGATAAAGAAAAACTGGTAAAAGATGAAATCTTAAAGCAAAAGTCCAGATTCATTGAAGAAAACAGTGATCACCAGGAACAGGTTGCTTTGAATCATACTGATTCTATTTCCGGAGTGAAAAAAGATTCTGTTTTTCAGGATAATCAGGTAGCAGAAAAGGATGTAATGGATGAAATCCTTCCAAAAAGAGGAAGACTTAAAAAGGAAACAAGACCCAGATATGTCAGCAATACCTCAAATAACAAAAGTTTAAATGATTCTGCATCTGCATACAATGACTCCTATGTAATTGTAAACGGCAAAAGAATCAGCAGTGAAAAAGAAGCCATAGATGTTGCCAAATATTCCTTTATGAAACTAGGAACTGAGTTTAAAAAAACAGTAGCATCTTCTCAGAAAAATGAAAATATTGACAGCGAATACTAAAAATCAGAACAATCCCATGAAAAAAATATTTTTTTTAATAGCCATAATGCTAAGCAGCTTTGCAACTTATTCTGCACAGACTGAGAAATTAGACAAGCTTTTTCAGGATTTTGAAAAAAATGGAAGAGTAACCTCTATCAATATTAAAAAACCGATGTTCAAGCTACTGAATACCATTGATGTTGATGATGCTTATATCGGAAAAATAAAACCTATTTTGAACGAAGTGGATGGGCTTAAGATTCTGATTATCCCTAAAATCACTTTTCCGGATCGTTTAAAAGATGAGAATCTTGCCAATATAAAAATGAATGAAGATAAAACGGCAAGAGTAAACAATGCCTTAAAATCTTTAAACTTCAACGAGCTGATGTCTATGAGCAGTGATGGAACTTCTATGAAATTCTTGGCTGAAGAAGAGAAAGATAACTATCTTGAAAATTTGGTGTTCAACGTAGATTCCAAAGAAGAGAATATTATTTTTATTCTTAACGGAAAAATGAAATTATCAGATGTAAACAAGATCATTAATTCTGGTGAAACAACCACTTCTACTTCTACGGTAACCACCTCCGTTAGAAATGATCTCACTTCGGGTAATACATCATCTTACCTGAATGGAGATAACAGAAACGTAGGTGAATTCTCAAAAATAGATGCCAGCGTAGGGGTAAATGTTACCTATAAACAGGAAAATACAAGAAGTGTAAAAGTAATTGCGGATGCAGATAAGCTTCAGTACGTCATCACAAAAGTGGAAAACGGAGTTTTAAAGATATATGTCGACAATAAAGGGGTTCGAAACCTGAGATTTAAAAATCTTAATGTCAATGTCTCCGCTCCTAGTATTAGCGCTATAAAAACATCATCAGGAAGTGTCTTTACAGCAGTGAATCCTGTTACAGAAAGCAGTTTGGCAATTGAAGCAGACTCTGGTTCTATTATTAAAGGAACATTCAATCTGAATCAGACAGCAGCAGTAGCTGTGAGCTCAGGTTCTGTACTGGATGTTGATATTAAGACTCCAAAATTGGCCCTGGATACTTCAAGTGGTGCAAGTGTGAGTATATCCGGAGAGGCAGCCTCTGCCGTAATTGATATCAGCAGTGGAGCATCTTGTAAAGCAGATGATCTTAAGGTTGCTACAGCAGTGGTAGAATCTACCTCAGGTGCAAGTCTTTCTCTGCTGGTTACAGATAAACTAAAAGTAAGTGTTTCTTCAGGAGCTTCTGTAAGGTTGAGAGGAAACCCTGAGCTGGATGCTAAAGTAGATAAAATTTCAGGGGGAAGCTTAAGACAAATCAAATAAAAAACTAACCTATGAAGACTCTTAAACATTTTTTTCTCGCTATTCTGATGCTGGGTATGCTTCAATCATGCATCGTTTCAGAAAAACCGAATATCGACTTTTTTCAGAACTCAAAATATGATTTCAAAGGAGCCCGGTTTGCAAGTATTAATGTACCCACGGCTCTTGCTAAATCTTATATTAAGAAGGCTTTAAGAGAAGATGGAGAAAGTGAGGAAACGATTAATCTGGTAAAAAAAACTTCAAAAATAAAAGTTCTTACCGTAACAAACGGAAGTAAGGAAATGCTGAATGATTATACTCAATATTTGAACGACAATCATTATGAAGAATGGGCTACCATAAAGCATGACGGAGATAACGTCAATATAAGGGTAAAACAAGAAGGAGACGCTATTAAAAATATGCTGATCACCGTAGGTTCCAATAATAATGATATGGTATTTGTAGATGTGAAAGGAAACTTTACTCCTGATGATATCTCAAAAATGATTAATTCTGTTTCCGTTAAATAATCATTAATCCCCTAAAATTCACAGCATGGAAAAACTGATAAGAGAAGTCCGTATCCTTAAAATCTATGCCGTTGTACTTACCATACTCTGTGCGATGTTTTTCTTTCTCGCATTCAAAAACTCATCTTCCAACGAACGTTTTAAGGAAATAGATGTAGAACGTATCAATATCGTTGAGAAGGATGGAACTTTAAAAATGGTGATCAGTAATAAGGAACGCCAGCACCCCGGATTGGTGAATCACAAACAAATGAAACCCCGTGAAAGAGAAGCAGGACTTATTTTCTTCAATTCTATGGGAGACGAATGTGGCGGCCTTGTATATGATGGTGATGAAAAAGAATCAGGGATGGCATATTCTGTAGACCAGAGAAATACAGATCAGATTATGCAGCTGCAATATTCTGAATCAGCAGGGAATGATAAAAAAAGAGTCTATGGTTTAAAACTCTGGGACAGGCCGGATGATTTTCTGTTGGAAGATATTATTAAGGCTGGAGATTCTATCAAAAAAATTAATAATCCGGAAGCTTCAAAAAAAGCATTTGCAAAACTGCAGGAAAAAGGCAAGCTGGGATATGAGCGATTTTTTGCCGGTAAAATGGCTAATGGAGATGTAGGGATTTTTATCCGTGATACAAAAGGGAAAGTAAGATTAAAAGTTTACATCGATAAAAATAATCAGACCCATATTGAGAAATTAGATGAAAATGGAAATCCGGTAAAATAGACCTATTAACAGCCATATTAATTAAATTTAACAAGTAGTTTCTACATATTCAATTATTTTGTACCGTAACCGTTCTGACAAAAGAGCGGTTTTTTGATTTAAGTTATTGATTATTAATTTTTATTTAAACTATTAAAAAGGATTTTCATATCTCACTAAAATAACCTAATTTTGCACAGAAAGTAAAGATGTCTATTCATAACAAAATTGTAGAGGCAGCCATCACTTTCGATGACGTTCTTCTAGTCCCTTCTTATTCAGAAGTTTTACCTAACCAAGTTTCATTAAAATCAAGACTTACCGACAAAATCACGCTGAATGTTCCGATTGTTTCTGCTGCGATGGACACAGTTACTGAAGCTGATCTGGCTATTGCATTAGCAAGAGTTGGAGGATTAGGTTTTATTCACAAAAATATGACAATCGCTGAGCAGGCTGCTCAGGTAAACCGTGTAAAGCGTTCCGAAAACGGAATGATCTCTGATCCGGTAACTTTATCTAAAGATCATATTTTAGGAGAAGCGAAAAGTCTTATGTCAAAATATAAGATTTCAGGTCTTCCGGTAGTAGATCATGATAATGTTCTGATTGGAATTATTACCAACAGAGATGTGAAATATCAGGAAAATCTTGATATGAAAGTGGAAGAGATCATGACCAAAGAAAATCTGATCACTTCAGACAAAGATACCAATCTTGAAAAGGCAAAAGAAATCCTTCTTAAAAATAGAGTTGAAAAACTTCCAATTGTAGATAAAGATAATAAGCTTGTAGGATTAATTACCATCAAGGATATTGATAATCAATTGGAATATCCAAATGCTAATAAAGACCAGAACGGCCGCCTTATCGTAGGAGCAGGAGTTGGAGTTGGAGAAGATACATTAGCAAGAATTGAGGCTTTGGTAAAAGCAGGAGTTGATATCGTAGCCATTGATTCGGCACACGGTCATTCTAAAGGAGTTTTAGACAAAATCTCAGAAATCAGAAAAGCATATCCAAACCTTGATGTTGTAGGTGGAAATATTGTAACTGCAGAAGCTGCAGAAGATCTTATTAAAGCTGGAGCTAACGTACTTAAAGTGGGTGTAGGTCCCGGTTCTATCTGTACAACCAGAGTGGTTGCAGGAGTGGGAGTTCCTCAGTTATCTGCAATCTATAACGTTTACGAATATGCTAAGTCACAAAATGTAACGGTAATTGCTGATGGTGGAATCAAACTTTCAGGAGATATCGTTAAAGCTATTGCAAGTGGAGCAGGAGCGGTAATGCTTGGTTCTCTTTTAGCGGGTACAGATGAAGCTCCGGGAGAAGAAATTATTTTCCAGGGAAGAAAATTCAAATCTTACCAGGGTATGGGAAGTCTTTCCGCTATGAAGAGAGGAGGTAAAGAAAGATATTTCCAGAGTGAAGCTAAAAAATTCGTTCCGGAAGGAATTGAAGGAAGAGTTCCACATAAAGGAAAATTGGAAGATGTAATTTTCCAATTGACAGGAGGTTTAAGAGCTGGTATGGGATATTGTGGATCTAAAGATATTGAAACACTTCAAAAAGATTCTAAACTGGTAATGATTACAGGAAGCGGATTGAAAGAATCTCACCCGCATGATGTAATTATCACACAGGAAGCTCCGAATTATTCTTTATAAAATCATCATTGAATTTATATAGTAAAAACCGCACAATTCGTGCGGTTTTTTTATTTTGCAATTTTGATTTAATATGTTGATTGGTAGTGGGTTAGTTTTGTATTTTTGTTTTTGATGATTAATTTATTTATTGTTTTTGTTGTCTTTTATTAGTAATAATATAAAATAATTAGATACTGTTTGTAATTACGTTAATTTTATTTTTGGTTTAAAATGTAACAATTATAAATGTTTTTCTACTAACTGTAATAAAATTTTAAATTTTATACTGACTATTGATAATAAATACTATTGATTGATGCTTGAAATTGTAAATTTTTAATCTATTAATTTTTTGAAATATTGTAATGAAGAAAACTATCCTTTGTGGGGCATTGTTACTATCCCTTTCAGTATCAGCACAGCAAAAAAAAGATTGGTGTGACTTTGATAATGAACAGAGAGTACACCAAAGACAGAACGCGGAAATTGATGCAATGGTTCGCAATATCCGTAACAAAATTATTAGCGGTAATCAAGATGCTGCTGGTAAGAATGGAAGTGCATACAAAATTGTAAATGGAGTTTATGAAATTCCTGTGGTTGTACACGTAATAGCACCTACAGGTGCTGCTATTGGTACAGCTTACAATAAGAGTGATGCACAAATTCAAGCATGGTTGGATCATTGTAATCAAATGTACGCAGGTACTTATCAGTGGGCTCAGGGAATTCCAGCAGATTTTGGTAATGCTGCTACTATGCCAATTAAATTGGTATTGGCTAAAAGGGATCCTAGCTGTAATGCAACTACAGGGATTGTTCGATATAACGGAGGGGCTCTTACTGGATATGATACTTATGGAGTAAAGCGTAGTGGTGCTAATGGAGTTACTACAGCACAAGTAAAGACTATTGCTCCACACTGGCCGGAAGCATCTTATTTTAATATCTATATTATGAATAAAGTAGATGGTGGTGGAACCTATGGTATTATGGGCTGGGCTGGGTTGCCTCAGAATGCTGATGCTAACTACGAATCATTCATGAAATCTTTTGTGGTTACATTACAGGATGATATTACTTTGGCTCACGAATTTGGACATAGTATGGGATTACTTCATACTTTTGGAGATGCAGATCCTGATGCGCCACAAGGAGATGCCACCACAAATTTTTGTCCCGCAACAACTAATAACTGTGCTGTAGACGATGATCAGGTGTGCGATACAGAAAGATCAAGAAGCTTACTGAATGATCCTGCACCTACTAACAATGATATGAATTATTGTACAGGAGCAAACTATCAGGGAGTACAGTACAACATGATGAACTATACCAATCCTATAGCATTTAAATTTACCAATGGACAACATGACAGAGCTGCTCTTTATTTCTTCTTAATGAGGGGATCTCTAAGTACTTCATTAGGAGCAACAGCACCTTCTGCAGCCGCTGCTATAGGAACTCCTATTGCTGCTACATGTAATCCAACCGGAGTAACCAATCCGGATAATTATTTTGTGGGACCAACCTTAGTAAAATTAGGTGCTATTAATAACGCTACTACTGGATTTTGGCAGAATAATGCAAGTTTTTATGAAGATTATACAGGAGCAAGCTGTCTGAAGGCTACCTCTACAGAACTTTCAGCAACAGGAACACATAACCTTCAGGTAAATGTATCAGCTTCAAATAATGATCTAAGAGTTTGGCTTGACTATAATAATAATGGAACGTTTGAAGCTTCTGAACTTGTAGCTTCTGCTGATAATATTATAGCTGATCCAGTTACGGAAATAGGTACTTACAGCACTACGATTACAGCTCCTGCTTCAGTAGTGTTGAATACACCATTAAGAATGAGAGTTCTTGTAGATGATGAGAATCCTAACATGACTCCTTGTGGACAATTAATGTACGGACAGGTTGAGGACTATACAGTGAAATTTGTTACGAACTTAGGAACAAACGAAGTAAAAGCTGATAATAATGATTTAACAGTTTATCCTAATCCAGTAGCAACAGGAGATAAAATCTTCATTAAAGCTAAAAATGGTAAAAACCTGAAAGTTTCTATTTCTGATATGGCAGGAAGATTGGTAGCAAGCCCATCTGCAACTGAAGAAGGAAATGGTATTTTCAAAGTTGAGCAGCAATTAGAAAAAGGAGTATATATGATTCAGGTTTCTAACGGAAAAGATTCTAAAACTTCAAAATTGATCATCAAATAAATTGATCAAAGTTTAATATATTATAAATGTCTCCATCGAAATGGAGACATTTTTTTATTCAATTTTACGGTATTTAAATTTTGGTTTAATGACTTTGTTCAAAAATTGTCCTTTAGATCTTGCCTTTCCGAATTTTTCTATGATGTAAGGTGGTACTTTAAGGTAGTCATAAACTCCTCCTGACTGATATATAATTCTCAATATTTCAGTATCCGGGAAATAAATGAAATGATGTACAACACTTGAAGGCATACTACAGTTCATACAAAAAATGTTCCTTGTCAGGAAAAATAAAAGCTTCCGGAAATTCCGAAAGCTTCAAAGATTTACTCTTTTTAAAATAGCAGATTATTTTTTCACGAATTTAAATTGGTGAGTTTGAAAATTCCGGGTATTTATCTTTAAAATATAACCGCCTGGAATAAGTTGTGAGACATCAATTTTTGAATCAAACATTTCAGATTTTATAAGACGTCCATCCATATTGTAAATTTGAATAGAGAGGCCGTCATCAATTCCCGAAATACGAATGAAATCCGTTACAGGATTTGGGAAAATCTGAATTTTATTTTTAGAAAGATCTGAAGTTCCCAATGTTGTGGTCTGTACGTCACCCGTCATGGTGGAATTGACTGCAGTAAGGTTTCCGCCACATTGTCCGTTGGTCATTACGGTATTTTCAACCCAACTTCCGATGCTGTTACCTGGAGGTATCGGAACAGAATTGTTTCCCGTTGAATTATAATAAATCAGATAAGGAGTAGTAAAAGTTCCGTTTCCTTCATCGCCAAGAAATTCCCATCTCGTAAGGGTGTTATTCCATTGGATTTTAAACTCACAGGTACCTAACCCACTACAATCTTGTCCGCCATCAACAGGAGTCGTCATATAAATATTTTTACTAAAAGCATCTATTCCCGTTTTGTTAAAAACGTAAGTATTAGGCGGGCTATCAAACAGATTAGGACATCCACTAAATGTTATGGTCTGTGCAAAAGCTGAGCTTCCGGCTATCAGACATAATAAATAAAGAATTTTCATAACTATTAATTTTGTGATGGAAAGACTCCTGCTAATGCAATGATGCATTTCAGAGTAATAAAAGGAGGTCTGTTTTCATGAGGCTGATTTCCTCCTGTGTTTCCTACCATTGTGCTTTTCATGATGGTGTTAGCGGCTGCATCGGAATATTCTTTATCAAGAACTTTGGTGTCTGCTGGAAGATTATTTGTTGGAGAATTCTGATTTCCTTCCGCCGTTACGGCATTTACCGTGTGGTTATGGGCTGGCATTTGTGTTATCAATAGTGTTACACTTTCAGCACCTCCGGTTTGTCCCATTGTATAAGTCGTTGGTCCTCCTGGAGCCTGTCCGTTATGAACAAGTACTCTTCCCCTCATATCAGGTAAAGCAAATGTGGTTGTTCCGTTTCCTCCGTAAGTAGTTCCTAGCAATGAAAAAAGTGCTTGATTTTGAGCGATAGGCAGGATCTGCCCATTACATTCTGCCCAGTATTTTGGTGCAAAATTATAAGGTACAAAGGCTATTTGCCCTAAAAAAGGTTCTGATGCCTGAGCTTTTAAGGCAGGAGCAAATGCACTGCATATCAGCAGCGTGCATGCAAAAAATAAATTTTTCATGATGACAAGGTTTTAAGTAATATAAAATTAGAAAATATTTAATATATAATCAATGATAAAAACAAAAACCTTTCATTAATTTAATGAAAGGTTGGTTTTATTAATTAAATATTAATTATTTATAGATTTTTTCTCTAATGTTTAAATTACTCAATAGTCAAAACATATGATAATTAATTTTTCAAATTATCTTTAAAATCTTCAATCCTGAAATCTGTCAGAGCATTTCCTTTTTCAATTTTCTCTTTAGAATACAATCTGAAATCATTTTCCGTTTTTTCTAAAAGATAGTCATAGGGTCCTATGTGGGAAATTAATTTTACCAGAACCGGAGATATTTCAAGGCAGATAAACAGTCCCATAATAAAAGCTGCTGCTAATCCTATAATCGCTGAATTTTTTCCCAGTTCATCCAATGCCTGAAGTCTTGCTGCAAACCCATTGAATTTATCTTCAAATGTCTCTGTAGATTTTCTTTCAGTTTCAAGGTTGGTATATACCTTAGATATTTCTTTATCCAGATATTCAAGTCTTGGAGATGCCTGTTTTTGATAATTCTCAAGATCCTGTCTGCGTTGCTCTTTTAATTCCTGTTTACGCTTTGCATTCGGTCCGTAACCTTCTTTTCCACTGGTTAAGCCCGATTGTTTTCCCAAAATTTCCTTCTCAAGTTCTACTGACGCAGAATCATAGGCTTTCTGATACTGTGCTACTTTTCCTGAAATCTGTTGTTTTTCTGTTTCAAAAGGTCCACTCTGTTGAAGAATCCTTCCATTCATTTCACCCTGAAGCTGTTTTTTATTCCTTTGGATGATTGTATTCAACTGCTTGTTTACTTCTTTCTCAAAAATTTTAAGCTCTAATGGTTTCGAAATAATAATGCCTAAAAATGTAGCGAGGATAAGACGGGGAATGGCCATCAGAATTTGATTCCACCAGGTCCCTGTTTTCTTGATGGAAGAAACAATATAACGGTCAAGATTGAAAATCATCAGCCCCCAGAGAATTCCAAATCCTATGGAAGCCCAGATATTGTCGAATACCGTATACATAGCATAGCCTGCAGACAAAGTAGCGAATACTGCAGTGAAAAGTACGATCCCTCCAATCCCGGAAAACTTATTCCATTCACTCGGAGTCTTTCTTAAGATATGGATGTTCCCGCCGGAACACACCATCAGAAACTTTTGGAACCAGTTTATTTTATGAGTCCCTTGATTTATAGTTTGTTGGTTTGTTTTCATAACTGAAAATTTATACAAAGGTAGTACTAAAAATCATACCAATGTAAAAGATAGTATTATGTTTTACCAAGTAATTGTGCGGGTTTTTGTAAAACAATGTTTTTTAGAGGTTTAAAACAGTAGTTTGAAAGAATATAAGAAAAGGCAAAAATTATTTCAACCTATCCGGATTCTGCTTCAAAAAGCTTTCCCAGCCGGAATACGATTTTGTGTCCGTTATAGTTCCTGAATTGAAATGATGACATACCGCAACGGCAAGTCCGTCGGAGGCATCCAGATATTTGGTAGGGAATTCTTTTAAATTAAGAAGATTCTGAAGCATACCTGCTACCTGTTCTTTACTGGCGTTTCCGTTTCCTGTGATGGCCATTTTGATTTTTTTTGGAGAATATTCGGTGATAGGAATATTTCTGTAAAGGCTGGCAGCCATAGCTACTCCCTGAGCACGCCCAAGTTTAAGCATACTTTGTACGTTTTTTCCAAAGAAAGGAGCTTCAAGAGCTACTTCATCAGGATGAAACTCGTCAATAAGAGACAGCGTTCTTTCAAAAATATATTTGAGTTTGGTTTCGTGGTTGGGATATTTTTTTAAGATCAGTTCATGAATAGAAACCATCTCCATTTTTCCTTTTTTTACGGAGATGATACCAAATCCCATTATGGCTGTTCCTGGGTCTATACCTAAAATTATTTTCTCTGAAATCATTGCCCCAAAGATAGGAATTTCTAAGTTTTTCAGGAGTGAAAAAGTATTGGAAATGACTTTTATTTATATCTAAAACTTTAGTACCTTTAAACAAAAATGATTATGAAAAATGTATTTAATGTACTCATTGTTCCCGTTTTTCTGTTCTGTAGCTTCCAGAAAGAGAATGGATTAACTCAAAACAGGCAATCGCTTTCTGAAACTATGACAAGAAAAGGCGATCGTATTATTTATTTGTTTTTCAAAGCAGACAAAGATCAATCGGGGAATGCAAAAGTGATCCTTCAGAACACTAAAATTGCGGATGGCAGATTGAAGCATATCTCTTCGTTTGAAAGAAATGAAGCTCATAAAGGAGACTTTATCATCACGCTGTCAGAATCAGACGGGAAAGAAGTTGCTAAACAGCTTGTAAGAGATCCTTTTAATCCTGAATTGGAAGTTTATGAAAAAGAGGGGATTTCCAGACATAAAGCTTCTCTTCAAAGCACAGAATTCAGTGCCCGTTTTTCCTATTCTGAAAATGTTCAGACTGTAAAGGTTGAAAGGGCAACTGATGATGGAGTACAACTATTATTCACCAAAAAACTATAATTATGAAAAAAGTTCTATTATCCCTTTTAGTTGGAAGCAGTTGTTTTGCCCAGACATTCGATACTGTTCCGCTTTTACAGAACGGAGACAACAGTAAAAGGATTATTATTGCTGTTTTAGGAGACGGATTTACCGCTGCACAGCAAGCCGCTTTTACAACATCAGCTCAGAATACAGTCAATTATCTTTTTACAAAAAGTCCTTATACAGAATATAAAAATTACTTTAATGCCTATGCTGTAAAGGTGATTTCCACAGAATCAGGAGTGAAACACCCAGGGACAGCAACGGATGTTACCGAACCTGTAATCCCGGTTACCAATCCTAACAACTATCTGGGATCTACTTTCGATGTAGGAGTTCACAGATGTATATACAGTAATACAACCAATAAAGTAGGACAGGTGCTGGCTGCTAATATTCCTGATTATGATATCACCTATGTATTGGGGAATTCTACAGAATATGGAGGCTGCGGAGGAACGTATGCCTTTGCTTCATTAAATGGATCTTCAAATGAAATTGTAGTGCATGAGCTAGGACATTCCTTTGGAAAATTAGCTGATGAATATTGGTTTTCAGGTTCACTGGAATCTCCCAATAAAACACAGAATTCTAATCCTGCAACCATCAAATGGAAAAATTGGGTAGGATTAAATGGAGTAGGTGTATATCCCTATACTGAAAGCCCTAGCTGGTTCCGTCCGCATCAGAGTTGTGAGATGAGGTATCTTAACCAGCAGTTCTGCTCTGTATGTAAAGAGGCAATTATCGAAAAAATCCATAGTTTAGTGTCCCCTATAGATTCCTATACACCTGCCAATAATACTACAGTAGATGCTACATCTAATGTCACTTTTACAGCTACTGAAATTCTTCCCAATCCTAATACATTGGTCAACACCTGGATCTTAAATGGAACAACACTTGGGTCAACAGCGAGCAGTGTTATCATTACTCCTGGGCAACTCAACAATGGAAATAATACCTTAACATTGTCCGTAGTAGATAATAATCCGCTTTTGAAAGTTGATAACCACAGTACTCTGCATGTTACTACTGTTTCCTGGACTTTGAGTAAATCTACTCTTAAACTTTCAGAAGTAAAAGCTGAAGAAAGACGGTTCAGTGTTTATCCGAATCCTACAGACGGAGAATTTTTCATTAAAGGAAAACAGGATTTTTCAAAAGATGTAAAAGTAGAAATCTATGATACTTCCGGAAAACTGATCCCATCCAGATTTGAATTTAAAGATGCCGGAATTAAGATTGATATTAAAAACTTTCCGACAGGCACGTATCTGTTGAATGTAAAAGAAAACAAAAATCTGATTCTCTCCCAGAAAATCATAAAAGAATAAATTGAACAAAACCGGCTCCAGCAGCCGGTTTTATTTTTCCAGTTTTTTCTCTGCTATAGGAACCCATTGTCCATCATGACGGAGAAGGATTATTTTATCAACTAAGAATTTAGTTTTATATTCCATTGTTTCATATTTTTCCCAGGCTTTAAGGTAATTTTCCCAACTCAGATCCCTGAATCCTACAGTCACGTGAGGACTAAAAGAATACGTGATAAAATTAAAATACTCTTTTACCCTATGATAAAGCTCAGTTAAATGAATATTTTCCTTTGGCTGAATATAGAGTACAGGATTTTTAGGATTAGCAAAGCTTCCAAAGCCATCCAGTTCTACTTCAAAAGGTGTGATTTCCGTATTGATTTTCTGAAAAGCAACATGAATGTCTTCCTCCAGTTCAATTTCTCTTGAAAAAGGAGGGAATAATGTAATATGGGCTTCATTTTTCAAAGCCTTGGAATTGGCATAATTCGTTGCCAGATCTTCTTTAAATATTTTTATTTCTTCAATGATCTCCTGAGGAGGGAAAATTGCTATGAAGTACATTTTTTTCATAAAGCAAATTAAAAGTTTTTATATTAAATTTACATACATAAGAAAATTATGCATATGTTTGCAAGGTATAAATCATTCTATGAAAAAGAATAGTCTTTATAAAGGTACCCTGCAGAATATTATTTTGAAGCTTCTTTCCAAAGAAATCAAAATGTACGGGTATCAGATTACTCAAAGAGCCAAAGAACTCACGGAAGGTGAGCTAGAAATGACGGAAGGCGCACTCTATCCATTACTGCACAAACTGGAGAGTGACGGAATGATTATTTCTGAAATTCAGAAAATCAACGGAAGAGACCGTAAATATTATCTGCTGACTGAAAAAGGAAAAACACAACAGGCAGAAAAAGAAACTGAGATGAAAAGTTACTTATTAAACCTACAAACCATATTCAATATATGATAACCGGAGAACAGGAAAATAAAATTACGGATTATCTGATAGCTCAACAGCTCTCATTAGATATTCTGGTAGAAATCAGAGATCATATGATCAGCCAGATTTCAGATCTTCAGTTTAATGAGAATATCAGTTTTGAGGAAGCTTTTTTAAAAATAAAAGAATCCTGGAACGGAGAATTTAAGCTAGTTAACTATCTGCTGTTTTATCCAACGACAATCCCTCTGATTGCCAAAAGAATTATACAGGAAAAATATGCCGGGCTTTTCAGAAAATCTTTAATGATAGGACTGCTGGCTTTTGGTATTAACTTATTGTTGATCTTTATCGCAAGAAATCAGGACGATTATAATTTATTTTTCAAACTGCTTAACGGATCATTTTTATTGGGTTCAGTATTAGTATTGGCTCTTAATTATAAGATCTGGAAATACCTGAAAGCGGATTTCAAATACAAGGGAAAAAGCCTTTATACAATGTATCAGCAGAATATTGGATCGATGGTAGTTTGTACTTTTTCAATGGCTCAGGTTGTTATGAAAAACGGGAATTATGCTTATCAGTTTTTCAGAGAAAATAATCATTCTGAAGTTTTTTCGACTTTAGTGACCCTGATTTTTCCGTTTATATTGCAGACAGCACTTATTTTTGCTGTATTTAATTTTACAGAACACAAGAAGAACTTGATGAAAATGAGAGAGTTTCTTAAGCCTGCATAAATAATACACCATTATTCCTGATTATGATATCACCTATCTATTGGGGAATTATAATACACCATTCAACTAATGTTGTGATCTAAGGTGTGTAAGAGTGTTCTCAAGATGATCTGTGATCTTTTTTACTTCAATATGAGGTCTGAAGATCACTCCTTTTCCTTTTTCCTCATCGGCAATATTAGATAGAATGATTACGGAAGTTTTGGTTTCCGGATAGTAAATGTTTAATGAAGGAGAACCTTTTATATAACCGCTGTGGAAATAAGAATTGGGTTGGCCAATATTAAGCATGATACCGTAAGCGTAGCCCATTTTTCCAAAGATTGCATGACGTCTTTCTGCGCTTTTTGCCATGAATAGCTTTAGGGTTTCAGGCTTTAAAATTTTTCCGCCATACAAAGCGTTGTTCCATGAATGAAGATCCTGAATCGTAGATAATATTCCGCCAGCTGGAGTTCCGATTTCCTGCCCGCCTAATCTTTTCGGCATGTTGGGAACTTCCTGGAATTTGGCAGGTGTACCAAGATATGCACTGGCAAAATTATTCCCTTTAAAAATATCTCCCGTTGAAGAATGTATCATTCCTGCTTTTTTAAAGAGTTCCTGAACATTTTCAGCATAGGACTTTCCGGAAACTTTTTCCACAATCTTTCCAAGAGTATTGAATCCATCGTTGGAGTAGAAGAAGTCGGAACCGCTCTTAAACATCAGCTTTCCTCCCACCATATTCAATCCTGAAGTATGATTTAATAATTGATGAATGGTAATGTTTTCATACTCTTTGGTCTGGAATTCCTTCAGATATTTTGAAACTTTATCTGTCACATTCAGTTTCCCCTGTTCCATTTGAAGTAAGACCAAAACAGCGGTAAACTGTTTGCTTACCGAACCTATGGCAAAAATGGTATTGCTGTCAATTTTAGTTTTCTTCTTAAAATCAGAATATCCGTTTTCCCTTCTGTAAAGAGAAATGGTGTCTTTAAAAACGGCAATGCTTCCATTGAAATGATATTTTTTGAAAGTAGAATCAATCTGTTGTTCTAAAAGTGTTTTCTGAAAAGCTGCAACAGTAGAATCAATAATGGCTTTTTTATCAACAGGAGTAGCTTTTGGAGCCTCAGTTGTTGTACAAGAAAATAAAACGCAGAATAGGGTCAGGAATACTAAATTTTTGATCACAGGTGTTGTATTTTTAAATGATGGTTGTTACTCTTAAAGATACTAAAATATTCAGAGAGCGGTAAAGGATGCAAATTGCGTGCTAGGACGGGGTTTAGGATCAATTTAATATAGATTTGATGCATCTTTAAGGAGTATTTAATACTTTTGATATAGATTATTGATCACAATTATTATGAATGAACATTTGAAAAGCGATTCAGTAAACATAGAGTATCTACTGAATATTGTTAAAGAGCAAGGAACGGAATATCTAAATTCCATTGAAGAGAGACCTACGTCAATAATCAATCACCATATTTCCAAAAAACAGGAACTCCCGGAATCCGGATTCGGAACAGAAGAGACTTTACGGATTTTCAATGAAAAATTTGAATCGATCATGGTTGGATCCGGAGGACCAAGATATTGGGGATTTGTAACGGGAGGTGCTACACCGGCATCCATAGCAGGTGACTGGCTGGCGACGGTTTATGATCAGAATACCCAGTCTGTAACAGGACAGGGAGATATTTCCGCAAATGTAGAGATGGAAACCATACAGCTTTTGCTGAAACTTCTTCAGCTTCCGGAAAGCTTTCTGGGTGGTTTTGTATCAGGAGCTACGATGTCTAATTTTACTTGTTTGGCTGTGGGGCGTCAATGGCTGGGAAAAGAGCAGGGGAGAGATATTGCGAAAGAAGGCGTTTCCGGAACGATAAAGGTACTTACAGCCACACCTCACTCATCTTCTATAAAATCATTGTCACTGTTGGGACTTGGCAGCAGTAATATCATTAAGATTAAAACGGAAGAAGGAAACCGCGAAGCAATTCATATTAAAGATCTGGAAGAAAACATTCTGAAGCTTAATGGTGAGCCATTTATATTGATTTCAAGTGGTGGAACAGTAAATACGGTGGATTTTGATAATTTCAAAGCGATCAGCAGATTAAAAGAAAAATACAATTTCTGGTGGCATATTGATGCTGCTTTCGGTGGTTTTGCAGCGTGTTCGGAAACTCATCAACATCTTGTGGAGGGCTGGGAATATGCTGACAGTATTACAGTAGACTGTCACAAATGGCTGAATGTACCTTATGAAAGTGCTGTATTTTTGATTAAAGATCAATATAAGATTTTACAGGTAGAAACTTTTCAGAACTCCAATGCTCCTTATCTGGGTGATCCGTTGGATAATTTTAGCTATTTAAATTTTCTTCCCGAAAATTCAAGAAGGCTAAAGGCACTTCCGGCATGGTTCTCTCTTATGGCTTATGGTAAAAAAGGGTATCAGGAGATTGTAGATAAGAATATAGCATGGGCAAAGCAGTTTGGAGAGCTGATAGAAAACAGTGATGATTTTAAACTGCTGGCTCCGGTAAGATTGAATACGGTTTGTTTTACATTAAAAGATCATGCAAAACAGGATGAGGTAGGACAATTTCTTGAAAAGCTTAATAATACTGGAAAAGTCTTTATGACGCCTACTTTTTATAATCAGCATAAAGGAATAAGAGCTGCTTTTGTAAACTGGATGACCGGTGAAAAAGATATCAGACAGGTATTTGATCTCATGAATGAAATTATTACTGAAATAAAATAATATATTGAAAAGCCTGTGGATAAATATTCACAGGCTTATTTTAACAGCAGGTCACAAAACCAGAAAACATATTCGCTGTCTTCCTCTTCGGGTGTTGCTTTAGGTTTAGGATACGTCTTTTTGACGGTTTCCCCGATTTCAAATTGAACCGGATTTTTGAAAATAGGCCCATCAAAAGTGAAGGTGTGAAATTCTCCGTTTTCTCCACATGGATCTACATTTTCAGGGAGATCATCTATAAATTTCTGATCAATAATTCGTCCGGCAAAGCTTTTATCCAGATAAGTTCCGTTCACACAGGTTACAATAGTTTTAAAACCAAGATCTAAAAATTCACGGATGAGATTGGAGGTATCTTGTTTCCAAAGGGGAAATACGGCTTTCATACCAATGGTATTTAATTGGTCTTCCCTGTATTTTCGCAGATCTTCCAGGAAAATATCTCCGAAAACGGAATGGGTAATGCCCTGAGCCTGAATTCCGGTCATTGTTTTACTCATGATTTGCTGATATTCTTCCATTGAAGGCTCTTTAGGCAGTTCCATTTTAATCAATGGAATTCCGAGACTCTCAGCTTGTTTTTCCAACAGAGAAACATGAACACCATGCATGGAAATCCTTTGAAATTCTTCATTAATACTTGTAAGCAGTGTAGAAATTTCATATTGATCTTCCTGTTGTATTTTGTAGAGAGCCAGGGCAGAATCTTTTCCGCTGCTCCAGTTGAATAAAGCTTTTGGTTTCATTGTAAAAATAAAAATCTCCCAAAAATAAGGAGATTTTATGGCTTAATAATTTTTGTTTTGAATTTCTTTGATTGGAATAAATCCACCATTGAAGTAATCAATCTTCATTTCAAAAGGATAGGCCGGATTGGTCATGATCAGAACACCAATTGCTCCAAAAAATGCAGCTCCGGTTACCATCATGCTTCCTGCATTAGGATTTGACCTGATTTTTCCGATAAAGTAGTAATCATTATCTTTTTTTACCGCTTTGGTAAAAAGGTTTTCTATGGAAAGGTAGATGTATGGTTCTCCCTTATACACAACAGCATAAATATCGTCTTTTTTAATTTCTTTTTCTTTGCTGTCTGCCATTTCATAGATTCTTACAATTTTTGGAGCATTGCCGTAGAATTTGACATTTGTAATTTCCTGGTCCGGCTGTTGATTTTTTAAAGCGTTATAATTTTTATATACTCCGTCTTTCAGCTGAGGTGAATTGTAAAAGTTGATTGACTGCTTGGCTGTATCATCAAAGTTCATGACTTGCTCCATCGTATAATGGGTGTTGGTTTCAGGCTTTTTAGATGCATTTTTGCTGATGAAATCTACAAGCATTTCGCTCCCTTTTTCAAGAGTTTTTGTGGTAACATCAGTTGCTTTGATATCAATTACTGTATCAGTCTGATCCATTAAAGAATAGGTTCCATCATTATTTTTTGAAAATAAAAATCCCTGAAAATAGCAGTATCCATGTTCACTGAGTTTCGCTGTAACCTCTGCAAAGTAGAGTTGCTTCAGGTACAGAACCATTGTTCCGTCTTCGGTATCATCTCCATTGATGCTGTTCAGAATACTCTGAAATTGGCTTGATATACTGGAGGTGGGAATTACTTTAGCTTTGGCGTTCAACATTCCCTGTTGTACGATTCCTAAAGAAGTAGTGTCTTCTCTTTTATCAATAAGTTTTATCGTTTTATAATAGCTTTTCTCTAGCTTATGGTTGGAAAGGCTTATGGTAAATGGTTCGGTACGTTTCTGGCCCCATAAAGCAGATGTAAGAAAAATGAGGACTAAGAAAAGGGATTTATTGAAACTTTTCACTGCTGTTTTTTTCATGGGTAATTAGTTATTGAACCTAAAAATACAAAAAACTCCTGAAATACATCAGGAGTTATTATTTATCAATAAGATTTACTTATTTTGAAGCAGGCTTTCCATAGTTATTGAAGGGGCTTGTAATATCAAGTTTTTCCTTTTCTGCCTGTTCTCTTTTTTGTAGTTCTTCCACATTTCTAGTCATGTCGCTTTTATGAGAGGTATCTACAGTAGAGGTTTTACAAGAACCTAGGGCCATAAAAAGACTAAACACCGAAATAATTTTAATATATGTTTTCATTTGAATTTTTTTTTGGTGGCAAATATATAGGGTCAGAGCAGTTTATTTTTAATTTTTAACAAACATTATAAACAAACCGGCCAAAATTTAGATTTTTTTCATATTAAAAATACAAAAAAACCTCAAAGAATTTCTTTGAGGTTTGATTTATAAAAAATGTCTGTCCAGTTAAGGATTACATATTTCTTCTGTACTTACCACCCACTTCAAATAAAGCGTTGGTAATTTGTCCTAAAGAACAGTATTTTACAGCATCCATCATTACTTCAAATAAGTTTTGCTGGTTGATAGCTGCATGTTGCAATGTTTTCAAAGCTTCCTCAGATTTAGCTTCATTAGATTTCTGGAAGTTATGTAATGTTTCAATCTGAACCTGCTTTTCTTCCTCAGTAGAACGGATAACCTCTCCCGGACGTACCGTTGGCGAACCATCCTTCCCTAAGAAAGTATTTACCCCGATGATTGGATATTCACCAGTGTGTTTCAGCCATTCGTAATGCATTGATTCCTCCTGAATTTTAGAACGCTGATACATCGTTTCCATCGCTCCAAGAACTCCACCTCTTTCCGTAATTCTGTCGAACTCTGCATACACAGCTTCTTCCACAAGATCCGTTAATTCTTCAATAATAAATGAACCTTGAAGTGGATTTTCGTTTTTAGCCAATCCTAATTCCTTATTGATGATCAGCTGAATTGCCATTGCTCTTCTTACAGATTGCTCAGTAGGAGTTGTGATCGCCTCATCATAAGCATTGGTGTGAAGTGAATTACAATTGTCATAGATTGCATAAAGCGCCTGAAGAGTGGTTCTGATATCATTGAAATCAATTTCCTGAGCGTGCAGAGAACGTCCTGAAGTCTGGATATGGTATTTCAACATCTGACTTCTTTCGTCTGCTCCGTATTTTATTTTCATTGCTTTTGCCCAGATTCTTCTTGCTACACGTCCGATTACTGAGTACTCAGGGTCGATACCATTAGAGAAGAAGAAAGATAAGTTTGGAGCAAAATCATTGATGTCCATTCCACGGCTTAAGTAATATTCCACATAAGTGAACCCGTTTGCTAAAGTAAATGCCAACTGAGAAACCGGATTGGCTCCTGCTTCAGCAATGTGATATCCTGAAATAGAAACCGAATAGAAATTTCTTACTTTTTCTGTGATAAAATATTCCTGAACGTCACCCATCAATCTCAAGGCAAATTCAGTAGAGAAAATACAAGTATTCTGAGCTTGATCTTCTTTTAAAATATCAGCCTGAACGGTACCACGAACGGTAGCAATTGTTTTAGCTTTAATTTCAGCATACGCATCAGCAGGAATAATTTCATCTCCGGTGATTCCCAATAATTTTAAACCTAAACCATTGTTTGATGGAGGTAATTCTCCATTATATTTTGGTCTTGCTAAACCTTTGTCGTCAAATTTTGCTTTTAAAACAGCTTCAACTTTAGCTTCTAATTTATGCTCAATAATATATTTTTCAACATTTTGATCGATAGCTGCATTCATAAAGAAAGCTAACAACATCGGAGCCGGACCGTTGATCGTCATTGAAACCGAAGTTAATGCATTCACTAAATCAAATCCTGAATATAATTTCTTAGCATCATCCAACGTCGCAATTGAAACTCCCGCGTTTCCAATTTTACCATAAATATCTGGTGGTAAAGCTGGGTCCTGTCCATACAATGTTACTGAGTCGAAAGCTGTGGATAAACGTTTTGCAGGCATTTCTGCAGACACGTAGTGGAATCTTCTGTTGGTTCTTTCAGGGCCTCCTTCTCCAGCGAACATTCTCGTTGGATCTTCACCTGTTCTTTTGAAAGGATAAATTCCTGCAGTATATGGGAATCCTCCCGGAAGGTTTTCCTGTCCTTTCCATTTGATCAAGTCACCCCAATCGTTGTATTTTGGTAATGCAATTTTTGGAATTCTTAAATGAGATAAAGATTCTGTTGAAGTTTCAACTTTAATCTCTTTTCCTCTCACGAAATAAGAGTAGAACTCTGCATGGAACGCTTTTTTCGTATCGTCCCAAGTTTTTAGGAAGTCGATATTTTCCTGTTGAAGATCTTTTTCCGCTTTTTGATATTCAGCGTCTAATGTTTCATTGGAAAGGAAATGTCTCACTCCTTCAATATGATACATTTTTCTTGCTAATTCAGCTTGTTTTTCAACAGTAGCATCGTATTGTCTATTGTTTTCTACAATTTCAGAAAGGTAACGCACTCTTTTTGGAGGAATGATGGTTACTTCGTCTGTAACTTCCTGTTCAACAAAACTTTGTAGATTTAAATCAGCAAATTTATCGTTTACTTTAGAAACTAATCTGTTGTATAATTCAGTTGTTCCGTGATCATTAAACTGTGAAGCTTTTGTAGCATACACCGGCATTTCATCCAATGGGCTTTCCCACAGCAAATGGTTTCTCTGGAACTGTTTTCTTACCGCCTGAAGGGCATCAAGAGCTCCTCTTTTATCAGATTTATTTAAAGCAACTAAATCTGCATAATCCAACATATCGATTTTTTCCAGCTGTGTAGAAGCTCCATATTCAGGAGTCATTACGTACATAGAAACATCGGCAAAGTCTGAAACTTCTGAACCAGACTGTCCAATCCCCGAAGTTTCAAGGATGATGACATCAGGATGAGCCAATTTCAAAACATTCAAAGCTGAATGGATGAACGGAGAAACTGAAACGTTATTTTCTCTCGTCGCCATCGAACGCATATACACTCTGGAATCATTAATCGCGTTCATACGAATTCTGTCTCCTAATAATGCACCTCCGGTTTTCTTTTTCGAAGGGTCAATAGAAATAATGGCAATTTTTTTATCCGTATTGGAACGTAAGAAACGTCTTACCAATTCGTCTGTTAAAGAAGATTTACCCGCACCACCAGTTCCTGTGATACCAATAATCGGAATATTTAAATCTTTTGATTTTTCGTCAATGGCTTTTACTAATTCAGGTTTGTCTTCTGAAAAGTTTTCAACAGCAGAAATAATTTTAGCAATACTTGTAGAGTTTTCAAAACTAATTGAATCTAAATCACTTGCTGTTACATCTTTCCCTGTTGCAAAATCTGATCTTTTAACCAAATCATCAATCATTCCCTGCAAACCAAGTTCACGGCCGTCGTCTGGAGAATAAATCCTGTCGATTCCGTAAGACATGATATCTTCGATTTCTTCGGGTAAGATTACACCGCCGCCGCCGCCAAAAATTTTGATCTGAGGTGAATTTTTTTCTCTCAAAAGGTCATAGATATATTTGAAATATTCATTGTGACCTCCCTGATATGAAGTTAATGCAATAGCATTGGCATCTTCCTGGATCGCTGTATTGACAACTTCCTCTGCTGATTTATCGTGTCCTAAATGGATCACTTCGCATCCTGTTCCCTGAATAACACGACGCATAATATTGATCGCAGCATCATGCCCATCAAATAATGAGGCAGCAGTTACGATTCTTACCTTGTTGGTTGGAGTATATTTTTGGGTTTCCATAAAAATTCTAGAAAGTTTCTAAGTTTTCAAATATAACAATAAAAAAAGAACCTGGTGTTTGATTTTATTGTTTTGATTGTCAGATTGTTGGTTGTATTTATTTAATTATATATCCCCTTTTTGCGCTGGATGCCTTGAAAGTTGGGAAACCACAGAGTTAAAACAAGTTGCAGTGTCTTCGTTTTCAAAGGCACTCATCTTTACATTCTCAAATTAAATTCTCTACTTTTGCAGAATATTTTTACAGACATGCAAAAAGCTTTGATGTACTTCGCATTGGGAACCGTAATAAGCTTCCTTATCAATTATTTTTTTTTAAGTTCGGAAAACATCGGACTTGATATTTATTATGCCTTTGCCTTTGGTTCTGCGTGGGGACTTGCTTATTATCTGGATACCCCCAATTTTTCACTGCCTAAGAAATTAGGATTGTCATTTGTAGGGATGGGTATTCTTGTTCTGATAGGAACTTTAATTTTTAAACTTGAATTAGCGATCCCGTCTATCCTGAAATTTTCTACTGTTTTCGTTGCCTATTATTTATTTGCAAGCTTCAGAGGAAATAAATCACTTAGAAATTAGTGAAGCATAATAAAGCTTAGGTACATCAATACCATAAACATCAGCAGTAATCCGATATAGTTGATAATAAATAGTAGCAATCCTTTTAGTATACTTGTTCTTTTTTTTGTTTCATATACTCTGTGGTGAGCAACAAAGAAATAGATCGTCATATAGGCAGATAGTCCTAAACAGGCTAAAACATATAACAGGGTAAGCCAATTACTGTCCGGCAGATAGCTTATTATCTTTTCTCCCACTATAAATATCAATATTCCTAATAAAAGGAAGGAGAAATAGTGAAGGGTAAATATGCCATGGTCAAAGTACCACCATTTCTTTTTGTCGTGAAACAGCCATAAAAAGAATGCAAATATGGGTAGATACACGAAGAGAGCTTTGGGAATGGTATGAATGAAGTTTTCTTTATATTTTTCCCATATCTGATGCTTAGTGAATCCTTCCTCTTTTAATGCAAATGCTTTTTCTGCGATCGGTCTCAATAAGGTATAGATTCCTGTTTTATCTTTGGCCTGGATAGAATCATACTGTTTCATGGTATGAGCATTCATAATGGATGTTTCATTAGTATCGAATGTACGGTCAAGAAGATCGCTTTTTTCTTGAGCTTCTTTTATCTTTAAAGTATCTAATGTATTTAAAGTATCCAGCGCTTTTTGAGTATTGTGTGCCGCTTCATAAGACAAAACTCCTTTTTTTTGCAAATCTTTTACAATGTCTTTAGAGAGTTCTTTCTGTTTTTGTGACTTTGTTTCTACTTTATTATGACTGGGTCTTTCTCCTTCATCTTTCGCGTGAGGTAAGATGTTAGGTAGAAAGAATGTAATGAAGCTTATGAATATGTACAGTTTTACAGGAGCAACATACAGTTGTCTTTTACCTGCCAGATATTCCTTGGTAAGGGTCCCTGGACGGGTAAACAGATATTGCATAGTTTTCCAGAACTGTCCGTCATAATGGGTGAAATCCTCAATGAAGTGAGTAAAGAGAAAATGGAAGGGTTGTCTGCTTTCAATGTTTTCCTGCCCGCAGTGGGGGCAAAACCTTTCTTCAACCTGGTGTCCGCAGTTTAGGCAGGTTTTGTCTTCTCTTAGTTTTCCGTGGCTCATGAATTTGGAATATGATTGACACAAATATAATTATTTCAACGAAACTGTAGTTATATTAATGTGTTTTGCGTAAATCTTTAAAGAAAACCTAATAAAGGAAAAGGTTGAGGGAATGAACTCTTTACTGTATCACCTACGTTTTTAGATTTTCTTAAGCGTTTCTTAAGCGGCGCGACAATTTATATGATGTATGCCAAAACGATAAATAGTGTTAATCTATTGATAGTGGGGTATATAAAGGATATTATATAGATTAAATAAAATATGTTTTTGGGTTACAAAAATAATTTGTACCTTTGCACACCCTTTTAGGGGTAAATTATGTTTAATCTTTAACTAAAACGTGTGAATACATTAAGTTACAAAACTGTTTCAGCGAACAAAGCTACTGCGAATAAAGAATGGGTTGTGGTAGACGCTGAAGGACAGCCGTTAGGAAGACTAGCTTCTACGGTTGCAAAGATTTTGAGAGGTAAGCACAAAACGAACTTTACACCTCACGTAGATTGTGGTGATAACGTTATCGTTTTGAATGCTGGGAAAATTACACTTTCCGGAAACAAGTGGGCTGATAAGACTTATATCTGGCATACAGGATACCCTGGTGGACAGAAGTCTATGACTGCGGCTGAACTTCAAAAGAAAGATTCTTTAAAGGTATTAGAGAAATCTGTAAAAGGTATGTTACCTAAAAACAGATTAGGTGCTGCTATCCTTAAGAACCTTTATTTATATGAAGGAACTGAGCACAAACATGAAGCTCAACAGCCTAAAACAATTAATGTTAACGAATTTAAATAATTAATTATGTCTATAGTTCACAAAATCGGAAGAAGAAAAACTTCTGTAGCAAGAGTTTATGTAAGACCAGGTTCTGGTGTTATTACAGTAAACGGTAAAGATGCTGCAACTTATTTCTCTACAGACGTGATGGTTTACAAATTAAACCAACCGTTTATCCTTTCTGAGACTGTTGGTCAGTATGACGTTACCGTAAACGTATTCGGTGGTGGTAATACAGGTCAGGCAGAAGCTATCAGATTAGGTATTTCAAGAGCTTTATGCGAAATCAACGCTGAATTCAGATTAGCATTGAAACCAGCTGGTTTACTTACAAGAGACGCAAGAATGGTGGAAAGAAAGAAGCCAGGTCAGAAAAAAGCAAGAAAGAGATTCCAATTCTCAAAACGTTAAGATTTCTTGTTGGCGAATGGCTTATGGCTATTGGCTACAGAAATGTATTAAATTTTTTTTAAACTTAATCTCGGCGAAAAGCCCATTGCCAAAAGCAAAAAGCAGACCGCCAATTGCCCGTTACGTTTAGCATCCAAACGCTTCTCCCATCTAAAGAAGTTGTTGATTGTTTAAAAGACGGAAAGTAAACTAACAAAAACAGAAAACATGGCAAAAGCAAATGTAAAAGACCTTTTAGAGGCTGGCGTACACTTCGGTCACATGACTAGAAAGTGGAATCCAAATATGGCTCCATACATTTTTATGGAGAAAAACGGTATTCACATTGTAGACTTACATAAAACAGCAGTTAAATTAGATGAAGCTTGCAGCGCTTTAGAAAAATTAACTTCTGCAGGTAAAAAAGTTCTTTTCGTAGCTACTAAGAAGCAAGCGAAAGAAGTTGTTGCAAAACACGCTTCTGAACTTAATATGCCTTATATTACTGAAAGATGGCCAGGAGGTATGTTAACGAATTTCGTTACTATCAGAAAGGCTGTAAAGAAGATGAATGCTATCGACAAAATGAAAAAAGACGGTACGTTCGAAACTTTATCTAAAAAAGAAAGATTACAAGTTGACAGACAAAGAGCTAACTTAGAAAAGAACTTAGGTTCTATCTCTGATATGGTTCGTCTTCCTTCTGCAATCTTTGTTGTAGATATCTTAAGAGAACACATCGCTGTAACTGAAGCTAAGAAATTAGGTATTCCAGTTTTCGGTATTGTTGATACAAACTCTGACCCTAGAAAAGTTGATTTCGTTATCCCAGGAAACGATGATGCTTCTAAGTCTATCGATATGATCTTGAGCATTGTTTCAGAATCTATCAAAGAAGGTCAGTCTCAAAGAAAAGCTGATAAAGAAAAATCTAAAGAAGAAGGAGAAGTAGTATCTGCTGATAAAGATGCTGACTTCGATGCAGAATAATTAAAGATTTTCTTTAATATAGGAAAAACGCTGGATTTCGATCCAGCGTTTTTTTTGTTGTTTATACAAGGATTTTCGGGACAATTGCCCTTGGTTCTACATATTCCATTAAAATAAAAACCCGCAGGATTCTGCGGGTTATATATTAGTTTGAAAGCTTTATAGAATAGGAAGTTGTAATAAACTTTGTAGATTGATAGGTCGAGTTGCAAATAAGTCCTGATAATCTGTAGTTTTGATTTTTAGGAACCATTGTGTATCCTATTTTTCCAGAACCGATAGGGATTTTCTTGAAGAAATTATTCCCGCTTACTGTAAGCACCATATTGCATGGAGATTTGTTTTCTACTGAAATAGAGGTCTTAGGATTTTTCGGATCATCACTGTTAAGAAGATCATTAAGGACGTCAGCCGTTTCCGGTTTATAGGTCTTTATTAGTTCGCTATATTCTCTTTCCGTATTGGCTCTGTTACCTGAATTATTGGTAGCAGAAGGGTAGGAGGTTCTTCCCGGATAGCTGCCATAATTTACATTACAGCTGGCAAGGATCATTGAAATCCCGGCAAAAACTAATAGTTTTTTCATACTAGTTTACTTTTTGGTTTTTCTTTTTTTTCGAAGACTTCTTTATTGTAGCAGGTTCCTTTTTGGTAGGTTTTGCTTCTGTCTCAGGAAGTCTCGGATTATCAATCGTTACAAATATACTTTTTTTAATGTCTTTCTGGGAGATGTATTTCATATCGCAGATATTACTGTTGAGCATATATGAACCCTTATTGATCACAATGAAATTTTCTCCGCGGGCGGGGACAGCAAGGTTGTAATAATCTTTTCCCTCAATCCTCAAAACAATATTGCAGTCTGAATTATTTTTGAATAGGAGTATTGCTTCCTTATGGGTAATATCCTCATTGAACATTGCATTCAGAAGTTTTACCGTTTTTTCTTTGTGTTCAGCAGAGGTCTCAGCGATGAGTTTTTTGAACTCCTCAGCATCATTGGAATAAGGGTTTCTCATGATACTTTTAGGAATATCAGAGATAATAGGCCTTGTTTCCATAGGTTTGGCTGTACGGGCTCCTATTGTCCATTCTGCGTTTTTTAAAGCGATAAGCTTTGGTTTCAGAACGCTTTTCTTTGGATCGTCTGGATGGGTGTTCTTAATATACTCTTCAATTTCTTTAATATCAATGCTTTTCAAAATGTCTTTATTTACTTTTTTCTGAGCAGATATCAAGTTGGGGAACAGGAATGTGAAGAATAAAAAGAAAACAGGTAAAAGTTTTTTTTTCATCAATTGTTATTTTTACTTCATCAGCTTATCCGGAATTTAATGTAAGTAATTGTTTTTCCTTTTGCTGAGAAAAGTTCTTCATAATAGGTTTTGATATCTCTCAGGTGTTCAGTATTAGGGTCATACTCCGGAGCACCATAGATATCATGGTGGGCACTGATGATTTCATAGCCAGCTCCCTGCAGATAACCAAGTGTATAGCCATGTAAAAACTCTGAATCGGTTTTTAAATGAATAATACCACCAGGCTTCAGGAATCTTTTATACCGCTCTAAAAAGTCTGGATGTGTTAATCTGTGCTTTGTTCTTCTGTATTTGATCTGTGGATCCGGGAACGTAATCCAGATTTCATCTACTTCATTTTCAGCAAAGAAATGATCTACAAGCTCGATCTGTGATCTCAGAAAAGCGACATTAGTCATGTTGTTATCTACCGCTTCTTTAGCGCCAAACCAAAATCTTGCCCCTTTAATATCAATTCCGATAAAGTTTTTTTCAGGAAATGTTTTTGCGAGTCCCACAGAATATTCTCCTTTTCCACAACCTAATTCCAATACAATTGGATTGTCATTTTTAAAGAAATTTTCTCTCCATTTTCCCTTAAGTTCGAAACCTTGTAAGGCATCTTCCCTTGTAGGTTGGATTACATTTGGTAATATTTTGTTTTCTGCAAATCTTGCTAATTTATTCTTGCCCATTGAGTTATAAAATGAGTGCAAAAATAGTGAAAATTTATGGAGAATCTCTGTCTTTTGAAGGTAAAAGACAGAGTGGTAATCCGTTTATGAATAAGGCTATTGACTTCCTAAAGCCACCATGATAGGTCTTTGTATTGTCTTTTGTGAAGCATACTGTGCTCCGCAAACCAGACTAGAGAAAAGATACTGCCCTTTTTCTATAACAATTGAGCCTTCACCCTGAGCGGGAACGGCAAGTCTGTATTTGGTAGTACCTACCCCTTCCATTCTTACAATGATATTACAGTCAGATTTATTTTGAATCATCACAATACACTCTTTAGCATTCGGATCATTGTCAAATAAAGAGTTGAGGATTTTGACAGTTTTATTTTTATGTTCTACCGGAGATACTGCCATAAGCATATTGAATTCTTCAGCTTCTGCATTAGGAACTGCTGTATTGGCTGCCGTATTTACAACAAATGTATTCTGTGCAGTACTCGGAGTATAGACGGTGGTAGGCTGTTTTGCTGCCAGTTCTGCCTTGTATTTTGCAATCTGCTTCTGTTTGATGATCGCGTTCATTTCATCAAAGGTGATCTTTGTAGAAGGTCTTCTTCTCAGCATGGCTAGCATTTCCTGCATATCTTTTACTTTCTGATCGGCAGGATGTGCATTTTTGATGTATTCTTTCATCATTTCCATGACTCTTGGTTTCAGAACAGATCTTCGAGGGTCATCTGGATGGGCATCTCTTAAGAAAGCATTGATCTCGTAGATATTATTACTTTTCAGAATATTACTATAGTCTTTCCCTTTTTTTTGAGCAGACATAGTAAAGAAAAACATACAGCAAAGAAGTAAAAGTACTCGTTTCATTAATTAATATTAAGTTTAAAAAAATAGGTGCTTCTCTCTTAATTTGCGTTTTGGGTTGGTTAGTTTTTATTTGGATAACGAAATACAGGTGTTTTTATTTTAAACACTTGTTTGTGAGATAAAATTAAACATATTTTTGAATATTGAGGAAAGATATATGATAAAAGTTGAATAATCTGCATCGGATGCTTTGTGAATGCGCAATGCCGGGGATTTTCTGGTTATTTCAAAAAAATAATCCATGTGAAGGACATGGATTATTTTATATGTTGGAATTATTTCTCTAATTACTGTTTACAACCTCTTGAAGGTGTGAACTTCTAAGTCTTTTCTGATATATCGGCAGATATTTTTCAATAGGAATTTTTACGGCTTCAAAATTTCCGGCCAGTACATATGCCTGGATATTTTCGGAACTATAAACGAATTGAAGAAAATTGTCAATTAAATTTTCAGGGATTTTAAACTTTATAAAATAATCTTTTCCCAGATAATTTTTGATCTGTGCAACGGAGCTGTTCATTCTTTCGTAAGCCTGATAACGCTGTTTCTTCTTTCTTTCACCGGAAAGAATATCATAGATACTTTCAAGGCTGAAGGTAAGTCCGCCATCTCGTAATCCGGCTACAGGAAGTTCAGGAGGAGTTCCGTCTCCTTTCGGTTCAGGAAGCCCGATTACTTTCTTAAGAGCATATGCTTTATCTTCTTTTCTTAAAGAGTTGACATCATACCGAAGGTTTCCGGTAGGTTTGAACCTGCTGAGTACAATTTCCTGGATTTCATAGTAAGCAATTTTAAGCTCAACCAGATTTTTTTGTACCATTGATTGAGGCGTTAGCTTAATATCTTTTCTTTCGGTAACAATAGAGGTAAACCGTATCACATCTCCGGGATTGGCTGGGATATTAAAATTACCATTGTAGTCCGTAAGAACGGTTTTCTGAATGGTCAGGTTAGTGACATATACCTGATTGAGATATAAAATAGAGTTGTCTCTCAGAAATACCTCTCCGGAATATATTTGAGCATTAATTTTTGCCAGAAAAACCAATAGCAGTAGAGTAAACAGTTTCTTCATATAATGCGCAAAATTACATAGAAATATAGCAATTTTGCCTAGTTAGATGAAGAATAGTGGTTAAAGTTATATTAAACTTTAACATTAAACTGTTAATGACTGTTAGAAATCTGCCATTACCCTAAAAAAGAATGTATATAAGTAAAGAAGCCGGAAGAAAGAATGCTCAATTTTCAGCAGTGCTTTCTTCCAGCCTCCCTTTTTATCTATGTTTTACAAGCAGCCAGCTCGAATATTTTACTGTGAGAGAAGAACCGTATTCTGTCCAGGTGATAAAATACCAGTAGGTTGCTGTAGGGACATATCTTCCACCTATTCTTCCATCCCAGGTATACCTGTTTTCCGGAGTTCCTCTGAAGACTTCAGCACCATACCGGTCAAAGATCCTGAATACAAGATTATCATTGGCCATTAAAGCAGAATAGTCTATTCCTTCATTATAACCATCTCCATTCGGGGTAATCGTGTTGATCAGGTTGATAATGGCAAATGGTTTTTTGACTTCTTCGCACATTTTAGAGTCTCTTACAAATACGTTATGTGCTCCTCTTGGTACGTTGTAGAAAATATTGGAACTCTGCCATACCACACCATCCAAAGAATATTCATAAGGAGGAGTACCACCACTTACTCCGACTTTTACCGTTGTACCATCAATTTCAATGGAGGTAATGATAGGAAGCGGCAATTCAGTAACATTCACATACTGTTTGTAAACACAGCCATTGAATGTAAGCTCTACCCAATAACTTCCCGGAGCCACATTGGTGATGGAAGGTGTAGTAGCTCCCGTACTCCATAAATATCTTTCAAAGCCTGGTCCTGCATCCAGTGTGGTAGTAGTTTTCGGGCAAATAGCTTTATCTTGTAATATATCCGATTTTTTAGGAATTTTAATATTGATTTTAAGAGTGCCTACTTCCGGGCAGACCCCATTTTTTTCAAAACGGATATAATAAGTCTGGGAAGTTGTGATGTTAACAGGTGATGAAACGATATTTACATTGTTCTGAGCATCCGCCAATGTTGCATGAAAAGTATATGTAACATTGGGGTCTAATGTAAACTGAGGAATAAACTGGGCTAAGTTCACACTTTTTATTCCATCCAGATCATCATCACAAACGCTTTCTGTAACGGTTTTGGTAATCAATGTTACTTTAGCTCCGATACTGAACTGTAAAGGTTTGATCACCGTAGCACAGCCATCCGGAGAATCTACTCTGATATAAATTGTAGTTGTCGCGGTATAACTCCAGCTGTTAGGAAGAGTATTGATGTTTCCGGCGTTGGCATCTGCAAGGTTTGCATAATATCTTACATTAGTAAAATAGTTAGGATTATTAAGTACAATAGGGGTAATATTAGAAAGGATAAGTGTAACTGTCCCATCAAGATTATCATCACAGAAAATGCCGTTGTAATTATCCAGAACAATTGCTTTATTGAAAAGGGATAATGTGATTTGTGCAATACTTTTACATCCGATATTGTTTTTGACAACAGCGTAGATGATGGTTGCATTCGGTGCTGTATGTGATGTTGCATTGGTTATCGCTGCTGCTGCATTTTCATTCTGAGCATCTACCAGAGTAGGGTAGTAAGTAATAGTAACAGGAGAATTGTTCGTAATATTAGCTGTAGTGAGATTGAATGTTCCCTGTCCATTTATATCACAGGCAAATAATGTGGTGTTCATTACTGTAAGTGCCTGAATATTGATGGTAACCGTTACTGTTTCACAATCCGGAAAGTCCGGATCATTTCCGCAGAATGTATAAGTAAATGTATCCGTTCCCGATGTGCCAGGAGTATTTACAGTATAAGTAATCACTCCAGTTGTAGCATTTATCGTAGCGGTCCCCAGTGTAGGCGCTGCTGTAATTGCTACTGTATTAGGAGCAGTTGTTTGTGTGGAGCTGCTTAATACAGGAGTTATGGTCTGCGAAGTACAGACATTATAGGTTTTGGTGCTTAGTTTTGTACAGTTCAGAACCTTAAATTGTTCTGTGACTAAAGGTGCACAGCTTCCCATTGTTACAGAACAAGTGTAATATCCGGGTAGTGTAGGGGTGATTGAAGATGACGTAGCTCCCGGAACAACTGTACCGTTTCTGTACCATTGATAAGTATCATAGATCAGCGGGTCTACAGTAAGAACAATACCTGGAATACAGCCGACACCTGATTGTAAAATAACGGGCTGCGTAGGAAAACCGGCGAAAAAGCCTCCGTATCCTACGGCATCACTTCCGGCAGTAATTCCAGCCATAATGGCCTTGTCTGAAACTACAGTAATGGTCCCTGTTACATTGGGGATTCCATAAGTAACCCAGTTGGTGGTTCCGGTCATATTGTAAGGACCTGTTATAGCAAGTGGGCTAGCTCCGTTTACTGTAATATTAGCTCCTCTTTCTGTAATAAGGTTCAGTTTTGTTGGGATGTTCAGAATACCTCCGGGATTACCATTGGAATGAACAAAGTTTTCATTAATAAGTCCTAGCTCATTAATCTGTTTCGGAAGGTAACAGTTCAAAGCCGGAATGAAGTTGAATCCTCCGGTAGCCGTTTCATTTCCCGAATTTGAATCTCCTGCTAAAATCTGGTAGACATAAGCATTTTTTGATGTTTTCAGATATAAATTATAATGTCCGTTTCCCTGAAGGATATATTTGGAATCAGGTATAACAAAATATTTTCCTGCATTGATGGTTGCTATAGGAGGTATTTCATTATTGACAAAAATTTGAGTATTGTCTTCTGTGGCTATGACGACAGCGCCTTCCATATTGGCGCCAATCGGTCCGTTGCCTTTTACAAGGGCGAATTCATTTCCCAGCCTGTTGACAGGTACTGCCTGATCCATTAAAATATCCGAACTGGACGGAAAGTTTCCGGCATACTGTCCGTTAAAATTTCCATTGGTGATATTAACGGGTTTGTTTGAGATAATTTTGGAACCAATGAAACCATCAAAGTTTCCTGCGATATCCCCGATTCCGTCAATGATATAAGATTGTCCTTTATTTAAAGTGAAAGTCATTGTCGGATTGGTAGCTCCAGTCATTCCATTAGAGAACTGAACGGTAGGGCTGTATCCGGATATGGTAACGGTTGTGTTATCTTGAGTTGCCAGTACACTGGTCATAAAGTTCAGAATATTGTTGCTCACAGTGATAGGAGCGGAGGCTGCGTAGAACGTATTTCCCGTGGAGGGAATTCCTTTGGAAGTAATGATTTCCGCATGGTTGAATACCGAGAACCTTAAGTTGGCATAAAATGGAAATTCTGCTTTAAGGTATAATCCTTTAGTTGTTGGGGTAAATAAATCCGTCTGCTGTGTCGTAATAATGTAATTCCTTAATACATCAAATTTCTGCGGATTATTTTTACTGATATTCACCGTCCCGATCAGAACATTATTGTTATAAATATTTACTGGAAAAGGAGTCGTTCTGCTGGTGGATAAATACAGTTTCTGATAGGGATTGGGTGCGCCAGTCCTGTCTACCATTGGAGCAAACCAATGCTCTCGGTCCAATTGGGCAAAAGCAGAGGTGAAAATATAAAATATAAATAAAAAAGATAGAATTTTCTTCATTCAGTAGTAGTATTTATCACAAATTTAATAATAAAAACCATTGAATACTTGAAAATGTAATAAAAAAGCCACGATTATGAAATCGTGGCTTACCAATATGGTTTTAACTAATTATTACTCTCTGTTTTTAACAAGAATCCAACCTGTATATTTTATTGGAGTCTTTTCTTTGTTGGATTCAGTCCAGTTGATATGATACCAATAAGTTCCTGTTCCAAGTTTCTTATCAAAATGTTTTCCATCCCATCTGTAGTTGTTGAATTTATTTCCAGTGAATACCATATTTCCATATCTGTCATACACTACAAAACTTAGGTTTTCTTTATAAGCCAGCTCACTGTAATCTATATAGTCATTTACATTATCTCCATTAGGTGTAATGGCATTTAATAGATTAGGAATCGTAATTTCTACCTCAGTAGGAGTACAGTTATAAAAATCTTTTACATAGAAAGTATGCTGTCCTCTTGTTAAACCTGTAAAGGTATTTGAATCCTGCCAGTTAGCCGTTCCGTCAACTGCATATTTGTAAGGTGCTTTACCTCCGCTTACAATTACTGTTGCTGTATTGTTGTTGATCTCAATCGTTTGGATTACCGGATCTTCAACTTTTTTAACTTTTACTGTCTGAGTAAGGAAACATCCGTTCTTACCAAGTATTACAGTATATTCTCCAACACCTACATCTCTGATACCTGAAGTGGTAGCGCCTGTGCTCCATTGGTATGAGTCATAGCCAGAACCTGCATCCAGGTTTGTTTTAGCATCCATACAGATATACTGATCTACCAATATTGGAGATTTTTTGATTGGAAGTACAATCAATTCGATTTTTGCATTTGCCGTACATCCTTCAGCGGTAGTCACTTTCACATATACAAATCCTCCAGTTGAAGGGAAATTGTCTGGTGTTGTGATTTCGTTGATACCTGCAGTAAGGTCACTCAGTGTACGGTAGTATTTTTTAGTAACGGCATTATAATCTGTTACTTTGGCTTTCGTAAGATCAAAATAAGCATAAGGAGCTACATCATACCAACATGCCTTAATAGAAGCATCCGTTACAATGAATGGTACTACAGTAAGATTTAATGTTACCTGCTCGCAATCTGTAAACTCTACTGAGTTTCCACAGAATTTATAAACTATTTTATCTGGTCCTAAATATCCAGGATTTGGAGTATAAGTGATTGTTCCGTTTGTATTAACTACTGCTGTTCCCTTTGTAGGAGGAGTTAAAATGACTACTGTAGTCGCTACTACTGTCTGTGTAGACGAAGTAAACGTAGGGGTAATAATTTTAGTAGAACAAGCATTAAGAGCCTGAGTTGTTTCTTTTAAACAGTTTTGTACTTTATAGATAGGAGTTGTCACAGGAGGACATGTTCCCATTGTTACTTTTACGGTATAATTTCCTGATTGTGTAGGAGTATACGTGTAAGAAGTTGCACCTGGAATGGCAACTCCGTCACGGAACCATTGGTATGTTTCATATCCATCATCTACTTCAAGAATGATTCCTGGTACACACTCTCCTGTTTTTTTCGCAATAACAGGAATTGATGAGAACCCTGCGAAATAACCTCCGTATCCTGCAGAACTGAATCCTCCGTTGATACCTGCTGTTACAGCTTTTGTAGAAGTGATTTTAATATTTCCAGTTACTCCGGTGATTCCATAAGTTACCCAGTTCGTATTTCCTGCTACAGGATATGGCCCATCTGTTGCTGCTACTGGACCGTCATTTACCATTACAGTAGCTCCTGTCTCTGTTAAAATATTTAATTTGACCACCAGGTCGCCAGGTGTTATACTGGCACCTCCTGTTCCAAGAGGCATTTCATTAATCTTCCCGATTTCATCAATTTTCCTTGGAAGAAAACAGTTCAATGGCGGAATATAGTTGAATCCGTTGGTTGCGTCACTTGACAATATCCCAATAAATTGGTATAAGTATACATTTTTAGTAGTCGAGATGAACATATTAGAATGCCCTGAAGTACCCTGAGCTACATAGCTGGTTTCATTTATTCTATACCATTCTCCTGCAGCAAGTGTTGCAACAGAAGTACCTCCACCATTTAAAAAGACTTCAGTATTATCTTCAGTAGCCACAATAAGACCTCCCTCCATATTTAAATTTGGAGCAGTAGATCTTGTTTTTACCATTGCAAAAGTATTTCCAAGTCTGTCAACCGGTACAGATTGATCCAGAACCGGGTCACTTCCTGTTGTACTGGCAGAGAAGTTAGCATTACAGCTTCCGTTGGTAAGGGTTACTGGTTTGTCAGAAACTATTTTTGCACCGATAAAACCCGTCTGGTTTGCAGACTGAGATCCAGATCCAGCAAGAATGAAAGATTGTCCTTTCTGTAATGTAAAAGATTGAGTGTTACCAGTAGGAGTTCCATTGATAAAAACGACTCCGGCAGTAGGATTCCATGATACCGTTACATTGGTATTATCTTCAGTGGCAAGCACACCTGCCGTGAAGTTTTGAATACTGCTGGTATTGGTATTGGGAGCAGCAGCAACGAAGAATTTTTTCCCAATTCCTGCTCTTCCTTTACTGGTGATTACTTCCCCGTGAACACTTTGGGCAAGTCTTAAACTACAGTAGAAAGGTTTTGTTGCTTTTAAATAGAGTCCTTTATTACCTACATTGAATGCTTCAGTAGAAGTACCTGTAGAAATTAGGTTGTTGGCAACCTTGTAGGTTTGTGGGCTACCTTTACTAATGGTAACCGTAGTGACTATAGCATTATTATTGTAAATGGTTACATCAAAAGGAGTGGGTGAATCAGTGGAAAGGTATATCATATTGTTATATCCTCCGACACTGTCATAATAAGGAGCAATCCAATGCTCGCTATCCCTTTGTGCAAAGAGTGTATTAATTGTAAAAAAAATTAATACCAAACTGAGTAGAAATCTTTTCATGTGTATGGAATTAGGATTTCTACAAAATTAAAATAAAAAATGAAATACTTTTAATAAAATGTAAATAAATGTTAAAAAAATATTACCGATTTCTAATTAAAAGCCCTCCTGAGTATGAAACTGGTAATTGAGATTAATGCATGGTTATCTAATGATATGCAAATACATCCCATTGTCAAGAATTATTTTATTTAATTTTCCATGAAATAAAGAATTCCTATTGCAAGGCTTATAAATTGAGACAGAGCACTGGTCAGTACTTCAATTGTGATATTCTGTTTGATTGCTGCAGATGTCAGTTTGTATATTATTGTAATAGAAAATTTTTGTGAATAAAAAATCCCGGTGAACTTCACCGGGATTCAATATTGTTTTTGAAGATAAGCTTATAGGCTTACTCTTACAAATCCTGTTACTTTTAGATCTGCATTTACAGATTTTACATAGTCAGCAACTGAGATACTTCCGTCTTTAATGAAGTCCTGGTGTACCAAAGTGTTGTCTTTGTAGAATCTCTGCATTTTACCTTTAAGGATATTATCGATAATGTTTGCAGGCTTACCTTCTTCAGTAAGTTTGTGTCTTTCGATCTCTAATTCTTTATCAATAGTTTCCTGAGAAACTCTTGTTTCGTCCAAAGCGATTGGGTTCATAGCAGCAACCTGCATAGAAACAGCTTTAGCAGCATCGTCAGCTCCGTCTACTTTAGCAGAAAGAGAAGAGATTGCAGCGATTTTGTTTCCAGCGTGGATGTAAGCTCCTAAGAAATCTCCTTGGATTCTTTCGAAAGATCCGATTTCGATTTTCTCACCGATAACTCCTGTTTGCTCTACTAATTTCTCAGCAACAGTCATTCCGTGGAAATCAGTAGCTAAAAGTTCTTCTTTAGTAGCAGCGAAGATAGCCATCTCAGCTAATTCGTAAGCTAGCTCGATGAACGCTTCATTTTTAGCAACAAAGTCAGTTTCGCAGTTTAGAGAGATTACTACACCTAAAGTGTTGTCTTCGTTTACTCTTGCGATTACTGCACCTTCAGCAGATTCTCTGTCAGCTCTGTTAGCAGCAACTTTTTGTCCTTTTTTTCTAAGGATATCTACCGCTTTTTCGAAGTCTCCTTCAGCTTCAACTAGAGCTTTCTTGCAGTCCATCATACCTGCACCTGTTTGGTTTCTCAATTTTGCTACGTCTGCAGCAGCTGGTGTATAAGACATAATATCTATTATTTTTTTTATTTAAGATTAGTATTAATTTTTAGCTTAAATTTAGAGCAGTGCAAAGATAATGATTTTAATGATAAACTAAAAAATGACTTTTCACGTTATTAATATATTTAATACTATTTTAAAGATTTGATTAATGAAAAAAATCTTATTCCTTCTATTTATATGTATTTTCTCGCTTGGTTTTTCCCAAAAAAAGAAGAAAACAAAATCTAAAGCTGTTGTTGAAAAAGAAACTGTAATTATCTATACAGAGCAGGAAGCTGAGATTTCAAAAGAAGCCAGAGTCATTGCCGGCTTTTTGAAACAGAATCCGGGACATGCTAAAACAGATTATTTCAAAAGAAAACTGATTGATATGATCATGGCAGGTAATTCTCCTGAAGCCAAACCTACGATCAGGCCGATCAGTAAAGATAAAATTGAAAATATCGTTAAGAATAATGAGTTAAACAGCGGTAAAACTATTGCTGCAAATAAAACATATACCGCGAACGGAAAACCTGTTTCCAATAATACAGCAGCTGCTATTGAAGCCTTAAAAGAAGAAAGAAGAACGACCACCTTTGCTTCAGTAGGTTCTGCAGGCTCAGCAAAAAGTGCCGGTACTTCTAAAGCCGGACCCAGTGAAGAAAATAAAAGAACAGCAGCGATGCTTACGCACCTTTTTAATAATGATATCAACAAAAATGAAGCCTATATCAATATTAAAAACAGATCTTCCTGTAACCTTATTGTAAAGATAAGTGGTAAAAAATATTATAACCTGAGTGTTCCTGCAAAAGGAGAGAACTTTATTCTGGTAGATAAAGGTGAGTATATAATGACAACGATGGTGTGTGATGCAAAATATTCTGCCCCGAAGAAAATTACTCAGGATATTGAAATAGCATTGAATGTTGCCGAATAAAATAGATAGAAGAAAGCTAAAGAAAAAAGGTTAAGAAGAAATTCTTAACCTTTTTATTTTTTTTATCCTTTAAACTGACCCATCGCAATGAATTTATCCTGTCTCTGGGTTTCAAGCTCCTGTCCTGTAAATTTGGAGAAAGCTTTGATATTTTGTAAAATTGAATTTTTCAAGTTTAAATAGGTTGTCTCCTGATCATACTGAGCTCCACCAAGTGGTTCCTCAATAATTCCGTCGATGAACTTTTCTCTTAAAGCATCTGCTGGAGTAAGGTTTAGTGCATTGGCTGCATCTTCCTTGTGATCCCAGTTTCTCCATAAGATAGAAGAACAGCTTTCTGGTGCAATTACAGTATACCATGTGTTTTCCAACATATATACTTTATTTCCAACCCCTATTCCTAATGCGCCACCACTGGCACCTTCTCCGATGATGTATGTGAAGATAGGAGTTTTCAGCTGAACCATTTCAAAAATATTTCTTGCAATAGCTTCTCCTTGTCCTCTTTCTTCAGCTTCCAATCCTGGGTAAGCTCCCGGTGTATCTACTAAAGTTACCACAGGAATATTGAATTTTTCAGCAAGCTTCATTAGTCTTAAAGCTTTTCTGTATCCTTCAGGATTTGGCATTCCAAATCTTCTGTACTGTCTTTCTTTAGTTGTTCTTCCTTTTTGAGTACCTATGATCATTACTTTTTGACCATCAAGGGTAATCAATCCTCCAATCATTGCCGGATCATCAGCGAAATTTCTGTCTCCATGAAGTTCTAAGAAACTGCCTTTGTCTGCCATTCCGTGGATATAATCCAATGTATATGGACGATCCGGATGACGGGACAGTTGTACTCTTTGCCAAGGTGTAAGATTTCCATAGATTTCTTTTTTCTTTTCTAAAATCTTATCCTCAATCTGGCTGCATGCTAATTTTACATCAACACCACTTTCTTCTCCTACTAAAGAACACGTCTGGTATTGATCCATCAATTCTTTGATAGGAAGTTCGAAACTTAAATATTCCATTTCTTGAAGTAAATTAAATCTTTCAAATGTATGAAAAATTATGGTTATTCTATTTAAAATTATTTATAGCATTGTTTATTCTGGAGGTACTTTCCTCTTTACCAAGGGTTTCCAGAATATCCGGAACGTCCGGCCCTTTCAATTCTCCTACTAAAGACAAACGTAAAGGCATCATTACTTTACCCATACCCAATCCTTTGCTTTCTGCAAAATCATGCATAGTCTGTTTCAATGTCTCAGCAGCAAAGTCTGTAGATCCAAAAGCAACAGCTAATTCTGCTAAAATTGCTGATGTTTCATCATTCCATGCCTTTTTAGAAGCTTTTTCGTCATAAGAAGTTGGAGCTTCAAAGAAAAATTTTCCGTTTTCATAGATGTCTTTCGGGAAAGTTGCTCTTTCTTTCATCAGATGAATTACTTTTAATAGTTTTTCATCAGAAGCACCTGCAAAATCAATAGCTGTGTTTTTCAATATCTGAAGAAGCTCTTCGTCAGACTTCATCTGAATATATTGATGGTTGAACCACTCAGATTTTTCTTTACTGAATCTTGCACCCGCTTTATGTACTTTATGAAGATCAAATTCCTTGATCATTTCCTCTAAAGGAAGAATTTCTTTATCATCTGCCGGAGACCAGCCCAATAGTGCTACCATATTGATGAAAGCATCAGGAAGGTAACCATTTTCTCTGTACCCTTTAGAAACTATTCCTGTAGCAGGATCTTTGAAATCAAGCGGGAATACCGGGAATCCGAATTTATCTCCATCTCTTTTGCTTAGTTTTCCTTTTCCTTCAGGTTTTAAAATTAGAGAAAGGTGTGCAAACTGTGGTGCTTCCCACTGCATTGCTTCATACAATAAAGTATGCAGTCCTAAAGAAGGCAGCCATTCTTCTCCACGGATTACGTGAGAGATCTCCATTTCGTGGTCATCAATGATGTTGGCGAAATGATACGTTGGCATTCCGTCATTCTTCACAAGAACTTTATCATCTAAAGTATTGGTATTGACAGAAGATTTTCCACGGATAATATCTTCAAGATTCAATACTCTGTCTACAGGCATTTTGAAACGTACTACATAAGGAGTCTTTTCGTCTAATAACCTTTGAATTTCTTCTTCAGAAAGTGCTAGACTGTTCCTTAGACCATTTCTTGTTTTATTATCATAAGAAAAAACATCACCTTTAGCTTCGTACTCTGCACGAATGGCATCCAATTCTTCAGCTGTATCAAAAGCAATATAAGCATAATCTGTTTTTAAGATCTGCTCAGTATATCGGTCGTAGATATCTCTTCTTTCAGATTGTCTGTAAGGAGCGAACTTTCCTCCTTTCTTAGGACTCTCATCAGGGATGATTCCGCACCATTCCAAAGCTTCTTCAATATATTCTTCAGCACCTTCTACGTATCTGGCGGTATCTGTATCTTCTATTCTTAATACAAATTCTCCCCCTTGATTTTTAGCAAAAAGATAATCATATAATGCGGTTCTTACGCCTCCCAAATGTAATGGTCCTGTAGGACTTGGAGCAAAACGTACTCTTACTTTCCCCATTTCAATTTTAATTTTTGCAAATTTACTTAAAATTATGCGTTTAAGAGGTGATTTCTGACCTGGTATTCGTTTTTTGATTCTAACTTTTTATATTTATTTCTGCAGAATTTAATAAAATGCTGCTGAGAACCACTTAATGCTATAATGCTGCTGATAATTTTAATTTTCATGCATTATTAGAACTGACAATGCTTTCAGAATTTAAATTATACAGGAGAGTTGTATTGCAGTCGTCGTATAAATATCTCTAATATGTGATTAGTTTTGGTTGTATAATTAGATTTTATTTATTAAATCATAATAATTTGGTTTTAAACTTGCTTATTAATAGATGTTTAAGTAAATGTTAAATTCACTAAATAATGATATATATCATTATGTGATTCCTTTTTTCACTCAATGTTGAATATTATATTTGCCGAAACTTTTAATAAATACTATGAAAAAACAAATTTTATTTTGCTTCAGTAGTTTACTGATGCTTTTCATGAGTTCATGTTCAACGGAGGAACTGAACAGTGAGATAACGCCTGAAAGTCCTGCGGCAAAGGCTAATAGTCGATTATCTGCTTCCAAATTTGCTGGAGACGGAATTTATGATGTCTTAGGACATGGTTATAATGTTGCCGGTGAATATGCCAATGCTACAGCAGCAGGTTTTAAAGTGATCGATATTGATCGTTTTAAAGTGGAGCAGGCAAACAGATTAATCAGCGAAAATACATTCTCACAGGAATATACTGAAGAATATGGTGAAAATGCAGAATCATATTCTAAAATGGTTTCAACCAAAGTGAATGTTACTGCTGGTATTCCATTATTCAAGAAAACACTTTCAGTAGGATTCAACTCTGCAGTAACGACCAACAATAAGTTTGATGGAAAATATATCTACGGAAGCTATAATCTTACCATTAAACAGAAAAGAGTAAGATTCAATGCAACTGCTGATATGTTGGGAGACTATCTTACTCCGGAGTTTGCTCAGGATCTGCAGACAAAAACTCCACAACAAATTGTACAGGACTATGGAACTCACGTAACACTTGATATCTATACAGGAGCAAAGCTGGATGTTTTATTTCAGGCTGAAACAAGAAGCCAAAGCCGTGATCGTGCAGCAAGAATTGGTGTGAAAGTGGGAATGAAAGATATTTTTGATGTAGATGTAACGAATGATGTGAATACTTCTGAATCATCCATGAACTATTCTAAAAAATTAGCCTATAAAACAAGAGGAGGGGATCCTTCAAAAGGTTTAATAGGAGATCTAAACCTTGATCAGACAAATCCTAAAATTAACATTTCAAACTGGCAGAACAGCTCTAATGCAACTAATTCAGTGTTGGTAGATTTTGGAAACAACGGATTGGTTATCATTTATGACTTAGTGAAAGATGCAACTAAAAAGGCTCAGCTTAAAGCTTATGTAGATCAATATCTGATCGATAATAAAGTGTATATGGAGTTCAATACTATTCCAGTTTACAGATATTACAACGGACTAGATCATTACTATACAAGAACTCCGGGAAGCTATAGCGGATACTCTTATGAAGGAACAGAGTTCAATGCATTTTTATACAAAGCTCCAAATACAGTTCCTATTTACAGATATTGGAATGGTAAAGATCATTATTATACAAAAACTCCGGGATATTACCAGGGGTATGTAGACGAAGGAATTGAGTTCAATGCTTTTGCTACTCAACAGCCTAATACAGTTCCTATCTACAGATATTGGAACGGTAAAGACCATTATTATTCAAGATCCAGTGCAAGGCCGGCAGGTTATGTTTCTGAAGGAATTGAATTCTATGCCTATTAATTAGAAATATTAAAATTTTACAACCAAAGAAACCGTTTCATTTTTGAAACGGTTTTTTGTTACCATGAAGAATAAAATGAATATCTGTACAATATTTTTTGTGGATAATGACAACACAGAAAGAATATTTCCGGCAGCCTTATCTTTAAAAATGTATTTTTGTACCTTATAAATTTAGATGATCAATGAAAAAAGCAATCTGCCTTTTTATCGTAGGAGAGAAGTACTGGAAAATGTATAATAAAAACAGAGCTAGATTTGAAAGCTATGCTAAAAAGTGTGGCGCAGATTTAAAGATCATTGATAAGCCTATGGATAATAAGTTTCATCGCCCGCTTCTTTCTCAGAAGCTTTTGATTCCTTCAGAAACAAGGGAGTATGATATGGTTCTTTTTTTAGACCTTGATATCATTATCTCAGATAAAGCACCTTCCGTTTTTGATTATCTTCCTGAAGACAAATATTTCGGGGCTATTCTCGATCCTAGAGGTACTGAAGAATTCAACAAAACCTGGGGACATATTCCGAGAATTCTGGAAGAGACCAGCGAAATGTATTTTACTGACCGTCATTTTGAAGCAAATCCTTTATTGCAGGGAAGTATCAATGGCGGTGTATTTATTTTCAGACCGGAAAAAGTGGCTGATCTCTTCAAAGACTACTATTTTTCAGAGCATAATCAAGGTGAACTGAACAGTTTTGAAGAAACACCATTCGCATATTTTTCCCAGATCAATAATTGGTTTGAAGCTTTACCGCCGGCCTTCAATGTTCAGATTTTATACAAAATAAAAGGAACAGAAAAAGGAAAAGAGGTAGAACATGATGAGAAAAAACTTCCACAATTTTTCAGAAAATATTACTACAAAAAATCAGGAAGCTGTTTTTATCCCACAAAGAAGTATAAGAATTACGTACAACAAATCATTGCTGAAAATTACTTTACTCATTTTTCCGGCAATTATCCTATAATCTACAATTAAATTATGAGCCTACTTTCACGCTTTTCCAGCAAGTTTATAACAGTTTCTTACGGAATTACTGTTAATGATGAAGCTAATGAACTGAAAAATTTACTGGATGTCCTTCTTCCTTTGATTGATAAGAATGATGAGGTCATTGTACTTCAGGATATCACCAATAAAAATAAAGAGGTAACAGAACTACTGAGTAACTATGATAATATTATAAAACTTGAAGCAAGACTGGAAGGAGATTTTGCCACGTTTAAAAATAGATTAATAGAAAAGGCAACGTGCCAATATCTGTTTCAGATAGATGCAGATGAATATCCTACTGAGCATTTCATCAAAACATTGAAACCTTATCTTAAAAAAGAAAAAAGTGTTGAAATATTTTTTGTTCCCAGAATCAATATTGTAGAAGGAATTACAGCAGAATATGTACAACAAATGGGCTGGAATATGAATAATGAAGGTTATATTAATTTTCCGGACTATCAGGCAAGGATTATTAAGAACAATAAAAAGATCTTCTGGAAAAATAAAGTACATGAAGTGCTGTATGGAAATAAAAACTTTACAGAAATTCCAAATAAATACGAATTATCATTAATTCATAAAAAGAATTTTGAAAAGCAGCAAAAGCAGAATAATTTTTATGAAACTTTGGAAGATTAATCAGGTTGAATTATTACAAAACTAAAATGGCAGATTTAGGAATTAACGTTTTTGGATTTATTAATGGTGAATTTGGTATCGCAGAGGCAACAAGGCTTAATTGTAAAGCGATGCAGAGTGCAGGGATTCCCCTTAATTTGATGAATTATGATGTGAGAACCAATCATGATACTAATGATCAGACTTTTACCCAATTTTCGAATAAAGCAGATCATCCTATCAATTTAGTTCAGGTTTCGGCATCGGTTTCGGAAATGTCAAATTTCTTTGAATATTTTGATTATTCTTTTTTTGAAAGGAAATACAACATTCTGTATATGGCCTGGGAATCAGAAACTATTCCGGAAGATTATCTTTTGAATATCAACCTTTTCGATGAGGTCTGGACTCCTTCGGAATATTGTAAAAAATGTATTGAAAAATATATCGCTTCTCCGGTAAAAGTAATACCACATCCCATTGATATTAATCTGAAGCCGACAGAAGATGCTGATGCATTGAATTTTTATAACACCGACTTCTTTAATTTTTTATTCATATTCGATTATAATAGCTCTATTCAAAGGAAAAATGTACTCAATCTGATTAAGGTATTCAGAGAGACTTTTGACGGAAAAGAGAATAATGCTTTTTTAACCATTAAAACATCTAAATCTGATAAATTTTCTCTGGAAAAAGAACAGATAAAAGAGGCAATCGGAGATTCTGTGAAAATCAAAGTGGTAGAAAAGATTTTTGATAAAAATGCACTGAACTATGTGATCAGTACCTGCGATAGCTATATTTCTCTTCACAGATCTGAAGGTTTCGGACTGACTATGGCAGAAGCTATGTATTTTGGAAAACCCGTTATTGCTACAGGATATTCCGGAAATCTGCAGTTTATGAATAATGAGAATAGCTTTTTAGTAAATGCGGAAAAGGTATCTTATGGTTCAGATGATCTTAATTATGATTCCAATACCATCTGGTCTGAGCCTTCACTAGAAGAAGCTTCAAAATATCTTAAAAAAATATATCATGGTGGAAATGATGTGAACACAGCATCAGATAATGCACGCAGAACAATTACCAATGATTTTTCACTTGAGGGAGTAGGGAAATTAATTAGAAAAAGATCCGAAGAACTGATTTCTGAAGGTAAAATTCAGCAAAGCAGATCAGCATTAATGAAATTATATGCAGACAGTATATTTTTGAAAAAAGATCTGAGAATTTATAAAAAGAGTAAACCTATTCAGTGGATATATGATATCAAAATGTATTTCAGAAATAGAAAAGGAAAAAAATAATTTCCTATAACACTAAAAAGCGGTAGATTCATTTGAAACTACCGCTTTTTTTATTTTTTACCTTTTATTTTCTTCAGAAAGATATTTACTTTTTTTCTGATTTTATTGTATAATGTTTTTTCCAGGTAATTTACTCTGCCGCTTAGCCTGTCTATTTCGGCAAGGTGAAAAACGTTGTCTACACTGCTTCCCGGCGTATTTTCTTTCTTACCCATCTTATCAATAAAAGACAATCTTAAGGTAAGCAGCTCTCCGATAGCTTCAAGAGAAAAGTGATCTCTGATCTGAGCTTCGGCGCTGTGTTGAATGGAAGTTAAAGACTTGAAATTATTTTTTATATACTGAAGTTTTTGAGTAGCATCCTGTAAATCCGGTCTTGCCAGAGTAAGTCCTTCAGCAATCAATCCTTTTGTGTTGGAGGTTTTAATAAAATCATATTGAACAAGGAAACTGTTGTTTACATTCATAAAGTCCAGGTTTCCGGAATATCCGGTTCCTACAACAATTTTCCCGTAAGACATTGCTTCTGCCATAGTCAGTCCGAAACCTTCGGAACCATGTAAAGAAATAAGAACATCAGATTTCTGAATCAATGAATGGAGCTTTTCCTTTGAAAAATGTTCATTAATAATGATAATATTTGAAATGCCAGCGTATTTTTCGAGTACTGCCTGTGCATCTTTACTCCTGTCAAGATTATGTGTTTTTACAATAAGAACACTTTCCGAATCGTTTTTGAAGACATTAATAAATGCTTCAATCGTAGCTTCAGGATTTTTTCTGATGGTTGTACTTAACGAATCAAAAATGGTAATATATACGTTTGTTCCTGGTTTAATATTGTATTCTTCAAAATCAAATTCATCAGAAGCAGGCAGCTTCTGAATAGGATGGGAGAATCTCATCACAGGAATTCCTGTATATTTTGTGAAAATATTGACACAGAAATCACTAGGAACCCACAATTCATCAAAAATATTCAGAAATTCAACTGTTTTATCTGAAACTTCGGGAAATTCCCAGGCCCAATAAACAATGTTGTAATGACCTGCAAGATTGATATCCTGATTTTTTGAAAAAAATTCGTGGGTCACATTACTGTTAATGTGAAAAATATTAATTAATGCATCGGGTTGTGCGTCACTTTTAGACTTTTCAAGAGTATCACTGGAGTAGCTGATGCGGTTTACTTTAATGCCTTTGCTTTCCATAGCAGAAGCATTAAGCCTTGTAGCCTCTGCTATCCCAAAATTTCCCTCAAAAAAACCGTGATAGTTTACGCTTAATGACATATCTTATAATGTTTTAAGTTTTTCTTTTACTTCTTCAGGTGAAAATGCTCTCAGACTGTCTACAGAATTTTGGCTCAATGTATTCCAAAGTTCCTCATTATTATTCAGCTGAATAATGGCTTCTGCAAAACTGTTTTCATCATTGGCTATCAACACATTTTTCTTATCTGTAAGCTTCATTCCTTCAGCACCAATATCTGTGGTAACTACCGGAAAAAAATATTCAAAAGCCTGTCCGATTTTCCCTTTCACCCCAGCTCCAAACCGTAAAGGAGCCACCATGATTTTAGAATTCATGAAATGTTCTTCGATACTTTCTACAAACCCTAGAAATTTAAACTTAGGGTATAGTTTAAGATCAAGCTTTTCAGAAACATTCCCAATAATGCTTACCTCCAGCTCAGGATTGGTTTTCCAGACAATGGGCATTATTTTTTCATACAGAAACTTTACCGCATCAATATTCGGTTCGTGGATAGAACCAATGAAGGTAATTCCTTTACTTTCACTAAAGTTTTTCCTTTCTGAAATATCAATTTTTGGATAATGAATATTTGATATGGTAATGATTTTATTTTGGTCCGCATACTGGCTCATGATTTCTTTCTCTTTATCGGAGATGGCAATAATATAATCCAGCTGTGGTGCAACAACCGTTTCCAGACGGAAGAAATGTTTATAGTTTTTCTTTAGAGAAATACGGGTTGGTTCCAGTTCAATTGCTCTTTTAAACCTTAAAAAATGAATATCTACCATATCATAAATGAATCGGGTAGAAGGTAAAATAGCCTTCATCTTTTTGTAAAACAGATTCAGGGCAAGCGGACCATTGAACCAAACGTAATCTACCTTTTTAAAAGAAGATAGAAAATCATAAATGTTCTTGTATTTATTGTTCTCTACATACACCAAAACATGGTGCTGCTGATAAAACTTTACATAAGAATCGTCTTCAAAAATATGGGGAGCAAATAAAATGCAGTTGTATCCTAATTCTTTGTAGATTAATATAAGTTCTTTCAGTCTGTTGGCCCCGGATTCTTTATCATGGGCAGGGAAATCTCTTGAAGCAAACAGGATCGTTTTTTGGGAAGCGTCATACAGATTGATGTTGACTATATCCTTAGACTGAAGATATTTGAGTTTTTCTTTTCTTTCGAAGTGTTTTTTTATTTTTTTTAAAATTCCCATTTGCTAGTTTTTAGTATCCAGTTCAAAAACTTTGTTTACCCAACTATCCAAAGTGTATCTGTAGTAGATTTCCTCAGGAATTTTCTCGTAAGGTGTTTCAAAAAAAGATTTGTCAAGATTACTAATATTTTTGTTTAAAATCAAAATATTATTGGGATTGTAAAAATCATAGGTTTTAATGGCTTCATTATCAGTAATGATTTTCTTCTCCAGAGACATAGCCTCAAAAACTCTGAAACTAAGTCCATATTGCCCTTCACGCATAAGGTCAAGCAATACTTTTGAATTTTTATAATACTTTGGAAGATCGTTATGAGGAATCTTTTTGATGCTGAAAACCAGAAAAAGGTTTTTGGGTACAGTCATGAAAATATTCGTCAGCTGATGTTTCCATGATTTTTTTCCGATGATCATAATCTGGAACTTCAGTCCCTGCTCAATCAGCTTTTTAGCCAGTAATTTTATCAATGAAACCCTTCTGTTATCATAAGAAGTGATATAGAAAAGATCCATTTCAGGCTGCTGAATTTCTTTTGCACAGTGCGGCAGATAAATGTAATTCGTTAGTTTTTCAAACCCGTGCTTTGTAACATCTATATAATCAAAGGAAAATACTTTGTCAAAAAGGTAGAGTTTATCTTCTACAGGAACTCTTTCAAGGTTGTCATAAAGATAGGTAACCAGGCGGTCTGAATATTTTCGGATTTTCTCAAGAGTTGAAAGATCAAACGTATCCGGGTTCATGACCAATATCTGATCCTGATGTCCTAATTTTTCCAGGGCATCCAGAACGTATTTCTGTCTTTTTTCAGTCTTAAGATTTTTATTTAAAAAGGTTTTGCTTAAAGCGTTTACAGCTCTTTCATTGAAGTTTGAATGAGTAACTGTACTGATCTTTACATGATGGGCATCAATACCCCGTTTGCATAATGTTTCAACAATATACTTATCATAATCCCAAAAATCATAACTAATGATACAAATCTTCATTCAACTAATTTTGCTCTTTTTTTAATGATTCATAGGTTTCAAAAACGCTTAAAGATTGCAGGTAAGATAACTGATACCCCTCTTTTCCGTCTAAAATACCCAGTCTCATTATATAGGCTTTAAAGAATTTAAAAGCTGTTTTAAGATATTGCACTAAAACATTGTACTTTTTCCCTTTTACAGCCAGTTCTTTCCCCTTTAAAACTCCGTAATGAATCATTTTTTTTCTATAAGATTCATAATCTGAAACGGAGTAATGTAGTAATTTATTTTTTAAAATCCCAATGGTTCCGTTGACTTCCAGAGTTTCGTGTACCTTTTTTCCTGCCATGTATCTGGCCTTCGATTTTCTGAAAAGCCTAAAATTTTTATCAGACTGTGTTCCTGAAAAATGAATCGGTTTCTGAGCAAAAAAGAATTTCCTGTAAAAATAGTAGGCATCCTTTTGCCCGGGTTTATTCAGCTCCTCAATAATTTCCTGCTTCAAAGCCGGTGTAAGTCTTTCATCACCGTCTAAAAATAGAACCCAGTCATTTTTTGCAGTATCCAGAGCCAAATTTCTTTGCTTTGTAAAGTCTTCAAATTTATTTTGAACCACCTTTACATTGGGAAATTTCTTTGCAATTTCTACAGTTTTATCCGTGCTAAATGAGTCTATCATTACTATTTCATCACAGAAATCAAAAGACTCAAGGACATCCTGTATATTTTTTTCTTCATTATATGTTATGATCAAACCACTTATATTCATCACAACGCTTTGTTTGATAGAGAAGTACATATAATACTTCTTTAAATTGTTTTTAAAATAGTTTTAATCTTCCAAAGATAAGTTTTAATTTGAATTTTATTATCGAATCTTTGCCTTTTATATCAATTCTACACAGCTCGTAGGGACGCTGGGTAGGGTAATAATTTACCTTGTTTCCAATTCTTACTGCAAAATCAATTCCTATTTTTTTCAAAATAGAAAAAAATGCTAATTTATCATGTTTTTTTTGTGGATATTTTCCATACGGATATGCCAAAACCCTTGAATACTTGATGTTTTGGGCATCGAGAATTTGCATGTTTTTTTTTAGATCTTTTTCTATAAAATCAGCAGAAGCATTTTTTAGATTTTCATGAGCATGGCTATGAAGAGCAATCTCAAAATATTTTTTATCCAGATTTCTGATTTCATCAAAGGTCATCATAGGATAATTTTTATATCCTTTTTCAATGAATTCTGTTGGGATAAAAATGGTTGCCTTCAGATTATATTTTTCCAATAAAGACGGCAGATACTCATAGTTATTTTTATATCCGTCATCAAAGGTGATGATTATATTTTTTTTCGATGCAGTATGAAGTTCTGAGAAAAATCTGGCAGTGTATTTTTTACGGCTCAGATATGAAAACTGCTGTTCAAGGTTCTCCAGACTTACTGTAAGATCTTCGTGGCTTTCCTTTTCAATCTGATGGTACATGAGAATAACCAGTCTGTTGTGCGGAAAAGCAAAAAGATAGAGGCGGAAATACACGACGATAAATACCGTCAAGAGAGCAGAAATAAGATACAGGACCATACTATTTCACTGTATTTTTTTCAATTTCTGAGAGTCTTATTTTTTCACGCAGTTTAATATACTTCAAAAAAGTGTAATAGGACATCGTTTTGGCAATGTAAAATCCGGGAAATCCGTCCAGGAAACCAAGTTTGAAAACAAATACTTTGATAAATTCAAAAACCGGACTTACAATGATTTTGAATCTTTTAATTTTCAGTTCTCTCTCAAACATTTTCTCAGCCATCATATCAGAATACTTATTGATTTTTGCGACATGATGATGAATACTTTTGTAGGTATAATGATTCAGTTTTCCTTCCAGAAGACCGGTCTTCTGATCTGTAATCAAAAATTCATGAACTTTATCATCAGAATACCTGGCGTATTTTTTTCTGAACAATCTTTCACGGCATACATTTCCCCATCCTCCGAATCTGATCATGTGGCTTCCGAGATGGTTGTTGAATTTCGCTTTATACACGTTGAATTCTGTGTTCGCAGAGGAAACGATTTTCTGTATGGATTTTTTGAGATTCTCATCAGGAACTTCATCAGCATCCAGAAACAGAACCCATTCATGAGAACATAGAGTAAGGGCATGGTTTTTTTGTTCACCATACCCATTAAACTTTTTCTCAAAGAATTGTATCTGAGGATATTTTTGAGTGCAAATCTCTTTTGTCTTATCTGTAGAAAAGCTGTCGACAATAATAATTTCATCAGCAATATCTGCCAAAGAATTTAAAAGTCTTACGATATTCTCTTCTTCATTATAAGTAATGATTGCAAGGGAGAGAGCCATTTATTTATATTCAAGAATAGTCTTTTCAATAATCTTTACGCAATCCAGCAGTTGCTCTTCAGTAATGACCAATGGCGGTGCCAGTCTGATGATATTACCGTGGGTAGGCTTTGCCAGTAATCCGTTTTCTTTTAACTGTAAGCAAAGATTCCATGCGGTAGAACTGTCAGGAGTATCATTGATCAGGATCGCATTTAAAAGCCCTTTTCCTCTTACTTTGGTAATAAGGTCCGACTTTTCTATCAGTTTATCAATTTCACTTCTGAATAGCTGTCCAAGCTCTTCAGCTCTTTCAGATAATTTTTCTTCAGCTACCACGTCCAATGCCGCCACTGCTACTGCACAGGCAATAGGGTTTCCTCCGAATGTAGAACCGTGCTGTCCGGGCTTGATAACATTCATGATGCTGTCGTTGGCTAAAACTGCTGATACGGGGTACATTCCTCCGGAAAGAGCTTTTCCTAAAATTAATATATCCGGCTGTACATTTTCGTGATGACATGCAATTAATCTTCCTGTTCTTGCAATACCAGTCTGAACTTCATCGGCAATGAAAAGAACGTTATATTTTTTACATAGTTCAGAAGCATTTTTCAGGTAGTTTTCATCCGGAACATATACTCCGGCCTCTCCCTGAATAGGTTCTACAAGGAATGCCGAAATAGTATCTGCTTCTCTGCTCAGAACTTCTTCTAGGGCAGCAATATCGTTGTAAGGAATTTTGATAAATCCTGGTGTAAAAGGTCCGTAGTTCTGATTAGCATCCGGATCATTAGAGAAAGAAACTATAGTTGTAGTTCTTCCATGGAAATTATTTTCGCAAACAATAATTTTGGCTGCGTTTTCCGAAATTCCTTTTACTTCGTAGCTCCATTTTCTGGCAAGTTTTACTGCTGTTTCCACAGCTTCAGCTCCGGAGTTCATAGGTAAAACCTTATCAAATCCGAAAAGGGTTGTAATTTTTTGTTCGTATTCTCCTAATTTAGAATTGTAGAACGCTCTTGATGTTAAAGCCAGTTTTTTTGCCTGTTCTACCAATGCGTCTACGATTTTAGGGTGAGAGTGCCCCTGGTTCACAGCAGAATATGCTGAAAGAAAATCATAATACCTTTTGCCTTCTACATCCCAAACGAAAACACCTTCTCCACGATCCAGAACTACTGGAAGCGGGTGATAATTATGAGCTCCATGTTTGTCTTCAAGGTCAATAAAATACTGTGAGTTTTTTGTTTGTTCTGCTGTTGACATATATTTTGGTTTTCAACAAATTTACGCAATATTAATGATATGCCTGAACAAATACCTAGTGTCGTATGGAGGTGCAATTGAAGTAGATTTTAAGGAAGAATTATGCTGTATCAGAAAATATTTTCTTTATTGGTAGGTTGTTATAGGTATTCTATCTTTACCATGGTCAGATTTTATTTTCTGCTTCTTTATTAATTTTTATTAACGACAGGTAATGGAATGTTCCAATGGCCTGACATTGATGGTCTGTAATAAAAAAACTGCCTCAAAAAGAGGCAGTTTCATTTTTATTTTAAAATAATCTTAGTGATTATCATATTTTCTGTCCATTACAAAATCTTCCATGAATTTTGTAGTATAGTTTCCTGCAAGATAATCTTCATTATCCATTAGTTGTCTATGGAAAGGAATTGTTGTTTTTACTCCTTCAATATAGAATTCCTCAAGAGCACGTTTCATTTTAGCGATAGCTTCCTCACGGGTTTGAGCCGTAGTGATAAGCTTGGCAATCATTGAGTCATAGTTGGAAGGAATGGTGTATCCAGAATATACGTGAGTATCTACTCTGATTCCGTGTCCACCAGGGATGTTTAATCCTGTGATTTTTCCTGGAGATGGTCTGAAGTCTGCGTAAGGATCTTCTGCATTGATTCTACACTCAATTGAATGTAATTTCGGGTAATAGTTAATTCCTGAAATAGGAGTTCCAGCAGCAAGAAGAATTTGTTCTCTGATCAGGTCATAGTCAATTACCTGCTCAGTAATAGGGTGTTCTACCTGAATTCTTGTATTCATTTCCATGAAATAGAAATTTCTGTGTTTGTCTACAAGGAATTCAATAGTTCCTACACCTTCATAACCAATGAATTCAGCAGCTTTTACAGCAGCGTCACCCATTTTCTCACGAAGTTCATCTGTCATGAAAGGAGAAGGAGTTTCTTCGGTTAGTTTCTGATTTCTTCTCTGTACAGAACAGTCTCTTTCAGAAAGGTGGCAGGCTTTACCGAATTGGTCACCAGCAACCTGAATTTCAATGTGTCTTGGCTCTTCAATCAGTTTTTCCATATACATACCTCCGTTTCCAAAGGCTGCTACAGCTTCCTGAATTGCAGACTCCCAGTGATCTTTAAGGTCTTCAGCTTTCCAAACAGCTCTCATTCCTTTTCCACCACCACCAGCAGTTGCCTTGATCATTACCGGGTATCCAGTTTCTTCGGCTGTTTTCACTGCGTGTTCGTAAGATTCAATTAAACCGTCAGAACCTGGTACACATGGTACCCCTGCAGCTTTCATGGTAGCCTTAGCGTTAGCTTTATCTCCCATTTTTTCAATCTGCTCAGGAGAAGCACCAATAAACTTGATACCGTTCTTTTGACAGATTCTTGAGAAATTAGCATTTTCAGATAAGAATCCGTAACCTGGGTGAATGGCGTCTGCATTGGTAATTTCCGCAGCAGCAATAATGTTAGGGATTTTAAGATATGAGTCTTTGCTCATTGCAGGGCCAATACATACCGCTTCATCAGCAAATCTTACGTGAAGACTGTCTTTGTCAGCAGTAGAATATACTGCAACGGTTTTGATCCCCATTTCTTTACAAGTACGTAAAATACGCATTGCAATTTCGCCACGATTGGCTATTAATATTTTTTTGAACATCTCTCCGAAATTTTAAATTATAAATTTTGAATTTTAAATTATTTTAAATGAAAAGGATTCATCTAAAATTTATAATCTTTAATCTAAAATTCCTTAAGATGGATCTACTAAGAATAAAGGTTGGTCATATTCTACAGGAGTAGCATCGTCAACTAAAATTTTAACGATTTTTCCGCTGATTTCAGATTCAATCTGGTTGAATAACTTCATTGCTTCAATAACGCAAACTACTTTACCTACAGAAACATCATCACCTACATTTACAAATACATCTTTATCAGGAGATGGTTTTCTATAGAAAGTACCAATCATTGGAGACTTGATCGTTACATATTTGCTGTCATCAGATGCAGCTTCAGTTTTTTCTACAGCAAGAGCAGCAGGAGTTGCAACAGGTGCCGGAGCAGCTACAGCTTGTGGAGCTGTGTGGTATACTGCAGGCTGTGCATATACAGCATCGCTTCCAGCTAATGGAGTTTTAATAGTGATTTCGAAATCTTTAGTCTTGTATTTTACTTCTGAAACTTCAGCTTTAGATACAAACTTAATAAGATTTTGTATGTCTTTAATGTCCATAAATTTGATATTTGATTTTGGGTCAAAGATACCAAAAAAACGTAAAAAACAACAAAAAACCGCCAAATTTTATCAAAATTGGGCGGTTTTTGTATTAAAATGAGGCTTTTTCAATGAAAAGCGACTCTTAGTTTTCTTCAGTAGCAGCTACTTCTTTTTCCAATACTACTTTACCTCTGTAGTAAAGTTTTCCTTCATGCCAGTGAGCTCTGTGGTATAGGTGAAGCTCTCCTGTTGTTGCATCTTTAGCTAATTGAGGAACTACAGCTTTATAGTGAGTTCTTCTCTTATCTCTTCTTGTGGACGACTGTCTTCTCTTTGGATGTGCCATTTCTAATAACTTTTTTAATTGATGAGCGATGAGATTTATCATCTCATCATATTTAAATTATTCTATTTAATTATTGTCTTTTAATTTTCTTAAAGCATCCCATCTAGGGTCACTTTTATGTTCTTCTTCTTCCTCTGTTTCCTCAATTTCTTTTGGACTGAACTGGTTAAGAATTTCAAGATCTTCATCATTTACATTGGGTGAAATCTTTTTCATAGGGATAGAAAGCATTACATTTTCATAAATCAAATGTGCTACATTGAAAGCATGCTCTGCAGTAGGAATAGTAATGACCTCTTCATTGCTGTCATCATATTCTTCCCCGAAATTCACCAAAATTTTGATTTCATTCTCAATAGGATAGTCGAAATCTTCGTTTGTGATATCACAAACCAGCTCAACTAATCCATTAATTTTAATTTCAAATTCTAAAAAAGTAGTGTGTTTATCAAGCGATACATTCACTTCTATTCTAGGATTTGTAAATTCCTGCTCAGTATCAAATAATTGAAAGAACGTTTTATCTATCTCAAAATTGAACTTATGTTTTCCGTTTTTAAGTCCGGAAAAGCTTACGTCATAGTTTCTTAACTTGTCCATAAAATGAGTGTGCAAAAATATGCATTTTTTTTATAATAACAAATAAAATCTGAAACAAATTAATTTAAAATTTGTTTTAAAGATTTATCCTTCAGTTTCCTCCGGTAGATCCTCATCTACTCCGTTGTCTACAACCATTTTTCTAGGCTGCATACGGTCGTTCATTAGCTCGCTGTATTCGCTTCTGTTCTTGAAAATTTGAATCGCGGTGAAGATAGCTTCTGTAAAACTCTGCTCATCAGCAATATTTTTTCCTGCAATATCATAAGCTACCCCGTGATCCGGAGAAGTTCTGATAAAAGGAAGTCCTGCTGTATAGTTTACACCTTCTTCATATGCCAATGTTTTGAAAGGAGCTAATCCCTGGTCATGATACATGGCTAAAACCGCATCAAAGTTTTTGTATTTGCTTGGCTGGAAGAAGCTGTCTGCCGGGAAAGGCCCAAATGCCAATGTTCCGTTATCAGATAGTTCCCTGATTGCCGGGCTGATGATTTCAATTTCTTCATTTCCAATAACACCGCCATCTCCAGCATGAGGATTTAATCCCAATACGGCAATTTTAGGCTTTTGAATACAGAAATCCTCTATAAGCGTTTGGTTCAAAACTCTGATCTGTTTCTTTATTTTTTCCTTGGAAATATTTTCAGCTACCTGTGCAATTGGAATATGATGCGTGGATACGGCTACTTTAAGATCTTCAGTTACCAGGAACATTAATCCTTTTTTGCTGAATTTTTCTTCAAAATATCCTGTGTGTCCAGCATGTTTAAAGCCCATTTTTACCATTTCATCCTTGTTGATGGGAGCGGTTACTAAAACATCAATTTCTCCTTTCATTAAAGCTTCAGTAGCTGCTTCCAAAGAATCAATAGCCATTTTTGTAGACTCTTCCGTGGGAACACCTAGTTCTACATTCACGTTTTCCTTGGTCAGGTTGATCATATTGAGTTTCCCTGCCTGAGCCTGCGAAGCTTCATTAATATAGTTGAAATTAAGATTCAGCTTAAAAATGTTTTTCTGATAAGTGAATAATTTCCCCGAACCAAAAATTACAGGAGTGAAAAAGTCTGTAATGGTTTTGTCTTTCAGAGACTTCATAATGATCTCCGGACCGATGCCGTTGAAATCACCGATTGAAATTCCTACTCGTACTTTATGGTTTTTTGGGCTCATTTTGATTATCTTTGAAGATTATAATTTACAAATTTAGCAAAAAATAATATGTTCACAGGAATTATTGAAGCAGTTGGTGTTATTGAGAAGATTGAAGAAAAAGGAAGCAATATAGATTTTACCTTGACATGCCCCTTTACAAACGAGTTGAAAATAGACCAGAGTCTTGCTCACAACGGCTGCTGCCTTACGGTTGTTGAAATAAAAGATAATCAATATGTGGTAACAGCCATCAACGAAACGCTGGAAAAAACCAATCTTGGAAAATGGGAATTAGGAACCGTTGTCAATCTGGAACGCTGTATGAAGATGGATGGAAGACTGGATGGGCATATCGTTCAGGGACACGTTGATAAAACCGGTGAAGTTGTGGGGATTGAAAATAAAGATGGTAGTTATTTTATTACCATGAAATATGATAACGACGGAAGCTTTGTAACAGTTCCTCAGGGATCAATTACAGTAAACGGAATCAGTCTTACGGTTGCAAAAAGTGAAGATGCTCAATTTTCTGTAGCCATTATTCCTTATACATGGGAATTTACCAATATGAAAAATTTAAAAATTGGTGATAAAGTAAACCTGGAATTTGATATTATTGGTAAGTATATTGCTAGGTTAATTAAAAAGTAGAATGTCAATTAATAAGTATAAAGGATATAGCTTAAGGAACCGTGTGTTTTTCGGTTTCCTGCTGGTATGTTTTTTAAGTGTTGTAGCTACTTCACTTGTTCCCTACTTTGTTTTAAGGAATAATTCTTTGCAGCAAAGTAATATTGACATGCAGGAGAAGACTACTGCGGTAATGAGGTATCTTGATTATGCCGTAAGCCGCACGCTTGTAGAGACTAAAGATTTACCAACGGTTTTAGGAAATAAAATTTTCGAAATAGGGGATATTAACCAACATGATATTATTATTTATGATTTAAAAGGAGATTATCTGCTTTCCAATAAAGATGAAGCTTTAGTTGAGCAGAAGACTATTCCTATGGAAATCATTAACAGGATATTGGCAACGGATGCCAGGGTTGATTTGACAAGGTATGACGCAGCTAAAGATGCCAGGCTTACCTCTTCTTACCTCCTGTTGAAAAACAATGAACTGAAACCAATAGGAGTTGTCTATATTCCTTTATATCATAATGAATCTGCTTATCTGGAGGTTCTTCATCAATATGTAAAATACATTCTTTTAGTCGATATATTCCTGATTCTGTTCAGTATCTGGATCAGCTGGGTGACGTCTAACAGTCTTGCGAAAACAATCACGAAATTCTCTGATATGATTACCCGTATTACATTATTTGAAAATGAAATGCGTCCTATCAGATACTATAAAAACGATGAGCTTAATGCATTGGCAAGAGCTTATAACAGAATGATTCTGCAAATTCAGGATCAGAAAGAAAGACTTAGGTTCAAGGCATCTGAAGAAGCCTGGAGGGAAATGGCCAAGCAGGTTGCTCATGAGGTGAAAAACCCACTGACTCCGATGAAGCTTACTATTCAGAATTTTGAAAGAAAGTTTGATCCGGATGATCCGAATATCAGAGAGAAGGTAAAACAGATGAGCAAAACGATTGTAGATCAGATAGATCTGATTGCAACGGTAGCTTCAGCTTTCTCAGAATTTGCGAAACTTCCTGAAAAGAATAATGAAGTGATCAATCTGAATACCGAGGTTGAAGATATTCTCCGTGTCTTCAATGATGACAGCATCTTTATGCATGCCAATAAGACCAATATTATGATCAATATGGATAGGATTTATCTTTCCAGGATTATAACAAATCTTGTTACTAACGCAAAACAGGCAGAAAGCGATGAAAGAAAACTCATCATCAATGTAGATGTGGAGCAGCATCAGAGAAGGGTAATTATTTCTGTTCAGGATAACGGAATAGGAATTCCTGAAAATATGTACGAAAGAATTTTTGAACCGAATTTTACTTCTAAAAGCAGTGGAATGGGGCTTGGTCTGTCTATGGTGAGAAAAATGATTGAAGATTATAAAGGAGAGATCTCAGTGAAATCCGAAGTAGGAAAGGGGTCTACATTCATTATTACACTGCCTACCAATTTATAGTGAAACCTTTTACATTTAAGCAATTTATAATTGAGCAGTCTAAAGACGTCTTCCGTGTAGGAACAGACGGTGTTCTGCTTGGTGCTTTGGCAGATGTTCATGGTGTTTCCAGTGTTCTGGAAGTAGGGACGGGAACAGGCCTGATCTCCTTAATGCTGGCGCAGAGAAATCTACAGGCTCATTTTTTAGGACTGGATATTAACGAAGAGGCAGCAGCGCTTACCAGTCTTAATTTTGAAACGGCGCCTTTTCACACAAGGCTGAAAAACAGGCATCAGGATTTTAAAACTTTTGAAACGGAAGAACGGTTTGATCTTATCGTTTCCAATCCTCCTTATTTTGAAGAATCCGGATCTGAAAAAGATAAGATTGCACGTCAGACTGTAGAATTAAATTTCAGTCAGTTAATTGCCAATGCAGCACGGTTATTATCTGAAAACGGTATTTTTTCTGTAATTATTCCCGTTGAAGCAGGAGATATTTTTATTTCATTGGCTAAAGAAAATCATCTGTTTTTAAACAGAAAGGTCAATATCAAAGGGATTGAAAATTCAAATGTTAAAAGACTGATTCTGGAGTTTTCATTGCAGAGAAATGAGATCATCGAATCTGATTTTATTATAGAAAAAAGTCCGAGACAATACTCGGACCAATATCTTGAACTCACCAAAGAGTTTCATGTTTTTAAATAGAAATCAGAAGGGGTTAAAAACCCTATAAGTCTGAATTTCTGAATCTTTCAATTTCTGAATTCTTATTCAAATAATTCTGCGGTATCCAATACAGATACTTTTCCATCTTCACATCTGATGGCTTCACCAGGGAAGTTTTGAATCATATGATAATCATGTGTTGCCATTACTACTGCAGCGCCATTTTCAAGGGCAACCTGCTTCAATAGCGTCATGATTTCGTTGGAAGTTTCAGGATCAAGGTTTCCTGTCGGCTCATCTGCTAAGATCAGATCCGGGTGGTTAAGAAGAGCTCTTGCGATAGCAATACGCTGTTGTTCTCCTCCGGAAAGTTCGTGTGGCATTTTATGCTTTTTGCTTTTCATGTTCACACTTCCTAAAACCTCATTGATGCGGTCTTCTATCTTTACTTTATCATTCCATCCCGTTGCTTCAAGAACGAATTTTAAGTTTTTTTCAACTGTTCTGTCAGAAAGTAACTGGAAATCCTGGAATACGATTCCTAATTTTCTTCTTAGGTTGGGGATGTCAGACGGTTTTAGCTTTGCCAGGTCAAATCCTACAACGGTTCCGTGTCCTGATGCTAATGGGATGTGTCCGTAAAGCGTTTTCAGAAGGGAACTTTTTCCGGAACCTGTTTTTCCGATAAGATAGCAGAATCTACCTTTTTTAATGTTAAGATTTACATCAGAAAGTACAGTGAAGTTTTTTTGCGCAATCTTTGCGCTTTGTAAACTTATAATATTGTCTCCGGAGATATTTGTATGTGGCATAATTTAATTTTAAAGGCTGTTTCTAACAAAAATATTTCAACTTTTAAAAATAGAAAAAGATGTTGATGTAGCCTAAATTTTAGTAAATTTTAACAACAAAAAATGCCTGAAAAGTAACTTCTCAAGCATGTTTTGTATATGATAATAAAAGATTATCTCTTAGCGCGTGCAGCACTTACAGTTAAACTCTTTCTGCCTTTAGCTCTTCTAGCAGCCAAAACTCTTCTTCCATTTGGCGTAGACATTCTTTCTCTGAAACCGTGTTTGTTTCTCTTTTTTCTTTCTGATGGCTGGAATGTTCTTTTACTCATTACTATATGTTTAAATCGTAATTAATCTATTAATTTTCAGGTTGCAAAGATATATAAATTTTTATAAGTTACAAACTTTAATTATTTTTTTTTGAAATTAAATGCAATGTTTTTTATTGAACAATGATAAACCCCCTGATGGGTATACCATTTCTCTCTGCAAAAATAATATTTAAATGATTTATATAAAAGCTCTATCTTTGAAAACTTTAATTTTAACGAAAATAAACACCAGATGTTTACACCAGCAGAACTTTTAGATATCAATACATTACTTACTCAAGAGAGCAAAATAGTTATCCTTACCCACTATAATCCGGATGGAGATGCTATTGGTTCAAGTTTGGGGTTGAAACACTATCTGAAAGCAAAAGGAATTCATGCTGAGGTGATTGTACCTAATGATTTCCCGAAATTTCTGAAATGGATGCCGGAGTCTAAAAAAGTAATTATTGCTGAGTATAAAAGAAAGCTTGCCTCTGACATGATTGCAGGAGCAGATGTTATTTTCTGCCTGGATTTTAATTCTCCTTCACGAATCGGATTATTAGGAGATTGGCTGGTTAAGGCTCAAGGGAAGAAAATTCTTATTGACCACCACCAGCAGCCGGAAAAATTTGATTTTGTCTATTCTGATACCGTAATCCCGGCGACTTCACAAATGATCTATCATTTCATTGAAGCGATGAATGATGAAAAACTGGTGAACCAGGATATGGCAGAATGTCTTTATACTGGGATTATGACTGATACAGGAGGTTTCCGTTTTCGTTCTACCAGTGCTACTACACACAGAATTATTGCCCATTTGATCGAAAATGGTGCAGATCCTGCGATGATCACATCCAATACCTGGGATACTAATACGGTTTCTCGTCTGCATTTACTTGCTTTGGTTCTGGGAAGAATAGAAGTGGTGAATGATGGGACAGTAGCTGTTTTAAGCCTTACAAGAAACGAATTGAAAGAATTTGGTTTCCAGAAAGGAGATACTGAAGGTTTTGTAAACTATGGTTTAAGTATTGGCGGAGTAAAAATGTCTGCATTTTTTATGGAAGATCTGTATGAAGATTTTGTTAAAATTTCATTCAGAAGTAAAGATGATGTAGATGTAAACCAATTCTCAAGAAAATATTTCAGTGGTGGTGGACACATCAATGCAGCCGGAGGGAAATCTTTAGACTCTTTATCCGGAACTATAGCCAACTTTAAAGAGAAGGTAAAAGAGGAAGGATTATAGGAGAGGGAAGATCTGTAAACTCTCTGTTCTCAAATTCTAGATACTTTTACGAAATCCTTTCTCTTCAAGTTCCTGACAGGTATATTCATACACCTGCTGAAACATTTCATCCATATATCGTTTGTTGAAAAGGCTGTATTTCGTCATCTTAGGCGGATCTAAAAAAATATTACAGTATTTCGCCTTAGAGTACACCGATTTTGCAATGGCTAAGTGAAGGATTCTGTCGAATTCTTTCATCAGACTCATTTTGTTTAATTGATCGTAGCTGATCGAGTTCACATGGGAGGCAATAAGGAAGTTGCATTTATCCACAATGGGTTCAATGGGGAGATTGTCCAGAACACCACCGTCAACATAAATTTTTTCCCCTATCCTTACTGGTGGAAGAATAAAAGGAACGCTGGAAGAGGCCAGCAATGGCCCGAAAAGTTCCCCTTCAGAAAAGAAGTCCACAATACCATGAGTCATCTCTGTTGCAGCAACATATACAGGGATTTCCAAAATATTAAAGTTGTCTTCCGGTAAATAATCTTTAAGCAGTTTCAGAATAAAATTGGAGCTGAAAATTCCGTTTTTTGATAATTTTAAAGATGATCTGGAAAAAAAAGAAGTCTGTCTTACAATTTCCATCATTTCGTCCGGTGTTTTTCCAAAAGAATAAAAAGCACCAATAATAGAGCCTGCACTGGTTCCTGAGATAATCTGCGGCTTCAGGTTATATTCTTCCAGAGCTTTCAGTACGGCAATATGAGCAATCCCACGCATTCCTCCGCCTGAAAGTGTAAGCCCGATAACTGGTATGGGTACCGGTGGTTTCTTTTTTTTGAATGAGAATAAAGCCATTACGAATATTATCCTCTACTAATATACAGGATTTTTTTATATAAATATGACTTTAATCTACCGGGAAACGGATGTTATAAAACAAGTTTTTTAGGAAGGTTGTGAAGAAGTTCTGTATTGATGATTTCGGCACAGATACTTGGTTTTTCCCAATGTCCGTTGTGCCCGCAGTCCAGAATATACGATTTGATATTTGTCCTGTCCGGAAGATGTTTGATCATCACATCTGTTTTTACAGCGTTGTCGTGTTTTCCAGCTAATACTAATATTTTAGCCTCCAGATTTTCCAGGATATGTTTTTTGTCGGTTCTTTCTACCATGCCTTTTACACAGGCAAGAGCTCCCAGATTGTTAGTAGATAGTGCGGTCTCAAGAGCAGTTTCTATTTTTCCTTCCAGAATATCCCTTTCATTTGGATTGAATAAATTGGGAACTCCGGCTCTTGCATAATGGGCGAATGCATCTTTTATAATTCTATAGCTTTTGATACGCTGTTGTTTCTTCTCTTCATCATCGGGAAAGTAAGTAGAGAAAAATAAAGTTAAGCTTTTTAAAGAATTGGGATATTTTTCTGCAAAAGCAAGAGAAGTATATCCTCCCATAGAATGTCCCAGAAGGTGGATTTTTTCTAAATGCTGATCGTCTAACACTTTTTTTACCTCTTCGGCCATCAGTTCCATGGTGTGAACTTCTGCGAGAATTTCAGATTGCCCGTGGCCGGGAAGGTCAATTTTGAGGAGTGAAAAATCTTTGGAAAGATGATGCTCCATATCGCTCCAGATGGATAGATTCTCCATAAATCCGTGAAGAAGTACCAAAGTTTCTTTTCCGTTTCCTTTTCTTTCAAAGTTCAGCATAATTCCAAAATTATAGAAGGTTAAAAATAATACAGCGGTTACGCACTGTAGCTCTATTTCTTCTTTCAAATGTAAACAAAAAAGAGCATTTTAAAAATGCTCTTCGTCTTTTATTGAGTTAATTCCTTGTAAATCTTTGTTTCCCAAGGCTTGATATCGGTCACGCCATATCTTTCCTTTTTAGAAATAGCAAGGTTGTCAAGCATATCTACAAAATTCTTATAATTAGCCTCATCTGTTGGCTTTACAATTACTGTAAAATTATTTGGTACCGGAGCATTTTTATAAGCTTCAGCAATGATTTTTGAAATTTTTATTCCACTGAAATCAGTTTCTTTAAGATTAGTGGAATTCAAATCTGTAGCATTGCTTTGATGATAAAATACACGGTCGTCCTTTCCGAGGATAAATGTAATCTGGTTTTTATCTCCAATTACAGGAATATCTATAGGATGAGGGTTTGGATCTTTTGCGGGTAGCCCTAAATCCATTACATTAGGTTTTGTAAAATTGGTGGTGAACATAAAGAAAGTGATCAATAAGAATCCCAGATCTACCATAGGAGTCATATCTACTCTGATCATTTTTTTCTTTTGCTTGCTGCCCTGTTTTTCTTGTGCAATTACTTCTGCCATGATTAAAAGTTTTTAAATGTTAGACTATGTTTGTTTGAAAAATTCATACAAAACATATGCCCTGATTATTAAAAACTTTATAGATTCATGAATCTATTGATTGTTTGTGAATAAATTTTATAATATTTTCAAGAAGTTTTATCGTTTGATTGTTATTTTCTTTGAAAGAATAATTTCTTCTTTGTTTTTTATCTGTACAATATAAATTCCTTCGGTGAATGCTGATGTACTGATCTTAATTTTTTCTTCGTTATATTTTTGAGAGAAGAGTTTTCTCCCTGACATATCTGTAATGCTGATAACAGTTTCTTTTGGAAGATGATCTGCATAAAAGAAATCTTTTGCCGGATTAGGGTAGAGATTAGGTTTATTTATCGGTTGGTTTTCTGAGATTCCTAATTGTTCCGGGCTTAGTTTTACGATCCAGGCATCAATGTTTCCATGATTTCCGGTTACATCTCCACTTGTAGAAAGTGTACTTCCTGAAACAATATAACCATTATCACTGGTTGGTTCAATAGAGCTAAAGTATTCAAAATCTGGTCCACCCAAGGTCTTTTCCCATTTCAGGTTTCCATTACTGTTCAGTTTTACAATCCAGTAATCCAGATTTCCATGATTTCCGGTTACCTGTCCGTTGTTGGAATTGGTCCAGCCCCCAACGATATAATCCCATTCAGGAGTTTGCCGTATTGTGATGGCGTTATCGTGAGCACTTCCGCCAAGATATTTATCCCATTGGATGACTCCGCTATTATTTAATTTAACGACCCAATAATCAGGAAGGCCATTTTCAATATTAGAAGGATCATAAGAAGTACCCACCACAATATAACCGCCATCGAAAGTCTGTTGTGCGGAATATCCCATATTGTCACCAAAATTACCCAGAGTTTTTTGCCATTGCATATTTCCGGAGTAATCAAGTTTTACGATCCAATAATCGTAGTTTCCATAGCTTACGGTAATATCTCCGTCTGTAGAAACTGTATTTCCTGCAATAATATATCCGCCATCAAAAGTTTGCTGAACAGAAAGTGCCTGATCACTGTCACTTCCTCCCAATGACTTCTGCCATTGTATATTTCCGGTATTATCCAATTTTACTACCCAGTAATCTTGTCCTCCCTGGTTTCCACTGGCGTCCCCATCATTAGAACTGGAGATTCCTACTACAATATATCCTCCTTCGGAAGTCTGCTGAATGGATTGAGCTTCATCAATACCGCTTCCTCCTAAAGATTTCTGCCATTGTATATTTCCGGAGCTATCAAGTTTTATCACCCAGAAATCAAAATTTCCATGGTTTACTGTAGCATCTCCATCACTGGATTTGGAAGATCCAGCGGCAATGTATCCCCCATCTGTAGTTTGGCGGATAGACTGGATTATATCATTATTACTCCCACCCAGTGCTTTTTGCCATTGTATATTTCCATTACCATCCATTTTTACCACCCATCCATCTCCTTCGCCATGATTTCCGCTAACATCTCCGTCGTTGGATGATGAAGCTCCGGCCATAATGTAACCCCCATCAGACGTTTGTTGCGTGGAATAAGCGGTCTCGCTTTGGGTTCCTCCCAATGCTTTTTGCCATTCTATGGACGGAGCGGTCTGGGCAGTGAGTAATGAATAGGTAAGAAATAAAAAAGTAAATGTATAATATCTCATATGTATTTGAATTGGTGATAGTTATTCAAATATAATTAATTTTGCACTACGTTCGGTGTTTTATGGTTTATTTAATTCACAATAAAAAAACTCACACAATAAAGTGTGAGTTTTTAAAATACTATGTAAATGGTTTATTTACTCTTTTTATAATAATTAACCCCGCATTCTAAGAATTTCTTGAAATCCTCTTTTGGCATATATCCTGAAACAGGTGTGTTAATCACTTTTCCATCCGGAGTTATCAGAACATAGTGAGGCTGCGAGTTATTGTTAAAGTTAACCTGCTGGAATAAGCTCCATCTGTCACCAATTGTTTTTACTTTTTTAATCTGCCCTTCACCAAGGTCAATTTTAGTTTTTTGATCCTCTGGAAGCTCTTCCTTGTCGTCCACATACAGAGATGCTAATACTACATCATTCTGAAGGATCGGTAAAATATCTGGTTCGCTCCATACAAACTCCTCCATTTTTCTACAGTTTTCACAACCGTATCCGGTGAAGTCAATAAGGATTGGTTTATCCTCTTTTTTAGCAAGTTCTATTGCTTTAAAGAAGTCGTGTTCCGGATGCATTCCCAAAATTCCGTCTTTCTCATCATGGAAGTAGCTTACGTTCAGTGGAGGTAAAATTCCGCTTAATAACTGAAGTTTCGGACGGTCAGACGGTATCAATCCCTGAATCAGGTAGATTACAAAACCGATTCCCAATACCCCTAATATCTTTCTTGTAATGGAGATTTTAGGTTTTTTATCGTCATGAGGGAATTTGATGAATCCTAATAAATATAATGCTAATCCTAATGCAACGATGATCCAGATGGCGATGAAAAGTTCTCTTTTTAAGAAGAATGTTTTAGAAACAAGATCTGCTTTAGATAAGAATTTCAATGCTAAAGCAAGCTCTACGAAGCCTAACACTACTTTTACTGTATTCATCCATCCTCCGGATTTCGGAAGACTTTGTAATGCCTGCGGGAATAAAGCCAATAATCCGAAAACGATTGCCCACGCAAGACCGAATCCTGCCAATGCAAATGTTAATAACATCGGAACGTTGGTAGAACCGGTTACTGCACTTCCTAATAAACTTCCCAAAATAGGACCCGTACAAGAGAAAGAAACAATAACCAATGTCAATGCCATGAAGAAAATACCGATAAGTCCTCCCGCTTCTTCCGCTTTAGAAGATTTATTAGCAATTGAGCTTGGTAAAGTGATATCATAGTACCCAAAGAAACTTCCAGCAAAGAAAATGAATATGATGAAGAACGCAATGTTCAGCCATACGCTGGTAGAAATTTCATTGAAAATATTTCCTGCAATTCCATCAATAATGTGGAAAGGAATACTTAGTAGAATAAAAATAAGAAGGATGAAAAACCCATATATAAGAGCATCTCTTTTTCCTTTTGCTTTGTTCTTGCTGCCTTTGGTAAAGAATGAAACCGTCAAAGGAATCATCGGGAAAACACAAGGCGTAAGCAAAGCGATTAAACCTCCAATAAACCCTAGGAATAAATAGGTCCAGTAATTTTCATCCACTTTAGTAGAGGCTGTACCACAATCTGTCAATGGTTTTTTGAAATCAATAGTTGCAATTTTCAGCTGTTTAGGATCCAGTTTTGAAGTTTCTGTGACGGTAGCTTCTGTTTTTGCAGGATTTTCGGTAACAGTCTCAATTGTTTTCACTGAATCTTTTACAGGGCCAGTTGTTTCCTCAGTTGCAGCTTCTTCCGTTGCTCCTTTTGGGGTAACTTTTTGATTGAATTCTAATGTATTGGGAGCCAGACAAACTCTGTCGTCACAAGTCTGATACGTAATTTCAGATGTAACATCCGCAGGTTTTGTCGGATCTTTTAATTTAAATTTCTGCTTAAATCCGGCTGAATTGGAGTAGAAAACAATCGTTCCTCCAAAAGCTTCAGAAAACTCTTCATGTTTTTTACCTGTTTCGGTAAACTTCCCAACCAGTTCAATGTTCTTTCCCGTAACTTTATACTCAGTAGGAATTCCGGTATCTTCCGGTAAATCTTTTGAGTAAATGTGCCATCCGCTTTCCATAGTAGCATTCAATACCGCTTCGTATTGATTGTTTCCCAGATCGTTGACCGTAAATTTAAATTTTACAGGATTTTTTATCTGTGCATTAATTCCTGTCGCTAAAAATAGTAGAATTAATAAAAACCAATTTCTAAATTTCATTGTTCCTTTCATTAAAAATTTTGAGACTCCACTTTGTCTTCTCATTCTTTGTATATCTTCTATCCTGCCTGAAAAGAATGATCGTAAGTACAGAATCATTGCTGTCCGTCAGTATCCAGATTTTTTGCCTCGCTAAAATAGATAATTTTTCGTCCCTAAAAAACTTAGAAACTTTCTTTTTTTAAGCCTGCAGTTTAAAATATTCCTTCTTCTGCCTTGATTGCATTAGAAGTGTTGCTTATTTTATCATTCAAAATGATTATTGATTTTGTCAATTTTGCTGACTTGGAGTTATGATGTAATCCTTCATCAAGGCAAAACTTTGTGTGAAATCAATTCAGATTTTTTACAATGTCTTCTACAGATGCTCTCTTTTTATAGTCTGTATCAAAATGTCTCCATGTAATTTCTTTTCCCTCATTTAGAATGAAAGTTGCTGATACAGGAAGTCTTCCTGAATTGTCTGACCTGCTGTCAGCAAAATCTTCTTTTAATTTTGAGTTGTAAAAATTAAGCGTTTCATTGTCCGGAGTATAAAGGACATCAAATGCCTCTGCAATTTTATATCCCTCATCATATAAAACAGTATAGTCTGTCTTTGTTTTGTTAATCGTCTTTTCTATAAATTCCGGTTTTTCAGGAGAAATGATAACAAGCCTTGCATTTTTCGATTTCAGTTCAGGAGTCAGATTCTGTAAGGTCTCAATATATTTGTTACAATAGGGGCACCATTGTCCACGAATAAAAACAATCACCAGTTTTTTGTTTTCTTTTGATAAAGAAAATGTATTTCCCAAGTGATCTTTCGCGTTGAAATTATCAATCTTATCTCCAATCATTTTTCCTTTTACCTGATCTAAAGTTTTGCCAGATTGAGGTTTCTCTTTTTTCAGAACAGAGGCTCCTACTCCTAAAAACTGTTCAGGATTATAATATCCGAAATCATATTGTACCAGCTTCCCTTTTGAATCCAGGAATAAAAAAGAAGGATAGTTTACAACTTTAAATTCTTTCGCCAGATCTAGCCCTTCTTTTTCCGCGTCTATAGCAAGGTTTACAAAATTTTTGTTGAATATCTCTCCAACTTTGGGATCAGTAAAAGTTTTTTTTGCCATCAGTTTACAAGGTCCGCACCAAGTGGTGAACAGATCAATGAAAATCAGTTTATTCTCTTTTGCTGCGATTTTTTTCGCGGCTTCCAAATCAATTTTTTGAAAATTGATGCCTGTGCTTTGTGCATTAAATGAAATTCCAACTAATATAAGAAGGCTCAATACGATTTTTTTGAACATATATTTCTTTTCTTATTATGTTCCCTGAAAAAGAAAAAAATCACCCATACATTAAATGATTTTATATAATGATTTGATTTTCAGGTAGAAAAAATGCTTTTATTTTTAATTTTTTTGATTTGTTCTACACATTTATACTTTTGATTCTGAGCATTATGCTTGCTTGAATAATGATATTTGTATTGAATTTCCTCCATACTTTTATTTTCAATAAAAATGTCATGGATAAGATTTTGACAATGTGAAGAGATAGACTTAATATAGCCAGCCAGCTTTTCCCAGTAATACTTTTCATTTTCAATAGCAACACTTATTTCCTGCTGGTTTTCCATGAAATAGCTTTCAGGAGATTCTATATAAAAATTTCTGTTTTTTAATTTTTTTAACCACAAATTTTTAACAATTCCAATGATATAATTTCCCAGACAGGTTTGAACTTTGAACTCATCAGCATTCAGTTTTTCATAAAGAATCAGCAGTGCATCCTGAAAAATGTCTTCCGAATCTTCCAGATTACCTTTATTATTGAGTACGAATTTTTTGGTATAACCGAAATACTGTTGGTATAAAATTCCAAAAGCTATATTGCTGTCTTTCTTAAAATCATCAACAGCTAACGAATTAGTTGTTTTTCTGTCCACTTTACAGTTATCTTTTTTTGAGTAGTTCTGTCTGCCTGATATCTGCGATCCTGTCTAAAAGGGATAACCCCCAAAATATGATTTCTGGAGTCAGATAATAACCATATTTTTTCTTTGACTAAAGCCGATAATTTTTCGTCCCTAAAAAACTTAGAAACTTTCTTTTTCCCTGAAAAACCGGTTGGATACAACTCGTCACCCTCTTTTTGTTTTCTCAAACGTAGTGGGAAATGAAGTTTGTCAGCATCAAAATTCCATTCAAACCCCTTATTGATTCCATCAATGTTTTCAATGTAATCTACGAGATTGATGTTGATTTGGTTTTCGGAAAAATCAAAATGATCAATCAGGATAATTTCTTCTTTGATTTCCTTTTCATCGTTTTTGTTAATAATAATCAGTTCATCACGGTTGACAATCAACTGATATTCTTTTGAAAAAAATGAACTGTTGTTTTCGGCTTTAAAAATTTTAGGGATTTCTTCCTCCTGGTTGAATCCGTATTTTTTTAAAATTTCAAATTTTACGAAATCGCTTTCCTGATCCAGCTTTTCCTTTGATAAGATTTTATTGTTTTGGTTAAATACCGTAAGTCGATTTTCTATCTCCTGAATCTGTTTTTGGACAAAATCTTTAGTTTGGTTCAGATACAAAGAACTTTTTCTGAAGTTTTCCAGAAAATGATCGTTAGTTTCCATCAGCACCGGAACAATCTCATTTCTAATCTTATTCCTCAGATAATCACTTTTTTTATTAGACAGATCTTCCCGGAATTCAATACTGTTTTCTTCAGCAAACTGATAAATTTCTTTTTTGGAAAAATTTAAAAGCGGTCTGAGAATATAATTGTCATTTGATGGAATTCCACTCAATCCGTTGATGCCGGCAGCTTTAGAAAGATTGATGATGAATGTCTCCAGTTGGTCATTCAGATGATGGGCTGTAACCAGAAATTCCAGTTTTTCCTTTTCCTGAATTTCTTTAAAAAAGATATAGCGAAGTTCCCTTGCCCAAAGCTGAATAGAGTTCTCAGGTTTCTGATCCTTTTCCGAAACTTCATACAGATGAAATTTTATATGATTTTTCTCACAAAAATTCTGTACCGTTTTTTGATCCAGATCAGAATCTTGACCACGGAGTTTATAATTGATATGGGCAACCTGAAACTGGAATTTTGAACCTTCAGTTTCGTGTCCTAAATCCCTGAATAATGAGGCAAGAACCATAGAGTCTGCTCCTCCGCTTACCGCCAGAAGATACGTGTGATTTTCCGGCTCGTGAACGAGATTTTTTAATTGGCTGATAAAGCTTGATTTTTCCAACATAGATGTTGAGAATTTCTTTTATGCAAAGATAACCGATATAATTCAATTGAATTTTCCTAACTTTGAGTAGTCTAAAAATGATTATTTATGAAGATTTTAAAAATTGTAGCAGTTTCTGCAATGGCGCTGGGAATGACATCTTGTGTCAGCAAGAAGCAGTATGATGCCTTGAGCACAAACTATAAGCAGTGTATTGAAAATATCGGAGAAAGACAGAGAGAAATTCAGGATTTGAAGTCTCAGAACTCTGCATTGGCCGGTGAAAACAACTTGCTGAAAAGCCAGCATGATGCTTTAAAATCATCACTTGATGCATGTCTTTCCAATACCGGGAAAAGCTCTGCTAATATTGATAAACTGGTAGGTGAAATCAATGCTTCCAATTCTTATATCAAGCAATTGATCTCTAGCAATGCTAAGAATGACAGCTTGAACCTTGCATTGTCTAACAAACTGAAAAGATCTTTAGATAACGTATCAGATCAGGATGTACAGGTGAAGGTGTTGAAAGGTGTTGTAATGATCTCTCTTTCAGATAATATGTTATACAAAACAGGAGATTACAGTATTTTGCCTGCCGCTCAGGAAGTGCTAGGTAAAGTAGCTAAAGTAATCAATGATTATGATAAATATTCAGTATTGATTGAAGGTAATACAGATAACGCTCCGTTGAGTTCTCCGAATCTTCCGAGAGACAACTGGGATCTTTCTGCATTAAGAGGTACTTCTGTTGCTAAAGTTCTTCAGACTCAGTTTGGAGTAGATCCTGCAAGAATTACAGCAGGAGGACGTTCAGAATACAACCCGAAAGCGACTAACATGAGTGTTTCAGGTAGAGGTGAAAACAGAAGAACGGAAATCATCATTATGCCTAAGCTTGATGAGTTTATGAAACTGATGGATATTACTCCTAAGAAATAATCACTCAACCATACATAATAATAAATCCCGAAGACATTCGGGATTTGTTTTTTTTATGAGCCAATCTGTTTCGGAATATAATGAGTTGATATTTTTTTCTTTGAAGAGAGAACCGTTTTCTTAGCGGATTGTTCAAAATAAAAATTGGTGATATTCCATACAATCATAATAGCTGAAAAATAATATAGATTAAGAACAAGGGCAATTCCTATATGCATAGAAACTGTTAGAAAAAGCCATGTCTTCTGTGTAGGTTTGTACCAGATGAAAAACGGGTAACACATCTCGATGATAATTGTACTCCATCCGATAAAGCTTAAAATATAGGAATGTTCTATTAGCCAGCTGAAATCAATATTTAGGTCTCTGTTGGAATAGGGTAGATGAATGGCTTTCCAGATTGATTCACCGTTCCACCAGTTAAAACCTAATGCTTTATCCAGTCCGGAAAAAAAATAAGCAATAGAAATATGAAGCTGAAATAATCTTTTGACCGGAGTGATATTTATTTCCCGTGGTTTTCTGTTGAAAATGAAATTTCTGAGTGAAAAATGTTGGTCAGACGGAAAAAGTATCAGATAGAATAAGGACATACTCGTAAAAAAGTCAGCGCCATAGGCAAAGAAAGAACTTCCCTTGAGCAATGCAATCTGTAATATAAGTAAAAAAAGCGCTGAAATTCTGGAATAAAACCCAATGATAATCAAAATACACAATGTAATAAATGATATTTTAATCATCACAATTGTTGTACTTTCTTCAATGCCAATACTTTGTAAAAAGGTGACGATTTTTGAGAAAGTTATCAACCAGTCAGGTGTGAAAACACTCATGATATCCTGTGGAATGATACTGCTGCTTGAAAATAATTTGTCAAAATCAGGGATCACTGCGATAAATTGTAAGAGAATAATGGTTCCTATTGCAACCCGGAAGAAGCTTAAGAATTCCGTTTGATTATCCTGTTTGAAAAAGAAGTTTTCAATTTTGGTATAAAGTACATTCAGTTTTTTCATCACTTTAATGTTTGAATTCATCTATAAGAATAAGATTTTCATTCGTTTTTCCCTGCTTGAAATCCGCAATAGAAGGGTAGTCGTATAAATAAAGTTTTGTGGTAACACTTGATGCTTTTGGATTTTCTTTCATCACATGTGCTGCAATCTGGTTGATAATAATGTCCAGATATTGATAATATTTGCGGTCATAGGTATTTTTGTCGGAAATTTTATCCAGAAACATATTAAAGACAGTCGTATATCTTACTCTGCTTTCCTTACTTTTGAAATAAGGCATCGTCTTTTGTTCCAGGATATTTCCCTTCTTATCTTTCAGTTCAAAGCTCATTACAAAATCACTGGCAACATTCGGTGCATAAAAGCCATATCCCGTATCAAAACCGGTATAAGATGTAAACATATTGATAGGTTTTGATTGGGCAAAATTCTCTGATATCACATATGCCAAAGGCTTGTTATAGTTTTTGTTTTCATAATAAAAACCGTAGTAGCCATCAAATGTTCCTTTCATACCAATTGTGAATACTACCAATAGAATAATGAAAATTCCGGATAACTGAAGCTTTTTTTTCATGACAAAAAATTTTAGAAAAGGCTGTCTTCAGAATAAAAACAGCCTTTTGTTGTTATTTGTAATTGACCAAAACATTATTAAGCTTAACATTGATTCTTGGATCAATTGCTGTATTCACTTTGTAAGATTTTATGATCACATTGGTAAGGTTTTTTCTTCCCATAGTTGGCGGACAGATCGTATATTCCTCAGCTCCTCTTATGGTAAGTTTGCCTAAAGAAGCGATATCTTTCTGAGTCAGCAAGGCCGCATTTGTAGCAACCTGATTGTTTTGAATGGCGTAATAATCTGTTCCAAGTTCTTTGGCTCCGTATTTTTTCAGGATGCCATCCACTTTAGCTCTTAGGTCACCGTATTTTTTCCAATCGATATTAGCTTTCATTAAGCATCCGCGGATAATATACTGTCTGTTGATTTTGTAAATAATAAAATTGGTTCCCAAACTATTCTGATGAAGTTTTTGCAGGCTTAATAAACTCTTCATGTCTTCATCAGAAATTTTTCTGACATCTTTAAGGATGTAATTGTTGTCTACAATGTAATTGCCTTTTTCTTTATAAAAAGACATTTCCTGAGGCTTTAGCTGGGAAAATATCATAACAAGTCCCACTATTGCTCCAATTAAAAATAAAGTCTTTGTTTTCATGTGGTTGTTTTAAAATATCCCTACTCTGTTTTAGGATTTTCGGGATCCTCCTTTCTGTGAGTGTTTCATGGTTGAGAAACTTAGATCAAATGTAGAATTATGTAAGTGCTTAAGAATAAGTGTTTATCCTGTTTTTTTATAAGGACTTTACCCTGTTAAGATTGAAATATAAAGAATGTAAAGATGAGAATCCTGAAATAATAGGCTGTCTAAGGATATTTCAGACTATTTTGTTAATGCTTGGGAAAAAAAATTGAATGAACTCAGAAAAGTTCTTTTGAATTGAAGTTTGGGAAAACGTAGTTCCGGAATGGAATTAGGTTTTTGATCAGAAGATCAGGTAGAATAACTGAAGTGACTTAACAGAAATAGGATGGCTTTAAAAAGAAAATAAATCCCGAAGGTGGCCGGGATTTATTTTTTAATCAAATTAATTCTTCCTTTTTGAGGAGCGAAATAATTCGTAGCAAAAATGAAGTGGATATTTCTTTCTTAGTTTTTGCTGCAGAAGAATCAGTTCTGCCTTTCAGCATAACTTTTTTGCGATTCTCATGGTTAGTTTGTGTCTCTCCTGCAATCATCTTGTTTCTCTTAGTGTTTTTACCCCTTATTCTCATTGCAAACTTATAACGAATACGACAGAAATACTATCCGTGTTTTCACGGTATTTTATATGGGGTTTTCACGGGTGTATAGATTTTTATGCATATAATTATTTGATTAATAAAAGAATATGTATATTTAAGTCTCCATTAAAGGAAATAATTAAAGAGGTGTCCGAAAATCTTAAAGAGTAGGAAATTAATACTAAACAAAATAATTATGAAAAATTCAAAAAAACTTTCAAGAGTAGAAATGAAAACTGTACAAGGTGCTATTAGAGGGTGTAATCCACAGATATTTTGTACTAGCCCACAAACAAAGTGTTGCCCAGGATGGGTTTGTGCTGGTATAAGACAATATTGTATAGCCGTATAATGACTTTTTACAAAAATTTAGATCTGGCTAAGAAAAAGAGAGGGATTAATTTCTCTCTTTTTTTGTATCTTCTTTTTGAATCTAAAAACTAGCTTTAAAATCCTTAAATTTGTTTTAAATTAAAATGGTATGAGTTTTTTTGAAGAAAAGAATCCTGAAATGGACAGATATTTGGAAGCACACGCTTCTTCGGAATCCGAAATTCTGAAAAAACTGAGAAGGGAGACTTACCAGAAGACCACACAGCCTCATATGATTTCCGGATACCAGCAGGGAAGATTATTGACTATTATTTCCCAGATGATGCAGCCGAAAAATATTCTGGAGATAGGAACCTTCACAGGATATGCTACTTTGTGTCTTGCGTCAGGATTAGCGAAAGACGGGAAAATTACAACGCTTGACGTGAATGAAGATCTTGCCTATCTGCCGAAAAAATATTTTGAGTCCAGTGAATATGCTAATCAAATTGACTTTAAACTTCAGGATGCCAAAGAATTTTTAAAAGAAACAGATGAGTTTTTTGATCTGATTTTTGTGGATGCTGACAAAGAAAATTATGCGGAATATTTTAGATTGATAAAACCCCACACCAAGTCCGGAACCGTAATTTTATTTGATAATGTTTTGTGGTACGGAAAAGTGCTTGAAGAAAATCCAAAGCTGCAATCTACCCAGTCTATCCAGGAATTGAATGATTTGGCGGCAAAAGACAAAGATTTTGAAAATCTTATTTTACCTTTGCGTGATGGAGTCAACTTTCTTCGCAGAAAGTAATTAAAATATCCAAAGATTAAAACATTTAAAGAGAGTATAGTTCATATTTTTTCTTTAAATTATTCAATCTTTAAATTGAGAGTTAATGAATAAAGGAATTTGTAATGTTACAGTAGCGCCGGTTCGTGCAGAGAATTCTGACAGGGCTGAAATTGTTACGGAAATATTGTTCGGGGAAAGTGCAGATATTTTGGAAGTAGATAAAAACTGGACCAAAATAAAAATGCATTATGATGGTTATGAAGGATGGATGGATACCAAACAGTTGAGACCGGTAACAGATGAAGAACTGGCCAGTAGAAAAGTGACTGTTGTTACTGAAGATTTTTCTTCTGTATTGATGAAGGATGGTAAGACTCTTCTGTCTATGGGATCAGAAGTGGAATTTCCTGTGGTAGCTTCAAGAAGAAGTCATGATGTACGTGAAAGCATTGCTATGGCGGCAAAAGAATTCCTTAATGTACCTTATCTGTGGGGTGGCAAAAGTTTTTTTGCGGTAGACTGCTCCGGATTTACTCAACTGGTATATAAAATTCATAATATTAAAATTCCCAGAGATGCTTCCCAACAAGCTGAGGTAGGAGAACCGCTTACCTTTATAGAAGAGACACAGCCTGGAGACCTTGCTTTTTTTGAAAATGCAGAAGGAAAAATTATTCACGTAGGAATTATGCTGGATAATCAAAAGATCATCCATGCTTCAGGAAAAGTGAGAATTGATACACTGGACTCCACAGGGATTTTTAATAAAGAAATGAATAAACACACTCATAAACTGAGAGTGCTGAAAAGTGTAATTTAATTCTAATTAAATCTCATCTGAAATGGAAAATATTCTCTTTACAATTTTTGATATTTTTAATTTTGGATGGGTAGTTTTTCTGTGGTGGTTGACCATCAAGAATTATAATACCTTACCGGAGAGAATCCCTGTTCATTTTGATTTAGAAGGAAAAGCTGATGGATTTGGCGGGAAAATATATGCATTTCTGATGCCTGTATTAGCTCTAGGACTATATGCTCTGTTCGTCTATGGATTAAGACATCCTGAAGATACTAATTTCCCTGTAGAAATTACAGATCAGAATATGAATGCTCAGTTTTTAATTATGAAAATTGGCTTGAGAATTCTTTTTGTTGTACTGGCAGTCATTTTTACAAATATTCAGGACTATATGTTCAGAAATGCTGTAGATGATCAGGCAAAACCCAGAATTTCATTTGCCACTATATTTTTATCAGTTGTGTTATTTACTCCTGCACTACTTTTTATTGCCTATCTATTCAAATGATACATTCTAAAGAAAATTCAGAACATTATACCTGGGGAAACCATTGTGACAGCTGGATCCTGAAAAATACACAAAGCTTATCTGTGAAGCAGGAAAAGATGCCCGCAGGAACTTCAGAAAAACTACACTACCACAAAGTGGCAGAACAGTTTTTCTATATTCTGAAAGGAGAAGCTGTATTTTATATCAATGAAGAGAAATTCCTGGTTAAAAAGGGAGAATCTATTTCTATTGCACCGGAATCAAAACATTTTATCTCCAATGTATCCACCGAAGAAATCGAATTTTTAGTCATATCCAATCCTTCTGCGGATCATGATAGAATTGAAATAAAAGAATAATAAACATGGCTTTTCTGTACAATATATTTATCAGTCTCCTTACTTTCGGAATGAAGGTTTTTGCGTTGATTAACGATAAAACTAAAAAAGGCGTTGAAGGAAGAAAGCAGTCTTTAGAGAAAGTAAAATCAGCATTTTCAAAAACAGACAAAGTGCTTTGGATGCATGCTGCCAGTTTAGGCGAATATGAGCAGGGACTTCCTGTTCTGGAAAAGCTTAAAGAGAATTTTCCCCAGCATAAAGTTCTGGTGACTTTTTTTTCACCATCAGGATATGAAAATGTTGTTAAAAAGAAACACATCGCAGACGTTATTTGTTACTTGCCATTCGATAAAAAAAATACTGTAAAGGAATTTATATCACAGTTTAATCCTGAACTATTTTTTACGGTTAAATATGACTATTGGTATAATTTACTTGCTGAACTGAAAAGTAAAGGAACAAAGATCTATGTTATTTCCGCTCTGTTTTATGAAAGACAATCTTTCTTTACTTCTTATGGAAAATGGTTTGTAAAACAACTGCAGAAAGATGTAGATTGGTTTTTTCATCAGACTCAATTTTCACTGGCACTGGCCAAAAGTGTAGGATTGATAAAGTCTTCGGTAACGGGAGACACAAGATTTGACAGAGTAAAACAACTTCGTGAGCGTAGTAATCATGTAGACTTTATTGCAGACTTTAAAGGAGAACACAAAGCCATTGTTTTTGGGAGTTCATGGCAAGCTGAGGAGAAAATAGCAGAAGTGGTTTCACGAAAAAATAATAGGGTGAAACTCATCATAGCACCACATGATCTGAAAAGAGTAGAGCATTTGAAAAATATATTCCCAGATGCATTATTGTACAGCCAGATACAAAACGCTCAACTATCAGCTGGCAGTGCTCAAATTCTAATTATAGACAGCATTGGCTTATTATCAAAACTCTATTCATATGCAGATGCAGCTGTTGTAGGAGGGGGATTTCATGATGCCGGACTTCATAATATTCTGGAAGCGGCCACTTTTGGTGTTCCTGTAGTTTTTGGAAATCATTACAAAAAGAATCCGGAAGCGGATGATCTGATTGCTGCAAATGGCGGGAAATCTTTCCCAGACGAATATACAGCCGCAGAATTTGTTTTATTTCTTATGAATGAAGATAATCAGGAAGAGCTTACAGAAATGTCCAAAAATGCAGGGAAATTCGTAGACGAAAAATCTAATTCTACTCAAATGATTCTGCAGAAAATTTTATCTTAAAAAACCCTGACTTTTTATTTCCTTCATGATTTGATCAATATTTTCAGGTATTTTTTCGCATTCAAACCAATTGAAGTCAATACCATTGTTGATGCATAGTTTTTGAAGGTAATGGTTCTCTAATATTTTCTCTTGAGTGTCACGCAGATATTCATCAATTTCCATCCAGTAATCCTCATCCAGTTTTTTCACAAGGGTCAAAGATTTGAATACTTTGTTGATAATGTAAATATAAAGCTTATAGACATTATCAAACCTTTGTCTGCTGAGATCACTGTTATTCTCCAGAATTTTATTGATGAGAAGAAGATTCAGTGAAACTTCCCCAAATTTATCAGTAGTAATTTTGATGTGTTCAGTAATTTCTGCACTTATCTTTCGGATAATAGTTAGGAAATAAGGAGCATTTCCGGTATATTTTGATGCTAAAAGAACCTTTTCAGTTACAATTTCCTCCATTGTATTTCTCTTATCATCGGTAGTTTCCGGATCAATAAGTTCGAAATACAACTTTTTAGATAATAATTTATCCTTTCTCAGAAGTCTGAAAATAAGTTTATCTTTTTCGGTACCGGTAAAAGCGCTCAGAGCGGCTTTGAACTCTTTTGAATACTCCATTAATTGAAAATTTTCGAATACTTCATGAATCCGTTCAGCGCCCAGTTCGCCGTATAGTATAATGATTTTACAGTTGAAAATCCCATGAAATCTTTATAAACAAGATATTGATCTTTGATGATATTTTGTTTCTTTCTGGAAACACTGTTTTCGCGCATTCTGTATTTTGCCATTGTCTTTTTTACAGGAATCCCTTCAGGGATTACTTTTAAAAGATTAAGCCACATCACATGATCTTCGCGCTTGCTTTTTATAGGGAACAAAAACTTTCCAACCCTTTTGGTATCATACATGGTAGAAACCGGTGCCAGACGACATGTCTTCAGCAGATTGGAGAACGTAACGACTTTGTCAGCCAGAAAATCTTTCAGAATAGGCTGAAGCTGTTCATCACATCTGGAGTAATTGCAGTAAACCAGTTCTGCATTGTGTTCCTGCATATAATCCGTCATTGTTTCCAAATATTCAGGATACCAGTAGTCGTCAGAATCCAGAAAAGCAATATATCTTCCCTGCGCTCTTTCCAGACTGTTATTTCTGGCATTTCCAGCTCCTCCGTTTTTTTCAAGTACCTGCAGTTTTATTCTGGGATCATTGTATTTTCTGATAATCTCAACAGTATTATCTTTGGAAAGGTCATCAGTAATCAGCCATTCCCAGTTTTCGTAGGTTTGGTTAAGAACAGACTGTATGGTTTCCTCGATAAATTCCGCTGAATTGTAACAAGGCGTTATAATGGAGACAAGATCTTTCATTTATGTTTTCTAAACTGCAAAATTATAAAAATCTTTTTTCATAAAGATGCCAGGAGCTTATCCCAACAGCAATAACCACCAACATACATACCAAAGCCATTACAAATGGGTTGTAATCTTCGAATAATCCTAAAGTCTGGAAAGTTCTGATAATAGGGAAGTGGAAAATGTAGATTCCGTATGTGAAGTCACCATATTTTCCGAAATTATTTAAGAATTTGAATGAATAGGCAATGTACATTACAATAACACCAATCATCATTGGGGAAAAAAGCTGAATATTTAAATATAAATCAATCCACACCGTAGCGAGAGCAATGATGAAGAGTATATTTTTATGTTTGATGAATTTGTCAAAATTAAAGTAAATCAGCATTCCGGGGATAAAATAGGATAGTGTTCCGGGAAGCTGTTTGGCTAATGAAATTTTATGTAAAGATTCAAAATAATTGAGATAAGTAAGTGATAAAAAATATAAAATAACCAAACTTATATTTCTGTATTTATTATTCTTTCCGAATAACAAAAACAACAAAGGAACAGAGAAATAATAGCACATTTCTATTTTTAGCGTCCATAGGGCACCATTTACAGCTTGATTTCCAAAAACTCCGGGAAGCCAGGGTGCTTTAAAATTTAAAAATAATGAATTCCAAAAAAGGTATTTGTAAACTTGTGTGTTGCTGAAATATTCGGTGAAAGAATAGGTACTTACCAAACTTAATAAAATAGCACATAAAAAAATAACCAATAAGTAAGCGGGAACAATTCTTTTGATTCTCTTTTTTAAATAACTTTTCAGGCTTGAAGACCTGTCGTAGCTCCTTGCAATAAGAAATCCGCTCACTGCAAAAAAGCCGAAAACAGCAATTTCTATAGGGCTGTGCTCAAAGATTTTAAGATCAGGAGAAGCGCTGAGGGTGCCAAGATGTCCAAGAAAGACAATAAAGGCAAGGAGAACACGTATAAAATCAAAATTGTTTTTCGTAATATCCTGCATTTGTATTTTCTTTCTTGCAAAAATAACTTTTTTAATAAAATGAATGGCCCATGTATTCATTATTTGTTAAATAAAGGGAAAATGGGGTCTGAGAGTTTTAAAATGTATATAAATAAAGGTCGATGAAATAATTTTTCATAAAAAATAGTAATATAAATCAAAAAAATTATAATTTTAGCGCTTGAAAAAAATGATCTATGAAGAAATTAGCATTACTATTTGCAGGTTTGTCGTTATTTGCAGCTACAGGATGTAGTGATAATAATGATACTGTTTTGGAAGCTCCTCTAGTTGGGACTTGGCAACCATTAAAAGAAGTAGTTACTACTGTTGAGATTGGTGAAGACCCGGTTTCTAACACGATTACTTATACTGACTGCCAGAAGCAGACCAGATGGTGGTTCAGCGCTGACTCCAAAGGAGGGAAAACGAACTGGGGAGATACCGCTACGCCTGGTCAGTGTGCTATTCTTTCTGATATAAAATTCAACTATACCTATAATAAGGAAGGAAAAGACGTTCAAATGAAAATTCAAGGGATTGTAGAGCCGCAAAATGCAAAGGTTATTACGTTGGATGATACAACGCTCAACCTTGCTGTAAGAGAGGAAACGCAGGATCCTAAGATATTCCAGACAAGAACATATACCTTCAAAAGAGTTATTCAATAATAGTATATACTTCAGGATATAAAACAGATCTCATCTCCGGATGGGATTTTTTTGTTGGGGTAAAATTACAATTCATCATAAATTAAATTTCCATTTACTTTAAAATCATTATTTTTGTGACTCTTGTTAAAAAGAAAAAATAATTCGATATTTTAAAGTCTAACATCTAACATATATACAAAGTGTTTTACGATCATCAGCAGATAGAAAAAAAGTGGCAGAAATACTGGGAGGAAAATCAAACCTATAAAACCTCTAATAATACAGATAAACCCAAATTTTATGTACTCGACATGTTTCCGTATCCATCTGGAGCAGGTCTTCACGTAGGTCACCCGCTGGGATATATAGCATCGGATATCTATGCAAGATACAAAAGACATCAGGGGTTTAATGTTCTTCACCCGGTAGGATATGACAGCTTTGGACTTCCTGCTGAGCAGTATGCGATCCAGACAGGGCAGCATCCTGCTGTTACTACAGAACAAAATATCAACAGATACGAAGAGCAGTTAAGAAAAATCGGATTTTCATTCGATTGGAGCAGAGAAGTAAGAACTTCAGATGCCTCTTATTATAAATGGACACAATGGATCTTTATCCAGCTGTACCACTCTTGGTATAATAAAAATACTGATAAGGCAGAATCTATTGATGCCTTGATTCAACACTTTGAAGAAAAAGGAACAGAAGGATTACATGCCAATCAGAACGACGAATTAAATTTCACCGCAGAAGAATGGAAAACTGCTTCTGATATTGATAAAGAAGATATCCTGCTAAACTATCGTCTTGCTTACAGAGCAGAAACTACTGTAAACTGGTGTCCTGCATTAGGAACAGTATTGGCAAATGACGAAGTGAAAGACGGAAAATCTGAAAGAGGAGGATTCCCTGTTTTCCAAAAGAAAATGATGCAGTGGAGTATGAGGATTTCTGCTTACTCTGAAAGATTATTGCAAGGCTTAAATACTTTAGACTGGCCACAGCCTTTGAAAGATTCTCAGGAATACTGGATTGGAAAATCTCAGGGAGCACAGGTTCAGTTTCAGGTAGAAAGCCATGATGAAATCGTTGAGGTATTTACAACAAGACCTGATACTATTTTTGGAGCAACTTTTATGGTATTGGCTCCGGAAAATCCTTTAGTAGAAACTATCACTATCGATGCTCAAAAAGTAGAAGTAGATACTTATATTGAAGAAACTTCCAAGAAAACGGAAAGAGACAGAATGTCTGACGTGAAAAACGTGAGTGGAGCTTTCACAGGAAGTTATGCAATCAATCCGTTCAGTAATGAAAAAATGCCGATCTATATTTCAGACTATGTATTGATGGGATATGGAACAGGAGCGGTTATGGCTGTTCCAGCACATGATGAGCGTGATCACAGATTTGCTAAGAAATTCAACCTTGAAATTAAAAAAGTTGTAGAAACTGAAGAAGACATTCAGGAGAAATCTTTTGATTCTAAAGATTCCGTATGTGTGAATTCTGATTTCTTAAACGGATTGAGTTATAATGATGCAAAGTCAAAAATAATTTCAGAGATCGAAACTAAAGAAATCGGTCATGGAACAACGAACTATAGACAGCGTGATGCTATTTTCTCAAGACAGCGTTATTGGGGAGAGCCTGTTCCTATATATTATAAGGATGGGATGCCTTACACGTTGCCAACTTCCGCTTTACCATTGGAACTTCCTGAAGTTCAAAAATATTTACCAACAGAAGACGGAGATCCGCCATTAGGAAATGCAAAAGAATTTGCATGGGATGAAGCCAATCAAAAGGTAGTTGCTACAGATCTGGTTGATGATAAAACTATTTTCCCGTTAGAATTATCTACAATGCCGGGTTGGGCAGGAAGCTCATGGTATTTCCTTAGATACATGGATCCTCAGAATGACGGAGAGTTCTGTGCCAAAGATCTTTCAGATTATTGGGGACAGGTTGATTTATATATTGGAGGCAGCGAACACGCAACAGGTCACCTATTATATTCCCGTTTCTGGAATATGTTCCTAAAAGACAGAGGATATATCAATCACGATGAGCCATTCCAGAAATTGATCAACCAGGGGATGATCTTGGGGATGAGTGCATTTGTATATAGAATTGATGGAACGAACCAATATGTTTCTAAAAATCTTGCAGGTAATTATCAGACTCAGCAGATTCACGTTGACGTATCCTTATTAATAGGAACTTCTGATGAATTAAATACTGAAGCTTTCAAAGCTTGGAGACCTGATTATGCTCATGCGGAATTTATACTGGAAGATGGAAAATACATCACAGGCCGTGAAGTAGAAAAAATGTCCAAGTCAAAATACAATGTGGTAAACCCTGATGATATCTGTGAAGAGTATGGAGCTGATGGTTTAAGACTGTATGAAATGTTCTTGGGTCCATTAGAACAATCCAAGCCTTGGAATACCCAGGGATTAAGCGGTGTCTATGGTTTCCTTAAAAAATTCTGGAATCTTTATTTCAACGGAGAGACTTTTGAAGTTTCAGAAGAAGAACCTACAAAAGAAGAGTACAAAGTTTTACATACCTTAATAAAGAAGGTAGTTTATGATATTGAAAACTTCTCTTTCAATACTTCTGTATCATCATTTATGATTGCTGTAAATGAGCTTCAGAAAATAAAATGTAACAAGCGCAATATTTTAGAGCCGCTGGCCGTTATCATTTCTCCGTATGCTCCTCATATCTGTGAAGAACTGTGGAATTTGCTGGGACACGATACATCTATTGAATTTGAAAGGTTCCCGACATTAAATGAAGATTATCTGGTTGAAGATGAAATTCATTATCCGGTAAGTGTAAATGGTAAAATGAAGTTCAAAATTTCACTTTCAGCTCAATTATCTGCCAAAGAAGTGGAAGATTTGGTGATTTCGAGTGATAAAATGCAACAGATTCTGGAGGGTAAAACCCCTGAAAAAATCATTGTAGTTCCTCACCGTATTGTGAATATCGTGATTTAAATAAAATTTAACATTGGGAAATTAAAAAAAATGGGTGTCTTATTTTTTTGATTTTTTAACTCAAATGTTAAATTTGGGGAAAATAAATAAAATATTTAAAAATAATTATTATATCGAAATCGTATTAAATTTTCTTTATCAAAAAAAAGCAAAATGTTTAATTAAGACTCTTGCATTTTAATTAATTTTGCCTTTAATTTACACCCTGTAAAATTTTAAAACAATATAATTTAGTTAAATATGGAAATGAATGTTTCAAAAAATGATGAGCAAGTAGTTGCTAGAAAGGCAGGAGGTTTAAATCCAGCTGTTATTATTCCTATTCTATTTATTATAGGAGTATGTATTTATTTATTCGTTCTTGGTAGCCCAGGAAACTTTAAAGATGCAGATAAACTAGGAGGTGGGTCTGTAGCTTTTTCAAGTGTTGAAGGAAAAGACATTCACCCAGAATCGTTTTTAGGTATTATCTACAAAGGAGGGGTTATCGTACCAATCTTGATTACTTTCATGATTACTGTAATCGTTTTCTCTTTTGAAAGATATTTCGTTCTTGGTAAAGCTGCTGGAAAAGGAAACTTAGACAACTTCGTAGTACAAGTAAGAAGCTTACTTAACCAAAACAAAATTGACGAAGCTATCGAAGAGTGTGACAGACAACAAGGTTCTGTAGGTAACGTAGTAAAAGAAGGTCTTACTACTTACAAAGCACTTTCTCACGATACTACATTAAATAAAGAGCAGAAAATGGTAGCGCTTAACAAAGCTATCGAAGAAGCTACTACTCTTGAGATGCCAATGCTTGAGAAAAACATGATGATCCTTTCTACTTTAGGTACAGTAGCAACGCTAATCGCACTTCTAGGTACGGTAATCGGGATGATCAAAGCATTCTTTGCACTAGGTTCAGGTGGTGGTACTCCAGATGCTGCTGCACTTTCTACAGGTATCTCTGAAGCCTTGATCAACACGGCATTAGGTATTGGTACTTCAGCAATCGCTATTATCCTTTATAACTTCTTTACATCTAAAATTGATGGATTAACTTATAAGATCGATGAGATCTCTATGAGCATCCAACAATCTTTTGCTGAATTCAACTAAGAATTAGCAAGGAATTTGCATTAGCAATTAAAAGAAGTTTAATTAAAAATATTTTATAATAATGGCGAGAGTCAAACCAAAAAGACATGGAGTAGTTACGGACATGACCGCAATGTGTGACGTTGCGTTCCTACTTCTTACGTTCTTTATCTTGACCACTCAGTTTAAAAAACCTGACGTGGAGCAGATCAAACCGCCATCTTCAATTTCGGAAAAATTACTTCCTGATGCTAGTTTAATGACTATCAATGCTACTCCGGATGGAAAATTCTATTTCCAACCAGTAGACAATGCATCAGAAAGAGTTGCTCTTTTGGATAAAATGGGACAAAAGTATGGTATTACTTTTGACAACAACCAAAAAGTAGCTTTCCAGAAAGTTCAGGCAATTGGAGTTCCAATGAACCAACTTAAAGGTTATTTGGATATGCCTGCAGATGAGCAGAAAAATTATAAGAGTCCTACAGGAATTCCTATGGACAGTACAAATAAGCAGTTAATTGACTGGGTAAAAGAAAGTTTGAGCGTTAATCCTGACTACAAGTTAGCTATTAAAGGTGACGTTACAACTCAGTACCCTAAAGTTAAAAGTCTATTTGAGGGTTTAAGAGATATTGATTTTCTTAAATTTTGGTTGATTACATCACAAGAAGGTAAACCATAATATATCATTAGAAATGGCAGAAGTACAAGTACAAGAAAAAGGCGGAAAGGGAGGCAAAGTTCGTTCCAAGAAGCAAAATACCAGAGTCGATATGACTCCTATGGTGGACTTGGGTTTTCTATTGATTACCTTCTTTATGTTCACAACTACATTCAGTAAACCGAATGTTATGGATTTGGGTCTTCCGGCTAAACCGAAAGATGAAAAACAAAAACCACCTCCAACAGAAATTAAACTTTCTAACTCAATTTCTATTTTATTAGGAAAAAATAATAGAGTTTTTTGGCACCAGCAGGATGCAACTTCCTTGAATGACCAGACTCTTATGGAAACTACTCTTGATAGAGAAGGAATTAGAAAAGTAATTCAGCAGGCAAAATCTAGAGCTGCAGATCAAACGAAATTTACCGTGATCATTAAGCCAACTGACGATGCTATATATAAGAACTTTGTTGATATTCTTGACGAAATGGCAATTACCAAAAGTGAGCAGTACGGTGTTACCGATGTGAAGCCTTGGGAAAAAGCTATTTATGACAAGAAAGTAGGAGGTGCTGCTGTACCAGCTGCTGCTACAAAGTAATTTAACCATAAAATTGTATATCTAATCTATGGCAGATGAAAATGTATACGGTCAGAATCTTACTTTAGACGAGATCGTATTTGAAAATAGAAACAAGGAATATGGTGCCTATGATATTAGACATCAGTATCCAAGACTTTTAACAAAGTCTTTTATCATCGGAACAGCATTATTCCTTTTGGCAGCTTTGTCTCCGTTCATCTATCTTACAATTAAAAATCTTACAGCTCCGCCTAAGCAAGAAGTAAAGGCAGATCTTGTAGATATTATCGAAGAAGATCCGATTATCGAGCAGCCTAAGGACGAAGAACCACCACCACCTCCTCCTCCAAAAGAAGAAGAGAAAATTGAGGTGATTCAGAACGTAGTTCCTGAGCCTGTAAAAGCTCCGAAAATTGAAACTCCACCACCACCGATTTCTAAGCAGTTGGAAACTACAACTGGTTTGAATAATCAGGAGGGGGTAAAGGCTCCAGCTTATACGCCGCCGCCGCCGCCACCATCTACAGGTACTAAAGCTACTACTGTAGAAGTAAAAACGAATAACCCTAACGAGATCTATAAAGATGTTGACCAGTCTGCAGAATATCCTGGAGGTATGGGAGCATTAAGAAAGTTCTTGGGAGATAATTTCGATACTTCTTTAATGGAAGGAGGTGAAGGAACGCTTAAAGCTAAGCTGAAGTTCGTTGTAGAAAAAGACGGAACTGTTTCTGCAGTTACTATTGAAGAGAAATCTCCAAATGGCGACTTTAACAGTGAAGCTGTACGTGTAGTTAAGAAACTTAAAAAATGGACTCCTGCGAAGAGAAACGGGGAGAGTGTTAGATCTTACTATAGTGTACCATTTACTATGAACTTTGAATAAGACTTATTTATTCGAAATATAAATAAAAAGAGAAGCATATGCTTCTCTTTTTATTTTTTTTGGTATTTTTGTTACATGATGTTCAATTGGTTATCCCTGGTTACGGGATTGTTTTATATCGTTTTAGGAATTGTAGTGATTGTCTATAAATTCTTCTTTACTATTTTAGAACCTGCTATTGCCTACGCGTTAGGAGTAGTATTGATTATTTATGGTATTTTCAGAATTTACAGGGCGATCTCAAGAATTAAAAAATCGAGAAATGAAGAATAGTTTTAAGCTTGCAGTAATTTTTGTTTTAAGCATAATGCTTGCAGGCTGCAAAAAGGAGAAAAATGCTCCTTCCTATCACAAAGGTGATCTTACAATTTTTACTGACGAGTCCTTTCAAAGTGTTACAGAAGCATTAGCTGATGGCTATATGATCAATTATCCTGAAGCTCACATCAAAGTAGAAACCAAGAAAGAAGATTTAGGACTTCTTGATCTTCTGAAAGGGAATGCTAAGGCGGTAGTGATGTCCAGAAACCTTACTCCAGAAGAAATAAAGACATACGAGGAAAGAACAGATTTAAAGTTTCTACCTTCTAAATTTGCTGCAGACGCAGTAGTTTTTGTAGTTCCTAAAGATTCCCCGAAAGAAAGTATTTCAATGGAGGAAATCAATAGCGGACTAATGTCTGATAAAAAGGAATTTATCTTTGACGGAACCAATTCAAGTAATCTGAATTTTGTCGCTGAAAAATTTAAAAAACAGCCAAAAGACCTTCAATTTTCCATTATTCCCGGAAATCAGAAGATCATTGAGGAATTAGGAAAATATCCTGGTAAAATAGGGGTTGTAGGGCTTAATACTTTTAGCCGTCCCTATGATAAAGCTTCAGAGAAACTGAGAGAAATGGTTAAAGTTCTTCCGGTTGTAGACAAAGGAAAACTTTATAATGCAGATTTTGAGGGGCTTCGTACAATGGAATATCCGTTTACAAGAGTACTTTATTTCCTTATAAATGAAGGGAATTTTAATATCGCAAATGGATTTATAAGATTTTCATGTACTCATTTAGGTCAAAAAATTGTACAGAAAGAAGGTCTGCAACCTTATAATATGTATAAGAGAGAAGTTCAGATGCGTTAAAAAATATTAAATTCACAATTTAGTCTTATTAAAAATATTGATTTGGTCTGAAAATTGTGTAGAATATAACTCAATTATTAGAAAATATAAAATGAAAGATATAATGAATATGAATGTAAAGAAGATTGCTTTTGGAGCAGCCGTGGTATTTTTTGCCGGTTTTGCCTCTGCACAAACATTGCAGGATGGTATCAACAGTATAGACAGTGATAAGTTTGCTCAGGCAAAAACGAATTTCACTGATATGATTGCTAAAGAACCTACAGCTGAAAACTACTTCTATTTGGGAAATACTTTCTTAAGACAGGGAGAGCCCGATTATGCTAAAGCAACTGAAAGCTTCAACAAAGGATTAGCTGCTGATGCAAAAAGCTATCTTAACAAAATCGGTTTAGCTGCTGTTAAATTAAGTAAAGGTGATAAAAGTGCTGTTGCTGAAATTCAGAAAGTAGTTACTGATTCAAGAGAAAAAGATGCTGAAGTTCTTTTCAGAGCTGCAGAAGCTTTAACTTTATTCGAAAAGAACAGTTCCCCTGATCTTGCTATCCAGTTTTTAACTAAAGCGATTGAGAAAGCTGAGAAAAAAGGTGTTCCTGCACATTATTATTATACATTAGGAGATGCTTACAGACTAAAAAGAATGCCGGGAGAGGCTATGTCTGCTTATGATAAAGCATTACCTACTGCTAAAAATAAAGCTTCCGTTTATACAAGAATGGCAACTTTATGGATGGCTGCACAACAATGGCAACAAGCTAAACAAAATATTGATAAAGCTATCGGTGTAGATGCTACTTATGCTCCTGCATATAAAGCATTGGCTGGTTATGATATCAGATATCAGCAGAACGCAAAAGCTACACAAGACCTTATCAACTATACAAAATATGCTGATGAAGATCCATATACTCAATTAGAAATTGCAAAACTATACTTCACAAATGAAGATTATGCAAACTCTAAAATGGTATTAGATAAGATTTTTGATAAAATTGATGATCCTATTAAGTTCAAACTAAGAGCTTATAATGCATACGGAGATAAAAACTATGCGGATGCTAAGCAAAATATGGATACTTTCGTTTCTCAAGCTGAGAAAACAAGAGTACAACCTGCTGACCAAGGTTTACAAGGACTTATTGCTGCAGGTTTAGCAAAAGATGAGAAAGATGCTGCTAAAAAATCAGCTTTAATGGCAGAATCTCAGCAGAAAGTTGCTCTTGCAAAAGCGGCAAAAGATGAAACAATGAAGTGGGACCTTGAATTAGCTAACATCGCTGGTGGTGGAGGTGTTTCTCAGTCAGAAGTTGACAAAGGACCTACTAACCCAACAATTGAAGCGTTGAAAAAGCAGATTGCTGCTAATAATCAGGATTCTGATGCATTATTCAAATTAGCAACAGCTTATCAGGATATCAAAAACTGGAACGGAGCAATCCTTACATGGCAGAAAATGTCAGCTCTACTTCCTGATTGGGCTCCTGCTTATTACAGCCAGGGATATTCTTACCAACAGGCAGGAAACAATGATGCTGCAAAAATGGCTTACGAAAAATTCATCAGTACAGTAAAACCTGCAGACCAGGAAGCTAACAAGCAGACTCTTGCTTATGCATACTTTGCTGTAGCTTATATGAATAAAGATACTGATCTTGCAAAAGCTAAAGATTATGTAGCTAAATCATTACAGTTAGATCCTACTTACCAGGATGCTGTAAAATTAAATGCAGAGATCAATAAATAATTTAAAATGTAAATTATAGATATTAAAACTTCCCATTCGTAATGTTTGGGAAGTTTTTATTTTAAACTTATCTTTGATTATATGAAAACTGATATACTTGCTTTTGGAGCACACCCTGATGATGTAGAACTGGGATGTGGAGGAACTATTGCTAAAATGGTTTCAGAGGGTAAAAAATGTGTAGTGGTAGACCTTACAAGAGGTGAACTCGGTACAAGAGGTACAGATGAAACAAGAAAGGCCGAAGCAGCGGATGCTGCTAAAATTTTGGGTCTGTCAGCAAGAGAGAACCTTGGAATGAAAGATGGATTTCTGGTAAACTCTGAAGAGTACCAAATGAGGATTGTAAAAATGATCCGTAAATACCGTCCGGAAATCGTGTTGGCCAATGCAATTGATGATAGACATCCAGACCATGCAAAAGGAGCGAAATTAGTATCGGATGCGTGCTTTTTGTCTGGATTGAGAAAAATAGAAACTGTAGAAGGAGGAGAGAGCCAGGAAGTGTGGAGACCTAAGCATGTTTTTCATTATATTCAATGGAAAGATATCAAACCGGAGTTTGTTATTGACATTTCAGAATTTCTGGATACGAAAATTGCATCTTGTATGGCTTATAAAACTCAATTTTATGATCCAGCTTCTAAAGAACCAGAGACTCCAATTACAACAAAAGACTTTTATGAGAGCTTAACTTACCGTGCTCAGGATTTAGGGCGGTTATCGGGAGTTGCTTATGCTGAGGGATTTACGTCTGAGAAGTTAATTTCTTTGAAAAATTTTGATGGAATTGTTTGGTAGTTGAGGAAAATGCTCTATATTTGCACTCACAAAACGGTGATTGTAGCTCAGTTGGTTAGAGCGTCGGATTGTGGTTCCGAAGGTCGGGGGTTCGAGACCCCTCATTCACCCTAAATCAGCACATTTTCTTATGAAAATGTGCTTTTTTTATTTTATATTAAAAACACAAATCAGAGCAGTATGCCACTTTTTAGTGTGTTATTTTTTTTATAATGTCTTTAAAAAGTATATTTGCACGGTAATTATCAACATTATCGGGAATGAAAAATATCTACTTTTTACTTTTTATACTTAATTCTATTTTAATTTCATCAACGGTACGGTACGTAAATATAAATTCCAGTACCGGCAGCTCGCCTTACACTTCATGGGCTACAGCAGGTAATGACTTGCAGGCTGTAATCAATAGCAGTCAGATTGGAGATGAAATCTGGGTAGCCACCGGAACTTATTTTCCCACCAGAGATCCTTTTGGAAATACTTCTCCTTCAGATAGCCAGGATAAAACGTTTTATTTAAAAGATGGTATTTCAGTCTACGGCGGTTTCAATGGAACAGAAACATCTTTATCAGATCGAAACTTAAACAGTAATATAACGCTCTTAAGCGGCGACTTGGGAGTTTTAGGAACTGTAAATGACAATTGTTATCATGTTGTGCTGTTTTCCGGAAGCAGTACCAGTGCAATTGGTGTAAAGTTAGATGGATTTTCTATTGCCAATGGTTTTGCAATGGGTACTGTCAATAATAATGTAAATGGAAATGTTGCTTCAAGACTAGCAGGCCCGGCAATATATTTTATTAATGGGAATAATACTATTTCCAATAACAAGATTTATATGAATTCTGGTTTTTCTGGCGGCGGGATCTATACTTCAACCAGCAATAACATCATTTCTGACAATGAAATTTATAATAATAAAGCACATTATGATGGTGGAGGAGTGAGTGTATTTAAGGGAACAAATACCATTACCAATAACTATATTCATGATAACACTGCTACTGGCGATGGTGGTGGTATATATACGGTATTGGGTGTGAATAATATAATTAGTAAAAATGTGATAGGTAAAAATAAAGGAGGAATCAGCCAGATTGATACTTATTATTACGGAGGAGGTGGAATTTACACGGAGAAAGGTTCAAATCTAATTGTGAACAATGTGCTTTATGAAAATACTTCAAACTATATGGGTGGAGGAATTTTCCTTTATTATGGACAAAATAAAGTCATTAATAATACTATTTACAAAAATACAGGAACGAGGGGTGGTGGATTTTTTACCTATTTAGGAAATAACTTCGTGAAAAATAATATATTTTGGGGCAATATTAATGGGACGGATAATCAGCCTGGCGCAGATTACAAAAATCATAATGACTGGCCTGCTGAGAATTATTTCTACAATAACCTATTTCAATTACCACAAGGTTTTTATACCTCAGCAAACCAAAATTCTTTGTATGGCTATCCTAATAATATATTCCAGACTAATCCTAATTTTAAAGACGAAACCAACATCTTTGGAGCAGATGGTATTTTAAGAACTTCGGATGATGGATTGTCCTTGTTATCCAATAGTGTTGCAATCAATTATGGTCAGCTGACAGATGCACCAACAGATGATATTGCAGGAATGGTTCGAATGGGCAATCCTGATAGTGGAGCTTATGAATTGATGGGAAGTCTAGGGGTTTCTGAGTTGAAAATTAATCAGTTTAGAATTTATCCTAATCCGGCTAAAGATGTTCTGAATATAGAAACCAATGATAAGATTTTAAAGACAGAAGTATTTAGTACGTCTGGACAACTCATAAAAACCACAAAAGAATCAAAGGTAGATATTTCGGCATTTCCATCAGGAATCTATATTTTAAATGTAGTGACTGAAAAGAAAATAATTACGGAGAAATTTATTAAGAAATAATTTACTTGTAAATCTTACCCTATTTTTAGCCTTTCAAATCTTGAAAGGCTTTATTTTTTTTCAAAAGTTTTTCTCCCAGTACTTATGATTTTTTCTTCAACAGACACAATGGGTCTCTTTAAATTCTTGAAAATAAATTCATGGTTTGGTGATTGAAACTTTTATATTTGTTTTGCCAGAATCATGAGATGAAATTCTCTTTAAATTGACTCAAATCAAAACTATTAACATGAAAAAACTCTTTACAATTCTTATTGCATTTTTTGCAATAAAATCTTATTCTCAATCAGGTTCCCAATCTTATTACAAACGTGTATTTGATAACAAGGGTTTTGCTATATGGAATGGTAATTCAACCAGCTCTGATCAGCAAGAATTTTCATGGGGGGTACCTGCTCACATGGAAGCTTTAGTACTGATGTATGAAAAAACAAAGGATACAATTTATGCTAACACTTTAATAAAATGCATGGGAAATACAATTGATCGAAGGGATGATCTGAGGTTTCCGACATTGGGCTGGCCAGCAATTTTTGATTATCGAGGGAAATCAGGGGCTGCCTGGTCAACCAGCTATTATAACGACACTACAAATGTAGGAAAGCCTTATTCCCACGTAGTTCATAGTGCCAATATCACATATCCTATGGCAAAGTTCGCGGCAATGGTAAAACACGATCTGACAATCCAGAGTTTGCAGTATACTTCATCAGGTCGCTATTCTGGCCAAACTTATAGTGTTATTGCTTTGGATCTTATACAAAAGATAAAAGAAACATTTGCTTATCACGAAGATCAGTGGCATACGGATTCAGGTAATATAGGATATTATAAAGAAAGAGATACTGCTGATGGTTATACACCTCCATTAAAGTATAAGGGTGAAGTTTTACCTTTTAATATGCAAAGTGCAGTTGGAAGAGTCTTTGTACAAATGTATAGAGCAACAGAGGATACCATCTATCTTACTAAAATACGTCAACTATCTAATTTTATAAAGTTAAATACTCAGCTTGATCCGAATCATGGCTCAAATATCTGGCCTTATTGGAACCATACTGTTTTACGTGATGATATATCCCATGCAGGCTTGACTGTAAGTTTTCCATATGAATGCTTTAAATATAATATAAAGAACAATGCCAACGATCCTCTTTATACATCTTTAGATATGGAGAGATATGTTAAAAGTTTTACAAAAGATATTTATCAGGGGCCTCTATCTATACATGATGCAGTGAATTATAACGGGTTGAAATGGAATATTAAATATCATACTATAAATGAGCTTCCTCCAGGTAATAATACCAATTATGATGCATATGTTTCCTACATGTGGTTATATCTGTCCTCGGAATATGATAAAAAAATATATCAGACAATTGCAGATTTACAAGCTGCAAAAAATTATTATGATCATATCAATGTAGAAGGTTCGTCTTTGACATTGGCACTTTTAGCATACTATGAAAATTTTATTGTCCCTGTGAATACCTATCATTTATGGGGAGAAGATTCTGATTGGAGAGGGGTAGCAAAGGGTAATTTTGATGAGGATGACGAGGATGAGTTTGTGAAAATCAGGAATTATGACGGTTTTATAGGTACTTTGGAACCTTATGGTAAGAGTTTCCACCCTGTGACAAATAGTATAGCCTATGGTGGCTCTTATAATTGGAAAGGACTTACTGCAGGTGATTTTTTTGGAAATAATAAAAGCGAAATTATTGCATTGAGTGATCATACAGATTTTAATAAAAATGGCTTTTATATTTTTAAAATTGAAAATAACCAAATCGTTGAGCATTCAAAATTTACAGGTTTTGGGGCAGAGTCAGATTGGGTAGGATTAGCCACTGGAAATTTTATCAGTGGAGGCAAAGACGAATTTATTGCTGTCCGAAATTATAACAAAGAAGTAAGACTATATAAATTTAATAGTACTGATCCTGAATTGGTCTATTTTAATCAGCTCAATCTGCCTGTAAATTCCAAAATTAAAGCGGTTGCTGCTGGTAATCTTGATGATGATCCAAAAGATGAAATTGTATTGTTGATTGATGCTGAAGATTATATGCAAAATGGTGTGTATGCTTATGATATTGATGATAATGGGGTAATGACACTGATTGATAAGTCTATTGGCTTTGGTGCAGCTTCAGATTGGAAAGGATTAGCTGTTGGAAATCTGGATGGTGATGGAGCTGATGAAATTATCGCTCATAGAAACTTTGATGGAGATTATAAAGTTTTTAAACTGAAGGAATCAAATGGCGTTAAATTTTTAGATAACATTGGTATTGAAAGCTTTCCTGTATTGCAAACCCAAGATAATGTAATGTGTTTTGGAAACTTTGATTCAAGCTCGCAAAATGATGAACTGGTTACCCTTAGAAAAGATGGAGGTATTGTAATGTTTTCTGCGGCAAAAGTTATCAATAGTAATCCTAATTCTAGTTCTAATAAAACAGCAGATCCTTGTCAGAATGAGCTGCCAGATATGTTATTCAGTTTATTGAAAAAAGAATCTTTCAATAAAAAAGTTCTAAAAGAAATAGTCTCTGTAAAACGAGAAAATCAATAATAAAGAACTTTATAATATAATTGATTTATTATAATATCAATAGGAACGGGCTTTAGCCCGTTTTTTTAATATATAATCAAATGGTTTTAGCCAAATTCTCTACTATTATATGTATTGCTATACAATGTTATTAGTAAATTCTATGATTTCAGAGTACAAAAAAAGCATCTTTTTCAGATGCTTGTGTTTTTAGATATTCTTTTTTAAACTTCGTCGTCAGAATCAATAGTGAATGATTTGCTTTTGAAGTCTTTATCATGCTTTTCTGAAATTACATCCTCACCCTTTTCATTAATGATGAAATCTGTGGACTCATTAAACATCTCCTGAAAACTCTTAAAATCTTCCTTGTAAAGGTAAATTTTATGCTTCTCGAATGTAGCTTCCCCATTCTCTCCGAAATTTTTCTTACTCTCAGTGATTGTAAGATAATAATCTCCTGCTTTCGTCTCGCGCACATCAAAGAAATAAGTTCTTCTCCCTGCTTTTAACACCTTCGTGAAAATCTCATTTTCATGGCGTTCCTTGTATTCACTCATTGTTAGATATTTTTTAATCTTGTTAAGAACAAATATAAAAGAATTCTTTTAATCACAAAATTTTTTTTATGATTTATTTAACAATTGAGAACGAAATGGCTAAGCGGTTACAGAATTGGCAATTTCCGTAAGGTTGATAATTTGATCGGCTTTTTGAGCGCTAGACTCTCTGTGTGTGATGATTATGGAAGTAGCGTTACTTATTTTTTTATCGATATTTTCCAGAATATTCTGCTCCGTTTCTGTGTCTAAAGCAGATAGTGAATCATCAAAAATGATGATATTAGGGTCTTTAATTAAGGCTCTTGCAATGCATATTCTTTGCTTTTGCCCTCCCGAAAGCATGACTCCGCGTTCACCTACAAGTGTTTTATATTGCTCTTTAAACTCTACAATATTTTTGTGAACATCTGCAATATTTGCATATTCTACCACTTTCTCATGAGAAGGATAGTCAATGGCAAAACCTATATTATTTTCAATAGAATCGGAGAATAAATAACTCTCCTGAGGAATATATCCAATGAAGTTTCTGTAGTTGGTCAAATTATGATCTTTCAGGTTTTTACCGTCAATCAAGATCTCACCTTCACTGGGATCTATCAACCTGCATAAAAGCAGAGCTATGGTTGATTTTCCACTTCCGGTTTTACCCATAATGGCCAAAGATTCCCCGGCTTTAACTTTAAAGCTTAAATTATCCAGCGCTTTAATTCCTGTATTAGGATATACATAAGAGACATTCCTGAATTCTATATCCCCTTTGATAGGGTAGTTTTCAAAACTAGTATTAACGATTTCGGATTTCTTATCCATGAATTCATTAATTCTTTGCATGGATGCCTCAGCTCTCTGGTTCACGGAAGTTACCCATCCTACCATAGAGAACGGGAAGATCAGTGTGTTGATATACATGAAGAAATCTGCAATTTTACCAATACTTAATTCTCCTGCAATATATTTAACCCCTCCAATCCAGATAACAGCCACGTTCAATAGACCGATTACAAAGAGAATAATAGTAAAGAAATAAGCTTCTGTTTTTGCCAGATCCAATGCTTTGTTCTGATAATCAGTTACCTTGATTCCATAATTTTTTTCAATGTATTTCTCTCTGGCAAAGAACTTTACAACACGGATTCCAGAGAAGCTATCCTGAACAAAAGTAGAAATCGCAGACTGGCTTTTCTGCATGATCTTCGACTTCTTATTAATGATTGAACTTACCTTATATATAGCATAAGATAAAATCGGAAGGGGCAGTAAAGTCCATAATGTCATATAAGCATCCGTCTTTATCATATAAATAGCGGTGATCAGCACAAGCACAATCAGGTTGGCTACATACATGACACCGGGACCAAGATACATTCTTACCGCCACAACATCTTCACTTAATCTGTTCATTAAATCTCCAATGGTGGTCTGCTTATAATCTGTTAAAGATAAATTCTGATAATGTCTGTAGATTTTATTTTTAAGCTCATATTCTATCCTTCTGGAAGCCACAATAATGGTCTGCCTCATCATAAAGGTGAAAACTCCGGTCAGCAGGGAACATCCAACAATAATTCCAACATAGATCAAAACCTGATTGTTGAAGCCAAGGTTGCCATTTTTTGTAAGCTCATCCACAGATTTTCCTACAAACTGAACCTTATATATATTAAAGAAATTACTGGCAATGATAAAGAGTACCCCCCAAAACAAAAGTATTTTGTGTTTCCAAAAATAAGGGTTTAAGGTTTTTAGCGCTTTCATATAGTTTGACAAAATTACAAAAATGTCATCACACTACGAATTCGTCAATTTTAAATTTTGTATCTTTGCACCCATAAAAAAGCTCTTTGAATGTTAGGAAGACGACAAATCCGTGAAAAAGTAGTACAGTCAGTGTATTCATACTACCAAAATCCTGTAAAATTTGATGTTTTAGAGAAAAACATGTTTGCTGGTATAGAGAAAATCTATTATCTATACATCTATCAGCTCAATTTTTTGGTGGCTCTGAAAGAATTGGCAGAACATCAGATCGAAATTGGTAAGAATAAATATCTTAAAACTGATGCTGATATCAATCCTAACCAAAAATTCATCAACAACCAAGTATTGCTTAAACTGGAAGAAAATCCTGAAAGATTATTTTTTACAGGCCAGCATAAGCAGCTGAAATGGGATATGCATGATGACCTATTGGTAAAAACTTTCCAAAGAATTACTGCTGGAAAGCGTTACCAGGATTTCATGAAAGAAGATGGATACTCTTTTGAAGAAGATCAGAAATTTATCGGGAAATTATTTTTAAGATATATTGCTGAAAATGAAGATTTTCATGATTATTTGGGAGATAAAGAACTTTCATGGTATGATGATATCCACATTGCCAACTCCATGGTACAAAAAACGATCGGCTTCCTGAGAGAAGATGAAGAAAGCAGAACTTTAATTAAAATGATTAAAGATGAAGAAGATAAAACTTTTGCTGCAAAACTGTTGAGAGATACACTGAACAACTGGGAAAGCAATGAACAGAAACTGAGCGAAAGACTTGAAAACTGGGATCTGGAAAGAGTTTCTTTAATGGATAAAGTAATTTTATCTACATCACTTGCAGAACTTGACAATTTTGCTTTCACGCCTTCAAGAGTTATTATTAATGAATATATTGAAATTGCAAAAGTATTTGCTACAGACCGTTCCAATATCTTCATCAATGGTATTTTAGATAAATATTGTAAAGATCAAAATAGAATATAAAATGAAAAAGACGTTATCAATTATCGCCTTGTCTATTATAGGCTTTGGGTTAGTTTCATGTAAAAAAGAAAACAAAGAAACTCAAAGTACTGAAACTGCAACTACTGATTCTACAGCTGTTGCGGCTCCGGTAACTACTGATTCTGCAGCAGCACCGGTTTCTAACGAACCATCTACTTCTGTTGCTCTATCTGAAAACAGCTTCGATTTTGGAAAAATCAAAAAAGGAGATAAAGTAGAGCACGTATATGAAGTAACTAATACTGGTAAAAACCCATTAATTATTTCTGAAGTTAAGCCTGGATGCGGATGTACAGCTCCTGACTTCACAAAAGAACCGATTATGCCAGGTAAAAAAGGAAAAGTTACATTGCACTTTGATTCTTCAAGCTTTGACGGAAACGTTCAGAAGTATGCAGATGTTTTTGCAAACGTAGAAAAAGCTCCAATCAGATTAACATTCACAGCAAACATTCAACCATAATAATTACAATATGTTGACACTATTTTTACAGGCAGCAGGTGGATCTTCACCTATGATGCTAATCATGATGGGGGTAATGTTTGTAGGATTTTATTTCCTGATGATAAGACCTCAAATGAGAAAACAAAAGCAAGAGAAAAACTTTCAGGAAAACCTTAAAGTAGGAACAAGAGTAGTTCTTACATCAGGTCTTCACGGAAGAATTGCTCAGGTTCAGGATGATGGTTTTGTTATCGAAACATTATCAGGAAAACTGAAATTCGAAAAAGCAGCAGTTTCCAGAGAGATGACAGAATCTCGTTTTGGAGATAAAGCAAAACCTGCTGATAAAGCGGATGACAAAAAAGAAACAGCAACTGAAGAAAAGAAATAATTCAGTCTGAAAATATTTAGCTGCGGCGGGTGAACAAAGTTCACCCGCCGCAGTCTTTTTATATAACTGATCAACAAGAGCAAAATTTAATGAAGATGGTTAAGCGGTTTTGTGTTCATTTGCGATTAGCATTTAATAAAATTATCTTTGCCTTATGAATCAAAACACTAATAAGACGGTTCTTATTCTGGGAGCAAATTCAGATGTAGCAAAGCAATGTATAAAACAATATGTTGAAAAAGGATTTACGGTGATTGCAGCTTCCCGAAATACAACATCTTTGGAAGATTTTATTAATTCAAATCATCTCAACCATTCAAAAGTTTCTGTTTTGTATTTTGATGCTGCAGATTTTGATTCACATCAGAAATTCTATTCAGAAATTCCCATAAAACCTCATATTATAGTATATGCAGCGGGGTTTTTAGTGGACAACCAAAAAGCATTGACAGATTTTAAAGGTGCAAAACAAATGATGGAAGTCAATTATATGGGCGGAGTATCTATTCTGAGCATTATTGCAATGGATAAAGACAATAAAAGCCTTGAAAGAATAATTGGTCTTTCTTCACTTTCTGGAGTGAGAGGAAGAAAAAGTAATTTTGTCTACGGAAGTACCAAGGCTGCATTTACTCAGTTTCTTGCTGGGTTGAGACAGGAATTAGCTTCTCGAAAAATCATTGTGAATGCTTTGGTTATTGGCTATATCAGAACGAAAATCAATGAAGGATTAGAATTGAATGAATCCTTGATCATGGAGCCGGATTATGTAGCAAAATATATTGTCAATGCAGGAAATTCCTTTACTATTGTTCCCAATTTTAAATGGAAAATGATCTACTATATCCTTAGACTTTTACCAGAAAGCCTGGCTGCAAAACTACCTTAAATACATTTCACCAGCATACGGCTGTTTTAATACTAATTTTAGCTTTACAGAAAGTTAATTTGATGATTACAGTACTTCGGTATCGTTTTTGTAATTCTATGACCCGAAAATTATTTCTTCCTGCAAGATTCAATTTCTGAATGATTATTGAGTAAAGCTGAAACAATCTGTTCTGCTGCTAATCTATTTTAATCTATAATATCATTTACTTTCACTTTTGAAGTGGAAGGCAAATTTCTTTTTAGACAGATGCTGTTCAATTTCATTTTGAAATCCTGCAGAACTTAATATCTCATTGATATAAATAGTAAACACATAGTATAAAATGGACGATTTAGAATTGAACAAGATTCAACAACACTGGGATACGTTAATTTCTTCAGCAATTTCATGGGCACCAAGAGTTTTTACTGCAGTTATTTCTGCATTATTGATTTACCTGATTGGTTCATGGATGATAAGAATGATCAAGAAACTGGTAGAGAAAGGTTTCAAAAAACGTAATATGGAAGCTTCTCTGCAGCATTTTCTGTTAAATATAATCAACTGGGGACTTAATATTCTGTTGTTTATTGTTGTTGTAACTCAGCTGGGAGTACAGACCTCTGCATTTGTTGCTATGATTGGTGCAGCAGGTTTGGCGATAGGTTTAGCTTTACAAGGTTCACTAACGAATTTTGCAGGAGGAATATTAATCTTATTATTAAAACCTTTTAAAATTGGCGATTTTATTTCTACCAATTCCGGAGTTTCCGGGACTGTGCAGGCAATAGATATTTTTCATACAAAACTGGTTACCCCACAAAACCAATTGATCGTTATTCCTAACGGGGTGGTTTCGAACAACAGTATTACCAATTTTACCCATCTGGGAACAAGAAGAACGTCATTGGACATCGGAGTTGCATATGATGCAGATTTAAGACAGACTAAAGATCTTTTAATGAGTGTCGTTAAAAATAATCAATATGCTCTTGAAACACCGGCACCACAGGTGGTGGTGACTGAGCTTGGAGAAAGTGCTGTCAACTTATCAATAAGAGTAAGTACTTCTACAGAGAATTTCTGGGCGATGAACGAAGAACTGATTATAGGCTGTAAAGAAACTCTCGACAAAGCAGGAATCGGAATTCCTTTTCCACAAAGAGATATTCATGTTTACAATAAGTAATTCATTGATATAAAAAACTCCTGTATTGTTTAATACAGGAGTTTTTAATTAAAAAAGATCAGGATCTTTAATTTTCTTTTTTGGAATGTCGTTGAAGAAAATCTAATAAAATTGTAAAATCATTCTCCTTGAATTCAGGTTTCGTAAAAACGAAATTAATTTTATTATTGAGCATACTCAGAATAAGATAGTGGTCTATAATTTTGTAACTGGTTTTGCTCCAAACACAATTTATTGTGGTAAATGGATTCTTAATAGAAATACTATTCTGATAAAGCGTTATAAAGCTGACTTCATCTTCTCTTCTAAGGTTTTCAATGAGCTCTTCTGTCAAATTAAAAGTTTTGACCTTAGCATTAAAATATTGATAAATAAGTAAGAAAATGTAGCCAATAAACAGAAAGCTGCCATATTTAAAAATGATAGAAACCGGACCAAGGTCAATAGCTTTTAAAGGTACAAACCCTAATATCAGAAATAATATGGTGTAAATGATTGCCTTTTTAAGTTCAACAAGATGTTTCTTCCAGGTATATCGAAAGAAAAATTTTTGATTTTCCCATTCTGTATTTTCGTTGAAATATAACTGCAATTTGATTGGCTCATCCATGGGTAAAAGTTTTGCGGGCAAAAATAGAGAAATTAATCAATATTCTGAAGCAGCTCCAAAGCCTTCATCATATCAATTCCTTTACCCAGAACCGGTTTAAACAAATCTCCTTTCTCTTTGATCCTGTCCAGAGCATTATTAATATTAAAATCCGTAGGTCTTAGTCCGGGCTTTAGCTCATCCCAATCCAAAGGCATGGAAACTGAAGCTCCCAGTTTAGGTCTCAGACTGTATGCACTTGCCAGGGTTTGTCCCGTCCTGTTTTGAAGATAATCGAGATAGATTTTTTTGTTATCCCTTTTCTGAAGACTTCGTTCTAAAGTAGTAATCTTAGGAAGTCTTTCATTGACCTGTTTCATAAGGATATGGGCAAAATCTTTTACCTGGTCAAAATCATAATGAGCTCCCATCGGAATATAAATATGAATTCCTGTACTTCCGGAAGTTTTACAATATCCTTTAATTTTAATTGTTTTTAAAACCTCATTCACCTGAAGTGCTGTTTCAATCACCTCATCAAATGTATTTTTGGAAGATGGATCCAGGTCTAAAACCAAATAATCAGGATGCTCAAGATCCGGTAAAGAACTATTCCATGGGTTGAGGTCTATACAGCCTAAATTATTCAGGTAAGCTAAAGTTGCTTTGTCATTGCAATAAATATAGTCGATGTATTTATCATTGGATTCAGAATATACCTGTGTGGTTTTTATCCAGTCCGGAATATGGTCTCCAGCATCTTTCTGATAAAAACTCTGTTCTTCAATTCCATTCGGAAAACGGTTGAGAGAAAGCGGACGGTTTTTTACATGAGGCAGAATATAAGCCGCAACTGATTGATAGTAATCAATGATATCTCCTTTAGTAATGCCGTCTTTTGGGAAATAAATTTTATCCTGATTTGTAAGTTTTACCAAATGTTTATCCAAAGTGATCTCTTTTTCTTTCTCAGAAACTTCAGTTTTTTTTGATGATGTTTTCGTTTTCATTTCTTTAGATTTTTCGGTGAAGGATGAATCTTTGATCTCTTTAAGATCTTTGTCTTCTCGTATCCCTATAAAAACTGGATGTCTGAAGATTCCATCTCTTGTAATTTCAGAATATTTGATTTCACAGATCAGCTCCGGCTTTGTCCATGTTACTGGCATATTGGTTTTGGGAACCGTTTCGAATGGAGATGATTTTACAACCAGTTTCTGAAGTTTCTGGTAAAGCTCTTTTAAAGAAGCATTATTGAAACCCGTTCCCGTATGTCCACAGTAAGTAAGCTTTCCATTCAAATATTTTCCTAAAATTAAGGCACCGAAACTTTTTCGCGAACCTCTGGGTTCTGTGAAGCCGCAAATAATAACTTCTTCTGTATTGGAAAATTTGATTTTAAGCCAGTCATTGGTTCTGTGATTTTCAATATATGGGCTTCCTGCCCGTTTTGCAATCATCCCTTCCAATTGCATTTTTCTCATCTGTGTAAAAAACTCAATACCGTTTTCAGGAATATGATCACAATATTTTATCCGGTCAGTTTCTGTAAGAGCCTCTTTTAAAAGTTTCTTTCGCTGAATAAGGGGAAGTTCTTCTGTAGAATAGCCATTCAGCCATAGAAGGTCAAAAACATGGTAGACAAGAGCGGCATCGGGATTGTCTCCGATTTGCTGCAAAAACTGGAAATTAGGTTTTCCCTGTTCGTCATATGCTACCACTTCACCATCCAGAATCATATGATGTTTCTGTTTTTCGAATTCCAGTGCTATTTTTTCAAATTTGGATAAAAATGAAATTCCGTTCCGGGAATAGAAAAAAGGAATGTCATGACTTAAGTCGGCAATGGCTCTGTAGCCGTCCCATTTTATTTCAAAAATCCAGTCTTTATCATTGAAGGCTTCTTCGGAAAGCTTAGCCAGCATGGGTTTTATAAAAGACTTTAATTTTTTTTCGTTCGTTAAAGAATTGAAATTTCTGAAAGTTTTTTCGGAAGTTATGATTTCTTTTTTTCTTTTATTTTCAGGCTTTTTTTTTCCTCTAAAAATTTTGTAACCAACGATTTTGATGAAGTATTTTCTTCAGCATTATAAGGGCTTTCAGCAAATTCATCCTTATGTTTGATAAGCAGCCATGCATTATCCTCTGTATTTTTCATTTTAACCAAAGCAAATTCACCTTTCAGTTTCTTACCATGTAAAATGAATTTTAAAGAACCGGCATGCAATTCTTTCAGCAGCTCTTTTTCATCTGAAAGTTTAGAACTCTCATCCAAAGGCTCATAAGTTCCGCTGTCCCATACTTCCACCTGTCCGGCACCATAATTCCCTTCGGGGATATTTCCTTCAAAATCTTTGTAATCATAAGGATGATCCTCCACCATCATGGCCAGCCGTTTGTCTTTTGGATCCAATGAAGGACCTTTCGGTACAGCCCAGCTTTTTAATACGCCTTCCATTTCAAGCCGGAAATCATAATGAAGTCTGCTGGCAGCATGTCTTTGGATTACAAAAATCAGCTGGTCTTTGCTTTTTTTTGTTTTCCCTTTTGGTTCGCTGGTTTCATCGAACTTCCTTTTATTATTATAATCTTTGAGAGCCATTATGATGCGGATTTTGATTTGGAACTGTTCAGGCTGGCCTTCAGTTGGGCCATGAGGTCAATTACTTTACCTTCTTTTGCAGGTTGGACTTTTTTTGCTTTTATATTTTTGCCTTTTGCTTTCTGTTTGATGATCTTCATCAGTTCATTAGAATAGGTGTCTTTGTACATCGCAGCATCAAATTCCTGGGAAAGTTGTTCGATGAGGTTAACCGCCATTTTAAGTTCTGCCGGTTTCGGAGCTTTTTGAACGGGAATTTTTAAATCTTTATAATCTCTTATTTCCTGGTTAAACCTTAAGCGGTTGAGAACAAGAATGTCATCTTTGTACGGACGGATCATTCCAATAGCTTCTGTTTCACGGAGTACGAATGTTCCGATTCCCACCATAGCTGTTTTTTCCAGAGCTTTCAGTAAAAGCCTGTAGGCATTTTCTCCATTTTTCTGAGGTTCCAGATAGTAAGGGTTTTCAAAATACACACTATCTACTTCCACTTCCTTTACAAACTGGTCAATAGAAAGTATTTTTGACTTTTCGGGGCTTGCCGCTTCGTAATCTTCTTCATCAAGAACGATATATTTGTCGTCCATGAGATAACCTTTGACGATGTTTTCCCATTTTACTTCTTTTCCCGTATTTTCATTTACTCTTTTGAAACGGATATTGGAAAAATCAGATTTGTCTAGCATATCGAGATCCAATTTTGTGGTTTCTGTTGCCGAATAAATTTTAACAGGAATGTTGACTAAACCGAAGCCAATGGCGCCATTCCAAATTGCTTTCATTGTCTTACGTTTTTAAAAATCAAGCAATTAACATGCCGTTGGAGGCCCATGTGGTACCTGTAGATGGCTTTTTGTCAAATGACAATTGTTTTTAGCCGTGACTTTTATACCTTTATATTTCCGCAATCCGTGGTTATAACAAAAATATGGAAGAGCTTTTTAATTATATCAAGAAATTCGGGACACTGAATCCTCAGGATGAACTTTTGATTGCTGAAGGAATTCAGGAAATCACTGTAAAAAAGGGAGATCCTTTTATAGAAGCAGGAAAGGTGAGCCAAAGAATTGCTTTTGTAAAAGAAGGGGTCTTCCGGTCTTTGTATTATAATAAACAAGGGGATGATTTTACCCGGTATTTTATTTACGAAGGAAGGTTTATCGGAGATTTTCAGGGTTTTACCGATCAGCTGCCTGCTCATGAAGATATTGAAGCTATTACTGATGCTGTATTGCTGGTGATAGATCTTAAGCATTTTAAAGTTCTGGAAGAGAAAATAACAGTCTGGCCGGTTTTATTTGCAAGAATCCATGCCTTTGTTGTGGAGAATAAACTGAAGGTAGCGAGTATCATGCTGAACCAGGATGCAAAATCACGTTATATTCACTTTTTAAATCATTATCCAGGTCTGGCCAATAGAGTTCCACAATCTATGCTGGCATCTTATCTTGGGGTGACACCTTCGTCATTGAGTAGAATCAGGAGAAATATAGTCTAGAATTATTAATGATAGATGATAATTGATTAATGATGAATACTGTGAGTTTGAGAGTTGTGAACAGTTTCTAACCTCTAATATTTAACTTCTCATCAAATCTCTTTTTGCCAAATGACAATGGTCTTTCTTATTGACTGTCATAGCTTTGCCTTATAAAATTTAAAGTACGAATATGGATATTGTATTAGGATTACAATGGGGAGACGAAGGCAAAGGAAAGTTTATTGATCTTATCAGTGAAAATTACGACATTACAGCGCGTTTTAATGGCGGATCTAATGCTGGACACAGTATTGAGAGAAACGGACGCAGAATAACGCTTAAAATGATTCCATCGGGAATCTTTATGAAAGGGGTGCAGAATGTAATCGGGACGGGAACTGTTCTGGACCCTGTAAGTTTTAAAAAGGAAATTTTAAATCTTCAGGTATTTGATAACACCGTTCAGCCGGAAAACAATGTGATTATTTCTCTTAAAGCTCACTTTGTGCTGCCTACTCACAAACTTCTGGATGTTTTTATGGAAGAAAGTCCGGATTATACAACCATCGGGACAACCAAAAATGGGATTGCACAGGCCTATTCAAATAAAATTTTAAGACAGAATGTAAGAGTGGGAGACATGTTTGCTCCTGACTTTAAAAGCAGAGTACAGCATATTTTAGAAAGAGATTATAAAATGCTGGCAGCTGAAGGTATGTCATTGCCTTCTTTGGAAGAAATCAGTAATGAGTTTTTTGAGGCCATAGATTTCCTGAAAAATTTCAATTGTACTGAAACAGAAATATATTTAAACGCTGCTTTAGGTGAAGGTAAGAAAATATTGGCAGAAGGATCGCAGGCTACAATGCTGGATATTGATCATGGAACTTATCCTTACGTAACCTCCTCTTCAACAATAGCAGCAGGAGCCAGCAGTGGGCTAGGTGTTTCACCTAAAAAAATCGGTGAGATATTTGGTGTTGCAAAGGCTTATTGTACAAGAGTGGGAAATGGAGCTTTTCCTACGGAACTTTTTGATGAGTTTGGAGAGGAACTTAGAATTAAAGGAAATGAATTTGGTTCCAATACCGGAAGACCGAGAAGAACAGGATGGCTAGATTTGCCTGCCTTGAAATATGCAGTGATGATCAATGGGGTAACCCAGCTGGTTCTTACTAAAGCCGATGTTTTAAGCGGACTAAAATCGGTAGCTGTCTGTATCCACTATGAACTGGAAGATGGTACTATTGAAACAAATGCAGGGACACTTCCTGAAAATGCCAGACCGGTGTTCAAATGGCTGACTGGCTGGGATGCAGATTTTTCAGTGATTAAAGATTCTGCCGCACTTCCAACAGAACTAAAGGACTTTCTTTCCTTTCTGGAGGCAGAGCTGGAAATTCCAGTGGGATATCTTTCCACAGGGCCAGGAAGAGAAGAGATTTTAAAAATGATATAGATCCGCTACAAAGATGTATTCACAGAATCTTTTGATGGAAATTAATGTATGTTGGCATGAGATCATCATGTCAACATACATTTTTATCTAGAAATATTGAATTTCGTATTCATACATATTAACTGTTTTTCCATTTTTTTCTGTGATAAATTGAATCAGGTTGTTATTGCTATCATAAGCATAATTATAAACAGTCTGTTTATCATCCGGCATAAAGGTAGCATATCTGAAATAACAGTATTGGGTATTGTTTTCGGGGATGCTTATTACTTTTTTAAATTTGTTTTTATCATATTCAATATTCGATTCCATTTTGCAGCCGTTTGAAAGCTGTTCCTGAATTTTAATAACTTTATTTTCAGAATTGTAAATATAATTTATTTCTCCGTCAAATTTTAAACTGCCACTATTGTTGTATTGCTCTTTTACAAGTTTATTATTTTTATAAAAGAAAAGATAATGATCTTTGGATAAAATTTCTAACATGTTTCCCTGCTTATCATATTTGTAAACAACTTCTGAGGTTGATATTTTCGGTTTTTGATTAGGGGTAGTATATTGATAAGCCGAAAAAATTTCTTTTGTTAACAAAGAATCCTGATATAGATAGCCAGTACTGCGCACTACTCTGTCATATTGATAATCTTTAAGTTCTAAAACTTTTCCATTTGCATTGTAAAGAATTTCCTGTTGCTGAGAGTTTTTATCAGGATAATAGGTAAGGGTGACAATCTCTTTATTGGTGGTTGGATTTTTTGTACGGACTGTTTCTATATAATTGTTGGTTTTTGTACCATCAGTTTTATAAAACTCGTTTTTTTCACGGGTTTCATTATTATTTTTTTGGTAGGTTGTAACCTTATTTTTTTTACTGTTTTCATATGAGATTACCTCTATAAGATCTCCATTTTCATTATAGTTTGAAGTTAATGAAGGCTGTCTCTTAGAGTCGGTTGTAATATATGAAGTGATTGATTTTATTTTCTTGACAGAGTTGTTATTCTTAATAATATCAGTATCATGTAATTTGAGATATCTGATAGGAGGGATGTTGGTATTTTGTGCCCCCAAAATAGCCTGAATCATTAAAGCCAGCAGACCAAAGATTCTTTGTTTCATTATCATTTGTTTAGGGTTAAGGTAAAATTGTGAGTATAAAAAAAGCGGGGTAAAAACCCCGCTTCAAATTTATGCTTTTAAATTCAATTGTAGTTCTAATTCATCCAGCTGTGCATCTGCAATAGAAACAGGCATGTCGATCATTATATGGTTCCTCTTTATTGAAAAAAATTAGTTAACTTTTGTAAGGATAAAACGCTGCTTTGTAGAAGGCTGAACCGTTTGGTCCGTAGTGCCGATTACAATAGGCGTAAGATTAGTTGTTAAACCATTCTTTACCTCTAATCTCAATGCAGGTGCATTTTTAGGAGCGAATCCGAAGCCATTGTTTCCCAGATTGAATAATAACCATTTCTGAGAATCTGTATTAGAATTGGTTCTTAATTCAACAGCTGTTCCATTCGTTGTTCCGTTACCTTTTACGGTTAATACCTTTGCAGGGTCTAATATAGATTTGATAATATAATACCCATGATCTGATTTGCTGAAAGTAAATTTCTGGTTATTCCCTGTTGCTGCTGAATACAGAATGATGCTGGTGCCATCTGTAGTGGAACTTCCGGAAATATCTACATTTTTATCATTCGCTAAAGCTGTTCTCATTGTATAAGTTCCGTTGATTGCAGAAGTAGCATTAACGGGGCTGTACAAATGATTTATTCCAGCATAATCACCGGCAGACAAACCTGTTCTTTGCTTGGTAAAAGTAGATCCGTCCAGCTTAGTCATTACAGGCTGGCTTGAGTTTATCGCAAAGTCTGTAGACTGATACATCATAACTGAACCGAAATCAAAGGCTCCATGTCCTGCATAATCATTGTAAAGGTTGAAGTTATGGCGGCTGCCTTCCACGGCTTTGTTAACATCTACAATAATATACTGATCTCTGTCCGGACGGCATTGCTCATGCATGATTCCCATGGAATGCATTATTTCGTGAGCAATAATTGCGGGATAAGTAATATTATAAATTTTAATCCCATTCACTCTATTTTTTTGCCATCCAAGTGGTGAGCTGTTGCTTGTTGTATAAGTAAAGGTGATGTATTCTGTTTGATTGGTACGTTCAACAAACTGCATACTGGTTTGAGAAGAGATCATATCAAACGCTTTGTTGATATTGGTAAGGAACGTATTGTAATTCTGAGTGCTCAGACTTCCCTGGCTGGGCAAAGTATAGTAAACTGTTGCATTTGGCCATGTCTTAATAAAGGAGCTTACAATAGTGCTTTTCTCAGTTGTTGATATTTCAGAATTGGCCTGCATTTTTAATTTGTCAAACTGCTCGGCGCTAATCGTAATATCATCTGCATAAAAATATTCACCATTTACTTCATTAACATAGGTGTATTTCCCGTTAATTAATAATTTGTGAATCTTTGCATTGTCTAGCTTTGTTGTTGTTTGATCTATTGAATTTGCCTGTGCATTTTCAATATCCGACCTACATGAATTCAGTGCCAAAACAAGGCATGCTGATAAGAGTAATAGTTTGCTTTTCATATTATTTAATTTTGGTTTGGTGATCAGGTCAAATATGAACAGCTATATTATTATCGTACGCAAAAGATGATAAAATTAATCAAATTCTAAGTTTTGATTAAGTCTTCATTATAATTAAGCTGTATGATGTAAATGTATTAATAAAAGATTATGTTTGTATATAACATAATATAATAATTGTTTTGTTGTGTTTTTATTTTAAATGTGTATTAATTTCGATGATTTACTCTTTTTGCATTAATTTTTACTATTAAATTTTAAATTAAGTTATTTCACTAATCATTGATATGATAACCGAAGTCGTACTTTATACTAGCGTAAAGTTTATAATATTAACAAATTAATGGAATGTGCTGAAATTTAGGATATAAAAAAAGCGGGGCAAATACCCCGCTTTAAATTTATGCTTTTAAATTCAATTGTAATTCCAGTTCATCCAGCTGTGCATCCGCGATAGAAGCAGGAGCATCAATCATTACATCTCGTCCTGAATTGTTCTTAGGGAATGCGATATAATCTCTGATCACTTCGTTTCCGTCAAGGATTGCTACCAAACGGTCAAACCCAAATGCCAAACCTCCGTGTGGCGGTGCTCCGTATTTGAAGGCATTCATAAGGAACCCAAACTGAGCTTCTGCCTCTTCTCTGGTGAATCCTAATAAATCAAACATTCTAGATTGCAGATCTCTGTCAAAAATTCTGATAGATCCTCCTCCAATTTCGTTTCCGTTCAGAACCATATCATAGGCATTGGCTCTTGCTTTTCCAGGATCTGTTTCCAGTAAGTGGATGTCTTCCGGTTTTGGAGAGGTGAACGGGTGGTGCATTGCATGGAATCTTTCAGAGTCTTCATCCCATTCCAATAGAGGGAAGTCAACTACCCAAAGCGGAGCAAATACGTTTCCTTTTCTTAATCCCAAGCGGTTTCCAAGCTCCATTCTTAAAGCAGAAAGCTGTGCTCTTACTTTATTTTCGTTTCCGGAAAGAATCAACATTAAGTCTCCTTCTTTCGCTCCGAATTTTTCGATGATTTTCGCAAGATCTTCTTCGTTGTAGAATTTATTCACTGATGAGGTCTTCACTCCGTCATTCTGGAATTTAGCCCAAACCATTCCTGAAGCTCCAACCTGAGGACGTTTTACCCAATCAACAAGCTCGTCAATCTGCTTTCTTGTATATTCTGCACATCCTTCTACATTGATTCCGACTACTAATTCTGCATCATCAAATATTTTAAAGTCTTTTCCTTTTACCAATTCGTTAAGTTCTACGAACTCCATTCCGAAACGAATATCCGGTTTGTCATTTCCGTATTTTCTCATCGCATCTGCGAAAGTCATTCTTGGGAAGTTTCCGAATTCCTGACCTGTAATATCCTTGATAAGAGTTTTAGTCATTCCTTCGAACACATTCATGACATCTTCCTGCTCTACAAACGCCATTTCACAGTCGATCTGTGTAAATTCCGGCTGTCTGTCGGCTCTTAAATCTTCATCACGGAAACATTTTACAATCTGGAAATATTTATCCATTCCACCTACCATCAAGAGCTGTTTGAAAGTCTGTGGAGACTGTGGCAATGCATAAAACTGTCCCGGATTCATTCTGCTTGGTACAACAAAGTCTCTTGCTCCTTCCGGAGTAGATTTGATCAAAACAGGTGTTTCCACTTCAATGAAACCTTCTTCAGATAAATAATTTCTTACTTTTTGTGCCATTTTGTGGCGGAAGATCAGTTTATCTTTTACCGGATTTCTTCTGATATCCAGGTAACGGTATTTCATTCTTAATTCCTCACCGCCGTCTGTTTCATCCTCAATAGTGAAAGGAGGAAGCTGAGAATCGTTCAGAATAGTCAGTTTTTCTACCAGAATTTCAATCTCCCCTGTTGGAATATTAGGGTTTTTGCTCACTCTTTCAATAACTCTTCCGGTAGCCTGAATCACAAATTCACGGCCCAGTTTTTTAGCTTCTTCCATAAGCTGTGCAGAAGAACGCTCCTGGTCAAAAACCAGCTGGGTAATTCCGTAACGATCTCGAAGATCTACCCAAATCATAAATCCTTTATCACGGATAGTCTGTACCCATCCTGATAGTGTAACTTCTTCATTCAGATTTTTCAGAGATAGTTCTCCGTTCGTGTGTGATCGAAACATAATTATTTGTTTAAAGTTCAATGTTTAAGGCTCATTTCCGAACCTTGAATTTTTCGTTGGCAAAGATAAGATTTTTGCAGGTTTTATAAATAAAAAAAACTTCCTTTCGGAAGTTTCGTATCTTGTTTTTAGGTTTTTTAATTTCTATTACCCCCTTTTTCTGTCAGAATTTTCTTTATTTCTTCAGTCCCTTTTGTATCATCAGCTACTTCAAGAGGTGTTTTGTTCTGACATTTTTTGTTAACGTTGGCCTTGTTGTCCAAAAGGAAATGTATAATATTCTTTCTGTCAGACATTACACTGAAACCAAGTGGCGAATAAGCTATATTTCCAACGAGAAAGCATTTGTTGTAATCTCCCGGGGCAAACTGTTTTTTAAATGTTGCCACATCATCAGAATAGATGGCTTTCATCTTTTCCTGAGTCATCTTCTGAGCAGAGAACATGCTGCCAGATAGTAACATTCCAAATAGAAAGGTAGTAGAGATTATTTTTTTCATAAGGATACTTTTTTAAGAATATACAAATCTAAATTAAATTTTATTACCAATTGCTAAGTTTTGATAATAATTATCGTTCTATTAATCAGATTATTCTAGTATTAATTATAGAATTGCAAAACGGTTGTTTTAAATATCATGATTTAAAAATTATTCCAAAAGCTTAATAATTTCAGGTTTCTCATATTTTTTAGCATAATCCAGAGCTGTATAGCCAGCAGTTGTTTTAATCTCTTTCTTTGCTCCATTGGCCAGGAGCTTTTTTATGAACTCTGTATTTCCATATTTTGCAGCAAACATCAAAGGGGTTTTTCCATCACACACTTTGTCCAAATCTGCTTTTTCATCAATCAGTTTTTGGAATATCTCTTTACTGTTCATTTTAATGGCTAAGCCTAATAAAGTATAGGTGTTGTTTTCAATTTGATAGCAAGTATTGATATTGTTCTTATTGATCAGAGTATTAAAATAAGCTGTATTATCATACTTCAACATTTGTTTATGTTCATTAGTCAGCTCTTGAGCGTTGGTAAATGTTGAAAATACAATTAATGTCAAAATGATTGTTCTTAGAGTTAAATTGAGTTTCATAGTATTAATGTTAAGGTTTAAATTCTAATATATCACCAGGTTGGCAGTCTAATGCTGTACAGATTGCTTCTAACGTTGAAATTTTTAAAGCTTTGGCTTTTCCGTTTTTTAAAATTGAAAGATTGGCTTGTGTAATTCCTATTTTTTCAGCCAATTCCTGGGACTGCATTTTTCGTTTGGCAAGCATTACATCAATATTGATAATGATCGGCATAATTATATTGTTAAGTCATTTTCTATTTGTAATTCATATCCCTTTTTGAAAAACTCTATAATGAAAAAGATAATGATTCCTAAGGTAAGATGAAGTAATATAAACATTGGGTCTATGCTATATACAGACTTATCCATAAAATATAAAACAGCACAATAAATCGGGATGAAAATTATATTGAGCATGGCAAATAGTTTGAGATCCTGAATAACTTTTGTATTAAAAACAATCACTTTGCTCATTCCTTTAAAAATTCTGAACAGATAAAAAGTAAATAGGCTGTAGAATCCAATGAAAAATATAATTGAAACAAAGGTATAAAGTGTATAGCCTTCCCCTTATTACAGAACCGGTTAATGGCATATTGAATTGGAAAGTTAAAGAATCAGTAGCTGTTTTTGTTACTTCGTTATTGAAATTTCCGGTTTTAAATGTGTCTGAAAAATATTGTGTTCCTTGATGCATGTTGAGATATACTATAATGAATCCAAAAATTAAATAACCTAAATACAACAGCTGAGCTATTGAGACTGCCAGCAGAATTTTATTTAAAATTGTGGATATAGATTTTTCACCAATTAATTTCATGCGATATTGTTTTTTAATTGTTGTAAATGTATAAATATTTATCGTGTTACGATAAATATTTGTTGTTAATTTTGTTTTTAAATATTTTGACTCAATTTTTTTACAGGAGCAGTCAGCATTCAACAGTTATTAAAAACTTTTCATATGCCAACTTTTAATTGCTTTTGAATGAATACTTTTGCTAAGTAAACTAAAAGAAATCATGACAAAATATGTTGAGTTTTTGAAAAAAGCTTTCAGTGGGGAGGAAACTGATTTTACGAAGGTGAATATCAGAAGTGCAGTACTGCTTCTAGCCATTCCTATGATGCTGGAAATGGCTATGGAATCCGTATTTGCCCTTGTTGATCTGTACTTTGTCGGGCATTTGAAAGAAAGTGGTTTTGCTATTCAGACTGTAGGACTTACCGAATCTGTACTTTCTGTGATGTATTCTATTGCGATTGGTATGAGTATGGCAGCAACAGCTTTGGTGGCAAGACGAATTGGGGAGAAAAATCCTGAACAGGCTTCCAGAAGTGCGGCACAGGTACTATTGGTTTCATTTGTTATTACTTTTGTTTTAAGTTTACTGGGAGTGATTTATGCTGAGGAAATCCTGATCCTGATGGGTTCAAAGCCGGAAGCGGCAGCCTATGGGAAGAATTTTACCAGAATTATGATGAGCAGCAGTACAATCATTATGCTGTTATTTTTAATTAATGGTATTTTCAGAGGTGCAGGAAATGCAATGATTGCTATGAAAAGCTTGTGGATAGCGAATATTGCCAACATTATTCTTTGTCCAATTCTGATAAAAGGGTTAGGACCAGTTCCTGCTTTGGGATTGACCGGAGCTGCTTTGGCAACAACTATAGGCCGAAGTATTGGGGTGATTTATCAGTTGTACCATCTTTTAGTTGCTGATACCCAGATTCGTATTAAACTTTCTTATTTTAAACCGAGTTCTGAATTAATTAAATCTATTATAAAAATTGCAACACCGGGAATTTTTCAGTTTGTCATAGCTTCATGCAGCTGGATTTTCCTTGCGGAATTGGTAGCGACTACAGGAGGTGAAAATGCCTCAGCCGGTTATCAGACAGCTTTAAGGCTTATGATGTTCTTTATACTTCCGGCCTGGGGACTTAGTAATGCTGCATCTACACTGGTAGGGCAGAATATGGGTGCGAATGAAATGGTAAGAGCAGAACAGTCGGTGATGAAGACTGTGAAATATAATGCGATCTTTATGCTGATCGTAAGTCTGATATTTATTTTTATGGGAAATTTCTTAGTTAGTTTTTTCACTCAGGAAACGGCTATTAAGGATTTTGCTAAAAATGCCCTTCAGATTATGAGTATCGGGTTTATATTCTATGGAGTTGGAATGGTCATGATCAATGCCTTTAATGGAGCCGGAGATACCTGGACACCTACATGGGTGAATCTTTTTGGATTCTGGCTGTTTCAGATTCCGCTGGCATATTTTTTATCAAAGCATCTGGATATAGGACCGAAAGGAGTCTTTATTTCAATTCCTGCCGCAGAAACCCTGATAACAATAGTTGCTTTTATCTTATTCAAAAAAGGAAAGTGGAAAACGATTAAGGTTTGATCGTAATTTGTAATTCTCTTTTTCAGCATATCATCTGGTTATTTTATAAAACTTTAACAGCTTCATTAATTGGATTTTAGAGCTGTATTTTATAAATTCGTAATTAACAAATACATAATTACTATGGGAAAAGGAGACAAAAAATCAAGAAGAGGAAAAATCAATTCCGGAAGTTATGGTAAAAGAAGACCTAAAAAAGCCTCAAAATCTTTTATAGCTTCTGAAGAAAAATCTAAAAAATAATCTAAATAAAAAAGACCGAAGATCATCTCTCCGGTCTTTTTTTATGAAAATTAAATTAATTATTTACCTCCAAGAATATTACCAAGGATGCTGCCTAAGCCGCCACCGCCTTGTTGCTGGTTTCCACCACCCAATACACTTCCTAGTATATCGTTCAATGGATTTCCTGATGATTGAGATTGCGTACCTCCTCCTAAAACACTTCCAAGAATGTCATTCAAAGGATTAGACTGCTGAGTCTGAGCCTGGTTGGAAGCATTCCCAAGAATTCCTCCTAAAAGATCTCCAAGACCTCCTGCACCTACATTGCTCTGCTGCTTCTGCTGTCCAATGTATCCCATTATAACAGGTGCCAGCATCGCCAGAATGGGACCTATCTTGTCAATTGAAATTCCTGTGTTTTGTGACAGCTGGTTTTCAACAGTACTTTTTTGTCCGCCAAAGATATGATCCAGAATAGATCCGCCTTCAGCCTGTCTTGCTTCAATTTGTGAAGCATCATCTAAAATACTTCCGTTATGGTCTTTATCTAAAGCACTATTTAAAGCTTCTGCTTCTTTAGCATCCTGAGACTTATTTCTAAGATAAGAAATAATAAGAGGGGTAGCTACAGCTAATAAGGCGATTACCTGGTTTTTGCCGATTCCGAATTTGTTTTCAGCCTGTTCAGCAACCTGGTTGCCTGTGTTCCCTGTAAGTAGGTCAATTAAACTCATTTTTTGTGTTTGTTAGTATTAAGTAAACCAAAGTTATCAAAAAATATGCCTCACAAAATGACCGCCTTTCATAATTATTGTTAAAGTTTTCTGATCTGTTCTTCCGTATACCCTTTGCTTTTTAATACCTTTATGTATTCCACAGCACTTATTGTCATCCAGTCAATAGGTTCAGGTGCTTGTTTTTTATCAATGGTGAACTCCAGAATGCCTGCATTGTTATTCATCCAGGGAAGAACATAATAATCCAGACCGCCTTTATATTCTTTAAATGCATGGAATTCTTTTCCTTTCTCTGTTAAAAATATCACTTTATAAAAAAGAAGATACCCTACAGGAATCAGCAGACATATCCACGAGAATTTTCTTAAACGCACGTACTTTGCAGAAGAAAGACCATATCCAATGGATAAAGCAAAAATAATATTAAAGGGTAAAAAGAAAACGTAATTATCTGATACTGCATAAAATGTGGAGAATCCATATACACAGACTGCCCCGACAGCAAAAACAAAAAACATTTTTTTATTGGCTTTGTACAAAAGCAGAATACCTGTGACTCCGAAAAATGTAAATACGCTGAAATTATAAATAAGATATACAAAAGATTGGAAAAAATCCTTTACATACTGAATTGTACTTTTTTTCAAAGAATCTTCCACCCACGTTCCCTGATCAGAACTATATGGAGATTTGAAAGGAAGTCCCTGGGAAATATTCAGAATAAATAAAGAGCCAAACAATATGGCAAACATCAGTAATGATGCCGCAGCGTATTTTTTTTCTTTTCTGAAATAGAATAAAAAGACCAGTAAGGCAGGTATGAGCAGAATATTCTGAATGTGAACCCATAAACTGATTCCTAGAAATACACTGCTCAGCAATATGTAGATTCTTTTATTTTCCGTAAAAGCTTTTATAACTGAAAAGAAAAAAAGACTTACCCAAAGGGAATTATAAGTATATACCTCTACTATTTCAGCATTTCTCCAAAATGAGAAGCTGAAGCCAAAAACAAAAGCAGCCGTAAGAGATGCCCATTCTGTTTTTGAAAGGGTTTTTACCGTGAGATAAATAATAGAAACCGTTGCCGCACCTGATGAGACAACCAAAAATCGGCTTACTTCAATAGCGTTAATCCCTGTAAAGTTTTTAATGAAAATAACGGTATTGATATATAAAAAGTGACTCGTGGCAGTAGCATTTGTTGCCCATACTCCTTTTTCTGCATCCAGCACAAATCCTACGCAGTCTGCAAAAGGAATTTTCGAAAAACTTCCGATATAATAAATCCCAAGAAAAATAATAAATAAAAATCCCGCGGATAAATATTTGTTCATATTAATTCTTTACAATAGGGACATTAGAACATGCTTCTCCAAACATCAGAGATTTTACAATAGGCTTCAGCTGTTCTACCAGCTCTATATAAGCGTTTTCAGGAATGTCTTTATCAGAACAGCCTTTTACCAGAACTCTTTTGCCTCTCATTTCCTCAAAATCATGAGTCTGGATCGCGTTGTGCATTAAAATAACATCAAGATTCTTACGGTCTCCGAAAACTATTTTTTTGGCGACATCTGTAAGTTTGGCTGTCAATACAAAATAAGCCCAAAGCGGAATAATGGTATCTATCGAATTGTAGATGTAAATATAGGTGTCTTTATATTGTTCAGTATCGATAGCTTCTACCTTTTCACGAAAATCTTTTTCTTTCAGGATCATTTCCTGGAAAAGAAAATCTTTAAGATCAATTCCTTTTCTTTCCCCCTTTGGAAGTAAAGTGGTAAGGTCAAAATTGATAAGGCCGCTTTCTGCAACTTTATTCCGGATTTCAAATTCTTCTGACATTTTTTATCATTATCTTTGAACAAATTTACGAATTAAGATCATATCTATTTTAATTTGTTCTCTATCCTTACTATAGAAATGAAGTATTACATTATTGCAGGAGAAGCTTCCGGTGATTTGCATGGAAGCAATTTGATGAAAGCCTTAAAACATAAGGACCCAAATGCGGAGTTCAGATTTTGGGGTGGCGATCTGATGAAAGCTCAGGGCGGAACACTGGTAAAACATTACCGGGAACTGGCTTTTATGGGATTTCTTGAAGTGGTGATGAACCTACGGACAATTTTGAATAATATCAAATTCTGTAAAGAGGATATTCAGAAAAACAGACCAGACGTTTTAATTTTAGTTGATTACCCGGGTTTTAATCTGAGAATTGCCAGATTTGCCAAAGAACTTGGGATCAAAGTCGTGTATTATATTTCTCCACAGCTTTGGGCATGGAAAGAAGGACGTGTAGAAATTATCAAAAAGTACGTGGATGAAATGATGGTGATCCTTCCTTTCGAAGAAGATTTTTACAGAAAACATGGCGTTCATTCCCATTTTGTAGGCCATCCGTTGTTGGATGCTATTTCAGATCTACAGGAAATCAGTACTGAAAAATTCAAATCGGAAAACGGACTGAACGAAAAAGAAATCATTGCATTATTACCGGGTTCCAGAGAGCAGGAAGTAGAAAAAATGCTTGAAATAATGCTTTCCGTAAGACCGCATTTTAAAAATTATCAATTTGTAATTGCCGGAGCACCGAGTCTTCCTAAAGAATTTTATCAGAAATATGTAGATGATAATGTGCATTTTGTTTCCAATAAAACCTATGATTTGCTGAGATGTTCCAAAGCAGCTCTTGTTACTTCCGGAACAGCTACATTAGAAACGGCTTTATTAAATATTCCTGAAGTGGTTTGTTATCGTGGAAGCAAAATTTCCTATGCTATTGCTAAAAGGTTAGTGAAGAACATCAATTATATTTCTTTGGTTAATCTTATCATGGATAGAGAAGTGGTGAAAGAACTTATTCAAAATGATCTGAACACCAAAAATCTGGTAGAAGAACTCAATAAAATTATAGAAGGAGACAAAAGAACACAGGTTCTGAATGATTACAACCTTCTGAGAGAAAAGTTGGGTGGAAAAGGCGCCAGTGACCATGCTGCTGAGGTGATATTAAAAGTATAGTTTGCCGAGGTTTTTGAGAATTTAATCTACTTTTTAACTATGAATTATTTTAACCGTTTTCTTTTATTATTGGTATTCACATTATTTTTCTCGAAAAGTTTTGCTCAACAGAGCGACTCAAGAGATAAAGTTCAGATATTCTATTATGGCTGGTATGGAAATCCTGCAACGGATGGAAGTTATCAGCATTGGAACCATGAAATTCTTCCTCACTGGAGTAATCCGAAGTGGAACAATCTGGGGCATCACAAAGGAGGAGATGATATTGGGGCTAATTTTTATCCAGCGCTTGGAAACTACAGTTCTAATGACACAAAGATCATTGAAAAACATATGAGAATGATCAAAGAATCAGGAGTAGGGGTAGTTGTAGTCAGCTGGCTGGGAAAAGATTCATATACTGATAAAAGTCTTATCAAATACCTGGATATTGCGGATCGATTTGATCTGAAAATTGCATTTCACATTGAGCCGTTTTATAAAAATACTTCAGAATTAAAAGAACAGCTTTCTTACCTTATAAAAACCTATTCTCATCATCACGCTTTCTATAAAAAAGAAGGAAAGCCATTGTTTTATGTCTATGACAGCTATAAGATTCCTAAAGAAGAATGGGTGAAAATATTATCCGAAAACGGAGAAAAAACGGTTAGAAATACAGATTTGGATGCTCTTTATATTGGATTATGGGTGGGAAAGGATGATGCGAAATTTTTTGATTCGTCCGGTTTTGACGGCTTCTATACCTATTTTGCCAGTGAAGGTTTTGTATATGGAAGCACAACGGCTAATTGGGATTTCTTATCCAAATATGCCGAAGATCATCATATGATATTTATTCCTTGTGTAGGTCCCGGTTATTCAGATACAAGAATCCGCCCATGGAACGAAGCCAACTTCAAAAACAGAAATGAGGGTAAGTATTATGAAAATATGTTTGATGCTGCCATCAAAGTAAATCCGGATTTCATCGGAATCACATCTTTCAACGAATGGCATGAAGGAACACAAATAGAACCCGCTATCCCTAAAAAAGTGGGAGATTTCAAATATGAAGATTATGGGAAAGATCCATTATTTTATATCAAAGAAACGAAACGTTTGACGGATAAATTTCTGAAAAAGTAATAACATACTTTCAACCTTTAATTTTATAGCAAAAAATCAAGCGCTCAGTTAATGTCTTTGGTAAGCTGTAAAGTACTTATTCAGCTATTTAAGAGATAATACTTCATTGATTAATTATCTATTTTACAATGATAATTAATCGAAATTGCATAAGCAGCCTCTTCTTATTCTGGTAATATGTTTTATTCTTGGAATTCTTTTCCAGGAGAAAATGGTATTGACAGGCATTACGTTTTACCTGGTTATTATAATTTGCTTGATCATACTGGCTGCAATATGTTTTCATTCTTATTTTTTACATAAGACCAAAGCCGTTTTGCTGGGGCTTCTGGTCTTTGGAATGGGGATTATTCTTCATTTTCACAATACTTTTTCGGCGGACGTTTCTTCATCTGTAAAGAAAAAAGAAACGATTACTTTTAAAATTTCTCAAAAATTAAATACTACAGAAAAATATAAGAAATACGAAGGAGCAGCACGGGTAGGAAATGTAAAATTCAATTCGGTTTTTTATGTTCCCAAGGATAGTAAAGAGTTAGACTTTATTCACTACTACAAGGCTGATGCTTATATAACAAAACCCAAAGCTCCTCAGTATGATTTTCAGTTTGAGTATGGAAAATATCTGAAGCGAAAGCATATCGAATATCAGGTCTATCTTTCAAAAGAAATTAGAGCTGCAGAACGGAATGATTTAACTCCTGCAGATAAACTACGCCAATATAGACTTAACATTCTTCAGAAAATTGATAAAGCAAACATTTCGGGGAAAACCAAAGAATTTTTAAAAGGAATCATTCTGGCAGATCGTACAGAGATTGATGCAGGTACGGTACAGGATTTCAATAAATCAGGACTGGTTCACTTTCTCGCTATTTCCGGAACTCATATTGTGGTTATTTTCGGGATGTTTTACTTTTTGCTGATTCGTTTTATTTCCTTAAAATTTAGAAAATATGTGGTCATTTTAAGCTTGGGGTTTATTTGGCTGTTTGCTGCTTTTATTGGCTTTGGAAACTCAGTCCTGCGGTCCTGTATCATGTTGAGTGTCTATTTTATTTTTGTATTGCTTCAGCGGAAACCTGATCTGCTTCATTCATTATCTTTATCTGCGTTTTTTATTTTAATTGGTGATACACAGCAGTTTTTTGATGTAGGATTTCAACTCAGTTTTTTAGCTGTCCTGGGGATTTATTGGTTGAATCAGCCTCTTTTGAAATACTTTCCAAAACAAGATAATTATTTAAAAAAGATATTGTTTAATACCATTACAATATCTTTATCAGCACAGATAACTACACTTCCTTTAGTGTTGTATTATTTTCATCAGTTTTCATTCATATCCATCATCGCCAATTTTGTTATTGTTCCTTTTTCTGAAATGATCATCATTTTTTCATTCCTAATGACAGCTCTTATTGCTTGTGGGATTGACTTTGAATTGATGAACGGGATATATGATTTTGTGATTCAGATTTTGTTGAAAATGATTCATTGGTTTGCTGAGGTTGATGTATTGTTCTTTGAAAATATTCCAATGAACGGACTGGAGGTGATTTCAGTATTTGTGCTTGTTTACTTATTAAGACCAGTCATCATAAAATTCAATATTAAAAATTCTTCAAGAGTAATGATGGCTGTTATCATATTTCTGATCATAAGAACCGGAAGCAATGTTTTTGAAGATCAGAAAGATGAGGTATTGACCCATGCGTTTGATAAAAACAATATTTTTTCAGTAAAAAGGGGAAATGAGGTATGCTTCTGGATTTCGGATATGGAAAATAAAACAAAGGTTTTGCAGTTTATTGTGAAGCCTTACTGCTCTTCAAGAAGAATACATCATTTTGAGATAAAAACCTTTCCAAAGTCTGTTCAAAAAGTAGTTTTCAGGAATAGGATTTATGATTTGAAATAATCGTTATAATTTATACGTTTTCCTGCATTTATAATACATGGAATTCTTATTTAGAAAGATTACAAACTGTCTATTTGTGAGATTTCTCACTTTTCGATATTGTTAAACTTTCTTAATTTTGTAGAAATTCAAATTTAAACTTATATGGCAGGTTTAACGAGTTCTACGATAGGTAGAAAATATGCGATGGCATTATCAGCTCTATTTTTGCTGATTTTTCTTATACTGCATTTGACGACCAATTTGTTATCAGTTCTGAATAAGGATGCATTCAATACAGCATCTGATTTTATGGGCTATAATCCTTTTGTGCAGTTCTTAATGCAGCCTATTCTTGGTTTTGCAGTAATTTTCCATTTCATTATGGGATTTGTGCTTGAAATCAAGAATAATAAAGCGCGTCCGGTAAAGTATGCAGCTAACAATGCATCTGTGAATTCTTCATGGATGTCCAGAAATATGATTATTTCAGGAGCTGTTATTTTAGCGTTCTTAGCGCTTCACTTATATGATTTCTGGCTGCATGAAATCAATTACAAGTATGTAGAAGGATTGACTCCTGATGCTGAACGTTTCTGGCCGGAACTTCATGAGAAGTTTGCTGATCTTTGGAGAGTGGCTTTGTATGTAATCTCTTTTGTTTTACTAGGATTACACTTAGCTCACGGATTCCAGTCTTCATTCCAGTCTATCGGAGCAAGACATCCAAAATATACGCCGGTGATCAAAGCTTTCGGGAAATGGTATTCAATCCTTATCCCTGCAGGATTCATCATCGTAGCAGTTTACCATTTTATAACTCAATAATATCACTATACTAGTATGAGTAAATTAGATTCAAGAATTCCGGGAGGTCCTCTAAAGGACAAATGGAAAAATCATAAAGACCATATGAACCTTGTTGCACCAAACAACAGAGATAAGATTGATATTATTGTTGTAGGTACAGGTTTGGCAGGAGGTTCTGCAGCAGCTACATTGGCTGAGCAAGGATATAACGTAAAAGCATTCTGCTACCAGGATTCTCCAAGAAGAGCACACTCTATTGCAGCTCAAGGGGGAATCAACGCAGCGAAGAACTATCAGGGAGACGGTGACTCTACTTACAGATTATTCTATGATACCATTAAAGGTGGTGACTATAGAGCAAGAGAGGCCAACGTTTACAGATTAGCTGAAGTTTCTGCAAATATTATTGACCAGTGTGTTTCCCAAGGGGTGCCTTTCGGGAGAGATTACGGCGGTCAGCTAGATAACCGTTCATTTGGTGGGGTTCAGGTAAAAAGAACTTTCTACGCAAAAGGACAAACAGGACAGCAGTTATTACTAGGAGCATACTCTTCAATGAGCCGTCAGATCGGTAAAGGAAGAATCAAGATGTACAACCGTCATGAAATGCTGGATCTTGTAATTGTTGACGGAAAAGCAAGAGGTATCATCGCAAGAAACCTTGTAACAGGTGAGATCGAAAGACACTCTGCTCACGCCGTAGTAATTGCTTCAGGAGGATACGGAAACGTATATTTCCTTTCTACCAACGCAATGGGATCAAACGTTTCTGCAGCATGGAAAATTCACAAGAAAGGAGCTTACTTCGCAAACCCTTGCTACGTACAGATTCACCCGACTTGTATTCCTGTTCACGGAACACAGCAGTCTAAACTGACTTTGATGTCTGAATCATTAAGAAACTCCGGAAGAATTTGGGTTCCTAAGAAGATTGAAGATTCTGTAGCCATCAGAGAAGGTAAATTGAGACCTGAAAATATTAAAGAAGAAGATAGAGATTATTATTTAGAAAGAAGATACCCTGCATTCGGAAACTTAGTACCTAGAGACGTTGCATCTAGAGCTGGTAAAGAAAGATGTGATGCTGGTTTCGGAATCGAAAATAATGAAACGAAAGAAGGTGTTTACTTAGATTTCTCAACAGAGATTATCAAAAAAGGTAAAGAAGCCGCTATCGAAAAACATATTCATAATCCTACAGATCAGCAGATTTATGATTTAGGAAAATCTTGGATTGAGGAAAAATATGGTAACTTGTTCGTTATGTACGAAAAAATTACTGCTGATGATCCTTACAAAACTCCAATGAAAATTTATCCTGCAGTTCACTATACAATGGGTGGTGTTTGGGTTGATTATAACCTTCAGTCTACAATCCCTGGATGTTTCGTAATCGGTGAAGCTAACTTCTCAGATCACGGTGCAAACAGACTTGGTGCTTCTGCATTGATGCAAGGTTTGGCAGATGGATATTTCGTTCTTCCTTATACGATTGCAGATTATCTTTCTGCAGATATCAGAACGGGAACAATTCCTACTAATTCAGCAGCATTTGATGAAGCTGAAAAAGAAATTAAAGGAAAAGTAGATTTCTTCTTAAATAATAAAGGAACACATTCTGTAGATCATTTCCATAAAAAATTAGGACACATCATGTGGAATAAAGTGGGGATGGGAAGAACTCCTGAAGGATTAAAAGAAGCTATTGCTGAAATTGCTCAGGTGAAAAAAGAATTCTGGGAAGACGTGAAAGTTCCTGGTGATGCTGATGGAATGAACACTGAGCTTGAAAAAGCATTCAGAGTGGCAGATTTTATCGAACTAGGACAATTGATGGCTATTGATGCTCTGCACAGAAACGAATCTTGTGGAGGACACTTCAGAGAAGATCATGCTACCTCAGAAGGAGAAGCAGAAAGAGATGATGTTAACTTCAAATATGTTGGAGCTTGGGAATATCAAACGGATGATATCACCACTGAAGTTCTGCATAAAGAAGATCTGATCTACGAAAACATTGAAGTTAAAGCAAGAAGTTACAAATAATCTCCAACCTATAAATAAACAATTATGAGTGCAAAAAAAGGCCTTCATCTTACCCTAAAAATTTGGAGACAAAAAAATAGCAAAACTAAAGGTCAGTTTGAGACCTACAAAATATCAGATGTTTCTACAGATTCTTCATTTTTGGAAATGTTAGATATTTTGAACGAAAATATCATTAACGAAGGAAAAGAACCAATCGCTTTTGATCACGACTGTCGTGAAGGAATCTGCGGAATGTGTTCTCTTTACATCAATGGTAGAGCGCACGGTCCGGATACGGGGATTACAACGTGTCAGCTTCACATGAGAATGTTCAAAGACGGTGAAACCATCGTTATTGAACCTTGGAGAAGTGCTGCTTTCCCTGTTATTAAAGATTTAATGGTAGACAGAAGCGCATTCGACAGAGTAATGGCTGCAGGTGGTTTCATTTCGGTGAATACTTCAGGAAATACTTTGGATGCTAATGCAATTCCGGTTCCTAAAGAAGATGCAGACAAAGCAATGGATGCTGCGGCTTGTATCGGATGTGGAGCTTGTGTGGCTACTTGTAAAAACGGATCTGCAATGTTATTCGTAGGAGCGAAAGTTTCTCAGTACGCTCTTTTACCTCAAGGTAGAGTAGAAGCGAAGAGAAGAGTTCTGAACATGGTAAAAGCTATGGACGAAGAAGGATTCGGAAACTGTTCAAATACAGGTGCTTGTGAAGTAGAATGTCCGAAAGGAATTTCTCTTGAAAACATTGCAAGAATGAACAGAGAGTACATGTCTGCTCTTGTAGATCAAGGATAGAATTGATTCAAATACATAAAAAATCGCCTTCATTTTTGGAGGCGATTTTTTTATGAATGGCATTACCCTGTTAAAGTTTGTTAACTTATTCACGGATTTTAGTCATTCTTTATTTAATAAGTATATATTTGGAGGGCAGTTGAATCGTTTTTTTTAAACATTCAATTACAGCTTGCTATTCAAAAAGAGATCAGTTAAAATAACAGGAATATCCCTTTTAAACAGCAATAATAAATTTTTTAAAAAAAATAATTAGTGTGAATTAACAAGCCCTAAAAAGCGTATTTTTGTGTAATATTAAAAATTGAAATGAAAAAATATCTTTTATTGTTTATCATCACAGTTTTTGTGATGTCTTGTTCAAAAAAAGTAGAAGTAAAAGGAAAAATTACTGGAAGCTCAGCATTAGAAAGAATTGAATTTGTAGAAGCTTCAGGAGTAGGAACCCTGCCTTTGGTTAATATAGGTTTAGATAAAGACGGAAATTTTTCAGGAAGCTTTGATGCTCCTAAAGATGGGATGTACGTGATCAACTATGCAGGAAGACAAAACCTTATCTATCTTGAAGGGGGACAAAAAGTGAATATTTCAGGAAACGGAACTACTTTCCCAAATGAATTCGTGATTACCGGAGATGCTAAGAAGAATAATGATTTTCTTACAGCAACTCAAAAGTTCTTAGCTGACTATGGTACTAAAGTTAATATAGCAGGCTTGATGGGCGGAGACGAAGCCGCATTTTTGAAAGGTATGCATAAAATAGAAGCAGATATCAATAAAAATGTAGATGATCTTGCAAAGAAAAACAGCCCTAGTAAAGCGCTTTTGGAATGGAAGAAAAATGACGTGAAAGTGACTGTTCTTAATTTGCTTGCCAACTATGAAATGTCTCACGGACCAATGTCTGGAAATCCATCTTACAAGGCTTCTAAAGCTTTTAAAGATTACGAAACTCAGTTGGAAACAGATAAAGATGCGATGGTGAAAACAATCCCTCTTTACAGACAATATCTTCTTGTAAAAATGACTCCTGATTTTCAGAAGTACGCAGAAGCAAACAGCAAAGGGAAAACAGGAATTACAACTTCTGAGATGTTTGCACAGTATTTAAAAACAAAGAAAGATTTATCTCAGACTGCAAAAGATTATCTATTGGCATTTGTAATGGCTCAGGCGGATATTCATCCTACAACTCCGGCTGAAAATATTGATAAAATCAAAAAGATCATTGATTCAGATATTAAAGATGCTACCATTAAAAGCGACCTGTTAAAAATGCAGGTAGCTATTACAGGACTTAAAATAGGAGATGCTGCTCCGGAAGCAGCTTTAGCAAAACAAGATGGAAAAGCTTATAAACTTTCTGAAAACAAAGGAAAGCCTTATATGTTATTCTTCTACGCTTCATGGAATCCTTATATCAGCGAAGCTACAGTACCTGTATTGAAAGAAGTAGTCAACTTCTATAAATCTAAAATGAATTTTGTATTTGTAAACGTAGACGATACAAAAGATCAGTTCATTAAAACCAGTAATTCTCTTTTAAAAGGAGTTCAGGGAGTAAATGTTTACGGAGAAGGAGGTTTAAACTCTGATATTGCTAAGAAATATGGTGTATACGGATTCAAATTACCTTGCTTTGTGATCATTGATAAAGATGGTAAAATTGCCAGCAGATCATTTGTAAATCTTGGTGAGCAGGAATTGGTAACTATTCTGGATAAGCAGACTGGTCTTTCAGCTCCAAAGGCAGAACCAAATATGCAGATGCAGCCACAATTGCAGCTTGATCCTTCTGCAGCTCAGCAGCAAGCTCCACAGCCAGCAAATCCACAGCCGGCTCCAACAAAATAATAAACTTTAACACAGTATAGAAACCTTATCTTCGGATAAGGTTTTTTTTATTGTATTTTTGCAAACGAAATTGGAACTGAAAGGTTTCATAGTTTATTAGAAAAAATAGAAAATAGATGAAGTATAGAGTAGAAAGCTATCTTCATCACAAGAAATTGATATGAGAAAGAAGAAAGATGTAATTCTTGAAAATATAAAACTTTTCGCGGCAGGAGCAAAAGGAGTAGCTATCGGAAAAACGGAAGAAGGGAAAACTGTTTTGGTTTCCGGGGCGATTCCTGGGGACGTTGTAAATGCAAGAGTTAAAAAATCAAAGTCAAAGTATTTTGAGGCTGAAGTAAAAGAAATTGTTGAAAAATCACCATTCAGAGTTGATCCAAAATGTATTCACTTTGGAACTTGTGGTGGTTGCAAATGGCAGAATATGAGCTACGAAAAGCAGCTTGATTTTAAACAAGAAGAAGTTTACAATAATATTAAAAGAATTGGAGGAATTGAAGATTTTGAAACTGTTCCAATTTTAGGTGCTAAAGAACAATATTTCTACAGAAATAAAATGGAGTTTTCTTTTTCTAATGCAAGATGGTTGACTCAATACGAAATCAGTTCTGAAGAAAACTTCGGAAGCAGAGATGCGCTTGGTTTCCATATTCCGGGAATGTGGAGTAAGATTTTAGATTTAAAAGAATGCTTCCTTCAGGAAGATCCGTCCAATGCAATTCGTTTGGCAGTTAAAAAATTTGCTGAGAATAAGGGGTTAGATTTCTTTGATGTGAAAAACCAGGAAGGTTTCCTGAGAACTTTAATGATGAGACAAAACTCTAAAGGAGAATGGATGGTTTTATTCCAGCTTTATAGAGAAGAAAAAGAAAACCGCACTCAGCTTTTTGATTATTTGTTGGAGCAGTTCGCACAGATAAAAACGTTGGTATATGCCATTAATCCTAAACAGAATGATTCTATTTATGATTTAAATATCAATGTGTATTTCGGAGAAGGCTATCTTATGGAAGAAATGGACGGATTGAAATTTAAAATCGGACCAAAATCTTTCTTTCAGACCAATTACAAACAAGCTTTAGAATTATATAGAAAAACGCTTGAATTTGCTGATCTAAAAGGCGATGAAGTTGTTTACGATTTATATACAGGGACTGGAACGATTGCTCAATATGTGGCAAGAAATGCAAAACAGGTTATCGGAATCGAATCTGTTCAGGAAGCAATCGATGCAGCAATTGAACATGCTGAATTGAATGGTTTGACTAACACAACTTTCTATTGTGGAGATATGAAAAACGTCTTTAATGATGAGTTTTTAGAAAATCATCCAAAAGCAGATGTTTTGATTACAGATCCACCTAGAGACGGAATGCACCAGAAAGTGGTAGAACAGATCATAAAGCTTTCACCGGAAAAAGTAGTTTATGTAAGTTGTAACTCAGCAACACAGGCGAGAGACCTTGCTTTGATGAAAGATCACTATACTTTAGTAAAGATCCTACCAGTAGATATGTTCCCACAGACACACCATGTTGAGAACATCGCGTTGTTGATTAAAAAATAATTTATTTAAATTTGAATTTCAAATCTTAATATGAAGTACTTTAAATTTCTCATAGCGATCTGCTTTTTAGGAATGCTTTTTTCCTGTGGAGGAGATGATGATATTTGTGAAAGCGGAGAAGGAACTCCCAGAATGAAGGTGGCTTTCAGATCACTTGCTACTGGAAAAGAGACAACTCTGGATACACTCTATGTAGCAGTAGATTATGGAGCAGGGAAGGTAGATCTGGGTAAAGTTGCAAAAATTGATTCCAGGTTAATTCCTCTACGGGTAGACAACTCGCCTTATACAGACGTTTATTTTAAACTTACCATTAAGGGGGCGGAATCCAAAGTAAGGATTAATTATAGTACGAAGTCAACGTATGTTTCTCCCGGATGCGGAATCAAAAAATCGTATGAGAATTTAACTTCAGAATTAGTAACTCCGAATCCTGTTCAAAAGGTGGAAATCGGACAAAATCAAATAGAGAATGAAGACAAGACTAATCTTTACCTTTCTTTTTAGTTTATTGGGAATAATAAGCTGGGCACAAGACAAAAAAAAGGAAGCAGAGAAAAAGGTTCAGGAGAAATATGAACCCAATTTTATGGTTGGCCTTGATGTACTGAATACCGGAGCCGGTTTCTTTTCTGACAGAAAACTGTATCAGGGGTTTATTTCTTCAAAAATAAAAGGAAACCTTCATGCTATTGCAGAGGCAGGTTTTGAAAAGAATGTGTACCAGAAGAATGGGTATAATGCAAAGGCAAGCGGTCCTTTCGTGAAGTTGGGAGCATTCTATATGCTGGCAAAAGATGCAGAGAATGAATTCAACGGATTTTATGCTGGAGGAAAAGCTGCCGGATCATTTTATAATCAGGAATATATGGCAATCCCTGTTCGTGGATTTGGAGGAAGTAACTCTTCTGAAGCCTTTCCTTCATCATCCCAGTCATCTTTTTGGTTGGAAGGAACATTGGGGGGCAGAGTGCAATTATTTACTTCAAATTTCTACATTGATGTGAATCTTCAGCCAAGATACATGGTTTATACTTCCAAGCAGGATGATATTTCTCCAATGATTGTTCCAGGCTTTGGAAAAAGTTCTTCAAAATTCAATATGGGATTTGCATGGAATATTGCGTATAAGTTTTAGAAATAGCATTTCTTAACTTTTAAAATATATAAAATACAAACGTTAGACTCGTCTAACGTTTGTATTTTTTTTAATATATATGGGTAATGGGTATATTATGTTGAAAAATATTAACTTATTTTATCCATGAGATTTATAAAATAGTTATATTTGGCGGAAATTATAATTGTGTTTTAATTTATGAAAAGAGTATTTACTGCTTTAATGTTTACCTTTATAGGAGGAGCCGTGTTCGGTCAATGGACACCAACTTCCTTTAAAAAAGGAGACGATAACAAAAGAAGTACAGGATTTAGAGTAGATCAATCTAGTGTAAGAGGTAACGGGTACTATAAATTAGACCTGAACTTACTGAGATCTCAGCTGAAGAATGCACAGGAAATGGGTACAAATGCCACTCCTGTAGTGATTTCTCTTCCTACTATGAGCGGGAAGATTGAAAGATTTAACGTATACAGTTTTCCAGTAGTTGTAAAAGAACTGGCAGACAAGTATGAATTAGGATCTTATGTTGGAACAAGTGTAGAAGACCCTACCAAGTATTTAAGATTCAGTATTGCTCCTAATGATTTTCAGTCGATGATCATCCATGGAGGTAACTATGAATTTATTGATCCGGCTTCTGCTGATAAAACAGTTTATGCCGTTCATCCTAAAACTAAAAAGGATAAAAGTGGATTCTTATGTTCCACAGAAGAATCTCCTGCCGCGAAAAAGCAAATAGATGCTTTATTGAAAAATGGGCAGTCATTCTCAAATCAGGCAACAACTTTCAACAAAAGTTCTGATAAGAAATACAGAACAATGAGATTGGCTATGTCTGTTACAGGTGAGTATACTCAATACTTTATGGGGCTTGCTGGTGTACCTGCTACAGCTACAGATGATCAGAAAAGAGCTCCGGCACTTGTTGCTATTAATAATACTTTAACCAGAGTAAACGGAGTTTTTGAGAAAGATTTTGCATTGCATTTGAATTTGCAGAATTTTCCAGGTGTGATTTATATTGACCCAGCTACAGATCCATATTCAGCTGCTAATACAGGAGCGGGAGGTGCATGGAATGGAGAACTACAGGGTGCTTTGACTGCTAATGTAGGAAATGTCAACTATGATATCGGACACTTGTTCGGTAAATCAGGAGGTGGAGGAAATGCCGGATGTATCGGATGTGTATGTATCAATCCTACAACTGCAGTTCCTAAAGGAAAAGGTTCAGGATTTACTTCTCCGGCAAATGGAATTCCATCAGGTGATAGCTTTGATATCGACTATGTTGCTCATGAGATGGGTCACCAGTTAGGAGGTAACCATACTTTTTCTCATAATCTTGAAGGAAGTGGTGTAAACATGGAACCTGGTTCAGGAACTACCATTATGGGATATGCAGGTATTACTGGTCCTAATACAGACGTACAGCCTAACTCTGATCCTTACTTCCATAAAGCAAGTATTGGTCAGATTCAAGCCAACTTAATTGCAAAAACTTGTGATGTAGAAACTACAATTACCAACAATCCACCGGTAATTACGGATCTGCCAACATATACTATTCCTAAAGGGACTGCTTTTGTTTTAACAGGTGGTGCTACAGATCCTGAAAATGATCCAATGACTTATTCTTGGGAAGAGGTTGATGATGCATCAGTTTCTATTAATAAGTTTAACTTAGGAAATACAATGTCGGGAGCTTCGTTCAGATCTGCTGTTCCAAGTACGAATCCAGTAAGATACTTCCCGAAATTTGCATCTGTAATGAATGGAGTATTAAATAATGCAAACAATACTTGGGAAGCGGTATCAACTGTTGCAAGAACGACAAACTTTGCATTAACTGTTAGAGATAATAACTCTAATGTAGCTCAACAGCAGTCAGCTTTTAAAGTTCAAACGATTGTTGTAGGAGATAACGGACCTTTCAGAGTAGCTAACCAATATGCTGATGTGAATACTCCAACTCCAGTTCAATGGATTGTTGCAAATACTAATGCTGCTCCTTATAATGTTACTACTGTAAAAATTGATTATACTACAGATAACGGAACAACCTGGACTGTATTATCAGCATCAACACCTAATGACGGAACTGAAAACTTTACTTTCCCTTCTTCATTGAACGGGCAGACTATTAAAGTAAGAATTTCTTCAATTGGTAATGTTTTCTATGCGGTAGGGCCTCTTAGTATTGCACCTCTATCTGCATGTAGCAGTGCTGCTCCAACGAATGTAACAGTGAGCAATATCACAGTATCTTCAGCTAGTGCATCTTGGATGTCTTATACTGGAGCGACTTATAAAGTACGCTATAGAAAAGTAGGTACAACAGTATGGACTGAAGCTGATACTACAGTGCCATCAATCAACTTAGGTAATCTAATAGATGGTACACAATATGAAATTCAGGTAGCTTTGGTTTGCGGTACTACAGTAGGAACATATTCTACTTCTGTAAACTTCACTACACCACAGCTTGCTTATTGTACTACTGGTACGAATAATGCTGACTATGAGTATATTTCCAATGTAACACTTGCGAATGTAAATAATACTTCAGCAAGCAGTACATATACAAACTATACAACAAACACTGCACTTCAGATTAACTTAACAAAAGGAAATGTTTATCCTATGTCTGTTACTGCTAGTAACCCAGATGTTGCTGATTTTGATACAGTAGCAGCATTTATTGATTTTAATAAGGATGGTGTTTTCAGCGAAACAGAAAGAGTATTGAATTATCCTGTAGCGACTACTCCATCGCCAACTGTAGTAACAAGTAATGTTACAATTCCAAGTAATGCAGTAGAAGGGCAGCCATTAAGAATGAGAGTTGTATCATTTTTTGTAGGTAGTACAAATGCTGGTTTATCATTACCGGCAGATTATCTATGTGGAAATAATTTTGATTACGGAGAGGTTGAAGACTATAACGTAGTCATTACTGGTAACCTTGCTACTTCTGAAACTGCTGTTAAAAATAATGGTATTCAGATTTATCCAAACCCGGTAAGTGATATTCTAAATGTTACTAAAGTTTCAGATAAAGCTAATTATAAAATCTATAGTGCTGCTGGACAATTAGTAGATAGAGGAAATATCAATAACGGAAAAGTAAATGTTTCAACTTTAGTTAAAGGTGGTTATGTAATTACAATAGATGATAAAGGAATTGAGCAATTCAAATCTAAATTCATCAAAAAATAAAGATAACCTTTATATATTAGCAAATCCCCGGGCTTTCCCGGGGATTTCTTTATTTAAAGCATAAGTGGAGATATTATTGGATTTTTACAAAAAAAACCTAAATGTACATGTAAATTAATAACGAAAAATGATTAGATTTGTATGATTAATATTATAATGAAAACATTATGAAGAAATTCTTTACCTCTTTTATTCTGTTTCTCTGTTTGATATGTACAGGCTTTGTATCCAAAGTCTCAGCTCAGGCAGGACAGATCGGGACAGGAACGGGTACCTCAGTGTATCTCCCCATACGTTCCTATTATGGGTATAGTTATTCCCAGCAGATTTACACTGCTGCAGAACTTACGACTGCTATAGGTACGTCGAACTATATCACGGCTGTAAAGTTTTATTCCACCACCGTTGCAACCTCACAGGATGTATATAAGGATTGGGTGGTATACATGGGAAACACAACCCAGACTAACTTTGCAACCATTACAAACTGGGTTCCATTTAATTCTTTGACCCAGGTTTTTGCCGGAACTTTACCCAACCTTACAAATGGGAACTGGGTAACTCTTCAATTGGCAACTCCGTTTTTGTGGAACGGGACAGACAATCTTGTGATTGCTGTAAATGAAAAAACTCCAGGTTATGCATCTTCACCAGGTACGGCTTGGGGATCTTATAACGCAGGAGCAAACAGAGGGATGATCTATTATGAAGATTCCGCAAACCCAGACCCTGCAGCACCTCCTGCTGCAAAAGACAGACTTGCGGATATTCCTAGAATACAGTTGGAAAGCCATCCGCTGCCAGCTTGTTCAACGGCTCCGCCTACTAATATTACAGTTTCAAACCTGACAACAGCTACAGCTAATGTAGGTTGGTATCTTTCTGCAGGAGCTACGTATGTAGTACGATACAGACCTGTAGCTGGAGGACCTTGGGTGACAATTAACGTAACTACACCTTTGGTAGGAAATCAGCTCATTACCGGATTAACAGAACAAACCCAGTATGAAGTTCAGGTAGCTACTATCTGTGGGGGTGTTCAGGGAGCATTTTCTTCCAGTGTAAACTTTACAACTCCTGCACTTACTTATTGTGCTTCAGCTGCTACAAGTACTTTTATTGACGGATATATCAGCCAGGTTTCAGTTAATGCGCAAGGAGCTCCTTCAATGACAAGTAACTCTAATCAAAGTGGTTATACAGATTACAGTACAGACCCAACAAGATTAGTTACTTTGGTAAGAGGGGGTACTGCTAGTGTTTCTGTAGCAAAAACATGGCCGGGTTATCAATATAGCTTCCTGACAGGAGTTTGGATTGACTTTAACCGTAATGGTGTTTTTGAAGCGACTGAAAGAGTATTGACTTCTCCAAGTAATACAACAACGCCGGTTACGGCCACATTCAATATACCAAATGCTGGAGGTGGTGCCTATACAGGAAACCTTACTACCAGAATGCGTGTGGTAATGAATGAGTATAGTCCTATTAATGCTTGTGGAACGTATTCTTATGGTGAGACTGAAGATTATGCTGTTAAACTTATCGATTTATCAGCGTGTACTACAGCTCCACCTTCTGACATTCAGGTAAATAATGTAACTCCTTCTTCAGCTAATGTTACATGGACATCAACTACTGGAGCTACTTATATCGTAAGATACAGAGTTTCTCCTTCTGGTGCTTGGCAGCAGATTGCTGTAAATACACCTTTGGTAAGTAACCAAATGCTTACAGGGTTATTAGAACAAACAGCATATGACGTTCAGGTAGCTACTGTTTGTGGAGGTACTACAGGTGCATTCTCTCCGACTGTAACCTTTACAACTCCAGCTCTTACTTATTGTACGGCAGGTCCTACAAGTAATACTGCTACTAGTGGATATATTAATAATGTAACCGTTACTCCTACTAATACTCCTATCATGTTGAGTAATTCAGGATCGGATAACTATAAAGATTATACACCAGACCCTACAAGAGTTGTTATTTTTGAAAGAGGTTCTGCAAATAATAAAATTTCTGTGAACAAATACTGGCCGGGTTCTCCTACATCTTATGGAGTTTCAGCTTGGGTTGACTTTAACAGAAACGGAACATTTGAAACAAGTGAGAGAATTCTGAATACTACTTATAATACAACTACTCCGGTAACGGCAACTTTTGCTGTACCTACAGTGGCGAGTGGAAATGTATATACAGGAACTCTTCCTACCCGTATGCGTGTCGTAATGAGATATTTTGATAATGCTACCCAATGTGGGACATTTACTCAGGGAGAAGTAGAAGATTACGCAGTAAAGTTTGTAGATTCTCAACCATGTTCAACAGCTCCTCCAACGAATATTACAGTAAACAATATTGGTGCAACTACTGCAACAGTATCTTGGGTTGCAACTGTAGGAGCTACTTATAATATCAGATGGAGAACTACTCCTGGAGGTGTTTGGCAGACGGCTACTGTGCCAGCTGGTCAAAACTTCTATGGAATCACTGGTCTTACTGAGCAGACAAATTATGAAGTTCAGGTTTCTACAACATGTGGTGGTTCTACGGGAGTTTACTCATCATCAGTAACGTTTACAACACCACCGTTGTCTTACTGTCCGATGACAGGTACCGGAACGAATGACCATATTTCGAATGTAACAGTTACCTCTTCGAACCTTGGTGTTCCTCCAATGAATAATACTTCAGTACAGACTAATTATACGAGCTACACAACACCTGAGACCCTTATTACTTTAGATGTTGATTCTCAAAATAATAAAATCTCTGTAGCAAAAGGTTGGACCGGAGCTACTGGAAATGATGCTGTAACAGCATGGATCGACTTTGACAGAAACGGACAGTTTACAGATGCTGAGAGAATTTTAATTTCTCCAGCTAACACAACTACTCCTGTTACTGCTACGTTTGCCGTTCCTTCAACATCTTATACAGGACCGTTGACCACTACAATGAGAGTTGTACTAAAACGTACAAGTGCTCCTGTAATGTGTCAGAATGCAGTAGATGGAGAAGTGGAAGACTACAGAGTAAGAATCAGACCTTGTAGCAATGCAACTCCAAATGCACCTACATTTACTACTACTCATACAACAGCTACTGTTACAATTACAGGAGCAGGAGTAAGCTATGTAGTAAGATATAGAGTTCAGGGAACAACACCTTGGACATCAGTATATGCTTCTACACAATTAGGTAACCTTCCATTAGTAATTAGTAACTTGACACCTGCTACTACTTACGAAGTTGAAGTTGCTGCAATTTGTGGGGATATTGTTGGTACAGCTACTCCAATCAAGACATTCACAACAAGATGTGATCCTACTCCTCCGAATGTGACGGTAGGGAACATTACTCCAACAACAGCATTGATTACATGGGCTCCGCTTGCAGCAAGCTCTACGTATACAATGAGATGGAGAAAAGTAGGTACTACTGCATGGACTCTTATCAGTTTACCAGCAGCTCCTGCAAATACTTATGTGTTAGGTAGTGTAACTCCATTAGAGCCATTCACTACGTACGAAGTACAGATTGCTAATATGTGTAACGGAGAAACTGCTCTGAACCCATATTCTAACCCTAAAGTATTTACAACAGAAAGAATCTGTGAAATTCCGCCTCCAGGATTGACTATTACTCAATTGCTTCCTACATCGGCAGCAATCCAGTGGGATCCTTTCCCGGGAGCAACATATGTTCTTAGATATAGAAAAGTAGGTATTCCAAGTTGGACAGAAGTACCATCATTAGTTAATAACCTTGTATTAACAGGTCTTACAGAATTAACGAAATATGAAATGCAGGTTGTAAATATCTGTAATGGTACACCAGGAAATTATACTCCTCCATATTACTTCACAACTCCTACAGTAATTTACTGTCAGATGCATTCAGGAAGTTCTACAGGTGAGCATATTTCTAAAGTTACAGTGAAGCCTACCGGTAAGAAAACAATGGAGAATGAATCAGGAGCATCAACGTATACAGATTATACAGGAGTTCCTAAAACATTCATCGAAATGATCCAGGGATCAACAGACAATGAGATCATCATTGAGAAGAAGTGGACAGGAAATACTTATAACGAAGGAATCGCAGTTTGGATCGACTTCAACAGAAATGGTGAATTTGATATCAACGAAAGAGTATTAAGCTCTCCACCAAATACAGACAGTCCTATCTCAGGTAAATTCAATGTACCGGCAGATGCGTTTGTAAGTATGACAGATTACAAATATGTTGTAATGAGAGTAGCAATGGAAAGAGACGGTATTCCTGTAAACTGTGCAAGCTTCAAAAACGGAGAAGTAGAGGATTACACAGTAAGAATCTCTAAGCCAATCGTTGCTAATCCAATTGATCAGACGGGTATCATGATTTATCCTAACCCGGTAAGCTCAATATTGTTTGTGAAAAATATTAGCAAGAGAGCTAAATATAAGATCTACAATGCTGCCGGACAGGTAATCGGAGACGGTATCTTACTAAACAACCAAATCAACGTAAGCAGATTGATTAATGGTGTTTATGTAATCGATATCGATGATAACGGTAAAACTGTTCAGAAGAAATTTATCAAAGAATAATTAATTTAAATTTCAAATAGAATAAGCCTCCAGAAATGGGGGCTTATTTTTTTGTACTTAAAAATCACAATCAAGTATGGAGAATAAATGTTTTTTTGAATAGTAAAAAAATTTTCGATCAGTTTGAAATCTTAAAATCGAATAAAAATAAATAGATTTCAGAAGGAAATAGTATTTCTGCTATCAGATCATGTATTTTTTAATTCGGATAATACGTATTAAGTACTTGTTGTGCTGAAGTGATATTGAAATGAATTTTATTTTATGAAATTAATAATAATTTTGAATGCTGAAGTAAAGATTGATTTCTTTCAAATCTTATTATTAATCAAAACAATTTATATCCAAATGAGAAAAATTCTATTCTCTTTATTAGCACCCGAATATCATTATCTGGCCAACATTCAAAAATGGGAGTTTAATACAGCTAATCTTGATCAGCTAATCTATATTACCATTTCAAATGGAAAGAGTGTAAAAGCAAGAACTATTTATAAAGACACTATAAAATTTTTCTAAATGAGATCAAGACAATCTATTGTATTGAGGGTATTAAGTATTCTTATTATTGCTTTAGTACTTGCATCTTGTACTACTGTTGTTCCGGCTCCTTTTCCTTACAAACAGGACTTCAGTGCTGATAATGGAAATTTTACTTTTGTGAACTCTACGCAGTCAAATAAATGGACCTTTGGTAATGCCGCAGGAAATCCTTCCCGGGCTATTTATATTTCCAATACAAACGGAGGTACAAATGCTTATAATACCGGTGCTTCTAGTATTGTTCATACATATAGAGACATTGTTATTCCTGCAGGAACATCAACTACGATATTATCTTTCGATTGGAGAGCAGCGGGAGAAAATGGTCAGGATTATCTTACGGTATGGCTTGTACCAACTTCTTTTACTCCGACAGCAGGAACAGGAATTACAGCAGGTGCCGGAAGAGTGAAAGTAGGTTCTAGTTTAAATGCACAATCTACGTGGCAGTCCTATATGAATGCCAATCTGAATTTAAGCAGTTTTGCAGGATCCAATATGCGTTTGGTATTTGAATGGAGGAATAATAATAATGGTGGAGCCCAGCCACCGGCAGCTGTGGATAATATTTATCTTGGGAGATGTTTTATTCCCACACCAACAACTGTAACTTTAATAACGTCTACTACGGCCCAGCTGAATTGGACTGCTCCATCTCTACCTCCATCCAATGGGTATGAATATTACCTGACAACAACAAATACTCCTCCTAATCAAGGTACAGCATCTACTGGTTCTTCCAGTACTGTTTTTGCAAGCGTGTCCCAATTGCTGCCGAATACAACTTATTATTGGTGGATACGTTCTGTATGTGGTACTAATAAAAGTCTTTGGGTTTCTGGTGGGAGTTTTAAAACATTGGTTTGTAATGATACGTCCCCAGTACTTGCAGTGGGTGGAATAACTCATAATTCTGCTTCTGTACAATGGCCCCGCAATAATGGAGTAGGAAACTATCAGATAAGGTACAGACCTGTTGGCACATTAAATTGGGTAGTAGTCAACCAGCCAGCTGCTTTACCTCCACAGGCAATGAATACTTTTAATGCAGCTAATTTATTACCAGCTACATTGTACGAAGTTGAGATTGCAGCAGTGTGTAATGGAACAGCAGGAAATTATGCTCATACGGAATTTTCAACAAGATGCGATCCTAATCCTCCCAATGTAACAGTGAGTACTATTACTTCAACAAGCGCAACCATTACATGGACACCGGTTTCATCAGGTTCTAGCTATATCATGAGATGGAGAGAATTAGGAACAACAGCATGGAATCTGGTACCAATGCCAGTACCTCCTGCCAATACATTTAATCTTACAGGTTTAAGTGCCAATAAAACATATGAAGTACAAATCGCCAGTCAATGTGTTGGAAGCACTACTGTAAATCCTTACTCAGCCTCTCAGGTCTTTACAACAGGGAGAGTCTGTGAAATCCCGCCTCCAGGATTGACTATTACTCAATTGTTGCCTACATCAGCAGCAATCCAGTGGGATTCTTTCCCGGGAGCCACATATGTTCTTAGATATAGAAAAGTGGGTATTCCAAGTTGGACAGAAGTACCATCATTAGTTAATAATATTGTATTAACAGGTCTTATAGAATTAACGAAATATGAGATGCAGGTAGTGAATATCTGTAACGGGACACCAGGAAATTATACTCCTCCATACTATTTTACAACGCCTACAGTCATTTATTGTAAGATGACCTCAAGAATTTCTACCGATGAGCATATTTCTAAAATTACAGTAAAGCCTTCTGATAAGAAAACAATGGAGAATGAATCAGGAGCGTCAACATATACAGATTATACAGGAGTTCCTAAAACATTCATCGAAATGATCCAGGGATCAACAGATAATGAAATCATCATTGAGAAGAAGTGGACAGGAAATACCTATAATGAAGGAATCGCAGTATGGATCGACTTCAACAGAAATGGTGAATTTGATATCAATGAAAGAATATTAACCTCTCCACCGAATACAGACAGTCCTGTTTCGGGTAAATTCAATGTACCGGCAGATGCCTTTGTAAGCATGACAGACCATAAGTATGTAGTGATGAGAGTAGCCATGTCCAGAGACGGTATTCCTGTAAACTGTACAAGCTTCAAAAACGGGGAAGTAGAAGACTATAAAGTAGCAATTTTAAAAAATAAAGTGCCTAATTTACTTGATCAGACCAGTATCATGATTTATCCCAACCCGGTAAGTATGATACTCTATGTAAAAAATATAAGTAAAAAGGCTAGTTATAAGTTATACAGTATATCCGGCCAGTTTATATCCGGCGGAATCATACTGAATAATAAGATTGATGTAAACAAATTGATCAACAGTGTATATGTGATCTCTATTGAAGATGGTGGAAATACCATACAAAAGAAATTTATAAAAGAATAACACAAAAGCCCTCAGAAAATGAGGGCTTTTTTATTTTTAAGCGAGAAAATAATCTTCAAAAATATTTCTATTCAATAGCAAAGATCACTTTTTCGGTCTGTTCTTTTAATTCTTCCAGATTGGTATTGTTGTAGATGATACAATCTGCCATTTTAATTTTATCCCTTTCAGGCATTTGTTTTTCCATGACAGCCTCTACCTCACGATAGGTTTTGTTATCCCTATCCATTACTCTTTTAGTTCTGATATTGTCTTCAGCCGTTACCAAAAGAGATTTGTAACATTGTCTGTTAAGTTTTAGTTCAAACAATAATGCGGTTTCTTTGAAAACCAAATATTTGCTTTGCTTCTTGATCCAATTTTCAAAATCAATGCGTACAGCCGGGTGTATGATCTCATTCAATTGATGGAGCAGATCATTATTGTTGAATACCTTACTGGCAACAAATTTTCTGTCATACAATCCATTTTCATCATAAGATTCTTCACCAAGAAGTTCTTTGATCTTTATTTTCAGATCTTCGCTCTCATTGACGATTGCCTTTGCTCTGTCATCGGAATAATAAACCGGAAATCCGAATTCCTCTATAAAATGGGCAACTGTAGTTTTTCCAGAGCCTATTCCACCCGTTAAACCTATGATCTTGGGTGCTGGTTCCGGTTCAGTTTGTTGTGTTTCTGAATGTAGTTCTTCCATGATTAAAAATTAATATCCAAAAACATCATTAAAGCTAAATGTCTCATCAAGTCTTACTCCTTTTTCGGTCATTTTAAGACTTGCAAGCTCATTATGAGCGTCATGTTCAAAGAACAATAAATATTCGTTATCTACACACTGCTTCAGGAACTTTCCTTTCTCTTCCATTGTTAAAAGAGGTCTGGTATCATATCCCATCACATATACCGGGTTGATATGTCCTGCTGTAGGAATAAGATCTGCCGCAAAAACAACTGTTTTTTCCTGGTATTGAATTACCGGAAGCATTTGCTTTTCTGTATGCCCGTCTACAAAGATGACATCCATCTTCAGGTCCGGAGCAAAACCGTAGTTTCCAGTGGTAGGAAGAGGTAAAAAGTTAAGCTGGCCACTTTCCTGTATTGGCATAATATTTTCCTTCAGGAAGCTTGCTTTCTCTCTCGCATTAGGTTCTGTTGCCCACTGCCAGTGATTTTCATTAGTCCAGAAGTTAGCATTTTTGAAAGCCGGTCTGTATCCGGTTCTGTCATCATTCCATTCTATAGCTCCACCACAGTGATCGAAGTGAAGGTGAGTAAAGAATACATCCGTAATATCTTCCTTTATAAAACCGTATTTCTTTAGATTTTTATCAAGAGTATCATCTCCCCAAAGAGAATAATGTCCGAAAAATTTATCGTCCTGTTTGTTACCAAGACCGCAGTCTACAAGGATGAGTTTTTTTCCGTCTTCAATAAGCAGAGAACGGGTTCCCAGCTCGATTAGGTTTTTTTCGTCTGCTGGGTTTGTTTTTTCCCACAGACTCTTCGGGACGACTCCGAACATAGCACCGCCGTCCAGTTTAAATTTTCCACATTGTATTGGATATAACTTCATATGTATATTTTGATTATTTCTTTATTACTTTCATTTTCTCCGCAATCTTTTTTGCGTTATCATCAGATTGTTCAAGTTGAGTGATAATATTATTAAAATCAGCCTCTTTTCTGTTCTGAGAAAGTTTTTGTTTGATAAATATTTCGGTAGGAATTATTTTAATACCAAAAGCACCCTTCATTTCCTTTTCCACAAACTCTTTTCCCATATCCTTCACCATCATTGGACATTGCTGAAATTTTTCATATTTGGAGGTAAGTTTGTCCAAATGAGCATAAAGCTCGTCATGATTCATCAGTTCTATCTTTCCGTAGACCTGTACCGCCTCATAATTCCAGGTGGAAACATTAATATGATCGTACCAGCTGCTGGAAATATAAGTGTGAGCTCCTAAAAAATCACAAAGCACTTCATCTCCGTTTTTTAAGGTTTTTGCCTGTGGATTCACTCTCGAAATATGAGTTTCAATATAAGCATTTTCCGGATCATCTTCATTCAGCATCATCATAGAATGTGTGGCTCTTATCTTATCCACAGAAGAAATGAGTAAAGCAAAAGAATTTTCTTTGATAATCTCTCTCATCAAATTGTAATCTTCGCTTCTGTATAATTTTGGTATGAACATTCTTTAAATATTGAAGAATAGATAAATTAAAAATAATGTTATAGCTATAGTCACACAATTTGCAACTAAAAATATTTTCTTTTCTTTAAGAATCAGTTGAAAACAAAAATCTATTACTAATAAAGATAGTATTAAACAAAAAGAGAGTATAAGCATAAAAAGCCATCCTCCTTCAAAATCTAAATTCACACTATATTTAAAAATAGAAACAATAAATATCAGGATACAAAAAATATGTATCGGAGTGAACTTTAGACTTGTTAATAACGATTTCATACTAGAAAAGCTCGCCAGGGTTTTTAGGTCTTGTAATATTCAAATGTTTATAAGCCTTATCAGTAACTTCTCGTCCTCTTGGAGTTCTGATGATAAATCCTTCCTGGATTAAAAACGGTTCATAAACCTCTTCCAGTGTTTCAGGATTTTCAGCAATAGATGTGGCCAGAGCAGAAATACCAACCGGTTTTCCTTTAAAGTTTTCAATCATAACACGCATGATCTTATTGTCCATTTCGTCCAACCCGAATTCATCCACATTGAGAGAATCCAGCGCATATTTTGTGATCTTGATCTCAATTTCACCATTCCCTTTAATCTCTGCGAAATCACGCACCCTTCTTAATAATGCATTCGCAATCCTTGGTGTCCCACGGCTTCTTCTTGCAATTTCTATCGCTGCATCTTCATAAATAGCAACTCCTAAAACTCTTGCACTTCGCTGGATAATCATTGACAAAAGTTCAATAGAATAATATTCCAGCCTGCTTTGAATCCCGAATCGGGCAAGCATGGGTTTGGTAAGCATTCCGCTTCTTGTAGTAGCACCTACTAAGGTAAAAGGATTCAGCCCGATCTGTACACTTCTGGCATTAGGACCAGTCTCCAGCATGATGTCAATTTTGTAATCCTCCATGGCAGAGTAAAGATATTCCTCTACAATAGGAGAAAGACGGTGAATTTCATCAATGAAAAGAACATCATTTTCTTCCAGATTGGTCAACAAACCGGCTAAACTTCCAGGTTTGTCCAATACAGGGCCGGAAGTAATCTTACAGTTTACCCCAAGTTCATTAGCAATAATGTTAGCTAAAGTTGTTTTTCCAAGACCTGGCGGACCGTGTAATAAGACATGATCTAGTGCGCCGCCACGTCTTTTAGCAGCGGTAACGAAAACATCAAGGTTCTCCAGCGTTTTTCTCTGTCCCGCAAAATCTTTAAAGCTCTGGGGACGGATCTGTTCTTCCTGCATCAGCTCCTCGTGTGAGTAGTTTTCCTTATCTGGATGTAAAAAATCTGGCATTAATTCATTTCATTTACCTCAAAGATAGCAAATTTAGACTAAGGTTGAAGGGCAGATTGAGAAAAGGTTTAGATTGACACAGAGTTTAGGCTAAGGTTAAAAATGAGAACGGCTAAGATTTAAATAATTGGGATATTTTGAGTATTTTTGAGAGGAGAAATTATTGATAAAAATTATTAAAATTTTGATTGTTTAGCAGGCAAGTGCTGCTGATGAATAAATCAGCCTCAAACTAAACATAAGCATTAACTTTAAACTAATGAAATTAATAGGACCATTTAAGCAGGTGGTAACACTTGCTGACTTACCATTAAGAGGAAAACTTTCTGATGAACAACTTGAAATTATTGTAGACGGAGGAATTGTTGTAGATCAGAATACTATTCAGGAAGTTGGAAATTTTGAAACATTAAAAACAGAAAATCCTACCATAGAAATCGAACATATCCAGGGAGAGCAGATTGTTCTACCTGCCTTTGTAGATTCACATACCCATATCTGTTTCGGAGGAAACCGTGCCAATGATTTTGCCATGCGTAATGCAGGGAAAACCTATCTGGAAATTGCTGAAAGCGGCGGTGGAATCTGGAGTTCCGTACAACATACAAGAAATGCTTCAGAAGAAGAATTATTGAAAACTTTAGTAGAAAGAATCAACTTTTTGATTGATTTAGGAATTACGACCATTGAAGTGAAGAGCGGTTACGGTTTAGATCTGGAAAACGAGCTGAAAATGCTTAGAATTATTAAAAAAGCTCAGAACGCAACTAAGGCTACTTTGGTTCCTACCTGTCTTTCGGCACATTTAAAGCCTAGAGACTTTGAAGGGACCAACCCTGAATATCTTGACTATATCATTACTGAAATTTTACCAAAAGTAAAAGAAGAAAAGCTGGCCAACAGAGTAGATATTTTTATTGAAAAGTCTGCATTCCAGCCTGAAGAGAGTAAAGAGTTCTTACTTAAAGCAAAAGCATTAGGTTTTGAGATTACCGTTCATGCAGACCAGTTTACGCCTGGAAGTTCAAGAATAGCAGTAGAGGTAGGTGCAAAGTCTGCAGACCATCTGGAAGCAACTATTGATGAGGATATTGAATTTTTGGCTAAGTCTGATACGGTAGCAACAGCACTTCCCGGAGCAAGTTTAGGACTGGGCGAAAAATTTACGCCCGCAAGAAAATTATTAGATGCAGGAGCTATTGTAGCTATTGCAAGTGACTGGAATCCGGGATCAGCTCCAATGGGGAATTTAATTACCCAGGCTTCTATTTTAGCGGCTTTCCAGAAACTAACCACTGCTGAAGTGTTGGCAGGAATGACTTTCCGTGCTGCTTATGCACTTAATATGGAGGATAGAGGACAGCTGGAAGCAGGAAAAAAGGCAGATTTTGTTACTTTCAAAACGAATAATTTCCAAAATGTACTGTATAATCAGGGAAGCTTAAAAGCTGAACTTGTTTATATTGATGGCAATAAAAGCTAATTAAAAACACAACCATGAAAATTACATTTGACGAGATTAAAGAAAAGTATATCTCTCTAGGTGTTCCTGAAAAAAATATTGAATATGCATTGAATGCAGTAAAGTCTGGAACAAAAAAGGATTTTATTATGAAGAATTTGACTTCCGATATTAGAAAGGTGGAAGCCAATGTAGCCAACAGTATGCTTGACGAAATGTTTACGGCAAACGGAGGGGAATTTAAGTACGAAAATAGAGGAGGATATCTTTATTCCATATTTTACTTAATTGCTATTATAGCATTGGGTATTGTGACTTTTTATTATAGTTATGAAAACAGAAGTATGCAATTCAAATTGGGAGGAGCTTTAGTAATATTTACAGTTTTATTTTTCAGAACACTTATACCTACAATAAGAGGCAGGTTTAGAGAATAATTTTAGATTATGATTTGGCAAGGCAGATTAGACGGAGAAGAACTTCTCCATCACAGAATATTTCAAAGAGTAAAAGAAGAACGCAATTACGATAATATCGCAATGGATGACTTTGTACTGCATGGTTTTGCTGTAGATGAAGGAGTAAGGCGAAACAAAGGCCGTCAGGGAGCTAAGGATGCTCCTGATGTCATCAGAAAAAATATGTCTAATTTCCCGGTCATTCTTCCTGATTTTTCAATGCTGGATTTTGGGAATGTTACCTGTGACGATGGTAATCTGGAAAATACGCAGAATAATCTTGCCAAAAATGTTTCAAAAGTACTTTTAAAAGGAGGAAAATCTCTTGTTTTAGGTGGTGGCCATGAAGTTACTTACGCTCATTATTTAGGCGTTAAAACCGCTTTTCCGGAGCAAAAAATAGGGATTATTAATCTTGATGCCCATTTTGATAACAGACAACCGGAAAAAGGAGTAGGGGCAAGCTCAGGTACCGGATTCTGGCAGATTGCTCAGGAAGGTCCTATCAACTCGCTGCATATTGGGATTCAGAGAAACTCCAATACACTGAAGCTTTTTGATACTGCTCACCAGTATGGAATGAAATATATCCTGGCCGATGAATTGTTTTTTGAAAATCTTCCATCCATCTACCAGCGTATTGATGAATTGCTGGATACTGTAGATTATGCCTATCTTACGATTTGTATGGACGTTTTTAATGCATCAATCGCTCCCGGAGTATCGGCTGCAGCGTATAATGGAATCTTTGCGGATCCTACGTTTATGCATTTTTACAGACATATCTTAAAAAATAAAAAATTGGTTGCAATGGATGTGGCAGAAGTTAATCCTTCTTTCGATATCCAGGACCGGACCGCAAGACTGGCATCATGTCTTGTGAATGAATGGCTAATGATTTAAGATAAAGCTATATTCTTCCGATAGAGAAAATCATTATTTTATTGACCCTTTAAGGAATGAAATTTGCTAATTTCACCGTGCTTTTAAAATAAAAGCGCTCATAAATTCATTAGCTGAATTTAAAACAGAATTTATATTATGGAACAATTAATTGAAAGCAAGCTTATTAAAGCAGATAAAGCGTTTTCAGTGTGGAGAAAAGTGCCGTTTGAGGAAAGGCAGAAGTTAATTGCAAAAGCAGCAGAGATTTTAAAGAATAATTCAGAAAAATTTGGTAGAATAATTACTACAGAAATGAATAAACCCATTTCAGAATCAATAGCTGAGGTGGAAAAGTGTGCTTTAATGATGAATTATTATGCCGCTGCTGATAATATTTTAAAACCGGAAAAAGTAGAATCTGAATTTGCTTATTCCGAAGTTCATTACGCACCGAAAGGAGTCATTTTAGGGGTAATGCCCTGGAACTTTCCTTTTTGGCAGGTATTGAGATTTGCTACACCTGCAATTTTAGCTGGAAATACAATAGTTTTGAAGCATGCTTCAATTTGTTTCGGAAGTGGAAATGCTATTGAAGAAGTTCTTTTGGAAGCAGGTTTCCCGGAAGGTATTTTCCAGAACCTTGAAGTAGGGCATAAAGCAGTAAAAGAAATCCTTGAGCATGATGCTGTAAGAGGTGTAAGCCTTACAGGGAGCGGAAAAGCTGGAGGAGAAGTAGCTTCAATTGCTGGTTTAAATATCAAAAAATCATTGCTTGAATTAGGGGGAAGTGATGCGTTTATCATTTTTGATGATGCGGACCTTGGAGCAGCTGCAAAAGCTGGGGTAAAGTCCAGACTTCAAAACTGTGGACAAACATGTACTGCGGCTAAAAGATTTATTATCGATGAAAAAATCGAAAATGAATTTCTTCCTATATTCATTGAAGAATATAAAAAATATGAAATCGGAGATCCTTTAGATAAAGAAACTAAATTAGCGGGAATGGCAAGACCTGACCTTGCTGATGAATTGGAAGCTCAATTCAACAGAGCATTGGAAAATGGTGCAGAAATTATTATTCCTCTGGAAAGAATTTCAGAAAATGAATTTACGCCAGGCTTAATAAGAGTTCAGGAAGGAAATCCAATTTTAAAAGAAGAACTTTTCGGACCTCTCGGTATGATTATGATCGCAAAAAATGATGAAGAAGCCCTACAAATGGCTAATGATATTCCTTTTGGGCTTTCCAATTCTGTATGGACTCAAAATAAAGAGCGTCAATTATATTTCATAGAAAACCTTGAATCTGGAACAGTCAATATCAATAGAATGACAAGCTCTGATCCGCGTTTTCCGTTCGGAGGATCTAAGGCTTCAGGATATGGAACAGAATTGTCTTTATTAGCCTTAAAAGAATTTGTAACAGCAAAAACAATTGTGGGTAACTAAAATGTGTTTAGTGTCATTCCGAGGAATAAAGGAATCTCATAGATTCTTCACTTCGTTATATTCAGAATGATAAACTACCTGTTACTAAAATATAATGAGTTAATAATAGACTCTTTGCAGGATAAAAATAAAAATTCCCAGAAATTAATTTCTGGGAATTTTTTATATGCTTTTACAAGAAGTAATTTTGCTTATTGCTTATTGCTTATTGCTTATTGCTTATTGCTTATTGCTTATTGCTTATTGCTTATTGCTTATACTGTCGTCAATCTCAGTGTATTCGTTTTTCCACCTTCATATGACGGAGTCGCGTTGATATTGATTACAAAGTCTCCGGTTTCAATATAGCCGTAGTTGTGTGTCAGCATATTTACTTGAATAATTGTTTCATCAGTAGATTTTTTCATATCATAATAATACGCGTGAACACCCCAAAGAAGGTTCAGCATAGCAATAACTCTTCTGTTACCGCTATATACAATGATATGAGAATTTGGTCTGTGTGCTGCCAGCTGGAAAGCCGTATATCCTGAATGAGTAAGGGTTACAATAGCAGAAACGTTTGTAGTTTTAGCAATTCTTACCGCTGCAAGACAAACTCTGTTGGTAATGAACCTCTCATCAATACAGTTATAATCTTTTTCGATTGGCTCATTTTTGTGTTGGTAAAAATGAGTGGTTTCGATATTCTTTACAATCTTAGCCATGTTTTCCACTACTTGTACCGGATATCTACCTACAGAAGTTTCTCCAGAAAGCATTACAGCATCAGCGCCATCCAATACAGAGTTAGCAACGTCATTTACTTCCGCTCTTGTTGGGGTTAAGCTGTTGATCATCGTTTCCATCATTTGGGTAGCAATGATCACTGGCTTAGAATAGAATCTTGCTTTTTCTACCAGGTTTTTCTGGATAGCAGGAACTTCTTCCATTGGAACTTCTACTCCAAGGTCTCCACGAGCCACCATTAATCCGTCACATTCAAGAAGGATTTCTTCAATATTTTTTACTCCTTCAGGTTTTTCAATCTTCGCGATGATTGGCGTTTTGAATTTACCATTCGGATGTGCTTTGATAAGCTCTTTCAGGTCGATAATATCCTGAGCATGACGAACAAATGACAAGGCAATCCAGTCAACTTCCATGTCAAGCATGAAATTAGCATCCTGAATATCCTTTTCTGTCAAAGCAGGAAGAGAAACATTCGTGTTAGGTAAATTAACTCCTTTTTTAGAACTTAACGGACCTCCCTGAATGGTTTTTGCTTTTACAGTATCTATTTCATTGGTTTCGATAACCTCCAACATCAGTTTCCCATCATCAATAAGGATTCTTTCCCCTACTTTTACATCCTGTGGAAACTGTTGATAAGTCATGTATACCTTAGTGGAATCTCCCTCCATCTTTTCGTTGGTGAAGGTAAGAATATCACCAGGATTCAAATAAGATCCCTCTTTTACAACGCCTACTCTCAGCTTAGGACCCTGAAGATCTCCTAAGATTCCCACTGAATAACCATACTCGCTGTTTAGCTCTCTAATTATTTCAATATTGTTTCGAACTAAGTCGTAATCTGCATGGGAAAAATTTATTCTGAAAATATCAACACCCGCTCTCATTAAATCTAACATTACCTCCTTCGATGATGAAGCAGGCCCTAGTGTTGCGATAATTTTTGTCTTCTTTAAATACTTATTCATAATACTGGATAATTTGATAAAGTTCTTCATCAGAACTCAGTGTATAATCTTGAATTGGAAACACAAGATTTTCAGGGAGCAAAATTACGGAAAAATCAGGAAACTGTTCCGAACTATGCAGAATATATTCTACATCTACCTGATTATTTAATAAAAATTTAATGTTTTCTTCTTCTGTAAAGAGTTCTGTCTGAACTTTTTTTTGCTTACTTTCAGAAGATTTATTTGAAATAAAGGTAAAACAGGTCTTAGAAAACTTGTGGTAGGCCTCAAATCTTGGAAAAAAATAATCATAATACCCTCCATGAAAGACAAGATCTTTCTTTCTTGAAAAATTGAGGTTGTTGGTTTGATTTATTTTGTAGAAAAACTCATGAGCAGGTACATCTTTTGCTAATCTTACCAATCCTATGGCAATATCTTCAAATTCTATATCATCAAGATCATAAAGTTTTTGAATTTCCAAGTATATTTTCTTTTTTATTTAAAATATAAAATGCCCTTTGTGCTGCCTTTTCCTCTGCTTTTTTCTTGGAAGTTTCTGTTGCATTAGCAATTTTTTCTTCACCCAGCCACACGTGACATCGGAATATGACAGATTTATTAACTTGTATTTCTTCGCAGGTTTCGTACTTTATATTAACCTTCTTCTTTTGACTCCATTCGAGTAGGAGGCCTTTATAACTTACAATTTTGTTTTCAAGCTTGTTGATTTCAGAAGGCGTAAGCAACCTTTCCAAAATAATCCTCTTACAGGTATCATAATGGAAGTCTAAATAAACGGCACCGATTAAGGCTTCGAATAAATTTCCGGAGATATTCTCGCCCAAAGCCGAAGAACTGTTTTGCTTTTGCAAAAGGTTGGTAAGCTTTAGGTCTTCGCCTAATTTATTGAGGTTTTTCCTATTAACAATCTTAGATTTCATCTGTGTCAGATATCCCTCATTAGCCTGAGGATACGTCTGAAACAGGTGACAAGAAATAATTGTACCCAAAACAGAATCTCCCAAAAATTCAAGTCTCTCGTAGTTGCTGTCTTGATTTTTAGAAGAATTTTTCAAAGAAAAAGCTTCGCGGTAAAGAGCTATATTTTGTATCTCTGTACCTAAAACTTTTGTAAGCTCAGTACTGAGAAAATACTCTCTCTCCGTTAATTGCTTTTTTCTTTTTTTGAGAAGGAATTTAGAAAAGTATTTCTGTAACTCCATTCATTGAATTTAGATTTTCTTAAATAGAACGCAAGCGTTATGCCCGCCAAATCCAAAAGTATTGCTCATGGCTACTTTTACATCTTTCTTCACAGCTGTATTAAACGTAAAGTTTAGTCTGCTGTCAATATTTTCATCATCAGTAAAATGGTTGATGGTAGGAGGAACAATACCATGAATAATAGTTCCCAACGCAGCGATAGCTTCAATAACACCAGCAGCACCAAGAAGGTGGCCCGTCATTGATTTTGTAGAATTAATCTGAATGTCATAAGCGTGCTCGCCTAATAATCTTGAGATTGCATTGGATTCTGCGATGTCTCCTAATGGAGTAGATGTACCATGCATATTGATATGATCTACTTCATCAGCAGTTAAACCTGCATCTTCCAGGCAACTCTTCATTACCAGATAAGCACCAAGGCCTTCAGGGTGCGGAGCAGTCATGTGATGTGCATCAGCACTTAGACCTCCTCCTAATAATTCTGCATAAATTGTAGCACCACGTTTTACTGCGTGCTCATATTCTTCAAGAATGATTGTTCCAGCACCTTCGCCTAATACAAATCCATCTCTGTCTTTGTCAAAAGGTCTTGAAGCTGTTTTAGGATCATCGTTTCTTGTAGAAAGTGCCATCATTGCATTAAATCCACCGACACCACTTGCTGTAACGGCTGCTTCAGAGCCTCCGCATACAATCACGTCTGCTTTTCCTAATTGGATCAGCATTTTGGAGTCAATTATCGCGTTTGCAGAAGATGCACATGCAGATACAGTAGTATAGTTAGGTCCGTGGAAACCGTATTCTATAGAGATATGTCCTGGAGTGATATCCGCAATCATTTTAGGGATAAAGAACGGGTTGAATCTCGGAATTTCCGTATTGGCCCATCCTAACACTTCAGTTTCAAAAGTCTCTAAACCTCCGATTCCGGAACCCCAAATTACACCAACTCTGTTTTTATCTACATTGTCTTCAATAATTCTGGAATGTGCTACTGCTTCTCTTGCAGCAACAAGTCCCAGTTGGGTATTTCGGTCCATTTTTTTAGACTCTTTCTTCTCGAAATGCTGTAATGGATCAAAACCTTTAATTTCGCAAGCGAACTTTGTTTTAAAGTTTGTGGCATCAAAAAGAGTAATCGGAGCGGCACCGCTCTCACCTTTTACAAGATTTTCCCAGTATTCTTTTGCATTATTTCCTATTGGCGTTATTGCTCCAAATCCGGTTACAACTACTCTTTTTAATTCCATAAACTTTGTTTAATTTCTTTTTTGTTGAAGAATATTATTTATTTACTACTTCTTCGATGTAAGCGATAGCGTGCCCTACAGTAGTAATTTTTTCAGCTTGGTCATCAGGGATCTGAATATTAAATTCTTTTTCAAATTCCATGATTAACTCAACTGTATCTAGTGAATCAGCTCCTAAATCGTTAGTGAAGCTAGCTTCAGGAGTTACTTCTGTTTCTTCAACGTCAAGCTTATCAGCGATGATAGCTTTTACTCTTGATGCAATGTCTGACATAGTAAATTATTTTTTTAATTGTTAGATGGTGCAAATATATAAAATTCTTTACGATAAAACATTTTTTTAGCCTTTTTTGTGGACCAGAAGCTTTCATTTTAAATTGTCTCGCTTTAGTCTTTTAGTTTTCAGGAGGTTATATTTGATGTTTAAGTGTAAATATGAAAGCAATCCTGAAAGTTTAAAAATACTTAATAGAAATGACTCTTGGATCTTCTCTTATGCACTTCCATTTTGTGAAATTAGATCTTAGAAAATCAACTTGTCTTTTTTTAATTTGGAGTAAGAGAAAATTGATTTTGAAATCTAAGTTATTGAAAAACTCAGAACTTTTTTCTTTAAGGTACTCCATACTATATTATATAAATTTATATTTTATTGGAACGATGATGAGTAAATCTGAAATTTGAAAAAAAGAGATGAGAGAATGATAAATAAAAAAACCGTTTAGTTCATCTAAACGGTTTTTTGTGGAGTTGGAGGGATTCGAACCCTCGTCCAAACAAGCAATACATAAGATTTCTACATGCTTATTCTACCATTGGTTTTCGACTGAAGGCAGAGGGCAGACACCCAACTTCCAGCTTATCTTCTAAAGTTTTCGAATTTTAGCCGAAGCGTCTAAAATCTTATTCCCGCATTCCTATATCTCAGGATCAAACGCCGCAGAACAGAGCATTTGTGAGATATCTTGCTTCCTTACTATCTTCAGGAAAGCGCTTAGATCTACTATAATTCGATATTAAGCTGCAAGAGCGAACTCTTCGTTGCCAGTTAAAGTTGTGTAGCAAGGGATTAAAGAGATCGCGCTACGGTTCTCTGCATGCTTACTTACCCATTGGTCTTGCTGTCGAAACCAGTCAACCCCATGAATAAAGTGATTGCAAAGATAATGCTTTTTGTTCACATTTCATTAATACGATTGATTTTAATGAAATGAAGTTGTAGAATAGACTGATCTTAACTTTTTTTGGATTTGAATATTTAGTCATTGTGGATAAAAAAAATAGTGTCTAATTAACCTTAAATACTAGGTTTTTGAGGTTAACTACGAATGAGAAGTATTCGTTTGTTAAAATATATTTTGTGATGTAAGAAAAATTGTCTAGTTTTGCAATCCAAAATGAGATGTAAAATATGTTAATAATTCCAGTAAAAGATGGTGAATCCATCGACAGAGCTTTAAAAAAATACAAGAGAAAATTTGATAAAACAGGAACAGTTCGTCAATTAAGATCTAGACAAGCGTTTATCAAGCCTTCTGTAACTTTGAGACAATCAAGGTTGAAAGCTGCTTACAAACAAAGAGCACTTAGCAAAGAAGAGCAGGCTTAAGATTTTTTCTTAACCATATATTAATTCACTTCTTAAATTCTTATATTTGAGGAGTGAATTTTTATTTTTATACCCATGATGCTTGAAAAATTTTTAGAATACTTACAATTCGAAAAAAGGTACTCTCCTCATACTGTTACAAGCTATAAAAAAGATCTTGAAGACTTCTCCCATTTCTTTCTACGAACAGAGTCTTCCGATAATCTGGCCAAAGCAGACAAAAAAATCATCAGAAATTTCATTGTTGAACTAAGCGAAAATAATATTTCGAAAAGAAGTATCAACAGAAAATTATCTTCTCTCCGCAGTTTCTATCTTTTTCTTCTAAAAATAGGCGAAATTAAGGTTTCTCCTACCGAAGGGGTTTCTTCCCTGAAGTTTTATGCTGAAAAGCAGATTCCTATGTCTCAGGAAGAAATGACTGATCTTAATGAAAGGGTTTTCGAACAGCTGCATGATGTGCTTGAAAAATGTATCATGGAAGTACTTTATCAGACAGGTATGCGTAAAGCTGAACTTTGTGGCCTGATATTTGAGAATGTTGACTTATATGAGAATGAATTAAAAGTAATAGGAAAAGGAAATAAAGAAAGGGTAATTCCTGTTTCCAATGAATTGTCTGAACTTCTTAAAAGTTATCTGGAAATAAGAAATCCACAGACAGAATTTAAATCATATTTTTTTGTAAATAAGAAAGGGAAAAAACTCAACGAAAAATTTGTTTATGTGGTAGTTAATAAGTACCTTAGTCTTATAACAACGAAAGAAAAAAAAAGTCCTCACATCCTTCGTCATAGCTTTGCTACTCACGTATTGGATAATGGGGCGGAGATCTCCAAAGTAAAAAAAATATTAGGGCATTCCAGTCTTGCTAGTACTCAAGTTTATACGAATGCTAATATTGAACAATTGAAAAAAGTGTTTAATCAGGCTCACCCTCGAGCTTCAAAAAAAGAAGAATTATGAAGATTTCAGTACAATCAATTGGTTTAACTCCACACGAACCACTAGAGTCACACATTGACAAAAAAGTAAGTAAGTTAGACACCTTCTATGACAAAATTCAGGAGTGTAAGGTGTTTTTGAAAGTAGAAAATAACGCGGATAAAGTTAACAAAACAACAGAGCTTATTCTGGCGGTTCCGGGAGATGATATTGTAGTAAAAAAGACATCTTCAAGTTTTGAAGAAAGTTTGGACCTTTGTGTTGATACTGCTAAAAAGCTATTAATCAAGAAAAAAGAAATGGCTTAGAAAAAAAAGTTAAAAAAAGTTTATAAAAAATTTGAGAATTCAAAAAATCCGTTCTATATTTGCACTCGCAAAAAAGGAACAGCGATCTTTTGAATTCTTTTTTATATTTGCCTCCATAGCTCAGTTGGCCAGAGCACGTGATTTGTAATCTCGGGGTCGTGGGTTCGAATCCCTCTGGAGGCTCATTTTAATATAAAATATCTGGGGAGATTCCAGAGTGGCTAAATGGGACTGACTGTAACTCAGTTGCTTCGGCTTCGTAGGTTCGAATCCTGCTCTCCCCACTATATTTTTTATAAAAAAAACTTGCAAGATTAAATAAGTTTTCTTAGTTTTGCACAGCGTTTACCAATGGTTTTGGAAACAAAATTGCGGAAGTAGCTCAGTTGGTAGAGCGTCAGCCTTCCAAGCTGAATGTCGCGGGTTCGACCCCCGTCTTCCGCTCAAAAAAAGATCTCGATAAGAGTGATTTTTTTTAACACTGAAATGTGTAGAGTAGATTCTCTCAATCACTTTCAGTCTTTTATTAAAATGCCTCCATAGCTCAGTTGGCCAGAGCACGTGATTTGTAATCTCGGGGTCGTGGGTTCGAATCCCTCTGGAGGCTCATTTTAATATAAAATATCTGGGGAGATTCCAGAGTGGCTAAATGGGACTGACTGTAACTCAGTTGCTTCGGCTTCGTAGGTTCGAATCCTGCTCTCCCCACATTTTATATTAATAAAAAACTTGCAAAATTAAATAAGTTTTCTTAGTTTTGCACAGCGTTTACCAATAGTTTTGGAAACAAAATTGCGGAAGTAGCTCAGTTGGTAGAGCGTCAGCCTTCCAAGCTGAATGTCGCGGGTTCGACCCCCGTCTTCCGCTCAAAAAAAATCACGCTATTTAGTGTGATTTTTTTAGTTGATGCCGACTTAGCTCAGCGGTAGAGTGCTTCCTTGGTAAGGAAGAGGTCACGGGTTCAAGTCCCGTAGTTGGCTCTCGATTTTCCCGAATTTCTTCGGGAATTTTTTTTACCCTATTTTTTGAAAATAAGAATGAAGTGATTTTGTTATTGAATAAGTTTTCTAGTTAAACACTTGCTTAAATAAAATCATAAAATTGATTCTATTCAACTTTTGCTCCAGGGTATTCTCCACCTATAAGAATAAAGTACAGAAATGCTTTGAAAATTTTTACTTCACCTTTTAGAATCACAATCATAAAATTTTCGTTAAATTCGTGTAAAATAAATTTTTGATGAATATTCTTTTATTAGAAGATGATCTCATTCTGTCTGCAGAACTTTGCCGATTTTTAGAATCAAATAATTTTAACTGTGATAAGATCTATGACGGGGAAACCTTCCTCCGCCAGATAAAAAATAATACTTACGAACTGTATTTGCTCGACATTAATGTTCCTAAAATAAATGGACTTGATGTCTGCCAGACCATCCGTTCTTTTGATAAGAATACACCTATTATTATCATTTCTGCCTATGGTGACATTTCTGATAAAAAAGATGCCTTCACCAGACTGGCTGATGATTATCTGGTAAAGCCTTTTCAGTTTGAAGAACTTCTTTTAAGAATGAATTCGCTGCTGAGACGAAAAGCACCTTCTGATAGTTCGGATCAGGATATTCTCAGAATTGATGATCTTATTATCAACAAAACCGAGCAGAAGATCTATCGTGGAGGAAATGAAATAACACTTACATTAAAAGAATTTCAGTTGTTAGTTTATCTTGCAGAAGCGCAGGGAAGAACAGTTTCCAAACAACAGATTACAGAACATGTATGGGAACACAATTTTAATACGAATACCAATACGGTAGAAGTTTATATCAATTTCCTGAGGAAAAAGATTGATAAAGATTTTAAAATAAAATTGATCCATACCCGTTCAGGTTTCGGATATTACCTTAGCCCACTATAAATGTCTTTAAAAAGAAAGATAGCTTTAACGATCAGTATCGCCTTTTCACTGCTTTTTGGAATGGTGATGGCGGTCATTTATTTATCTTTTAACGATTTCAGAAGGGACGAATTTAAAGAGCGCTTCAGGCAGAGACTTGAATTTACCTCTCATTTCATTTCAAAATCCAAAGACTTTGAAGAAGAGGCTCCTGTTTTCTTCAATGAAAATTCAGATAATATTCTTTTGAATGAAAAGATTTTGATTTTCAACGAAAAAAAAGAATTGATCTACAGCACAATCAAGGACAGGAATGTCACCTGGGACAGTGCGATGCTTAAGGAACTGGATAAAAAGAAGATTATCTATACGGAAAGAACAGTTCCGGAGATCTATGCCGCACTCAGGACTATTAATGGGGAAGACTATTATATCCTCACCAGTGCCTTTGATACCAACGGAAAATCGAAACTGGGGTATCTGAAATACCTTTTGATCACGGCTTATGCTATGAGTACTCTTCTTATTGGCTTTTTCAGTTATTATTTTGTAGAAAAGTTCCTTCGTCCGCTGGAAGATCTTAACAAAGAGATTTCTGAAGTAACGGCCCATAAACTTACAAAACAGATTCCTGTTGAACAGTCTAATGATGAAGTCAGTGTCTTGGCAAGGTCATTTAATACAATGATCGGAAGGCTGGATGATGTATTTCAGTCACAGAAGGATTTTACAGCAAGTGCTTCCCATGAGATAAGGACACCTATTACAAGAATGGCATTTCAGCTGGAGAACCTTATAAAATTCGAAGAACATTCTCCGGAAACGCTGTCTTCTTTACAGCAGATTCAGCGGGATGTATATCAATTGTCGGATTTGACGAATTCACTTTTGCTGCTTACAAAATTTGATAAAGAAAATATTCAGAGCATTTATGAAGAAGTTAGGATTGATGAAGTCATCTTTGAGGCGTTTGAAGCAGTAGAGAAAAGTTACCCGGAGCTTAAGCTGGATTTTCTGATTAATGAGGATAGTTCTGAAAATGCTTTTCTGACCATAAAGGGAATTCAATCCCTATTGGTCATTGTCTTTATTAATCTCTTTAAAAATGCAGCGGTATATTCTGATAATTCAGAAGTGAACGTTTTGATTACTGAGACGAATGATAATCTCTCTGTAGAAGTTCTTTCCCACGGAAATACTATTTCCGAAGATGAGCAGGCCAAACTGTTTGAGGCTTTCACAAGAGGAAATAATGCCCAGAATATTGCAGGATCAGGGTTAGGCCTCAGGATCGTCAAAAGAATTCTGGAATATCATGATGCTGATATCATCTATTCTTCTCCTGATGAGTATAGTAATAAATTCACTTTAATTTTTAAAAAATAATATTCAAAAGCAACGGCTCCAAAAGCAGTTGCTTTTTTGTTAAACTCCAGATTAAATTTTTAACCAAAAATTCAACAATTGGAGAATAAAATATCTATTCTGCTGTTTTTGTTTTCTCCGAAACGTCCTGTAGAAGGAGATTTTAATATTTTTTTAAGCATCATTTAAGTTTCTTTTAATAGCATCAAAGCAATTTTGTAATTTAAAAAGAAAAACAATGAACAGAATTGCAGTGCTGTGTCTCGCCGTTTCCTCATTCATGGCAGCACAACAGCAGATGTCTCTTTTGGATTGCGAACAAGCTTTTCAGAAGAACAACCTCCAGCTGCTCGCCGAACAATACAACATCAATATGGCTGATGCAGATATTCTGCAGGCTAAAATCTGGGAATTACCGCAACTAAGCGGACAATTTAATGCTTATAATCCTCAGGATAAAAAGATTTTTGATGTCGGTCACTCAAAAGGAGCAGGAATTACTCAATTGATCTATATGGGTGGGAAAAAGAAAAATGAAATTGCTTTTGCCAAATCCAATAAAGAACTTGCCCAACTTCAGTTTTCCCAACTGCTGGCTGATTTAAGATCTCAGCTTCGTTCTGCCTATTTCAACCTTTATTATGAAAAACTAAAACTGGAGAACACCAATAGGCAGCTAGGCTATATGAATGATCTTTTAAACGCCTATCGTGTACAATCTGCAAAAGGAAATGTTTCGCTTAAAGATGCTGTCAGGTTACAGAGTATTGTAATACAGCTGAATCATGATAAACTGGAGATCAATAAAAATATTCTGGATTTTGAACAGAACCTGAAAGTTTTAACTGGAGTTTCGGATGAGATAGAACCAATGATGTCTGAAACTGAAGCTAAAGAATCGCTGGCAGCACAGCCTTTCGGAAATGAAGACGAACTGAAAAGTAAAGCGCTGGAAAATAATGCAGATTACCAATACAATCTGAAACTCATTGACAACAGCAAGCTATATGCACAATGGCAGAAATCCTTGAATGTACCGGATGTGACGGTAGGTGCTGCATGGGATCAGGCAGGTGGAACCTTTAATAATGAAGCAAACTTAACCTTAGGAATTCCTTTGCCTTTATGGAAAGCGAATCAGGGGAATGTGGTAAAAGCAAATTATGCTATTCAGCAGAATCAGAAAAATGCAGACTTTCAGAAACTGACGCTGGAGACAAAAGTTCAGTCTGCTTATAAAATCTGGAAAGCCCGGTATGAGCAGCTTCTGGACATCAAAACTACAGATCTGCAAAATATGGATCTCGTATATAACGGGATGCTGAACAATTTCAGAAAAGGAAATGTCAACCTGATTGAATTTACAGACTTTATGGATAGCTACAGAGAAACAGCCCTTCAGATCTATGATATGAAAAATGAGATCATGCAGTCCGCAGAACAGCTTAATCAACTAGTACAAACGAAAATCTTCTATTAAAATCATGAAAACATATATTATCCCCGTATTGATGGCCCTTTCATTATTGGCCTGTTCAAAAAAAGAGGAAGAGAAAACCAATCACGCCAAAAAAGGATTTGAGCTGAGCAACACAATGCTGAATTCTATTTCTCTGGCAAAAGTTGAAAAAAAGAATATAGAAGATGAATACAGCTTTTACGGAAAGATCTCTGCAGACAAAAATAGCTACATAGATGTTTACCCGTTGGTAGGAGGAAATGTGATGAGTGTAAATGTAGAGCTGGGCGACTATGTGAAAAAAGGACAAGTGCTGGCAACAATCAGGAGTACCGAGCTTGCGGAAATTCAAAAAGATGTAAGTGATGCCAAAACAGATATGGTAGTGGCGAAAAACAATCTTCGTGTTGCAAAGGAGCTGTACGAAGGAAAACTGAACACAGAAAGAGATGTGCTGGAAGCTAAAAGCCAGTTACAAAAAGCCGAAGACCAATTGCAGAGAGCGGCAGCAGTAAGTACGGTTTACAATGTGAAAACCGGAAATATATACAGTGTAGTAGCACCCATCAACGGTTATATTGTTCAGAAAAGTATCAATAAAGATATGCAGCTGAGAAGTGACAGAAGTGATAATATCTTTGATGTTGCCAATACAACCAATGTGTGGGCAATTATGAATGTCAACGAATCGGACATTGATAAAATCAGTCTGGGCATGAAAGCTCAGGTATCTACTCTTTCTTATCCGGATAAAGTTTTTGACGGGAAAATTGATAAAATATTCAAGATTATTGATCCGCAGACCAACGCCATGCAGGCAAGAGTGGTACTGGATAATGCCAATGGATTGCTGATCCCCGACAGTAAAGCAACGATAAAAGTTTCCAGCCTGGAAAGCAATACTACATTGACTGTTCCATCCAAAGCCGTGATTTTTGATGATAACAAAAGTTTTGTTGTGATTTTTAAATCAAGAACAGATGTGAAAGTCAGAGAAGTTAAAGTATTAAAGCAGGTAGGAGATGTCACTTATATTGCGGAAGGGCTGAAAGAAGGAGAGGAAGTGATTACCAATAACCAGCTGCTGATATACCGTTCGCTGAACAGCTAGTCTTATTAAACCATTAAGAATATTGATATTTTTCTTTAACGGCTTTTTTAGGTCATCAATTTATCTATCATGAATAAATTCATAAAAAATATAATCGCTTTTTCGTTAAAAAATAAAGCATTTACCTTTATCTGGGTAGCAATTTTAGCCATCTCCGGGTTTATAAGTTTCAAAAATATGCCTATTGAAGCTTTTCCGGATGTTACCAATACCCAGATTGTAATCATTACCCAATGGAATGGACGTAGTGCAGAAGAAGTAGAACGCTTTGTCACTACACCCATTGAATTGGCGATGAGCCCGGTTCAGAAGAAAACAAGTGTGAGAAGTACCACCATGTTTGGTCTTTCCATTGTTAAAATTCTGTTTGACGATGGGGTGGACGATACTTTTGCCAGAAATCAGGTCAATAACCAATTAAGAACCATTAGCCTTCCTGATGAGGTAGATCCTGAAGTACAGCCACCCTACGGGCCAACCGGTGAGATTTTCAGATATACACTGGAAAGTAAAACAAAAGATTCCCGAGCGCTGCTTACTTTACAAAATTGGGTTATAGACCGCGCTTTAAGAGGTGTTCCCGGAGTCGCTGATATCAATGTCTTCGGAGGCCAGGATAAAGTATTTGAACTAAGTATAGACCCAAGAGCGCTGGATAAATACAATCTGACACCACTTCAGGTATATGATGCCGTTACCAAGAGTAACCTGAATGTAGGAGGAGATGTCATTGAAAAAAATGGGCAGGCCTATGTTGTAAGAGGGATTGGTTTGGTGAAATCAGTGGCTGATATCGGAAATATTACCATTCAGAATGACAGCGGAAACCCTGTTCTCGTAAAAAATGTAGCAGAAGTTCACGAAAGTTCCATGCCCAGAGTAGGGCAGGCTGCTTTGAATCATCATGATGATACGGTAGAAGGAATTGTTGTAATGAGGAAAGGAGAAAATCCAAGAGAGGTTTTGGTAGGAGTAAAGGCTAAAATTAAAGAGCTTAATGAAAAGATTCTTCCAAAAGATGTTAAAATGGTTACTTTCTACGATCGTGACAATCTGATGGATTTTACCACCCATACCGTAATGCACAACCTTATCGAAGGAATTGTATTGGTAACGGTGATTGTTTTAATCTTTATGGCCGACTGGAGAACAACGTTGATTGTTTCCATTATTATACCTCTATCCTTACTCTTTGCATTTTTATGTTTAAAACTGGCCGGGATGAGTGCCAATCTGCTTTCATTAGGAGCGGTAGACTTCGGAATCATCATAGACGGAGCCGTCGTCATGGTAGAAGGATTATTTGTAACGCTCGATCATAAGGCAAAAAGATACGGAACGGAAAAGTTTAATAAGTTGGCAAAAGGAGGCTGGATCAAACAGACCGGAACCGGATTGGGAAAAGCCATCTTCTTTTCAAAATTAATCATCATTACTTCCCTGATTCCTATTTTCTCATTTCAGAAAGTAGAAGGAAAGATGTTCTCTCCTTTGGCTTTTACACTCGGATTTGCATTAATTGGAGCATTAATATTCACATTAACTCTGGTTCCTGTTCTTTCCCATCTCCTTTTAAATAAAAATGTAAGAGAAAAAAATAATCCGTTTGTTAATTTCTGGGATAAAATCGTATTGAAAGGCTTTAATTTAACATTTAAACATAAAAAAACGAGTATGATCGTTGCCATCTCTTTCCTGGTTGTCACTTTATTTTCCGGTAAATTTTTAGGAACAGAATTCCTGCCCCAGTTGAATGAAGGTTCCTTATGGATCACGGCTGAAATGCCGATGAGCTCCTCATTAAAAGAATCTCTGAAAACAGCAGACCTTTTAAAGAAAGACATTATGAGTTTTTCTGAAGTTACAGATGTTCTGGCACAAACGGGGAGAAGTAATGACGGAACAGACCCTAATGGATTTGGATTCGTACAGTTTGCTGTGAACCTTAAGCCAAGAGAAGAGTGGAAGCGTAAGATCACGTATGATGAATTGATTAATGAAATTGATATAAAACTCAGAAGTTATCAGGGAATTACTTTCAATTATTCCCAGCCGATTTCAGATAACGTAGCAGAAGCAGTAGCAGGATTTAAAGCAGAAAATGGAATCAAAATCTATGGTGACAACCTGGAAACCCTGGATAAATTAGCCAATGAAATTCTCTTAAAAATTAAAGATGTAAAAGGCGTTAAAGATCCCGGAATTATTAAAAATATCGGTCAGCCGGAAGTAAGCGTTGTACTGGATAGAGATAAAATGGCTGCTTATGGCGTAATGCCGGCAGATGCACAGGCTGTACTGGAAATGGCTTTTGGTGGGAAAACCGCTTCAGAAATGTTTGACGGTGAAAGAAAATTCCCGATCCGTCTGCGCTATTCTCAGCAATACAGAACCAATGAGAACGATATTGCAGCTTTGATGGTTCCTACCCAGGATGGAGCAAAGATCCCTTTAAAAGAAATAAGTACCATTGTTAAAGATAACGGGGCTGCATTTATTTACCGTGACAATATCAAACGATATATTGGGGTTAAATTCTCAATCCGTGACAGAGATTTGGGAAGCACCATTGCCGATGCCCAGAAAAAAGTTGAAACCATTGAACTTCCGGACGGATATTCCGTAGGATGGACCGGTCAGTTTGAAAACCAGCAGAGGGCCTCTCATAGATTGACACAGGTGGTACCCGTAAGTATTCTGATGATTTTCTTCTTGTTGTTTATTCTATTTGGAAATATGAAGGATTCCCTTCTGGTATTGGCCAATGTACCTTTTGCTTTAATAGGAGGAATCATTGCCTTACATGTTACCGGAATCAATTTTGGAATTTCTGCCGGAGTAGGAATGATTGCCCTCCTCGGAATTTGTATTCAGAACGGGGTAATTCTTATCACAGAATTTCATCAGAACGTGAAAGACGGTCTTGATATAGACTCTGCAATATTAAATGGGGTGAAATCCAGAACAAGACCGATAATTATGACTGCGCTTATGGCCTCTATCGGATTGATGCCGGCAGCATTGTCTACAGGAATAGGGTCAGAATCTCAAAAGCCTCTGGCTATTGTCATCATTGGAGGGCTCATTACAGCCACTGTACTTACGCTCCTTATTTTTCCAATTATTTTCTGGATATTCAATAGGACAAAAAAGCTCAGCCACATGTGATTTTTCTTTCATTTATATATTAATTGAGCCTGGAATATTCTGTATTTCAGGCTTTTTCATAAAAGGTTTCAGAAAGTTTTTTTCAATCAGGAAAAATATGTAAATTTGCAGTCTCAATACGTTAAATATAAGGTTTGTCCTTCACTGGATGAGAATATTGAAAGTTTTTTTAATAAAAAGTTTTTGGTATTTAAAAATTCATTATATTTGCACACCGAAAATTTGAAAAACAATAAATAAATAATTTTAAATCATGGCAAAGGAAACGTTTAATCGTAACAAACCACACTTGAACATTGGTACTATTGGTCACGTTGACCATGGTAAAACTACTCTTACAGCTGCTATTTCTGCTGTATTAGCTAGCAAAGGTCTTGCTGAGAAAAAAGACTTCTCTGCAATTGACTCTGCTCCAGAAGAAAAAGAAAGAGGTATTACTATCAATACTGCTCACATCGAATACGAAACTGAAAAAAGACACTATGCTCACGTTGACTGTCCAGGTCACGCCGACTATGTTAAGAACATGGTAACTGGTGCTGCTCAAATGGATGGAGCTATCGTAGTATGTGCTGCAACTGATGGTCCTATGCCTCAGACTAGAGAACATATCCTACTTTGCCGTCAGGTAAACGTACCAAGAATCGTTGTTTTCATGAACAAAGTTGACATGGTAGATGATCCAGAGTTATTAGAGCTTGTTGAAATGGAGCTTAGAGACTTACTATCTACTTATGACTTTGACGGAGATAACTCTCCAGTAATTCAAGGTTCTGCATTAGGAGCTCTTACTGCAGCTACTGCATCTCCTGCTAACACAGAAGATAAGTGGTTCAAGAGCGTTGAAGAATTGATGGATGCTGTTGATACTTGGATCGAGCAACCACCAAGAGATACTGAAAAGCCATTCTTGATGCCAATCGAAGATGTATTCTCTATTACAGGTAGAGGTACTGTTGCAACTGGTAGAATCGAGGCTGGTGTTATCAACACTGGAGATCCAGTTGATATCGTAGGTATGGGTGACGAAAAATTAACTTCTACTATTACAGGAGTTGAGATGTTCAGAAAGATCCTAGATAGAGGTGAAGCTGGAGATAACGTAGGTCTATTGTTGAGAGGTATTGAAAAAACTGACATCAAGAGAGGTATGGTTATCGCTAAGAAAGATTCAGTTAAGCCACACAAAAAATTCAAAGCTTCTGTTTATATCCTTTCTAAAGAAGAGGGTGGACGTCACACTCCATTCCACAACAAGTACCGTCCTCAGTTCTACGTAAGAACTACTGACGTTACAGGTGAGATCTTCTTACCAGAAGGTGTAGAAATGGTAATGCCTGGTGATAACTTAGAGATCACTGTAGAATTGTTACAACCAATCGCTCTTAACGTAGGTCTTAGATTTGCGATCAGAGAAGGAGGTAGAACAGTTGGTTCAGGTCAGGTTACTGAAATCATAGACTAATCATCTTAAAATAAATAAAGCTTCCGAAAGGAAACTCTCGGAAGCTTTTTATCTACGGGCATCGTCCAATGGTAGGATACCGGTCTCCAAAACCGTTGATCAGGGTTCGAATCCTTGTGCCCGTGCAAATATAAATTATGAGTTCATTTGTCGATTTTTTAAAAGGTTCTTATAACGAATTCAGACATAAAGTTGAATGGCCAAAGTGGGCTGACCTTCAGTCATCTACTATTGTAGTGACTATTGCGACAGTGATTCTGGCATTATTTACTTTTGGAGTTGATGAATTGTTTTCTAAATCAATCAGCAACATCATTGGAATGCTAATCAACTTGTTCAATTAATTAAAAGTATTTTCCCATAATGAGCGAATTGAAATGGTATGTGCTGAAAGCAATCAGCGGACAGGAAAATAAAGTGAAAAACTATATTGAGACAGAAATCAAACGTTTAGGGTTTGAGCAGTACGTTACTCAAGTGGTTATTCCTATGGAAAAGGTAATTCAAATTAGAAACGGAAAAAAAGTTCCTAAAGAGAGACCTTACTACCCTGGATACTTGATGATTGAAGCTGATCTGATGGGAGAGATTCCTCACGCTATCAAAAATATCCCTGGAGTTATTTCTTTCTTAAGTTTAACAAAAGGAGGAGATCCTGTTCCAATGAGAAAATCAGAGGTTAACAGAATGCTTGGAAGAATGGATGAGCTTTCAGAATTCGCAAGCGATGTTGAGATTCCTTACGTAGTAGGTGAAAACGTGAAAGTAATCGATGGACCTTTCAACGGATTCAATGGTACAGTTGAGAAGATTCTTGAGGACAAAAAGAAAATTGAAGTTTCTGTATTGATCTTCGGTAGAAAAACTCCAATGGAACTTAGCTACATGCAAGTAGAAAAAGTATAACAATTACTTATAAAAATATAAAAAGACTGCTATTAAGCGGTCTTTTTTGCTTTTATGTCCTCAGCTTATAAATGTTGGGTCGTTGCCAGGGAATATCTTAATAGAAGATATATAATGTGTATTGAATAGTAGATCTCAATATTTTCCAGATTGCTTTATTTACTCTTCTAAAATGCAGATTTCCTGTTGACTACTTCTATAAGGGACTTTACTTCAATTCAATTATCACTATTGGGAGATTATAAATATTTTTCTGTACCAAAGTTCTTTTTTTAATTTTTAATTCACCTTCAGATGGCATAGTTCTTGCAAACAAGCTGTTAACTAATCCATAAATTTTATTTTTTTTATTTCATACACTGATTACAGGCGTATGGCCATTTTTATGTTTTTCAACTAAAAAATGTAAAATCTGGATTGGCTATTCAAAACACAAGCTTTATATAAACACATAACCCAATGACAAAAATTATTTCGATGGTCATTCTGGTGGGTACATCTGTACTTGCAAGTGCGCAGGTTGGTATCAATACTGCAAAACCAGAAAAAGAACTTACCGTGAATGGTACAATGAAGACATCAGGAATGGTCTTCAAGCAACCGATGGAGAAATTGAAAGCGGACGAGAATTACACTTTCATTATCAAATCTCCAGCGCCGGAAAACAAAATTACAGCGTACAATGACACCTTTGTACCCAACTCTCCGGCACCAATTAATCTTGTTCAATTTAAAATTACATGTGATCCTTCAGACAAGGATTGGGTAAATCAGTTTGATACAAAGATCAATTCTAATAAGTTTTTGGTGGTAATTTCTTCTTTTGGATTTACACAGCCTACAAGAACTTTTTCTGCGGATTGGCTTACACCAGTACCTCAGATTTTTGCTTATTCTACAGGAGGCACATGGAAACTTAAAGCAGATTACCAGGGATTCTCTCCGGATGCTTCTTTTCCTACAGGAGTTTGGACACTGAATTTGCTGGTATTTGACAGATCTTATGCCAAAGATTTTAATTCCACACAAAGCCTTAATGCTTCTACAACAGGTGCTGCAGCAGCTCCATTAATTCAATAAAAGACAAATACGTTATGAAAAAAATTATTGCGATACTCTTTACAGGGTTTGCTGCTTTAAGTATTAATGCACAAGTTGGAATCAATACTAATACCCCTAAAGGAACTCTCGATGTTGAAGGAGAAACATTGGTAGAGTCCTATTTAATAGATACTGAAAATACGAAGGCAAGCGGAAACTATCTTCTTCTTACCCGTTCAAAAGATACTTCACCAGTAGGTAAGGTAAAGCTGTTGGACATATCGCTCCGTAATGTAGCCCCTGTGAATATGTATAATATTGTATTGAAAAATGTAAGACAAGATGAAGTGGTAAATCTCAATACAGGATTAGATGTAAGTAAATATGTTGTGGCAATTACAGGTGCTGTTTTTACAGGAGCGGTATCAGCGGCTAATACGACAACGAATCCAAAATCATATGGTTCTTATTCTACTGAAGTTACTCAGGTAGCAAGTGGGGGTAAAAATTATCATGCAATTAATTTGAGCTTTAAAGGAGCCGGTACCGTTTCATCCCAAAATGGAACATGGACTCTTACTCTGAATGTCTTTGAAAGATCATTAGTTAAAGACTGGGGAACTTTCAACGGTTCTGTTTCAGCGTCTGCTTCACCGGGTTATTCGGGAGTATCAACCAATACGCCTCTAGGGCTTCAATAAAAAACTATGAAAAGAAAAATTTATATCACAATAATCATGTGTCTGGGGATATTTTTGAACGCTCAGAAAGGAAATGTAGGGGTGAACACTGCTAATCCTACAGAAACACTTGATGTTAACGGAAAAACATATACGAATTCTTTATATCTGAGAAATCCGGGAGAGCCTACCATGACCGGAGGGAGCTTTTTAGCAACTTCGCAAAATGGTTTACAATTGTATGATCCGGCTTTGGAAAGCAGCGGACTGTTCAATTATCTTAAGCTTAGCCTTACTGGAATATCAGGTGCAGGGATTACAGATTATGATACCAAAATTGATGCAAATAACTTTTTGGTTGTCCTTCATAACTATTCTTTCAAAATGAATGATGGAAATACCAATGTGATGCTTGATTATGGAGATAACGGTGTTAATGACAACAGACAGGGATCTCCTGATGTGGTGGCATTCAAAAGTAACGGGACATGGCATATAAGAGCAAGGTTTACAGACAGCAGAATTATTGCTGTAAATTCATCCAATCCATCAAGAAACTATAATAATTTTACGGTAGATCTCTATCTGATGGCTTACAGAAGGTTGATTACAAAACAAAATATCAGTGATGTTAATGCTGATCTTGGAGGGAATAATGGTTCTACCCAAACGATTACCAAGCCATCCGGTTTTTAGCAGGTCTTTGAATTCTATAAATAAAAAAGAAGAGCAGGTATATGTTCTTCTTTTTTATTTGTTATAAGATCTTCTTTTTAAAATCGAGTGGAAGTAATTTACATTATATTTCAAAATCCTCTTGAAAGAGGACATTGCCAAAGTTGATCTGAAAAAATAATTTCGGGAACTCAACTATTTTTTTAAAACTTTTTAAAAATCAGCAATTTCCGTTTGCTATTTCAAAAATATTTTATACTTTTGCAGTCCAAAAAGTAGGTTTATTGTTATGTGAGTGCATAACCTACTGAATAATAAATGCTTCCAAACTCATTAATTATTCAAATTTAAAAAACAAACAATGGCTAAGAAAGTCTTTAAAATGGTAAAACTTCAGGTGAAAGGTGGCGCAGCTAACCCTTCTCCACCAGTAGGTCCAGCATTGGGTTCTGCAGGTGTGAACATCATGGAGTTTTGTAAGCAATTTAACGGAAGAACCCAAGATAAGCCAGGGCAAGTTTTACCTGTAGTAATTACAGTATACGAAGACAAATCTTTTGAATTCGTTATTAAAACTCCACCTGCAGCAATCCAGTTAATGGATGCAGCTAAGATCAAGGGAGGTTCTGGTGAACCAAACAGAAACAAAGTAGGTTCTGTAACTTGGGAACAAGTAAAGAAAATCGCTGAAGATAAAATGGCGGATCTTAACTGTTTTACAACAGACTCTGCTCTTTCTATGGTTGCAGGTACTGCTAGATCTATGGGATTAAGAGTAACAGGAACTAAACCAACTAACGCTTAAAACTTAAAGAAATGGCAAAATTAACAAAAAAGCAAAAGGAAGCTTTAAGCAAAGTAGAAAAAGGAAGAATCTATAACCTTGAAGAAGGTTCAGCTCTTGTAAAGGAGGTGAATACTGCAAAGTTTGATGCTTCTGTAGATATCGCTGTAAGATTAGGTGTAGACCCAAGAAAAGCAAACCAAATGGTAAGAGGTGTTGTATCTCTTCCTCACGGTACTGGTAAAGATGTTAAAGTATTAGCTCTTGTAACTCCAGATAAAGAAGCAGAAGCTAAAGCTGCTGGTGCTGATTATGTAGGTCTTGACGAATATTTACAAAAAATCAAAGAAGGTTGGACAGATGTTGACGTTATCGTTACTATGCCAGCTGTAATGGGTAAATTAGGTCCATTAGGTAGAGTATTAGGACCAAGAGGTTTAATGCCAAACCCTAAATCAGGAACTGTAACAATGGAAATTGGTAAAGCAGTAACTGAAGTGAAAGCAGGTAAAATTGATTTCAAAGTAGACAAGTATGGTATCATCCACGCTGGTATTGGTAAAGTATCTTTCGATGCTGCTAAGATCAAAGAAAATGCGCAGGAATTGATCTCTACATTGATCAAAATGAAGCCAACTGCTGCTAAAGGAACGTATGTAAAAAGCATTTACTTGTCTTCTACAATGAGCCCTGGTATTGCAATCGATACTAAATCTGTTAACTAATATAAATCCTTAAGACAATGACAAAAGACCAAAAAGTTGTAGCAATACAAGAGATCAAAGACTTGCTTCAGGATGCAAAAGTAGTATACGTAGCAGATCTAGACGGTTTGAACGCTGCGAAGTCTTCAGAATTCAGAAGACAGGCTTTCAAACAAAATATCAAAGTGAAAGTGGTGAAAAATACACTTTTACAAAAAGCAATGGAGCAGATTGAAGGAGTAGATTACTCTGAAATGTTCCAGACTTTTAAAGGAAACTCTGCATTAATGATTTCTGAGACTGCAAACGGTCCAGCAAAATTAATCCAAGGGTTCAGAAAGAAAGAAGAAAAGCCAGCTTTAAAGTCTGCTTTTGTTCAGGAAACTTTCTACGTTGGAGACGAAAACTTATCTGCACTTGCTAACATCAAGTCTAGAGAAGAAATGATCGGAGAAATCATTGGATTACTTCAATCTCCAATTCAAAGAGTTGTTTCTGCTCTTCAAAACAAATCTGAAACTGTAGAAGCTAAAGCTGAAGAAGCTGCTGCTCCTGCTGTAGAAGAAACTCCTGCTGAAGCTCCTGAAGCTGCTGCAGAAAGCACTGAAGAAACAAGTGCTGAATAATTATACTCAAGAAATTAAATAAATAATCAACAAAAACATTACAACAATGTCAGATTTAAAAAATTTAGCTGAAACGCTAGTAAACTTAACAGTAAAAGACGTAAACGAATTAGCAACTATCCTTAAGGATGAGTACGGAATTGAGCCAGCTGCTGCTGCTGTAGTTGTTGCTGCAGGTGGTGGAGAAGCTGCTGAAGAAAAAACTGAATTCGACGTAATTCTTAAGTCTGCAGGTGCTTCTAAATTAGCTATCGTTAAATTAGTAAAAGATTTAACTGGTGCTGGTCTTAAAGAAGCTAAAGATATCGTAGATGGTGCTCCTGCTCCAATCAAAACTGGTATCTCTAAAGACGAAGCTGAAGCTCTTAAGAAGCAATTAGAAGAAGCTGGTGCTGAAGTAGAATTGAAATAATTTCAATTTTATTATAAATATAGGAGTCCGGGCATTGCCCGGACTCTTTTTTTTGTATGCAAGTCTTTGTAAACGTGTACGTTATTTCATAATAGTATTTGAATATTATTAATCCTTTTTTCTTTATATTTTATTATGATTATTTATTTAATAGTAATTAACATAATATTTTATTTTTATTTTATAATTTCGCTATTTTATTTATATTTTAATTAATGAAGTGTTGTTTTGGTTGGAAAAATATTATATTTGTACCGAAAAAACACAACATAATTGGATAGAAATTATTTTCTTTCTTACGGCCACAAGATTACACTTTTGCTGCTTCTGGCGGCTGTAGGAAAATTAAACGCTAAGTTTATACCTGTAACAATGAGTAAAACTCAATTACTCTATTGTACAGATATAAATAATCACCCGCAGCAATATTTGGCTGATCTTTCAGTTCATCTGTCTGAAGCAGGAAATGGCGTGGCAGCTGTACATAAAATGTCTGCTGTTCAGAATGAAACTTTTGCATTCTATTGCAATAGATTACAAAACAACCTTCCTTTTTTAAATAATGACAACCTTCAGTTATTTTTTTTTAGAGATATCAAATTTGTTGCTGGTTGGAGTAAGTGGACTTATTCGTATCTGAACCACAAAGAAAATATTTCCTTGATATTTAATGAAGTCCGAAAATTCTATGTCAACTCATTTAAGCTTGTTGACGGGTTTAAGTTTATCATTAAAATTCCTGATAAATTAATCCATTCTTTTACCCTATAATATTTCTTACAATTTAAGCGCTTTCTTACAGTACTATCTGTTATTTCATTTATTATTTGAATGAGAATGCCCGGGAATTGCCCTTTCAAAAAAACACATATACATAAAAAACAGCAAATATCATTAGACATGAAAAACAGATTATTCACCATCGCTCTTTTATCAATTGGTGCATCACTATCAGCACAGGTTGGGATTAATACCGGACAAGCTCAGGCAACCTTTGATATAATAGGATCACCTTCCAATGCCAGTAAACTTGATGGCGTGATTGCTCCAAGACTTACAGGAGTACAACTGAGAGCTAAAAGCTATACTGCAGCCCAAACAGGGGCTATAGTCTATGTTACAGCAGCCGAAACTACACCTTCCGGGCAGACCGTTGATGTTGTATCACCTGGATACTATTATTTTGATGGTACCAAATGGGGTAATTTAAGTGGAAACTGGCGTACAGCAGGAAATGCTGGTACAACAGCGGCAATAGCAACATTAGGAACGGATATTGGTTCCGGGAATTACTTAGGTACAAATGATGGTCAGAATTTAGTTCTGGCTACTCAGAAAAATGTAAAAGGAATATTAGATACTAACGGAACTCTGCAGGGTGGAAATTCCAATTCTGCAACAGGTCCTTATGCTTCGTTTACTTGGGGATCCAATAATATTCTTACCAACAGTACTTCTTCAAATATTGCATTGGGAAAAGACAACTCAGTTTCTGCGCAGGGTAATTTTCTCGCTGTAGCTATCGGAATGGGGAACACCGCAAATAATGGAGCTAAGGTGATAGGAAACACCAACAATGCCACCGGACCTAATAATTTAGTATTTGGAAACCTGAACACCGTAACAGGACTCACAGGACTGACTGTTGGAAACAATCATACCAACAGTGGCGGGATTGCTATCGGAAGCGGAAATACAACATCATTGAATAATATTGCTGTTGGTTCTGCCAATACAGCCACCGGTACAGAAGCTTTTGCAATTGGATTTTCAGGCCAGGCAGCAGCAGGGCAGATGGTTTATGCCAATAAACAGCATATTTTCTTCAATAAAAACAACGGAACAGATACAATATTAGGAATCAATATGACACCTACTGCGGCAACAGCTACAGGTGCTGCTATTCAGATGAAAGGAATTGCTTCCGGTGCCAATGCAGCATGTTCAGCAGCAGAAGAGGGTGCAATCCGATATAATACAACCGCGAAAGTACATGAAGGTTGTAATGGGACTAACTGGAAAGCGCTTTACTAATTCATAAAATAAACACAAACCTTAAAAAAATAAAAAATGACCAGAAAATTATTCGAAAAGTTAGCTGCGATGCTTATGACACTGATGATGTCAGTGGCAGTATTTGCGCAGCAGGGCTATGAACCGATCCGTGGGATGGGAGTAGAGGCAAAACCTGTCAACAATTCAGGGATTTGTCTAGCATGTTATAACGGAAGCATGAATCCGGTGGTGGATGCAAGTCTTGATAACAGCGTAAGTATGGGGAATTTTGCCTCCCTTTTAAGTGGAAACGGAATCTCTGTAAAGAATAAAAATACAACCTATCCTGCGGGATATATTACCGGTTTCAATGTAGATCTTGGGACGAGTTTTATTACTATTGATCTTTTGAGCTCTTTGCGAATCAGTACGTATAAAAATGGTGTTCTTCAGGAGACAACTACCAGTAGTACGCTTTTATCGGTTCCTGCATTCGGAGGAAGTAAGAACAGGATATTCCTGCACTTTAAAACTTCAAAAGAATTTGATGAAGTAAGACTATATCAAACCAATGTTCTTTCTGTATTCAGTGCTATGAATGTGTATTATGCCTTTGCATTTGATCCTGCAAAAGTGCCTACAGAAAATAATGGTATTTGTGATGATATCATTGCAGGAAGTGGTGTTGACGGAAATGTATCCGGAAGCAGCAGTTTCCTGGCTCCGCTTTCTTATGTTCAGAATAAAGAAAGAATTGGAGATGGAAATAAAAACTCTTACGGATCAATAGTCCTTCCAATCGGATTGCTGGGATCTTATTCAGTAGGAGTTCTTGATAAAAATCAGGTATATCCTGCAGGTAACAGAACAGGTTTTGTTATTGAACCAGATGATCAGGGGAAGCTGTTAAGTGCTGAGTTTTTAAAGAACATTACAATAGAAACTTACCTTTACGGTCAGCTTCAGGATTCAAAACAACTTTCTGACGGAGGAGGTTTGATTAACATTAAAGTATTGGGATTTGGTTCAGGAAAACAGAAAGTTACCTTAACGACTACTAAGCCTTTCAATGAAGTAAGATTAAAAATTACCCAGACAGTAGGATTTAATTTGGGAGCTTTAAAAGTTTACTATGCTTTTGAAGAACCTGTTTCTTGTGAATGTGATGATAAAATCCAGACAAGTGGTTCTGCTGTACCGGGAAATTTGGTAACAGGTACTTCATGGACATCGGGTCCTGGATTCCTTGGTCTTATTTTAGCGAAGATGACCAATCCGGAAGCGATTGTGGATAACAATCCATCTAATTACGCAACGGCTACTGTTCCTGCAGCATCTTTTCTTAGTATTTTCTCAGCATATGCAACGGTAAGTACTGCGAGTGTACTTCCTGTGAATACGATGGCTGGGTTTACTGTAGAAAAAGCAGGAAACCTTCTTGGAGTAAGTGTTCTGGAAAATATCACGGTGACATTGTACAACGGAAATACTTTGACAGATACCTTTACAAGCTCAGGAAGTCTGATCAGCGGAAACTTCTTCACTACGAATTCAAATAAATTCTATGTAGGAGGAAAAGCTACAAAGCCTTTCAACCGTATTAAAATTACATTCAACAGCGGAACAGCGGTTCGTATTCCTCAGAACTATTATATTTATAATGCTTTTGCGAGCAGAGATGATGATAATGATGGGGTTCCAAACTGTTTCGACCGTTGCCCTGGAGGAGATGACAGCATAGATAATAACGGAAACGGAATTCCTGACTGTGCAGAAGGATGTACGGAAGTGAACGATAAATCTCCTGCACTGGATACAGACGGAGATGGTATTGTAGATGCTTGTGATCTGGATTCTGATAACGATGGTATTCTTGATGCTGTAGAAGATTTTGATAAAAATGGAAAATTCCAGGATGATGATAACGAAGGAGATATTCTGTTGACACCAGTGTTGGGAGATTCAGTTCCGAATTATCTTGACCTTGATTCTGATAACGATGGTATCTTAGATCTGTTTGAATCAGGAATTCCAACGTCAGTAATCAATCAGATTGATACAGACCATAATGGTGTTATCGATGCTAATGTTCCGGTAGGTAAAAACGGTATCGCTGATATTCTGGAAACTTCACCAGACTCAGGAGTTCTGAAATATACAGTTAAAAATACAGATGGGGATGATAAACCAGACTTCCTGGATATTACTTCCAATGGTTCAGATCTTGACCTTTATCAGATTGGAAAAGGTAACCTTGATACATTAGGCGGTGGATTCATTTCTACAATTAATGATAAAGACAAAGACGGTATTCAGGCTGTTGTAGATACAGACCTTGTGAAAAGAGGTTCTCCGAATTCTCCGCTTTCACCTTATGCGTCCTTATTGAAAAATGCATCCAAAACTGCTGCGAAAATCACGGCTTCGGAAATTGCTGATGCAGCAAATGATGTAAAAGTATATCCAAACCCTGTAAAAGCAGGAGAAAATCTTATAATTACATCCGCAGAAGAAGGAGTGTATACACTGTTCTCAGTACAGGGACAGGTGATTAAGACAGATAAATTTAATGCCAATACCGGTATTGATACATCTTCACTTCCTACAGGAGTTTATATTATTAAAATAGAAACCAAATCAAAAATACAATCTTATAAGGTTATTGTGAAATAGTCATAAGATTAGCTTGTGTTGTGGAGGGGTTGCTCATATTTGGGGCAGCCTCTCTTGTTTTTAAGAGCCTCGAAATGAGATGATTTATTTGTTATTGTGGATAACTTTTTGTATCTTTGCCCCTCTTTTGGCGCGAAAAATTGTTTGTAAATTTATAAAATACTGAAAATCAACTCTTTCATTGTGAAAACATGAAGGGGATTTCGTATATGTAGATATTGCGGTAATACTGCCTCAAAAGTAATAAAAATATTTTGCATTACACTGTGAAAAGATATACCAGTGTTGCAGTTAGAAAGAGCCAAGTGCAAAGTTAAAAGAACCTTAAGGTCTTCTGTGAGCGCCAAAAACACTTTTACCTTTTACTTTTACCTTGTTTCTTGTTCTTTTCTGATATTTTTTTAATGAATCAAAATATTTTTTAACCCTTTCTTAAAAGTTTTATGAGTAAAACAAAATCAACAACTCAAGGAAATCCGAGAATTAATTTCTCATCAGCGAAAGGAAAAATCATCACTCCAGACTTTTTGGATATCCAAATTGAGTCTTTCAGAGAATTTTTCCAGCTTGATACACTTCCTGAAGCCAGAAAGACAGAAGCTCTTTACAAGACTTTCCAAGAGAATTTCCCAATTACGGATTCAAGAAACCAATTCGTATTAGAATTCCTTGACTATCTGGTAGATTCTCCACGTTATTCAATCGATGAGTGTGTGGAAAGAGGACTTACTTATTCAGTTCCTCTAAAAGCTAGACTTAAATTGTATTGTACTGACCCGGAACACGAAGATTTCCAAACAGTGGTTCAGGATGTATATTTAGGTCCGGTTCCTTATATGACGCCAAGTGGTTCTTTCATCATCAATGGTGCTGAGAGGGTTATCGTTACGCAGCTTCACCGTTCACCTGGTGTATTCTTTGGACAGACTTACCACGCGAATGGAACCAAACTTTACTATTCAAGAATTATCCCTTTCAAAGGATCTTGGATGGAATTTACAACTGATATCAACAGCGTAATGTACGCGTATATCGACCGTAAGAAAAAATTACCATTAACAACTTTATTAAGAGCTATCGGATTTGAATCTGATAAAGATATCCTTCAGATCTTCGACCTTGCGGAAGAAGTGAAAGTTTCTAAAGCGGCCCTTAAAAAAGTAGAAGGGAGAACATTGGCTGCGAGAGTATTGAACACTTGGTTCGAAGATTTCGTAGACGAAGATACAGGTGAAGTAGTTTCTATTGAAAGAAACGAGATCATCTTGGATAGAGAAACAATCCTTGAAAAAGAACACTTAGATCTTATCCTGGATGCTGGTGTGAAATCAATCCTGATTCACAAAGAAAACAGTAACGAATTCTCTATCATCCAGAATACATTACAAAAAGACCCTACTAACTCTGAAAAAGAAGCAGTAGAGTATATTTATCGTCAGTTAAGAAATGCAGATCCACCAGATGAGGAAACTGCAAGAGGAATCATTGAAAAATTATTCTTCTCTGAGCAGAGATACTCTTTAGGTGAAGTAGGACGTTACAGATTAAATAAAAAATTAAGTCTAAATATCCCAACTACAACTGAAGTTCTTACAAAAGAAGATATTATTGCAATTGTAAGACACTTAATTGAGTTAGTAAACTCAAAAACTGATGTTGATGATATTGACCACTTATCAAACAGAAGAATTAAAACTGTTGGTGAGCAATTGGCAGGACAGTTCGGTGTAGGTCTTTCAAGAATTGCAAGAACAATCAAGGAAAGAATGAACGTTAGAGATAACGAAATCTTTACTCCGCTTGACCTTGTAAATGCTAAGACATTAACATCTGTAATTAACTCATTCTTCGGTACCAACCAGCTTTCTCAGTTCATGGACCAGACCAACCCGCTATCAGAAATCACGCACAAGCGTAGACTTTCTGCACTAGGGCCTGGTGGTTTATCAAGAGAAAGAGCAGGTTTCGAGGTTCGTGACGTTCACCATACTCACTACGGAAGAATTTGTCCGATTGAAACTCCGGAAGGACCAAACATCGGTTTGATTTCATCTCTAGGGATCTATGCAAAAATCAACAACCTTGGTTTCATCGAAACTCCATATAGAAAAGTAGAAAGTGGTAAGATTGATCTTAACGCTGATCCTATTTACCTAAATGCAGAAGATGAAGAAGACAAAGTAATTGCTCAGGCAAACGTTGAATTGAGTGATAACGGAGACTTCTTAACAGACAGAATTATCGCAAGATTGGATGGTGACTATCCGGTAGTGGAGCCTGCTCAGGTAAACCTTATCGATGTAGCTCCAAACCAGATCTCAGGTATTTCCGCTTCATTGATTCCATTCTTGGAACATGATGATGCGAACCGTGCATTGATGGGATCTAACATGATGCGTCAGGCCGTTCCTCTATTGAAGCCACAGGCTCCAATCGTTGGTACAGGGCTTGAGCAGCAAGTTGCAAGAGATTCAAGAATCTTAATTAACGCTGAAGGTACAGGTACTGTAGAGTACGTAGATGCTGACAGAATTATCATTAAATATGAAAGAAGCGAAGACGAAGATTTAGTACAATTCGAGTCTGCTACTAAAACATACAAACTTACTAAGTTCAGAAAAACGAACCAGAGTACAACAATTACCCTAAGACCAAACGTAAGAGTAGGTGATGTAGTGGAGAAAGGACAAGTACTTTGCGACGGTTATGCTACTGAAAAAGGAGAATTGGCTCTTGGTAGAAACTTAGTGGTAGCGTTCATGCCTTGGAAAGGGTACAACTTCGAGGATGCAATCGTAATCAACGAAAAAGTTGTACGTGAAGACTGGTTTACTTCAATCCACGTAGATGAATATTCTCTTGAAGTTCGTGATACCAAATTAGGTATGGAAGAGCTTACAGCAGATATTCCAAACGTTTCTGAAGAAGCTACCAAAGATCTTGACGAGAACGGTATGATCAGAATCGGTGCTGAAGTGAAGCCTGGAGATATCATGATTGGTAAAATTACTCCAAAAGGTGAATCTGACCCGACTCCTGAAGAAAAACTTCTTAGAGCAATCTTCGGTGATAAAGCTGGTGATGTAAAAGATGCATCATTAAAAGCTGACTCTTCATTAAGAGGAGTTGTTATCAACAAGAAATTGTTCTCTAGAAACATTAAAGACAAAAAGAAAAGAACTGAAGAAAAACTTAGACTTGAAGAAATTGAAAACACTTACAAGGCTAAATTTGACGAGTTGAGAAATACTTTAATTGAAAAATTAAATACACTGGTAAGCGGTAAAACTTCTCAAGGGGTACAAAATGACCTTGACGAAGAAATCATCGGTAAAGGTGTGAAATTTACTCACAAGTTATTAACTTCAGTTGAAGATTATGTAAACGTTAGTGGTGCAGACTGGACAGTTGACGCTGACAAGAATGAATTGATCAAACAATTAATTCACAATTACAAAATCAAATATAACGACATCCAAGGAGTTAAAAACCGTGAGAAATTTGCAATTTCAATCGGAGATGAGCTTCCAGCAGGGATCATGAAGTTGGCTAAAGTTTACATCGCTAAGAAACGTAAACTGAATGTAGGAGATAAGATGGCGGGACGTCACGGTAACAAAGGTATCGTTTCAAGAATCGTTCGTGAAGAAGACATGCCGTTCTTAGAAGATGGAACACCAGTAGATATCGTATTGAATCCACTAGGGGTACCTTCTCGTATGAACATCGGTCAGATCTACGAAACAGTTCTTGGATGGGCTGGTCAGAAACTGGGAATGAAGTTCGCTACACCAATCTTTGACGGAGCTACTCTTGATCAGATTACTGAATATACAGAGAAAGCAGGTGTACCTAAATTCGGTCACACTCACCTTTATGATGGTGGTACCGGAGAAAGATTTACTCAGGCTGCGACAGTAGGTATCATTTACATGTTGAAACTAGGACACATGGTTGATGATAAGATGCACGCACGTTCTATTGGACCTTACTCATTGATTACTCAGCAGCCGTTAGGAGGTAAAGCTCAGTTCGGAGGTCAGAGATTCGGAGAGATGGAGGTTTGGGCACTTGAAGCATTCGGTGCATCCAATATCTTGAGAGAAATCTTGACTGTGAAGTCGGATGACGTGATTGGTAGAGCAAAAACTTATGAAGCAATTGCAAAAGGTGAATCTATGCCTGAACCAGGTATTCCAGAATCATTCAATGTATTACTTCACGAGTTACAAGGACTTGGACTTGATGTAAGACTTGAGGAATAATTTTAAATTTTGCCTGTTGAATTTTGAACCCGTTCAGAATTCTATCCAAAATTTATAATCCAAAATCTAAAATCTAAAAAATGTCAAATAAAAATAAAACAAGTAGATTTAATAAAATAACCATCGGTTTAGCTTCACCGGAGTCTATTTTACAAGACTCAAGAGGGGAGGTTTTAAAACCGGAAACTATTAACTACAGAACTCACAAACCTGAAAGAGACGGATTATTCTGTGAGAAAATCTTTGGTCCTGTAAAAGATTACGAATGTGCTTGTGGTAAATACAAGAGAATTCGTTACAAAGGGATCGTTTGTGACCGTTGTGGTGTAGAAGTTACTGAGAAAAAAGTAAGAAGAGAAAGAATCGGTCATATCGGATTGGTTGTTCCTATTGCTCACATCTGGTACTTCCGTTCATTGCCAAACAAAATCGGATACCTTTTAGGAATCCCTTCTAAGAAATTAGACATGATCATCTACTACGAAAGATATGTAGTGATTCAGCAGGGTATTGCTAAAAAATTAGATGGTTCTGATTTCGAAAATATGGAATTCCTTACAGAAGAAGAATACCTTGATATCATGGAAACTCTTCCGGTGGAAAACCAATATCTTGATGATTCTGATCCAAACAAATTCATCGCCAGAATGGGTGCTGAAGCTGTAGAAGATCTATTAAAAAGAATCGATCTTGATGCATTGTCTTTCGACTTGAGACACAAAGCTCACAACGAAGGTTCTAAGCAAAGAAGAACAGAAGCTCTTAAAAGATTGAACGTTGTAGAAGCATTGAGAGGTGCTAATACAAGAATGATCAACAGACCAGAGTGGATGATCATGCGTGTACTTCCTGTTATCCCACCAGAACTAAGACCATTAGTTCCATTGGATGGAGGACGTTTCGCAACTTCTGACTTGAATGACCTTTATAGAAGAGTAATTATCAGAAATAACCGTTTGAAGAGATTATTGGAGATCAAAGCTCCTGAAGTAATCTTGAGAAACGAGAAGCGTATGCTTCAGGAATCAGTAGATTCATTATTCGATAACACAAGAAAATCTTCTGCAGTAAAATCTGAATCAAACAGACCATTGAAATCACTTTCTGATTCATTGAAAGGTAAGCAAGGTCGTTTCCGTCAGAACTTACTAGGGAAAAGGGTAGATTACTCTGCGCGTTCCGTAATTGTTGTAGGTCCAAACTTACAGCTTCACGAATGTGGTATTCCTAAAGATATGGCAGCTGAACTTTACAAACCGTTTATCATTAGAAAACTAATTGAAAGAGGAATTGTAAAAACAGTAAAATCTGCAAAGAGAATTATTGATAGAAAAGAACCGGTAGTTTATGATATCCTTGAAAACGTGATGAAAGGTCACCCTGTTCTATTGAACAGAGCACCTACGCTTCACAGACTGGGGATTCAGGCTTTCCAACCTAAGATGATCGAAGGTAAGGCAATCCAGCTACACCCATTAGTAACTACGGCCTTCAACGCCGATTTCGATGGTGACCAGATGGCAGTACACTTGCCGTTAGGACCAGAAGCAATCCTTGAAGCTCAGTTATTGATGTTAGGTTCTCAAAACATCTTGAACCCTGCAAACGGTTCTCCAATTACAGTACCATCTCAGGACATGGTTCTTGGTCTTTATTTCATGACTAAAGAACTGAGCTCTACAGAAGATATGAAAGTAAAAGGTGAAGGTCTTGCATTCTATTCTCCTGAAGAAGCGGAAATCGCTTATGCTGAAGGTAGAGTATCTTTAAATGCTAAAGTAAGATGTAGACTACCTGTTAAAGAAGAGGGAGTAATTGTAACAAGATTAATCGAAACGTCTGTTGGTAGAATTCTATTCAACCAGATTGTACCTAAACAGTCAGGATATATCAATGAACTTCTTACGAAGAAATCATTGAGAAATGTTATTGGTAAGATCCTTGCTGATACAGATTTCCCTACAACGGTGAAGTTCCTTGATGCAATGAAAGACTTAGGGTATTCAAATGCATTCAAAGGAGGTCTTTCATTCTCACTTGGGGATATTGTAGTTCCTGTTGAGAAAAAGCAAATGATTGCTTCTTCAATTGAAACGGTAGACGAAATTAGAGCCAACTATAACATGGGTCTAATTACAGATACAGAACGTTATAACCAGGTAATCGACGTTTGGACAAACACCAACGCTGGATTAACTGAAATGATCATGAGCAGAATGAAAGTTGACCAAGGTGGATTCAATTCTGTATACATGATGCTTGACTCTGGAGCGAGGGGTTCTAAAGAACAGATCCGTCAGTTATCAGGGATGAGAGGTTTGATGGCAAAACCGCAAAAAGCTGGTTCTACCGGTGCGGAGATCATCGAAAACCCGATCCTTGCAAACTTTAAGGAAGGTCTTTCGATTCTAGAGTACTTTATCTCTACCCACGGTGCTCGTAAGGGTCTTGCGGATACCGCTCTTAAGACAGCCGATGCTGGTTACTTAACGAGAAGATTGGTAGACGTTGCACAGGACGTTATCGTTACAGAAGACGACTGTGGAACGCTAAGAGGTACAGAAGTTACTGCACTTAAGAAAAATGATGAGATCGTTGAAAAGATTTCTGAAAGAATCTTAGGTAGAGTATCTCTTCATAATATCTATGACCCTGAAACTGATGAGCTAATTGCTAGTGCAGATCAGGTAATCATCGAAGCATTAGCTAAGAGAATTGAAGAAGCTGGACTAGAAGCGGTTGAAGTTCGTTCACCGTTAACTTGTGAGGCTAAGAAAGGAATCTGTGCAAAATGTTACGGTAGAAACTTAGCAACAGGTAAAGTGATCCATATGGGTGAAGCTGTAGGAGTAATTGCAGCTCAGTCAATTGGTGAACCGGGAACTCAGTTAACATTGAGAACTTTCCACCAGGGAGGGGTTTCAACAAACGTTTCCGAAAACCCATCTATTGTTGCTAGAAGAGACGGTATCGTTGAATTGGATGAAGTAAGAACAATTACTTCTGAAGACGAAAACGGTAACACTGCAGAAGTAGTGGTTTCACGTACAACAGAATTTAGATTGGTAGCTGAGAATGAGACTAAGACTCCATTAATGATCGCTAACGTACCTTACGGTGCTATATTATCTGTAAAACCAGGTGATAAAGTGAAAAAAGGAGATATTATCTGTAAGTGGGATCCGTATAACGCGGTTATCATTGCAGAAACTGCTGGTAAAGTAGAATATGAAGATATCATCCAGGGTATTTCATTCCAACTTGAAATTGACGAACAAACAGGATTCGAAGAGAAAGTAATCTCTGAATCTAGAAATAAGAAAGCCGTACCTACCTTGAAGGTGGTAGACTCTAAAGGAGTTGAGCAGAAAGCTTACAACTTACCAGTAGGAGCCCACTTAATGGTAAACGATGGTGAAAAAATTAAAGCAGGTAAAGTTTTAATCAAGATCCCAAGAAAAGCTGCAAAGACAGGGGATATCACCGGAGGTCTTCCGAGAGTTACCGAATTATTCGAAGCAAGAAACCCTTCAAACCCAGCGGTTGTTACTGAAATCGACGGGGTAGTTTCTTACGGAAAAATTAAAAGAGGTAACCGTGAATTGATCGTAGAAGCAAAAACTGGAGAAAGAAAAATTTACTTGGTAAAACTTTCTAACCAGATCTTGGTTCAGGAGAATGACTTCGTAAGAGCTGGTTCTCCACTTTCTGACGGTTCAGTTACTCCGGACGACATTCTGAAAATCAAAGGGCCAACTGCGGTTCAGGAATACTTAGTAAATGAAATTCAGGAAGTTTACCGTCTACAGGGGGTAAAAATCGACGACAAGCACTTCGAAATTATCGTAAGACAGATGATGACGAAAGTATCTATCGTAGATGGAGGTGATACTCAATTCCTTGAAGGAGCTCTTGAGCACAAGTATGATTTCTTAGAAGAAAACAACAGAGTATTTGGTCTTAAAGTAGTAGTAGAAGCTGGTGATTCTAAAGAATTTATGCCAGGTCAGATGATTACTGCAAGAGAATTAAGAGATGAAAACTCTAAGTTGAAGCGTGAAGATTTAGGTCTTGTAGAAGTAAGAGAAGCTCTTCCTGCTACAGCAACTCCTGTATTACAAGGTATTACAAGAGCAGCACTTCAGACTAAGTCATTCATGTCTGCAGCATCGTTCCAGGAAACAACTAAAGTTCTTAACGAAGCAGCTGTTGCTGGTAAAGTAGACGAACTTAACGGTCTTAAAGAAAATGTAATTGTAGGTCACAGAATCCCTGCAGGTACAGGTCTTAAAGAGTATCAGAACGTTATTGTAGGTTCTAAGAAAGAATTCGAAGACCTTAACTAAAATTAATGATTTGAAATTTGGGATTTGAAATTATTTTTATATTTTCACAATCTCAAATTTCGAATTTTAAAAACATAATTTATAACAATGGACAACAATCAAAATCCACAAGACGGAAACATCAACATCGAATTAAACGAAATGGTAGCTGCTGGTATCTATGCTAACCTAGCTTTAGTAAACCACTCTCCATCTGAATTTGTAGTAGACTTTATTCAGTTGATGCCAGGTGTTCAGCAAGCTAAAGTAAGATCAAGAGTTATTCTTGCTCCACTTCACGCTAAAAGAGTATTAAGCGCTCTTCAACAGAACATCGCTAACTACGAGCAGCAGTTCGGAGAAATCAAAGAAGTTGAGCCTTTCGTATTAGGAGGAAACAACGTTCAAGCGTAAGATTTCTTTTTACAATAAATAAAGATGCCCTGGTTTTTACCGGGGCATTTTTTGTGCTCAACTGTGCTCAAAAAATGAATATCGAATTTATCTAATTGTTAATTTTCTTTAATAACATAAAAATTTATAGTAACGACACATCAATTTTATATCTTTGTTTGTGAAAAAGTAGAAAATATAAGATATGGTTGATAATGCGTTCGCCGTAAGTAAATTTGGCTTTTTAGGTGCCGATTTTTTATCTGAACTGGAAAAGCATGCTGTTGCAATTGATATAAAAGCAAAAACTGAAATCATAAGAGAAGGACAGAAAAATAAATTTGTGCCTTTCCTGATAAAAGGCTCTATCAAGGTATTTACCCTTAATGATGGGAGAGAACTGATCTATTATTATATTAAACCCAAAGATAGCTGTCTTATGACATTCTCATCCATTCTCACAGACTATGTCAGCAGGGTATATGCTATTGCAGAAGAAGATTCTGAAGCTATTCTTATTCCCGTTTCCGTAATGCATGATTGGCTGATAAAATTCCCGGAAATCAACAAACTGTTTTATCATGAATATGACCGTAGATTCTCAGAAGTGATGAATATGGTGAATGATGCAGTCTTCCACAGGCTGGATAAAAGAGTCCTGAATTATATCAAACAGCAGATTTCATCCACAGGAAACAATCCTATTAAGATCACCCACCGTGAAATTGCGAGCAGTTTGGGAACTTCCAGGGAAGTTGTAAGCAGAGTTTTGAAAAAAATTGAAAGCGAAGGTGAAATTGCTCAAACCAAAGAAGGAATAAAAGTGCCTGTAAATGAAAATGTTAGTATGATCTAATTTTAATTGTTTGAAAAGTTTATTTCTATCATTGATAAAAACAATTTCAATGGTGACTTTTATCACCTGTTTTTGAATTGAGAACTCGATAAGTTTGTTATATCATAATTTAATTCAAATTGTATATGACGAAAACTCTCTTATTTTTGTCAGTATTTTCTTCAGGTCTTGTCTTTGCACAGGAAGATCTGCTGAAAGATATTGACACGGTGAAAACCAACACAGAAACCTCACAACCCGCTTTCAAAGCCCTTCAGATTGTTACGGGACAATCTACAAAACTGGCTGCAAAAAAAGAATGGTACATGATTGTGGCCCATAGATTTGGAGATATAAGCGCAGGATTTAAAGACTTTTTCGGTCTGGATCATGCCTCAACCAAATTGGGTGCTGTCTACGGTATCTCAGATGCTGTCTCCGTAAGCCTTTCCAGAGAAACGAATATGAAAACGTTTGAAGGAGCGGTGAAATACAGGCTGGTAAGACAAAATGAAAAATTTCCGGTAGATATTGTGGGGTACAATGTAATGGCTGCCAATACTGAACTGGATAAAGATGCTTATCCACACCTTAAATTCAGTGACAGGCTTTCTTATCTTACACAGGCATTGATCTCAAGAAGGTTCAATGATAAGCTTTCATTGCAGCTTACTCCTTCCTTTGTTCATAAAAACCTTTACGAACCCACTATTGAAAACAAAAATCAATTTTTGGCAGGTTTGGGAGGACGCTACAAAATTTCCAAAAGAGTTTCTGTGAATGCAGAATATTTTGTGAATTTCGACGATCACAGTTTTTATAAAAACCCTCTGTCTTTGGGAGTAGATATAGAAACAGGAGGACACGTGTTCCAGCTTTTACTGACGAACTCCCAGATAAATTCAGATATCGGATATCTTACCAATGCCACAGGCGCGTGGGGAAAAGGACATATTTTCTTTGGGTTTAATCTTTATAGAGTTTTTTAATATGAAAAAGCTAACATCCTTATTAATATTGTCGTCAGCAATCATACTGACGGCGTGTGACAGCAGAACTTATGAAGAGATTTCTGATAATACACCCATCACAGTACCTGTAAAATATACAGCAGATGTAAAACCTATTGTAGATAATAATTGCATAGGCTGTCACTCTGCGGGAAGTTTTAAACCGTTCGTTACTTACGATCAGGTAAAAAATAACATAGACGGAATTCTGGACCGTATCCAAAGACCTAACGGTGATCCCGGTAAAATGCCTCAGGGAGGATCGTTGTCCGCTACCCAGATCAATATTTTCATAAAATGGAAAGCCGACGGATTAAATGAAAATTAAAAAAATTGATATGAAAAAATTAGCATTATTAAGCGTATTACTGCTTTCTGCCGGTTACGCTTCAGCACAAAAATACAGCTCTAAAACAGGAAAAGTAACTTTTGAAGCTTCAGTACCACTGTTTGATGATATTTTTGCCCAGGATGACACCAATATTGTGATTCTTAACGCAGACAATGGTGAAATGGCATCTGTTTCAACAGTTAAAAACTTTCATTTTAAAACGAAATTGATGGAAGAGCATTTCAATGAAAGTTATGCAGAATCTGCAAAATACCCTAAAACAACATTCAAAGGGAAAATTGTCAACTTTGATAAAACAAAACTTACGACAAGCCCTCAGAAATATACCGTTCAGGGAACGCTTAACTTTCATGGAGTAGACAAAGCAGTTGCTTCTTCAGCCACATTATATGCAAAAGATGGTAAAATCTATATGCAGGGTGGTTTTATGGCAAGACCTGCAGATTATAAAGTGACCATCCCTAAAATGGTTACCAAGAAAGTGGCAGAAAATGTCAACATTGAATACAATTACGTAATGGTAAAACAATGAGAAGTGTAATCTTAATTGTAGGATTATTTCTGAGCTCATTGATATTTGCTCAGGAAAAAGCAAAATCAATATTTGATATTGCCAGAAGCGGAACAGTTCCTGAAGTACAGGAACTGATGAAACAAAATCCGGATATTATTAATCAGGTGAACGAAAACGGATTCTCTCCCCTTATTTTAGCTTGTTACAGAGGGAATACAAGCGTTGCAGATTTTCTGATTGAAAATGTAAAGGATGTTAACTACAAAAGCCGTGAAGGAACAGCACTGGCAGGTCTTGCTATTAAATACAACAAAGACCTGGTAGAACATCTGCTAAAGAAAAAAGCAGACCCCAATATTGCAGATTCTACAGGATACACTCCTTTATTCTGGGCTGTAAAATCCGGTAATAAAGATCTGGTAGAACAGCTGTTGAAATACAAAGCAGATAAAACAAAGAAAGATTCAATGGGAATGACTCCTTTTGAATATGCATTGCAAACCAATAACAAGGAAATTATTAATCTTTTAAAAAATTGATATGAAAAAAACTCTACTAGTACTTAGTTTAGCTCTTGCAAATTTAGCTTGGGCACAGTTTTCGTCAGGGACGGTAAATTTGCCGAATACAGCCATGACGGTGAAATTAGATACAACTCCAGCCGGAGTAACAATTACAGTAACAGGTGACAGCAATTCTATGTTGGGAATTGGTTTCGGAAGTGTGGGGATGGGAGCAGGTTCAGATGGATTTATATACAATTCTTCTACCAATAGAGACTATGGATTTACCGGCCCTATGATACCTCCTACCGTTGACCCTTCGCAGGACTGGACAGAAACTTCTAATACTATTTCAGGATCTACCAGAACTGTCATTGCGACAAGAAGTCTTTCAGGAGGAGCAGGAGACCTTGCCATTGCCAATGCTGCAGGAACAATTAACATATTCTATGCAAGAAAAACAGGTACAGGTATAGGTTATCATGATGCAGGAAGAGGTTATGCAACCTTAACGATGACAGCAGCTTCTTTATCTACCAATGAAATTGCAGCCAATAGCAAGAAGGTAAGTCTATATCCTAACCCAGCAAAATCAACAGTTAATTTCAAGAATTCTGATAAAATAAAATCTGTTGATATCTTCGAAGCATCAGGCCGAAAAGTACTATCAGTAAAACCGGATGGAGAAAGCATCAGTGTTGAAAATTTGAGATCAGGAAGCTACTATCTTGAAATTCAGCTTAAAGATGGAACTACGTCTTACGAAAAATTGATTAAAGAGTAAGTTTTAAAAAAAAATACACCTAAATAATTAGTAATGAATACCCCTGATTTTTCGGGGGTATCATTTTTTCTTAAAAGGCCTATTTCATGGAGATTGCTTTAAAATTCCTATATTTGTGTAGATCCGGATTCTTAATAAAAGGCAGTTTCTTAGCCTTATAATTTTTATAACCCATGGAGTTTAAAACTTTAGCCAATACCACAATAGACGAACTTTTATCAGTGTTCAATCATTCATTTTCTGACTATGTTGTTCCTTTTCATTTAACGAAAGAGGTACTTGTTTCAAAAATCGCAGCAGAGAAATTAAATATGAATTTATCGGTTGGTACATTTGAAGAAGGAAAACTCGTTGGCTTTATTCTTCAGTCTGAAAAAATTGAAAATGGGGAGAAAGTTATATACAATGGTGGGACAGGAGTCGTTCCTGAAAGCCGAGGTAAAGGATTGGTGAGAAAAATGTATGATTTTATTATTCCTACCCTAAAAGAACGAAATGCAGATACATTATTGCTTGAAGTTATTGAAGGAAATCATAATGCGGTCAGAGCCTATGAAAATTTAGGTTTTACCATTGTCCGAAGATTGCTTTGCTTTAACGGAAGTATTCAACAGGGAAAAGAAAATGCTGAGGTTTCTATTAAGGATTTGAAAGACTTTCAATGGGAGCTGTTATGTTCTTTCTGGGATATCGAACCTTCCTGGCAGGGATCTGTTTTTGCATTGGAACCTATGCCGGAAAACTATGTGACTTTAGGTGCTTATATTGAAGAAAAGCTTGTAGGATATGCTGTTTATAGTCCTGCAGCTAAAAAAATATACCAGTTTGCGGTAGATAAGAATTTCAGAAACCAGGGAATAGGTACAATGCTTTTTAATTCCATTTCGGATAAAAATGGAGGACAAGCTATAGCATTGAACAATGTAGATGATTCCTCAGAAAACACCAGCCGATTTCTTGGTGAAAAAATAGGACTGAACAATTGGCTGTCACAGTTTGAAATGAAAAAGTCAATTTAACAGATCGTCATTTTATTCAAAAAAATAATAGGTTTTAATATACTTTTAATCTCTTAAACTTTTCAGGCAGAAGTATAGGATGTAACTTTGCGGAAAATTTTAAAATAATGAAGCGAGGAATCCATTTTTTACTGCTGCTAATTTCCTTTACGGCTTTTGCACAACAGGCTAATATTGATACAGCCCAGGTGGTCATCCCGGGGAGACAAAACAGTACAGAAGCTCAGTCTAAACCTTACGTGATTATGATATCTACAGACGGATTCCGTTATGACTATGCGCAAAAATACAAAGCCGAAAATCTTTTGAAACTTGCCAATGGCGGTGTAAAGGCTGAAGCAATGATTCCTAGTTATCCCAGTATTACGTTTCCCAACCACTGGAGCCTAATTACCGGACTTTATCCTTCTCATCATGGTTTGATAGATAACTTTTTCTATGATTATAAAAGAAAAGAAGGATATGCCATGAGCAGCAAGAAAGATGCAGAAGATGGCAGCTGGTATGGTGGAACTCCACTTTGGGGACTCGCTGAAAAGCAGGGAATGGTATCGGCTTCTTTGATGTGGGTAGGATCTGCCAGCGATGCAGGAGGAATAAGACCAACTTATTATTATCCTTATCACGAAAAATTCACACCTTCCGAAAAAGTAGAAAAAGTAGTAAACTGGCTGAAATTACCGGAAGATAAAAGACCTCATTTTATATCATTATATTTCCCTGAAGTAGACGGTAGCGGTCATCATTATGGACCTGACGCCCAAGAAACAGAAACAACTGTTCATCTGATAGATCAGGCGATTGGTGATCTTGTTCAGAAAGTAAATGAATTAGGATTAAAAAATGTCAACTTTATTTTTGTTTCCGATCACGGAATGATCAAAGTAGATGGGGGTACTCCTTTGGAAATCCTAACTGTACTTTTTGATAAAAACAGATTTGATTTTTATAACTCTCAAACCTTGTTAAGAGTTTACGTTAAAAATCAGGATGAGATAAAATCAGTTTATAAAGAACTGAAAGCTAATAAAACAGACGATTACGAAGTATATCTGGATAAAAAACTTCCTAAATACCTGCACTTTGCAACAAAAGATGACAGATACAACAGGATTGGGCAAATTCTTCTGATCCCGAAAGCTCCGAAAATATTTCTAGAAAAAGGAAAGAAAACATCGGTTGGAAAACATGGTTACAACCCTAAAGTTGTTCCGGAAATGAAAGCGACTTTCTTTGCCTGGGGACCTGAATTTAAAAATAATCTGGTCATCCCTGAATTTGCCAACATTAATGTTTATCCTTTGATTGCTGAAGTTTTAGGATTAAAAATTGATCAGCCTATTGATGGAAAACTGAAAGTTTTAAAACAAACACTGAAAGAGCAAAAATAATCTAAGAGTAAAAAATATAGATTTAAATGATTTCGGCGCACCAAAGGTGCGCCGAAACTATTTAATAGATTGACTTAAAAATTAAAATTGAGAAGAAAATTCTTTAGCAAAATCTTCCAATTTAACATTTCCTGTAACAGGAGAACCATGATCAATAAAATCCTTTTGAACAACACCCGTTCTTATTCCTCTACCCATTTCAACATAGAGATGAGCCATGTCTTCAGGAAGTCCTGCCTGCAGCATTCCGTTTAAAGAATCTTCATCGGAAAATTCTACCCATGGAAGTTCAGGCTTATTAACAGAAGTACCTAAAACTCTAGCAAAATCAGATGCTGTCCGTACATCACTTACAATATATCTGATGTTGTTTTTATTTCCATCTTTTACAAGTTCTTCAGCTGCTGCCTTGGCAATATCAGTAGGATGTACTACAGGTACTTCAATAGTTGAAGGATAATTACCACCAATGATTCCTGCATTTTGAATCAAAGGAATATCATTGAAAAAGTTATTATAAAAATATCCGGCTCTTAAAAAAGTAAAAGAGGTACTGTCTACTTCATTATATATTTTTTCAATATTGTGAAGACCTGCGATTGGGCCGTTTTCTACCGGAGATTCTGCTCCAACACTGCTTAGCATTACAGCTCTTTTTACGTTAGCATTCTTTAAAGCTTCAGCATAATTTTTTCCTGCATTGGTTGTGTTTTCCACAATCTTATCCGGGCTGATTGCCGGAGGTGTCATTACAAAAACAGCATCTGCACCTTCAAATGTTTGAGTCAAAAAGTTAACATCCGTGATAGAACCTATTGCTGGAGTTGCTCCCAGAGATTCAATATCCTGTTTTCTTGCATCGCTACTGCTTACTACGGTAATAGTATGTCCTTCGGCAATTAATTGTTGTGCCAGTGGTTTAGCTACATTTCCTAATGATCCTGTGATTACGATTTTCATATATAAATATTTTTTTATTTCTGAGAACAAAGTTATATTTGTACTTACTTTTATACAAGTACTTACCCTAAAGTATGTAGATATGACAGCAATCAAAGAAAGTTCAACCATTCAGGAAAACAGAAAGACGCTACAGGATTGTCCCGTAATGTATGTTATGGAAAGAATTGGAGGATTCTGGAAACCCATTATCCTTTTTAATCTTTCTACAGGAGAAAAAAGATACAGCGAATTGAAAAAAGCAATTCCTGCCGTAACGGAAAAAATGCTCATTCAGCATCTGAAACAGCTGGAAATAGATGGGTTGATTATTAGAACGGCAAAACCTGTAGTGCCGCCTCATGTGACCTATAAATTAAGTGAAGCAGGCAATGAGCTTGCTCCCGTTATTGATGCCATGGCAGCATGGGCTTTTCAGGATATGGAAAGAAATGATAATAAATGTGCTGAAGGAAACCAATATATCGTGAATCAGGCTCAGAATACATTTAGCCAAAATCTTAAAAAATAAAAACAGGCGCTTCAATCCGAAGCGCCTGTTTTCGTTAATATTCTCCAGAAGAATTATAAAGACTGCATATCAATGACAAAACGGTATCTTACGTCACTTTTCAACATTCTGTCATAAGCTTCGTTGATATCCTGCATTTTGATCATTTCAATTTCTGAAACAATATTATGTTCTCCACAGAAATCTAATAATTCCTGAGTTTCTGCAATACCTCCAATTACTGAACCCGCTACAGATTTTCTTCCCATAATCATCGGAACAGTATTAAGGATAGGTTCCAAACCTCCCAGATATCCTACAAGAACATGAGTTCCATTGATATTTAAAGTAGCCACATATGGATTTACATCATGTACATAAGGAACCGTATCAATAATTACATCGAATTTTCCTTTTACAGACGCCATTTGTGCTTCATCCGTAGAGATAACAACATGATCAGCACCCAGTTGTTTTGCATCATCCGTTTTTCCGGGAGTTCTTGAGAATAAAGTAACTTCAGCTCCCAATCCTTTTGCCAATTTAATCGCCATGTGGCCTAAACCACCCAATCCTACAACGGCTACTTTAGAGCCAGGACCTACATTCCAGTGTTTTAGAGGAGACCATGTTGTAATACCTGCACAAAGAAGTGGTGCTACTGCTGCAAGATCAAGATTTTCAGGTACTTTTAAAACGTGGTGAGAATCCACAACTACTTTTTGAGAATATCCCCCAAAAGTGTGACCTCCCAAATGCTTATCCTTTCCATTATAAGTTCCTGTGAAGCCATTTAAACAATACTGTTCCAGATCATGCTGGCAGCTATCGCAATGTCCGCAAGAATCTACGATACATCCAACCCCTGCAAGATCACCTACTTTAAATTTAGAAACTTCGCTTCCTACTTTGGTAATTCTCCCGACAATTTCATGCCCCGGAACTACAGGATACAAAGATCCTCCCCAGTCATTTCTTGCCGTGTGAAGGTCAGAGTGGCATACCCCGCAATATAGGATTTCAATCTCTACATCCTTTGAGGTTACGTCTCTTCTTTCAATATTCATTTCTTTCAGGTCTGCTGTGGTAGACTCTGCACCATAAGCTTTTACTGTGATTGTACTCATTTTTTATATTTAGTTTATTTAGGTTTTATAAATTATCATATGGGTGTATTAACAGTTTCCATAACGATACAAAAGTCGAAACTTTTTAGTAAACCGGACTTATACAGATTACCGAATTACTTACCAATTTTACAGACATCATTTCAGTTACATAAGAAAGTGGTAATTTTGAATAGAAATAAAAATATACTTCATGGAAAATCAGGAGGTTGAAATCTATAATACGGTCTCGGAATATAATAAAATGGCCAATCATGAAACCCTGCATCCGCTGGTGAGTATCATTGATTTTTCCAAATCTGATCCTATCTGCCAGCATAAAAGAACATTTGGATTTTATACCGTTTTTCTGAAAGATGTAATGTGCGGAGATATGCAATATGGAAAACACAGCTATGATTATCAGGAAGGAACATTGGTTTTTATTGCTCCCGGTCAGACCTATGGAATTTATAACAAAGATAAATATATTCAGCCTGCAGGTTCTGCATTAATTTTCCATCCCGACCTGATAAAAGGGACCAACTTAGGAAAGAACATGAAAGACTATTCATTCTTCTCTTACGATGTGCATGAAGCACTCCATCTCTCAGAAAAAGAAAGAGAAGTGGTGCTGGATTGTTTTAAAAATATAAAACTTGAGCTTGAACAGGCTATTGATAAACACAGTAAATCTTTAATTGTCAATAATATTGAACTTTTCCTGAATTACTGTATGCGTTTTTATGACCGCCAGTTTATTACAAGAGATCACATCAACCAGGGAGTTATTGGTAAATTTGAAAATCTCGTAGACAATTATTTAAAATCTGAAAATCCTAAGAATATTGGTTTTCCGATGGTCAACTACTTTGCAGAAAAACTGAATTTGTCTGCTAATTATTTCGGGGATTTGATTAAAAAAGAACTGGGGATTTCTGCACAGGAATTTATCCATAACAAACTTATTGATATTGCTAAAGAACAAATTCTTGATCAGGCAAAAACAATCAGTGAGATTTCCTATGATTTAGGATTCAAATATCCACAGCATTTTACAAGACTCTTCAAAACGAAAGTAGGTATTTCTCCAAGTGAATACAAAATCCTGAACTAAGATTTTTCAACACGAATAACACTATAATTAGTAGTGAATATTTGTGCTTGTATTCGTGAAATTTGTGTTTAATTAAATTTAAAGAGAAAAGTTTTCACAGTTTTAACGATGACACCAAATCAGCAGAACATTACTACTTTAGAAACTCGTTTCGGGAGAATTGCAGCATTAAAAGAAGAAGGGATTATAAGAGTCCGAAGTATTCGTTATGCCCATTCTGAAAGGTTTAAAAAACCTGTTGCTGTAGAAGCTTCCTTATCTTTAATGATTATTCCTCCGGAAAGAACTCCGGTTTGCCCGCAGGCTTTAAGTCCACTTGTGGAAAAAATGATAGGAGCAACACCTGTCGAAAGTTTTGAAGTTGATGAAGCTACACAATATCTATCCATCACCCGCCCTGAAATTATATCTGAAAATGAAAAACTCCCTGTTGTTGTCTGGATTCACGGAGGTTCTCATGAAATAGGCTGTGGTGATCTTGCCACTGCAGATCCCTCGGAATGGGTGAAAGAACAACATGTCATTGTCGTTGCTGTCTCATATCGATTGGGACTCTTTGGTTTTTTAGGTGGCGATGAAAAGAGACCTGCCAATCTTGGGTTGCTGGATATCATTGAAGCCTTGAAGTGGATAAAAATCAATATTGGAGATCTGGGAGGAGATGAAAAAAATATCACTCTTCTCGGGCAGTCTTCAGGCGGTGATGCTATTGCTCATTTAATGATATCAGAAGGTATAGAAGGCTTATTTCAGCGTTTGATTATCCAGAGCGCGCCTTTGGGATTACGCCATAAAAGACAGAAAATGTCTGCAGAATTTCTAAAAAAAACAGAAGTATTGAAAGATGAAACCAATGTTTTAAAAATGATGGATGAATACGGAAAATTTTTACCATCCATCATGAAATACGGTCTGAAAGCTGCGATGCCTTTTGGAACTCAATACGGATATTTTCCTTTATGTAAAGAAGAAGACTCGGTAGAAATGTGGAAAAAGAATGCGCAGAAATACGATGTGCTGATTGGTTTAAATAACGATGAAACTGCATTTTATCTTAAAACTTCTGAAGCTTTAAATAAATATTTCGGAAAAGAATTGGGCTTGAAAATCATAGATAAAACCGTTGAAAAAACTACAGAATTTATCTACGGAAATCCGGCAAGGCAATTTGCACAAAATCTGGCTGATGCCGAAGGGAACGTCTACCTCTTCAGAATTCATTCAAAATTGAAAGACAATCATATCGGAGCATCGCACTGCATTGATCTTCCTTTGATCTTTGGGAATGAATCAGCCTGGAAATCTTCCGAAATGCTGAAAGATATTCCCTGGAGTCGTATTCATGAGAATGGTAAAAAACTTAGGGCTCTCTGGGCTGAATTTGCCCGTACCGGAAAAATAATTGATACCTCAGAAAGACCGGAGATCCTGGAGCTCCGAAAGATGTAACCATACATCAGGCTTATAAAATTCCTAATTCTAACAAATATCTCAATTGGAGACGCAAATATTCCCTTTCTGTGGAGGGGTGTCGAAAATTCAAAGAATTTTTGACGGGGTGGTTTATGTATATTTACTATTTATTTCAAATTTCACTATGAATTATGTGTGTTAAATTGAGTATTTGGTAGTAAATATTTGTTCATAATTGTGGTTTTTAATGTATATTTAATTACTAAACCATAAAAATAATAATTATGAAACAAAAAAAAGATTTCAAAGTAAGAAAACTGAATCGTCAGGAATTAAAAAGTTTAAAAGCTGGAGATTTAAATTGGGGTAAAGTATGCTGCACTTCCAACGAAGATGGGCAATGCTGTGAATGGGCTATAGATATTTGGAATTGCAGATACATTTATTGCTAATTTTCTAATGAAAGAAAGCCTTGTCAAGGTTTTAAACCTTGACAAGGCTCTTATTCGGGGACCCAAACACTTACATTTCCTGCCGGAACAGGGAAATTTCCCCATCCGTTTTCATCAATGGTTACTTTCTCTTTAAATCGTTTCAGCAGGTCTTTGAATTTTTTTCCAGCGTAAAGCTGTCCCATTTCCAAAGGCTTGTTATAAGCATCTTTATTGCTTAGTACTACAGCACATCCTGAATGTTCATCATCTCCTGTACGAACCCATCCAAGGCAGTTGGCATCCTCAAAATAATCCTGCTGATCACCATAAGCATGCTCTTTTCGAGCTTTTAATAACTCTTCTATTCCATCTACTTTTGGCATAAATATTTCCTGATCATGGCCTCCCCGATCCTTATCCACATAATGGGCGCCATATAAATCAGGATAAAAAACACATGGATAGCCATTTTTTCTCAATAAGATCAAAGCATAAGCAAGAGGTTTGAACCAGGACTCTACAGGAGCCTCAAGATCCTGAAGCGGCTGAGTATCATGATTGGCCACCAAACTTACCGAATGCATAGGATCTGCCTGAGTAAGAGTTTCATCAAAAATTCTCCTGAGATCATAAGAACTTCCTTCTTTCGAAGCATTATGAAAATTATTTTGAAGAGAACTGTCAAAAAGACTCATGCAACCTTCCGTCACTTCAATATACTTCTGAAGCAGATGAAGATATCCGGGAGCCCAGTATTCACCTACAGCAAAAATATTTTTTTCCGAATTGGAACGAAGCATAGTAAGCCATTCTTTATAAAAATCGAACGAAATATGCTTTAAAGCATCCAGCCTAACTCCATCAAAATCTACTTGGTCAAAATACCACTTAGCCCAGTGGTTAAGCTCTTCCCGTACAAAAGGATTGCGGTGTTCAATGTCATTATACATCAGATAGTCATAATTTCCTTTTTCATCATGAATCATTTCTTCCCAGTCATCCCCGTATTCAGATTGTATTTTATAAATGTGGGATTCCATACCTTCGGCATAATCTACGCCGCTGAAACAGGTGAAGTTCCATTCAAAATCAGAATATTTTTTTTCTCTTCCGGGAAAGGTGAATTTGGTATAGGACTCAATTTCAATGATATCAGAAATAACTTTGTCTCTGTTTTCCTCATCTACTTTCACCACTTTGAATTTTTCCAGTTCGTCACCTCCGGCTTTATGTCCAAGCACAATATCTACAATCACTTGTATATTTTGTTTCTTTAGGGCTTTAATGGCTTTTGTATAATCATTCTTTGTACCGTATTTGGTAGGAATAGTTCCCTTTTGGTCAAATTCTCCAAGGTCATAGAGATCATAAGCGTCATATCCGGTAGAGTAACCGCCATTTGTCCCTTTGTAGGCAGGAGGAAACCATACAGAAGTAATCCCCAGTTTAGCTAAATATCTGGCCTGTTTTTCGGCTTCTTTCCACAACTTTCCGTCTCCTTCAGAATACCAGTGGAAAAACTGAATCATGGTTGGGTTCATAAATTTGTTGATTTGGTAGATACAAGTTAGCGAAAATATATGATCTACTCATTTTCAAATTCTTCAAACGGGATTTTTAGTTGAACGGAAACCTGTTTTTTTTCTTCCGTATTGAGGTGGGAGAGAGACAGCCCCAGAAGACGTACAGCCTTATCGAAAGGGCGGAGTTCCCAGAGTTTTCTTCCCGTATTAAAGTACTGTTCCGGTGACGAGAAATAATCTTCTCTCGTTATACTTCTTGTGAAAAGGGAAAAATCTTTGTATTTTATTTTTAACGTTAAAGTTCTTCCGAGAATACTATTTTTCTGTAATCTCTGATGAAGTTCCTGTCCGAGACTTTCCAGTTTTTCATTGATCTGCTGCTCATCCAGAAGATCCTCAAAAAAAGTTCTTTCTACGGCTACACTTTTCTGGATCCGATGAGGTTTTACTTCAGAAGTATGAATGCCGCGCACCACATTGTAATAATGGTTTCCGGACTTCCCGAAAAGCCTTACCAGATCTTCAAGAGATTTTTTCTTTAAATCTTTTCCTTTATAAATTCCCAAGCTAAACATTTTGTTAGCAGTAACTTTTCCAACTCCATAAAACTTTTCTACAGGCAATTCTTCCAGAAAGTGTTCCATTTTATCAGGGTGAATGGTTTTCTGGCCATTCGGTTTGTTGATATCGGAAGCTACTTTAGCCAAAAATTTATTAACTGAAATTCCTGCAGAAGCAGTCAATCCTGTCTGTTCAAAAATTTTCTGACGGATTTCTTTGGCGATCAGGTTGGCAGATTCCATTCCTTTTTTATTTTCAGTGACATCCAGATAGGCTTCATCCAGAGAAAGGGGTTCTACCAGATCGGTATATTCATAGAAAATTTCCCGGATCTTTTTTGAGATTTCTTTATATCTGGCAAATCGGGGAGGAACAAAAATAAGATGCGGACATTTTTCTTTTGCGGTTTTGCTGGGCATTGCAGAGCGTACACCATATTTTCTGGCTTCATAGCTTGCCGCAGCCACTACACCACGATGCTGCCCTCCAACTGCAATAGGTTTGCCCTTCAATGTAGGATTATCATGCTGCTCCACAGAAGCATAGAATGCGTCCATGTCAACATGAATAATTTTACGAAGTGGCAAAGAAAAATCCATATGCAAAGATATGGATTCCTTTATTTATGGTAAATTATTCTCGTTAGGATTTCAATCTCATCATGAGAATATGAGGCTCAAAATCGGCCTTTTCATAAGCTTTTATAGCAGATTCATTTTGAGCATATACTTCCAGCCTTACTTCATCAATGCCTCTTGATTTTGACCAGGCAATCAGTTCATCGGTAATCACTTTATTGATTCCTTTTCCTCTGTGTTCCGGTTTTACGTACATAAAACCCAGATAAGCATAGCTTTCAAACTGATTATAATATTTTTCTGATTTTTTAATCAGGGCATACCCCGATGCAATAACCTCATTATTTTCTTCGGCAACAATTACAGTAGCGTCTGGAGACTGCATAAGGCTGTTTAAATCATAATAATGAATTTCTCCTTCAATAAGTGTGCTGTTGAAAGGTCTTTCTGCAGCAACGACTCCCTGTTCAAACTCTAAAAGAATTTCCAGGTCCTTTTCTGTAGCTTCTCTTGTGATCATGGTATTAAGATAACTGAAACTTTCAATAGAGTAAAGTTTCAGTATTTTTTGTGATTAAAATTATTTTAAAAGATTGTTGATAGTTTGTTGAAGTTCAGGATCTTCAGGAGATATCGCGTAATATTTTGCAATAGAAGATTTCTGATCGATCACCATATATCTTGGGATCCAGTTAAGATCTACATAATTATTGAAATCATTTTTCCATCCTGATGCGAACCAATAATTTTCTTTGTCTTTCATGTCAAATCTATCAAGGCTTTTTTCAAACCCTTCTTTTGAACGGTCTAATGATAGAAATACAAAATCAATATTCTTATTATTTTCTTCTAATTCCTTAGCTTTTGGAAGAGCATTTAAGCAATCTCTACACCATCCTGCCCAAAAATCAATGACTAAAACTTTTCCTTTATGCTGATCAAGAATCTGCTGGATGCTAATGGTTTTTCCATCTTCATCTTCCAGTTTCTGCTGTAAAGCTTCTTTTGAAAACCCTGTTTTAAGAACGGCAGGAACTTTTTGTGAATAACTTATTCCAAAAATACCTATCATTAAAATTAATATCAACTTTCTCATTTTATACAATTTCATTTGTACAAATCTAAACAATGAATTGCAATCTGAGATTGATTTCTGTTGAATTAGTAAAAATTTATAATATTGATGGTTTCTATAGGGTATGAGGGGGAATGTGTAAACTATTCTTTCAAAAATTCTTTGAATTTTTCGCCATCTTTCCGTGGGAGAGGAATATGACGTCTTCAGTTATATTAGTTGTTAAATATTTTTACTGATAGTTTTTAATCAAACCTTTCACAACGGCAATTACATTGGGCATTGCTTTATTGGCTGCATTTAAAACTTCTTCGTGAGAAACGGCCAAAGCAATATCCGGTCCGCCAAGGTCTGTGATGACCGAAATACAGAATGCATCCATTCCCATATGTCTGGCAACAATAACTTCCGGAACGGTACTCATGCCTACCATATCTCCGCCAATGGCTTTTATCATACCATATTCAGCTGGAGTTTCAAAGGTTGGTCCTTGCAAGGCAACGTAAACTCCCTGATGGATCTTGATATGATGATCTGCTGCAGCCTGTTCTGCTGTGGCAATCATTTTTTTGTTGTAAGGTTCGCTCATGTCCACAAAACGCGGTCCAAGCTCATCTATATTTTTTCCACGGAGCGGATGCTCAGGCATCATGTTGATATGGTCTTTCAGAATAACAATATCTGCAACGCTGTAAGCAGGATTTACGCCGCCGCACGCATTGGAAAGAATAAGATTTTGAATGCCCAATACATGAAAAACCCTCACAGGGAAAGTTACAGTTTCCATAGAGTGCCCTTCGTAATAATGAAAACGGCCGCTCATCATCAGAACTTTTTTCCCTTCCAATATTCCATACACAAGCTTTCCGGTATGTCCGGCAACGGTAGTTTGTGGAAAATGGGGAATGTCTTTGTACTCTAAAACGTGGATCGGTTCTACTTCATTTTGTAATTTCCCCAATCCGGATCCTAAAACAACTGCAAAATCAGGAGTTTCCTGAATAATATTTTTAATAAAATCAGCAGTCTCTTTAATTTTTTCTAACATAATCTAAGATGATTTGATTGAATTCTTCTTTCTTATCAATCAATACATTGATAGGCCAGTAGTAAACAATATCTCTAAGATAGTCAAAAGTTTTCAGACGAACGTAATCTTTCTCTGTGGTTAATATCAGTTTATATTCTCCTAATTTTTTATACTCGGCAAGGATTTTTTTAATATCATCATCCGTGAAATTATGATGATCTCTGAACTTTAAATGTTTCACCCTTTTTGAGAATTTTGCCAGATGTTCCAGAAGCGGTTTAGGATTGGCAATTCCGGTGATCAGTAAAATATCATAATAATTCAGGTTGTTATCCGGAAGCATTTTCTCTTTTCCGTATACATTTTCGTCATAACCGATGGATGAAAAGAAAACTTTCTGCCCGTAAGAAGGTCTTATTCTTGAGATATAATACCTTTTTGTTTCCTCAGTAAGTTCGTCAGGACATTTGCTGACCATAATGATATCCGCTCTTTTATATCCTGCTCTTGATTCTCTCAGATCTCCGGCAGGAAGTATATAATCTTTAAAAAAAGGATCATTAAAATCAGTCATCAGAATGTTGAATCCCGCCTTAATAGCTCTGTGCTGCAAGGCATCATCCAGTACCAGAACCTGAAGGTCCATATCTTCAATTACTTTTTTAGCGCCGGGCACACGTTCTTCTGAAACGGCAATGACAAATCGGTTTTTGAAACGTTCAAAAAGCTGCATCGCTTCATCGCCCACCATTTTGTAGTTGCTTTCATAATTGGTTACTTCATAGCCTTTTGTAAGCCTTCCATAACCTCGTGAAAGTACTCCTGTTCTGTAATGTTTGGATAGATATTGGGCAAGATACATCACCATGGGTGACTTTCCGCTGCCGCCCACAGAAAGGTTTCCGACATTGATTATCGGAGTTTTGAATTTTGTTGACTTAAAAATTCCCAGATCATACATTGTGTTCCGGATACCCGTTGCCAAATGATAACCGAGGGAAAAAGGATAAAGGTACCATCTTTTCATACGATTGCAAAAATAGGAATTTTCATAAGCATTTGGTATAATATTCTCGAAGACTTTTCAATAAATATTTCGTTAAATTAAAGTATTTTTGTGGAGTTATTAGATTACATTGAGATACTTTATAGAATTTTCTTACAACGGAAAGAATTATTTCGGCTACCAGATACAGCCGGATGCTATTTCTGTACAGGAAGAACTGGAAAAAGCACTTTCCACAATTTTAAGGGAAGAGATTAAAACTACAGGAGCGGGAAGAACCGATACAGGAGTTCACGCCAAAAAGATATTTGCTCATTTTGATACGGAAAAAGAAGTGAACGATCAGCTTCCACGCAGGCTGAACGGCTTTCTTCCACCTGATATTTCCATTAAAAGGATTTTTCAGGTAAAGGATGATTTTCATGCCCGTTTTGATGCGACGTACAGAACCTATGAATATTATATCTCGCTGGAAAAAAATCCGTTCACCCAGGAATCTGCCTGGCAGCACTGGAAAAGGAACCTTGATATTGATAAAATGAACGAAGCCTGCGAAATTCTTTTTGAATATGAAGATTTTACCAGTTTTGCCAAATTAAAAACCGACAACAAAACCAATATCTGCAAAATGTATAAAGCAGAATGGGAACAAAACGGAACGGAATTGAAATTCACCGTTTCAGCCAATCGTTTTTTGAGAAATATGGTTCGCGCCATTGTAGGAACAATGGTAGAAATAGGAACCGGAAAACTGAAACCGGAAGATCTTCGTACAGTGATTGAAGATAAAAACCGAAATGCTGCCGGAACTTCAGCGCCAGGGCATGGGCTGTATCTGGTGGATGTGGGGTATGAATTTTAATACTAAAAAATATACTGTTGCCAATTCATTGTGACAGTCAGAAACTCGTTTGATTAAAACATACATAAAACAAGTCTTCCGAGACCTCGGAAAGTGTGTTTCACTATTGTTTTGAAGCTCCGGAGATGTCGGGAGGTTTAAAACAAGGTTGTTTTACTGATTGCAAATTTATTTTTCATGTTTTATGAGTGATAAAATAGAGCTTAAAGATCAAACAATCAGTTTGTCCGCAGATTAAAACTATTCATTCTGTAAATCATAGGTATCTGAAATTTTCTATGACGATTTGCAAAAGTTGTAAAGGCAGTCCGATTATAAAGTCTTATTTTTGCATAGAATTTTTATTTTAATTCTTTCTTTCGATTCGTACAATGAAAAAACAAGATACCTGGGAGATTATAAAAAGGCTGTTCTTTATCGGAATGAAGTTCCGTTCATGGTTTATCCTTACTCTTATAATTTCTATTTTCCTTTCCATTGTTTCTACTTACAGGCCATATCTTACTATGCAGGTGGTGGATAATGATATTACAAAGCTTCATGATAAGGCTTTGATGATGAAACATATCTATATCCTTGTAGGGCTGGTGTTTGCTGAAACGATTTTAAACTTTTTCTTAGTTTATTTTTCCAATTTTATCTCGCAGAATGTGATCAGGGATATCAGGGAGCGTTTATATGCTAAACTGATTTATTTCAAGACTTCATTTTTTGATAAAACCCCTATCGGGCAGCTGGTAACGCGTGCGGTAGGAGATGTAGAAACAATTGCTACCGTATATACGGATGGTTTTCTGATGGTTTTTGGGGATATTCTCAGAATTGTGTTTGTATTGATTATGATGTTCAGCACCAATGTTCACCTGAGTTACATTACGCTGGCCATTTTACCTTTGATGGTCGTTATTACAAGATTCTTTCAGAAAAGACTGAAGAAAGCTTTTGGAGACGAGAGAAACTGGACGGCAAATCAAAACTCTTTTGTTCAGGAAAGACTGGCGGGAATGTCTATTATTCAGGTATTCAACAGACAGGAATCTGAGTTTAAGAAATTTGATGATATCAATATTACCCTGAAAAGTGCATTGCTGAGAACTGTATTTATTTTCTCACTGTTCTTTCCAGTAGTGGAACTTATTTCCTCTTTATTCATAGGATTTATCCTTTTCTATGGAGGGTATATTACCATCAGTGCCGGGGTGGTGATTGCATTTATCCAGTATATTTCAATGTTGATTCGTCCTTTGAGGCAGATTGCTGACCGTTTCAACAATATTCAGCGAGGAATTGTAGGTGCAGAAAGGGTATTGGGATTAATGGATGAAGAGATTTCGATGCCTAATAACGGAACGGTGAAGAAAGACCACTTTGCCGGTAAAATTGAATTCAAGAAAGTGCATTTTGCCTACGATGAAAAGCAGGAAGTTCTGAAAGGAATTGATTTTAAAGTAAATCCTGGAGAAACAGTAGCAATAGTGGGTGCCACAGGTGCTGGAAAATCTACTATTATCAGTTTGATCACAAGATTGTATGATATCAATTCCGGAAATATTCTGATTGATGATGTGGATTTAAAAGATTATGAGCTTTATAATCTGAGAAGCCACATTGGAGTCGTTTTGCAGGATGTTTTCCTTTTCCATGGAAGTATTTTTGAAAACCTTGCTTTCGGTGATGACAGTATAACTTTGGATAAGATAAAAGCAGGTGCCAGAGAAATTGAAGTAGACGAGTTTATCCAGCAGCTACCTGGCGGATATGATTATGTAGTAAGTGAGAGAGGTTCGTCAATCTCTTTAGGTCAGAGACAATTGCTGTCTTTCCTGAGAGCCTATTTATCAGATCCAAAAATTTTAATCCTGGATGAAGCAACGTCTTCTATTGACCACGAAAGTGAAAAACTGATCCAGAGAGCTACTGAAAAAATTACGAAAAACAGAACCTCTATTATTATTGCCCACAGGCTTTCTACTATTGAAAAAGCAGATAAGATCATTGTGATGGAGCACGGTAAAATTGTGGAAGAAGGTAAGCACCTTGAGCTTTTGGATAAGAACGGATATTATTCTACTCTTTACAAAGCCCAGCTGCGCCATGAGGTAGAAATGGAGGAAGAAAAAGAATCATAAAATCTATAAGAAATAATGATAACAAAAAAGAGAGTCACTGCGACTCTCTTTTTTTATGAAGCTGTCTAATCTTTTACATTAATTATTTTAACCACAAAAGGTACAAAGGTTTTAAACACTTAAGTTTTTTAGAATCAAGCTTGTGGTTTTGTAAAGTTTAGACTGCTTTTATAAATAAATTTTTAGAATTTTAATTTCTTAGTGATTATTTTTCCGTTTTCCAGTACTGCTGTTACGGTGATAACTATATTCTTCTGATCAACAGGATATTTGAATTCTGAAGATTTAAGATCTGTCTTTCTCATGAGCAATCTTCCTGAAACATCATAAATATGCAATGAAGAGATTTTTACATTACTTCTTACTGATACAGAGTTTTCATCTTTAAAAATGATAGATGAATTTTTTGATCCAGTGTTTTCTAGAGCTAATAAAGTTTTGGTTTCGATGATCACAGAATAATCTTCCACTTGCCCATATTTTGGAGTATAACAGGCTGTTACTGCAGTGCCGTTGAACTCTCCAATCACTCTCATTCTTAAAGGAGTATTGGTAACTGCACTGGCAGGAGGAGTTACCTGAGCCGTAGCGAATGAACCGCTGCTTACGCCAGTTTGGTTAAGAACAAGTTCTGTAGATTCATTAAACTGACCGTCATTATTATAATCAATATAAGCTTTAATAATGTGGGGATTGTTGGTTCCCGGTGCTACAGTAAGTGTTGTCGCTGTATTTTGAGGAATTGTAGTTTTTGATATTCCAAAACAGTAAGTTCCTGTAAAGTTTTCATAGAAATTATTAGCCGCCTGTTTGAAATTGCTGGAGTAATTGCTAATACTCCCGAATTTTACAGAAGTAATTCCCACATTGTAATTTCCTGGATTTGTAATTGAAGCGGGGGTACAGGCATTGGTCAATACAGCACTGTTATTAGTTATAGAAGCTACCGGTGAGTTGATCAATAACTGTCTGTATTGTAAAAGCTGCGCCGTTGCTCTGTCAGTCTGCCCTTGTGTAAATAAATTTCTGAAGCAGTAAGTGTACGCCATCACATTTCTTTCACCTCCATTATACAGCTGGCTGGTACAAGGATTTATCTGTCCTGTCTGGCAGCTATGAGGAACGGAAGAGTGGTAAAGGCTTTTCATGGGTTCTGTATCACAAACAAGATCTCCCTCCAAAGTACAGTCATTGTTGGTAGGGCAGTCTCCTGTAGTTTCATTATATCCCTGGTGGGTATGTCTGAGGCCCAGAGCATGCCCGAACTCATGAGCTAAAGTCTGTGCATTGACAGCAGAAGCACTTGTAGCCATAAAAGCATAATCCTTGCTTCCTCCCGGATAATAGGCAAAACCATTCAATCCTCCGGAGTTGGATGTTAATTTTTTAACGACATAGATATTGTAATATTTTGAGGTATCCCACATCCCCATTGCAGTAATTTCAGAGGCGGTCACCGCATTGGTAGTATTGTCATTATTGACTCCTCCGCTTACATATTTAGGAAGAGTAGAAGCATTGATTCTGTTGATGCCATTGGTTGTATTACAGTTGGGATCCTTGATTGCGAAAACAAATTTGACAGGAAGGATAGAACTTGTTCCAGACATTCCGCTGGTGGAGCTTCCAGCGAAAACACCGTTGGTATAGTTCACCCATGCGATGATATCAGCATCAGACTTATTATTGGTGGTTCCTATAGCACTTCCGTCTCCTACAACATGTACAACAATAGGAATTTCATACACCTGATTGTTGAGCTTAGAAGCAAGCTTCCCATTTTTGATCATATTGGATAATTTCAGGTTGAAAGCATCATCCTGAGCTTTCTCTTCCGGATACCTTTCATAATGTTTTTTCATCAATTCATCGGTTCCGCATTCCTGGAATTCCAAACTTTGTGAATAAATATTTGAGCAGAATGCTCCTGAAATAAGCAGAAATAGTAGTTTTTTCATAGTATTTTTTATTTAATGGTTTGAAATCTAAAAATAAATAAAAAATACATACAATGAATTAACGTTTTTGAAAACTACAGAAAACAAAATTCTGAACGGTCTCAAAAGGAGTGATATGATCTTCAGTAATGCATTTTATTTTTTCAAAACTTCCTTCAAATTTTTCGGATAATGATTCTTCGTCATATTGCTGAATATCCAGTCCGCTGCATTTCGTAGGTCCATTTTTAGAGAAAGTTCCGAGGATCAGAAAGTTATTCACACTATTTTCTGCAATGGTAATATACTTTGAAACCTGTTCTGGAGTTGTGAGGAAATGAAAAGCAGCTCTGTCATGCCATATATCGTAAGTTTCGGTAGGTTCGAAAGCGGTAATGTCTGTAGCGATCCATTTTACTTTATTGGCAATCTCTCCCAGTCTTTCCCGTGCTTTTTCCAAAGCGTTGGCAGAAATATCAAGTACTGTAATATTTTCATAGCCTTCTTCAAGAAGAAAATCAACAAGGTTGCTGTCTCCACCGCCGATGTCAATGATTCTGGCATCCTTTCCCAATCCGGAAGACCTGATAAAATCAAGCGATGTCTGAGGTTTTTTCTGGGTCCAGCTTACCTGGTCAGGACTTTTGGTTTCGTATACGTTTTCCCAGTGGTTTTTGTTGTCTGAAGAACTCATGATTCTTTTAATTGATTGTTTATCTCTTCAAATTTATTAATTAATTCATCAAGTTTCCCCTGTTGTTTCTTTATTGTTTTAGGTCTTAAATAAAACCAATTGAAAGCAATCCACCCTAATGTTACTGCATAGGCCAGAATACCCGAACCAAGTGTCATTATTGAAGTGTATTCATACATATAAAAACATATTCCAAGAGACAGCATAATAAAATATAAGTTGAGTATGGTGGTCTGCATCAATTTCTGCTTACTCTTTACCACATATAAACTCTGGAGATACTCATTGTTAGATTGTGTCTGATCAATTTTGTAAAACACCATAAACATTTTATTATAAGCAAAAAGGAACATAACCATGGCCAGAATGACAAGTACAATCCCGATTTTTGTAGTAATCATCTGGGGCTGGAAACGATACCAGATATAAATAATTAATAATGACGTGGTGATTAATCCAATATTGGCAGCGATCAGTTTACGCAGATTTTGATTTCTGAATTTTTTCAGCTTACCAAGAAGCTCTTCCAGATTAGGTTTGTTGGAAGTCTGCTGCTTCCATATATTTTTGAAATTGATATTAGTATCCATTTTCTTTAAACTTTTGTGTTAATTTTTCCTTTATCCTGTGAATCTTTACCCGTATGTTGGATTCCGAAAGCCCTACGATATGAGCTATCTCAGCCTGTTTTACCTCTTCCAGCTCCAATGAAATAATAATTCTGTCTGTTTCCGGCAGCTCCGAAATAAACTGATACAGCATTTGTATCTGAGGTTCCATAGATTCCTGTTTTTTCTCTTCCAGATTAACAGGTAAATCTGCCTTGGCAAATTTCTTTTCCTTTTCAATCTGTCGGAGGCAGTTATTGGAGGCTATTCTGAAAATCCATGTTCCTATGCTGGATTCATTTCTGAATTTCGGAAGTTGCTGCCATACAATGATAAATGTTTCCTGGGCCAGATCCTGAGCGAGGTCAGGATTATTCACATATCCCATGCACAGACGGAATATCCTTTGCCAGTAGAGTTCGTATATCTCCTCAAAAACCATTATTTCGAAGATAAGAAGTTATTCAACTGATTAAAGTACCAATCTTTATCATCATACATAATGAAATGTAATCCTTTTGAAGCATACTGCATATTGGCATTTTTCAAATTTTTGTATTGACCTTCAATCGTTGGTTTCAGATTAGCAAAAAAGGATTCCAAAAGAATAAGAGAAGGACACTGTATATTTTTTATTTTCTCTCTCAGATCGGTGTTGGAAAAATCACAGTACATTTTAGCGAATGTTTTTCGGTCAGATTTCATGCTCCAGTTGATCACAGTTTCCTGCATAGAAGTATCTGCCAGGAGGCGCGGCATAGTCTGTGTCTGCATTTTTCGGAACTGTTCTTCACTCATAGCTGTTAATTTTTCAATGATAGAAGTGCAGTCATTATTTTCCTTAGAGGTGAAATCAGGATCAGATATTGCAGCCAGACAAGGCAGAGTGTCTACGATGACGATTTTCCCTACCAGCTCAGGATAGTCTGCTGCAATGGCCAGAGCAAGACCTCCTCCCATGCTGTGTCCGATGATAATAGGTTTGTCAATTTTATTATTCTTTATATAAGCGGCAATTCCTCTTTCCCAATCTTTAAAGCTGGCATCTGCCTGCGGTTTTGTTCCGGCAAATCCAGCCATTGTTAAAGTATAACAAGTAAAGTTTTTTTCAAATTTTGCAGTTGTTTCGTTCCATACATCTCCGGAAGAGGCGAACCCAGGAATAAATAATAAAGACTGATTTCCTTTTCCGGTTTTCTTTACTTCAAACGGATATGCTGCTTCCTGACCGAATACATTACATACTGCCGCGAAAAATAACATGATGATAAGAAGGAATGTAAATTTTTTCATGATTTCTAAAGTTTTAAGGTTTATTTGTCTTTTAGAGACGAACCTTAAAAAAATGTTACACTAGATTTTAATTTTTTTGAGAAAAAATATTCCTTCCTACTCCGAAACCCTTATCATTAGGGAAAAATTATATGAAAATATTTTAGTAATTTATCGTTAAATAATAAACTTAAGTGAATTTTTGAATACAATATTGAAAAGATTAATCTAATATTCTTCCGTAAAACCTACTGATATCAAAATAAAATCCAGGGATTTTATATTTACCTTTTTCAAATTCCTGATAGTCACATTTTCCATTGTGGCTTTGGGCTTTGGTTTCCATTTGGAATCTGTTCAAAAGTACATATTCATCAGTAACGGATATGATATGAAACCCTGTCTCGCATTTCAGTCCATCACCGGAAGTAAGAATGGCGTTTAATAATCCGTGGAAATTTCCGGCAATTTTTTCAGCAGTGGCATCATCATTATTTAAATGATACAAATAAGCAAGATAATTCATAGCACGCAGATCCAGTGGGTTTTCGTCCAAAGCATCCAAAAATAGTTGAATCCCTTTGGACAGATCTTTTTGTGAAATACCTTCGCCGCGATAATATTTAGCTACTTCTTCGGCTTTCTTTCCGGTTTTATAGGGCTGATAGTCTTTTTGAAAGGTATAACCGAAGTAAAGATGACGGTATTGGCTTTTCGTAAGAAGCGTATCGTTCTGTTTTAATCTCTTTAAAAGCTTCGGATAATACAATTCTGAGCTTTTATCCTCAATATTTTTTTGAATTAAAGAATAATCAGGTGCCTTAAATTCTATTTTTTGTGCATGCAAAAAAGTAAGCAGTATTAAAAAGAATAAAGAGAAAAATGCTTTAATATTCATGGTTTGTATAACGTTGTTGTGATTTTTTGACAACTTAAAAATACGGAATATGTATCAATAAGATGGAAGTTTACGTACTGTTTGCAAAAAAAGCAATAAAATGTTGTCAAAGTGTTATTTTGTGTCGATAAATTTACTAACTTTATTCGGAATTTGAGAGATTACCCCTGACATTCAAAGGGGTAAATAACATTTTTAACTAAAAAAACTTAAAATATTAATGAATAGTATCCAAGATGAATTTAAAGTCTTCAAAGACGAATTGAGAAAGTTGAATATCGAAGTACAGAAAGTTGTAAAAGTAGGAAACGGAAGTATGGATTTCCACGAGGTTTTCTATAAATCGCCGAGGTATGAAGAGGTAAAAAGTATATATGTTCAGCGTCATAATCTGGACAGTATGATTGAAAAATTTAAACAAGCCTATCATTAAAAAATAGAACATGCGCCGCAGATCCTCTGCGGCGCATGTTTTTTAAAGCTGTATAATATTAGTCTTTATCGAGTGTAGAAGTTTCCTTTGTGTCTTTCATTCCGGCATAAACGATCAGGGAAAATAAAATACATCCCGTAATGTACCAGTAGAAATAACTTTCTGCTCCTGTCTGTTTAAACCACAGGGCAATATATTCTGCAGTTCCTCCGAAAATAGCTACTGTAAGTGCATACGGGAGTCCTACACCCAGCGCCCTGATCTCTGAAGGGAAAAGTTCCGCTTTTACAACAGCATTGATGGAGGTATATCCGCTGACAATGATCAGAGATGCCATAATCAGGAAAAAGGCAGTCCACATTGAAGTAGTTGTACTTAAAGCGGTGAGAAGGGGCACGGTGAATAGTGTTCCTAAAATTCCAAAGCCCAAAAGAAGCGGTCTTCTTCCAATTTTGTCTGATAATGCTCCGAAAACAGGCTGCAGACAGGCAAATATAAATAACGAAATAAATGAAATAAGGGTAGATTGCTCTTTAGTCAAATGAACGGTATTCACCAGGAATTTTTGCATATACGTGGTATAAGTGTAGAACGCAAGTGTTCCTCCTAATGTCAATCCGATTACCGTCAGCAAAGCTTTAGGATGCTTGAGAAGTTCCGTTACCGTTCCTTTTTTCTTTTCACTAAGTTCTTTTTTATTCTCAAATGCTTCGGTTTCGTGAAGATTGGCTCTTAAATATAAAGCGATAACAGAAAGTAATGCTCCAATAACAAAAGGAATTCTCCAACCCCATTCTTCAAGCTGAGTCTCTGTTAAAAGTAGTTTCTGTAAGATCAGTTGTATTCCTAAAGCAATCAGCTGACCTCCGATCAGAGTTACATACTGAAAGCTCGAGTAAAATCCTCTTTTATCTTCCGATGCCATTTCGCTGAGGTAAGTCGCGGAAACGCCGTATTCACCTCCTACACTCAACCCCTGCAATAATCTGGCGATCAGTAATAAGGCAGGAGCCAGGATTCCAATGGTTTTATAAGTAGGAGTAAGGGCAATCAGCAAGGATCCGAATGACATGAGTAATACAGAAAGTGTCATAGCTTTTTTTCTTCCAATCTTGTCGGCAATACTTCCGAATATCCAGCCTCCAATGGGGCGCATCAGAAAGCCTACTGCAAATATTCCTGCCGTATTCATCAGCTGTGCATTCAGGTCAGAATCCGGAAAAAAGGAATTTGAAAAATAAATGGCAAAAGCTGCGTAAGCATACCAGTCATACCATTCTACAAGATTTCCTATAGATCCGCCTATGATGGCTTTGATTCTTTGACCAGTAGTGATAGTGGGTGAATTCATAAAGTATTATTTCAGACAAGTTTTTGACACCCAAGATACAAATTTCAGAAAAAAATAAATCGCTCTGAAAAAGAACGATTTACAAGTATAAGCTGTGTGTTTTTAAAATCTATACCCAATAGAGAGCCCGCTTCTGAAGCCTGCCCAAGGACCGTCTACTTTTATTTTAGCGCCATTGGCATTGGTTTCAACAGTGTATTTTACAAATGGAATGTCCAGATTTTCTATTTCTTTTTTTAATTGAGCCTGCATATCAGGAGTCAATGCATAATCTGAGGTCATCGTAAAATCACCTTTTCCGCTTCCATAGTGAGCGCCTGCAATCCAGAAATCAAGGACAAGATTCTGACTTCGGGTAAGAAAAAATTGTACGCCGACCATCAGGCCTCCGCTGTTTCCTTTGGTATCTCCATGACCTTTAAGCGGAATTTGATAGGTAATTCCATTCGGACCATTATAATCATAATAAAAATCAAAAGTATTGGAAGTAACACTTGAATACCGATAGTAAGGCGCAAAATAAAATCCTTTTCCATAGCCTTTACCAATATAAAACCTTGGTTCTATGGTGAAATTGGTGGCTTTTACTCTAAGGTTCTGAAATCTTTTCTCATCCTCATCTTTCAGAAAAGCATTGATGAATGGAACTTTTCCTTCCGGCATTGTTCCGAAACCGATGTTCACTGAAAACCATTGGTTGATGGCGCGCTCATAAGATAAGTTGATATTTCTGAATGCATAAGCTGTAACATTGGTCTTGACGATATTCATCTTTTCTGCCGGAGCGTTTTGAGTTTCCTGAGCTTCTAATACTGAAAAAAGAAAGCACGGAATTAATATGAATGCTTTTTTCATGACTTAATATTTTATGGTGTTAAAAATACCAGCAAAAAACGGGCTGTATTTAACATAATAAATAGAATTTAAAGAAAAGTTATTGATAAATCTTTAATTGTTAATGATCATCAATGTAATATACACCGGAAATAGATTGTCCTAATAGTATTATTCATCTTTTGACATGAAAAAAACTATTTATACCATATTCTTTCTTTGCGGGGCTTTTGCTTTTGCCCAGGAGAAGAAAAGTGATACAGCCGATGTTGCAGTAACAAAAGAGATTCAGGAAGTTATTTTAAAATCACAACGTAAAAAACAGTTTGCGGATAAAGCAGTTTATACTTTTGATAAAGAGGCGCTGGAAAGAGCGCGCTATGCAAAAGATTTGCTTCGTACCCTTCCTGAATTACAACTGGATCCGGTATCGAATACAATTACCAGCACTAAAGGAGGAACCGTACTGTTTCTTATCAATGGCATTGAGGCTACAGATATGCAGATCCGGAGTGTAGCTCCCGGTGAAGTGGTAAAGGTGGAATATTATGACATTCCGCCGGCAAGATGGGCAACGAGGGCTGATACTGTAGTTAATATTCTGACGAGGTCTACAGAAACAGGATATGTTTTCGGGGCTGATGTGTCTTCTGCCTTGAACACAGGGTTTGTGAATAGTTCAGCCTATGCCAATTATACCAAAGGAAAAAATAATTTCGGACTTGAATATTCCCTGAATCTTAGGGATTATGATGACCGAAGAGTAAACAGCATCTATGATTACCAGCTGAATGGAAAGCATTATCGTTCTGATGAAAACAGGAAAGATCATTTCGGATATACTTTCCAGAATGTTGCCTTGCGCTATACCAGACTTGTTCCTGATGATTATGCTTTTCAGGCCAAATTGAATATGGATATTTTCAGCAGGTTTTCAAAAGGAGTAGGGCAGAGTGTCTTTACTGAAGATCAACTGAAGGAAGAACATGCAATGTTTAAAAATAATGGTTCGGATTATGTGATTCCTAAGCTGGATCTTTACTACTCTAAAAAGATTGGTGAAAAAGATGAACTGAGCATTAATGTTGTAGGTTCTCATTATACGACCAATACTACAGAAACTGCTCAGGAATGGATATTAGGCTCAGGATTTTCTGTATATGATAATGATATGGTTTTAAAGGCAAAGCAAACGAGTCTGGTAGGAGAGCTTGCTCATACTCATGATTTCAAAGCAGGAAAACTTTCATCCGGATATCGTATTTCAAGGTCTTCTATTTCCAATGATCTGAATAACCTTGCCGGATATTCTCAATACAGCGTTAATTATCTGGAGCAGTATTTTTACACTGAATTTGCTGGAAAGATAGATCAATTCAGCTACCGAGTTGGGGCAGGTCTTACGAATATCCACAACAAAAGTGCAGAGAATACTTTTGATGAATGGACTTTTACTCCGAAGGTTATTCTGGCTTATCAGATTAAAAACAATCAGAATCTTCGTTTTACAGCAAGTTATAACCCGGTAAGCCCATGGAGTAATGCTCTGAGTAGTAATGTGGTGCAGCTGGCGCCAAATATTGTCCAAAGAGGAAATCCTTTTTTAAAATCTCAGCAGGTCTTTTCTAATAACCTGACCTATTCTTTTAATAATAAATATTTTGATTTCAATGCAGGTTTATTTTACAGGTATACCAATAGAGTGATCAATCAGTATTATGTTCAGGATGATATATTGGGCGGTTATGCATTGACTTATGAAAACGGGAAAAACGGACAGCGATACGGAGTACAGCTTACAGGATCTTATAAACCTTTCGGAAATAGCCTGCTTGTAATAAAAGCTGTGCTTACGCCCACTTCTGAAACGGTAAGGACAAGTACAGGTGCTTTGATCAAAAATGATTATTTAGGAAATTACTTTTCGCTTTCCTCAGAATATAAATCTTTCTCACTTCAGTATCAGTTCAATATTCCCGTGTATAATCTTAGTGGGGCTTTCCTTAATACAAATGAAAACCAGAATAATATTTTTGTTAGCTATAAACACAAAAACTGGACATTTTCTACAGGAATGTATTGGATAGGAATGCCTTCAGAGTATAAAACGAAAAGTTTATCTGAAAGTTTAGTAGATTATAAAATTCATACGCAGATTATGAACAATAAATCTATGTTTGTATTGGGATTAAGCTATGATTTCTCCAAAGGGAAAAAGACTGAAATTCAGCGAAAGCTTAATAATGAAACTGCTCCTGCAGCTACTTTTTAAAAGCAATTTTGAATGTTAATAAGAAATCCCCGCTCATTTGTAGGAGCGGGGATTTTGCTTTTATTATTTCTTGATGAATTTTGTATTCTTTTTGTCTGCAGCATTTTTTCCACTGATCTCAATGAAATAAGGAGCTGGAGGAAGGTCTGAGATTTGTATGTTTCCTGATTTTACATCTGAAGTTTTAACCAGTTTCCCATCTAGACTGTAGATGTTTGCTTTAGAATAATTATCAGTATTTCCTTTGAAACCAATAAAGTCCTGCGCAGGATTAGGATAAACCAATAAATTCTCTTTTTTCGCAGCATTGCTGGTGGACAGGAAAGTTTCGCTTAAAGCTAATGAAGTTGCTACCGTTTGGTTGATACTCAACAATGGAACGCTAACATTTCCGTTTGTAGAATTTAACAGTGCGTATCTGTGAGAAGCATCATAATAAGCATATGCTGTATTGGTAGCTGTTCCGATAGGATTGGCATAAATAATATCAAAAGCTGCATATAGATTAAGGTTCTGTGTATATTTTACTCTAAGAACATTACTGTACGTTTGATTACCTATAATCAGGGTTCCGTATGCATCAGCTTGGGCGGCCATTGTACCGCTGAACAATCCGTTGGCAACAGATGAAGAGAAAGTTCCTTTGGCTGTGTCGCTTTGCGCTGGTCCGTAAGAGGTAGGATAATTGTTATAAGTTCCGTTATCTACACTGAAATTTAAAGTAAGCTGTGGGTTTACAATTCCTGTAATTTCAAGTTTAGCAGTAGAAGCTTTATAGTAAATGGTTGTTGCTCCGTCTATCATTTTAATGGTGGAACCTGGAAATGTTGTTATTTCAGCAGAAGTAGGAGTAGAATAAGTCGTTAGTGACGAAACTCCCATGGTAAGACCTCCGTTTGAAAATGTAGCATTAGCTCCTGTCGCGGAGTTGTTTACGACTCCGGTTACATGATTGTAATTGATAACGTTTCCAGAAATAGGGTCATTGGCTGCTTTTGTAAGCGTGATCTGCGCAGAAAGCATGGCAGATGTTCCCAATAAAAGGAGTACAGATTTTTTCATAGTCAAGATTTTTAATTTTTTGTTAAAAATAATTAAAAAATAGTATTCAAATGTTAATTTTATTTGTTTTTCATTAAGTTTTTAACAAAAACGCCTGCTGATCATATCAACAGGCGGCTCTGTGCGTTAAAAAGTTTAAGTCTAGTTGCTTATCACCATTTTACGGTAGGCATAAATATCTTCAATGGTCACGACACTCATCCCTTTTTTGATGGCAAAGTCTACAATTTCCGGAAGTCTTGCCATAGAACCGTCTTCATTCGTCAGTTCACAAAGTACGGCATCATCACCCAGATTGGCCATTTTTACAAGATCTACACTGCCTTCAGTATGACCACGTCTTTCAAATACCCCATCTTTCCTGGCGATGAGTGGGAACACGTGTCCTGGGCTTGCAATATGCTCAGCCTGGGCACCTGCAGCCACTGCAGTTCTGATCGTTGTTACACGGTCTCTTGCGGAAACACCTGATTCCACACCTTCTCTGGCTTCAATGGAAATAGTGAATGCGGTTTGATTTTTTGAATTATTGTTTTCCACCATCGGACGAAGGTTGAGGTGGCGGCTTTTTTCCTCAGAAATACATAAGCAGACGATACCGCTGCATTCGCGGATCAGAAGTGCCATATCCTGTTCTGTAATTGTGGAAGCGGGAAAGATGATATCACCTTCGTTTTCGCGGTTTTCATCATCTACTAAAAGAATGCCTTTTCCCTGTTGTAATGTTTGAAGTGCTTTTTCTACACGTTCTTTGGAGGTAGCTCCAAATTGTACTAATAATTTTTCCATGTTATTTTACTTTTAAAAGTTAAAATAGTCTTCGGTACATGGAAATGAAATACAACGCAACAAGAGTCCATAAGGAATCTTATTGGTTATCTCATTTTCTTCTCCCATCCAGACTTTAACTGTCGGTTCCGGAATTTCACCAGATCAGTCCCTTCAAAAGAAAGGAGTCGCGGACTGTAACCGCCGGTAGGGAATTTCACCCTGCCCCGAAGAAAACTTATACTAAGTTTTGTTGTATGTTGTAATTTAAATTTTTATTTCATTGAATAGTATTTAACGCACAGACCGCTAATTTCGGGAAGTTTTTTGAAATGGAGAAGAAATTTGTCAGATTTATAAGACTGTAAAAGAGATATTTATTTTTTAGACTGTTCTCAAAATTTTCTCCATCTTCTTTCCTTTCGCCAGCTCATCAATGAGTTTGTCCATATAACGGATATTTCGCATGAGCTCATCCTCAATTTCTTCCACGCGATATCCACAAATTACCCCTTTGATCAATGAAGTATTAGGATTCATCTGAGGAGCCTGATCAAAAAAAGTAATAAAATCATTTCTTTTATCAATCTGTTCCTGCAGGCCCTTTTCGTTATAACCTGTCAGCCAGCAGATGATTTCATGAACTTCTGATTTTGTACGCCCCTTTTTTTCTGCTTTTTGAATATAATGTGGATAAACACTGGCAAAAGCGGTTGTGAAAATTTTGGTATTCTGCATGAGTTTATTGTTAGTAATTAATGGCTGAAGGTTTCATTACCACTTCCAGATCTGAGGTTCATCTTTCCAGATCAGCAGCCTGAACTCTTCATAATGTTTCCCGTTTCCGATGGTGTGAGTATCTCTGTGTCCTTTTTCTAATTTTAGTTTGTGCAAAATGCCAGAGTGTGCAGCTACCCAAAGGGTTTCTTCATCATCAGAAAGGGCTATTCCTGTAATGGTAGAACCCAGGAAGTATCTCCAAAGCTGATTTCCGTTCTTATCAAAAGCTTTGATGTAGCCGTAAGCATCTCCCAGAATATAATAGTCTTTTATGGCAACCCCTTCATAGACTCTCATTTCTTCATCAATGAATGTAAAGTCTTCACTTTCTGTATAGGCTTCAATATCAGCTCCTACATATTGCTCTGCATTGATTCCGATGGTAATTCCGTTATAAAAATGACAGGAGTTGGTAATCAGCTGGCTGTCATCTTTTGCAAAAAGACAAAAATGTGGATAAGATGATTGAGGTCCTATAGATCCTACAGTATTACCCTCATGATCCAATATTCTGTGATCATACCCTTGATCTCCAACTACGATATAAGAATTGTCGTTGGATAATGCTGCATTTTCCATGTCAATCTGGGAACTCCAGTCTTCTTCATTGTCTTCATTGATGGGATGGATGAGTTTTTTCTCAGTATTTGAAACCAGAAAAATTCCGTCTGAGGAAACAATCACAACTTTGCTTCCATCATTGAAAGGGTATAAATCTGTAATCCCAAAATCTGGGTTTTCATCCAGTTCAAATTCATTGATGAGGTCCCCGTTCCAGCCTCTGTATAAAGATATTTTATGAGAAACTGCAATGGCGAAAATATTTTTCTGTTTAGATTTCCCGATGGCACGGATGTTTTCATCAAGTTGTGTGACGATATCTTTATCAAGGAGATAAGCCTGTCTTTTTTCATATGAAGTACCTGTCATGAAAACAATTTTTTCATCAGAAATAAAGTGCATATGCTCAATATTCTGAGCTTTATTTTCCATTAAAGGAATGATAGGAGTGTGAGCGGGCGGGAAATGTTCTCTGAAATTTTCTGTATTTCCGTTTTTGTTGGCGATTGTAAGCAGTTCAAAAACTTCGCGGGCTATATTGGCTCTTTTATCTTCAGGTTCTTCACCTTTCCAGTTTTCCCAGCCGTTTTTTTCACCAAACTCAACCATTTCATTGATTTCTTTTGCATAACGTTCTCCTTCTGAGAACCATTCTTTTTGGATTGTCGTGTTGTACATGAGACTATATTTTTATTATCAGTGTTTGTAGAAATAGTATTTGTACTCTTTCACAACTAACTTACAAAAAATCTCATAATCCGAATATGATAAAACCCCTTATTCGTATGATAATAAAGGCTGCTCAATTTACTTTTCATTTGTGGATAACTTTTTTCGTGCTGCTCATTTGAAGATGAGAATATAGAGGTGTTTTAATCTGCATCAGATTTCCCCATATCTTTTTTATATATGAATAGGGATGTTGAGTTTAAAACTTATATTTATTGTATTATTCTTATATTCAGTGTTTTATTTAATTGTTTTTTTTCATTTCTTTATAAAAAAGCTAATAAATATGTGTTTATCTTGTAGAAGTAGGGTGTTGTTAAATAAAGCTATTTAGTTAAAAAAAATGTGGATAAGTTATCCACAAATACTTATCCACATGATTTTATAGGGTATAATTTCTACAAAAACCAATATTTATTTTAAATAATTGAATACTATTTCTTTATGAGGGTTTTTTATCATTGTTCAAAAGTTATCCATACGTTATCCACAGAAGAGAATTGATTGAAATAAAGTTACCAACATATTTTTTAAAATGTTAGCAGAAATCTATTTTGAAATTAAGTTTCATGAAATCAGCTGATTATTCTCTGTTTTTAAAGTGCCAGATTATAACATTGTGGATAACTATAAATTATCTACATATTTTTCGTAACCGCTTTTTTCCAAAAGGTCTTTTGCTGTCAGATGATACACGTCTTTCCAGGAATCGGGTCCGTTTTTTTCCACATATTTTTCGATGATTCTAAAACCCAGCCAGTAATTCATAGATTTTGGAGCTTCCGGAAATATTTTCAGCTGGTCATTTCTTAATAACGGATTGTTGCCTGAGGTATCAAAGAAATAAGGTTTCAGCTTGGTGAAAATTTCTTTTTCATGGCTTATATACCATTGCCAGTTGTCTTGCGTCATATTTTCTACAGCTTCCCATTGAGGTATTTTTCGATCAAAAAACACATATGTAAAGTAGCATGCGAATCCTTCATCAATAGTTTGATTCAGGGCAGATGCCCAATTTTTATCTGTTTTTCTGAAATTTTCATACACCATATGATTCAGTTCGTGAGGCAGACCTTTTTCTAAGGTGTACTGTATATCCACACTTTTATTGTTTAGTTCCAGAGCAAACTGTTCGGTATTACAGCCGCCGAAAGAAATTCCTGTGAGCGGGGTGAATAATAAACTTATTCTGGCTTTTGGCTGATAAGGAACCAATGTTCTGAATTTGGTAAGGGTTTTCTTAAATGTTTTTTCAAGATTGATCTCTAAAAGGATATTGGTTTTTTCCTCAAACTGTTTTTTATTTTCTTTATATAAGGTTTTATTCCATGCGATCATTCCTGCTGGGTTGTTGAATAAGCGGCCATTTTCATCTCCAAATATGACTCCATAGCAGCTATCCCAAAGTTTTTTATGAGGGAGATAAACATTTTTGACAATCCGGGCAGAATCATATCTGTTATGCTGATGCGCCAGCATCTGATGCTTGAATAGATTATGGATTACGATATTTTCAACCTTCACACTGTCCGAAATCTGACTTAATTTTTGATAATCAAAAGCATGATCAGAAACAGCTCTTGTAGAGCAAGCCAGCACAATAAATAGAAATAAAAATGGAATGATTTTTTTCATCATAAGATATTAGGTGTTATGAACAATTTGAATTTTCTGAAATAGGTAATAATACGTTGAATCCGTATTATGTATTATTCCAGTGGATTAATGAGCATAAATGATTTGTTGCTGACCTTATAAAAAAATCCATTCTCTGAAGACTTCAGATTTTTGAATTCGGAATCTATTTGATAGAGTTTTCCAGATTCCGGATTCCAGACAAAAAAACCTGATTTATATCCATAGGTAGAGTGAAATATAATATCGCCACCCCTGGTGGATACAGATTGTGCACCTAAACATACAGAAGGGGTTCTATGACTGACCACATTTAACGTGTTCAGATCCAGTTCCTGCATTGAAAAATTTCCATAACCGTTAAAAATAATCTTTCCAATTCCCAGATTGGCAATACAGTAACAGTCAATAAGCTTGTTGTGTAAAGTACTGGAATTGAAACCGAAAACCTGCTTTCCCTTAAGATTAAATATGGCCAGGGCATCACTATCCGGTTGATCATCACTTAATATACCTTCATCAAAATAGGACACTATAATTTTTTTACCATTTATTTTTATGTCATTAATAGAAGTTCCGATGTTAAATTTTACTTTGCAATTTCCCGAATAGTCAATGATTAAAGCATTTTCGATGGAGGCTGGACGATGAATAACGACAAGGATTTTTTCTTCGTCTATGATTTTGGCCATTACGATATCAACCCCTAAATCTAATAGAGCTTCTATGCCAGGGGTTACAATTCTGTTCTTAGAAGTCACAGCAATGTAATTACCAAGGTCATCCGTTGAAAGATATTTGATGTTTTCTTGAAATAAGTCGAGTTCTATGGTTTTAGTGGTTATCATTATGTTGTGAATCTTCAGTTTTTTAGTAATAGAAACAAAAATATTGATTCTATTACTTATCCTTATAAATATTCCAGAAGTTAAAATCTGTCATAGGAGCATCGGTGATTCCGATATTTCTTCCCATCGTTACGATTTGTCCTCTGTGATACGTCCCGTGAAGAATGGCGTGCTGAATATATTCATATTTTGAAAAATCACACTGAAACCACTGAGATTCTATCTTTACATTCTTTGAAAGATCATCTTCAGAGAGACTTTCCACATAATCTACCAGTTTTTGCGAATTGTTTTTTATGGCATTGAAAACATCTTCTTTGTCTGTGGTTTCTGTGGTTTTAGTAAAATCAAAATCATTTTTTTCAGAAATATGACTCCACCAATATTCCTGAGTCTGCCAGATATGGTGTAAAGTTTTTAGGATAGTCGGAAAACTTGAAATGGTTTCCTGATTAAGCTGTTCGTCAGATTTTGTGGATAACCAGTCAATATATTTGTTGACTACCCAATTGTTGTACTGTACGCTTTTGTTGACTAATGCTTTTAAGCTCATAATATTAGTATTTAGTTGGTGTAAAAAGAAAATTATAATCCGAAATGTCGGTTTTTATCTGTGTTTTCGGGATTAATAAGTGCTTTGTTGCTGTAGGTTGCCGCTTCAAAATCGTTGATATTTACAGAAAGGAAAGAAATATCGGTTAGTAGTTCAGAAAGCCGGATGCTGATCTGTCTGGAAAGATGGGTTTTTTGTTCCGTAGTACGGCCTTCCATAATATATCCGAAGACATGCAGGAAATTTCTCTTGTCTGTTCCTAATCTGTAATATTGATAGGGCTGAAGCCTCACTTTGATATCATTGGGTGCAAACAGACCTGTTGCGTCAGCTGTTTCATAAACGGCATCCATTAATTCTTCGGGCGTTCTCAGCTGAAGAATATCCTGTGAACAATCTATAATAAAATGAGGCATAGATTATATTTTGTGGTTTGATTTTGTGTGAGATAAAAATAATAAAAAAATATCAATGAATATTCAAAATAAAAACCGCCATGAAAACAGGGCGGTTGAAAAATATGTATTTTTCACTATGTAAATACCGGTTTTATTGAACTGATTTTTTAATACTGAATTGTGGTTTTACAGTATTGGTCATATCAAGAACAATATCATAAACCCCTTCTTCGTTGATTGGAAATGCATAAGCATCAAAGGCAACACTTTTATTATCATTGTTCAGCCCAAGGCTGTATCCCCAGTCGTTATTAAACCTGAATTTAAGATCGCCCTTAATCAGTTTATAATTTTTCAGAAAATAAATATTCGGATTTTTAAGATTTGTCTGTAACGGGATATCTTTTCCATCCCAGCCGCTAGGAGTTGCATTTCCTATGATTCCCCAGGTAAGGTTTTGTGTGTTTTTTTTAGCTGTTTTCACGGTTCCATCCCAAAAATGAATGACAAGAGTATCTATTTTACCGTTTTGATCCGGTTTAAATGTACAGGAAAATTTTTCGTCCAGTTGAAACGATGTTTTGCTTATTGGTAATAAAGCGTTTCTGGGATAACTGCCTTCTTTGAAGATCAGTTTTCCATCGGCACTGTTTATATAAAAATTTGAGTTTTCAGTAGAATAAACGCCTTCCAGTTTTTTTAAATCCTCTGCACTCACTTTTGCAATGGTTGGAATGGTATAAGGTTTATTGTACAGAATTTTTTCTACCAGAGGAAAAATAAAGTCTGTGTGTGAAAGCTCTGAATTTGAAATAACAATCACACAAATATCGTCTTCCAGAATTCTGTAATATCTACTTCTGTAACCGGGTCCGCCACCATCATGACCCACTCTTTTTTTGTCAAAAACAGATGAGATCTGAAAACCTAGTCCGTAATGATCTTTAAGATAAGGTGTAAAAGCTTTGTCTATCGTTTCTTTTTTCAGGATGGTATAATTCTTTAGCGCTTCATTGAACTTAAAAAGATCTTCCACGGTAGAATACATGGCTCCTGCCCCAAAAGGATGATCGGTTTTGAAACGTAACGCTTCGTTTGACTTATTATCTGATAAAAATTCATACCCAAATGCTTTATTTTCATCCGTAACGTTATTGAAGTTGAATCCACTGTGATTCATTTTCAGAGGTTTTAGTATGTTGTTTTCTATCACTTTATCATAATTCTGACCTGTCACTTTTTTAATGATATAACCAAGAATATAATATCCGGAATTGGAGTAATCCCAATCTTTACCAGGGGAAAAGGTTAAAGGTTTTGCGGAAATATACTTTAAAAATGTTTCCTCATCTACAGTATACTCAGAGTTTGTATCATTAGGAATTCCTGATGTATGAGAAAGCAGATTGGCCAAAGTGATGCTGTCTCCCTTCGGAAAGTCAGGGTAATATTTAGAAAGCTTGTCGTTCAAAGATAATTTTCCCTGTTCTTCCAGCTGAAAAAGAACGGTTGCAGTGAACATTTTTGTGGTAGAGAAAACCCGGTAAAGGCTGTTATTGGTGTTTTTTAGTTTTTGAGGGGCATTTCTGTAGCCATAACTTTTTTCAAAAATAATCTTTCCTTTTTCAGCAATCAGGACAGAACCGCTGAACAAGCCGGCTTTTTCATACGTTGAGAATAATTGCTCCAGCTTTTCAGATTTCTGAGAAAAAAGAAGATGGGTTGCAAGTAGTAAAACAATACACGTTAAAATAGATTTCATTTAATTTTTTTTAAATAAGACACTTTTAAGTGTGATAATATTACATGGGATTTTAAAAATATTTGTGCAGAGTTGAAGATGATTAGTTTTTCTCTATAATTTTTTTTTGGGGATGGAATAACAATTATCTTGAATCCGTATTCAAGATTTTTTTTCTCAATTATTTTTAATAATTCCTACATCTGTTGGTTCAAAGGGGATTTTTTGTTCACCAATGAGTTTATTTTTAAATTTATCAGCGTAGGTATGAGCAAATTTTTCTTTTTCACTTTTTGAAAGCCGAAAATAAAAATCCATTCTTTTCTCCTGGGCATCATAATCTATATCGTCGTCGTTATTATTGTACCCAGGTCTCTCAACAATGTCTAGATAGTGAACGTAATGGCCGAACTCATGAGGTAGGGTTCTGTAAAGTTGAGTGTTTCTAGCTGTTTCAGGTATGAGTTCTGCAATAAAATTTCTTTTTGTTTCGGTAAAAATATGTCCATCTGCTTTTAATCTTTCGAATTCCTGCTGATCTTCAATCGTTTGCTTTTTAGGCCATAATAATTGCTTTTTTGTGTCGATTGCATCCAGGATGATAGCGGGATAATATTCATCCTCGAAATCATAGCTGTAAATTAATCTTCCCCAAACGGGTGAAAGAATTTCTTCTTTTCGTTTAGGCTGCCGTAGAATAATAAACTTCAATTCTCCATAATCTTCAGTTGGAATTTGCTCTATAATTCTTTGAATATCATTTACCGAACAAGGATGAATTGAATTTTCGCGGTTTTTTTCAACCACAAATATAAATTCATGGTTGTTGATGATTCGGGTTTCTTTTTGGTAATCAGTAAGTTTTTCATAAAAAGATTTCAAATTACCATAAGGTGAAGCAATAGTCAATTTATTATCCTGACCATAACCTTGATGTTTAGTTCCGATATTTTTATTTCTTCTTGACGGATTATACATTGTGTTGTGTTTTATTAATCAAGTCTACAATTTCATCTGCTTTTTCTTGTTTGATCCAGTCTATGATTCTAATTTCCTGATCTTTTGTTGTGAAAACGACAGCGTAAGTAGATTGGCTTAGTGAAAAATTGTACCGCACTCTGTATTTTGATGTTTCTATCGTAAAATCTTTTGTTTCAACATGATCTATATCTTTTTTCAGATAGGTTTTAGGACTTGTGAATAGTTTGTTTTTATACTCTACTTTCACAGTTTCGGGATCAATGGTAAGAACTGTTTTTCCGAAATTATTCCACAACCAGATATACAGGACGAAAATAAATAAAGCTCCAAAAGGAAGCATAAAAGGGATAAAACTTGCTTGAAGAAGGCCAATAGAAATGATGATAAGAATTATACAAAACAAAATGAGTAAGCCAACACTTGTGATAAAAGTGACTAGCCAATTGATTTTGTTTTTTATTTCAATGATCGTTGGCATGTCTGATTGATTACTGTGGAGGTTTTCTTTCATACAACTTTGTCTTCTCAAGACCGAAATTATTAACTCTGATTGTTGGCGAATCTATTTTGCAATTTGGAAGATTATTATAAAGTTGATCCGTTAATTTTAAAATTCCGGAGGTCGTTTTATCATTAAATTCATAATTTTTTTGATCAGTAATAACTTCCAGTCCCGACTGTCCCCCATAAGGCTTTACGGGGAATGCGAATCTGTTTACTGTATTAATTTCATCCCATTTTATAAACTCTGTTATATTTTTTTGTTTAACATAAAACCCTTCGTCTGTATATTGAAAGATTCCGTTATCATTATACAGCCTGTCCATTTCTTTTTCAACAGAATCATAATCCTCTTTATCACTGGGAAAATAAAGTTTTGCTGTCGAAAATATGATCACAAAAAAACACAGGAAAATAGCAGCAAATGTAATTTTTTTGTCGTTAAAAATAGGATAGTTATAAAGAGTCAGAATGAAGACAAGACTACTGACAGCAATTATTTTTTTCATTTTTATATTTTCTCAAAGTACTTCCCAGTGAACTGATAGCGTATTTTTTTATCTGTAACTTTATAATCATCAAGGATTAACGGAATGCTGATGATTTTCTTTTTAGCATCATATTCAATATCATAATTTTCAATCTCATTATTCCAATTAGATTTTGCTGCAAGATCTATTTCATATCCCAATTGGTTTCTGATGCCAGTTTTGGTTTTAATAAGCCTGGCATCACTGTTGAGCTTTCCATTATCTATAGAAAAAACTTTTATGCTGTGGGAAGTAAGGGCAGAACTATAGGTTGCCATATTTTGAGCGAGATAATATTTTTTATTCTCAGAGATAATATCATTGATTTTATAATAGAATGTTTGGGGATTCATTTCACTGTTATCACCAATTATTTCAGAATATACTTTGTTATCTGCTTCATACTGAAAAATATTTTTGAAAAAATGCATCGTTCCGCCGTTCCACGTATCCCATGAATAGATCCTGAATTTTCCATCCTCTGATGAAGAAACCTGTAAACCGTTTTTTCTGAGTGATTTAAAATCATATTTCAAGGTCTGCGGATTGGATGTGTGCTTCAGCAATAGCTTTTCAAATTCATTATTAGCTGCCATAAGTGAATCTGCAGCATCCCTGTTGTGGTTTTGGTCTGCATACCAGTAACCGATTTTCTGGAAAGAAAGTTCCAGTTGTTTTTCTATAGCGTTTATATTTTGTCCGGATACAATATGAGATAAAAGGATGAAGAATAAAATTCCTATTGTTTTTTTCATGGTTTTGTAAAATTAGTTTTTATTTTTTGCTCTTTAGCTGAAAGACATTTCCTTCAGGATCGGTTCCGTCACAGAGCCAGAAAGGATAGTCGTCGAAAGTTTTGACTTCCCTCATCTGAATGTTTTTTGAGACCAGTTTATTTCTTGCAGATTCTATATCTATGTCAATTTCAAAAACAATTTTGGTATTGTTATCGAAGAGATATCCCGCTTCGATTTTTTCAAGATACTGATCTCCGATTTTATGTAATCCGATATGAGCACCTCCGGCATCAAGCAAAACCCAGATTGGATCTTCTTCAATCACTTTAAGATTAAAATGATCCACATAAAAGTCCCTGAGCAGCTGTACATTTTGTACGTACAGAATAATGGTACTGAGCTGAACATTCATATCGTTTTAGTTTAAGCTTCATAAATAAGTTGTACCACACCAGATTTAAAAACATTTGTTTTGATCAGTTTTAAATTTAATCTTTCCTTTAAATCTTCAAAAAGAGGTTTTCCTTTTCCTAAAGCTATCGGATGAACGGATATTCTATAGGTATCAATAAGATTAAGCTGAATAAATGTTTTGATAAGACTTGCTCCTCCATACAGCCAGATGTCTTTTCCCCCTTGATTTTTTATTTCAGAAACTTTTTCCACAATATCAGAACTGATAAAAATGGCATTTTCATCTTCTCTGTTTTGACTGGAAAACACAAATTTATTTTTTGAATGAACGGCTTTCCAGAGTTTTTGTTCTTCCGGTCCTGCATTTTCTTCCGGCTGATAATTTCCCCATGCATCATAGCTTACTCTTCCGTAAAAAATAGTGTCTATCCCTGCCAGAAATCCATCAAAATCCATATCATCATCCATGATACACCAATCTATTTCTCCATTGGGACCTTCAATAAAGCCGTCTAAAGTAGTGGCCAGGTCTAATATTACTTTTTTCATTTTTTAAAAATATGTGATTAGGGATTTAACATTCTAAAATGACAGGAAAGATAGGCATATTTACTTTTTTAATGACGAAGTTATGACAACTTTATTTTTACTTTGCAGATGTTGTTACCCCTATCATCACTCCAAAATTTCCGTCTTTTTGAATCCAGTTTTTTTCAGGAAGATAAGTTCTGGAAACATATCCATCAAGATAAAGAGCCTCTTTGCATCCTGAATTTTTGAAAAACTCTGCCAGGGTATAAAAATTGACTTCTTTTTTAGACATTACAAAAATAAGGTCTCCGTTTTCCAAAATTCCCACCCCGTTTCTGATGTTCAGATTTTTAGAATTTTCCTCAAAGATCGGGTTGATTTTTCCATTTGTTATCAGCATTGGCCCGGATTGGGTGGCATACCTGATGGCTTTATTGTATCTGAATTTTTTAGTTTCTACAATTCCTGCTTGGTTATTTTGTGTTAAATAAAAAACTCCATTAGGCTGAAGATAAAAATTTCCGTTGCCCTGCAATGTGTCTGTGGATTTCAGGATTTTAAAATCTTCAATATAAAGACCTTTCGGAGCGTTGTCCGGTTCAAACATGCCGCCGTTCATGGCGAATATTAACTTTTCATTTTTAAATTGAACATTCTGATTGAGGCGATCAAGACTTTTCAGGAGTTCACCATTATCGTTTTTCCAATACATCTGTATGTTTTGTTTCTCAGGGTTCACCTGGTAAGTGATAAAACGGTTATCATCCTTTGCTTTTTCCTTACAGCATAAACTGCTGAAGAGCAGAAGGAAAAGAAATAAATAATAGGGTTTTATTTTGAGAAAGGGAATAGTACTTTTGAGCATGGTGTGATTTTCAGAACAAATATATTGTTTTCTCCTCACTCATTTCAATGCCGGGATTTCCTGCGCAGCAGGATTAAAGCTATAAGAAGCATGATGATCACAAAAACGGAAATATAAATGATCATTTTATATCTGTTATTTTGTTGCGTAAGGGTTGATATTTCTCTTTTCTGTTCATTAACCTTTCTGTCAGATTGATTAAAATCTTCAACAATCAGATCTGTAAGTTCTACATGATTGGATAAATCCGAACTCTCAGATAATTTTTTATATCTGTTACTTAAGAATTCAAGCTCTTTTAATTCTGCAGGTGAAAGCTCATCCAGTTTTTTTTGTATAAAGCACTGATCGGAGTAGAGCAATCCGGTATCTTGTTCAGCAAATGCAAAAATTAAATATTTCCCCTTTTGTGTAAAAAGAATATCACAAGAATGTAATGGAGATCCGAAAAGGGTTGCATTGTGTTGATAAAATTCGTTGAAGTCATTTGATTTGTAAAGCTTGTTTATTTTAACCTTGCTAAGAATATTTTGTGCAGTTTTGAATCCTGAAGGAATCTCTGTTACATCATATATTTCCCCAATGAAAACAAAATCTGCATTTTCGAACGAAGATTTTAAAGTTGGTTTGCCATTACATTTGCAGGCTGAAATATTGACTGAAAATAATAGTAGAAAAGGAAAAAAGAGTCTGAACCTCATTGTGGTGATTTTTTTCTTGATTGAAAGAATTTTATAGATACAAAAATAAATCCCCAAACCATAAATGCAGTGAAAATAATAAAAAGATCAACATTGGTAAAGGATAGCCAATCCATTCCAAAAAGTGCGCCTGATATAAAATAAATAATATGATATATAAGCATGGAGATTACTGTGTTTAGTTGCTTTTTAATACTAATAATTAATATTAAAGCTGTCGAAACAGCCAAAGAAATACCAGAAACAGCCATAATAGCAATAGGCAGCATTGCAACATTTCCACTGGGCAATTTCAATAGTTTGATATACTCAGCCGTTATTATAGTATTTAAAACCCCGATTAATAATAGGATTCCAAGGGTTTGTAGAGTCTTCATTTTTTTGAATTCATATTATAAAAAATAGCTAACTGTAATGCGTTTAATTGATTGTTATCCAGTTTCTTATAGATTGAACTGAATATTAGGTTTGAAATTAATCATTAAAATATTTATCATTAATACTGCCTTCAAATTCATTTGACACAACATTTCCCAGTCTATATCTGAATTTTGTTTTAAAATTTCCACTTAATCGAGGTTCAAATACAGTCGCAATTTCTTTTGGTTTTAAAACGAAAAAGTTAATACCTGTTCCACAAGTATATTTTCTGTAATCATATATTTTTTTCCATTGATGATCTTTATCTAAACCTTCCAATTCCAAAGCGACATTGTTACCAAAACCAATTACCCGTTCTTTTTTTTCTGCATTATAGATGGTAACAGGAAATCCATCATAATACGTTATAATGAATGGAATCTCTTTTGTTAGCTTTAAACCAGCAGCCAAACTATCCATTTTGATATCATAGTCTAGATTTGATATTTTTGTAGTATCAATATGGGTTTTAATTAATGGTGTTTTTTGAGATGTATCTACAAAAATTCTGAGATTTTTATACTGACGTTTATTAAATTCTTGCTTAAGAGCAATGAAATCCTTATTCCGGTAATTTTTTTCTAAAAATTTACTATGCCATTCATTACCAGTATAGGTGAGCGTAATATTGTTTTCAGGTTGACCGATGTACTGTATTTGCTTATATCTAAAAAGATTGATGTCTTCCGTTTTTTCTACAGGAATGTTATTTAAATCTTTATCATACATATATTTAGGATAGATCATTTCCTGTGACCATAATAGACAGGATAAAAATACAAGAGAGGCTACTAGATATTTTTTCATCAGTTAATAGTTTTTGTAAAATCTTTCTTACAACGGAACGGCTTTGAATAAATTGTCAATATAAATCTGTTTTTAAAGCTTCAACTTAATTTTTTGTGCTTCAGTTTTATTAGGTTTATCTATTTTGTTGGGTAGGGTCCAGGCTATATAAAGTTCTTTATTTTCAAGATGTATGCTGTCGATACAATAATGAGGAAGCAGGCTTGAGCAATTTTCCCAGTTTTCTCCGAGGAACTGTTTTTCTTTTCCAGCAATGTTTTCAGCAACTAATTTATAAGGGAGAGAATCTGTTTCATAGATAACAATACCATTTACTTTGTCATAAGCTAATGTATTTTCATAAAATTTGACTTCATTATTGTTAAAGGGTAAAATTAAATCTGTCCAGGTATCACTTCCATTAGAATGCCTGAGACACATATATTGATCATTACTCCATTGTAAAGACGTTTTATGATCCAGATAATTATTACTGATCGATTCTGAAGAATTGAATGTACTCTTATCATTGGTCCAACGTAAAAAAGAGGTTGAATCTGTTGCTTTAACGATTTCAAATGTATGTTTCGGGTTGATGGTGTCATTCTTATTTGATGAATGGCAAGCTGATATCAATAGACCAAAAGATAATAGAAGGAACGGTTTCATATGGTGTTTAGCTTTGCAAAGTATTATATTGAATTTTAGAACACAGGTTCCCCGTTCAAATCTGTAGTCAGAATTTCACTCATATAATCAAAAAAAGGACGCATTGCCAATAAGGTGAGAAGTGCTTCTTTTTGAAAATTATCAGCTAAAACTTCCTTGTCTGTGAATTTCCGCATCACCAGGAATTGTTTTTTTCTGATTAAATCTATGGCCGGATGGTTTTTATCAAAACCTCGCGGAGCTGTTTTTACGGAATCCCCTTTTAGTTCTCCGAAATATTTTACGAAAGTTTCGTCAGAAATTATCTTTTCAATTTCAATGCTGCTGATTTCAAATTCTTTACGGATGCGGAGCAGATCCTTTGCTTCCGGACCCCAGAATCCACCTCCTACAAAGCTGTTGCCAGGTTCCAGCTGAATATAATATCCGCCTCTCAGCATCGGCTTTGAACGGGAATATCCCACTCCGAAATTGGTTTTATAGGGTGTCTTGTCTTTTGAAAAACGAACGTCTTTGTAAATTCTGAAAATATAAATTCCTTTCAGGTTGTCATATTCTTGAAGTTCGGTATAGATATGATTAAAAAAAACTTTGTTTTCTTTTACAATCGATTCGTATTCAGATTTATTTTTTGCAAACCATTCCCGATTATTGTTTTTTTCTAGTTGTTTAAGGAATTCAAATGCTTTTTTCATATTCAGATCAGGATTTTTCTTCGTTGATATATTCTTTATAGTCTTCTTCTAATTTGTCAATCTCTTTAATTAAGAAGTCATATATATTTCCTTCAAATACTTCGTAATCTTCCTCGTCATATTTATCGTACTCTACTTTTATGATCCCGTTATCGGTATAGGCTCTGTACAGATTTCCACTGCGTTTGAAAAATAACTGTCCCAAAGGTTTTTCCCGATATTCAAGAGCTTCATCATGCTTTTCTTCAAAACCCATCCATGAAGGCATCTCTGCATCCTGAGAAAGACCGTATACAAAAAAGCCATATCCAAATTTCCACGCGGGAATAACATCAAACTCCTGTGGCCGTGCCCATATCTCTTCTTTAACCTCAAAAATCAACGAACCAAATGTGGTCAGAAAGTCTTTAATATCTTCACTGAATATAAAACCTGTGCTTTCCTCATACTGTGTAATCTGTTCCTCCGTTGCTGGATTTGCCAGAGAGCCCATCACGAAAAAGTCATCATTTAACTTCTTTTTTCTGTCCCAGAATTCTTCTTTTGTTGCCATATTTTGTTTGGTTTTATGCCGTCATCATTGATCAGACCTTTATTGAAACAAATATAGGGGAAAGTTGAAGGGATAAAAAATTGAGGGAGGAAAATGATATGGTCTGGGAAATGGAACTATTATCATTAGCACCTTCTTTGTGATGTCTTCCTATTTTGGATTAGTTTTTTTATGAAGTGAGATATTCTTGTGCCCATTGCAGTTCAATGTATTTTGTACAATCGTTTTTCATTTCATCATATCCATCGAGTAAAATTGCTGAACCTCCATTTTTTACAACTTCTTTTACAATTTTATAATTTTCTTGGGCTCCATCCGGGCCTAGTCCAACTAAGTCAAAAATAATATTATTTGTATTTGAAAGAGTAGTATACAATGATAATAGCTTTCTCGGGCTGCCTGTAAGTGTATTGACTTTTATTTTTTTAGTGATCCATTCTGTCTCATAAATCTTTTCGGAATAAGGATTAGCAGGATTTGCATTCTTTTTTAAATATTCACTCACAGTCATAGGATAAAAAATATCTCTAAACTTCGATTCTCTGAAATGTTCAACAAAAGTCATTTTTTTATGAATGATAACATTTTCATGGGGTGTATTACCACAAAATAGGTCTTTAAGAAACATTTCCGTTTCATAAAAATGTGCCCCGCTGAAAAGATTGACAACAATAATTTCCCCTTCATTGAGTGTAAATGGAGGAACGTAAAATTTATCTGTTTGTATTCCTTTATTTTCGATTTGCTTTAAATACATTCAATGTTTCATTTTTAAAATGGCTTTAATAGCATCAGAAATTTCAAATAACTTTCCTTTGTAATGGTTGCCTAATAAAATGATCGTAAATTTTTCATTCAAATCTGAAACTAAAATAGCTTCATAGCTTCCGGCTCTTCCATCATGCAAATGCTCAACCAATTTTTTGTTTATAAATTTTGCCTGCCCTAAAGCAGATTGGGTTTCAGGCAGATTAAATTGCTGCCCAAGCTCAAACAAAGAATTTGTGTTTATTATTTTACTGGAATGAAGACAGTCTTCCCATTTCAATAAATCCTTAGTAGTTAAATACGTTCCTCCTGTTATAGGTAAATCTTCTTTATCCGCAACCAGCTCACTATTAAATCCTTTGGCTATATTAATTCCATTTTCAAAAGGAGTCATCACAGAAGAATTCATTTTACAAGGCTTAAAAATGAATTTTTCTACATAGGTTTTAAAATTCATTCCTGTCACACGCTCAACGATAAACTGGCGTAAAAACAGGTTGTTGTTATTATAATCATAATGAGTACCAGGTTTGAAATCTAAGGAATCAACATGTTGTAAGCCCTCAAAAAGATCTTTGTCATTTTTAATTTTTTTCCAGGCTACATTGGGAATGCCACTCGTGTATTGCAACAAATCTTTTAGGGTAACTTCACTGGCCCATTTGGGTAATTCCGGAATGTATTGAGAAACATGATCATCCAGTTTCAGTTTCCCCTGTTCTTGTAATTGTAACAAGGCAACACCGCTGAATTCCTTAGTGATAGAGCCAATGTTAAACCTGTAATCAGTAGTGAGCTTTTTCGTTTTTGTCACATCAGTAAAACCAAACGAAGCATTATAAATGATCTTATTGTTTTTTGCAACTAAAACATTTCCATTAAAGGCTCCAATCTGGTTTGACCATTTCATTAGAGAATCAATTTTACTGATCTCTTTTGTTTGAGCAAATGTATGAGTGGCTAAAAGTAGGAATGTCGAAAAAAGTAAGATGAAATGTTTATGGTATTGCATATTTAGGTTTTTGTTATTAGGTTTAGTGTATCAGCAAAGTTAGCATCAATATAAAATATCTGCATCCGAATTAATAAGAAGAATCACTTCAGAAAAAGTGTCTGCAATTAATTCATGTGTTTCAGTAGAGTTTTTAAACACTCCATTTTTTCCTTTCACAAAGCCGATATGATGTGCATTGATCAGATAGTCTGCAAACACAATGAAGCTTTTGTCATTTTCGTTATGATATTCCTCCAGGATTTTTGCTAACGGCCAGATAGAAAACATATTCTTTGTCCAGTCCCAATCTGCAAATCCATCCAGTTTTAAATACAATTCTTTAAAATCATCAGGAAACTGAAAGTCAATAAATTCTTGGACAGCAGTAATAGATTCTGGTGTTGCGGGTGGGCTAAGCTTAATATTTTCATTGGCCCATTTCTCTTTAATTTTATCGGCCCGGAGGTGTATCATGCTAATGAAGTTTATAAATTTCTTTCCACTTGGGATTGCCTTACGAAAGCTTAATTAATTTTATTGTTTTGAACTCTCTTGATTGATTGCAGGAGGTAATTTTGGATAATTTTTTTTGCTTTTAAATTCAAAACTCTTTTGAGTTTCTTTTAATTTTAAAGACTTTTTTGTTTCATAAATCCAATGAGCAAAATTGCTTAATGATTTTGGGGCATTATAACTGTGAACTTTTATAGTTTTCCTGATTTTATCTTTTCTAATATAGAAACTGTAATATTCTCCATCTTGATACTTTTCAAAGTATAAGGTGTCTAAACTTTTGAAATCTATATTCGACATAAAACTCTCCAGTTTCGATCTCTGTTTTTCATTCAGGGTTGAAAGATAGCTGGTTTTGTTTCTTGGTAATTGTTTGTTCTCTGCAGCCCAATTTTCATACAAAAAAATTGAATCATTTTTACTACTGAATTTTATTGAGAAATCTGTCTCAAAAGTATTGCTATAGGAAAAATCAAAGTCATCGAATTCTTGCTTTTTGCATCCCAAAAACAAAAATAGGATTGATAGAAACAGTGCTTTATTTTTCATGATTATTTCCTTATTCTTAGCCTGAGTCTGTTAAAAGCTTTCTTTGTGAAATAGAACTCTATTGCGAATAGCGAGTAAAAAAATAGTACTGAAAGTATAACAAGTACTAGATCTCCCTGGAAATCAGGTTCAATTATTTTTTTTATGATAGAGAATAAAAATAATAACAGAAGAATTGAGAACCAAATATATCCAAAAAAGCTTAATCTCAATCTGGGATTCTGAAGATCATTCTTTTTAAAAATAATGATTAAGATGGGAAGAATTGTTAAGAAAGGTGTTTTTATTCTCGTCACTTCAATTCTGTTTTTAAACTCCCTGCCATAGAATAATTTTCCATCACTCGCCAATGAAGCAGTGTTGGCTAAATCTAATATCATAGAGCTTCTCTTTGAGTTTTGTCTGACTGCCTCCTCAATTTTAGTACTGCTAAAATCTAAATTCATTTTAATCATAATGTTTTTTGTATACGATTGTTAGTTATTGGTTTTTAGCTATTAGCACAAATGTTTTTTAAAAAAAATATCCGCCCACTAATTTTACAAATACCTCTCTGTCTCCGATTTTATATATCGTCAATATACTTCCGTCTGAAAGTTGCTTCATTTTTTGACTGAACTCTGCTCTCGGTCCCGATATAGCCAGTTTATCAAGCTGCTGTAAGACTTCTCCAGGTGTTAAAACACAAATTGCTGTTTCTTCACTTTTCCCGTCTCCACTTTTTTCTATCGTTTGAATGATCAGATCCTTTTGTTGAGAACATAATTCTCTTTTTTGATTTTCATCAAGCGCACGATAAATATTCATCATATCGTCCAGTAAGTCTTTATTGAGGGGATTGATTGCATATTTTGATTCGGCTTCAGCAAGCATTTTTTCTGCTTTACTTTTTGACAGTCTTTTTTGAGCAGGTTTCCAGAATGTGCCGGATTCACTATTATAATTTCCGATGGTGTAATCAATTTTTACAAATTTGCTTCCATAATACAACTGATTTAATTGCTCCTGTGTCAATTCGGAAGGGTGTACTTTGAATGTATCTAACAGTTTATAAAAATTTTCCTGTGGATTTTCGGTGACATTCTTTTTAATCAGATCCGTATTTATTTGTGCATAAAATACCTGAAAGAGGAAGACTAAAAGGCCTGAAATAATATATTTTCTCATTGTTTTTTTATTTGAATATGCTTGCTTGTCAATATGTTTTAGTTATTGCTTTTGTTTATCATAAGGAATTCCATCTTTTGCTCCACACAAAAATATACCAAAATCGGTTTCAATTTCTTCTTCACAATCTGCATTTTTTGAATTGTCCAGAATGAGTTCAAGTTCAGAAATTCTTGGTTTAATTTTTTCAATATTATTTTTTTTCGCAGCATATCCAGGGCCGGAAGCACCAAAAAAAGCTAAGAAGACAATATCTGTTTGCTTATCCCTGATCAAATAATTAAAACCTTCAAACATGATGCTTTCCGGTTTACCAAAATGAGTATACATTCTGGATAAAAAATCTCCATAGGGTGCAGATTGATTTCTTATTTTTCCAAAATCAACTAATTCCAATGTTTCCAGATCAGTTTCTTTGAGTTCTGATTTGCTTATTTTGATGAATTCAGGAGCGTTTTTTACATCCATTTTTTGTGCATTACCATTGATAAAAAGTAATAGAATTATAATTGATAAATATTTCATTTTTTATAATAAAGCTTTTCTAATTTTTACTTTACAGACATTTAGTCAGAGTGCTTTGTGAAGTGATGTAATTATGTTTTTAGAGAAAGCTGTTTTTAAATTTAATTTTTTACTCGTTGATGTTTGTGGCTTATTACTATCTGAAAATTTTAATCTGCTGCAGAACCCCTTTCTCATTTTTATAACTAAAAATATAGTTCCCACGTTGTACTTTGGATAGATCTATCGTTTTATTATAATAGGCAAAACCTTTGCTAATTTGCTTCCCATCTGTGGAGTAAACGGTGTATTCAAACTGATTGCTGTTATTTTTATTGCTGATAAGAAAGCCGTCTCTATTTGCATTGGTATATACCCTTGTTTTAGTTTCATGATCTTCATTGGCTACGGTTGAAGAAAGTACGCTCTCATTAATATCTGCTACCTGGGTGCTTTTAATGGCTGATTTGGTTACAGACGTTGTACTTCCACCAATGATGTATAATTTATTGTTATATACTTCTGCTGCTGCGTGTCTTCTTGGGATCATATTGGATGATAACTGATGTACCTTATTGGTTGTCGTATCAAAATAGGCCAGAAAAGTCTGATTATTATAACCACCTGCAATAAAAATATTAGTACCGGATACCGCTAATGAATGTCCGGATATCCCAGCAGGCATCGTATATTGATCGGTCCAAAGATTAGTGTTGAGGTCGTAAATATTGATCAGACGGGATGAGGTACCGTTGAAACCACCAATAACATAGAGCTTATCATTCACAATTTTGCCCCTTGTTTCTCTGGCTGTGGGCATATTGGGTAATGGATGCCACGTATCTGAAGCAATATCATAATATTGGAATCTATTAGAAAATACAGTAGTTGCAGCACCATTTAGTCCGCTGCCACCGAATACATATATTTTTCCGTTATGGATAGCAGAGCCAGCATTTCCCGTATAGGAACGATTAACTGCTCCCTTTGTTATTTTATTGGTAGCAAGATCTAAAATTTCAAGATGACTGTTTCCCCAACCGTTAAAAATATAAATTTTATTATCGTAAGTCTCTGAGTTAGCAAATTTTTTGGAAAGCAGAGAAGAATTGAAAATACTCCATTTGTTATCAGTAATATTATATTTCTCAATATAATTGGCGATACCTCCTTTTTCCAGATACCCATTGCTCACATATATATTATCATCCACAATGACACTGTTTATGGCACCTCTGCCTATAGACATATTGGCGAGAGTTTTAAATTGAAGTGTCTGTGCATGGGTAAACAGTGAACCTAAAAATGAAAGGAATAATAATTTTGTTTTCAATGGTATTCGTTTTAGTGTTTGTTTTTATTTGGTTTTCTTTCAATGATTCAGTTTTATTTTCAGTACCGAACTTTAATTGAATATCGTGGTTTAAAGATAGGGAAAAGTTGAAAAGGATTTTCTGAAATTGCTTTTAGTCACATGAACATCAAGTTATTTTTGCTGTAAACAAGACGGTTTTATTCATATTCTGTATTTCATCATCAAGTATAGCTACCCCCTTACCTAAGGGGATAGAGGGGGTTGCATAAGGGGGGGTAGCCACTTATCCAAGGGGCTAAAGAGACTTATGAAAGGGGCTGGAGGGGCTATAGAAGAGGGTGGAGATACTTTATTGTCCGAAATCTTATGATTTTGGATGATTTATTTTATGGGTGCAAAGTCTCCCGATTTTGTGGAAGCCGGTAAACTTTACCCATAGAAAATTAGAAAACTTTTTCTCTGTTAATTGTAAAAGTTTCAAAATTAGGATGGAACCAAAAATCTTTCAATCCAATTTCATTATAAACTTTGATTTCATCTGAATAGATAGGATGTAGCCCTGCGATATTTATTTTATATTCAGCACCAATGTCGATATTTAAATATTCAGTTTTATCCAGAATAGCTGGGGCAAAAATTAAAAATGCATCCATTTCAGAATCACCACTTACCTGTTCGCCAAAATTGATTGTTTCTCCATAGCAAAATGGACATTTTCCCCGTAAGCTATTGGCAATAAATCCTGCTACGATTCCCCAATCTGTATTTGCAGATTCTACCGTGATACAAAGTTCAGGCCGCCCTATTTTCCATTCAGGATGATCAACCAATGATAATCCATAGGTTAAGGCTGTAATATAGCCGACATCAGGATAATCTCTATATAAAATTGATGAAACCCCTGGGATACCTTCTATTAAGCTTTCATTGCTATAAAATTCAGGTTCTTGTTTGAAAATAGAATCTAAATGTTCTAAATACTTTTCAATATGTGTCATTGAGAAAACTTAATTTAATAATTGTCTATTAATCTCTTTCTACTAACAAAAAAGATTATTGGTGAAATAGGGACGGTTTTATTTAGTATAATCCCCTGCAACAATAGATTTTTCCATGGAGCTTACAATCTCAGAAACGGGAATCGTAAATATCCCGGCATCTCCTTTATCGAATTCTTTTTTCCAGTAAGAATATCCGTCCATTTCAAGGGAATCCGGCTTTTTCCCAGTCTCACTTTTCAGAGTGGTGACACTTTTGTCTAAAGCTTCTTCTGATATGGGAATATGTGTGAATTTGTCTGCAATGCCTGTGGTACTAGTGGTATCTTTAATCTTCAAACCACTGATGGAAATATGAATCACTTTTCCAGTTTCATGATATTCTTCAATCTTTAATATGGTAAGGGTAGAGTTTTTTTCTGTGGGGCGGGTTTTATAGTTCCATTCCTGGCCTACACTGTATTGATCTTTTTTTGTACAACTGAAAGATAGCAAGAGTATTACTGCTATGAAAGTATAGAGTTTCATGGAGAGTTGGTTATTAGTTTTATGCTTTATTTCAAATAAGTTTGTTCAAGAAGTTCCACTGATTCTGCTTCAGTTAATGGTATCTTTTTATCTGTATTATTTGTTAAATTGAATGAGATCAGATTGTTGTTTCTAACGGCATATAGTAAATAGGAAGCCTTGTCCTTACTAACATCCTGAGATTTATCTTTTAGGATAATTTTCCAGATAATATAATTTTTTTCTTCGTTTCGTTTTACTTCGGAAACTTCAGCTTTCACTCCGGTTGCAGAGGCCCAGTAATCATATTCCCATTTGTAAAATGCATTCAGCAATTCTTTTTCCGTTAAACCTTCTTTATAAAATTCAAATTTTGCAGGTTTTCTTACTGAAATCAGCAAATTTATTTTTTCGTCTTTATTGCTTAGGTGAAATTGTCCGGATTGTTTCAGTTGATTTTTATATTCCCATTTTCCGGGAACCTCAAATAACTCTCCATTGATTTGAAAAGGAGTTTTCTTTTGGGCAAAAGAAGAACTTGAAACCAGAAAAAGAATGAAGATTGAAAAAAGTTTAATGTTTAATTTCATTTGGGTATAAGTTTCTTGGATGATAGTTATCTTATTTATTGTTATCTATGATTTTGAGCATAAGTTCATTATTTCTCTTTTTGGCTTCTTCTATTGAATTGAAATTCTGATAAAACTTATTATAACTAGAAAAAAATAAACGGTTCTGCACAATAAACATATTTCCAATGGTAATCATATTTTTGGATGTATTTTTCTTTTTGATGGTTACTAATGTAACATATTGCATGGAATTTTTAGATAATGAATAGTTTTCTATTAGTATCGGTTTCTCAAAAATATTGTTTTCATTTATATTTTCCAGCCTTTTTTTTAATGTCTCCCACTTATCAGAATTTAAATATTTTTCGAGGTAATTTTTATTTACTTCAGTAAAATAGGAAATATCTACATCTTTATTTTCATTATGATTGGTAACATAGATCTGGAAAAAATCATCGAATTGATCTTCCCATAAAACTTGTAAATTTTTGTATATTTTTTTATTTACATAGTAAGCAACAAAAGTATTTCCTGGAAAGTTCTTACTTTGTATATAATCTTTGGATTCTATATTATTAATTATATTATACATTCCTTCAATTTTGGGAATACATAAGTTTGCTTTTCCAAATTGGAAAATATTTTCACAACTTTTATCTCCGGAATTTATATTATTATGATTAAGATTGTTACTGGAATTTAACTCGGACTTTGTACAACCGATTATAAGAAATAGAAAAAAAAGGCTTAATGTTTTCAATAGTTTCATAGAATTGTAGTTTTATGTTATAAAAGTATTGATTACCTTTTTTACCATCCAATTTCCCTCTTTTTGTTTTTCTAGAAGATAGCCAAAACCAATTCCAAAAGCAGAGTCGAAATATCTGGATTCTATATAAGCATATCCGTCTTTGAAATATACAGGATTTGAGAATTCACAGAACTTTATACGATTACTAATGTCTTTTTTAGTGGCGAATTTGATATTAGGGTTTATTTTACGATCAACTTTCAGAGAATCAAAAATATATTGGTTTTGTTGTAATAGATGCAAAGAGTCAGATTTTCTTTCTTCTGATTTATTGTTCTTCAAATCAAGCAAATGGACAACACTTTTATTAAAAAATGGTGGTGGTCCCGGTTCTTCTCCCAAGATTTCTTTTTTACTGGGACTATAGACTTTTAATTGTAAAAGTTCAGGATTAACTAAATAGATATTCTCTTTTGAAGTACTACGATTGGATTCGTATTTCAAAACAGCATTCACTATTTTGTTCAGTTCTGCTTTCTCTTTTGTATTACTTTTAGAACAGCTTACTATAAAAAGTAATGAAATCCATATTAAATATATTCTCTTCATGTGTTTTAGTGAGCTATGGAAACAAAGATAGATAAAAGTCAGGATAAACTATTGGAGATATTTGCATGTTTAGTAAGATCCAAATTTACATATTGTACTAATATAAATTATATACTATGATGATAATGTTGATTTGAGCCCGGAATTTCCATTTTATTTATTCTTTCTCCTTTCGAGAAGAAGATACGCTGCATCCAGCATTTTAATCAGATGGATGTACGGGTTTATCATATTCCTTTCTGGAAGATTGTTGTATACTCCAAGTGAGAAATAGGCCATCCCGGATATAAAATAGTCAAACTCCTGTATGCTGTATTCTCTGAATGCTTTTTTGAAGACCAACAGAGGATTTTGGTATTCTTTCTCAGAAAGCAAGCCAAGAACTAATGGAGAGATTTCTTCCAACGGAGTATTGACGATCCCTTTCTTTTCCTTCATCGCTATGAAATAACCTGCACGGATGAATGACCGCATCGCCTGATAAAAATGAAGAATGACAGACGGATCTTCTTGTATCCGGCTGTTTCGTTTGAGAGCATAATTCATAATGTTGTTTAGCTGTTCTTTGGATGCTGTAAGGTCATTGAACTGAAAATAGGTTTCCATCAGCTGTAAGCCGTAGTATTTTTTGTGGCCTTTTCCCAGCCGGGACTGAAAGTCTGTTCTGTTTTTTTTCATGAGTTTGTATTTTTTAGTGATTTTTAAATGATTAATTGGTGTACATTTTTTTGAACCATTAAGGATTTTTAAGGGATTAAGAATCATTAAGATCATAGCTGAAGCTATGTATTCAGCGGAGTGCTTCATCCATCTTTGATGGATCTTAACTTACCTTATTCTCTTCATTTTTCTTAATGGTTACTTTTTTAGGTATATTTTTTTGAACCATTAAGAATTTTTAAAGGATTAAGAATTATTAAGATCATAGCTGAAGCTATGTGTTCAGCGGACTGCTTCATCCATCTTTGATGAATCTTAACTTACCTTATTCTCTTCATTTTCCTTAATGGTTTTAATTTTTTGTTGTATAACTTTACTGGCCATAAAGGAAGAAGTTGCCCATACAAGCCTGATGAATAGTGTAGAATTTGTGTTTTTCTAAAAAGCCCGAAAGCCGCAATGGATTGTACACCCCATTGTACCGTATCATGATACTTTATGTTGCAAAGCAGACTTAGAAAAAATGATTGTAGAAAAGCAGAACAGCATGAAAATAAAAACGGCATGAGACTCTACAATATCCGCTTTTGAGGTACTGGTATACCCTGCACACAGATAAGAGAGCCCACGCCTAGGTCGTGAGCTTCCTGCTTATCATCTTGCGTGCATAAAAATTACCAGTTTTCAAAAGCAAGGTTCTAAGCAATAGCTTCTATATTTCTTTGAAGTATCGCAAAATTACTCTAATGAGTAATCTTTTCCAAATATAATAAAAATATCCAGACATTACCGAATTCGGTAATAGTAATTTATTTTAATAATTACAATTTGCACTAAACAGTGCGATTATGAATGAGTTTAAGACTGATGAAATCAAAAGAATGGTCTCAGAAAAAATAAAAGAAATAAAAGGAGAAACTCCTTATTCTAAGGTTTCTGAAAGATGTAATGTTACCGCTGCAAGGATTAGTGATGTTGCTAATAACAAGATTGATTGTCAACTCAGTACATTCATTGAAATTGCAACCGGACTAAGAATACATCCCAAAGAATTATTTGATATCGTTTTTGATTTTGAAGAATATTATTCTGAATTAGATAAATAAAATAAGCTCCGAAGTCTGAAGACTTCGGAGCTTATTTTATTTATAGATTGGTTTTATTTTATTGGTGCAAAGTTAGGAGACTTTGTGCAGCGGGGGATTATTGAAATAAAACCACTCTAAGTTTAGAGTGGTTTTTGATTATATTTATTTTTACATAAAGTTTTGATTCATGAACTTGATGTTTTATAAATAAGAATGTATCACAACTTTATCTTAGATGGACTTTCAACTTTACAACAATTTAATATTTTAGTCGAAATGCCACTATGATTATTATTTTTTTCTATTCCTTGGTATAAAGAAGCTAATGTTGGGAATTTTGCGGGATATGGATGGTTCTCATTTTTTTGCCAGATTACAAGATAAATTCCAGAATCTGTTTCAGTACTTTCCATATATTTAGGTAGCTGAGTTCTAATAGCTGTAGTAACATCATTGTGATGAGCTTTCTTAATTTCAATACAAACTTTTAGCAATTTGTCTTGATCATTTTTTGTTGATAATAATATATCTACATTACCATTTGCTTCTTTGACTTCTCTTGAAAGATTTATTCCTTTTGATTTACAATAATGATCTAAGGTATTTGATATATACGGTTGAACTTCTGTTTCATTTTTGGGAGTTGTAAAATTTTGATCTCGCCAAAAGTTAATATTAGAGCCTTTTAACCTAATATCTCTTTCTAAAATTGTGTCTATAAGATTTAATACGAAATCCTTTAAATCTTTATTTGTTTTAATTTTTTCTAAAAATGAATTTAATTCAATATCATCTATTAATGATTTAATAATTACATCCTCTGCGCTTTTATCACAAAGTACATTTATTTTTCCTTTTTCTTCAAATTTTCTTAAGACTTCAAAATTAAAAAAATGAGGAGTCATTGACTTTTGACAATCTATGCAATTGCATGGGACCATTTGTTTATATAGTAATTTTCCTGCCTTATCAAAATCAAGATGAACTTCTTCGACATACATTCTTATAGCAGAAAGTAAACCTTTTTTATTTTTGCCATTTAACGATATTTTTATCTTTCCTTTAATATAATCTTCTTCAACTAATGCGTCTGTATTTTCATAGTTTAGCACTACACCATGTTTCCAATATAAAGCATCTTTAATAAAACTATGACTTTTAACAATAAAGCGTCCTAATAAACCGGCAGGCATAAAATCATAAGAATATTCAAATTGAAGATTAGAAGTATAATCCCATATGAAATTGTCTGGTTTGTCTGAGGGTAAGAGGTCAGGTGAGATAAAGCCAGAATTATCTTTAAGTTCGAAACAAAGATGATACTGATGCATTAGTTTTAATAATTCAGCTTTTTTATTTGAAAACCTTTTCTCACTCCAAATTATTTCTAGATCACTTTGTGTAAACTTCCCATAATTATCCGATATTTCTACACTATCTAATATTTGATACATCCCATCGACACACCAGTCTGTATTGATAAAGACAGTTTCCTTTAGTAAAAGATCATGTTGATGATGAATTATTGCACCTAAATCGTTGAGGTATTGACTTAAAAAATCTGCTCTTTTTTTATCTAATTTATGTTTGTCACAAATCTGTAGATAGTCATCATAACTAATAAAGTCTTTATGTTGAGATAAGTATTCTAACTCATTTCTTACCTCGATCCAACGATTTGATAATTTAAGTTTAGTTTGTGGAAGTAATTTAATTGCATTATTGATTGATATTTTTAATTTATCAATTGTTCCCTCATAGCCTGGTGCACAGCTGACATCAACAAATTCTAAAATATTATCAAACCTTTCCTTATAAATTGATTCGGGCAGACTTTTTTTTCTTTCATCAATTTTGCTTAAAATTATAATAATTGGACTATTTCCACTAAAAAGTTGAATTGTGTTAAGCCAATAAAAGAAATCCATATAATTACTTTCCTCGCGTGCTTCAGTTAAAAAAAGATATATTGATCTTTTAGTAATAAATAATTGGTGTGTTGCGTCATATTTCTCTTGACCACCAAAATCCCATATATTTAATTTGAATTCACTTTCTTCACCGTCAATATATAGTTTTGTTTTTAGAGGATTTTTTAAAACATCTATTCCTTTTGTACTCTCACTTTTAGATAAATTATAATTGGGATCTGTTAATCTTTTTGTGAGAACAGTTTTTCCAACGTTACCTCTTCCGACGATAACCATCTTTGCTTCAAAAAGGAATTCTTCGCTGTCAGCTTCTAGCTTTGATTCAAAGAAATTTTTAATTGCGTCATAACCGCTTACAAAAATTTCATATGGAACGTTGTCGATTGGGTTGTGATCTATTGTGAGTTTTTTTAAAGTATGTAGTTTAATTATTTCAGGTGGAATGTTTTTTATATTATTTTTCTGTTCTGGATGTAGTCGCCGATTAAATATATTACTAAGATTAATTTCTTTTAATTTATTCATTTCCAAAATTGCTATTGGAAAATCTTCAAAATTATTGTCATAGAGTGAAATTTTCTCTAAGTTTTTCAATTTTCTAATTGATTCAGGAATGTTTGAAATATAATTTTGATTTAATTCTAGATTTGTCAAATTACTAAGAGAGGTTATAGAACTAGGAAAATCACGAAAATGATTATTTGACAAAACTAATTCGGTAAGATTTGATAATTTTTTAATATCATTTGAAATAGAAGATATTTTGTTATCACTGAGAAACAGCGACAAAAGTGAATTCATGTTGAAAATTTCTTTAGGTATTTCAGATAGACCTAAATTTATTGCTACAAATTTTCGTAATGACTTTAGAGTGTAAATCTTAGTTGGAATTTCATGTACTAATGTCATGTCAAGAGCTAGGTAAGTTAATTTGGGAGGAATACCATTTACATATTTAAGATTGATACAATCTTCACAATATAAATATGTCAGACTTTTCCATCCATCTAATTCCTCAGGTAGTTCTTCTAAATTAGGACCTCCCAGATGTAGATGTCTCAATTTTTTTAATTGTAATAAATTAATTGGAAACTTTTTTAGACGAAAATTATGAATAAATAATTCTTTTAGATTACTAAGTTCAGATATAATTTTAATATTTCTACCAATAGAAATCCGACCTAAGTTTAGTGTTTCTAATTGGGTTAATTCTAAGATTTCTATTGGTAGTTTTTTGAAATTATCTTCGACATCTGAAAATGATAGCTTTTTAATAGGCTCAGATCTGTTCAATTCAAGTATTTGTGTAAGTGTCATCGTTAAATTTAGTTTAGATTGTAAGATAAAAATATAATTACTAAAATTCAAATAATGCTAGATAAATTGAAAGTCTTGTTATTTATTGAGCTTATTTTAAAGCAAAAATATATTTTGCTAAGCTAATGTCTTGATATGTTACTTAATTACGGAAAACCATAAAACAAAAAACCGCTCTACTTTTTGTAGAACGGTTAGTATATTAATTTGTCTTAGCTTACGCTACTACATCATTCCTGGCATTCCACCACCCATTGGCATAGCTGGTTCAGCGCTCTTCACTTCAGTGATTACAAATTCAGTTGTAAGAAGCATTCCAGATACAGAAGCTGCATTTTCAAGAGCAACTCTTGTTACTTTAGTTGGGTCAATGATTCCTGCTTCAAGCATGTAAAGATATTAGTATTTTAGCTAATATAATTCCAATTTCTCCATGAAATAAATAAGATTTTTCATTAAATTTCTCCTTCCAAAGTAGTTTTTTACAAGCTCATTATCATTTTTACAAAAAGTGAGTTCATTATAAATAGAATAAAAAATAAGATACTCTTGTAATTCTTTTAACCTTGGTATTCCGGAAAAATTATTTGTAAAGGTCAATTGATTATTTTTTGTATTTACTTTTAAAGTGAATGGAGAACCATCAATCACAGAGCTTATTAAATCAGTAATACTTTTTTCTGAAAATGAATTTATACTATCAAAGTCTATAGTGACTTCTTTCTCTTTAAGTAATGTTAAATATGCTAATTCTGAAATTTTGTGAATTTTATTTCCCTGAAAATCCTCTTTATCATAAAGCTCTTTTATCATTTTTAAATCATTATCATTAAGATCAATTTTATAAGATTTAAGTTGAATTAAACTGTCTATTTTCTTTGCTTGTATTTTTGATATCTTGGTTGATGTACTCTCATGCCTGATAGTGGGTAAGTATGTGATTTTACAATTAATGGTATTTCTATTTTGGCCGGAAATAAGAATATGGGAAACAGTTATGAAAATTATGGTTAATAAGTTTTTCATGTTTTTTTGCGAATATAAAAAAACCGCTCTACAAAAGCAGAACGGTTAGTATATTAAATTTGTCTTAGCTTACGCTACTACATCATTCCTGGCATTCCACCACCCATTGGCATAGCTGGTTCAGCGCTCTTTACTTCAGTGATAACACATTCAGTTGTTAAAAGCATTCCAGATACAGAAGCTGCGTTTTCAAGGGCAACTCTTGTTACTTTAGTTGGGTCAATGATTCCTGCTTCAAGCATGTGAACATACTCGTCAGTTTTCGCGTTGTATCCGAAGTCACCTGTACCTTCTGCTACTTTAGCAACAATTACAGAACCTTCACCACCTGCGTTAGCAACGATTTGTCTTAATGGCTCTTCAATTGCTCTTTTCACGATTTTGATACCTGTGTTTTCGTCAGCATTAATACCTGAAAGGCTGTCTAAAGCTTTGATTGCTCTTACTAGAGCAACACCTCCACCTGCAACAATACCTTCTTCCACAGCTGCTCTTGTAGCGTGAAGTGCATCATCTACTCTGTCTTTTTTCTCTTTCATTTCTACTTCAGAAGCAGCACCTACATAAAGTACAGCAACACCACCAGCTAATTTAGCCAGTCTTTCCTGAAGTTTTTCTTTGTCATAATCAGAAGTAGAAGTTTCCATCTGAGCTTTGATCTGAGATACTCTTCCTTTGATTTTTGCTTCGTCACCACCACCGTTTACAACAGTTGTGTTGTCTTTGTCGATTGTTACTTTCTCAGCAGTTCCAAGCATATCCAAAGAGATGTTTTCCATAGTGAAACCTTGCTCTTCAGAGATCACCTGTCCACCTGTAAGGATAGCGATATCTTCTAACATTGCTTTTCTTCTGTCTCCGAATCCTGGAGCTTTTACAGCAGCAATTTTAAGAGAACCTCTTAGTTTGTTTACTACCAAAGTAGCTAAAGCTTCACCTTCAACTTCTTCAGAGATAATCAATAGAGACTTACCACCTTGTGCAATTGGCTCAAGAACCGGAAGTAATTCTTTCATTGAAGAGATTTTCTTCTCTACCAAAAGGATATATGGGTTTTCTAGTTCAGCTAACATTTTCTCAGGGTTAGTCACGAAGTAAGGTGACTGGTATCCTCTGTCAAATTGCATACCTTCTACAACATCTACTGTTGTATCAATACCTTTAGCTTCTTCTACAGTGATTACTCCTTCTTTTCCAACTTTTCCGAAAGCTTCAGCAATTAAAGTACCGATAGTTTCGTCATTGTTAGCAGAAACAGAAGCAACCTGCTTTACCATTTCTGTAGAATCTCCAACAGTCTGAGACTGAGTTTTAAGGTTTTCAACAACAGCAGTTACTGCTTTGTCGATTCCTCTTTTAAGATCCATTGGGTTAGCACCAGCAGCTACATTCTTAAGACCTTCTCTTACGATAGCCTGTGCCAATACAGTAGCGGTAGTAGTACCGTCTCCTGCGATATCATTAGTTTTGGAAGCCACTTCTTTTACCATTTGCGCTCCCATATTTTCTACTCTGTCTTCAAGTTCGATTTCTTTTGCAACAGAAACACCGTCCTTAGTAACGTGAGGTGCACCGAAAGATTTTTCGATTACTACGTTTCTTCCTTTAGGACCTAAAGTTACTTTTACTGCATTAGCCAATGCATCAACTCCTCTCTTTAGAGCGTCTCTTGATTCAATATCGAATTTTATTTCTTTTGCCATATTGTTTAGCTTTTGGCGAATTGCTTTTTGCTTTTAGCTCTGGCAATCCGTTAGTTTAATTTTATTTTTTTAATTTCCCTTGAGCCTGTTCCACAGGGTTACAAGCTTCTTTTTTAGTGTTGTTAACTCTTCCAAAAGATTTTGATAATCATTTTCATGAATGTATCCTAAGTCTTTGGCAAGAATTAATTGGTTTTCAGCTTCATTGGATGATCCCAGAGCAATATTGATGAAGTTGGCAAATTCTTTATCTGAATTTCTACCACTTCCTTCTGAAATATTATATCCAATAGATGCAAATGATCTTCTGATTTGAGAGGTAAGTCCAAAAATTTCTTCTTTCGGAAAACTTTTGGTTGAAGTATAAATCTTTAAAGTCAATTGGTGACTTATTTGCCATACTTCAAATTTTTTAAAATCTCTCATAAGTTAATTTCCATGTAGAAAAAAGCTATTTGCCAGAAGCCCATAGCGAGAAACTTACCCAATAATTCCTAATAAATCAGCTTCTCTTACGATTAAATAATCTTTTCCTTCAAGCTTCAATTCTGCACCTGAATATTTTCCATAAAGAACTTTGTCACCTACCTGAACAGTTGTAGGCTCATCTTTTTTACCAGGACCTACTGCCACTACAGTACCTTCTTGCGGCTTTTCCTTTGCAGTATCCGGGATGATAATACCTGAAGCTGTTTTAGTTTCTGCAGCGATAGGTTCTACTAGAACTCTGTCTGCTAATGGTTTAAAGTTTACTGACATAATATGTTTATTTATTAATTATTTCTGCGTAATAATTCTCTAAATGTATGCCATGAGATCCTGATGGATGAAATGGCAGACTTTTGTTTCCGAATGTGAAAATTTGGCAGAAAAATTATTTTTTGCGTTCGGGAAATCCGAAGAGATAACTGGTAACTACTGGTACTACAAACAAGAGAACAGTAATGGCGGAAACCAGAATTTCCATTGTATGGCTGGCTAAAAACTGAGCAAAGGCGGTAGCAGGGTAGAAGTGTTCGTATAATGACAAACTTAGTTTAACTCCTAAAATAGCAATCACAATAAAAGCAGCTGTTTCCAGAAAAGGAAATACCTGCATGAGACGGACAAACCACTGTGCAATAAATCTCATCGCTAAAATTCCTATAAAAACACCAAGCGTAATCAAAAGCAGATTGTCTGAAAATGCTACGGCAGCAAAGACATTATCGATAGAAAAAGCAAGATCCATTACTTCTACAATGGCAACCGTAGCCCAGAATTGTCCCAGCAGTCCAATTGAATTTTTATACAGCCAGCTGGATTCTTTGTTAGGGCTTTCCTCTGGATTTTCTTCATCATTTGTGTTTTTTATTTTTTTGATAAACCAGTCAATAGAAATATAGAGCAGGTATAATCCTCCCAATGGTTTCAGCCACCATACGGAAATCAGTACGGATGCAAAAATAAGGGCCAGTCCGCGAAATACATAAGCACCAAGGATGCCGTATTTCAGAGCTCTTTTTCTTTGATGCTCTGGAAGATCCATTACGATGGTTGCTAATACTGCAGCATTGTCTACGGAAAGGAGACTTTCTATAAGGATAAGATTGCCAATAATGGCTATAGATTTTGCAGGGTTTTGTAAAATGTCATTGAAAAGGTGGGTGAAATCAGGAAATATCATTTTTTAAAGAAATACTATTTTGGTTAAGTTTTGAAATAATGGCAGCAGAAACTGAAATGCCTATGAAATTGGTAACAGATCTGGCTTCATTCATAAAGCGGTCTACACTGTATAACAGGGCAAGATCTGTGGTGGGAATTTTTCCGAAACGGCTTAAGGTAAACATCAGGGCAAGAAAGCCTGAGCCGGGAACTCCCGAAGCGGTTTTTGAAGCAATTGAAATGGTTATAAAAAGCCAGAAATAATCTTTTAACGTAAGAGGAATATTATAAAACTGGATCAGGAAAATACATGAAATAGAAAGGTAAATACAAGCCCCTGCCAGATTAAAGCTATATCCGAGAGGAATAATAAGACGCAGAATTTTTCGGTCATAGCCCTGTGATTCCATTTTATCAAAAATCATGGGGAATGCCATCTTGGAAGAAGAAGTGGCTACCACCAGAATAATTTCTTCTTTGATGCTGATCAAAAAATCCCATAGGTTAATTTTAAAGTAAGCTGTAATAACCCCTAATATTCCGAAAATGAAAAATACGCTCGTAAGGTATACCGTGGCAACAATTTTACTTAACGGCAATAAAGTATTAATACCATATACTGAAATTCCATACGCGATATTACAGAAAATGACTATCGGAAGAAATATATAAACATACTTAATGAGTTTAAAAAACAGGTTTCTTCCTGAGTCTATAACTTTAAGAATGTTATTCTTTCTCTTTGAAAGACCAATCAGGACTCCTGCCGATATAGATATTAAAAGAAAAAGTATATAATTGCTGATATGTAAAGGGTTGGTGGTTTTTGCTAAGAACCTTTCAGGTAGTGCTTTATGAGAAGAAATTATAATTCCCGTATTGGCCCCCGGTTTTAAAAGAAGCCCGGAGCCGATTCCCAATAAAATACTGATGGAAGTGATGATTAAGAAATAGATCACCATCTGGCTTACAATTTTAAATGCATTTTTAGTGCTGAAAATATAGCTTACTCCATACGTTACGGCAATGAAAATAACCGGGATAATCAAAATCTCCAGAAGCATAAAAAAGTAACTGCTTACCGTTTCCAGATGTTTACTGACTTCCGGAAAATAATAACCCGTTAATGCTCCACAGATAATAGCCGTGAATACATACAAAGTAAGGTTTCTTAAATAGGAGTCTGTAAATGTTTTTTGTTTAAAAGGTTTCATCATCCACTTTTTTATATGATAAGATTACAAAATTCAAAGATATAACCTTATATAATACCAAGAACCAATGCACTCAGCAACATTACGATTGATGATCCTATGGCCCATTTTAAGGTAAATTTTAAGTGATCGGAGAATTCAACACCTGCCAGTGAAACCAGCAGATAAGTGGACGGAACCAATGGACTTAATAAATGGGAAGCCTGACCCACAAGACTGGCACGTCCCAGAATATCCGGAGGAATATTCAGCTGGCTGCCTGTTGCTGTAATCACTGGTAATATTCCGAAGTAATACGCATCATTGGTCAGGAAAAAAGTAAGTGGGACACTGAATATAGCGGTGATTACATTCAGATAGCCGCCCCAGGTTTTAGGGACGATGCTGATAATACTGTTTCCCATAGCACTCATAATTCCTGTACCATTTAATATTCCTGTAAAAATTCCTGCACCGAAGATCATTCCTGCTACAGATAAAGCATTTCCTGCATGTTTTGAAATGATTTTCTGCTGGTCTTTCAGTTTAGGATAATTAATCAGGGAAGCGATACAAAAGGCAATCATAAAGGCAATTCCCAAAGGAATAATATCAAGAATCATCACGCAAAGCAGGACAATAGTCAGGATCAGATTGATAATGATAAGCTTCGGACGTCTTAATGCAGGATCATTTTCCCCAGCAATATCCTGTCCGCTGTATTTGGTATATTTTCCATGCTTACTTATTCTTTTTTTCTCTCTGACTCCTAAAATATAGGCAACGAAAAATACCCATACCAACCCTATCAGCATTACCGGAATCATAGGAACGAATATTTCTGTATGTCCCAGTTTAAGCGAACTCATTACTCTTGCAGTAGGTCCGCCCCATGGCAAAATATTCATAATACCTCCGGCCAGCATGATAATACAGGTAAGAACTAAAGGATTCATCCCCTGTTTTTTATAAAGAGGTAGTAATGCTGCCACCACAATAATATAAGTGGAAGAGCCATCTCCGTCTAAAGAAACTAAAGTGGTGAGAAGGGCGGTTCCGATGGTTGTTTTTACTGGATTATCTCCTACAGCCTTTAATATGGCATTCACAAGAGGTTCAAAAAGTCCTGTATCAATCATCAGACTGAAGTACAGAATGGCAAAAATCAGCATAACCCCCGTAAGCGCTATTTCTTTTACTCCATCTTTCATCATTTTCCCCAGGTCAGGCCCGAATCCTGCTACTACAGCGATCAATACAGGTACAAGCACTAAAGCAGTAAGCGGAGTCATCTTTTTGTTCATGATGAGAATCATGAAGATGAAAATCATTAAAAAACCAAGAAATGTAAGCATAGTATATTGTAAATATTAATGAGGTTATTGTTTCTTTTTTCTCCAGTCAAAATTGTTTCTGAAACCAACAAATCCGTAATTACTCGTTTTTTTGGTTTCCAGCTGATTGATAAAGGCAAGCTCCAACGCAGAATTTTTTCCTAATTTTATTCCGAGGCCTGCCGTAATACGATTGCTGTCGAAAGGTTCTAGCTTATCAACATTCATTCTTATTTCATTTTTTAGAATGCCATAGAGTTTTTCCTTTTCGCCTTTTTTATTGAAAGGAATCCGGACAGAGATCAGATAACGGATTCTTACCTCAAATTCATCAGGATTGCTGATAAAACGTTCTTCTACTCTAAGGCGGTTGGAAATTGATGTTCTTCCGATGTAATAATCAGCGGTAACCTGTTGAAAAGGTCTTTTTTCATATCTTATTTTTTTAGAATCGTCAGCATTATAAGATTCAAGGATCAAAAACATAGCTCCTGCAGCAGGTCTTATGTTTTCTACCACTTCATAGTCTACATAAGCATTCACAAGAAAAAGTCTTGTATCATAAGCCAGATCGAAGGAACGGTATTGAGTAAGGGCAGTTAAAGTGCTTTTATCAGTAAGCTTTGCTGACAGCAGGTACTGAAACCACATATTATAATTGTCTTTGCTCTGACTGTGTAAAAGGCCATTTATCAAACAAAATGATAAAATAAGCGTTAATTGTATATTAAGTTTCATGTAATATTTGATTAATATTGCGGTTTCTCAAATATATTTATTCAAAAGAGCGGGCCTGGATTTTTTCAATCAATGACAGTTTTTCTCAACGAACTGCATTTTGAGACAAAAAGATATTATATTTGATGCGTTTCAAAATAAGGTATGGACTATGTTTTTAATCATTAATTTTGTTATTATGTTACTGATTATCAGAATTTTATTTAGTGGTAAGATTCTGGAAAGCCTTATGAAGTACCGTTGGAAATTTTTGTTGAGGTTTCAGCACATTTTTTTCCTTTTTATCTTCATTTTGATGACTTATTTCACCGAAAACTACTTCCTGGATTCCACTCAACTGGTGATAAGCATTATTTTGAATACAATTTTCAATGTGGGAATTTATTATCTGGTGTACTATTATCTTGTTCCCCGGTTTTATTTATCCAATAAGTATCCTGAGTTTATCCTCTATGCTTTGATCTGCTTTTTGGTGTCCAGTCTTTTCAGAATTTTGTGGGAGCCTGCGGTTTTTCAGATGGATTTCAGTGAAAAAGAATACCATGTAGGTTTTTTGTATAATGTGTACATCTCGCAGGGGATCATCATTCTGGTGGGATCGTTTCTGGGAATTACCAAAGACAAATTTTTAATAGAACAGGATGTGATCAGTCTTGGAGAAGAGAAAGACCAGCTTTATCTTGATTTGCTGAAGTCTAAACTGAATCCTCATTTTTTGCTGAATACCCTTAATAATATCTATGCGAACAGTTTTACCCATTCGGAAAAGACGTCGGATTCTATTTTACAGTTGAGTAAACTTCTGAAGTATATTATTTATGATAGCGGTAAAGAAAAAGTGACAGTTTCCCAAGAATTTTCTTCCCTGAAAGCACTTGCGGCTTTATATCAGCTTAAATATAATAACCAGCTTGATATTGTTATGGATATTGAAGAGCAGGAAGAATTTGACATTGCTGAAATTCCGTCTGCTATACTTCTTACTTTATTTGAAAATGCTTTAAAACACTCAGCAATAGGAGAGGATGCTCATGGTTTTATAAAATTATTCTGTAATATTGAACGCTTTGAGCTGTATTTTGAAATTATAAATTCTGTAGGCAAAGATAGAATTCATGCAGCTGAATCTAATTATCACGGATTGGGTAATGAAGCAATTATTCATATATTGGACAAATTTTATCCTGATCGGTATGAATTTTATTCCGGACCGAAAGAAAATGATCAATATAAAATTGCTTTAACAATTACTATCAATGGCTAACCTGACTATCGTTAATGTAGATGATGAGTATCCTGCATTGCAACTTGTAAAACAATATTGCAATCAGCTTGAAGGTGTTGAACTGCTGGCTTCATTTCAGAAACCGGAAGAAGCATTGGCGTTTTTGAAAGCAAACAAAGTAGATCTGGTTGTTTTCGATATCAATATGCCTGGCATGAATGGAGTAGAACTTTTGCAGCAGCTCTCCGATCCGCCGTTGTGTATTTTTCTTACTCTGGAAACAAAATATGCGGTGAAAGCATTTGAGCTGGATGTGGTTCATTATCTTATAAAACCTGTGGATTTTGATACCTTTAAAAAAGCAGTCAATAAAGCAAGGGATTTTGTTCAGTTTAAAAGTTCGGCTGGCAGTAAACAGCAGGAAGATTTTATTATGTTCAAATCCAATTATGTGATGAACAAGGTTTTTCTAAAAGATATTCTTTGGATACAGGGATTTGGGGAATATATTGTATTGATGACACCATTGAAAAAGTATATGATTCTGGAAAGGATGTCAAATTTTGAAGAGAAATTTCAGCATTTCGGATTTATTAGAATCCATAAGTCTTATATTGTATTATCGGATCATATCAATTCTTACAATTCCAACTATGTTTTCCTGAAAAATGGGGATGAACTTCCATTGGGAAGAACCTATAAAAAGAATTTAAAAGTCCATTTAGGCTAAAAAATAAAGCCGGAAATTTCCGGCTTTATTTAAAATTGTTATCTGATGACAGAACTATGGGCAATATTGTCCAGGTCCGATCCAAAGGATACATTGTCCTTTGTAATTGTACTCACAGCAAAAACGTCCTGCTGCTCCGCCATTGATTGATTTCTGAGCATCTCTGCTTAATAATTTAGCGTTTTTCATAGTTAGTAATATTTTGATTTGTACATCCTGAGCATTTAAAGTCAATCAGGATTTTGACATTTGGTGTAAAAGAAGTGGATCAAAGATACTATTTTTCCTTATGATGTGATATATTTATTACTATTTTTTTAAAATAAAATTTTGATTATCAGTTATTAGTGATTTTGAATGTGGTTGAGAATATAAAAAGAGAAAGCCGGAAATGTCCGGCTTTATTTTAAATTGTTATCAGATTGAACTATGGGCAATTCTGTCCCGGTCCGATCCATAAAGTACATTTTCCGTTATCATCGCGTTCGCAGCATACCAGTCTGGCAGCAATTCCGCCATTGATCGTTTTCTGAGCATCTCTGCTTAGTAATTTGGCATTTTTCATAAGTAATATTTTGTTTTTTTTTAATCCTGAGCATTTAAAGTCAATCAGGTTTTTGACATTTGGTGTTTTATGATAATTCAAATATAAAACTTTTTAAGTCAGGTTGTTATATTTTTTTGTAGACAAAAATAAGGATCTTCAGTAATTTATTGAATCATTTCCAAAGACATTTTTCTCCCTGCCATATCCATATCCTGTTTTATGATCTTTCTTGTAGTGGTATCAATATAGTAGGTGGTGGTAGAAGTTTTACCGCTGATGTCATCATTTGTTTTTACGATCCAGACTGGTTTTCCTTTGTATTCTGTTTTTTGGGTATCCAGAATGTAAGCTTTCATCATTCCTTTTTTCTCAGATTTAGGATTATAATCAAAAATCGAAATTTCGGCAGTGTAATTTTCTTTTAAAGGAAGATATCTTATAAGCATTGCATAACTGCTGCTGTCAAAATAATGGGCTGCAGGAATTTCAATGATGTCTTTTTTCTGAGATTTTTTATCCAGATAATATCCGGTCACCTTGTCTTTCCCGGATTTGAGTGCCATATCTCTGTTTATGTTGTAAGAAGAATGATAAATAGGTGCAAAATTTGATGTCTTCACAAGGGTAGAATCAGTCCATTTTGCATCAGGTGTCTGTTTCATTTTTACCATTGTTTTGATGAGAAGATCAGTTTTGTTCAATCTTTTGATTTCTGTAATGATGGTTCCGATTTCTATTTTTGTGTCTGCTTTTTCAGCATACCATACCGCTTCAGTAGTTTCATCCTTTATTAGTTTTGAATTGATCCCGGAGTTTTCCGGACTAAGCAGATTTTGGGCAAAAAAATTAGCACTACTTAGTATTAAAAGGAAAAGAATAGTTCTCATGATCTTTTTAATAATAAGTAGTGCTGTATTTGTTAAAAGTTACAACTTACAACTTTTTGGTTTTTAACTCTTTCCTGCGGCCTGCATTGGATTCACCTTTCCGGTAGAGCCTCCTCTTACAGAACCTCCTTCCTGTTTTTGTTTAAAGAGTTGGAATTTTGAAGTTTCAGTCCCTGATCCGGCACTGCTCCAGATATTATTGGTAGTATCAATATCAGCAGTTTCTCTCATTGGGTCTAGCTGAATAGATTTTACTTTCTTTTCAAAATAATAAGTCTTGGAAACCTTTTGCTCATTCAGTCTCCAGATCTGTGCTGCAGATTTATCATACAACTTTGATCCGTCTTCAAATGTGAATTCAAGGATGATCGGCATTACTAATCCGCCTTTGTTTACAAAATCAATCTGATATCCTGTAATATTTTTGAATTTCTCTTTATCCTTGGCATCTAAAGGAAGACCAGCTTCTGTTTTGATGGTGTATTCCTTGTTATTATCCACCTTTTCCTGACCTCTGTCATATTTATAATAGAAATCCTGAGCAGCTTTATCAGTCTCTACATAGAATTTAATATTCTTATCTTCTCTGTTTCTGATTTTTGAAAGATCTTCAAAACTGTTTACTAAAGGTTTTTCAACCTGATATTTCACTTCAGCAGCAGCTTTAGGATCGGTATCCAGGTTTGGAACGGCTACCGTTACTTTATCAATCGCAATATCTACAGGATCTGTACCGTAGAACCAGCCTCTCCAGAACCAGTCAAGGTCTTCACCGCTGGCATCTTCCATAGTACGGAACAAATCTGCAGGTTCAGGATGCTTGAAAGCCCATCTTTTAGCATAGGTTTTAAAAGCTTTGTCGAAAAGTTCTCTTCCCATGATTGTTTCACGAAGAATATTCAATCCCGTTGCAGGTTTTGAATACGCGTTCGGACCATACTGAACAATATTTTCAGAGTTGCTCATGATAGGTTCCAGCTGATCTTTCGGCAGTTTCATATAATCTACGATCGTCCATGCTGGTCCTCTTTTGGAAGGGAATTTATTATCCCATTTTTCTTCTGTAAGATATTCTGTAAATGTATTCAAACCTTCATCCATCCATGCCCATTGTCTTTCATCAGAATTGATGATCATTGGGAAGAAATTGTGCCCCACTTCGTGGATGATTACTCCAAGCATTCCGTTTTTAGTTCCCTCAGAATAGGTTCCGTCTTTTTCAGTTCTTCCGAAATTAAAACAGATCATAGGATATTCCATTCCGTTGGCAGCTTCTACAGATTGTGCTACAGGATATGGATAAGGAATGGTAAATTCTGAATAGGTTTTAATGGTATGGGCAACCGCTTTTGTGGAAAACTTTCTGTAAAGGCCATAAGATTCTTTTGGATAGAAACTCATTGCCATTACTTTATTATTGTTTTCAGGAATCGTTACACGCATTCCATCCCAGACAAATTTGCGGGAAGAAGTCCATGCAAAATCACGAACATCCTTCGCTTCAAAAACCCAAGTTTTTCTTTGTTTTGAATGATTTTTCTCTGCTTTTTTAGCCTCATCCAAGGTTACAATTTCGATAGGTTCAGCAGCGGTTTCAGCTTTTTTGTATCTTGATAACTGGTCAGAGGTCAACACCTGATCATAGTTTTTACACTCTCCGGTTCCGCCTACAATATGATCGGCAGGAACGTTCATTGAAACTTTAAAGTCTCCAAAAACCAAAGCAAATTCACCTCTTCCGGTAAACTGATGGTTCTGCCATCCCTGGAAATCACTGTATACGCACATTCTTGGATACCATTGTGCCATAGTATAGAGATCATTGCCGTCTTCCGGGAAATTTTCATAACCGCCACGGCCTCCCATCTTCATTCTGTTGGAGATATTATAGTTCCAGTCCACTTTGAAAACGAATTTTTCACCCTTTTTCAATGCTTTAGGAAGATCTATACGCATCATGGTTTTGTTGACGGTATACTTTAAGGTATTGCCTGAAGCATCTGTTACTTTCTCAAGACTCACACCGTAACCATTATCTTTTACAGGAAGCTCAGTGGCCTTAAGCTGCTGATCAGTCGTTGAAGGGCGAAGAACAGATGAAGCGTCATACCCGGCATTTCTGATGCTTGAATGTTCATTTTCATCAAGCTGCAGCCAGATATAATCCAGATCATCAGGAGAATTGTTGTAGTAAGTCACCGTTTCCGAGCCTTTCAGATTTCTTTTATCCTCATCCAGATACGCCGTAATGTTATAGTCGGCTCTGTTTTGCCAGTATCCGTGTCCCGGAGCTCCTGAAGCCGTTCTGTAAATATTGGGTGTTGGTAGAATAGTTCCCAGCTGCTCAAACTTGTTGCCATGATTGCTGCCCGGGTTATTCTGAATATTCTGTGCGGTGAAACCTGTATATGCAAATACAGAAAGTGAAAGTATAACAACTTTTAGTTTCATAACCGAAATGATTTATTAATGATCAAAGATAGTGATAAGCTCTTGAAATAATGAAAATATTTAACTTTTAGAAAGGAATTCTTTCCAAAGTCATTTTCAAGGATAGGGCAAATACCCCAGAAGAAACAAAGAGTATCCAGTCTTTTTTATTCACTTTGAAAAGATTGAGTGAAATAAATAGAATGATTAAAATCGCAGCAACAATTACAATTTGTCCAAGTTCCAAACCAATATTGAATCCAAGTAGAGGTAAGGCAATACTTTGACTTTTTGCAATCATTACTCTTGCAGTATTGGCGAATCCCATTCCATGTACAAGACCGAAGATCAGGGCAAGATAGTAGTTGGCCCGCATCAAGGTCTGCTTCTGATTTTTCATGATGATATTATCCAATGATGTCAGTACAATCGTCAAGGGAATTAAAAATTCAACCCAGTCAGACGAAACTCTGAAGACATCCAGAATACTTAAAGCTAGTGTAATGGAATGCCCGATCGTAAACGCGGTGACAAGGATCAGAATTTTTTTCCAGTCACTGTAAGAATAAACAGCGATCAATGCCAGAACAAACAACTGATGATCTAAAGCATCCAAAGAAATAATATGTTCCCATCCAAGGTTTAAATAAAAAAGAAAATCCTGCATTTTGGTTGAAAAATTTTATATTTTAAATATTTTGTTAAAATGTTGTTAATTTTATTATTTGATTTAATTTTTACGCTTGTTATTTGTTAATTATTTGTATTATTTATATTTTGAATAAATATTGTATAATTGTATTGCTTAAAAATGAAATATGGATATTAAAAAATTATTTTTTACAAAAGTAAACATTTCACACGGAGGAGCGAAGCTTCTGAGAAATGCAACAGCAGCCTTTTTAGGATTATATTCCTATGCTTTTTACGGGCAGGTACAGAAACTGGACTCTCGATTTGATGTTTTATTGAAAAATAAAGAAAGTATAGCCAACGGAAGAGTAGTGAAAGAATTGGAACGCCCGGATATGAAACTTGATCAGCATCTGGTAGTGACTTCCAAGGGAGCACAAACAATGTATTCATGTATTATTTATACCAAAGAACCGGAAAAACTGAAAGCAGACGGCTTCATTATTCAGAGTCAGCTGCCAGCTTTTTCCACAGCTTTGGTTACCATTGAAGATATTGAAAGACTTGTGCAGCTTCCGTATGTAACATCTGTAATGGGACCAGCATTTGATGAGCTTCATAATGATGTGAGCAGAGCTCAGTCCGGAGCAAGTCTTTTGCAGGATGGAGTTTTCAATAATACGGCTTATAACGGTACCGGTGTTTTGGTAGGAATTTATGACAGTGGAATAGACTGGAAACACCCGGACTTCAGAAAAGCTAATGACCAGACAAAGAGCAGAATTGTTTCTATCTGGGATCAGACCTTAACTGCACAAGGTGGAGAAACTACTCCTACAGGATTTTCAACAGGTGTAGAATATACGAGAGCGCAGATTGAAGATGAATTGGATGGTACACCCGTAGGATTTGTTCGTGAAAATGATACAAACGGACATGGAACTCACGTTTCAGGTACAGCTGCCGGAAATGGTGCAGCTTTTACCGATAAAAGGCATAAAGGATTTTCATCCGATGCAGATATTGTATTCGTAAAAGGAGGAAATGGTTCTTTTCCAACAACAAATACGATTAATGCGTTAACCTATTTTAAAAATGTAGCTACAGCACTTAATAAACCTATCGTTGTCAATATGAGTATTGGCGGTCAGGGAACGGCTCATGACGGAACATCCAGCCATGAAGTGGCTGTTAATAATTTTACGGCGTCAGGACCGGGTAGAGTTGTGGTTATTTCTGCCGGAAATGATTACGGAGCTAACCTTCACAGAAAAGTGGATATTGCAGCTGGTGCAGCACAGACATATAATTTTACAGTAGCAAGCAATACCTCCGCTACTTCAGTATTTTCATTCATAATGTATGCCAATGATAATACTGCTGTGACAGCAAAACTGACTACTCCTGATGGACAGCAGTATACGCAGAATATAAGTACGACTACGGCTCACACTATATTGGGAGGTGGCCTTACAGCAACGATGTATAATTATTGGGGAAATGACAACAACAAAAGATATGTACAATTAGTTGTAACCAGAACTTCGGGAACTACCAATGTTCAGGGGAATTATACATTAGAAATCACCAATGACGGAGCACAGCAGATCACCACACACGGCTGGCTGTATAGCCAGGGAGTGGGGACTACCTTGCAAAATGGTGATAATGAATATATTGTAGGGTCTCCGGGGAATGCTTCTAATGCGATTACTGTTGCTTCCTATATGGGAAGAGCAAGTTGGTATAGCGGAACAAGCGGCTATTTTACATTGACTCCACAGGAATCTATATCTTCATTCAGCGGACAGGGACCAAGAACAGATGGTTTTCAAAAACCAGATATTGCAGGTTCAGGGCAGAATGTGATTTCATCCAGATCAGGTGATTCTGCTCCAGGTGCTACAGATATTATTGCAGGAACCAATTATTATGTGAAAAACCAGGGAACAAGTATGTCTTCGCCGGGTGTAGCAGGAGCTGTAGGGTTATTACTGCAGGCCAATCCGGCATTGACTGCAGCTCAGGTAAAAGCACGTCTTACTTCTAATGCAAGAATGGATGGAGCAACCGGAACTGTGCCCAACATGAGATGGGGATATGGTAAACTGGATATTTACAAGGCGGTTACCGATGAATTAGGATGCGTAAAATCTAATTTTGAGACGGTAGGGTATGATGAACCTTATATCATTGCCAATACAGAATCTAATTATTATTTTGATAATATAGCTCTTGCTGTCAGATATACACCAACCCTTACAGGAAAGCTGGGTGGATTCTCATTATTAACAGGAACTTCACTTCCTTCAGATATTCCGGTAGATATTCAAATCAGAAAAGTGGATGCGAATGGAAATCCCGGAGATATTATAGCCACTAAGACCATTACTTCATGGCTTAATAATATGCAGAGATTTACCTGGAATTACGTGAGTCTTTCCGATCTGAATGTACAGATGGTAACCGGAAAAGAATTTTATATTGTGGTCAATGGTTTAGGAGGAAGAATTGCTGTAAAAGCTGAGAATGCAGTGGTCAACAACAGATCCAAGACGTCTACAGATGGTACAACATGGACTTCTAGAACATTCGATCTTAAAATGAGAGCTGTGGTCTATGAAAATGTTGCCGAAGTGAAGAATCTTGCAACATCCAATCAAACGAAAGCAAGCACAGTAGCAAATGGATATAACTATTTTACCAATGCCTGCCAGTTGATTTCAAGAGTTGAAAAAGAAACTGCGAGTACTGTAACAGGAAATACAACATCAAAGGTATGGGTAGATAATGCACAGCCCAACTATGTTGCAAGAAGATATGAAATAAATCCGGACACGAATGCAGCCACAGCAACCGGGAAAGTAACTTTATACTTTAAACAGAGTGATTTTGATGCTTATAATCTAACCAATGGTGTCAAACTTCCTACTTCACCTGCTGATGTTGCTAATAAAGCGAATCTTCTTATTGAAAAATATACAGGAACAAGTACTACAGGTACAGTAGCTTCTTTTGGAGGAGCTGCTACAGTTATTACCCCTGATATCGCTGATATTATCTGGAATGATACCTACCAATACTGGGAAGCGAGTTTCCAGACAACAGGTTTTGGCGGATATTTTGTGAAAACAGGAACTACATTAGGAACAGCGGATGTTAAAATGAATTCAGGAGTGAATATCACTCCGAATCCTGCGAAAGATTTTGTGAATGTAGTCCTAGGAAGACATTCTAAAGCAGCAGTAACCATTTATGATGCGTCAGGAAAACTGATTAAAACCGTAAATGTGAATGCCAATTCCAGTAAAATTGATGTTTCAGAATTGGTAAGAGGAACTTATCTGTTTACCCTTGTACTTGAAGATAGTACAAAAATCACGAAGAAAGTGATTAAACAATAAATCTTCATCAATCAATTATAATCAGAAGCAGCAGTTTTATAACTGCTGCTTTTTTTATATTTGCTGTAAAAATAGAATTCATGTCGGGTAAGCTTTTTTTTGGATTTTTTTTATTCGTAACCATGGTATGTCAGAGTTTTGTGAGCGATGAAGCTTTTCATCCTTACCATGTGGGCTCTGTGGAAATGAATTATAATTCAAAATCCAGAACCTTTGAAGTGACAGGAAGATTCTTCCTTGACGATATGGAAAATGGATTAGGGAAAAAATATGGAGGATCTTTTCATTTTAATGATGAAAAATATAAAGCAAAATTGAATGATGCCCTGCAAAAATACTGTTCAGAATATTTCAAATTAAAAGCGGACGGCAAATTTTTGAAAGTAAACTATATAGGCTATGAAGAAGACCACGAATCGGTCAACGTTTTCCTGGAGTCTGAACCTATAGCCACTCCTAAAAAAGTGGAAACTGCTGTAAGTTTTCTGTATAACCTTTTTGATGATCAGATTAATATTGTCCACATTATTGTCAACGGACAAAGGAGCAGCGAAAAACTTACTTATCCTAACCGATATCTCTATAAACAGTTCTAATATATATTAATTTTCCAGTTCGAGTAATGTGTTAATCCCTTTTGCATGGGCAAGAAGGTCAGGAAAAAAATCATCATAACATTGCTGAAGGTGATCTTTATTCTTTAAAAAAGCTTCAAAAACAGGAATATCTTTATCCAGGTATTTCGCTTTATTGAGCACATTCTGAATACTGAATTTAATTCCCCAGTCTTCACGGTAATTATAAAGCCAGTCGTCGTGTTCCATTTTGACCAGCATTTTTTTGAAATTTTCTGGCAGCCATTGTTCGTTGGCATTCAAAACGCTGTAAACCTTAAGAGAATGAGCTTTCCATTCCGCCAAAGAGTGCAGGGAAAGATCCCTGGCCACAAAGTGATCCATAGAAACATCTACAAATGCTCCGGCATACAGCCTTACCAAAGGAGAAAATACTTTTTTTGCTTCATGAATGGCGGGATGGGAATCTGTATACGTATCAATAGCTCTGTGCAGGGTAATGCCGTCCTGAATATTTTTCGGGAAAGAAAAACGATCCCTGTTGCGGATAAAATCTTCGAGAAATTGACCCACGATCTGCCCGTCGGTAAAAGAAAGAAAAGAATGAGCCAGATAATTCATAACTTAAAGGTATGAATTAAAAGTGAATGTTTGATAATGATGAATAGTGAATAGTGAATAGTGAATCCGCTTCGCTCGTGAATTTTTTATCTATGTCCCAATTGACGATTGACTTGCGAAGCAAAATTGACCATTTACATTAAAAAAGCCTCTCATGGAAATCCTCAATCTTACTCACTTCCTCGATCTTTATCCCAAATTTTCTTTTCGGAATTTTATTAAGATTGGAGACAAATATTTTTTCATAACCCAGCTTTTCAGCTTCAGTAATTCTTTGTTCTACCTGTGCTACAGGGCGTATTTCACCACTTAACCCGATTTCTCCGGCAAAACAGTAATGCTCCGAGATGGCAATATCTTCATTGGATGAAAGAACAGAAGCTATCACCGCCAGATCCAATGCCGGATCATCTGTTTTTATCCCTCCGGTAATATTCAGGAAAACGTCTTTAGCTCCCAATTGGAAGCCTGCTCTTTTTTCCAGTACGGCCAAAAGCATATTCAGTCTTTTGGAATCAAAACCGGTAGAACTTCTTTGAGGTGTACCATAAACGGCAGTACTTACCAATGCCTGAATTTCCAGAAGCATAGGTCGGTTTCCTTCCAGGGTTACTGCAACGGAATTCCCGGAAAGTTCTTCGAATTTCTTGGTAATCAGGATTTCAGAAGGATTTTTAATTTCTTTCAATCCTTGGGAAACCATTTCATAAATCCCAATCTCGGAAGTAGATCCAAAACGGTTTTTATTGGCTCTCAGCAATCTGAAAAGATGATTTCGGTCTCCATCAAAGTTCAAAACAACATCCACCATGTGCTCCAGCACCTTTGGTCCGGCAATCTGACCATCTTTGGTGATGTGTCCTACAAGAAATACCGGAGTATTATTTTCTTTGGCATATTTGATGATCTCATTGGAACATTCCCGGATTTGGGAAACCGTTCCCGGAGAACTTTCTATCAATTGAGACTGCAGAGTCTGAATAGAATCAATGATCATGAAATCCGGCTCCAGTTTTTTGGCCTCGTGAAGGATTTTTTCCAATGATGTTTCAGTGAAAAGGAAGCAGTTTGGATTTTGAATATCCGTAAGTCTGTCTGCTCTCATTTTAATTTGAGAAGCACTTTCTTCCCCCGAAACATAGAAGATTTTTTTCTTCATTTTCAAAGCAAGCTGAAGCAGAAGGGTAGACTTTCCAATTCCCGGCTCACCACCAATCAAAGTAACGGAACCTAAAACAATTCCACCTCCTAAAACACGGTTCAATTCATCCGAAGGAGTTTTTATTCTCGGCTCTTCGCTCGTTACCACTTCAACGATATTGATTACATTTTGTTTGGTTTTCGAGAAAGGAGGAGTTTTATGAGACGGTTTTTCAACCACTTCTTCCACCAGAGTGTTCCATTCTCCACAGTTTTTACATTGTCCAAGCCATTGTGGATATTGAGTTCCGCAGTTTTGACAGAAATATGCTGTTTTCAGTTTTGCCATACTGCGAAGTTATAAAAAAGCATTTTTCTTTCAGAATCTAAATGGATTTAATATTAAAAACTAATCCATCCACGGTAGAAATATCTTTCATATCTTAGCTTTGTTCAATTAAATAGTAATGTAAAATATAATTACAATGAAAAAAGTATTTTTATCTTTCGTATTTGCGCTTTTAAGTGTTGTGGCATTTGCACAAGGTACCTGGGGAGTAGATCATATGCATTCTTCTGTTAACTTCAATATTAAGCATATGGGAATTAGCTTTGTACAGGGAAGGTTCGATAAATTTGACGGTAGAATGGCTAGCAGTGGTGCTAACCTGGATAATGCCGATTTAAACTTTTCTGTAAGTGTTTCCAGCATTAATACCGGAGTGGATATGAGAGACAGACATCTTATAAGCGAAGAATTTTTTGATGTTGCCAAATATCCAACTATCGAATTTAAAAGTTCTTCCGTTACAAAAGATAAAAACAACAATTATATCGTAAAAGGGAAACTGACAATGAAAGGAGTGGAAAAAGACATCAGTGCTCCAGTTACATTTGGTGGAATTACGAAAAATAAAGACGGAAAGGAAGTGATGGGAATTCAGACGAAGTTTACAGTCAACCGTTTGGACTACGGAATCAAATATGATCCTACAGGAGCAGGGATTGCGAAAGATGTTGAGGTAACTGCTTATTTTGAATTGGTTAAGCAGTAATATTTTAAAACATAAAAAAAAGGTTTTCCACTCAATGGAAAACCTTTTTTTTATGAAAGTTGTTTAAACTCTATAAAACAACAAAAGTCACAAAAGCTTTTATTTTAAAACACGTTATTCCAATGTAAGTTTAAAATAATTCTGCAGAAAAGTCCACATAAGATGAAAATCAAAGATTTTCACAAAACTTAGTGTACTTATTCCTAAAGCTTGGTTGTAAAAAACTTAAGTGTTTAAGTCTTTTGTGACTTTTGTGGTTGAAAATAATCAATATCAAAGTTTAAAGCTGATTAAAATTCGTGAGAGATTAGGTGTTTAGTTTGAAACATTCACTTTTCCTGAAGAAACTGTGAAAATTCCAAAGTCATCAATCAACATATTTTCTTTCTGAATAGTATTAAAAGCCATCATTCTGTCCAGCTCTTTCTGTGAGCGTCTTCTCATAATCCAGTCTTTATTCTGATGATTGTTCAGAACATAAGCAATCATTTTCAGTTGTGGATGCCATGGCTGTCCGGTATAAACGATGTGGGCATTCTTTTCTGAAACAGAATTCACTCCCTGAATGGCTTTACTGGCCATTTCATTATCCCCGAAAAGCTCAAGAATTCCAGATACAATGGTTATATTAGGTTCAAAATTTAGTTTTTGGTAGGTCTGCGGATCAAAACAGTCAAAATTCGTAAAACGGATATTCTGATACATCTTTTCCTTAATAACCTTTTCCCCGATTTCAATATTGGATTTTACAAATTCATTGATCACAATTTCAGCCTCGGGATACTTTTCTTTGATATCGAATAAATAATTTCCTGTTCCGCCAGCAATATCCAGTATTTTAATCGCTCTTCCCTGTTGTTTCAGAGCTTGTATATTATGTTCTAAAAGCTGGAGCAAATGCTGTTTTCTGATACGGATTCCTTTCCAGCCTATTGCGTTGAGGTAATTTTTATCCATCATTTTCCCTAAACCAAACTTTCCTTTCGGTTGATTCTGATACACATAATCCAATGAAGCTCCGGAATCAAAGCCGTATTTCAGACCAATAGCCATCCCATTGCTTATTTTTCCGATTGTTCCCAGAGATAATTTCTGCATTTTAAAATTCAGGTTATTCCCGATATTATTTTGCAGGTCTTTATATTCTTTCACAGAAAACTGATCAGGAGAAAGAGATGATTGTTTTACATTTCTGCTGAAACATTTTTCAGCAAACTCTACAATTTTATCATATACTTTTTCCTTTCCGGTATCGAATAAAATACCATGGAAAAAATCAGGAAGAACTTCATATTGTTTTAAATTTGTATCCAGCTTTTCATGGAATATTTTCTGTTCTTTATTGAAAACCACATGATCTTTTTCAGCAGCCAGAATTAAGGTTGGAGTATCTACAGCTTCAGCATCTTCTACCAGACGTTTTCCTGCTTTTGCAAGATCAATAAGAAGTTCCGCATCAATAGATCTTGAGATCAGTGGATCTGTGTCATATGCTTTTTGCTGTTCAGGATCATGAGTCAGCATTTTGGATTTTACATAACTTTTAATGATCAGACCTTTCTTCAGTTTCGTTCCTAAAGTAATCATTTCATTAGCCAGAGGAACAATAAGATTGATTTTAAAAGCAGGAGCTAAAAGTGCCATTCCAGCGATAGAAGGTGCAAAATCATGTGCCCAGGCAGATGCTACAACACCGCCTATACTGTTGGCGACAACGAAAATATCTGAAATTTTTACATTGTATTGAGCATGGATAAATTTAGAAAACGCATCAAGATCTCTTACATAATCCATAAACACGGATGAGGTTTGGGTTTTTGTATGGCCATGTCCCCGAAGATCAAATGCAAAGATGCTGTACTTCGAAAACTGAGGAGATTGTGCAATATCATTCAGCCTTTCAGAATGCTCATGTCCACGGTGAATCATGATGATGCTTTTCTGATGAGGCTGGTAATTCCACTCACGATAAAAAATTTCACTGTGGTCAAAACTTTTAAAATGTCCGCTGTTCATAGGTTAAAATTTTTTCAGAAAATCCTCCAGGTAAGTATGAATGACTGCATGCTTATTATGGGTTTTCATTAAGGTTATTGCTTCTGTTAAAGGTAAAGATAAAATATTTTTCATTACTAAAATTCCGATCACTGAACTTCTGGTGAATCCCATGGTGCAATGAATCAGAATCTTTCCATCCGGAGAACGTTGTGCATAGTTTTCTGTGATTTCCGTAACTAGCTTTTGGGTTTCGTCTATATCAAGTGTTCCAATGTCCAGAAATGGAACAGAGTGATAGACTGCTGTATCTTTTATGGTAGAAAGTTCTTCCATTTCGGCTGATAGATCATAGACTAATGTCTTTTGGGTAATCCCGAAATTGTTCAGTGTTTCCCGATCGGGTCTTGATGAAATATACAAATCCGGCAGGATTTCTACAGGCATTTTATTTTTTCGGAAAAACTTCCAGAATATCTGATATAGCAGTAAATAGGGAGAGTAAAAGGCTTTTTTAATCCATGGAATATTGCCTTCTTTATCTTTCAAAAAGTAAATATTGTTTTTCTGATAATGATAGCCAATCAGAATAGTCATTGTGCCCGGCCACAATAAAAACAATCCTATATTTCCAGAGAATTGATTCATTAGTAGTGCTGTTAAAATGATGATCCATCCCAATAAAAAATACATGTTAGCTACCTGAAAATTTCTGTACAGAAAATCATTTTTTCTATAAGGAAAGATAATAAAGCTAAAGTGTGCAAGAATGCTTCCGGTGAGGATGTCAATACAATGATGCTGATACGTCGTCAATGTAGAAATTCCCAACAAAATGAGCCAACATAGTAATAATGTTCTTCCTCTTTTTAAATTCCTGAAAACAGACCAGAAAATAAAAGCATAAGCAATATGCAATGAAGGAGACTGATTAAAAGGAGAATCAAATGTTTTTAAGAATTGAAAAGAATACCCCAGTAAAGAACTGCTGACTTGAGGTTTAGGCAATGAAAATTTTAAGGGAAATAATAGAAAGCAAAGTCCTGCTGCAATGGTTACAAAAAGTACTCGCTGTGTTAAAATCTTAAGCTGTTCTTTATTTTGACAGAAGAAAAACACGGCGCAGAAAAAGATACCGCTCGTCATATAAGGAATAATGCTCCATGGAATGAAGGGAATATATTTTTCAAATCCAAAAACAAAAGACAGGATTTCATCTAATGTTGAAAGATACCATGCTGCAAAATTGTATACCATCATAAATACAATGGCGCAAAGAATCAGGGCATATGCTTTCCGTTGCACTGTCAGTCGTTTTTCATCCATTTAGCTTTTCTGAACATAATGATGTTTAATAATGAAGAAGGAAGCAGGGATAACGATTTCATCATCCACTTCATTTTTGCAGGAAAAATAACGAGTTTTTTTTGTTTTTCTATTGCTTCGGAGATGATGGAGACTGCTGTTTCTACATCAGTGAGAAATGGTTTTTTGCTTAAATCATTCTGGTTAAGCTGCCTTAGTTTTTCAGTATCAATATATCCCGGTGCAATTGCAGTGACTGAAATTCCAAAAGGCTTCAATGCCCGGCGGTACGCATCAGCAATCTGTAACACGGAACGTTTTGTTTTCGTATAAAGACTGGAGTTTTCGTATTCCAGTATTCCTGAAACAGAAGCAATTACAGCAATATTTCCTTTTTTTTGACTTTTCATTACTTTTCTCGCTGCTTCGAAACAGTTTACTGTTCCCAGAATATTGGTTTGAAGCATTTCTTCGGCTTCTTCATAGGAAATTCTTCCGGCAACATCTTCCGCATAGCTTCCGGCACAGTTAATGAAAATATCAAGTTCATTTTTATCCAAAAGAAAAGACTGTAATGTGGATAACACTGCATTCATATCACAGACATCTGCCTGAAAAGCTTTTAAATCTTTAGAATTATTTTCCGGTATTTTGGCTAAATCTCTTCCGCAGATTCCCACACAATATCCTTTGGAAAGATAATGCCTGGCCAGTGCATAGCCTATGCCTGAAGTTCCGCCTGCAATAAAAACGTTCATGCGTGTTTTGTGGTTTTCAATTTTATGTAAAAATAAATTTTAAAAGTGAAAAATTGGAATAATGTTTTTAATGAAGCTGATTAAACTTTTATTTTTTTGAAACATTAAGATCAGCTTTGTTTTTAAGCTTAAAAATCAGCAGAATTTATCTTAACTATTCAATATACACGGGCTTTAGCCCGTGATCACAATAGGTCATCATACCAATAGCTTTAGCCAAGACTTAAAAACATTCCGTTTTCAATTGAAATATTTATGATCTGCTTTTTATACTCTTTATGGTTTGATTAAACCCGTACTGCCATTGTATTTCCATATCTTTTACAAATTGTGGATAACTTTTTGGAAAAGAAAAATCGATTTCAAATTTTCTCCAGTTGATGCCTTTTTTCAGATAATGACCTTTTAATTCCTGTTTTATTTGGGTAGTATCAATCTGCAGACCTGATAGGAGTTTTTCTGTTTCTGCAAGTCTTTTATTTCCACTAAATCCAAGAACAGAACGAACAAGAGATTCTTCTACCGGATTATAGGATTGTTTTTTTTCGGTGATCGTTTCCTGAGCCAGATGTTGGGCCAGCTCAGCGGGAACAAGATCTATCGCTCCGCCTGCAAAATATTTTCCATGATGAAATGCCGGATGCACATAAAACATATCAGAAACAGAAGCACGGGTGCTCTCAAGCATAGAAAAATCTGTGATGATGTTGGGGGATTCTTCAACAGCACTGTTTCTATAATTTTCAGAATTGCTGATGATTTGTTCAGGTTTGATTCTCTTTGCGGTTTCCGTGTCAGTGAAGATTGTTTTTTGATATAATTTTTTTCCGTTTCTGGATTGTTCTGTTCCGTTTGGGGTAAAAAGAAGCTCAGAGCCAATAATTACAGTTGGGATTTCTTTTGAAAACTGAACATCTTTGATAGATGGAAAATATTCGGATAAATTCTGAGACAATTCTACAAGATAACGGTTGAAAACATCTTCAATGAAAGGTGCATTTCTTTTATCGAAGATTTTCTTCAATGAGAAAAATCCTATTTCTGAAAGCTTTTTATGTTTTGTTAATACCGTACCGGCAACAAATTGAAAATATTCTTCTGACTTCAGGTATTCTTTTCGGGAGTGATGATCAGGAAAAGCATTAATGATTGTCGCCGCAAATGATCCGCCACAGGAAGCAATGAGAATATCCGGTTTGAGATCCATCTCTTCCAGAGCTGCAAAAATCCCGAGGTAGATCATCAGCCTGGTTCCGCCTCCTGAAAAAATAACGGCTCTTTTATATTTTTCATTCATCGCTTTAATTTTTGATCAGTAAGAGAAGTGCCCAAAAGAATAATGGAGCATTGAAAATAAGACTGTCCATTCTGTCCAGAAGCCCTCCATGTCCGGGAAGAAGATGGCCTGTGTCTTTTACTCCCGTTTTTCGTTTTAAATAAGACATGAAAATATCTCCAAAAAATCCTGAAATGCCTAGAATAAGTCCTAAAATGCTGTTGGTTAAAATATTGGTTTTAAGCAAAAAATAACCTAAAATATTACTCAAAATAATAGTGAGGAAAACCCCGCCGATAAGACCTTCCAATGTTTTGTTGGGACTGATTTGAGGGGTTATTTTGTTTTTCCCAAAGACTTTCCCCATCAAATATTGAAATACGTCATTCAGCTCTGTTACTACCACAATGAATATGATGGCGCTGATGCCGTTGTTACTATTTCTTATCCATAATAAATGAGGGAAGGAAAGAAGACATACCAGTAAGGCTATTGATAATCCATATAACTGTTTTGCAGAAGATTTTAATACTAAAAAGTAAAGTAGAACAGATATTCCCAAAAGACTGCCATACAAAAGATAATGCTCAATATTAAAATAAAACAACAGATAAAATTGTGCAATTCCTAACAATATAGATGAAATAACAGGGTTTGCAGGAAGCTTATACATTCTGGAAAATTCAAAGAAGGATTGTAATCCTATCCATGAAACAAAAAGAGCCATGGCAAAAGGATGTGATATTCCCAGTGCAAAAACAATAATGATATAGATCCATGTTTTTACCCTTAAAGGAACATCTGCAAATTTATTTTCTTCAGGCTTCATTCAAAGATTTCTTAAGTCGTGTATACGTACTGATCAGGAGCAGGGCAATGATAATTCCAAAAATATACTGAGAAATATTAGTAATACTTACTCCGAAAAATATCAGTAAACCATAAAGCCCTAAGATAAGTGCGCGGTCACTTTTTCCCATAGGGCCATCATAACGGCGATCTTTTTCAACGATTTTCCCCATTAATCCAGCAAATTCATTAATGATGCTAAGAACTATAAAAACAACAATAAGATATAGGCTTTCCGGCTGGAACTTAAGAAGAGGAAAAAATATAATCACATCAGAAACAATATCTCCTACCTCATTTAAAATCTCTCCAAGTTTACTTGTCTGATTGAATTTCCTTGCCATCATTCCGTCCAAAGCATTTAAAGCCATTCTTACAAGGAGTCCAATGGGAAGGCTTAGAAAAAACCATTTTGAAATATCCGCATTCCAGAACAGTATCCCAATAATAGCAGACAGCAGAACAGAGCTGATGGTAATCTGGTTGGCTGTGATTTTATTCTTATGTAAAAATAATAAAACAGGAGTGAGGAGCTGCTGAAATTTTGGTTTTAGTTTATATACGGAAATCATGGTGGTTGTAGCTTTGTTTCATTTGCCTTTATCAAATATAGATAAAATTTTTAATCAGGTTTTATAATTGTTTGAGCCGTGTTTTTGTATTTTAAAAACTTAAATAATTGCTTTGTATCTCTTTTTCCCATAACTTTGCACAAACCTAATCTAATGAGTAAAAAGAATACAAAGTACATCTTTGTGACAGGAGGTGTAACTTCATCTTTGGGAAAGGGAATCGTTTCTGCTTCTCTGGGACTTCTACTAAAATCACGCGGCTTTAATGTAACGATCCAAAAATTAGATCCTTATATCAATATCGACCCAGGAACTTTGAATCCTTATGAGCACGGAGAGTGTTATGTAACCGAAGATGGTGCAGAGACGGATCTGGATTTAGGCCACTACGAGCGTTATCTTGATGCTCCTACATCCCAAAATAACAACGTTACTACAGGAAAAATTTACCAGACTGTAATTGAAAAAGAAAGAAAAGGAGATTTCCTTGGAAAGACAGTTCAGGTAATTCCTCATATTACTAACGAAATCAAACGTAGAATTAAAATCCTTTCAAAACAGAACTACGATATCATCATTACGGAGATCGGAGGAACTGTAGGAGATATTGAATCTTTACCATACATTGAAACTGTTCGTCAGTTGAAATGGGAATTGGGAGATAACAATTCTATGGTGATTCACCTTACTTTACTGCCTTATCTGGCTTCAAGTGGAGAGTTAAAAACAAAACCATCCCAGCACTCCGTTCGCCAGCTAATGGAAAGCGGAATTATGGCAGATGTTTTAGTGTGCAGAACCGAACATAAAATTCCTAAAGATCAAAGAGCTAAACTGGCTCAATTCTGTAACGTTGCTTTAGAAAACGTTATTGAATGTAAAGATTTGGAAACAATCTATGAAGTTCCAATGTATCTTCAGAAACAAAACTTTGATGATGTAGTATTGAAAGAACTGGATCTGAAAAGTGATAAAACAGCTGATCTTAAAGACTGGAAGAACTTCCTTAAGAAATTCCAGAACCCGAAGAAAACAGTTGAGATTGCATTGGTAGGAAAATATATTTCTCTTCAGGATTCTTATATTTCTATTGCTGAAGCATTCAAACATGCAGGAGCTGACCTTGAAACTGAAGTAAAAGTAAGATGGGTATATAGTGGAGATATTACAGAGGAAAATATCAAAGAAACTCTGAAAGGGGTTAATGGTATCCTTGTTGCTCCCGGTTTCGGTGACAGAGGAATTGAAGGAAAAGTTCTTACAGCAAAATATGCAAGAGAAAACAAAATTCCAATGTTGGGAATCTGTTTAGGAATGCAGATCATGACGATTGAATTTGCAAGAAATGTGTTAGGATATACAAAAGCGAATTCAGTAGAATTTGATACAGCAACTCCTGATCCTGTGATCTCATTAATGGAAGAACAGAAAAATGTAATCGATAAAGGAGGAACAATGCGTCTTGGAGCTTGGAAATGTTCTCTGAAAAACGGTTCTAAGCTATATGATACCTATGGAAGTAAAAATATTTCTGAAAGACACCGTCACCGTTATGAATTCAACAGTGATTATCTTCAGGAATTTGAGAAAAATGGTTTCCTTGCTACAGGTACCAATCCTGAAACAGGCTTGGTAGAAGCACTTGAACTTCCTGATCACCCGTTCTATGTGGGAGTTCAGTATCACCCAGAATATAAGAGTACGGTAGCAACACCGCATCCTTTATTCAGAGCTTTCATTAAGGCTTGCGAAAAGAAATAAGGTAATATTTTATCATAAACGTCTACACATAAACTCAGGCTGATTATTCTCAGCTTGAGTTTATTATATAGTAATGTATTATAGTATAGAGTTTTGATAAAAAAACAGTATTTTTGTCAGCTCAAATTTGCTGCAGATTTATTAGTTTTCTTATAGTTCTGTAGTAAGCCAAGAATAGGAATTTTAATTATAACAAAAATAAAATGCAACAAAACAACGGAATCGATAAGAAGCAAATGATTAGTTTCGCGGTTTTATGCCTTGTTCTCTTCGGTTTTATGTTCTATTTCCAGAACAAACAAACGAAAGAAGCGGAGTTGAAAGCTCAGGAGCAGAAAACGGAACAGGTGAAAAATGCCGTAAAACAAACTCAGGCAAACAATATCAATCCAAATGTAACTCCGGGCGCAATTCAGACCGCCAGTTTGTCAAACAAAGAATTAAATATTGAATTCTCAAGCTTAGGAGGACAGGTTTCTAAAGTTCAGCTTTCCAAATATAAAGCATACGATCATAAAACAGATAAAGCGGATCTACCTCTTTACCTGATCAATAAAAATAATTCTAACTACGGCTTCCAATTTAAAGATAAAACAGGAAAAGTAATCAATACTAAAGATTTAGTTTTTTCACCTGTTATTAATGGGAATTCGGCAACGATGACGGCTAACTATAATGGTGCTGTTATCCAGTTTATTTATACTTTAAATAACAATCCTAAAGCAGAACTAAAAGATCAGTACGCTCTTGATTTTAAAGTAAGAACTCAAGGTTTAGCCACTATCACATCTGACAATAAAGCAGATTTTATCTGGGATTACAATGTAAGAAACCTGGAAAAAGGTAGAGCTCAGGAGCAGTCTCACTCAGAATTCTCTTATGCTTTCAATAATTATAAAGATTATGATTATGATGGAAGAACGACAATGGATGAGGAAAAAGAAACACTTAACTGGATTGGAGTAAAGCAGCAGTTCTTTTCTTCAGTGATTGAAGCTAAAAATGGTTTCACACATAGTAAAGGTAACCAGGAGTCTGTTGAAGAAGGAGAATATTTGAAGAAACTAAATTATGAAGGTTTCGTTCAGATGACCGGAAGCGAGTTGAATCAGGATTTTACCTGGTACTTTATGCCATTGGATCTGCCATTGTTGAAATCTTATGATAAAAACTTTGATGAGATCTTACCATTAGGATGGTCTTTTATTGGTTGGATGAACCGTTACTTCTTTATGTGGTTGTATAGTGTTATCGCTGGCTGGGGATTATCAGCAGGTTGGGTAATTTTTGTAATGACAATCATTGTTAAGTTGATTTTATCACCAATTATGTATAAGCAGCATAAATTGAGTGCGATGATGAAGGTAATCCGTCCGGAAATTGATGAAGCAAATGCTAAATTCAAGGATGCAGATCCAATGAAGAAGCAGCAGGCTACAATGGAGATCTATAGAAAAGCGGGAGTAAATCAGATGGCAGGTTGTTTACCGGCATTGGTTCAGATTCCTATTTTCTATGCCTTATTCCGTTTCTTCCCGAACTTTATTGATCTTAGAGGACAGGGATTCTGGTTTGCAAAGGATTTGACCGCTTATGATGATTTGATCAAACTTCCATTTAAAGTTCCTTTCCTAGGAGATCACTTGAGTATTTTTGCATTAGCTTGTACAATTGTTATCTTAATATATACAGTAATGACTTCTGGGAATATGCAGCAGCCTCAGCAGGAAGGAATGCCAAATATGAAGGTGTTAATGTATATCTTCCCGATTACATTCTTATTCTTCCTTAATACTTCAGCGTCAGGTCTTTCTTGGTATTATTTTGTATCGAATGCGATTAACATCTTAATTATCCTTGTTATTAAATATGTGATTCTGGATGAAAAGAAAATTCACGCCCAGATTCAGTCTAATAAAGAAAAACCGAAAGCAGAAGGTAAGTTCCAGAAGAGAATGAGAGAAATGATGGAGAAGGCTCAGGAACAGCAACAAGTTCAAGGACAGCAAAAAAATAAGAAGAAATAATTCTTAATTATAAATAAAAAAAAGAGAAGCAATTATCTATTGCTTCTCTTTTTTTTATTTGGGTTTTTATTTAGAATGATTTTAAATTTCCGACCAGTATATAAGAATTTAATAATTGATAATCAGGTGTTTTCAATCATATTTAAGTCTGAAAGATTGTCTGTGATGAGGTGTCGGACCGTGCTTTATCAGGGCTTCCTGGTGTTTTTTTGTTGCATATCCAAAATTGGTGTCCCATCCATACTCCGGATGTTCTTCATGAAGCTGAATCATTAATTTATCCCTGTAGTTTTTGGCCAGAATTGACGCTGCAGCAATAGATAAAACCTTAGAATCTCCTTTAATAATGCATTGGTGAGGAATGTAATTATAGGGGTGGAATTTGTTGCCATCCACCAAAATAAGTTCCGGAATTATTGTCAGCTTATCCAGTGCACGATGCATGGCGTGAATGCTTGCGTTAAGAATATTGTGTTCATCAATAAATGAGGGAGGAAGCTCTGATATGGCATAGTCTTTTACATTATCCTTGATGTAGCTATCCAGTTCCATCCGGGTTTTAAACGTTAATTTTTTTGAATCATTCACCAGATTTTGTTTGAAATTATCATCTAAAATTACCGCAGCTGCCACTACCGGACCACTTAAACATCCTCTTCCCACTTCATCACATCCGGCTTCGATGTAAAGATTCGACCAGTTTTTTATTAGCTCCATATTTTATTAAAAAAGAAATGTAAAATTATGAAAAAGCAATGTATTAATTATATGATTCATGATTTTTTCATAATTAAACGGATTGTGAAATTACTTTTTTATGATAGTTTTAATTAATGATATTATTATTGTATTTGATATTTCTGCTTTTTTCTCCGTTTTGTGAAGAAAAAATAATTTAGATTACATAGTTTTTTTTAAGGTTTTTTTGTTTTTTATTTTATTTTATTAATTATATTATTTTTTTTTAATTGTTTTGTTGGTTTTTTACTTGTTTTTTTTGTAAAAAAATATTAAATAAATAATATTGAAATATTGTGAAATTATTTATTGGTTTTATTTAAAATATTTGTTAAAAAGATATTTTTTAACAAATATTAATATTTTATTTTTTGTTTTTGTTAGTAATAATTTAAAAATTTATATTTTTTTAAGAAATTGTTTTGTATTTTTAAGAAAGTTTTACAAATTTGTAGCCTGTAAAAAATAATTGAATTTGATATGAAGAAATTAACTGCGAGTGTATTTGCGGTGGTACTATCATCATCATTTATGATGGTATCGGCACAAAACACGAAGGATACTCTAAAAACCAAAAATATAGAGGAGATAGTTGTTACCGGAGCCTTAGGTATCAAAAGAAAGGCTGATGCGGTAACAAATACACAGCAAGTTGTAACGACAAAAGAACTGAATCAAGCGTCCGCACCAACCGCTGTACAGGCGCTGACGGGGAAGGTTTCAGGTTTGCAAATCAATTTGACAAATAATGGTGTGGATCCTAGCTATAGAGTTGTCTTAAGAGGTGCTAAATCTATCACGGGTAACAATCAAGCATTAATTGTAATTGATAATGTTATTTCATCTGCTGACATCTTACAGCAGATACCACCAGAAGCAATTGAAAACATTAACGTAATTAAAGGTTTACAAGGAGCAGCCCTTTATGGTCAGCAAGGGGTAAATGGAGTAATTATTGTAACTACAAAAAGAGGTACGAAATCTGAGAAACTTCAGATGACATTCAACTCATCTATTGATATTTCGAATGCTTTTATGCTGCCAAAAGTTCAGCAGAAGTATGGTAAAGGAGTTCAGGATGAAGGATGGAGTGATGTAAGTTATGGTGGTACAAACTATGTGCCATGGGAAAACATGTCTTGGGGAGCTGCATATGACAATCCGGTTATCGGAGGAACTATGATGCCTTCGGGTCTTCCACAGGCTGATGGATCATTTATTTATGAAAAATATTCTCCGGTGAAAGATCATATGAAAAAGTTCTTTTCAACAGGAATATTAACTCAAACGGGAATTACAGCAACAGCTGGTGGATCTGATTCATATGTTTCTTTCTCTGCTAACAGAACAGAAAATAATTTCGTTGTTGAGGGAGATAAATTGAGACAAAACAGTTTTATCTTTAAAGCTGGTAAGAAAATTGGAAAATTGAAAATTGATGGTAACATCAACTATATCAACAGAATTGTTTCCAATACTAATTCATCTTTATATGATGATATTCTTCAGACTCCAACTAATAACAATATTAAGCTTTATAGAAATAGCGGAATTGAAGGATATTATACTGGATATGCAGTAAATCCATATTGGACTATTGATCATGAAAGATATGACAGACGTAGTGATTATTTTAGTGCTATCCTTGGTTTAGATTATGAGCTGAATAAGAACATCAACATTACGTATAATGGAAACGTTACAACAAGAGGGATGACGTATACCAGACATAATGATGGTGCAATTTTCAGTAAAACATATAATCTTCCTGGAACTTCTATTGATGGAATTACTTTTGGTGATTTAGGAAATGGTGATATTACTTCTTGGTTCTATGAGAGTACATCAAAAGAAAGAAATTATTATGGTGACTTAATGATTAACTTTAATTATGATTTAACAGATAAAATCAACTTAAAGCTTAACATTGGTAATAACATTCAGGACAGAACTTATAATGTAACATCTGTAGGTGGAAATAATCTGGATATCCCAGGTTGGTACCACATTAAGAATGTTCTTAATCCAGATCCTTATTCAAGCGCTAATTTAGATAACTATCAGACAAACAGTAGAATTATTGCTGGATTTGCTAACATGGATTTAAGCTATAATGATTATTTATTCTTAAACTCTACATTTAGAATTGAGCAATCTTCAGTGTTATCAACAAGACCTTTTAGTACAGGAAAAAGAACAAACCCTGTTTATCCTTATTATTCAGTAGGTTTATCTTTTATACCAACTAAAGCATTTGCTAATTTAAAAGGAGATATTCTTAATTATGCAAAAATTACTGGTTCATATACAAGAGTAGGTAATACAACCGCTGTAGATCCTTATAGAACAGATGAAATCGGAGTATTTCCAACAGGTTTCCCATTCAATGGATTAAGTTCATATATTAATAATCAAACTCCTACATCAGTAGACATTAAACCTGAATTTGTTAATACCTTGGATTTTGGATTGTCTCTAGGATTCCTGAAAGATAGAATTAGATTAGATGCATCTGTTTATCAATCTACAACAGATGACTTGATTACTGCAAGAACTGCATCAAGTGCATCTGGATTAACAAGTATTCTTGACAATGTTGGTAAAATGAGACTAAGAGGACTTGAACTTGATTTAGGAATTACACCAATCAAGACAAGTGATTTTACTTGGGATATGAAGGTGTCCTACTCTACATATAGATCTAAAGTTTTAGAATTGGCTGATGGAGCTGATGAAGTTTCTTTATTGAGCAGTACTCAAGCAGCTGTAGGTATCTTTGCTGTAAAAGGATCTGACTTCCCGGTTATTAAAGGAAGTGCCTTCCAAAGAGATGATCAGGGAAGAATTATTGTTGACTCTAAGGGGAATCCTTTGACAACAAGTAATCTTCAAGTTCTAGGAAGAGCTACCCCTGATTATATTCTTGGATTTTCCACAAACATTAAGTATAAAGGATTTACTTTATCCGCAATGGGAGATTTTAGAAAAGGTGGTCAATTTGTATCCTTTACGAAAAACCTACTTGCCTTTACAGGAGGTTTAGAAGAATCAGCTGAGTTTGACAGAACACAAGGATATATTGTTCCTAATTCAGTACAGAATACGGGTACAACTGCAAATCCGGTGTATACTCCTAACAACACTCCAGTTGGTGGAGCAGGAACTTATACTAACGTTACCAACTACTTCTCAAGTAGTGCTTACAGAGGTGTTGGTGAAAACTTAGTAGTGGATGCAACAGCATTAAAGATTAGAGAAATTGCATTAAGTTATGATATACCAAAATCAGTCTTAAGCTCAACTTTCTTGAATTCATTGACAGTTGGTGTTTACTCAAGAAACCCGTTCTTTAAGTATGCAGATAATAACAGAAACTATGCAGATCCGGAAACAGCAAGTAATACAGGAAATGCAGCTGGTTTTGCTAATACGACGCAGTATCCATCAACTAGAAGCTTTGGGGTAAACCTTAAAGCATCTTTCTAAACTTTAATTAATTATTACTTAAAAATGAAAAAATTTAAATATACAATACTTGGTTTAATCGTTGCCTCAATGACGTTGACTTCATGTGATCATTATCTGGATATTAATGAAAATCCAAATAATATCCACGCGGAAGCTATTACACCAACTTTACTATTTCCTGGTGCTGTTGCTCAGACTTACAGAACCCAGGCTACATGGATGAATAGATTTGGAGGGCTTATGATGAATTCTTATGCTGGTAACTCTTATTCTTTCGGAGCTCCATTTGGTAATGATTATACATTAAATGTAGACAGTTCTTTTTATCCACAAATTTGGGATGGGCTATATAGAAACGTAAGTAATTTTGTAGCTATTGAAAAATATGATAACTCTACTCATAAGTATGATAATTATGTAGCTGCTGCGAAGGTGATGAAGGCATTCTACATGCAGACTATTGTAGACTTGTATGGTGATGCTCCTTATTCTCAAGCATTTATGGGACAAGCAAATGCTACTCCAAAATATGATAATGATGAGGAAATCTACAGATCATTAATTCTTGGTTTGAATGATGCAATCACTCTTATTGATAATGGTAATGCAGCTGCACTTGAGCTAGGTGCTACAGATATTGTTTTCCAGGGATCGATGAGTAACTGGAAGAGTTTGGCAAATACTGTTAAATTAAGAATGTTGATGAGAATGTCTAAAGTGACTGGAGCTATGGCTACCTTTAGAGATCAGCAACTTCAGACTTTAGCAGGAGCTGGTTTTGTAGAAAGTGATGTTTTAGTAAACCCTGGATATAGTGCTGCTAATGACGATCAGCAGAATCCGTTTTATGGATATTATGTAAGAAACAGTTCAAACTCTCAGTTACAAAACAATACATTGTTTACAGCTTCTGAGCATATTGCAACTTGTCTTAATGGTAACCCTTACAATATGGCTGATAATGTATATCAGAAATTTAACGGTATCATAGATGGAAGAAGAAGTAGAATGTTCTCATTGGTTACTTATAATGGGCTTTCAGTTGTTAAAGGTGTTAGACAAGGTGCTACACCAGGTCAACCTGGTGCTCCAACTGATCTTACGACAGTTTCTAGATTTGGAAATGGATGGATTTTTGGTCAGGGTAGTCCTAGTACTACTGCCCAGTTGACATCTGTAGGATCTGCAAAAGCAGGAGTTTTAATGACTCGTTCAGAGAGTGATTTTCTTCAGGCTGAAGCAGCTGTTAGATATCCATCTATTTTCTCTAATGGTCAGGGTAAGTTCGAAAATGGAATCAAAGCATCTTTTGATTACTTATATGCAACAGCTGGTATGTCTGCTACATATATTGCTGATATCCAAAGTAAAGTAGGTTTAGGATGGACTGGAAGTAATGAAAATAAAATTGAGGCTATCATGACTCAAAAATGGTTAGGAACTGCAGGAATCAACCCTACGGAATCTTTCATTGATTATAATAGAACGGGATACCCAGTTACTCCAATGGCAACAACTTCGGCAAAACCGAATAAGCCATACAGATTGATGTATCCGTCATCTGAATACGTAGCCAACTCAGCAAACGTTCCTCAGATTTCAAATGCTCAATGTTTTACTAAGAACCAAACGACTCCTTTCTGGAATCAGAATTAATTCTTACAATACAATTTTAATATATTTTACCGCCTTCGGGCGGTTTTTTTTGTTTAATAGAGAGAAGTATTTTTGAATATTAAAATATGTTAAGCATAATGTTTCCCCTATCTACCTTTAGTTTTTATTCTTTTTTAATATTCAATTTGTTGATATTCAATTTGTTTTACTGTTTTTGTGATAAATAAAATATAGATAATATCAATTTAAACGATTGTTATTATTTCTTAAAAAAATATAATAAAAAAGTAATTTGTTTTTGTTAAATGTTTTGTTTTTAACTTATTTTAATACTTAATTCATTGTTTTTGTTTGAAAATATTAAACAAATTGTAATTTTTTTACATTTTGCTTTGTGGTATTAAGAAAGTTTTACAAATTTGTAAAGTCACAAAAATTAATTTGATATGAAGAAACTAACAGCAAGTCTTCTTGTTTTAGTACTGTCTTCTTCTATAGCTGTCGCTAATGCCCAGCAAAAGAATGATACTATTAAAACAAAAGAAATTGAGGGGGTGGTTGTAACCGCACTCGGGATTAAAAGAGAGAAAAAATCTCTTGGTTATGCTTCTGAAGAAGTAAAAGCTGCAGAGTTAACTGGTGGGACCACCAATACTGGTAACGTAGCATCTCTTCTTTCAGGAAAGGTGGCCGGGCTACAGGTAAATACAAATAACAACTTTGGCGGATCAGCAAACCTTTTGATCAGAGGGTATAAATCTTTGTCAGGAGGCTCTCCACTTATTGTAATTGATGGTTCGCCAGTTAATAATAACACTGTAACCGGGTCTACATTCGATTATGGTAACTTTCTTTCAGATGTCAATCAGGAAGATATTGAATCCGTAAACGTATTAAAAGGTGCCGCTGCATCTGCGTTGTATGGTGAAAGAGGAAGTGATGGGGTAATCCTGATTGTAACTAAAAGTGGAAGAGGAAATAATGATGGAAGCTGGGGAGTTACTTTAAGCTCAGGAATTACAGCCGGATTTATTGATAAATCAACTTTCCCTACCTATCAGAAAAAATATGGAGCAGGTTATGGCGGACAAGCATGGAACGAAGATCCAGGACCTGGAGGTTACAATTATGCTAACTTTGTAGATGACGCCTCTTATGGGCCGGCATTTAATCCTAATCAATTGGTTTATCAATGGGATTCATTTGATCCTTCTTCTCCAAACTATGGAAAAGCTACACCTTGGGTTGCTGCGAAAAACGGACCCATTAAATTCTTTGAAACACCAGTTACTTATGTTAATACAATCACGATTGAAAAAGGAAATAAAACTTCAAACCTTTCCTTATCATATTCCAATATGCTTTCCAATGGTCTGATGCCTAATTCAGAGCTAAGGAAAAATACGATTTCGGCTAAATTTAATCATGATTTTACAGATAAGCTACATGCTTCAGTTTTCACTACTTTAACTTTACAAGATACCAAAGGTCGTAACGAAACAGGATATTCTGATAACGTTGTGACCGGTTTCAGACAGTGGTGGCAGACTAATGTAGATGTATTGGCATTAAGAGATGCTTATGCTAACAACGGAAACAGTAATTTTTCCTGGAACAGATCTACATCAGCTGATGGAACTCCTCAATATTGGAATAATCCCTATTTCCAAAGATATCAGAATTATCAGTCTGATGACAGAACCAGAATATTCAGTTATGCTCAGTTGAAATATGATGTTTCTAAGAACTTTGGGGTAACAGGAAAATTGTCTTATGATGATTTACAAATGGTTGTAGAAGAAAGATTGATGAATGGATCTCTTCCTCAGGCATTTGGTGCTTCACAGCTTAATGTAAGTTCAGGATATGCAAGAACCAATGTGAAAAATACTGAGATCAACTTTGATTTATTTGCTAATTACAAGTTTGATATTACTTCTGACTTAAGCGTTAGTGGTATCGCAGGAGGGAACGTTAGACGAAACCTTGTTGACAATATTTTTATGAGTACAGAAGGAGGTTTATCTAAACCTGGGCTGTTTGCTATATCAAACTCAATAAGAACAATCCTTCCGCCTGATGAAAATTATGCAAAATGGGTTACTTCCAGTTTATATGCTACAGCATCTTTCGGATATAAAAACTTCTTATTCGTTGATGGTACTTATCGTGTAGACCAATCTTCCAACTTACCAAAAGGAAATAATAGCTATGGATACCCTTCCGTTACTGGTGCGGTTATCCTATCAGAATTTGTAAAACAACCTTGGCTAAGCTTCTGGAAATTGAGAGCAAACTATGCTGAGGTGGGTTCTTCTACTAATAACTTCCGATTGGTAAATACTTTCAAAGCGAGAGGTGAGGGGTTATTTGATCAACCGTATTTTCTTGCAAATCCAAACTTAAAACCTCAGAGGTCTAAGGAAACGGAATTTGGTATGGAAGCACAGTTCTTTAAAAATAGATTAGGTTTTGATATCGCTATTTATAAAACCAGAACGTTTGATCAGATTATCAATTTACCAGTTTCTTCTGCGACAGGATATAGAACATTCCTTGTTAATGCGGGCCAAATTGATAATAAAGGTATCGAAGTACAGTTAAATGGTACACCATTTAAAACTAATAACTTTACCTGGGATGTTAATGTGAATTGGTCTAAAAACGAAAATAAAGTTATTGCATTAAATGGTGATTCACAGAATTACCTGATGGCTAGTTATCAGGGCGGAGTATCTCTTAACGCACGTGTAGGAGAATCTTTTGGAGCTTTGGTAGGATCAGATTATGTATATAATGAGAATGGAGATAAAGTAATTGATCCAGCTACAGGTCGTTATTTAAGAAATAATAATCAAGTTATAGGAAATATCACACCAGATTGGGTAGGTGGTGTTAGAAACAGTTTCCGTTATAAAGATTTCTCAGTAAGTTTCCTGATTGATGTGAAAAAAGGAGGAGATGTATTCTCTACCGATATGTATTACGGATTGGCAACAGGTCTATATGCAGAAACTGCAGATTATAGAGAAAGTGGGCTGGTACATCCAGGAGTTAATCCAAATGGAAATGTTAATACGACTCCTACAATCAATCCTGGATCTTTTGGTAACGTAGACGGATATAGAAGAATGCCGAATAAAAGATTCATTTATGATGCATCTTACGTGAAGTTGAGAGAAGCAAGTATAGGATACAACCTTCCAAAATCAGTTCTTGCCAACACTTCTATTCGTGACGCGAAAATTTCACTTGTAGGGAGAAACCTTTGGATTATCCACAAAAATCTACCTTACGCAGATCCAGAAGCAGGAACAGGGAACGGTTTAGCGGCTAAAGGTAATTCTATTGGAGTGTTACCTACTACTCGTGATATTGGAATAGATATAACTTTAAAATTCTAGAAAATGAAAAAATTATTTTTAATTATAGGTTTAGCTTCATTAGCGTTAACTTTTACATCGTGTGAAAGAGATATCACTTCACTAAATGAAGATACCAAACACCCGACTGAGGTTCCTTCAGGAGTCCTTTTTGCCAGTGCTGAACATGCACTTCTTGATCAGTTACTATCTGCCAATGTAAACCGTAATATTACGAGATTTTTCACACAGCAATGGTCAGAAACCACCTATACTGATGAGACCAATTATGATATGGTGACAAGGCCAATCCCGAGAAATCACTATAACCGCATAATGGCATCAGCTTCTGCAACAATCAATTCTCCTGGAGTGTTGTCTGCATTGAGAGATGCAAGACGATTTCTTGAAACCGAAGGAGTAGATGCTGTTACCAAAAACAATAATATTGCCATGATTGAATTGGTAAATGTTTATGCATGGGCTAATTTAGTGGATACCTATGGTGATATTCCTTATTTTGGAGCATTAAAAGCTACGGCGGAGAACCCTGGAAGTGCTGAGATTCCTTATGATGATGCCAAAACAGTATATCTGGATCTTATTAAGAGAATTGATGCTGCGCTTGCCATGATTAATACTTCTGGTAATGGATATACCAATGATTTGATCTACAAAGGAGATATGAACAAATGGAAAAAAATGGGTAATTCATTGAAGTTCAGAATGGCAGTAACTTTGGCAGATTCTGATCCGGCTTTGGCTAAAACTTATGCAGAAGCTGCTTATACCGCTGGATTATTAACTGAAAAAGCAGATAATTTCGGATTGCAGACTTTCCCATCAGGATTATTGTCAAACCCTGTTTATCAGGATGTAATTCAATCTGGTAGAAATGACTTTATTCCTTCTGATGTTCTTGTTGATTTTATGAATACCACTTCAGATCCAAGAAGAGCAACATGGTTTACAAAGGTTGCTGGTGCTTATGTTGGTGGAGTTTATGGAGATCAGAATATTTTCAAGGATTACTCTCACTTTACGAACGCTATTTCAGGAGAAAATGCACAAGGCTTCTTATTGGATTATTCTGAAATTCAATTCTTAAGAACTGAAGCCGCTGCGAGAGGCTTTAGTGTTGGAGGTACTGCTGCTAATTTATATAAAGATGCTATTACAGCTTCAATGACTGAATATGGTATTGACGCACCAACTGCAAATGCATTTATCGCAGCTAATCCATATAATGCGGCCAACTGGAAAAAATCTGTAGGAGAGCAAGCATGGATTGCAATGTTCAATAAAGGATTCCAGGCATGGAATTTTGCAAGAAGATTAGACTTCCCTGTGTTTGTAAACCCAGGAGGTTCTGTAGTAGAATCAGTGCCGGTAAGAATGAAATATTCTGATCAGGAATATCTTCTAAATGCTAAAAATGTGAATGCTGCAGCTTCAAAAATTGGAGGTGATAAAGTATCAACAAAATTATTTTGGGATAAATTTTAATTTAAATAATAATTCTTCAAGCCATGAACAGGCTTGAAGAATATAAAAACTTTTATATGAGATTTTTTATAGGAACTCTTCTTTTAATGAGTATTGCATCATGTTCCAATGATGATGATCGTGCAGTTGTAAATGAAGATGTAAGTATTAATGGAAGTTGGAAACCATATAAGTATGAATTCAAAGGTAAAGATATCATGCTGACTGATTGTGAAAAGAAAGGAATCATATTTATAAATCCGGATTTCTCTGGATCTTATGAAAGGTATGATGTATCTTCTTCTTCGGGAAATTGTAATTTGTTTGATTCTTTTGGAGGAAAATGGACTTTTGATAAAATGTATCAGACATTAACTCTTACCTACACAGAAGCAGGTGTTACTAAAACACTGAAAAAGGAAATAGATTCCTATTCCAATACTGAACTCAAAATTAATGACAACAGTAAAAACTTGGATAACACACCTGGAAATGACGAAGGTGTCTTAGTTTTCAGAAAAGAATAAATATTCTCATTTACCTATAAAACCGCCTTCGGGCGGTTTTTTTATTTCCGTATATTTGTAGCTTAAATTTCAGGCAGAAACATACTGTGAAAATGTTTCAGCTATAGGCATTAAAAGAGAATTAGAAACATGAATATTAAAGATATTATAGAAGAAAAACTTTCAGAAGTCATTTTAAACGTATATCAGTTAAAAGACATCAAGCTGGAAGTTCAGGAAAATAAAACGGAATTTGAGGGTGATTTTACCATTGTCACTTTCCCGTTGGTAAAACAGTTGAAAAAAAATCCTGAAAGTATCGGGGTTGAATTAGGTGAAGCTTTGACAGAGCAGACGGAAATTTTCGAAAGCTTTAATGTTGTAAAAGGGTTCCTTAATGTTAAGGTTAAAAACCAATTGTTTGTAGATAACTTCAGATCTGTAAGCAAAAATTTCTCTACAATAGAAAAGAAAAATTCTACAGTAATGGTAGAATATTCTTCACCGAATACGAATAAGCCATTACACTTAGGGCACATCAGAAATAATTTATTAGGATTCTCGGTTGCTCAGATTTTAAAAGAAGCTGGATATGATGTGATCAAAACTCAGATCATTAACGACAGAGGCATTCATATCTGTAAATCTATGCTGGCGTGGGAGAAATTCGGGAATGGAGAAACTCCTGAAACAACAAATACCAAAGGAGACAAATTTGTAGGAAACTACTATGTAGAATTTGACAAAAACTATAAAAAAGGAATTGCAGATCTTGTAGAACAGGGAGTAGGAGAGGAACAGGCTAAAAAGGATGCTCCGGTGATGAAAGAAGCACAGAAAATGCTCTTGGATTGGGAAAATGGAGATGCAACGGTAAGAGCGCTTTGGGAAGAAATGAATTCATGGGTTTACAAAGGATTCAATGAAACGTATAAAAGGCTTGGTGTTGACTTTGATCAGGTTCAGTACGAAAGCAATACTTATATTTTAGGAAAAGATCTTATTCAGGCAGGGTTGGATAAAGGAGTTCTGTACCAGAAAGAAGATGGTTCTGTTTGGTGTGATCTTACTGATGAAGGTCTTGATCAGAAATTATTATTACGTTCTGACGGTACATCAGTTTATATGACACAGGATCTTGGAACAGCAGTTGAGCGTTTTAAGCAAAACAATATTCAAAAGCTGATCTATACAGTAGGAAACGAACAAGATTATCACTTCCAGGTTTTATTTAAAATTCTTAAGAAGTTAGGATATGAATGGGCTGATCAGTTGTTCCACCTTTCTTATGGAATGGTAGAATTGCCTGAAGGTAAAATGAAATCCCGTGAAGGAACCGTGGTAGATGCAGATGACCTGATGCAGGAAATGTATGAAACAGCAAAATCTAAGGCTCAGGAATTAGGGAAATTAGAGACACTTTCTGAAGAAGATAAAGAAATATCTTATGAAACAGTAGGGTTGGGTGCATTGAAATACTTTATGCTTAAAGTAGATCCTAAGAAAAAAATGCTTTTCAATCCTGCAGAAAGTATTGATTTTAATGGAAATACAGGGCCGTTTATTCAATATACTTACGCTCGTATTCAATCATTATTGTCTAAAGCAGGTACTTTACAACCGGAAACAGCTGATATTGAATTAAATCAATCTGAAAAAGAATTGATTATGCAGTTGACAAACTTTAAAACTGTAGTGGCGAAATCTGCGGAAACCTTAAGTCCGGCTTTAGTAGCAAACTATGTTTATGATCTTGTTAAGGCATACAACTCTTTCTATCAGAATAACCCAATTCTGAATCATGAAGATGAAAATGTAAAACAATTCCGTTTGAATATTTCAGATATCACAGCGAAGACGATCAAAAAATCGTTGGAACTACTGGGAATAGGAACCGTAAACAGAATGTAAAAATAGAAAGCCTCCTGAATTTTCAGGAGGCTTTTTTGTATGTAAAAGTTTTTGACGTATTAATTAGTTTAGAATAATACATAAACAAAGACATCACAAAACCAGAATCTTACAATTTATTACTTTCCCCACTGCTCATCTGCTTCAGACTATCTGCATACAATTTGGCTGGAGTCCATCTTGCATGCTTGGAAAGAATAGCTTTATATCCTTTTTTATAAGTATAAACTTTGGTAAATACGGCGCCAAAAAATATCAGCATACAGGAATAGTTGATCCACATCATAATCAGGATGACCGTTCCCGCAGCTCCAAAGGCTGAAGTAGGTTTTATCTGGTTGAAATAAAGACTTAATAAAAACTTTCCGAGGGTAAATAAAACAGTTGTCAGAAATGCTCCTTTCCATACCGGTTTCCAGCTGATCAGAACATCAGGCAGTACTTTAAACATCAAAGCAAATAAGAACATGACAATTCCAAAACCTACCGCAAAATTCACAAACTCTACCAGCATATAGGTTTCAAAACCAAAATACTGAGTGATTATTTTATTGAACAGACTGATCAGAGAAGATAAAACCATAGTGATCATCAAAAGAAATCCCATAATAAGAATCATTCCCAAAGAATTGGCTCTGTCCAGGAGAAATTTAATTAATGCTTTTTTGGGAGCAGCTTCTACTTCCCAAAGTGAATTTAATGAATGCTGAAGCTGAAAAAAGAGTGTTGTAGAACCGAAAACCAAAGATCCAACTCCTACGGCTTTCATGAAAATATTCTTTTTGTCAATCAGAGCACCTGCCAGCATACCTTCAATACTTTTAGCAACATCAGGGCCCATAATACCACTGATCTGCGTGCTTATTTGTCCACGGATGGCTTCTTCGCCAAAGAAATTTCCGAGTACCCATATAATAATGATCAATAATCCCGGAATTGAAAAGATGGCATAATAGGCCAGACTTGCTGAATCTTTTGATGCAGTAGAATTGTTCCATTCTGTAAATGTATCTTTCAGAACCTCCCAGAAAAATTTAGCACTTTTAATCATATTAAAAAGGATATCCGATAGCAATATTTAAAACAAGATTATCTTTTCTCCAGTTAGAATCTCCGAAATTAATTTTATCGAAGGCCCATCTGTCCCCTTTTTGATAGTAAGGAACTCTCAGTGGCATCGCAAGATCAAGTCTTAGAATCAGGATAGAAAAATCCAGTCTCAGACCTACTCCGGCACCCACCGCAATTTCGTTTAAAAAGTCTTTTGAAAATTTAGCTCCCGGCCTCTTATCATCATCATGAAGCAGCCAGATATTTCCGGCATCCACAAAAACAGCTGCGTTTAAAAACTTATAAAGATTGGCTCTGTACTCAGCATTTAACTCCAGTTTGACATCCCCGGACTGATCAAAATAAGTACCTTCATCAAGGGTTCTCGGATCAAAGCTCCCCGGTCCCAATGTTCTCGCACGGAATGCTCTGATACTGTTGCTACCTCCTGAGAAAAACTGCTTGGAAAAAGGAATAAACTCTGAATTTCCATATGGATAGGCAATTCCTCCGATAAATCTCGTTGCCAATGAAGACTTTTCAGTGAACTTATGATAGAATCTGAAATCATTTTCAATCTTTACATATTGGCTGAAAGGAATTCCAAATATTTTCTTTTCCTTATCTTTCTTTACATCTGCCCCTGTGGCCAACCCTGTAATATTTCCTGCCAGATCAAGGGTACCTTTATAATAAACCGTATTGGTTCTCGGCAGCATGGTATTGGTGTACGTGAAAGAATAGGTAGGACCAAAAATAAGCTGTTTATCAACAATCCGTTGCATAGCAGGATTGGTGGCAGATTTAGCACGATATTCTTCTGTAACATTTGCTGGAGATACCAACGTAATATCAATGACCTTCAGATCATGTTCTTTCCTTGCATTTTCTTTCCACAGATATCCAAATGATCCTGTGAAATTATTAAGCGTATAATATTGTGTTCTGTTTTGGAATTCATATCCCAATGTGATATTCGTTCTCGGAACAAATTCACTGGAAGAATGAAAACGGAAAGGAGCAACAATTCTCGGAATGGAAAGCTGCACATTCGTTCCCGCACGGAAAATATTATTCGCATTTTGAGCGCCTCCCATCTGGAAATCAAAAGCTCCATAGATGGCTGCTTTAAATTGTTCTGCACCCCTGAAGAAATTTCTATGCGTCCAGTTGAGGTTTAGCTCGCTACCTGCGTAGTTGGCAGAATTTGTTCTTCCCAAGGCTTCCAGACGAAGCGACTGAATTTGTCTTGGAGTTAATAAATAATAAGCATCAAATTTATGACTCAGTGAATCAGAAACAACAAACTCATTTTTTACAAATTTGAAAACACCCAGGCTGATCAATCGGTTCAGGGTGAGATTATGATTGGAGCGGTTATAAAGGTCTCCCTTTTTAAAATATAAAGCTCTGTCAAAAATTTTCGGTTTGAATTTATGCTGTGGGTCAATGACGTAAATATCATCAAAACTATATTTTGAAAGAGAATCTTTATTCATTGGAATACTGTATTTGCCATCCTTTACATCCTGAATGTTGTAATTGGGAAATACAATAACTTTATCTATCCCGAATTGCTGAGTCGCTAAATCCGGAGTGTTATCTTTGAGTTTTACGTTAAGTTCAACCTTATGATTTTTGCTTACCGTACTGTCTGCCTGTACAATGATGTTGTCAGGATGGAAATAGTAAAAACCTCTTTCCTTTAAACCATTATCAATTCTGTCTCTTTCCGCCTTGATGACATCCAGATCAAATGGTCTGCCATTTTTAAGAAACGTTTTATTTGCTAAACCTTGGATTTCCTGATTGACCAGCGTAGAATCCTTCTGGAATTTTACTCCATCAATCATATACCTGGAACCCGGTCTTACCGTATAAATGACCTGCGCTTTTTTATTCTTCGAAACGGTATCATATGAAGCCTTAGCATTGAAATACCCTTTGTTTTCAGAATAGTTTTCAATAATATCCTTATTGAACTCACGGTCTACATCGCCTAATAACACAGGTTTTTCACCCATTTTATATTTAAGCCAGTAATTAAAACCTTTATCCTTTTTCGGCTCTTTGGCGATATTATAAAAATACAGCTTGGGACGCATTCCCAAAAATGTAGAATTGGGTTTTGGAGTGAGGTTCGCTTCCAGTGCAGTTTGAAGGTCTTTTTTTTCGCTCTTTGAAATCGTATCGTTTTCAATCTTTACTTTGGCTCCCGTGTAAAGCATCTGGCCTTCTTTCAAAAACCTTGTATTGCTGCATGAAATCACAGTTGATGCCATTCCGGAAACCAACAGATACTTACAATATATTTGGAACTTATTACTCATTATTTAAATTCTACCACTTGGTTATTTTGATTTTTTTTCGGCTTTTTCTCTTTAGATTTCTGGAAAATCTCCCGGAATTTGTCATAATCCAAAGTAATAATAAATCCTACTCCGGTTTCTATGATCTGCCCCTGAAGAGCCACCTGATATTCATCTTTACGGTAAGCGCGTAACATGTACCTTCCATCTTTAGAAAGACTGTAATCTACGGAGACATTACCTGCGATATTGGTCATATTTTCGTTCTCACGAGCCTGACCTTCCAATCCGAAATTACTTCCTACTGTTACTTTCAGTCGGTCATTCAATAGTTTTTTGCTGATATCCACATTCAGGTCGGTTCTGGTATTTTTTTGCCCGCTGGAATAATCTTCCGAAGAATCGAGTCCAAAATTAAGATCTACCCCTTTGATGAGACCTGCAGCAAGATTATTTAACTGCTGAGAAAGAATTTTACTCACGCTCTGTCTTGCCATGGTCTCCGCAGACATTCCCGCTCCGCTTTCAAACGGATTTTCTCCGATAAAGCGGTTCAGAAGCAGTAATGCAAAAACCTGTTTGTTCAGTTCAGATTCCTGAGTTCTGAGTTGGGCAAGTTTTTGATCAACAACGTCTTTTACATTGGTAGAGACCGAATTATTTTTTTCTTCCGTAGTAATGTCAAAAGTAAGCTGAGGTTTCAACAGCTCACCTTTCATTTTCAATAATGCATTGAATGGAATTCTTTGTTTAAACTGATTGATCAGTGATGCGCCGCCGTTTTCGGTTCCTACCTGCTGCTCCACAAGATCAATAGGTGCTGCTTCTGTTTTATAAACAGCTGTGATATCCATGATAGCCGTGGTAGGTTCACCGGTCCAGGTTATCGTACTTCCTTTCTGGATATCAAACTTACGCTTCAGGAAGCTTACAGAAAGATCATAGCTGCCTTTTTCTACTTCATATACCCCCACCAATGTGGTTTTTCCTGACGGGTCTATTCCTCCTGTTAATTCAGCCTCACCCTGAAGTTGTACAAAATCACCGTTGGCTTTGTCAATAATCAATGAAATTTTTGCTTCCTTGCTTACTTCAATATTAACACTTACGTCCATCCCTTTGATACGGCTCTGTGCATTAAGAGAATCTGCTTTGATTGTTTTGTTTAAAACTACCTGATCCTGATCCACAAACTCTACTATACCATCTCTTTCCTGTAAAGATGGTGTAGATTGAGGGAGAACAAAAGTAAAATCAGTATTGTCTGCTATATTCAGTTTTCCGTCTACCTTGGGAAGATCCAGGTTACCGCGGATATGAAGTCCGGCATCAATGGCAAGAACACCGTACATCATCGCATCATTTGACTTTTCCGAATTGACAACTTTGAAGTTTTTCGCATTCACATTCAGGTTAAAGGCAAAATCTCTGTACGTCTGCGTCAGAACCTGCCCGTCCACAACAAGAGCATTTCCGTCTTTATCTTTGATTTTAAATTTATCAAACTCTATTCCCTGGCTTGTAAAGTCTATTTCATCACTCAGATCTCTGAAATCACTTCCTATTTTGGCAATTTCCAGTCCGGCATCATTGAATTTTACTTTTCCTAAAATATTGGGTTTATCAGTAGTTCCGGTGATCTTTAAATTTCCTGAAAGATAACCTTCCGTATTGGTAATGGCATTCATAGAAAAGCCTTGAATACTCTTCATCTGAAGCTGGTTGATTGCCATATTCAGATCAAAAGTACTGGAAGAAGTGTTATAATCTCCCAGAATTTTCACATCATTGTTATTTCCGGAAAGTGCAATATCTGCATTTAAAACATTCGGTGAAGCATTGTTCACTTTTACGGCAAGGTTTCCGACAGGGCTTCCATAGACAATTAAGTCGGAAATATTCAGGTCCGAAGTGAAGGTCATATTTTTAGTAACATCACGAAGCTGTGCGGTTCCGTTGATGGTTCCTCTTGCCAGAACCGTATCTTTTTTGATAAGTTCCGTAATGGTTTCAATCTTGAAATCTTTCAACGAAATGTTCAAAGGACTGTTTGGGCTATTGCTTTCAGATTGAACAGCAATTTCACTGTTTCCATTGGATAGGATGAAATTATCAGCAAGAATTCCTTTATTGCTGATCTGGATTTTATTGTTTTCTGCAATGTTCCAATCTGTGTAATTAAGTTTTAATCCGTTCGGGTTTAAAGATATTTCGGTAATGTCATTCAGTGATTTTGCATTTCCTGCAATCAGGAATTGGGTAGCATCTTTCTCATCTTTTGTAGTGACATTGTAACGGATCGTATTGTCAGCAACATCACCGTCAATATTGATTTTGTTTAAAGAAAAACTTGAGCTTTTTAATGCTGCAACATTCAGACTGTACTGTAATGCCTGATTTTCATTCGTAACTTTTAAAGTTCCTTTTTCAATGGTGTTTTCACCATAAAGTAATCGGGGAACCTGTCCGTCGATCTCAATTTTTTGAGAATCGGCATCATAGTTTCCTGTCAGATTGATGGTTTCAAAATCTTTCAGATCCGGAACAAATTTTCTGATCAGGTCATCATTTTTTATTTTAGCTGTAAAAGTAAAATGCTGCCCCGGATCTATTTTCTGTTTTTTATCCGGCTTCTGAAACTGATAATACTGATTGACCGTTTGTGTTAACGCTCCAAAAATCTGAGTCAGTTTATATTTACCTTTCAGTTCTACATCTGCTACCTGAGAGTTGAAAACAATTTGGGTAGAATCCTGAGTAGAAGAAGCTTTCAGATTGACTTCCTGTACAGGATACACTTCTTTTGTATCTGAAAATGCAAAATCTTTAAGGTTTAAATATCCGTTCAGATTATTCGGATCAAGACTTGTGAAATCACCATCAATTTTTCCGGCAATGATCATCGGTTTTTCATAGAAACCAAGTTTGTTGACATCCAGTTTGATGACTTCTCCATTCACTTTTACCGTAGGATTTTTTTCATCATACACTCCGGAAGCGGTCAGCTGTAAACTGGCATTTGGGTCTTTTGAATCTAAAATCACATGATAAGCACCTTTGTTGATCTTTCCGGTAAGATTCATGTTTTGATAACGGTATCCTTTGTAGACTGCGGAAGCAACATGTCCTTTTAAATCTGCATTGGCATTTTTAAAATCAAAACTTTCACCTTTCGCGGCAATCTGTGCTGTGACAGGGCCAATATCTTTATTCTGAATGATTTTTCCAACCTGTATTCCCTGAAGATTTGCTTTTACATCATACAATTCATGATTTTTCCTGCGCATATCTACTTGTGCGATGACGGCGGCATTTCCTAGTGTGGAGTAGAGGTTCAGATCTGCGTCTACCACTTTGGTTGTTCCTTTTGCAGCTCCTTTGACACTGAAATGGGAGGGAAGTGAAATATTGGAAGGAATAGTATTTTTCGGTACAAGATTGAATATCGTTTTGGCACTGGAAGAAAATTCCCCGATTCGCAGATCATAATATAGCTGATCCGGGTTCATTGCATTTTTGATTTTTCCTGATGCCATTACCCTTAGCTCATCCAGTCCTGAAACTTTCAGATCCTGAATTAAAAGATCATTCACGCTTCCTTTTACATTAGCGTTTACATTGAGAATAGCGTTAGGATATTTATTAAATGGAACTGTATTTCTTAAAGTTGGAACCAGGTTCAGAATATCAGAGAATCCTATTTTTGAATCTTTGATGTTGGCTGAGATTTTTACAGCACCTAAGTTTGAACTGAGCTGATCTATGGAGTTATAGTTTAAAATAACCTCATCACGCAATATCGTTTTCGGCGTTTGAAGATAAAGGTCTTTCAGGTAAGCTTCTTTTTCTGCGTAGACAAAATCAGTATTGAATTTCTGGATATCCAGACCTCTGCCTTCTTTAATTTCTGCTGTGTTCACAGTTCCGGCAAAAGTATTATTCTCCATTTTGAAGCTTCTCACCTCAACATTCATTTTTGAAAAATTAAGGTGGTTGAAGTCCATTCCCTGTTTTGTCGGAGCGATAGCTGTATTGTTATAATTAACTTTTACATCGTTCAAAACAAGTTTTCCTAACAGCAATTTCATGGCCTTATCCTGATCAGAAACTTTGGAAACTTCAGGTTCTTTTGTCTTTTTTGGATTGGCATTCTGAGCGGGAAGATAAAGATTGGCATTAATATCCGCTCCGGAAAGAAATACATTTGAAACGTTGTAGGCATTGTTTTCAAGATCAAGCTTATTGACCTTTGTACTCAGCTCTTTGAAGATAACTTTTGCAAATGTTTTGGTATTTTCATCACCGTAGTCAATGTCGAAATGAGTAAGCTTAATGCCTCTCAATCCAATATTCATCGGCTTCTTTTCATTGAGAGAATCTACTTTTTTCTCAACTTTTTGGGCAACTTCCTCTACAAGTCCCTGTTTTAACTTTAATTTTAATCCGTCAAGATTAATATCATTAACAGCGTAATTGTTTTTGTTAAGATCAAAAGTTTTTACTCTCGTATCGAAAGACTTAAAATAGAGTTTAATATCATTCTTTGATTGTTGGTCATTGAAAGTAACGCCAATATCTTTTAAATTGATTTTATCAAGAGAAATAATGAATGGTTTGGAAGAACTTTCTTCTTTGTCGCTGGTTGCAAAAGCATCAATGATATAATCGAAATTGAATTTGCCATCCGGTTTCCGTACAACATTAGCGCGGGCTCCTTCCATGCTGACTGAAGTAATGTCTGCTGTAGAATTGAGGAGTTTCATCATATGTAAACCTACATCCAGTTTCCTGACTGCCAGGAGCGTATCTACATCTTGCCCTTTAAGATAAAGATTTTCCATCACCAGGCTGTTGGGAAATCCAATGTATACTTTTTCAAGACTTACCTTGGTTTTAATTTTTTTCTCAAGGTAAACAATAAGCTTGTCTTTAATGAAGTTTTGAACGGCAGGAAGTCTTAAGCTTAATATCAACAGGGTAAGAAAAACCAATATTGAAATAAAGGTTATTGCAATACGCCTTAAAATTTTTGTGGTGTTGATTTTCAGTTTCAAATGCGAGGTGGTTTCTAACAAAGATAATAATACTATTTTACTTAGTCTTTGTTGTGGTATCCTTTGCAAATGCAAAAATCCTGCCTTGGCTGTCTTATTATGGAATTTTTAGTTTGTAGTTGTCAAGTGAATAGTTGAGTAAGACGAACCAAGGCATGGATATTTATTGTAAAAAAGCCCCCTTTATATCATTTTTAATGTTGAAAAGGTTAGTTAGCAAAAATGAAATTCAAATGTTAGTGTAGAAAAGGGGGCTTGGCATGGTTTATATGATAGATAATAATTTTTTAGTTGTTTCCGTTTTCCCATTTCACTTCCTCTCCCTGCGGAGCGGCACCGCCTTGTGCAGCTGTAATAGGAGCGGTTTCCTGGTTGATATGGTAAATGTAAGCAGCAATCTTTTCAGCATCTCTTCCTGTGATGGTTCCTTCCTTGATGAAAGGTCTCATGGTAGGATTGTTTGGAGAACCGTTTTCAAGCATCCAGAATACATTTTTAAATAAACTTTTTTCTTTAATGTTGATCCAGTGTGTATCAGTAAGGTTCGGGCCTATTCCTCCTTTTCCTCCGTCTCCATGGCAGGTAACACAATTCGTTTTGAAAAGTTCCTGACCTTCTGCGATATTATCAGCACTGTATTTTGCGGATTCCAGGTTGATCTGAGGAGCAGTTTTTTCATATTCTTCAATAGAGGCCAACATGGTTTTTACTTCTTTGGTATATTCTACCTCAGGATGGGCGTAATCTGTGAAAAAAAAGGCTACCAGATAGACTACACAGAAGATACATCCGAACCAGAACAGGCCAATCCACCATTTCGGAAGTGAGTTGTCAAGCTCTGTAATTCCGTCAAAACCGTGGTCGATAAGGATATCCTTTTCTTCTGTAACGGATTGTTTTTTGAAGGCAGAGTTCCATAATTTCTGATAATAAGGAACCTTTTTGTCTGCCAGATATTGTTTTTTCTCTTCTTCTGATAATCTGTTGAAATTTTCATTTTCCACCAGATCTCCAATCGAATTCATGATCAGCAGGAGGATAATGGCGATTAATATCAGCGCCCAGAAAAAAGGAGAAGAAAAATATCCTGAATCACTGGCGAACATTTCAAAGGCCATGATCGTTAAACCTATCGTTGCTGCGATATATATTGAAATTGGGGTTCTCGTTTTCATTGCAATTCAATTTTAAATGTTACTCTACACTTGCTGTTTGTACCTGTGTTGTTTTAATGTCGGTGCCTAATCTTTGCAGGTAAGCGATCATCGCTACAATTTCTCTCTGTTCAAGTGGTATATACGCAGATCCTTTTGCTGTTTTCTCTTTTACCATTTGATCTTTCACATCTGTTGCTTCAGAGTAGATTCTCTGTACAATTGCTTTTGACTGGTTGTCTGCCCATTGGTTGGCAGAATCTATCTGAGCTTTTGTATAAGGAACATCGAAAACGTTTTTCATCAGTTTCATCTTATCCACCATCTGATCGCGGTCCAGTTTATTGGTAATCAGCCATGGAAAACGAGGCATGATAGAACCGGCAGACGTAATTCTTGGGTTGTACATATGTTTGAAGTGCCATGAATCCGGGTTTCTTCCTCCTTCTCTGTGAAGATCCGGTCCTGTTCTTTTAGATCCCCATAAGAAGGGTCTGTCGTAAATAAATTCTCCAGCTTTAGAATACTGTCCGTTTTTTCCTTCAAATCTTACCACTTCATCACGGAAAGGTCTGATCATCTGAGAGTGGCATGAATTACAGCCTTCGCGGATATAAAGATCTCTTCCTTCCAGTTCCAGCGGTGTATAAGGTTTTACTGCCGTGATCGTCGGAACACTTTGCTTCAGTGAGAGTGTAGGAACAATCTCCACCAATCCACCAATTGCTATTGTGATAAAAGCTAATATAGAAAGGAGAGTAGGCGTTCTTTCCAACCACAGGTGTACCCCTTCGCCTTCTTTTCTTGAAGTACCGATGTTGGCTAATGCAGGAGCTTCCGCAGGAACTTCTTTCTGGAATGAACCGGCTTTAACAGTTTTGATAACGTTGATGACCATTAAAATTGCTCCGGACAGATAAAGAATACCTCCTAAGAATCTCATTTTAAAGTAAGGAATGATTGCCGTAACGGTATCCAGCCAGTTTTTCCATAATAAGGTTCCGTCCGGGTTGAATTGTTTCCACATCAATCCCTGTGTGAATCCTGAAATATACATAGGAACGGCATAGAAGATAATTCCTAATGTTCCCAGCCAGAAGTGCCAGTTGGCCAGTTTTTTAGACCAAAGAGGTGTTCTCCACATGATCGGAACCAGATAATATACCACTCCGAATGCCATGAAACCATTCCATCCAAGAGCTCCTAAGTGTACGTGACCAATAACCCAGTCGGTATAGTGACCAATTTTATTTAATGATTTTGTTGCCAATAAAGGTCCTTCAAAAGTGGCCATACCATAACAGGTAATAGCAACTACAAAGAATTTCAGAATTGGATTTTCTCTTACTTTATCCCATGCTCCTCTTAAGGTTAAAAGACCATTCAGCATTCCTCCCCATGACGGTGCAATAAGCATGATAGAGAATCCCGTTCCTACGGCCTGAGCCCAGGCAGGTAAAGCTGTATATTGCAGGTGGTGAGGCCCGGCCCAAAGGTATACAAAGATCAGCGACCAGAAGTGAATGATGGATAGTTTGTATGAGAATACAGGTCGCTGTGCTGCTTTTGGCATAAAGTAATACATCAGACCTAATACAGGGGTAGTTAATACAAATGCTACCGCATTGTGTCCGTACCACCATTGTACTAATGCATCTTTTACACCTGCATATACAGAATAAGATTTCCAGCTTGTGAAAGATAAAGGAACTTCCAGATTATTGAAGATATGAAGCATTGCTACAGCTATCCAGGTTGCAAGATAGAACCAAATGGCTACATATAAATGTCTCACTCTTCTCTTGGCAATAGTTCCGAACATATTGATTCCGAAAACGATCCATGAAAATGCAATTAAAATGTCAATAGGCCATTCATGTTCAGCATATTCTTTAGAAGTATTGATTCCCATAAGGAATGTAATAACCACACTAACAATCATTAACTGCCATGACCAGAAATGGATCCATGAAAGCGTATCACTATACATTCTTGTTTTAAGAAGTCTTTGCATACTGTAGTAAGCACCACAGAAAAAGGAATTACAAACGAAAGCAAAAATTACAGCACTGGTATGAAGCATTCTGATTCTTCCGAAACCCATTGCTCCCTGAGTATTGATCAGTCCCTGAATATTGCCTGAAGCTAAGCTTTTAATAGTTGTATCATCCGTACCGAATAAAAATTCAGGTAATTCAGGATAAAAAAGCATCAATGCAGCTGTAAGCCCCAGCAGAAATCCTACAAGTCCAAATGCAATAGTTGCATAGAGGAATGCTCTGACAATATTATTGTCATAATTAAATTTTTGCGTCTCCATAAATTCCAATAGTGTTTACCGAAGTGATATTTTCTCTGAAAAAAGGCTTATTTTTGACTCTTTTCTATGTTGAAAATAAATATCATGTAACGTGTATAATGTTTTGCCAAAGGTATTTATTAACTTTGTTAGAGGCTATTAGATAATCTTCTAAAATATACCGAAAACTACTAAAACAAAAACGATGAAAGTATGTGGACAAAATATCAGGAAAATCCGTAGGAATAAAGATCTTACGCAGGAATATATGGCTTTTGAAATGGGAATTTCCCAGAAGGCTTATTCCGATATTGAGAATTCCAAGGTAAAGATCAATCTGGAGATACTGACTAAAATATCAACGATCTTAGACATCAAACCATCCGATATCTGCAGCATTTCGCATAAATGTGGAATAGATGCCTATGAAGACAAATACCAGGATCTTTTGGAGTATATGAAAAAGAATAATATTTCGATTCCGAAGGAGTTTTTGTAAGCTTTAATTTTTGCGCTTTACATTAATATAAGTCATCATAAAATAATAATCTCCTTCAGCTGTTGAGGGAGATCTTTTTTTGTGCTGAAAAATTGACAGCAACTCGTAAGCTTTATCAATACTATAAAAAGAAAAGAGGTCTCTTCTGTTATGGGAACCCGAATTTACCCCATGGAATGTGAATTTCTCTGAAAAGTTTTTATATATTTAGCGACCGAATAATTCATTCAATGAGCAACGAAAATAAAACAGGAGAAAAGGATACTTTAGTTAGAGGATTAACAAATCGACACATACAATTAATAGCCCTTGGAGGTGCCATAGGAACCGGGTTGTTTCTGGGAATTGGGCCGGCTGCAGTACTGGCAGGACCATCAGTAATTTTAGGCTATGCTTTAGCAGGAATTATTGCCTTTTTTATTATGCGTCAGCTTGGTGAAATGGTTGTTCAGGAACCCGTATCAGGAAGTTTTAGTCACTTTGCCTACAAATATTGGGGAAATTTCCCGGGATTTGCTTCCGGATGGAACTATTGGATTCTCTATATCCTGGTAAGTATGGCGGAACTCACGGCAATTGGACATTATATTCACTTTTGGTGGCCGGATATACCGCTTTGGGTTTCCAGTTTATTCTTTTTTATTGTAATTAATGCGCTTAATCTTGCTTCCGTAAAGGTGTACGGAGAAACAGAGTTCTGGTTTTCTATCATCAAAGTAGTCGCTATTATTGCTATGATTATCTTCGGGGTATATCTTTTGATAAGTGGTACAGGAGGAGAAAAAGCAACCATTTCCAATTTATGGAATGATGGCGGATTCTTCCCGAAAGGCTTATTTAATAAAACAGAAAGCGGATATTCAGGATTGTTTTCAGCAATGGCCATGATCATGTTCTCTTTCGGAGGGTTGGAACTTATCGGAATTACTGCAGCAGAAGCTAAAAATCCGGAGAAAACCATTCCACAGGCTACCAACCAGGTGATCTATAGAATCCTTATTTTCTATGTAGGAGCTTTGGTAATCTTATTCTCATTAAGTCCTTGGAGAGATATTACAGAAGGATCCAGCCCGTTTGTAATGGTGTTCCAAAATTTGAACGGCCTTGAATTCAGTGTTTTTGGTAAAGTAGTTCAGTTCAATACATTGATTGCGAATGTTCTGAACCTGATTGTTTTAACGGCAGCTTTATCAGTATATAACAGCAGCGTTTACAGCAACAGCAGAATGCTTTTCGGATTGTCTCAGCAGGGGAATGCCCCAAAATTCCTGAAGAAACTGAATAAAAATTCTGTTCCTATCAACGCTATTCTTATTTCATCGTGCTTTGCTGGGATATGTATTATCATTAACAAACTAGTGCCGGAAAAAGCTTTTGAATACTTAATGGCTTTAGTAGTATCTACTTTGATCATCAACTGGCTGATGATATGCTATACCCACTTGAAGTTTAAAAAATCTATAAATGCATCAGGAATTCATTCAAAATTCCCCTCCATATTTTATCCAATATCCAATTATATCTGTATTGCCTTCTTGGTTCTGATATTAGGATTGATGAGTATTACAGGAATGGAAATTCAGGTGATTCTGATTCCGGTATGGATTGGCTTTTTGTTCGTTATGTACAAGTTGTACAAACCAAAATAAAAATATAAAACAGATTTAAATATGTTTTGAAAAGGTGAAAATTAAATGATTTTCACCTTTTTTGTTTTTATTTCTGTAAATTGGTAGTAGGGTATATCTTGAAAATATATCTTTTTTTTCTATCGTTTTGGCTTGCTGGATATTTTAAGCTGCTTGGAAAGAATGTCAATTTAGGACAAGATTTGTTTTTTTGAGAGACGTAATTTTGCACCTGTAAATCATCACTGTGATGAATTTGCAATGTAAAATCTCAAAAAACAAATAGAATGAAAAATATATTTCTTCTCATCTTATTACTTCCTTTTTGTGCGAAGTCACAAATTTCTGTTCAGGCGTATGGCGGAAATAAAGAGACTGAGCTTCTGGGGATTTATAATAAAGATTTCAATGGCAAATGGAATTATTTTGCTTCAGGAACTATTAGCTACAACTATACATCAGCAAAAGTAAGCCCTGAGCTCTATCAGAATATTAATTATGGAATTGTAAAGAATCTGGGAGTTTCTGCCGGAGTTCATATTTCAGATAAAGATATCATGCCCTCTGTAGGATTGGCATATGGTAAAGAAAATGACGTTTTTGGAATCAATATATTTCCTGCATTTACCTATTCTACGGATGCAAAAGAATTTGGGCTTGGGCTCTATACTTTACTGGAATATACTCCGAAAATTAATGAGAAGCTTAACCTTTACAGTATGTTGATCGTAGAATCTGATTTTAGTTTTAAAGAACATCAGGCAAGCAGCCAGGTGATCCGTATAGGAATAGAAAATAAGAGAAAGATGCAGTTGGGAATAGGAAGTAATATATCCCAGACAGGGAGTGGTTTTGAAACCGATGTCAATTTCGGTGTATTTATTGGAAAGAAATTTTAATGATATGAAAAAGTTATTCACACTCACTTTAGTATTGAGTTTTATAGTAAGTATGGCACAGACAGATTATCATTTTCCCGAAGAATCTTCGCGGCATGAAGGAACTTGGCTGCAATGGCCGCATCACTATCAGCATGGAATGACGTACCGCAAAAGGGTAGAGCAGACATGGGTAGATATGACAAAAGCCCTTCAGCCGGGGGAGAAAGTTCACATTATTGCTTATAATGCTGAGGAAAAAAATAGAATTATCAACCTTCTGGAAGAAAATAAAGTTCCCATGAAGAATGTTGATTTCAGAATCTATCCTACAGATGATGTATGGATCAGAGATAACGGGCCTATTTTCGTAAAAGACAACAAAGGGAATGTTCTCATTGAAGATTGGGGGTTTAACGGATGGGGTGAGAAATTTGATTTTGAAAACTGTGATGCAATCCCACAAAAGCTGGGTAATGATCTTGGAATAAAAGTAATCGATCTGAATGAAGAAATGATCAACGAAGGGGGTTCTGTAGAAACTGATGGAAATGGTGTGCTGATGGCTTGTAAAAGTTCAGTAATCAGCCAGAAAAAAGGGGCTACCAGAAACAAAGACATTACTCAGGAAGAAGCCGAAGAAATGTTTGAAACGTACTATGGAGTATCCAAAGTAATTTGGCTTGATGGGGTAACCGGATTGGACGTTACGGATATGCATATTGACGGTTTTATGAAATTTGCTAATCATAATACCATGATTACCATGAAAGATGATGATCTTCTTGACCTGGGCCTTTCTGAAAAAGATGTCAATACACTTTATACAGCAACCAGTGTAAATGGAAAAGAATACAAAAAAGTATACGTGCCTGCAACCAAGAATAAAGTAACAACAGCGTATGGAAAACAGTTGGATGAAAAAGGGTCTTATGTCAATTATTATGTTGCTAATACAGTAGTACTCGTTCCTAATTATGGAGATCCTAATGATAAAATTGCCAATAAAATTATTCAGGAACAGTATCCGGATAGAAAAATAATAGGAATAGACGTAAGAAATCTATACGAAAACGGAGGAATGGTGCATTGTGTTACGCAGCAGCAGCCAGCAGGAAATCTGGCAAAATAAATTCAAATAATGAAGTGATACTTCTGCATCAGATGAATTCAATGAAACAAATTGGCTTCATTTGATGCTTTTTTGTGGAAACAATTCACCTAATCGGACACGTTCCTGGGTTATTTTTTGTATATTAGTAAGAGGTTATATTTCAAATTTAGGTGAAATTTTAATCTGTTGAAATACCTGCGGATAAGCCGAAAACCGTTACAAAAAAGTAGGCAGGACCAAAAAAAACACCTATGGCTAATTTATTTCAAACTCTTACCAACACCGTAAAACATTGGTACATCCCATTAATCTTCGGAATTATATTTCTGATCTGTGGTTTTTATGTATTCAGTGTGCCGCTTGCAACATATGTTACACTTTCTATTTTTTTCAGTGTCTCATTTCTGTTTTCAGGAATTACGGAAATATTTTTTTCCTTACAAAACAGTAAATCCTTGCAGGGCTGGGGGTGGTTTTTGGTAAGCGGATTATTAACTACCGCAATAGGAGTATATCTCATCGCAAATCCTCAGATTTCAATGACTGTGCTTCCGTTTGTCATAGGATTTACTTTACTGTTCCGTTCCTTTCAATTATTAGGATTCGCATTTGATCTGAGAAGTATGAGAATAATGAGTTGGGGAAATGTAGCCCTTGCCAGCGTCGGAGGAATTATCTTTTCTCTATTGCTGATATTTAATCCGGTGTTTACAGGAATTTCATTAGTTACCCTTACAGGTGTTTCTTTCATTTTCATGGGAATTGCTTCCATTATGCTCGCTCTGGATTTAAGGAAAATTAAAAAAATCCCAGGAAAAGTAAGTCAGGAATTAAGAGACAGAATCAAATCTATACAGGAGGAGATTGATGATCTGAAAAAATAATAAGTAAATTACTTCTAAATATAAAGACCTTGTAAAAAGGTCTTTATTATTTTTAGGGAAAATGAAATACATTGCTGGAAAAATAACTAGGCATTTTGTATTGATGAAAAATATTTTGATACCTTTAATGGTTAATTTTTATTATATTTTCTTGTGCTCAAAGTAAAATAGAAATCAGATAACGAGGTCCAATAGAAATTGGTTTGAAAAAAAAATTGGGCATAGATCTCAATTAGATTAAATTATGAAAATATTTGTTTTTTGTGTTTTTTTATTAGGTTTATTTTCTTGTGGAGAAATTGATTGTAATACTGTGAAACAAGGATTCTATCCTGATGAATATAATATAATCGTGGAAGAATCAAATATAAATGAAGTATGGATAAAAATTAGAGGTTCTGTTCCAGTAACTGAAAAAAAATCTAGTATTATGGTGCATAATAATTGGATGGTAGACTTCGATGAAGTTAAGGAAGGAGATACAATAGTTAAGAAAAGGGGAGAGTTAATGCTTGCTATTCATAAAAAAGATACCATTATCAGGCATGATTGGTATTGTAAAGGAAAAGCTTATAAATAAGTTAAATGTTTACCCTAATATTTGATTAAAGTATGAAAATATTTGTTTTTTTTAGCTTTTTAATCTTGGTGACTTCATGTGGAGAACCTGATTGTAATGATGTAAAAAAAGCTTTCTATCCTGATGAATATAATATGATTGTCGGAGAAGCTAGTATAGATAATTCCTGGATCAAAATTACAGGTTATCATCCCATAACCTATGAGAAGTCAAATATTATGGTACACAATAACTGGATTGACGATTATAATGAAGTGGAAGCGGGAGATACAATAATTAAGAGAGCAGGAAATCTAGAACTTGTTGTTCATAAAAAAGATACCATTATCAGACATGATTGGTATTGTAAAGGGAAGCCTTATAGGTAAGTATAATACTTACTCTAATAATTTCAAAAAATAAAATTTTAATCTCAATTTAAATGTGTATCAGTAAATAAATAGAAACCATCCTTGAAAGAATGGTTTCTATTTATAAAGGATCAATATCTACTTTTATTTCTTCAATAATTTCAAAGACTGTCTATCTCCTTTTTTAGTGTCAAACAGAATCATATAATTTCCTTTTTCCAGTCTCTGAACATTTATTTGTTCATTGAATTTTGAAGAACCATTTTGAATTTTTTTCCCGGACATATCAAAAATATTGTACCCAAAACTTTCGCTGCTGTATTTCTTATTTTGTATCGTAATGTTATCACCCGCCGGGTTAGGGTAAAGGGTAAAAGTAGTATTCTGATCTTTATCAGAGATATCATTCAGTCCTAAGAAACCACTGTTAAACTTAGTCAAAAAAGACTTAGAGCCATACGTTACACTACCACCGGAATATGCAAGAACAAGTGAGCCATCATTAAGGTTAAATAACTTTTTAACATAATCAGCTCTTATTGATGCAGCAGGAGGAGCAGCCATGAAATACTGAAAACCAGTACTTGAAGTAGTGTAATCCACACTGCCATTAGCATTTAATCTTGTTACAAATAGTTGCTGAATAAGGTTTGGAGTACCATTATACATATTCATTAAAGCCCCCATTACTACTATTTTTGAATTTGGTAATACGGTAATTTGTCCCAATGTCAGTTGCTGTGCAGTGTTAAAGCTGTAATCTGGTGTTCTTCCGTTATTGGAAAACCCAGTAACAGAAGAGCCGTCTGAAATTTGAATTTTAGACAAAAAGAAAGTACCTCCAAAGGTCGTATTTTTACTATGTAGCACTAAGATCGAATTATTAGTATAATCATATTCAAAATTTCTGGCTACAGAACCATCCGTATTAGGAATAAAAACAGATCCATTATTACCAAATGTAGTATCATAAGTACCATCGGGCAGTCTTCTTTCGATATAAGAATCCTCAGTATAGGTTAGGGTATTAGTTTTAGTACCTGCCATTACCAGCTTTCCGTCATTCTGGATATAAAACTTTTTGGGATAAAATGTACTAAGTGATAACTTTCCATTGGTACCGAAATTATTATCAATCATTCCATTCTGGTTTACTTTTACCATATAAGAACCCATGTTGGAAACAAGAAGGTAGCTGTTGCCATTCTGATCTACCGCAATATCATCTGCTGTACCATTTTGACTCACAGATTGAGTGGTAAATCCATTAGTACCAAAACTGGTGTCCAAAGATCCGTCCAGATTAATTCTGGTTAGAAACCAATCATATAAGCTGTGGGTAGGAGTGGCATTTACCCTTCCATAGATTAATATCTTATTGTTATTTAAAACAATTTTTTTATAGATTCACTCTTATCTGATGAATTGCTGCCCATATCATAATTCTTTGTGCCAAAAGCTGTATCAAGAATTCCACTTTGGTTTACCTTTCTTATTGTGATAGAACCTGTAGATGTGGCAGTAATGAATTGACCATCTGGAAGCATGACGGCATCCGATGTTTCATAAAAATCATCATACATGCAATAACCACCATTTCCGAATGTAGAATCAAAACTAAAACTTTGGGCGTTCAAAAAAATGCTGATAATTGAAAATAAAAAGAAATAATGTTTTTTCATAGGTTATAGTTTTTTATAAAGATTTAATCAGAAATAAAAGCAGGAATAAAAAAACCATCCTTAAAAAGGATGGTTTGTAGACCCACAGGGATTCGAACCCCGACTGACGGTACCAAAAACCGGAGTGCTACCGTTACACTATAGGTCTGCTTTATTTTGGTGATGCAAATTTATGTATTTTTTTCTTATTTACAAATATCTTCTTTCAATTTTCTACTGTCTACATCAAAAAATAGTATTTGTTTTTTTATTCTACACCAATTAAAAGTAGGATAAAACTGTTTTGTCAGTAAATTAAATCCGGGAAAGATGAAATTTTAATGAAAAATATGATATTAAATATAAAACAAAAACCATCCTTAAAAAGGATGGTTTGTAGACCCACAGGGATTCGAACCCCGAATGACGGTACCAAAAACCGGAGTGTTACCGTTACACTATAGGTCTGTTTTATTTTGGTGGTGCAAATTTACATCTTTTTTATTTATATACAAGGATTTTTGATTTTTTTTTTAAATTTACTGTGGATTTTATTTACGGAAAATATGCTGATAGACTTCAATAATCTCAATATTAATAAATTATCGTTCCATACGGAATTTGAAAAAAAAGTGAAAATTTTTCTTGAAGAGTGGTTTTCAGAAAAAGTGGGAGTGAATGTACAGACTTCAGGCTCTACAGGAGTACCAAAAATCTTTGAGATCGAAAAAAAGAAAATGATCAACTCTGCAGTGATGACCTGTAACTTTTTGGGATTAAAAAAAGGAGATACTGCGTTACTCTGCCTTCCTGTAGAATATATTTCAGGAAAAATGATGATAGTCCGTTCTATAGAAAGAGAGTTGAAGTTAAGAATTGCAGAACCTTCTTTGAAACCTGTTGAGGATTTAGAAGAAAAAATAGATTTTTGTGCCATGACACCGCTTCAGGTAGAAAACTCACTGGAAAAAATTCATCTGATTAAAAACCTGATTATTGGTGGTGCAGCAGTTTCAGAAAGTCTGAAAAATAAAATCCTACAGATGAACCTCAGTGCTTCAAACCATATCTTTGAAACCTATGGAATGTCAGAAACGCTTTCTCATATTGGTTTAAAACAACTGATGCCGGAACAGGAAGATTATTTTACGGTTTTTGAAAATGTGTCCATCTCTTTGGATGATCGGGGGTGTCTGAAAATTTTTGCCCCTAATGTGAATGCTGAAGAATTGCAAACTAATGATTTAGTTGATATTAGAAACGAAAAAAGGTTTAAATTCCTGGGAAGAATTGATAATGTGATCAATTCAGGAGGAGCGAAAATTTTTCCAGAAACTCTTGAAACATTGGTGAAAAAAGAAATTCCAAATGAAGCCGTATTTATCGGTTTTCCGGATGAAAGTTTGGGGCAGAAATTGATACTGATTATAGAAGGAAATCAATCTGATGAGGTCATAAAGAAAATCTCAGAAATCCCTTTTGAGAAGAGTTTTCACAAACCCAAAGAAATTATTTTCATCAGTGAAATTCCGCGGACACCCAACGGAAAAGTAAACAGAATGGAATTGCATAAAAATATAAATATTTAGTCAAAAACATGAAAGACTTTTCAAAAGAACTCAGTTTCAAAACGTCCCGAAGCAGCGGGGCAGGAGGGCAGAATGTCAACAAAGTGGAAACCGCTGTTACTGTACTTTGGAAAGTAGATTCCTCAGAATTTTTCAGTGATGATGAAAAAATATTGATTCAGGATAAAGTGAAAAACAGGATCAATGCAGATGGCCTTTTATTCCTTACAGTTTCTGAAAGCAGAACTCAGCTGATGAATAAAAATAAAGCCATTGAAAAAATAATTGAAATTGTAAATAAAGCCCTCATAGTTCCAAAGAAAAGAACGGCAACAAAACCTTCAAGAGCTCAGAAACAAAAAAGACTTGATGGCAAGAAAAAACTTTCTGATAAAAAAGAGAACAGACGCTTTAAATTTTAGCTTGTTTCTCCCGGAGAAAATTTTAATTTTGCCGGAAACTTTAAAACCATGATAAAAAAACTAATTCTATTGGGAACTATTTCGAGTTCTTTACTTTCTTTTGCACAGGAAAAAATAACCATCATACCGGCTGTAGGATATGCGTGGAGAGTAGCTAAAACAGCACCTGGACTTTCCATGGCAGAAAAAAATTACGTTAAAGGGTTGAAAAACGGAGTTCATTTTGAAATTGCTGCTTATTATAATGTGAAAAATATTGGGATTGGTGCTAAATTTTCCAATTATAACGCTTCCAGCAGTGCTGTATTGAGCGGATACAATATGAATGGACAGGTTGTTACAGCTTCTATAAGTACTAAAGATAATATTACATTCTTTGGACCGTCCGTTATGTTTTCCAATTATACCAAACCTACAAACCATAAAATTGTTGCTGATGTATCTCTTGGAGTGATTACCTACACTACAAAAACAGAAGCTGTAAAAGGAACAGGTTCCAACCTTGGTCTGGAACTGGGGGCAGCCTATCAATATGCAGTTTCGAAAAACTTTATGATAGGTCCTAAGTTGGGAATTACGGCAGGAACATTGAGCAAAATAAAAGTTAATGGACAAACCGTTGATCTTGGTGATGACCAGAAAGAAGGTCTGACAAGAGTTTCCTTAAGCGCAGCAGCTACATTCCGTTTTTAAATTACTATCTTTGTAAGGATTACAAAGAATTTTATAATAATGGCAGCAACAATCTCTTTATCAGCAGAACGCAGACAATCAGGATTGTTGCTGTCATTACTTTATCTACATACAGATTCTTTTCTGAAAAGTTCTAAGGACTTTATCAATTAAGCCCTGTCAGGATCCAAGACAGGGGATTTTTCCGGATTTTATTTATTGCTTTTTTGCGGTTTTCTATAGAAGAAGGCTGTTGTATGCCTGGATTCTACATTGGATTTTTTGGGATAACTGCATTTTAATTAAAAAAATTGAAGAAAATGTCCAATCATATTATTGTAACTACCGGGATTTATGATGCTATAAAAGATACACTCAGAAGAAAAAAAGTGAGCATCGGAGAAGAAAAAAGATTAACTGAAGAACTTAGAAAAGCGAAACAGGTATTGAGAAGAGATCTGCCTGCTGATATTGTAACAGTTGAAAGAAAAGTAACTTTAAAAGACCATACCTTGGATTTTGAGCATGAATATATTTTTGTGCCATCTACTAAAGCAAAACTTAAAAAGAATAAACATTCCATACTTTCGGATATTGCTCTTGCAGTAGTAGGATATAAAGTGGGGGATATTATCAGCTGGCCGTTCAGAGATGGCGAAAGAAAAATTGAAATCCTGAAAGTAGAAACCTGGGAAGGGTAAATTCCTGTTGAATGCTATTAGGTTGAATTACAATGAAAGCGTGGCTCGTATGAGTTGCGCTTTTTTATAGACTTAATTTTGGAAAACGTAAAGACGCAAATTGTTTTAAATCCTGTAAGATGTAAAGATTTTATCTTTGATAAAATTGTGTACTGTATATTTTATTTAATCTCACGCTGATTTTGCATATTTACATAAAATATATGCACAATCTGTATGATTTGCACGAAAATTTAATGTTTCCCTTGCTGAAAATCTTAGATATTCTTGCGCCTTAAAATATTCATAACGCATGAAACTCTTTGCGCCTTTGTGTTTCCAACAAATGTAATTTAACAAATGATAAAAAAAGATCTCTCTATGGTACTTTCTTGAAGTGCTTTGACTGCATTCCGTTTTTAAGTTTTATCTTTGCAAAAATTTAAAAAATGAGCAAACCGATAACTGAATTCATAGAAAAGTATTACCTGCACTTCAACGCAGCTGCATTGGTGGATGCTTCTAAAGGATATGTTGCACATCTTAAAGATGGCGGGAAAATGATGATCACTTTAGCTGGAGCAATGTCTACTGCTGAATTGGGTAAAATTCTTGCAGAAATGATCCGCCAGGGGAAAGTAGATTTTATCTCTTGTACAGGGGCTAACCTTGAAGAAGATTTAATGAACCTTGTGGCTCACTCTCACTATGAAAGAGTTCCTCATTATAGAGATCTGACAGCTCAGGATGAGTGGGATCTTTTAGAAAGAGGTTTAAATAGAGTTACAGATACATGTATTCCTGAAGAAGAAGCATTCAGAAGATTACAAAAACATATTGTGGAGATCTGGAAAGATGCAGAAGCTAAAGGAGAAAGATATTTCCCTCACGAATTCATGTACAAAATGATCCTTTCTGGAGTATTGGAGCAGTATTATGAAATTCCTAGAGAAAACTCTTGGATGATTGCTGCAGCAGAAGCAAACCTGCCAATTGTAGTTCCGGGATGGGAAGATTCTACAATGGGTAACATCTTCGCTTCTTACTGTATCAAAGGAGAGCTTACAGCGACTACAATGAAATCAGGAATCGAATATATGACTTACCTTGCTGACTGGTATACTAAAAACTCAGCAGGAAAAGGAGTTGGGTTCTTCCAGATTGGTGGAGGTATCGCAGGAGATTTCCCTATCTGTGTAGTGCCAATGTTGTATCAGGATATGGAAATGCATGACATTCCTTTCTGGTCTTATTTCTGCCAGATTTCTGATTCTACAACCTCTTATGGTTCTTATTCAGGAGCAGTTCCAAATGAGAAAATCACTTGGGGTAAACTCGATATCACTACACCGAAGTTTATCGTTGAAAGTGATGCAACAATCTGTGCACCATTAATGTTCTCTTACATCTTAGAAAACTAAGAACAAAATTCTCATCAGAGATTACCATACAGCGTTTCAATTTATTTGGAGCGCTTTTTCATTTTAGCATTTAGAAATAGATTTGTTTTAAAAACTCAAACTATTTAAACCATTAAGAAAAATGGAGAGAATAAGAAAATGAAGTTTCATCTTTGATGAAAATAAAGCACACAGCTAAAAAAATAGCTTTAGCTATTCTCTTAATACTTTTAAAAACTTAAATGGCCTTAACGGTTCAAATAAATAATGATATACCATTTTATCGAAGATAAAATCCTTGCGCCTTAAAGCATGAATCATGTCAGAAAGACTAGCGCCTTTGCGGTTTCAAAACTCTCCAGAGACATCTATGAAAATCTGTTTTATCTGTAGGAAAATATTAGTCCAAAGAATTCACCAGCACAAAATAGCGATACGCCAGAATACCTTTCTCAACCTTCGTCAAATGATTAGGATCCTTTTTACTCAGCTTCGGGAGAATCTTTTTATTGACTGCATTCAACAGCCTGAAAAATGATTTTTTCATATCTTTATCTTTTAATGAAACATCATTGAGTCTAAGAGAGTTCAAAAATGATGCAAAAAAGATCGCCAGCTAAAAATAATAAAGGAATATGGACGAAATTTTCAAACAACAGGTATACGAAGTGGCAAGACTTATTCCTAAAGGGAGAGTATCTACTTATGGTGCCATTGCAAAAGCAGTTGGCTATCCCAATCACTCTCGTCATGTAGGAAAAGCGATGGGAGGATGCCCGAAAAATGTTCCGGCCCACCGTGTTATTTCCAGTTCAGGAGTATTATCTGTTCCTGAATTTCAACCTAAGCTGGAAGCCGAAGGAATCACCGTGGAAAATCTTAGGATAAAAAATTTCAAAAAACTGTTCTGGGATCCGTTGGCTGAATTATAGATTAAAGGTATTTGAATTCTTTTTAACGCAAAGGTTTCATTTGTATGCTGTACTATTTTTAAGGGAGCAAAGAAGGGAATAAATTTCATTGATTTTTTTAAGCGAACGTATAACCCCAAAGCTTCATCAGCGATAGAGTCGCAACTCTTCGCCTCCTGAAATAAAAACATTCGAATCATTAAGTACTTTGCGTCAAAAATAATAGGATAAAAAAATGTCACTCCATAACTTAATATGAGTGACATCAATATTTTTAAAGTTTTAAACCTTATTATTTTTTTCCGCTTGGGAGACCTTTTAATTCCTCTTTAAGTCTTGTATTTTCTTCTTTTAATAAAGTAATATAGTTTTGTAGATTTTCAATAATAGCTCCCGGAATATTATCATAGTTATTCAGACTATTAATAACTCCTGCAGAAGAAGATCTGTCATTAAATACAGGATGGTTATTATTAATTACTACTGTAGCTTCCTCTTCTTCATAAATGTCCTCAATTGGTACATCCAGAAAACGGGCAAGTTTGTCCCACTCATCTCTTACAATCTTTACATCACCGCTTTCTTTTCTGCTGTAATTAGATACATCTGTTGCGATAAAGTCAGCTACCTGCTGCTGAGTATAGCCTTTTTGCTTTCTGATGACGCGTAATTTTTCTTTTTGCATGACCGACATTTTATACAAAAATGGCGAAAAAGCATAATCTATACAATAGGAAACAGAAAAAATATAGAGGAAAGCCGTGAAAACGAATAGAAAATACAGAAAGGCTTTATAATATGAATCTTATTTGGAGTAACTGTTAATGATTTTTAGTTTGTTTTGTTGGAAAAACGCAAAGGTGCAAAGAGTTTCATGCGTTATGAAGATTTTGGGGCGCAAGAAAATCAACGATTTTCAGCAAGGATCAATTCTTATAGGAATATAAAATTTTATTACAGAAAAAATCTTTGCACCTTAAAATGAATAATATCAAAAAATTGCCCCTTTATGTTTTCCAATATTGTTCTCAAACAAAAAAAAGACTGCTTCAAAATGAAACAGTCTCGTGTATATTATTTTTCAAGTTGCTTATAGCTTCTCTGTATAAAATCTGTCAGGTCTTTTCCTTTCAGTAAGTTTTGTGAAAGCTTGGCAAGATCCAAAGCATATTTGATCAAACTTTCTTTCTCTTCCGTATTTTCAGTCTTTAAAATCTGATTAGAAAGCTCACTGTTGGAGTTCACCACAAGATTGTACATCTCCGGGAAACCTCCCATTCCGAACATACCGCCACCGCCTGTAGTCTGCATTTCCTTCATTCTTCTCATAAATTCTGGCTGGGTAATGGTAAACGGAGCATCATTGCTGTCCAGATCTTCAAGCTGAACGGTGAACTTAGTATCCTGGATAGCTTCTTCCACGTTCTTTTTTAAAGATTCTTTGTCAGTGTCATTCAGTTTTGAGATTGTTGGCTCATCTTTTTTAATCAGGTTGTTCACGTGATCCGCATCTACTCTTGCAAAAGAAATATTTTCTTTTGACGTTTCCAACTTCTGGATAACGTGTGGAGTGATAGGAGAATCTAGTAACAGAACTTCATATCCTTTATCCTTTGCAGATTGGATGTAGCTGTGCTGTTCATCAGCATTGGTAGCATATAGTACAACCAGTTTGTTGTCTTTATCCGTTTGTATCGGTTTGATTTTTTCAATCAATTCATCCCAAAGGAAATATTTTCCGTCTGTTGTAGGATACAGTGTGAATTTGTCTGCTTTTTCAGCAAATTTCTCTTCTGTAATGATTCCGTACTCAATTACGATCTTAATGTCATTCCATTTTTGCTCATAATCTTCACGGTTTTCATTGATCAAAGAAGCCATTTTGTCGGCAACTTTTTTCGTGATGTAAGATGAGATCTTCTTTACCGCACCGTCTGCCTGAAGATAAGAACGGGAAACGTTCAATGGGATATCCGGAGAATCAATGACTCCTCTCAGAAGCATCAGGAAGTCTGGAACGATTCCTTTTACTTCATCCGTTACGAATACCTGGTTTTGATATAATTGAATTTTATCCTTGTCAATATTCAAATTATTGCTCAGTTTCGGGAAGAAAAGAACTCCGGTAAGGTTGAATGGATAATCAACATTAAGGTGAATATTGAATAAAGGTTCCTCAAACTGCATTGGATATAGTTCGTGGTAGAACTTCATATAGTCTTCGTTAGTCAGTTCGCTTGGAGCAATCGTCCATGCTGGAACCGGATTATTGATGATATTGTCTACCTCTTCCGTTTCAGCTACAGCATCTTCAGGAGCATCTTCCGGTAATGGAAGTGTATGTGTTTTTGTTCCGAATTTGATTGGGACAGGCATGAATTTGTTATACTTTAATAACAGCTCACGGATTTTTCCTTCTTCCAAAAATTCTACAGAATCTTCAGCAATATGAAGGATGATCTCCGTTCCTCTATCCGTTTTTTCAGTAGTTTCTTCAAGCGTAAACTCCGGGCTTCCGTCGCAGATCCAACGTACTGCCGGCTCATCTTTGTAAGACTTTGTAAGAATTTCTACCTTTTCAGCTACCATAAATGCAGAGTAGAATCCAAGACCAAAATGTCCGATAATCCCTGAATCTTTCGCAGAATCTTTATATTTCTCCAAAAACTCTTCAGCGCCTGAAAAAGCAACCTGGTTGATGTATTTTTCAACCTCTTCACTTGTCATCCCAATACCCTGGTCTATAATACGTAAAGTTTTCTGGTCTTTATCAATTTTAACTTCGAGTTTTGGGTTTCCGTATTCCACTTTTGCTTCTCCGATGCTTGTTAAATGTTTTAATTTTAAAGTAGCATCAGTGGCATTGGAGATTAATTCTCTTAAGAATATTTCGTGGTCACTGTAAAGAAATTTTTTAATAAGCGGAAAAATATTTTCCACAGATACATTAATATTCCCTTTAGTCATCATATTTTATATTTTAATTGTTCAACATACTTCTCAAAAAAAATACCATGTAGAAGAAAGTGACAGAATGGCATTTTTTCAATGTGAAACAGTCTTATGCTATGAATTTGTCAAAGAAATATCTTATTTTTAATTATTAAAAATTTTTTAAAGATGAAGTTGAAATGTACAGTTTTTATTCTGCTCATCATGACCTGCTGGGTGTATGGACAGAAAAAACCTTTAGACCATTCTGTCTATGACAGTTGGCAAAATATTGGGGCAAGAAAAATCTCCAATGATGGAAAATGGATTGCCTATTCTGTGGATGCTCAGGAAGGAAATCCTAACCTTTCTTTATATTCCGTTAAAAATAAAACATCAAAAAAATTTGCAAGAGGAACAAAAGTAGATTTTACGAATGATTCCAGGTTTGCTGTTTTTCAAATCCGTCCACAGTATAAAGATATAAAAGCGGTAAAAGATAAAAAGCTTAAAAAAAATAAATTAACAAAAGACAGTCTTGCAATTGTTGATTTTTTAAATAACAAAACAGAGAAAATTCCAAATGTGAAATCATTTAAAATTCCTGAAAAAACAGGCTCTTATGTTGCTTATCTCCTGGAAAATACAAAAGATAAATCTTCAGATGATGCTTCTGATAAAGAAGATGGAGACGAAAATAAAGATGAAGATAAAAATGTAAAGCCTTTGCAGCTGGTTGTACGAAATCTTTTGGATGGAAAAACTACGGAGTATGATAATGTAGTCCGTTATGAGTTCAGTAAAAATGGAAAGCAGCTTGTTTTTGTCACTAAAAAACCGGACGAAAAGAAAGATAAAAAAGAAGGAAAGGATTCAACAGATGAAAAATCTGCGGACAAAAAAAATACAGATAAATCAAAGCCAAAGAAATATGCACTTCAAACCGTACAGGTTATAGATCTGCAGAAAGGAACTGTAACTAAGATTTCAGAAATGGAAGGCGATTTTTCACAATTGTCTTTTGATGAAGAAGGAAATCAGCTGGCATATGTGGGAACTTCTTCTGCACAAAATGATTTGGTGAAATTGTATCAGTTGTATTACTTTAATTTTAAAGGAAATAAAAAGGAAACTGTCACCAATGAAAATGCACAGATGAAAAAGAACTGGGTAATTTCTGAAAACCGTTTACCCTTATTCAGCAAAAACGGAAAGCAGCTGTATTTTGGTGTTGCACCGAAACCTATTGCAAAAGACACAGCGATGATAGCGAATGACCATGCGGTTGTAGATGTTTGGAATTATAAAGATGATTATCTGCAAACAGTACAGCTAAAAGAATTGAAAAATGACCTGAAAAAATCTTATGCTGCCGTAATGCAGACGGAAAAACCGGATTTTTTTAGAAATATTGACGGTGAAGATCTGGATACTTTACGATTAGTCAACGAAGGAAATGCTGAATTTGCGCTTGGTATTACAAGTATGAATAACCGTGTTTCTTCACAGTGGGAAGGGGCAACAAAGAAAACATATTTCCTGATTGATAATAAAACAGGAGAAAGAACAGAAATTATTAAAAACCTTAATGGCTCGGTTGCTGTTTCTCCACTTGGGAAGTTCGTTGTGATTTTTGACAGAGAAAAAGGAAATTGGCAAAGCTATAATATTAAAACAAAGCAAACAGTTTCATTGAGTAACGGATTGCCGGTCTCTTTTGTGGATGAAGAGTTTGATATGCCTGATTTTCCAAGTTCTTATGGAATTGCATCCTGGACAGATAATGATGAGTCTGTTATTATCAAAGACCGTTTCGATCTTTGGGAATTTTTCCTGAACGGATCAAAAAAGCCAAGAAATATCACTAATGGATTTGGCCGTAAAAATAGAATAACGTTTGATACCTATGATTTAGATAAAGATATTAAAAGTTTAAACCGAAAATCTGCCATTTATTTATCAGCGTTTGATAATACATCCAAAGCGAATGGTATTTTTAAAACATCTATTCAGTCGAATTCTGATCCGGTAAAAATCCAAATGGAAAATGTGTGGGGATACAGAAGTCTTCAAAAAGCGAAAAATGCAGAAGAATATATTGTGGTAAAGGAATCATTCACAGATTCTCCAAATATTTTTGCCATATCAGATTTCTCAAAACAACAAAAACTGAGTGATACCAATCCGCAGCAAAGCCATTATAATTGGGGTACAGATGAATTGGTAAACTGGACAACACCTAAAGGGCATACTTCTACAGGAGTTTTATACAAACCGGAAAATTTCGATCCTAATAAAAAATATCCAATGATCGTCTATTTCTATGAAAAGCTTTCGGATAATCTGAACCGTTATGTAGCACCAGCTCCAACACCTTCAAGATTAAATATTTCTTATTTTGTGAGCAACGGATATCTGGTTTTCACTCCTGATATTTCGTATACAGATGGTTTTCCCGGAGAATCTGCGATGGAATATATTAATTCCGGAGTTGAAAAGTTAAAGCAAAATTCATGGGTAGATGGTGCTAAAATCGGAATTCAGGGACAAAGCTGGGGTGGTTATCAGGTAGCCTACCTTATTGCTCATACCAATATGTATGCAGCTGCGTGGAGTGGTGCTCCTGTTGTCAACATGACTTCCGCATATGGAGGAATCCGATGGACTTCTGGGATGAACAGACAATTCCAGTATGAAAAATCACAAAGCAGATTAGGAAAAAATCTATGGGAAGCGCCGGATCTTTATATTAAAAATTCACCGCTTTTTACCATTGATAAAGTAAAAACTCCTGTAGTGATTATGAGTAATGATAAAGATGGAGCAGTGCCTTGGTATCAGGGAATTGAAATGTTTACCGCATTACGCCGTCTCGGAAAACCAGTGTGGCTTCTGAATTATAATGGTGATGATCACAATCTGGTAAAGCGCCAGAACAGAAAAGATATCCAAATCCGTGAACAGCAGTTTTTTGATTATTATCTCAAGGGTGCTAAAGCTCCGGTCTGGATGACGAAAGGTATTCCAGCCACCCAAAAAGGAAAAGATTGGGGCTTTGAGTTAACAGATGATAAGCCTAATTAACAGAATCGGCGGAGCCAAAGGCTCCGCCGATTCTGTTTAAAATATCCTTTAAAAAATACGACGAAGGATAAACTGACACAATGGCATTTTTTTATGATGGATCTGTTGATCGCTTTTTATTATATTTACCGCCAATTATAAATAACAGTATGGGAATCTTTGATTTTTTTAAGAAGAAAAATAACAGTCAGGAAAATGTAAGTACTTTGGTTCAGGAAATGGAAATACCTGAGGAAATGATAGTGGAGGAAGTCGTAGAAGAGGTTGTGGAAACAATACCGGAAATCTCTTCACCACAAATGGAAGCGCCAAAGGTAAATGGTGAGTACGAAAAAATCAGAATTTATAACGATTATATAGTGTATTCTATAGCACTTCAGCTAAGAGGTGAATATACTCCTATTTCTGCTTTTGAAAAAGAAAATGGTGAGGTAGAAGGTTTTGCTTATATGGTGACAGAAGATGCTTATGCACTTGCTCCACAACAGGCGATTGCGCAAATGGAAGAAAAGCTTGAAAACGAACTTCAGGAAGGTAAGATCAAGTCTTATATGATTTTGTATCATTCTCAGTTTGATAATAACGATAATCATAATCCGGCAACCAAAGAAGAAGAGTTTAAAGCAATTTCACTTTCTTACCATTTTGAAGGAGCTGGTAAGGCAAAAACGGGACTTCCTTATGTTTTCGAAAACCAGAATGTGACCTATAAAGGTTTTGCAGAGTTTTCTCACGAAGAAAATAATGAGATCATGAATCACCAGTTGGTGGATGGTAAAGATTATTTCCCGAATACAGAAGGAATTGCAGCTCCTGAAACTACCAATGAAGCAGGAATCATCATAAGAAAATCGAATGTTCATAATCTTGTGAATACATGGAGCGGGATTTTTGGTCATGAAAATTTCCAGACTAAAGATTACGGTCAATACCTTACCACTGTTTTAATGCAGTCTACGGTTGCAGAGCCGTCTGGTGAAGAAAAAAGCAAAACAGAATTTGAAGATGTAAGGTTTAAAACTATTGTTACAGATGAATTGAGTACCATCATTCCGGAGGTGAAAACTGATTATGTTTTAGATTTTGAAACAAGATCAATCAGAGAATGGGAAAATGCGTTGAACTTACAAGCGATTGTAGCTGGTCCTGCCAGAGATACTTTCGGAGTTTGGTTTTTTGCGACAGATTATGCGGAAAACAGAAACAAATATTTAACACAGCCTCATCTGAAAGTAAATCTTAGTGGAATTGTTCTAATTCTTGATGTTCATACCAACACAGATTTACCGGATGGTACTAAAATGAGTGAAGACTTTACAACCTATGCGCCAAGCCAGGATCTTCCTAACTATGCATGTTTTGATTTCATTGCTCAGATTGTAGATTGTAAGGAAACGGAATTGCTTGAAGACAGAAGCGTTAAAGGATATATCCTGAAACTGAAACTGATCACAAACGAAGAGAATGAAGATTTCTTCACTATTGATGCTTTTGTTAATAAGGAGAACATGAGATTTGAAACTCCAACAAAAGGAATGAAAGTTACCGGAGCACTTCAGCTGCAAGGTAAAATGGCTGAATAGTTTTAAAGAATATAAAAACTAAAGAGGTTGTTCCACGGAATGACCTCTTTTTTATTTTCTGATCCTTCATTTATTTAAACGCAAAGAATAAATGATTTAAAAATATTACAGCATACAGATGAAACCTTTACGTTAAAAAATATCTCCCTGTAAAAAAACAAAAAAAGGCAATCCTAAGACTGCCTTTTCTATATTTTTCTGAAAAATTATTTGTTTTTCATTTCTTCCTTGATCTTGTTTTCCAATTCCTCAGAAAGATCAGGATTGTCTTTTAAAACATCTTTTACAGCATCACGTCCCTGACCAAGTTTAGTCTCTTCGTAGCTGAACCAAGAACCGCTTTTCTTTACAATTCCCATGTCTACTGCTGTATCAAGAATTTCTCCTACTTTAGAAACTCCTTCACCATACATGATATCGAATTCTGCCTGTTTGAAAGGAGGTGCTACTTTGTTTTTCACAATCTTCACTTTCACACGGCTACCGATAGCTTCATCACCTTGTTTGATAGGTGCGCTGGCTTTTCTGATATCAATTCTTACAGAAGCGTAGAATTTAAGAGCGTTACCTCCGGTAGTAGTCTCAGGATTCCCGAACATTACCCCGATTTTTTCTCTCAACTGGTTGATGAAAATTACTGTACATTTCGTTCTGGAAATAGTAGCTGTAAGCTTTCTTAATGCCTGAGACATCAATCTTGCATGAAGACCCATTTTAGAATCTCCCATTTCCCCTTCAATTTCTGCTTTTGGTGTAAGAGCAGCAACAGAGTCAATCACAACGATATCAATAGCTCCTGAACGGATAAGGTTATCAGCAATTTCTAATGCCTGTTCCCCGTTGTCTGGCTGAGAAATGATAAGGTTCTCCAAATCTATTCCTAATTTTGCAGCATAAGTTCTGTCGAAAGCGTGCTCGGCATCAATAAATGCAGCAATACCACCTGCTTTTTGAGCTTCAGCAATAGCGTGAAGGGTCAATGTTGTTTTACCTGAAGATTCAGGACCATATATTTCAATGATTCTTCCTTTTGGATATCCGCCTACTCCTAAGGCAATATCTACTCCTAAAGAACCGGAAGGAATTACTTCTATTGTAGTGTCTACGGTATCATCTCCCAAAGTCATTACCGTCCCTTTTCCGTATGTTTTATCTAATTTTTCAAGCACTAAAGCGAGTGCTTTTTTCTTATCATCTATGTTACTCATCGCTATTAAAATAATTTCTCAAAAATACATAATTTAAATATCAAAAGCTAATATTATTTATCTCTGAAAACTGTTTTTAGAGTTAAAAAATGATAAAATTTTCATACTGATCTCATTCATAACGAAGCAGATGTATAATGTGGTATCAGTGTGGAAAAAAAATAAAAACTCTTAACTAGAAAGGGGGCTTGAAACTGAAAAAAGAAAGTTATTGAAGCTCGTAAAAGGTCTTAAAATTAATTTTATTACTATTTTTAAGCTTTACTGATAGAAATTAATCATACAATAATTACTTCCAGTCTCCATCTTCTGGTTTCCTAACTTATCCTAATGAAAATTTGAATTTTTAGTGATATTCAGATAGTCTTTCAATACTTTCATCTGGTCCTTATTTCCTCTTTTTATTCTCGCTTCACGGCTTACGAGTTTGTCATATATTTTGTTGAAAAGTATTTTTGATTTTGGAAACAGGTTTTTGTTGGGAACTTCCGGGATCTGCAGTCTTTTGCAAACTTCATCATCCAGCAGAAACCAGGTACAGCAGACATGCAGATATTTTAAATTTTTCCTTTGGAATTCAAATTTTAAAATTGGATTTTCCAGAGACTCATTCAGCAGAGAATGGGCAAGAAGAACAGAATCTTTATCGGAAGGAGGTTGAACAGAAGTCCATAAATAAAAATATTCCGTAGCTTGTTTTTTATTGTCGGGGAGAAGCTGTTCTGGAATTCCCAGAAGGTAACCTACATATTTCCACAGGTGAAAAATTCCCTGTTCTTCCTCAATGGAAAAACTATTTTCCAGTTTTTGAAGACTGTGAAGAAAGACAAGACTAAAACCGATGTACGTTGCCATCATATCCCATGAATTGATCGGTTCACCCCAGTTTTCGGTATCCCAGCCTTTATAATGTTTTTTGATGGAAAGTCTCGCGTAAGAATGGATCAGACGGGTTTTGATAGCAAATTCATATCCTTTTGCGTGAACTTCCAGTGCATTGTATCGGGTAGCATTCACCCAGAAATCCAATGTTTCCGAAAGACGTTTCACCGCACCCTTTTTTAAAGCTTCTGTAACGATAAGCGGCTTGTTGAGGTAGGCGTAATCATAACCACCGATCAGACAGTAATCCCTCAACGAGATCAGGGAGTCTAGGTTGCTTCTCATGCAGAGTTCAGCACCGCTTTTGAGTAAATTATAATCAAGCCACTCAGGAACTTTTTGAGTTTGAGAGAAAAGCTTTTTTACACTTTCAGGAACTGAATCTGTTTCCGAAACTCCATTTCTGATGTACTGCTCAATTTCCCTGGATGCCTCATGAAATTTTTTAGTAAAATAAACATCTTTTACCACCTCATCACCAATCTCATCCACATGATGAAAAAAAGGAGCGAATTTTTCAAATTTTTCAAAACTCACTTCTGCTCCGGAAAATTCAATAAGCAGTTTTCCGTTTCCACTCTCCCAGAAATCTCTGAAATGGGGAGCATCTTTAAATCGTGGTTGTATCATGTTCATTCCTTTACCTATAAAAGTACAAGTTTTATGCTGAAATTCTTTGGTGAGATTTGTCAGGCTAGGATGAAGATTTTATAGGTAGCCCCATTCAAATGTTTTTTTGATGAGTTCGGAGCTGTTTCTGCAATCGGATTTTCTTAAAATATTTTTTCTGTGGGTACGTACGGTTTCTTCTGAAATATTAAGCAGATCGGATATTTCTCCTGTGGAATAGCCTTTTGCAATACTGTTGATGATCTCGACTTCTCTTTTGGTGAAAATGACAGGAGTAGATTCATGAGGTTTACAATGCTTCATCCATTGCATCTGATGAAAGTCTTCCCGACCATTGATTCCGGACACTAATATAACATAAGAATTTTGATGCGTGATGTGTTCAATATTCGTGTGGATATTAACAGCCTGTAAAAGTCTGCCGTTATCATCTTTATAGGTGTGTAAGGCCTGATGATGGAAGAGTTCATAATTACCTTTTGAAGTTCTCATTCTGAAACAGTAGCTGGTTTTCAGTTCCTGCTGATAATCAAAGCCATTAATTTCTTTTATTTTTTCTATTGACATTCTTTCTGCTTCCATGACAAACTCAATGTCATCGGGATGGATGAGGTCTATAATTTCTTTCAGATGTACAGGATATTTATTGAGACCATGTATTGCTAAAATATCTTCATCGTGATTACAAATAATGGTGCTGTCTGCAAAGTTGATGACATAATAATAGAATTTTCCGGGAGCAAAAACTTCTCCTATTATATTTTCAATGTTGGGAACGGGTAGGACTCTGTTATCATTTTGTAAAATTTCAGGATAGTCATTCCAGACCTTGGTGAGGGGATGTGGTTTTTTTGCATGAGTCAGGTGTTTTTTCTTCATTGGTTAATGTTTTCTTAAAAATAACAAAATTATGTTAAATAAAATCACCCTTTTGTGGTATTTCGTGTGGTAGGTAAGTATTGTAGCTTTAAATAAAACTAATGACCATTTCAAAAAAAAACTTTAATCTGAAAAATAAATAACCATGAAAACAAAAATTTTACTATTAGCTAACTTTTTCTATCGTCCTTTAATTGCAAAATATTTTATTATAATTCTTTTTGCATGCCAAACGATTTCTGTTTTTGGACAAGTTTTGAAATTTGATTTTAAAACTAAAAAATTCGAAGGAATGGAACATCTTGAAAAACTAAAAAAAGGAGAGTTATATCAATTACAAATAGATAATATCAATATGAATTTATATAATGTTTTGATTAACAAAAAAGATTCAATTGTAAGCTCCTCTGTTGAATTTCCAACATTTGATGTAATTGGATTAGGTGCAATTAATGAGGTTTTGGGTAGTCTAAATAGCATAACATCAAGCACAATAAATCAATCATTGGCTGGAAAAATTATTAATACAAATTTAAAATTAAATGATATAGACAATAAAATTTTATTAAATGAGAAAACATCTTATCCATTCTTAGAAAAATTGGTATTTAAAAAAGATTCAATTGAATCAGCATTGAATAAATATGATTTATTATTTAAAAAAGAGCAAAAGATTTTAGATAATCGAAAAAAAATAATGAATCAAATAGAATTAAGTAATAATCTGTTAACACAGCAGACAAAAGAGCTAAAGACTCATATTAATATTATTAATGATTCTATTATTGCTCAATTAGAATTAGCATCTCTTGTTTATAAAGAGTCGATTTATGATAAACTTTCTGTAAAAGAATCAATGTTGGAGACTTTTCAGCCACAACCTGTAAAGAAAATTTTAAGTAAGACTAAAGAAGAAAAAGTAATAATATTAAATATTCAAAAAAATATTCAAAAAATAGAAACAGATTATAATAATTTTCTTATAGAAAATAAAAAGGATGAAAATTTTGTTTCCTTATTTGATAAAGATGAAGATATCAAAAAAAATAATAAACAATTAATTGATAATATAAATAAAATAAATAAGGAAGTAATAGACTCTGCATTTGCTAAAATAAATTCTGTCAAAATTGTTAAATATCTTAATTCAATTATTGATTTAGAAAATAATACTGAACGTTCATATACTTCTTTACCTTTTCAATACAATGGAGATATAAATAAACTTTCTATAAGTATTATTCCTAAAAAAATGGAAATAGGTCCTTCCTATTCTACAGAAGTTCAATTTCCCAATAAAAAAGATTTTTTTGTTGGCGGGGGAATGTCTTTTTATTATGCTTGGTTCAAGAATGAGGCGTATAGTGTTTCTGCTACAGCACTTGATAATGAAAAAACGGAGTATAAAATTATCAATGAAAAAAATAAGAATGGAGAACTAGGTTTAGCTGCATTTATACATTTTCTTTGGAGACCATTTTATAGTAGTAAAAAAAATGATTGGTTAGCTTTCAATTTAGTTACTGGGCCTGCATTATCTCTTACAAACACTGTGAAGCCTCGTATTGCAGTTGGTGGTGGAATTGCAATCGGGTACAAAAATATGCTGACAATAAACGGTTTATATATTGGAGGATTTGTTGATCGTAAAAGCGAAGTGTATGATACAAATACAGTTTATACTAGTAAACCTGAGAGTGTAACAGTATCAAAGCTTTCATCAGCCTTTGCGATTTCGTTGGGTTATATATATAAATTTTGAATTAACAAAAAAACCTTCCCATCAGGAAGGTTTTTTATTACTTATTGCTTATCGCTCATTACTTATTACAAAGAAGCAGCGTGTACAAGCATATCAACTAACTTGTTAGAGTAACCCATTTCGTTGTCATACCAAGAAACAAGTTTCACGAAGTTTGGAGAAAGCATGATACCAGCATCTTTATCGAAGATAGAAGTTCTCTTATCTCCTACGAAGTCCTGAGATACTACTGCATCTTCAGTATATCCAAGGATACCTTTCAATTCTCCTTCAGAAGCAGCTTTGATTACTGAACAGATTTCTTCATAAGAAGCAGCTTTGTCAATTCTCACTGTTAAATCTACTACAGAAACGTCAACAGTTGGTACTCTGAAAGACATACCTGTTAGTTTTCCGTTCAAAGAAGGAATTACTTTTCCTACTGCTTTAGCAGCACCTGTAGAAGAAGGAATAATATTGTTTAGAGCAGCTCTACCACCTCTCCAGTCTTTTACTGAAGGACCGTCAACAGTTTTCTGAGTAGCTGTTGTAGCGTGTACAGTTGTCATTAAACCTTCTACGATTCCGAAGTTATCGTGGATCACTTTAGCTAAAGGAGCTAAACAGTTTGTAGTACAAGAAGCGTTTGATAAAATTTTGATATCGTCAGTAAGTTCCTTGTGGTTTACACCCATTACGAACATTGGAGTATCATCTTTAGAAGGAGCAGAAAGGATTACTTTCTTAGCACCAGCATTGATGTGAGCCTGAGCAGTATCTTTAGATAAGAAAAGACCTGTAGATTCTACGATATAGTCAGCACCAATTTCATTCCACTTTAGGTTGTTAGGATCTCTTTCAGCAGTTACTCTGATTCTTTTCCCGTTTACTACAAGATCATTTCCTTCTACAGAAACTTCACCTGGGAAAATACCATGTACAGAGTCATATTTTAACATGTAAGCCATGTATTCTGCATTAATAAGGTCATTGATTCCTACAACTTCAATGTTGTCTCTTTCAGTCATTGCTCTGAAAACAAGACGTCCAATTCTACCAAAACCGTTGATACCTACTTTAATTGTTGACATAATAGTTTGTTTTTATTAGATTATAAAAATAATTAGATTGCTAAAATTTTTGAAATCAGTAAAAGATCTTCATTGATTTCATTATGTTTTTTAATGGCTTCTTCAATTGGCGTATACGTCAGATCATTGGAACGCATTCCGGCCATTACATTGGATTGTCCTTCCATTAATCCTGTTACAGCACCATAGCCTAATCTGCTTGCCAAAACCCTGTCTGCACAGCTTGGAGAACCTCCTCTCTGCATGTGTCCCAAAATGGCTACACGAATGTCATAATCAGGGAATGTCTGCTTTGTTTTTTCGGCAAGTTCATACACATTGGCTAGTTTTTCACCTTCTGCAACCACCACAATGCTTGATGCCTTTCCTGTTTTTTCAGCATCTCTGAATTTCGCGAAAAGCTCATCAATACTGTCTTTTTTCTCAGGAATTAAAATATCCAAAGCTCCTGTTGCCAATCCACTGTTTAATGCAATAAAGCCAGCATCACGACCCATTACCTCTACAAAGAAAACTCTGTTGTGAGAAGTTGCCGTGTCACGGATTTTATCAATGGCATCCATTGCAGTATTCAATGCAGTGTCATATCCGATGGTGTTATCAGTTCCGAAAATATCGTTGTCGATCGTTCCCGGGATACCGATTACTCTGATTCCGAATTCTTCATTAAAGATTTTCGCACCGGTGAAAGTTCCATCTCCACCAATACAAACCAATCCGTCTATTCCAAGCTTTATGCAATTGTCATAAGCTTTCTGACGGCCTTCTTTTGTTCTGAATTCAGCGGATCTGGCAGACTTTAGAATTGTTCCACCCTGGTTGATTATATTTTTTACGGAACGGGCTCCCATTTTTAGGAAATCATTGTTGATAAGACCGTTGTAGCCTTCTCTCACTCCGTAGCATTCGATATTATAGTAATTGGCGGTTCTTACTACCGCTCTTAACGCCGCATTCATACCCGGAGAGTCACCTCCTGAAGTAAGAACTGCAATTTTTTTTACAGCACTCTCTTTCATCAAGAAAAAAATTTCGAACACAAATTTACAAAAACAAGTTCAGATTATCGTAGTAACTTTCCAATAGTTTTGAATATAAATTATTAAAAGCTTCTGAAGTTTGTAGGTTTAAAAAAATATCGTGCGGTTTTAGTTTCCTGAGCATCAATATCCAGGTCATACCATGGTGTAAAATAGGGATTAAAAGGATTAGAGAGTACATGAATAGACTGTGCTGGTGTGAATCCCTCACTCAATAAAAACAATCTTTTCCCTTCTTTATTCCCACAGACACCGGAAATAAAAACAATATGTCCCGGACTTCCCGGTGTGATCAGAATATCTCCGGTTTTCAGATCAGCATTTTTCGTTACTGGTTTTGTTTCTTTATTTAATGAAATAGTTCCTGCGTAATTAAAGATCAGATCCAGATAGTTTCTGAAACTCTGATAAGAATCATCAAAAGGCACAGTTTTTCTGAAGTTGACCGAATTTCCACTGACAAAAGCTCTCGTTCCGTTTTTATAGTCATTCCAACTGAGAAGATCACCACTGGTAAAATGAAACTTGATTTCGTCAAACTTTTTCGCCTTATAAAGATACTCAGCTCTCATACGGATTGCTGCATCAGCACATTGCTGTAAGTCTTTATTTCCTGTATCAATATCAAAAACAGCTTCATGAAGATGCTGTGTAGAAATAGGAGTACCATCATATTTCAGAATCTGACTGTCGTAAGGTTTCAGCTTGAAATTTTCAATAAAATATCCAAAAGAATCTGGTTTTTCTTCAATCCACTCATATCCTTCAGGAGGAGAGAATCTTTCTCTGATCGTATTTTTATCTTTATGAATCTTTGCAGAACTTTTTGTTGCTAAATTTTCGTTATGATCGGGCTCAGCCAATAAACGATCTGATAATTTTTCTTTCGTACAGCCTGTGAGAATAAGAACAGTTATGATTCCCGTGATAATTTTTTTCATGCGTTTTTAGTGAACACAAATATCATTTTTTTTCACGTACCAACAAATAAGGTTCTGAAAATCTGCAATATTTAACTTCTGCTTTACGCTTTTTCCCTTTCCGGAATCAGTAATTTGCCCCAATCATTCAGCTGCCAAAGAATTTTTACCAGCTGTTCACCTAGTTCTGTTAAAGAATATTCTACCCTTGGAGGAAGTTCATTGAAAGACTGTTTTGTTAGAATACCATCTTCCACCATTTCAGTCAGCTGTTGATTCAGAACCCTTCGGTCTACTTTAGCAATACCACGCAGAAATTCACTGGGACGTTTTTTTCCTTCATTGATCTGCCAAACGATAGGAATTTTCCATTTTCCACTAATGGTATTGACTGCGACCTCCAACGGGCAAATTTTATTTTCTTCAGCTCTTTCCTTTGTTTCCATAAAATTGACTTTTTTATCCCTATGGGTGAAAAATATGCGGTATTGCTTATGTCTGCTTAGTTTCAGACTTTTGTAAAGATAATCATTAAAAACAGCATGACAGAAAAACGAAAAGGGGCCCGTTCCATCAAAGATATTCCACAGGATATTTTAGAGCAGTTGAACAGAGGTGAAATTGAAACTGCTAATCTTACAGAATGGCTGGCAGTAGATCAAAGACTGTTGCTGGAAAATTTGCTTCAACAGAATAATCGTATAGAATATTTGAAACCTGTTTTAGAGAATGTAGACCAGCTGAAAAAGCAAACTGTTAATACCATTAATAAAACCATCGGAATTGGTTTGCTTCATCTGGCTGCTAAAAATAATGATGATGAATTTTTATGGAAACTCTCAACCCATACATCAGATCTTATTCGTTGCTGGGCTGCATATACTATAGGAGGAAATAATGAATTAAATCTTAAAGAAAAACTGGATAAAATTCAGGTATTCGCTTCTGATTCCCATTTTGGAGTGAGGGAGATCTGCTGGATGACAGTCCGTCCGGATATTTCAAAAAATCTTGACGAGAGTTTATCTATTTTATCAGAATGGACCCGGTATGATAATGAAAATGTGAGACGTTTTGCCAGCGAATCTACAAGACCGAGAGGGGTTTGGTGTGAACATATTGATGCTTTAAAACAAAATCCGGGACTGGGACTGGAAATTTTAGAACCTTTACGATCAGATTCATCCCGATATGTGCAGGACAGTGTTGGCAATTGGCTGAATGATGCCAGTAAATCTCAACCTGAATTTGTAATAGAAATCTGCGATGAATGGCTTCGGGAAAGTCCAACAAAAGAAACGCGATATATCGTAAAGAAAGCCTTGCGGACCATCAAAAAGTAAGAGTTATCCACAAAATAAAAATGTTGATTTGATTTTTGGTTACATAGGTCACAGATTTACATGGGTTTACAAGGTCTTTTTATATTCCTTTTTTTCTTGTAAGCACCTTTATTTACTTAATTTTTACATGAAAAAGAACATTGAGATATTTGCAATGTTAACCATATGTTAACAGGAAAAAGTTATCCACAATATGAGTTTTCAATTAATGTGAATTATATATACCATGAAATGAATGGGTTAAAGTGATGTAGAGAAAATAGGGGTTGAAAGAGCATGATTTTTTGGTAAAATAAAAAGTTATCCACAATATGGAATTATCGCCTTTAATTTAAGCTCATATTACAAGAATTCAAGATGAAATTAGCTGTAAAAATCTGCGTTATTCAGGATGTGTTACCATTTTTCAGTCAGATATTTCCAGTATCTTTTCGGAACGTGCTGAATATGCAGTTTCAGGTTTTTTCTTTCAACAATATTCGTTTTGGTGAAATAACGCTGCCAAAGGGTTTGATAATTGTTTTCTTCATCATGGAACTTCTGTTGATACTGACTAAAATCCAGTTTTTCATCAGGGTAGAAAAATTCACAGTTTTCCAGATCGTAAAGAATACCGTAATTTCTCCGCAGATCATAGATCATCCATTTCTGGTCCTGATACCGGTCATTAAAATGTTTTCTGATCAGAGGAAGAACATTGAAATCAGGATCTATTTTGGCGAAAAAAATACCATCCTGCATTTTTTCAAAGCGGACAAAAGCTGTCATTCGATGCCTTTCCCTGTCTACTGATTTGCAGATTTTTGAAATTTGAAGGATATTATTGTCTGCAAAGTTTTCAAGAATATTTTCTCCCAGATGTTTGATAGATTGACGGACAGCAGATAAGATGAGGTTTTCTAGGCCAGGATCTTCGGATAAAAAAACTTTTAAAAGCTTATACACTCCCTGTTTTCCAATATTCTGTTCCAATCTATTAAGTACTCTTTCAGACTTTTCTGTTTGCGTAATAACTTCATGGATCTCTGCAAAAATATTTTCCTGATGGAACCTTTCTCTACTTGTTATATCTACGTCTTTATAACGGTATTCAAAAACTTCAAATACTGCAGTAAAAAGACCGTCAAAACTTCCATCGTAGAGTAGGGTAGTCATAATAAGTTTGAAAATTTAGTTGTGCTGCCTGTCATTCTGACGAAGGAATAATCTGATTGGTTTCTGAGATTTTTCCTGCGTCAGAATGACAAATGTGCTGTTTTATCAAAGCAATAAATTAGTGATCATTTGTGAAAATATTCGTGTAATTTGTGTTAAAACAAAGTTAGTTGTTGAGAAAACTGATTGTGAAACTTTGAAGAACTTCCACCTATCAACAGCTTTCTGAAATTTTTATCCGTTAAATATTTCAGATAGGCATTCCCCGCATTGAAATCGATGAAATATTTTGCCCGGTTGACGGCTGCTCCCAGTTTTTTTAAATGATCCATCGTTAAAATCTGGAAACGTCTTGCACTGATAATTTTTTGAGCTGTTTTTACTCCGATTCCAGGAATTCTTAAAATTGTTCGATACTCAGCAGTCTGAAGATTCACCGGAAACTGATCCAGATTTCGCAATGCCCAGCTTAATTTCGGATCCATTTCCAGATCAAGAAAAGGAACATTCGGATCCAGAATCTCTTCTGCCCTGAAACCATAAAATCTCATCAGCCAATCCGACTGATACAACCGGTTTTCACGAAGCATAGGAACCTCAGTTGTTAAAGAAGGTAATCTCTGATCTTCCAGAACAGGAACATATCCTGAATAATAGACTCTTTTCAGATTAAAATTTTTATAAAAATGATCAGCAACTTTAATGATCTGCAGATCATTTTCATTAGTTGCACCCACAATCATCTGTGTAGACTGTCCCGCCGGAGCAAATTTTGGAACTTTCTTCAGAATTTTCTTTTCATCCTGATACTGGATAATTCCTTTTTGAATATAGCGCATTGGGCTGATCATATCCTGTCTGTTCTTTTCAGGAGCCAATAATTTTAATCCGCTTTCTGTGGGAATTTCAATGTTTACAGATAAACGGTCTGCATACAAAGCTGCTTCCTGCATCAGATCGTCACTTGCTCCCGGGATAGATTTCAGATGAATATAACCGTTGAAATTTTCTTCGAGGCGCAGCTTTTTGGCCACTCTCACCAGACGTTCCATTGTTGTGTCTGCATTTTTGAAAATTCCGGAACTCAGAAATAATCCTTCAATATAATTCCTGCGGTAAAAATTGATGGTAAGATCTACCACTTCTTCTACCGTAAAGCCGGCTCTTTTAATATCATTTGAACTTCTGGAAACACAATAGGCACAGTCATAAATACAATGATTTGTCAATAGAATTTTAAGCAGAGAAACACATCTCCCATCTTCTGTATAGGTATGACAAATACCACTTGCAGAACTGTCTCCTAAAGCTCCTTTTTTATTCTTTCTTGAGCCGCCGCTGGACGAACACGAAACATCATATTTCGCTGCATCGGCAAGGATTTCCAGTTTTTCTTTAAGACGGTCAAAATTCATATTTTCAAATGTTTGATATATTTTGTATCTAAAATGTATTTAAATTTTGTTCAAATTTAGTTCCAAAATTGATAAATGTCAATCTTTTTTCATAGAAGTTATCCACAAAAAAGAGTCTCAAAATCATTATATTTACAGCTCATTAAAGTTTATATTATGAATCATAAACCAATCGAAGGTTTTTCTAAGCTTCCAAAGCAGGGAAAAATCGAATGGCTCGTAAACGAATATCTTGAAGGAAATCAGGAATATCAAAATATATTAAAACAATATTGGAATGATGATGCAGATCTTCAGAAGCTTCATGAAGAGTTTTCTGAAAATACCATCTCCAATTTTTATATGCCTTACGGAATTGCTCCAAACTTTTTGATTGATGGGAAACTTGTGGCACTTCCAATGGCTGTTGAAGAAAGTTCAGTAGTTGCCGCTGCTTCTAAAGCTGCCAAATTCTGGATCGATAAAGGAGGTTTCAAAACAACCATTATCAATACTGAGAAATTGGGGCATACCCACTTTATTTTTAATGTAGAATCTCATAAATTATTACATTTCTTTAATTTCAATTTAAAGAAAAAACTCTTTGAAGCGACAGAAGATATTACATCCAACATGAGAAAACGTGGTGGTGGTATTTTAAATATCAGTCTGATTGATAAGACCGCAGAAATGCCGAATTATTTCCAGCTGAAAGCAAGCTTTGATACAGTAGATTCCATGGGAGCCAACTTTATCAATTCATGTCTTGAGCAGTTCGGGAAAACCTTGAGACAGGAAGTGGCTACCAGCGAAGATTTTACTCAGGAAGAAAAGAATTCATTACAGATCGTCATGAATATCCTTTCCAACTTTACACCTGATTGTATCGTAAGAGCTGAGGTTTCCTGTAAAATGGAAGATTTAAAAGACGACAGTGGAATTTCTCCTGAAGAATTTGCTTATAAATTTAAACAGGCCGTTACTATTGCTGAAATTGAGCCTTACCGTGCTACTACTCATAATAAAGGAGTGATGAATGGGGTAGATGCAGTTGTGATTGCTACCGGAAATGACTTCAGAGCTACGGAAGCCTGCGCACATGCTTATGCTGCAAGAGATGGACAATACAGATCTCTGACTCATTGTACAACAGATAATGGAGTATTCAGATTCTGGATTGATCTTCCTATTTCTGTAGGAGTTGTAGGAGGCCTTACGAATCTTCACCCTTTGGTAAAATTCTCATTAGCACTTCTTGGAAAGCCTTCTGCGCAGGAATTGATGAGTATTCTGGCAGTTTCAGGTCTTGCACAAAATTTTGGTGCATTGCGTTCTCTGGTAACTACAGGAATTCAGAAAGGACATATGAAAATGCATTTGTTGAATATTCTGAACCAATTGGGAGCTACCGAAGAAGAAAAACAACACTTTGTAACCTACTTCAAAGATAAGACAGTGAGCCACCACGAGGTGATCAATGAATTTAACAGAATGAGAGAAAACTAATGTTACAGATCATTTTGCCCATTGTATTCCTTCTTTTTGGATTCTTTTTGAAGAAAACAAACCATGAAGGTTTCAGAAGCTCCAAGAGATTTGCCAATATGTTTATCATACTGGGAATATCTACATTGGTGGCCAAGTTTATTTTAATGTACCTAAAATCAAAATAGTGAAAAAGAGTATTGTATTTTTCTTACTGATTTCCGGTTTAAGTTTTTCACAACAACAAAAAGTGAAAATAAGTAATCTGCAGCCAAAAACTGAAGATACTGTTTTCCCGGTTGTTTCTTATTCTGAAAATCCCCGGGTAGAAAATAAAATCAATACATTTCTGCAGGTAGATCAGCTGGAATATGTTCCAGGATCTGACGGAAACTCTTTTAAACTGGCTTCTACAGCAACCAATTCCTATTCCAACTATCTGTATTTTTATAGTTGGGATAAGATTGAAACGCCTAAGAATATTCTGAGTATTGCAATGGATGGTGAAGCTTCAGGTGCTTATCCTGAAGGTTTTTCAATCTGGAAGAATTTTGACCTGAGAACAGGAAATTATATCAATGCTGAAGATTTATTCCAATCAGGATCAATAAAAACTGTGGAAAGTATCATTCAGAAAAAAGTAAAGAAAAGAATCACTGATTTTCTTACCCAACTGAAAGCTGAGAAAGATCCTTCTGAGGAAACTAAAGACCAAATTGCAATGTATGAGGACTGTTTTACAGAACATACCTTAGAAGATATCCGATTTTTCTTCGGAAAAGATAAGCTGACCTTTGTTGCAGGAAGATGTTCCAATCATGCCATGAGAGCGCTGGATGATCTTGGAAGCCATGAAATAGAATTTTCCTATAAAGAGCTGGAGAAATATTGGAGTTCTTATGCGAAAAATTTGATTTCCGGGTCTGAAAGAACAGAGAAAACCAGTTTTCAGAATAAACTGTACAAAGGAAAAATAGATGGGAAATATCCTATTACTGTTTTTATTACCCGATTATATAAAGGAGAAAGTGGAAAAGACACAAGTTCCTTTAATGCATTTTATTGGTATGATAAAAATAAAAAACTGATAGCATGGGATGGAAAAATGAAGGGAAACCATATTTCTATTACAGAAAATGATCATTATGATGAAGCTGCCAGTAAATGGATTCCCAGAGCTTTTGTAGAAGCAGATATGAATGGGAGTAAAATCTCCGGGACATGGCAGGATGATAAAACAAAAAAATATTTAACCCTAGAATTAGAAGAGTTATAAAATGAAAACAATTACTTTAGTTTTTGGAGCGGTTTACGGAATGGTGTCTGTGATCCTGGGTGCATTCGGAGCACATGCTTTAAAGAAAATATTAGCTGTGGAAAGACTGGAAAGTTTTGAAACAGGAGTAAGATACCAGATGTATGCAGCATTTTTCCTGCTGATCATTGGATATATCTTAAAATTTGAAACTTCTGCAGAAAAATGGACTTCCATTTTAATGATTGCAGGAACATTGTTGTTCTCTGTGAGTATCTATTTTCTGAGTATGCAGGATTATTTAGGCATGAATCTTAAATTCTTAGGACCTATCACTCCGCTTGGAGGTTTGATGATGATCTTAAGCTGGGGAATGCTTATTTTTTATTTTGCTAAAAACAGAATTTAATCATTGCAATTCATGCAAAAAAGCAGATCTGCATTATTTTGTATAGATTGTTTTCTGAAAAATTATACCATGCCCCATCGTTTTTTATTATTTTTTATTGCTGTCATTATTTCGTCTCTCAGTGTTGAGAAAATCAACGCGCAGGAGAAGAAAAAATTAATGGATAGAGGTATTTTAACAAAAGTGAAAAATATACAAAATCTTTTTTCTGATAGTGTAAAGAGATATGATTATAAAAAAGATGCTGCTTTATATGGTCAGAAGTATAGAGGCTTCTACAGTGAAAAATTAAAGAATCTTAAAAACCTTTATCAAAGCATCTATGACAAAGATGTGATCATCGGAAAGACAGATCCTGATATTTCATTCAAAGCAACAACCGGAATACAAATAGAAAATAATATACCTCAAACAGAGGCCACGCCTTCGAAGGAAGCGAAAAATAATTCTGTGGATATTGCTGAAGTTGAAAATTACCAACAGCTTGTCGAGTTGAAGAAACAGTTGACGGTTGATTTCCCTGTTTATTTAATAGAAGATCTTAACGAAGAAATCTATCAGTGTAAATTGAATTTTACAATTGATGTGGATGGGAAATTTAAAAAAGTAAAATATAGTGAGTCATCTGATACAGAATTCGGTATAATCAGCGCACTGTTCCTATATGCAGTTGGAGGTTTGGAGAAACCTTTGATTTATAACAAAAAACCGATTGTACAAACCTTTAGACAGCCCATTATATTAAGATTTAAATAAAATACGTATTACAAAAGCTGTAATAATCAGTAAAGACAAATGATGATATTCTTTTACTATTTAAAAATAAATTAAAATGAAAATCAATAGAAGAAGGCGAATTATCAAAACATTTAATCTTTTGGATCAACCCATCAGATTTAATCCGTTTGTGTTTAGTAGGACCTTTTTTATGTGGGCAGTTACCGGTCTTGTAGGTGGTATTATTGCCGGAGGATATTGGATTGTATTGGAACATTTCACAGAATTTCTAGCCGAATTTCAAGGCTGGCAGGTAATTCCTACGATGGCAATCTGTGGATTATTGGCTGGGCTGGTGATTCATTTCATAGGTGATCCGGGAGAAATTCATTTGATCGTTAATAATATCAGGTTCAATAAAGGAAAACTGGAACCGAAGAACAACCCTTCGATGATTCTTTCATCCCTGTTTTGTGTAGCTTCAGGAGGAAGTTTGGGACCGGAGGCACCTTTGGTACAGGTAACCGGTTCTACGGGAACCTGGCTTGGGAAAATTTTCAGGCTGAAGGGTGAAGAACTGCGCTCTTTGAGTATTGCCGGGATGGCTTCAGGTTTTACAGCATTATTTGGCGCACCGCTTGGAGGAAGTCTTTTTTCCCTTGAAATCCTGCATCATAAACATGCTGTAGAATATTATAAAGCCATTATTCCTGCATTGGTAGCAAGCTGTTTCAGCTATCTGATGTTTGCTTTGATTATCCATTTAGGAATTGGGGCAACCTGGGATCTGAAAGCCTATCATTATACAGGAGTATATGATTTTCTATATGCTGCGCTGTTCGGAATTGTAGGAACATTTTTTGGGTGGATCTTCATTTTTGTAGTTAAATTTTTCAAGAAAGTTTTTGAATACAAACACTTTCCGATATATATTAAAACATTCGTAGGAGGAATTATTTTAGGAATAATTGCCTATAATTTTCCTATTACAAGATATTTTGGACATAACGAGATCAATCAGCTGATTGGCGGTAATTTCGGACTGAATTTCTTAATCCTGATTCTGGTTTTTAAAATACTGGCTATTGCCATTACAGTGACTTCAGGATGGAGAGGAGGGTTTATCATTCCCCTGTTTTTCGTGGGAACAACATTGGGATTAATTATCCATAATTTATTTCCGAGTGTAGATACTACATTGGCCATTGTAAGCTGTATGGCGGCGATCAATGCATGTGTGACAAGAACACCAATGAGTACTACTATTATCTTGGGAACACTTACCGGGTTTACGTATTTCGTGCCGATATTATTTGCGAGTCTTACAGGATATTTTCTGGCTCCAAGAATTCCATTCATTGAATCACAATCTGAGAAATTAGTGGAAGAATAGAGGGAATTTGAATGGTATGTTAAAAATCAAGTCAATCAGACTCTAAATTTTAAGCCAATAAACTTGAACTTCCGTGTCTTTTTAGTAAATTTGTCAACCTTTAAATAGTAAAATAAAATAATAAAAATAATATGAATCTTCACGAGTATCAATCAAAAGAGATTTTATCAAAGTATGGAGTAGCTATCCAACGTGGTTTCGTTGCAAACAACGTAGAAGAAGCTGTAGCAGCTGCTGAAAAATTGACTGCCGAAACTGGAGCTCAGGCTTGGGTTGTAAAAGCGCAGATTCACGCAGGTGGTCGTGGTAAAGGTGGAGGTGTTAAGTTTTCTCCAAACATGGATAAACTTAAAGAAAACGCTCAGAATATCATCGGAATGCAGTTGGTAACTCCTCAAACTTCTGCTGAAGGTAAAAAAGTACACTCTGTTTTGGTTGCAGAAGATGTTTATTATCCAGGAGAAACTGAAACTAAAGAATTTTATGTTTCTATTCTTTTAGATAGAGCTGAAGGTAAAAATACAATCGTATATTCTACTGAAGGTGGTATGGATATTGAGCACGTTGCAGAAGTAACTCCTCATTTGATTCACAATGAATTGATTGATCCTACTTTGGGTCTTCAAGGTTTCCAGGCTAGAAAAATTGCTTTCAACCTAGGTCTTGAAGGAAATGCTTTCAAAGAATTTACAAAATTCATCACTTCTTTATATAATGCTTATATAGGAATTGATGCTTCTCTTTTCGAAATCAACCCTGTTTTAAAAACTTCTGATAACAAAATTATCGCTGTAGATGCTAAAGTAACTTTAGATGGTAACTCATTGTTCCGTCACAAAGATCTTGAAGCTCTTAGAGATACAAGAGAAGAAGATCCTATCGATGTTGAAGCTGGTGAAGCTGGTCTTAACTTCGTAAAACTAGATGGTAACGTTGCTTGTATGGTAAACGGAGCTGGTCTTGCAATGGCAACTATGGATATCATCAAATTATCAGGTGGTAACCCTGCTAACTTCCTTGACGTAGGAGGTACTGCTGATGCTCAGAGAGTACAGACTGCTTTCGGAATCATCTTAAGAGATCCAAACGTAAAAGCTATTTTGATCAACATCTTCGGAGGTATCGTAAGATGTGACAGAGTTGCTCAAGGGGTTGTAGATGCTTACAAAGCAATGGGTAGTCTTCCGGTTCCATTGATCGTAAGATTACAAGGAACTAACGCTGTAGAAGCTAAAAAATTAATTGACGAGTCTGGTCTTCCGGTACACTCTGCAATTACTTTAGAAGAAGCTGCAAACAAAGTAAAAGAAGTTTTAGCTTAATTCTAAAATTTTCAAATAAATAGAAAACCGTTCCATCTTTGGAACGGTTTTTTTGTTGATACATGCTGGTTGTAAAATTTTTAGGATAGAATGAATTGTTAACAGCATTAAATTTTATCAAAGATAAAATCCTTGCGTCTTTTTAAAAGAGAATGAAGTAAAATTGCGCCTTTGCGATATCCAACTTTGCTTAAATTACAAAAAAGAAGACCACTTCAAAAGTTAAAATGGCCTCTATTTCTATTTGAATATTCCTTACTTATCCTGATGACTTTCAGGTAAAATAGTATCTCCACTCGTAATACTGATGCTTGTAGGCGTTACCAGCTGAACCTTATCCACATCAAAACGTTCTTTAATGCCTAAATAAGCCTTGCTTTTTATCTGTGCCAGGTTAGCACCTACTTTTATCCAGAACTTCACCTGAAGATTAAATGCACCTTGTTTCAGATCTGTAAAGATCACCTCTATGGTGTCTAACTTATCCACATTTTCGAGGTTTTTAATCACATCCAGAATTCCTTTCTGTGCTTTACTGATATCTTCATCAGCCGGAATTTCAAAATTTAAAATAATCCTACGCTGTGGAGAAGCTGTGATATTATAAAACGGAGCGTTGAAAACTACCTGATTAGGAATATAAGCCTTCTTTCCGTCATCAGTAAGGATTTTGGTCGTTAAAAAACCGATTTCCTGTACGGTTCCTGAATGAGCTCCAATGGTAATATAATCGCCTACTTTGTATGCTTTATCAATACCAATCAGCATTCCTGAAAAAATACTGGATACAAGGTCTTTCAGTGCAACTCCGGCAATTACCCCGGCTACTCCCAGACTTCCTATAAACTTCCAGAGAAAACCGCTGAAACCCATTATTTCCAGCGCAATAAAAGTTCCCATCAGCATGATCAGAAATCTGAATATACTGATTAAAGTGACTAATGAACTTTCTTTTCTGCTTTTGGGAAAAAATTTGTGGAACAGTTTTACAGCTGCCTGGCTTAAATATTTACTGGTGATCAGGAAAAATGTAAATACTAAAATTCCGACAATTAATTTTGGGGTAAGCTCGGCAAATGTCACATACCAACTTTCCAATACTTTATAAACAAGATCTACATACCTGAGTCCGGTCTTCTCCATGAATAAAATTTTAATTAAAGATATAAATTTTCAGCAAAAAATTTGCCAGTTCCAAAAAGTCCACTAAATTTGTAGACTATAAAAGCAGCGTATTATGTCAATAAAACTAGGAGATACAGCACCCAACTTTCAGGCAGAATCATCTGTAGGTGATATCAATTTCTATAATTATCTTGGAGATTCCTGGGGAATTCTGTTCTCGCATCCTGCAGATTATACGCCGGTATGCACTACGGAGCTGGGATACACTGCAAAATTGCAGTCTGAATTTGATGCCAGAGGAACAAAAGTGATTGCTTTAAGTGTAGATGGAGTAGAGGATCATCAAAACTGGGTAAAAGATATTAATGAGACTCAGAATACCAATGTAAGGTTTCCTATTATTGCTGATAAAGACAGAAAGGTTTCGGAGCTGTATGATTTTATTCATCCTAATGCTTCGGTGACGGCTACTGTACGTTCTCTTTTGATTATTGATCCTTCCAAAAAAGTAAGACTGATTATTACCTATCCGGCCTCTACAGGAAGAAATTTTGACGAAATCCTTAGAGTGCTGGATTCTTTACAGCTGGTAGATAATTATCGCGTGGCGACTCCTGTTAACTGGAAGCATGGAGAAGATGTCATTATTCCGCCAACGATTTCTACAGAAGAAGCGCGGAAGATATTCCCAAAAGGAGTGACGGAAATAAAACCTTATTTACGTTATACACCGCAACCCAATACATGATTTTATTTGATTTTTTATAGTTTAGTTTTAATTTGTACGAAAATCGCCCCGGAATAAAATTCCGGGGCGATTTCATTTTTTTATAAGTATTTCAGTAATTACTTAACGTCGTTGATGATTTGTTTTGCTTTAGACGTTGGAAGATAAATCTGGAATCCTAAACCAAAAGTAATTTTGTTAGTATATCCACCGCTTCCGAATCCTGCATTTGCATCATATTTCACTAAACCTTCCAATCCAATGTTTGGAGTGATGAAGTAAGAGTAACCAGGTCCGAATCCAAAGTTAAGACCGTTAGAAGAAGAACCTCCTTTAGAGATTGACATCCCTCCAACACCTACGTTTCCTTCGAAGAACCATCTTCCGTGGTGTAGTAAGTTATTTACTCCTTGCTCTCCCGGGTTAAGATAATAACGCCCTAATGCTCCAACATTATATGTGAAAGTTGTCGGTGCATCTTTAGCTCCTTTAAAACCTAAATCTACATATCCCCCAACTGCGATATTATCTTCAATGAAATAAGCTCCTTTTGGCTGAATTGCAAAGTCGTATCCTGCTCCTTCATTTAAACCAAAATTTGCCCCTGCAAGGTTACCCCCTACCATCCAATTACCTTTCTGAATCTGAGCGTTTGCGGTTGCTGTTAAACCTGCTACGGCTAATATCCCTGTTAAAATAAGTTTTTTCATAATTTATTATTTTAATAATTAAATGTTTATTATTCACGAGTTAAAGAAAAAACAATAAATGTGCCATACTCTTAATTTTAGGTAATTTTTCTAAATAAACGTTAACATTATCAGAGAGATATAATTTAGTTTTTTAACATATTCGCTGAGGATTTCATAATGATAAAGAAAATAAAAGGCGGGTTTTAAAAAGGAAATAATAAAAAAAAGTAATATAGCTAAGTGCTTTTTTTCTTTTGTTCAGTGTTGATTATTAAACAAATAAAAGAATAATAGATATAATCAGCCCTGCAATGGTAAATTTAATTCCGCGTTTGAAAGCCTTTGTCTTAGGATTAAACATCCAGAAACTTGAAATCACAAAAAAGAAAAGAGAAACTCCGAAGAATACGCTTAGAGGAGATATAGCATCCTTAGACTGCGATTTGTGAAGAGAAACCATTTTGTCTAGCACGAAAGGCAATTCTTTCTTAGTGTATTTTGCTTTTCCGGTTGCGCTGTCGTAAGTTCCCTGTTTAAAATAAAGAACACTTCCCTCTGTTTTTTCCACTTCAAGGCCTTTCATCTTCAGCTCTTTCTTCAGTTCTTTCTCTGAAAGATTGGCAGCGATGTTTTTTTCATACTTCTTTTCGCTTTTCAGAAAATCAGTGTCTCTGTACACGAGAAGGATTCCACTTAATGAATAAACAGCCATAATTCCGGCAAGAAAATATCCCAGATAACGGTGTGTAATTCTCATGAAACTTCTTGTGTCTTTAATCTTATCCATATCTTATTGTTTTGTTTTTAAATTTCAAAAGTGGAAACTGCAAAAATGCAATTTCCACTTTTAATGAAAGAATTATTATAAAAAGAATTCTAAAGTTTGTATGTCAGTGTGAAATAGTAGTTTCTTGGAGTGATAGGATTCACTGAGTAATTTTCGTGAACGTTATAGTTTACGACATCAAATAAGTTCCCCACTTTCCCCTGGATTGAGAATTTTTTCCACTCGTAGCCTACAGATACAGAAACAGTTGTATAATCTTTTAGATCAAACATTCTGCTCACATTGTTTCTGCTTGTGTTTGTAGATTTTGAATCATTCCATCCAGCGATTCTGTCTCCGATGTAATAAATTCCAGCTCCAATTTTTAAACCATTTACATAGTTTGTAAATTTATAGAAAACGGAAGCATTCGCTGTTGTAGCAGGTGTTCTTACCAGTCTTTGGTTTTCAACATATCCTTTTTCAGGAGTGTCCAGGTAAACGGAATTGTTATAAGAGAAACCTCCAATTATAGATAGGTTTTCTGTAGGATTTCCTGTAATGTCTAATTCTACACCACGGCTTCTCATATTTCCTGCAAATTCTTTAAGATTGGTATCTGTTGCATTTACTGGTGCCCCGTTTGGAGCAGAAGCGAACCAATATGTCTGGTAATAATTATTGTACATAATCTGGTAAGCTGTTAAGTTAACCGCTAAAGCATTGTTCCAGAAATTCTTTTTAATACCAATTTCGTATTGATCTACTGTTGATGGTTTTATGCTTTGTTTTGATAAAGTATTTAACTGATTTTGAACATCCGAAGCAGATTGATTGGTATTTACTGTACCAAATTGATCTGAAGTATATCCAGCATTTGAAGCAAACGAATTAGTATACGTTGCAAACACCGAAAGATTTTCATTTGGAGCATAGACCAAACCTACTTTTGGAGAGAATGCATTGTCAGACGTTGAAGAATTGGCTACTTCAATTTTATCATTTGATGTAAATCGGGTTGTCAGCGTAGGCATATTTTCTATATAAGACCATCTTAACCCTGCAATTACTTTTAGTTGTTTTGTTAAGCTGATAAAATCCTGCGCATAGATCCCAATTCTTCTTGTATTGATTCTGTTTCTTGTATTAAGAGTAGAATTTGGCATATCAATACTTCCCCATGTTGAAGGATCATCTAAATACAGAAGATTTTTTGGAGCTGTAATATTATATGCATAAGCATCTGCCTGGCTGTAATCAGCATCTGAACCAATTAAAACTTTATGGTTGATTCTTCCTGTATTGAATTCACCATTAATGTTTACCTGTGCAGAAGTATAATTTTGTTCGTTGTAAGTTCTACCAAAAGGTCTTTTCCAAGATAATCTGTTAGGATCTACAGTGATATCTTTAGTGTCATATATCCATTGTACTCTTTCAGAAGAAAAATAATCTTTAGTGTAGTTTTGGTAAGAAGCAGTAGCGTTCAAAGACCATCTTTCGTTAAATTGATGATTAAAGGTTACGTTCGTAGAAGCTTGCTGTACATTTTGATATTGCCAGTCAGTTCCGAAGAACGTGTTTCTGGAAACAGCATCATTCAATCTGTAGCTTTGGTCTTTTTCAGTAATAGATCCAATTCCGAAATCCGGAGTGAAATTATTTTTAAGATAATCTGCCTCAACAATTAATTGAGATTTATCACTTAAATTAAATAAAAATGAAGGATTGAAATAGTATTTCTCTGATTCTACAACATCTCTGAAACTTTCAGCATGCTCATAGGCACCATTTATTCTGAATGCAACATTTTTGGATAAAGGTCCATAAATATCAACTGTTGGCTTATAGGAATTCCAGCTTCCGCCGTTTAGTCCTACGCTTCCACCAAAATTGAATTTAGGTTTTTTTGTAATCATATTGATAACACCACCAGCTGCTGTATTACCAAAAAGCATGGCATTTGCTCCCTTTAAAACTTCTACTCTTTCCAGACCACTTACTTCAGGGAAAACACCACTGTTTATTCTTGAGCCATTCTTAAAAATATTATCATTTCCTAAAATGAAACCACGTCCACCAAAGCTGTCCTGAGAGTTACCTCTGGATGAAGTAATATACAGACCGTTTACATTCTGAAGAACATCACTTAACTGTTTTGCCTGCTGCTGCTCAATGATTTCGTGAGTAACAATAGCAATAGGTTGTGGATTTTCCATTACCGTCAGGCTTGATTTTGTCGATAATGGTCTTGCTTGGTTAGGATTTCCTGTTTTGTGAAGATTAATATCTTCAATGGTCTGAGTTCTGATGGTGTCTGCTTCAGCATTTTTCATCTGTGAACTTGCTGAAACAGCGATAAATAGAAGACCTAAAGAAAGTAGTTGTCTTTTCATTTTATTTTTATGTAGAACAGTTTTAAATAAGGCGCAAATGTAAGTATTTGTTTAGAATAGATAAAAATAATTTTATGATTTAAATCATATTCTGTTCATAATGGCATGGATTATTTCTATAGCTTCTTTATACGAGGCGATAGAGAATTTTTTATGAATATATTTGTTAAAAATTATAATATGCAATTGGTAAAAGCAGGGCTTTGTGCCTTTGGAATGAGCGGAAAAGTGTTCCATGCGCCCTTTTTAAAGGAGCATCCTGGATTTTTTATTTCTGCTATCGTAGAAAGAAGCAAGGAAGAATCTAAAGAGAAATATCCTGAAGCAACCATTTACCGTTCCGTAGAAGAAATGCTTCAGCATGCAGACGTAGAGTTGGTTATCATCAACACTCCGGTTCAGACTCATTATGAATATGCCAAAAAAGCATTGGAGGCCGGAAAAAACATTATCGTAGAAAAACCTTTTACCGTAAATGTTTCCGAAGCTGAAGAGCTGGTGCAATTGGCTGAAGAAAAAGGATTGTTCTTAAGTGTCTATCAAAATAGAAGATTCGACCGGGACTTTTTACAGGTTCAGAAGATTTTAAATGACCAGGAAATAGGAAATATTAAAGAGGCCGAAATCCGTTTTGACAGATTCCGGACAACTCCCAGTGGAAAACAGCATAAAGAAAGTCCGGATCAGCTAGGTTCAGGAACACTTCATGATCTAGGAGCACATCTTGTAGACCAGGCTGTACAGTATTTTGGATATCCTGAAAAACTTTTTGCAGATGTATTTTCTATGAAAGGAAAAGAATTTGCGAATGATTATTTTGAGATCCTGTTATTTTATAAAAATGACCTGAGAGTAAGACTAAAAACTTCGGTTTTCAGTAAAGAAGGTCACTACGCCTATACTATTCATGGTGACAGAGGAACTTTTTTACAGGAACGAACAGATAATCAGGAAAATGAATTGGTAGCAGGTGCTATTCCTGAATATGGTAAAGAATGGACTCAGCCATTGAAAGAAGCCGATGGAATTTTAAATTTCCTGAATGATCACTCAGAAACGGAAAGAATTTTCACTTCCAGTGATGCCGGAAATTATATGGATTATTACCAGCAGATCTATGAGCACATTGTGTTTGGATACGCTTTGCCGTCTCCGGGAAGAGAAGTTATTCAGAATATGAAAATTATTGATGCTTCCCTGGAAAGTGCAAAAGAAGAAAGAGTAATTAAATTATAAATGATGAGTTATGAATTATGAGTTGGAGAGTAATAGCGGTTGTCAACTTTACACCAACTCATAATTCATAATTTTTAATTCATCACTATTAAAGGATTTCCTGAAATTCAAGCCACTTCATTTCATACTCTTCCAGCTTTTCAGAAATAGCTTCCAGCTCGGTAGATAGTTTTGCAACTTTTTCATATTCCGTTTCATTATTAAGCTGATCCATTATTTTAGCACGCTTTTGTTCAAGTTCTGGCATTTCTTTTTCTATGGTTTCCAGTTCACGTTGTTCCTTAAAAGACATTTTTCTTTTTTTAGAAACAGGTTCAGAAACCTCTTTTACTGCCACGATTTCTTTTACAGGTTCTGGCTTTGATACTGTATTTTTTTCTAATGCATCCTCACGGCTTTTAGCTTCTCTGTATTCTGAGAAAGTTCCAACAAAATTTCTTATTTTTCCATCTCCTTCAAATGCAAGAACATGACCTACGATTCTGTCCATGAAATATCTGTCGTGGGAAACAATAATCAAACTACCTTGAAAGTTTAGCAGGAAATTTTCCAGAACAGTTAAAGTGGGAAGATCCAAATCATTGGTAGGTTCATCAAATATCAGAAAGTTTGGATTCTGATACAAAATATACATCAGGTGGAGCCTTCTTTTTTCACCTCCCGAAAGTTTGGAAATAGGGGAGTACTGCGTTTGATCATCAAATAAGAACAGCCTTAAAAATTGCGATGCAGAGATCGTTTTTCCGTTAGCTAAAGGGAAGTTTTCGGAAATTTCTTTGATAAAGTCAATTACTCTTTCATCTTCTTTATATTTCAGGCCTTTTTGTGAAAAATATCCGAATTTGATCGTTTCTCCGGTTTCAATTTCTCCGGAATCCTTTGGCTCAAGACCTTGGATGATATTCAGTAATGTAGATTTTCCGGCACCATTTTTTCCTACAATTCCTACTTTCTCACCTCTTTGAAACTGATAACTGAAATCTTTTATTAATAATTTTTCGTCATAACTTTTAGAAATATCCCGAAGTTCTAAAATTTTATTTCCGAGTCTTTTCATTTCAAAATCGAGTTCCAGAGACTCTTTTCGGGTATCGGTTTTAGCTATTTTTTCAGTTTCGTAAAAGTCATCTTGTCTGGACTTTGATTTTGTAGTTCTGGCCTTAGGCTGTCTTCGCATCCATTCCAGTTCTTTTCTGTAAAGATTATTAGCCTTGTCGATGGTGGAATTCATATTGTCCTCACGAATCATTTTGTTCTCAAGATAAGTCGCATACGAACCATTGTGGAAATACAGATTTTTATCTTCCATTTCCCAGATAATATCACAAACGCTGTCAAGGAAATACCTGTCGTGAGTGACCAGAATTAATGTTATTTTGGCTTTGCTTAGATAGCTTTCAAGCCATTCTACCATTTCTACATCAAGGTGGTTGGTTGGCTCATCCATGATCAAGAGAGTATGACGGTGCTCGGCTCTTGTTTCAGTTAACAATTTTGCTAAAGCCACACGTTTGATCTGCCCTCCGGAAAGTGTTCCCATTTTGGCTTCCAGATCTGTGATTTTCAACTGAGAGAGAATTTGCTTCATATCATTCTCCAGATCCCAGGCTTTATGAATTTCCATTTCAGCCAGAGCTTTTTCAATGAAATCATAATCTGTAGAAAGTAATGACTTATGATAATTTTTTAAGGCCTGAATGGGCGCAGAATCAAGTGTCATCATAAATTCGTCAATAGTGAGATCAGAATCAAAATCAATTTCCTGGTCAAATAAAACTACCTGAATATCCTTATTTATCATCACATTGCCACTGTCTGCAATTTCTTTCCCCATTAATATTTTAAGAAGAGTGGATTTTCCGCTTCCGTTTTTGGCAACGATGGCTATTTTGTCACCTTCATTGACATGGAAAGAGATATTTTGGAACAAAACTTTGATGCCATAAGATTTAGTAAGATTTTCTACAGAAACGTAATTCATTGGAATGTAATGGTTTGATATTGATTTTGAATTGAACCGCAAAAGTACGAAAATGTAGCCTAAAATTTTCCTGAACCTCTTTTATAAAATGAATATTTATAATTTTTTAATAGACTGTGTCCATTGTCTGAAAAAACTATTCAGTAAATTTGATAGCCTATAACTTAATTAACACAGTAAAAATATTAATACAAAAATCTGATTGAAGTAATGAAAAAAGTAATTGTCGACATGGATGGGGTAATGGCAGATGTATATCATCAGCTGGTACAATTTGAAAAAAGAGATACGGGGAGAGAAATTGAAATCAGTGATTTGACAGGTAAACCTGAAATAGAATCATTTCCGAACGGAAAAAAGCACGTTAATGAAGTAGGGTTTTTCAGAACCTTACCTGTAATGAAGGGAAGCCGGGAGGCAATGGAATATCTGAATAATAAATACGATCTGTATATTGTATCTGCCGGTATGGAATTTCCCAACAGCTTAAGAGAAAAATACGATTGGCTGGCAGAACATTTTCCATTCATCACCTGGGAGCAGATTGTTCTTTGCGGAAGCAAAAAAGTAGTTTCAGGAGACGTTATGATTGATGATTATCCTAAAAATCTGGATCATTTTACAGGAGACAGATTGATTTTCACACAGCCTCATAATGAACTGATAGAAAATGATACCTATCAAAGAGTTCATACATGGGAAGAAGTTATGAATATTCTTTAAAGGGTGAATTTTATGATTTTTTAGAATAATTATAAAAATAGCGGAAAGCTTTAAATGAATTTTAACTAAAGATAGATTAAATTTAATAAGCTGTTATGAGAACAGGCTGTTGAAAAGAAATAAGTTTGCACCAAACTTTTAACATGAAAAAATATAATACTTTCTTCTTTCTTTTGGCAGCTTCTGCCTTCTATGCTCAGGTTGTTTCCGGGACCATTATTTCTAAAAATGAAAATCAACCAATTCCTTATGTGAAAATTGGAGTTGATAAAGAAAATATTGGGGTAGTTTCTGATGAAAAGGGAAATTTTTCAATTGATCTATCCACTTTAGCTCCAAAAAAGAAAATAATCATTGAGGTGCCGGGTTATGAAGTATACGCGGAGGCTGTGCAGGATTTTAAAAAGCATGATCTGCAGAAAATATTTCTAAAAGAAAAAACTAGAAATATTAAAGAAATTGCAATTAAACCTAAGAAACTTGTAGATAAAAACTGGGGAGTAAATACAAAAACAAAAAGTGTTATTTATTCTGTTAATCCGGAATTTGACAAAAAAAGTTTTCTTGGAGAAACAGCCTTAGAATTCAATGCTAAGAAAAGATCCAAGCTTAAAAATATCAATCTGAATATAGCCAGCTATGTTTCTACCCAGCCGGTTTTAATGAGATATAGTATTTACAGTGAAAAAAACGGATTTCCGGATAAAAATATTCTTGAAGAAGAGATTACTGTAGAACTTACTGAAAATATGATCAAAGACGGCACTTATACATTAGATGTGAATGACCGTAATATTTGGGTTCAGGGAAAATTCTTTATCGGAATACAGTTTTTAAAAGATTTTGATGGCAGAATTAAAATAAGTGCCGCTTTATTCAGAACTGGATTTATAAGAGAATTTTATGGTGATTGGCAGAAAATGACTCTTGCTGCGCCAGCAATTAATATTGATGTGAAAATGGATAAAAACGGAGATAATAATCCCGAAAACGAAGGTGGGTTTGCAGACGACAGCGTTGAAGCAATGATGCCTGATGTCTCAAAATATATTCAGGAATCTGAGCATGCCGTGTATGGACAAAATGCAACTGCGGGTAGATATCTCAAACTTCAGGATACAGACCTCTATTATGAAACGTATGGTGAAGGGGAACCATTGATTCTGCTTCATGGCAATTCAGGAAGTATAAAAGACTTCTATCAGCAGATCCCCATTTTGTCAAAACAATATAAAGTGATTGCCATAGATACCCGAGGACAGGGAAAAAGTATAGATTCTTCAAAAAAGGATTTTACCTATAAAATGTTTGCGGAGGATGTAAAAGTACTTGCAGATAAGCTAAATCTCGATAAAGTAAATATTGCAGGCTGGAGTGATGGTGGAAATACAGGTTTGGAATTCGCACTGAAATATCCGGAAAGACTTAATAAACTGATAACCATCGGAGCAAATGCTTTTCCTGATGGAGTAGACGACAGGCTTACCGATCATTTTGAAAATAAAATGCTGGTCATGAAAGAACTTAAGGATCCTAAAAAGTTGAATGAACAAAGACTTCTGAAGATCATGCTGACACAGCCTCGTATCACCAGAGCAGATTTAAATAAAATTAGAAGTAAAGTATTGGTGATCGCCGGAGATAAAGATGTTATCAAGCCTGATCACACGGAGCTTATTGCCAAAGAAATTCCTAATGCGGAACTCAAAATTTATAGCAATGCTACCCATATGATTCCTTTTGAAAATGCGGATCAGCTTAATACAGATATTCTGAATTTTTTAGGGAAAAGCAATTAAAAAACAGAAGCGGGAAAATATTTTCCCGCTTCTGTTTTTATGATTAATCCAGGGTCAGTCTTTTTAATGACCAGGAATTACCGTTATAAATATCAAGATCCACTTTGGTATTGATGCCATGAACAATTCCGTTTTCCGTAAACTGCCAGAAATCCCAATGGTCATCGGGGGAGGGAGAAGGAACGTCATTGTAATTGGCCAGCCATAAAGGATAATCTTCAAACTCACCTTTCAGAAAATCTTTATAATAATGATAATAGGTATAAATAATGGGTTTTTCGCCATAAGCCTCTTCCACAATTTTGCACCATACTTTCAGATCTTCAATCAGTTTTTTGTTCGTTTTACGCTTTGGGATTTTTTCAATATCAAGAATCGGAGGAAGGTCTCCACTTTCAAGTTTTACATTCGCTAAAAAATTATTGGCTTGGATAACAGGATCTTCATCTGCTCTGTAAAAATGGTATGCACCACGGATAAGATCATGTTTTTTAGCCATTTCCCAGAACTCCTCAAAATGCTTGTCGGCACTTCTGTTTCCCATGGTAGCACGCATAACGACAAACTCCAGCGGAATGGTTTTATTTCCAATGCTGAGGCTGTCCCACTTGATGTCTTCTCTGTTCTGATAATGAGAAACATCAAAGCCATAGGTCTTATCAAGGTTGCTCGTTAAAATTCTTTGAATTCTTGCCGTTTCTTTTTCGTTGTTGTGGAGTTTCCTGTGAGTAAATTTGTTAAAGTACAGGGCGTAATAATAGCTGATAGATTGCTTTAAATAAAAGCCGGTTCCAATAAGAGCTACAATTAAAATAGCCAATATTACCTTTCTGCGGAAAAAATAGTTCTTCCGTCTTGTTTTATGGACTTGTTTGGCAGTTTTTTTGGTGTACTTTTTTGGTGTCATAAAGTTTTGCAAAACTAACTTTTTTCACTACTAAATGCTAAAATAAAATCAGTAAATTTGTGTATTATGGAAACACGCGAAAAAATCATCATTATAGGAGGAGGATTTGCGGGGCTGCAGCTTGCAAAAACATTGAATAACAAGAACAAAAAGGTCATTGTTCTGGATCGGATGAACCACCATATGTTTCAGCCGCTTTTTTATCAGGTAGCCTCAGGAAGGATAGAACCTTCCAATATTTCTTTCCCTTTCAGAAAAATTTTTCAGCAGTCCAGAAACACACAGTTCCGTATGACTGAGGTGAAAGAAATAGACCCTTCCACCAATAAAGTCATTACCGATGAAGCAGAATTTACGTATGATAAACTCATCATTGCAACGGGCTGTAAAACTAATTTTTTCGGGAACAAAGATTTGGAAGGAAAGGCTTTCGGAATGAAAAATACCCAGGAAGCCATCAGTATCAGAAATCATATATTGATGACCTTTGAAAAACTGATTATTGAAAAAAGCCGAAGTGATGACGGAAACTGGAATATCGTTATTGTTGGAAGCGGACCTACCGGAGTAGAACTGGCAGGAGCTTTTGCCGAAATGAAAAAAGACATCCTTCCAAGAGATTATCCTTACATGAACTTTGATCATCTGAAGATTATTCTGGTAAGTTCCACAGAAAAGCCATTGGCTGTAATGAGCAGTGAAGCGCAGGAGAAATCTGAAAAATACCTCAAAGACCTTGGTGTGACTTTTATGAGTGGAGAAGTGGTGACAGATTATGATGGAGATAAAGTACACCTTAAAAGCGGAAAAGAAATACCTTCCAATAATGTAATATGGGCAGCCGGAGTTACCGGAAATGTGGTAGGAGGTTTTCCGGAAGAAAAATTAGTACGAAACAGATATATTGTAGATCGATATAATACAATAAAAGGATACGATAATATTTATGCCATCGGGGATATTGCCTATATGGAAACACCAAAATATCCACAGGGACACCCGCAGGTAGCAAATGTAGCCATTAATCAGGCAAAAAATTTAGGTAAAAATTTATTAAAGAAAAGTCAGAACGAGTGGGTAGAGTATGAATATGATGATAAGGGTTCATTAGCAACCATTGGGAAGCACAGAGCCGTTGTTGATCTCCCGTTTATAAAATTCCAGGGATTTCTGGCGTGGTATTTCTGGATGTTTCTCCATTTAATGCTAATTTTGAGCGTTCGAAATAAGCTGGCCATATTCTTCAACTGGATGTGGAGCTATATCAACAAAGATTCTTCTTTAAGATTAATTATTATACCGACTAAGAAAAACGGAACATTACAATGAGAATTGACATAATAAGCGTACTTCCGGAATTGATGGAAAGTCCGTTCAAAACTTCTATTTTGAAAAGAGCGATGGATAAAGGACTGGCAGAAGTACATTTTCATCAACTGAGAGACTGGGCTATCAATAAGCACAGACAGATTGATGATGAGCCTTACGGAGGCGGTGCAGGAATGGTTATGATGATTGAGCCGCTGGATAAGTGTATCTCAGAGCTTAAGTCTCAGAGAAATTATGATGAAGTAATCTATCTGACACCAGATGGAGTGACTTTAAATCAGAAAATCGCCAATTCACTTTCTATAAAAGAAAACCTGATCTTTCTTTGCGGCCACTATAAAGGAATTGACCAAAGAGTGAGAGATCTTCATATTACAAAAGAAATTTCAATAGGAGACTATGTTCTTACAGGAGGAGAGCTGGCGGCCTGCGTTCTTGCAGATTCAATTATCAGATTACTTCCAGGAGTTTTAAATGATGAGCAGAGCGCTTTGACAGACAGTTTTCAGGATGATCTTCTTTCCCCGCCAATTTATACCAGACCTGAAAGTTATAAAGGGTTGGATGTTCCCAAAATTTTACTGAGTGGAAATTCCGGAAAAATCGAAGAATGGCGTCATGATGAAGCTGTGAGGATCACCAAAGAAAAACGTCCCGATTTATTGTAATCAAATATTGTTGGAATTTATATAATTCTTACTCGTTTTTAATTCCATTTGTTATGAAGATAAATGGAATAATATTTGTTGTAAATTAAATAAATACGAAAAATATTAATATTTCTATTTTTAAAGTGAGAATTTATTTCTATTATTCTGGTTTTTACGTATTGTCTCAATTTTGATTAATGTGTTAAAACTCCCGGATAATTGAAAAATTAATTTATTATAGCTGATTTCATTGATATTTTTTGTTATATTTGAATTGTTTTTTATTGGAAATTGATTCGCTTTTCTTAAGGTGAATCAAGGAATTTTGAAAAAAAATAATAAATTTACATCTTAAGGAAAAAGAACATAATAAATTAAAGTAAAGAAATTAGTGTAGATGGAACTGTTCTCTTTTTATAATGTTGAAAATTTATTTTTACCCGATCCGAAACCTGTCCACAAATTAGATCCTACACGGTCAGGCTTAAGGAATTGGGATGAAAAAAGATATAATAATAAGCTTTTCAAAATCTCCCATGTATTTCAGTTGATGAAGGAGGAGAATGGCGTAATGCCATTTGTAATAGGATTGTCTGAAGTTTCCGGAAGGAAAGTATTGGAAGATCTTGTGGAGTTGGAACCCTTTTATTCGCAATATGGAATTGTACATTACAATTCTATGGACGAAAGAAAAGTGGATGTAGCCATGTTGTATGACAAAAATAAAGTAGAGGTAATAGATTCGGAAACCATTACTTTCTTTTTTGAAATAGTAAATAAAAACACAGGAAATTACGACACAACCAGAGACGTACTTTTTTCAAAAATTAAATATAAAGGGGAAATTATTAATGTCTTTATCGCCCATCTTCCCTCTAAGCGAGAAAAAGATATTAATAAACCTAAAAGAGCCTTTATATTGAATGAAGTCCGGGAACGGATTATGAAAATTGTAGATGCTGATAAAGAGCATGTCATATTGTGCGGTGATTTTAACGAAAACCCGGATGATGAAAATTTAGTACAGATTCTCTATAACAATGAGCATGAGAAGGTTTTAATGAACCCTTTTCAACAATTGTTTTCTACAAGAAATTATTCTACTTTTCATTATAAATCTGGATTGCTGTATGATCAGATCATTATGTCAAGATCTTTGCTTGATAATAAGACGCTGGCTTTTCAGGATGCCCATATATTCAATTCTGAAAAAATCCGCAGCAGAACCAGAAATTTTGAAGGACGACCTTTCCGAACTTATGCCGGTACACGGTATTTAGGAGGATATAGCGACCATTTTCCGGTTTTTGTAAAATTTAAAGATTTACAGTAAAAAACATAAATAATAAAAAAGTAGAAAATGAAAAATTCGAGCAACACAAGCTATCATTTAGATTCTATTGACAAAGAAATTATCTACATGTTGATGGATAATGCTAAAACTTCTTTAGCCCACATTTCCAAAAATGTTGGAATTTCCACAACAGCAGTGCATCAAAGAATCAAAAAACTCGAACATGCAGGAGTTATTGAAAATTCAATATCATTTCTTAATCCTAAAAAAATAGGATATAAAGTGATTTCCTACATTGGAGTATTTCTGGATCAGCCAAGCCATTATCCAGAAGTGGTAAAATCTTTGCATGATATTAACGAAGTAGTGGAAGCCCATTACACAACAGGAAATTATACCATATTCCTGAAAGTTCTTTGTAAAGATAATGATCATTTAATGCAAATCCTTAACAAGCTTCAGAAGCTGAAAGGAGTAACAAGAACAGAAACCTTTATATCTTTAGAACAAGGTATTTACAGACAATTGAAAGTATAACGATATGAACATAGCCAAATATTTGGATTCAACTTACCTGAAAACACCGGAGCAATCAGGTATTTCTCACGAAGAAACACTTCAAAAAGATAAAGAACTTGCTCAGGAAGCTATTGAGAATGGCATTTTTGCCGTAATGATTCGCCCGGATTATGTAGCTGAGATCAAGAAATATATTCAGGAAAGAAATTCAAATGTTGCAGTAGGAACTGTAATAGGCTTTCACGAAGGTACATATTCTGTTGATGAGAAGCTTGCAGAAGCCTCAAAAGCGATTGAAGACGGTGCTGATGAATTGGATTTTGTTATTAATTATACAGCTTATCTACAAGGAAATACAGAACTGGTAAAAGAGGAATTTGTAAAATGTACAAAATTATCTCTTGAACATCAAAAAATAGCGAAATGGATTATTGAGATCGCCGCTTTAACTGATGAACAAATTGCAGATCTTACCAAAAATATTTCTATATGGGCCGAAGAGAATTTCTCTGAAAATGACTGGTCAAGAATTTTTGTTAAATCTTCAACAGGATTCTATAAAACTTCTGAAGGAAAACCTAATGGAGCAACCTTTGAAGGAATAGCAATTATGCTCAAAAACGCAGGAAGGCTTCCCGTAAAAGCAGCAGGTGGTGTAAGAACGCCTGAAGATGCTGAGAAAATGATCAATATGGGTGTGAAAAGAATAGGAACCTCTTCAGCTTTAGGTCTGATTAAAAATGAATCTCCATCAGAAGGATATTAATCTAAGGTTCAAAATAATAAAAAACCATCAGTTTTGCTGATGGTTTTTACTTTTATATCTGTGCCTGATATTCTTCGTAGAACTGTTGGGTTTCTTGGATTAAGCTATTCATTTCTTCCAATGTGAAAACTTCCAGGAATTTTTTTCTGAAGTCCTTGAAGTGAGGAATTCCTCTGAAATAATTGCTGTAATGCTGTCTCATTTCGACCAAACCTAATCTTTCTCCTTTCCATTCAACACTCCATTCCGCATGCTGGCGAACGGCCAATAACCTGTCGGATATTGTAGGGGCGGGTAAATGCTCTCCTGTTGTAAAGAAATGTTTGATTTCATTGAATATCCATGGATAGCCAATAGCAGCACGCCCGATCATGATACCGTCGCATGCATACTTTTGTTTATATTCTAGTGCTTTTTCAGCAGAATCAATATCTCCGTTTCCAAAAATTGGAATTTCAATATTGGGGTTTTGTTTGATTCTGGAAATATGTTCCCAGTCTGCCTCACCTTTGTACATTTGGGCACGGGTTCTGGCGTGTATAGTAAGAGCCTTGATACCTGTTTCCTGCAGGCGTTCTGCTACTTCATCAATATTAATGCAGGTGCTGTCCCATCCTAAACGGGTTTTTACCGTTACAGGCAGGTGAGTGGAAGTTACAACAGCCTTTGTAAGACGAACCATCAGGTCAATGTCTTTCAAAACACCTGCTCCTGCTCCCTTGCAGACAACTTTTTTTACAGGACACCCAAAATTGATATCTACCAAATCCGGATTTACTGTTTCAACAATTCTTGCAGACATGGCCATAGCTTCTTCGTCTCCACCAAAGATCTGTATGCCCACTGGTCTTTCATAATCGAAGATATCAAGCTTTTTACGGCTTTTGATAGCGTCACGAATCAACCCTTCAGAAGAAATAAATTCCGAATACATCAAGTCTGCACCATGCATTTTACACAAACGTCTGAACGGAGGATCACTTACGTCTTCCATCGGAGCCAGCAAAAGTGGAAATTCCGGCAGTTCTATGTTGCCTATTTTTATCATGGTGCAAATTTACGAAATTCTGAAAAAACAATATTTTACTATTTAGAATACATTTGGTGTTTCACGTATCTTTGTTTATTTAAGGGATTTTATGATGTTTTGTTTAATTTTTATTGAATTTATATGTTTGGTTTTCAATGTTTTTGATATTATATTAGAAAATATTTTTTATATTTAATACTAACAAAAATTAATAATATGAGAAAAATTCTATTTTGCTTGATCGCAGGATTTGCTGCATCAAATTTTTATTCACAAGTGAATGTGTCTGCTACGGCAGGTACAGCTACAGGAACCTATACTACGTTAAAGGGAGCATTTGACGCTATTAATGCGGGAACACATCAGGGAGCAATTGCAATCAGTATCACAGCCAATACAACAGAAACGGCAACTGCCAGCCTGAACGCCAGTGGCGGTGCAACGAGCTATACTTCCGTTGCAATTAAGCCTGCAGTAGGAGTTACGGCTACTATTTCAGGTGATGTTGCCAGTGCACCTTTAGTGAGAATACAGGGCAGTAATATTACTTTAGATGGAAGTAATGCTGCTTCAGGAACTACCAGAGATCTTACTCTTACCAATACTTCTGTTACAGCACCGCAGGTACTTACATTTATTGCTGCTTCTGCGGCAGCGGCCAATACCAATATTATGGTTAAAAACCTGAATATTATAAATGGTATCAATAATTCTTCAGCTTTGGTAATGTATGACGGAGCTACAACTCCTACCGGAGGTTTCTTTAATAATGTTACCATTCAGAATAATGCTGTGAAGAAAGCCTACATGGGAATTTATTTATTTGCAGCTATAGGAGCAGGAAACGGAGGAAATACATTGGTTACCGGTAACGATATAAGTGCTTCAGGGGCAGATGCCAACCGTCTTGGAGGAGTTTATGTACAAGGGGCAGATGGAGTAACTGTAAGTAACAATACGCTGGGTAATTTTGAAACTACCAATGCAGAAATTAAAAGAGGAGTCTGGTTTGCAACAGCAACGGTTAATTCTTCGATTATTTCAAATACCATTACCAATCTTGGTTACACAGGAACTGGTGCTGGGGGTGCTGCCGGGATTACGGTTACTTCCGGTAATACAGGGGCATCTGCCGCCGCTAATATTATTGTAAAAGGAAATACGATTTCCAACTTTAACTCCAGTGGAACGGGAACTTTGTTTGCTGGAATTTATGCGGGAGGCACATTGACCAATGGAATGACTATCACTAATAATAAAATCACAGGAATCAAAAATACCAATGTGTCCGGATACGGAGCACAGGGGATTTATCTGGCGACCACAAATCTTACCTCCAATACCTTAATAGCGAACAATATCGTAAGTGGTGTAGCAGGCTATGGATATGCAACAACAGGAGGAGTGAATGACAACGGAAACGGTATGATCATTACCGCAGGCGGAGGATATAAAGTATATTATAATACTGTTGTGATGGATGTGAGCCAGACTGTTGCAGGAAGACCATCTGCTTTAAACATTACTAGTGGAGTAACGGGTGCAGGAGGTATTGATGTAAGAAATAATCTTTTTGTAAATACCCAGACTCAGGCAGGAGATAGATATGCTATTTATGCTGGAGCGGCCAGTACGGTTTTCTCTACCATTAATTATAATAATTTTTATTCTTCCGGAACTAATCTTGGGTATATCGGGGGAGCTGCCAAAGCTACCCTTACTGATATCCAGTCTGGATTTGGAGGTAATGTAAACTCGTTGAATGTTCTGCCGGTATTTGTATCAGCAACAGACTTCCATGTGTCTGCTACCGGAAATGCTGCACTTGATAATAAAGGAACTTCAGTTGTTGAAGTAACATTGGATGCTGATGGTAATACAAGAAATGCTGTAACACCGGATCTAGGAAGTTTTGAATTTACAGCAGCAGTATTGGCTGTAAATGAAGCAGCGAAAAAGAATACAGTGAATTTCTATCCGAATCCGGTTGTAGATTACCTTTATATCAATAATGACGGTAGAATCAAAGATGTTGAAGTATATAATGTTTCAGGACAGAGAATTCTTAGTGAAACAATCAACGCAGAAAAAGGTTCTGTAGATATGAGACGTGCTCCTGCAGGAGTTTACATCTTAAAAGTGAATACCGAAAGAGGTTCACAATCACTTAAAGTTATTAAAAAATAAGAATTAACTAATAACCAATATAAATCCCCAATAGTGATATTGGGGATTTTTTATTTATTGTAAAAAGAAAATGTTCAACTTAGAAACTTGCCTTTACCTGCATACTTCCGATATGAATGGTTCGGTCACCTGAGTTTCTTCCTTCGTAATTAAGATTCAGCTGGATAAATGAGTTGATGGCCTGTTGGATAAATACACTCCATACCTGGTTTTTCCCTGGCTTCAAACCATCCAGCATCTGGTTTCCTACAATACTGAAATTGTTTCCGGTAAAATTGTTACTGATGAAGGAGAAGTTTCCACGGATAGACGTTTTTCTACGCTCCCATTGGATGGTTCCCGTAACATCAAAAGCTTTAAGAAGCTCTTCACCATCCAGTCTTTGTTTTTGGCGGAAGGCAGAAGACAATTCAGCCTGTATGGCATCTGTGAATTTATAAGTGGCCTTGGGCTTTGTTTCAAAATTATTAAGACGGTAATCCCTTGTTTTAAATAATTGTGAAGAGTTTTGGATATCGTGAACGGAGTTTTCCCAATCGACCCTGAATTCTTTATTGAACCAATATCCTACATTCAGGAAGTGAGACGTTTGCTCACGCTCTTCATTGCTGAAATTGGCATTGATGAGATTATCGTTTGTGATGAATCTGTAGTTTCCGTTCCATCCTGATTTTTCGGTCGGATTGAATTGTACAGAAGCGAGTATATTTTGATTTTTAAGAATCTGATCACTATTCTTTTCAAAAGGATTCAGAACAAGAACTTTATCTTTTTTATAGAATGAGTTTTGGGAATTCAATGAAATATTGAAATTCCAACGCTTTAAAAATCCGTTTTCTGAATTGAAAATGATTGCCGGATTGACAAATAATGCCAGCTGTAATTTATTTTTATTGGAAGGAATATATCTTACAGAGTTGGTGTACACACGGATGTATTGAGCAAGATCAGAATATTCAGCAATTTCAAATTCGTCCAGCTGCTGAATGCCGTCTCCGTTATAATCGGTCCATTTATATACCCCTTGTCCATCCGTTACTTTAATATACTGAAATTCTCTCTGGGCTTCCTGTCCGTTTCCAAGTTCGTAGAAAGCCTGAAGGCGCATTCCGTTTCTGAAAAGCTGTTGGTTGTATAAGATATTTCCAACTACGAAGTCATTATTTCGGGTAACATCACCTTCCGCACCTGAGTAGAAAAATTTTCGGTAGTGGATTAAAGCATTTAGCGTAGTTTTTTCCGTTTTGATGATCTGACTTTCTGCCATGAAACCCAAAATATTGTTCATATTCTGAAGCCTGTTGTCACGCACAGAGTCATTATCTCTCATATATACTTTCGCCAATAGCTTTGTTCTTGTACTGTCACCAATTTTCTTTTGCAAAAAGATTTCTTTCCAGCTGAAGCTCGTGACATCCATAAGTTTAGTGTCATTGTATTTCTTCTCATTGTGTTCCATGCTTCCACCAATGGCCCAGCTACCTTTTTTACCGGTAAATTCAGTTGAAATTCCTCCACGGATAAATTTAGTATCCTGAAGAGTGGCGTTGGTATTCAGGTAAGATAAATTCCCTTTGGTAAAGAGTTTTCCTGTGATCCATCCGAAGTCCAGATCGTTTTTAAGCCCTTTGTAAGAGTCCTGTTCATTTAAATAATTGACACGGTAATTTAAAGTAGACTTGTTGTTCCATTTGTTCAGGAAGCTGAAAATAAACCTGTTTTGAGTCTTTTTGTTAAATTCCTGGGTAAGGTTAAAATCTCTGGAGAATTCCACATCATTGATACGGTCAAGAATATGAAACTGTCTGTCTATATACTGATATTCAAAACTTGGAGTTCCCTTCCATGTATTCTTTGTAAAGCTTTTATTTCCGAAGATACGCCACGCATAGCCCATATTCTGATCAGAATCCTTTGATGAAAATAAATTAACATCATAATTACTCAAGGAGATATCAGCTCCTATTTTTCCTTCATTTAATAAGTATTCAGAATTCAGGGAATATACCTGTGATTTCTGCGGAGAAGGAAGTTTTCTTACTGCTCTGTAATCTCCAGCATTAGGACCTACATATTCAAAAACACGTCCGTTATTGGTGGTCTGTGCTATTTTATAATCTCCCAGATTAGCTCCAAAATAAGTAAAAGAAACCTGATAAAGCGTTAGGTTAGGATCAGTGGAAAATTCATAGAAATTTCCGGCAGAGTTTAATTTGTATAAAATTTTATTGACATCATATTCGGTAATGACACCAGATGGAGCATACATCAGATTGGGATCATTTCCAGCTTCAGCAAGGATTTGTTCATCTTCCTTAGATAGATTTAAAGAAAGAGGAGCATTTTTGTTATCATTTTCCATGAACCAGTTAAGCCCCACTTTGAATTTTTCTCTTTGATGCTCAAGTTTTCCGGTAAATAAATATCTTGAATAATTTCTGTTGGCGTAGTTATAAGAAATTGTAATAAAGTTCTGCTGGAAAATAGGACGGAAACTGGTAAAGGTAACTTCACCTGTATTGTAATTGATGATATAATCCTGATTTTCTCCTCTTTTCATTAAGATACCATCAATGAAAACCTGTTCAGAACCGGAGATCAGTGTAATAAACTGTTCGCCGTTCTTACCCGTCAGACGGTAAGGTCCCTGGTTTCCTTCAACCCCTTGAAAACGGATTCTGTGGAATTCACTTCGTGCAACACCGGCAGAAATATCGATCAATGTTTTGTTTTCTTTCCCAAATTCTGTCTGGAACTGAAGTCCCATACTCCTTCTCTGGTATTTCGCAAAATAATTTTTAGACTCTACAAGATCAAGGTGTCCGGCCCTAAGGATAGATTTTTCCTTAATATTAAGCTGCATATAGATTTTATCAAACTCTTCTAAAGTCTGAGTATAGCCATCAGCCTGAATGGGAAGGTTATGATCTGAAATACTGGCTAAAATCGTAACATCTTTTGATAATCGTCCTGAGATCTGAAGGTCCATGGAGCTTTGTACAGACTGCCCCTGATTATTTCCAAAAGTAATCCCACGGATAATAGAACCTTTCGAATTAAGCTCCCCTAAAAATCTTTTTTTGTCATTTTTTGCCAGTACAGCCTCATCAATAATGATCTTATTGTGCGTTCTTATAAAATCCAGAGTATCTTTTGCAAAAATGTCCTGTTCCAGCCTGGCAGCCAGAATACTATCTCTCTTGATGCTGTCTTCCGGAACATTGGGATTTTTCCACGAAAATACCTGAGCATTTCCAGAAAATATGCCTAAGAAGAATAAAACGAATAGAATGATAAAATTCCGCACCTTTTAAAAATAATTCGTAAAAATAATTAAAAAATGTTAACATTGAGGGGTTAACTATAATTAACAAAAACTTAACTTGTTTATTGTCCCAAATAAAAAATTAGATGTAGTTTTGTGATGTAAAGAAATTTATTAACAAGAAAAAAAATTAAATCATGAAAAAACTTTATTCTCTTTTCGCTACGGTAGTAGTGAGCGCATTCGCCTTTGCACAAACAACTTACACATGGGATTGTACTTCTGTAAATCCTATTTCTGGTACAAATGCTAATATTTCAAGTGTAGCATTCGCAACAACTCAGGGAAATAATAATGGTACTACTTCTTTAATTGCTACTTCATCTGCATCTAGCGGTTATACGGGAGCCAGTGGGTCTAGTAATTTTGGGGCTGCTGCTTATAAAGAAGCTCTTTCTGCTGCTACAAGTACTTATTTTAGTGTAACAGTTACTCCTGTCGCTGGTAATAAAGTCACTTTGAATTCTTTAAATTTTGGATCTAGAGGAACATCTACTGGACCAGGAAAAATTACAGTATACTCTAGTATTGATAATTATACTACTGCCATAGGTAGTGCAAATGTTATTAACAATAGTATATGGGCATTGAATAGTATCACATTTGCAGGTGCTAATCTGGTAGGTGCAGAATCAGCTCCGGTTACATTAAGAATCTATGGAAGTGATAGTCCTGGTACAGGTACTCCTTCTGCTGGTACTGCTAACTGGAGAATAGATGATATTTCTTTAATTGTTACTTCATCCACTGCTTCTTTAGCTGTTATCGATGCAAAAAACATAAAATCAGGAAGTTTCGTAAAGAACTCTTTCATTAAAAACAACGAGATCGTTTTCGGATCTGATGTAAAAGACGTGAAAGTTTTCAACATGTTCGGACAGCTTGTAAAAGAAGGTTCTGTAAAACAAAACGGAACTGTAAGCGTTGCTGAATTAGCAAAAGGAAACTATATCGTAACAGGTACAGTAAACAACCAGCCGGTTTCTCAAAAAGTTCTTAAAGACTAATCTCTTGAGATAAAAATACAAACAGCCGCTTCATCATTGAAGCGGCTGTTTTTTATATGATTATTTACTGATCTTTAGATTTTTGTATGCTGTTTATTTCTTAATTTGGTGGTATTGTTTTTGATATTTTTATTACAAATCCATTTCTAAAAATTATTACGATGAAAAAAATCTTTACTCTTGTGGGGCTTGTATCATTAACTGCCTTTTCGAATGCTCAGATTGTGATCAATGAGATTTATGGCGGTAATGCAAACTCAGATGCCGTATTGAAAAATAATTATATTGTGCTCAAAAATATCGGAACCGGATTGGTTTCTTTGACTGGAGCGAGTATACAATATGCTCCGGCAATAGGGGCATTTACCGAATACCATACACTGCCGGACTTTACTTTAGGACCAGAAGAAACTTATTTGATTCAGGAGTCAGCCATTGATGGAGGTGTTGAAAATCTACCGACACCGAATTTTATTGCAACTGCAATTACCAATTTTGATGGAACGCCCAACAAATCTTCCGGATTGAGAATTTCCAGTGTATCGGGAAAGATCGCTTTAGCTGGAAACATAGTACAGGTTACCGGACCTTCTGCATCTAACGTTCTGGACTTTGTAGGATATGGTTCAAATGCCGATCAGTTTAAAGGAGATGGGCCAGCTCCTTCTCCAACCACTACTACGGCTATAAAAAGAACATCAGCTGACAGTAATGATAATATGACTGATTTTTCCCTGGAGGGTAGTGTGAAATCCGGTTTTGTACAGAATCCATTTATCAAGGACAGTAAAATTGTCTTCGGAACTGAAGTGAAAGATGTAAAAATCTATGATACATTCAGGCAGATTGTGAAAAAATCTCCTACTAAACTGGCTTCAAGTCTTGATATTGCTGAGCTTCCAAAAGGAACTTATATTGTGACAGGAACGATTAACAACATTCCGATTTCGCAGAAAATTATAAAAGATTAGTTTTAATAAAAAGAACAGCTTGTAAATACAGGCTGTTCTTTTATTTTAATATAAGATATCATTTGTTGAAAAGATATCCACAATCGTTTTTTTACTTTAGTAACTTAATACCATCCTCTTCTTGCGGCATTGATAATAGAACCAAGATTAAGGATCAATGTGTATCGGATACGTTTTCCATAATCTTTAAATGAAGGTTCAAATCCTAACGAAGACTGTATCGGGAAATAAACTTCCAGGAAATCCGGGATGATTCTTACTTTTACTCCGGTATCCCATATGAATTTGGCAGGAAGGTCCTTATTTTTATAAACTCCGGCATCAGCATACACATGGAATATTTTCCATACACTTGAATCTACATTGGCAGAAGTGATCCATTGGTTTACCGTTCCCGGCAGGAATGATTTAAAACCACCATCAGCTAATATAAACTGTTGTGAAAGAAGACCGCTGCTGGCACTTTCTCCCAAAAGATTATAAGAGAAGGAGTAATTAGAAACCCTCGAAATTCCATAGTCAAAAAGGTTGTTTCTTGTGTTGTTTCTTAAGAAATATCCGGCAAATAAACGTAAGCTCAGCTTTTGTTTAGGGGCAAATTCCCATCTGTAGAACCCTTCAGCTGTTATTTTATTAAAATCCTCCATTCCCTGAGTACTCAGACTAAAACTTTTTTCATGGATCATCTGGCTGTCACTATAGCCATACCCGACTGTCCAGACATTGTATTTGCTGTAGTCATTATTGGCAATCATTACAGGACTCAGATCTCTTTCAAAATAATTATAGGAAACTCCGATGCTTCTGCTCACGGTACTTCTTGGATTTTTTCTGAAATTGATAGAGGTAGCTAACGAACTCTTTCTGTAGGCTAATCCATAATCGTAATGAAAATAAGAACCCGACACTCCAAAGGTTAAGCTTCTGATAATACTTTCGGCAGGCAGAATAGAGTAGGAAACAGCTCCTGAACCTGTTAGTTTTCCTGTTCCAGTACTGTAGGTTGGCGTAACTGAATACAGGAATTTCTGATCAAATAAAGATTGATTTTTTAAGTTAATTCCCAAAAGAAACTTATCATACGTATTGTTGAAACGTACTCTTGGGCTGAGATAAATTTCGTTGTATTCCGGATTTGGAATATCTTTTATTAATTTAAGTTTGATTTTTTTTGCATTGGAAAATATTCCTTTTGCATACAGAAAGTTATCTCTGTAATTCGATTCAGGGAAGGTATAGCCGCTATTTAATGTGACTTTATAGATGTTATCAGAAGCAGGAAGCGACAGACTGGTAATGCGTTCATTTTCTTCAGTATCTATCCAGTACGCCTTTTTTTCTCCTTCTTTGGTCTCTGTTTCAAGCTTTACAGGAATAGAGATATCGGTGTTTTTTGTAATCTTTATCTCTAGCGAATCGGTGTTTTTTCTAATATTTTTTAATTTAAAGTCAACCCTGTTTTTTTGTTTCAAAAAGTTTGAAAGATAGGCTGTTGATTTATTTTTTGCAGAAAGGGAAGTCAGAAAATCTTCAGGAGTAATTTTTTTTCCTGTATTGTTAGAAATATAATCTTTTACAATATCATTGAAATTGTCATATCCCATTTTATCTGCTGAATAATTAAAGAGACTTCCTGTTTCAAAACTGCTGACAGCCATGTCATTGAAGTTACTCAAGACAGGGAAGTGCTCATCAACCTTCTGATCAAGATTTTGCAGCATGATATACTGATAGGAAAGTCCGTAACGGTCCAGAAGTTTTACTTTGGATGCATGGAAAAATTTTAAAGGCTTCATTCCAAATATTCTGGTCTCAGGAAGTGTTCCTAAAAGCTTTGTGTCAGCATAGAATTTTTTCAGATACTGGATTTCCATGTAGGATTTTAAACCGTTCTTGAACCAATGGTCTTTTTCTTTATCAGCAATAATATTTTCATCAAGGATTTTCTTGGCAATAATTCCAAAATAATCCAGATCTGTCTTTTCAGCATTGGTAAATAACTGAAATTTGAATTTCCAGAACGTAATATCATTATTCCCGAAAAAGTCTTCCTTAGCTCTGAATTTATCTGAAATAAAAATACTTTTCGGAAGAAAACCGATTCTCTCTTTCAGAAACTTTAATTGTAAAGGAAGGTAAAATTCCAGATTTTGTTTTTCTTCCGGTTTCAGATTATAACCAAATTTAATTTCAGTTTCAGCCCCGTCAACATTGGTTCTTATTGAAGGATAGGCTGTAGGAGAAATCAAAAACTCAGGATCTGAATCCAGATATCCTTTGAATGAGTTCATTTGAACCTGTGGGAGATTACCCTCCACAAAGCTATTGGCAGGGATATCAAAATTGACAGTCCAGAAAGTATTGAAACTTACCGGTTCTTCAATATCATGATAGTTTCTTTGGGAAATATTGTCCGGATCAAAATGATCCGGAACAATAAAGAAATATTTTAATACCGTATTCTGAGCGGATGTTCCGTATCCCGTAAAAGTTTTATCGGGAAGCTGCATCCGGTATTGCAACTGTAAAGTGACGCTTTCGCCAGGTTTTAATACATTTTTCAGAGGAATAAAAAGATTTTCATCTGAGATTGTATTGACAGGAATAACTTCATTGTCAGAATTTTTAACATTCAGTTCAAGAAGTTTTCCCAATTGATCGCTTTTCGCAAAATGCAAATCAGTATTTCTGTCTTCCAGTTTTCTGTAGACTAAAGAAGTTCCGCGTCTGTTGTAAGCGGAAACCCAATTCAGGAGTTTTACAGTCTGCAGATCTTTTTCGGAATGATTGTAATAAACAATTTCCTGACTGATCTCAAGGTTCTTTTTGTCAGGAGACAGTTTAGCTTCAATATATATACTGTCTTTCTGTGCAGAAACCTGTGCGACTCCCCAGAACAAAATAAGACAAATGCTGATCTTTTTCAAATATTCGTGATAAAGGTCAAATATAACTTATTTTGGATATACTTTATAGGATTTTAACCCTGAATTGCTTTTTTTTCCAAAGAATTAATATACGCATTCCATCCCTCTGTTTTATAAGTGATCGCAGATGCTTCAGGGTTATCAGATTTGTAAATTCCTCTTCCTACAATGATAAAATCTGTATGCAGCGTTTTGAAAACATGTTCTGGTGTATTGTACTGCTGTCCCTTACCATCTCCTGAATCTGCAAGATTAACTCCCGGAGTGAATAATAAAAGGTCTTCAGGAATTTTGTTCTGAGATACTCCACCAATTACATTAGGATGAGATAAAGCTACTTTTAAAGCTTCTTCACGATAGCTTGCAGTAGTAAGAGCTCCTTTAGAAGACATTCCTACAATAGCTACCACTCCTACATTGTGGAAACAGTCTAATGATTCAAAACCTCCGATAACCTGAGACGTTACGAAATCTGCCCAATTGGTAATTTTGAAAACACCGCTTGTGAACTGAAGTTCCTGAGTATTTCCAATGTCGGCAAACTTTCTGTCTTCCATCAGTAAGAACTGGTGTTTTACAGCGATCGCTTTTAAAGGAGTGATTGTTTTTTCATAATCGAAATCAGAAATAATATCAATATGCGTTTTTAAAGCAATGATGTGTGGTCCTACTTTTTCAGCAAGTTCCAATAACTCCTGAGTAGTGGTAACATCTGCAGAAGCAATAAGGTTTGATTTTTTTGCTAAAGCTGTTTCCAGTAATTTTTTTGATACCGAATGTTGTGTAGTCTGAAGTTTCTGCTCGTAAGAAGATCTGGTTTCTTCTTCAAACTGAATATGGTTCCCTAGAAGGAAGTCCTGAATTCTTTTTACTTCTTCATCAGACAGTTCACCGGTTTCCTGAAGAATGTCGCATACTTCCGAAATATTGAAAAGCGTGTGTACTCTGTATCCTTTGCTTTCCAAAAGTTGTTTTCCACCCTGTTCTCTGTCCAATACCACAACAATATCAGAAACTTTAAGGTCTTCCTGTTCTATTTCAGGAATGGTTTCTAACAAAGATTTTCCTGATGTGATAACATCCTCTACCAAAAGACAGTTTTGTCCTTTCTGATAAATTCCTTCAATCAGTTTTTTCGTACCATAGCTTTTAGCCTCTTTTCTTTTAATAATTAATGGAATGTAGCTTTCCAGAGACATTGCAGTCGCCATAGGAAGAGCAGCATAAGGAACTCCACAGATTAAATCAAAATTATCTAATGGAAGCATTTCCAATAAATAATTAGCAAGATTTTTTAAAATTTTAGGATCTGAAGCCAAAGGTCTTAAGTCTACATAAAAAGGACTTTCAATACCACTTTTTAGGGTAAACCTACCAAATTTGATGATGCCTAGTTTGTAGCACTCTAAGAAGAATTCTTTTTTACTTTCCATTATTTTTTATTAGATATTGCAAATTTAAGGAATTGAAATAAGGCTTAAAAATTTATCAGCTATTTGTAAATAAAAAACCACCCCGGATCTACCAGGATGGTGTGAAAAATATAATAAACTATTATTTTACGATTTCAGCATCAATGACTTGAGCGCCTCTGTATTTTTGTTCGGCTTCCCATAATAAAAACTTGTCAACCTCTTTAATGAGTTTAGGAATAGTGAGCGACAATACTGCCAGATCATCCATGACTCCAAGTACCGGTATGGCAAATTCAGGAAGCAGGTCAATAGGAGAGATGACATATAAAATTCCCAGTAAAGGAAGAATAATGTCTATAGATCTCATCGGATAGGTTCCTCTTTTCCACATTTTGACCATTCTGAAAATATCAGGGATCTTTTTTACAAAGCCCTTGTGATTGATAGCTTCTTTTGCAAGATTTAATTTTGAATATTTCATTTTTGTGTTTGGATTTAATAAATTTTTCAACATTATAAATTTCACAAATCCTGTACCAACAAATTATAAAATTTAGTTAAAAATTTATTTGATAATATTGTCAATGAACTGATGCACAGTCTCTGTGTCCCAATCTTTTGTAGCATCTTCTTTGATAAGGATTCTTCCGTGCTTATCCAAAAGGAAAGTCGTAGGAAAAACTTTAGGAAGAATTTTCTCAGAAATAGGGCTTTGAGCAATATAAACAGGAACTGTATAATTATTTTCCTTTAAAAATTTTCTTACATCTTCTTCTTTGTCATTCATAGCGATCAATACAAAATCTACATGATCTTTTCGGGTATTGTACAGCTTCTGAATAGAGGGCCATTCTTTTCTGCATGGCGGACACCAGGTTCCCCAGAAATTCAGGAAAATCCCTTTATCCTTAAAGTTTTTAAGATTCGTACTCGGTGCATTGATTCCTTTAAGTTCTATATTGTAATCTTCTTCACTGATGTGTACCGCATTTTCAATCGTTGCAACAGGGAGGAATGTATCTTTTAGAAAATTCCTTATTCCCGGTATGAAGGCAATACCACCGATAATAACAATTAGTACAATATAAATGACATTTTTTTTCATATCTCTTTTTTATAGAAGATCTAAAATTTCCTGAACAGCATCTTTTCCTCTGTTCTTGGCATAATATATCTGCAGATCATTATAGAACATATCTTTTGGATACGCTTCAGGATCAGCTTTATATTTCATCAACAGTTCATACCCGTATTTTGGACGAGGTCCCCATGAATTTTTTACATTCAGGTCTTTGTCAAGAATAAGTACTTTAGGAATAGATTCCGTACCATTGGTCAGAAACTGGTTGATTAAGCTTTTATCGCTGTCTCTAAGAAAAACTCTTACTTCATTATGACCTTCAAAAAACCTGAATAATGCAGGAACTGTCGCACTTGCATCACCACACCAAGCCTCAGAAATAATTAAAATCTTTCCGTCAAAGTTCTTTGCAGCGAGTTCTTTCAGCTGATCTTCATCCGGAATGTATTTTTTTACCGTTCGGTCCATTCTCTGAAGACCCAGCTCATAATATTGTTTATATTCAGCTTCCTGCTGGTTGGCAGGATTTGCTAATCTTTCTTTTGCAATCTGAAGATATTCGTCAAAAGAAATTCCTTTATCCCAGTAATTTTTCATTACCAAAAATATTTTATGTTAAAAATTATTGATATTTCTTGTTTTGTTGATCAGAAACAGGTCTGCCAATACAAATGCAGCCAGGCTTTCCACTACAGGAACAGCTCTTGGAACCACACAAGGGTCGTGACGGCCTTTTCCTTCTACGATCACAGGATTTCCTTCTTTATCAATACTGTCCTGAGGTCTCAGAATGGTTGCCACGGGCTTGAAGGCTACACGGAAATAGATATCCATTCCGTTGGAAATTCCCCCCTGGATACCTCCTGAAAGGTTAGACTTTGTAGTGAAATCTGTATTGAAAGCATCATTGTGCTCTTTTCCTGTCATTTTAGCTCCGCAGAAACCGCTTCCATATTCAAAACCTTTGCAGGCATTGATGTTCAGCATTGCTTTTGCCAGTTCAGCCTGAAGTTTTGAAAATATAGGTTCGCCAATTCCCACTGGGACATTTTTAATCACACAAGTGATCGTTCCACCAATGGTATTGCCTTCTTTTTTGATCTCTTTGATTCTTGAAATCATCTTTTCAGCCGTTTCAGCATCAGGACAACGAACATCATTGCTTTCCGTTTGAGAAAAATCTAAAGCCTGATAAGGTTTTTCACAAAAAATATCACCCACGGAAGAAACGTAAGCATTGATTTCAATGTCTGATAAAAGCTGCTTGGCAAGTGCTCCGGCTACTACCCAGTTCATTGTTTCTCTAGCAGAAGATTTCCCGCCACCACGATGATCCCTGAAACCAAATTTCTGGTCATAGGTGAAATCAGCATGACTCGGACGATATGCTCCTGCGATATGGTCATAATCTTTCGATTTCTGATTTTCGTTTTCAATGATAAAACCAATTGGGGTACCGGTTGTTTTTCCGTCAAAGATTCCTGAAAGAAATTTTACAGTGTCACTTTCTTTTCTTTGAGTAACAATTGCTGACTGGCCAGGTTTTCTTCGGTTCAGTTCGTATTGAACCTTATCGAGATCTACCGTTAAACCTGCCGGAAAATTATTGATGATACCGCCGTAAGCCACTCCGTGACTTTCTCCAAATGTTGTAAGACTAAGAAGATTACCTAATGTATTGAACATAGTACAAAATTACCTTTTTTTCTTCAGATAATAAAGTTTCTGGATTTGTTCTATTTATCAGTGTTTTTGATAATATTGATAACCCTTTGGGCTTCTTTTTTTTCTTCTGGAGTCATTTTTTTCCAGATAAATCCTTTTTTGAGGTCATTTTTGTCTGAAAGCTGTGGGAAAATACCTGCTTTTACATCATCAAAAATATAGAATGGAGTAACCGCAGGAAGAGGAGTGTCAAAACTGTAAGGGTAATTGCGAGAAACATTAAATTTAAAATTCCCGATTTTAAATGTATTAAACTGACGATATTCGTAGGTTGAGGGTCTGTAAAGCTGTTCTTTTTCAAATCCTGTCATAAAACTTCCCACTCTGAAACTTGGAATATATTTTTGTATCAATGCCGGAAAGGATAGCATTGAAATGAAAAATAAACTGAGAACTGAAAAAACAATAATGGATTTTTTTTGATTAAAATATTCACGAAACAGAACAAAAAATACTACGAAGAAAACATCTATGAAAAATCTATATTGAGCAGAAAATGCAAGGGTCAATATACTTTTTATCAATAATGAAATGCAGATCAGAGTGATGAGTTTTCTTTTTTTGATCCAGGTAAATGCAGTGAAAATTGCTAAACTCAGAACGAAAAGAATATTGATTTTTGACTTGATTCCATCGAGAGATAACCAGTTTTTAATATAATCTGCTGTAGAAAATTTTTGAATTTCTTCATAGGTATACTGCATATCATAGGTCTTCATGATTGCAAATTGTGACGAGGTTTTTAAAACCTCAGGATTAGGTTTCCAGAATACACCCAAATCACCTATTGCTACAGGAAAAACGGGAAAACCGAATGTCCATATATTTTTAATAAAGAATAAAACGAGAATTAGAATTCCTAAAAATAATGGCTTGAAATTGTTTTTGAAAATAAAAACAGAACTTAGAAATACCAATACAGGCAGCCATATCATGGTAGGTTTTATTGTAAAAACAAAAATTGAAAAGGCAAAAAGAAGATTTATATTTTTATTTCCGTCTATGAGTTCATTTAAGATAATCAGTGAAAAAATAATGACAGGAAGATCTGGACTTGGAGATTGTGAGAACAGTAATAAGATAGGTAGAAAACAAAGATGTATCCAGTCTTTTCTTTCGATGATATAAATGCTGTAAATAATGAGTAATACAGCATTGATTCTTAGAAAAGGGTCAGAAAAATTGGAAAATCCGGCCTGAAAAATATGCCAGACAGACATTTGTCCCAGCGTGAGATCTACGTTTGAAATTCCTTTTACCAGTCCATATTCTGTAAGCCACTGAAGAGTTGGAATGTAATATCCGAAATGATCTAATATATAAGGATAATAAGAACCTGCGAGCATGATAATCAGAGCAGCAACACTAATTAACCCAAAATCTTTTTTTGAAAACTGATAGAATTCCTGATAGAGTTTATTTTTAAAGAAAAAGAACAGTCCTGATAGTATTGAAGCTGCTTCTACATAAATATTTAAAGGAAAGAAAAAAGAAATGAATGTCCATACCAGACTTATTCCCAGGATTCCGGATAAGATTTTTCCTGAGATTCCTTGAAATAAAATTCCAGATATATTTTCCATGATTTTTCCCCAGCCCATTAAGACTGGAATGATGAAAATTGAAGAAAACAGGATCAATAGCATAAAAAAAGATTGCTTAAAAATAAGCAATCTTTATATTTATTGTGAAAATATTTATTAACGGGGTTGTACCCTTCCATCTTTTCTATCTTGTGATCTACCAATGGTATAACCTGTTGCACCTCCTACAACACCACCAATTACAGCTCCAAGTCCTCTGTTTTTCTTAGCGATAAGGGCTCCGGCTGCAGCTCCACCCACAGTACCAATCACGGTTCCCTTGGCAGCTTTACTCCATCCTTTTTTCTTAGTTGTTCCTTGTGAAGTACCACTTCCGTTATCAGCATAATTTCCATTGCTGCTTCCTGATGAACCTGAATTTGAGTTTCTGTCTCTATATACTGTTCGTGTTTCTCTGATTACCTGAGGTCTTGAATTATTTTCAGCAGCAGCTCTTGCTTTTTTGTTTTCAGATATACTGTCTGCTTTTTTCTGGGCTTCATAGACCATTTTTTCCTTTTCAATAGCCAGCTTTTGTTTTTCTATTTCAAGTTGTTTGGCCTGAAATTCAAGCTTCTGTACTTCCAGTGACTTTTCAGCAACGCTGTCATCTTTCTTGCAGGCCGTCATTAAGAGGACGGATAAAAAACCTGCTAATACTATCTTTCTCATAATTCAAATTTTAATAAGGTAAAGCCAAAATGACTTTGATTTTAAATGTATTTTCAATTATGAAGCCAAATTTTAGTTAATGAGTGTTAAAATTAATGAAAGAAAAGTGAATTAATTTTAATTATCGGTCAATTTTGTATTGTTGATGGGGATTCTATGCGTTTGCTATTGAAATTTGTTTTTATGTTAAATAATTCTTCAGGAAAAGAAAATTTGATTTTTTAAGTAAAATGTATACCTGATATTTCGAACTATTCTTAAGACTTTGGAATATTTGTAAATTTTAGTTCATTCATAGTTTTTACTGAATTCATATAAGTTGATTACTTTTGAGTACCCAATTACTTTTAATATGAAAAAATCAATTTTTACGGTATCAGCATGTATTGGACTGCTGGCTGTTGCAACATCCTTTTCCTCCACGGAAATAATAGAGAACAATAAAACCTGTTCAGAAATATCTGATACTGCACCCAAGGCTCAGACTTATAAGATCCGTTATGGTCTTCTTTCAAAAAGCGGAACAAAAATTCTTTCAGGAAGCTATGATGTAGGAAGTTTTCTTGCCGAAAACATGGTTACCGGAGAAGTGTATGATACTTATTATGGTGGCGGATTTCAATCGGTGCCACAATATTATAATGGTCTTCCTGCAGGAACTTATGCATTTTCTGCAATGCAGGGACAGGGCGGCTGGGTAGGTTATGGAACGGTAGTTGCTACAGTTTCTGATGCTCAGGTTGATTCGGATGGATATATTACAGTGTATATTCCCATCATTTGGGAAGAGTAGACCTTGTGAACAAAAAAATATTTAACTACATTTACACTTTCCAGAAAAGTGGATTTTTTCAATCATTAATTCATTAATAGTAATTTTTATTTTGTTTATATAAATTTTATATTGATTAAAAACTAATGAATTGCTATAACTGTTTAAATTATTATTGATTCAATCTTCGAGATGTGGTTTGATTCTTATAGAAAGTATGCATTCTTTGTTCTGATATTGTATATATTTTTCTCCTGAGGAAATATAATGATTATGGGCATGTTGAATGATTCTACGATATTCTGTTTAGAGTTTTCTAAATAGATTTTTTTCATCATTTGTGTTTTTTAGGCCTCCGTCAGGAGGCCGTTTCTATTTTTAAGTTAATCAAAGCTTTATGATTCTACTCATATAATAACTGGACGGGAGATAGTATCTTTGAGAAAGAACATTTTCATTCCATATTTTATCAAAAAGACTCCTCAAACTGAGGAGTCTTTTGTTTTATATATTATCTAAAGTGACTTTTATTTTACTGATCAAGCGGTGCACTTTTTTGGTTTGATACCTAAGGAGGTTATAAATTTCCTGCGAACTGGTGAAAACTTCAGGAACAGTCTGGTTGTTGATTGTTTTGATTCCCCGTCTTTTCATCGTATCATGTATTACTCTTGCAAACGATTCTTTTGCGCTTTGTTTTGCTTTACTCTGGGAGATGCCATCAGAGTGCAGTCTGTATAAATATAATGGCTCTTTGATAAATTTAGCTTCTCCCTGTTCCAATATTTTTAAATATAAATCCTGATCTACTGCATTTTTCAAATTTGGATTAATTCCTGTTGTTCTTAAGTAAATTTCTTTTTTAAATGCAAAGAAATGAGCAAACTGAATAGGGCAGTTGAAGAAATGACGGTTATTGTAAATCTGCTTAGTGCCGGCATATACTCTTTCAGGAATAAGGTTTTCATCACAAAGCATCATTTGGGAATAAACGGCTGCCAGATCATCTCTGCCAACAAATTCCTGAGCTGTTTTTTCCAATGCTTCCGGATAAAGAGCATCATCCGGGTCCAGATAGGCACACAAATCTCCCTGAGCATATTTCATACAGGCAGCTTTTGTAAAGCCACAACCTTTATTGGTTGCATTATGATAGAGTTTGAAGCGGGAATCATCTTTAATCAGCGACTGTATAATCTCAACAGAATCATCTGTAGAGGCATCGTCAATAATAATTACCTCCAAGTTTTGATAGGTTTGATGAATTAATGAATCGTAGCATTCCTTGAAATACTTTCCATTATTATAGTTGGCTATAAGTATAGAAAAAGTTATCACGTTGTTTTGAATTAATGAGGTAAAATTACAACATAAGATATGTGAAAAACATAACCTCAATCATAGCATATTTGATATTTTTTATTATATTTTAAAATGTACAGTTGTGAATTATGTCTTAAACTCTGTTTATCAGTGAACAAGCTATAAAATATTTGAGAGCAGCAAAAAGGGTAAAAATTATATCGATGCTGTCTATTGTCTTTTTTTGAGAAATATTGTCTGCTGGCTGGATAGCTCTCTATTTAAAAGAAATAATAATTTTATGATTCTACTCATAAAATAAAAAAAAAGACTGGTATATCTTTGGTTAAGAATTAATAGATAAAATAATTTTTATCTCTGATATAAAATTTTTTTTCATCATTTGTGTTTTTTGAGGCCTCCATTTTTATGGGGGCTTTTTTTCATAAAATGGCTCTCAAAAATGTTTAAAGATCAAAGAGTATTCTGCCGTCAAAGGGAGTGTCCCAGATAATAAATACTTTATCGTTTGATTTTCGCAAAGGAGGCTGAATGATTTCATAATCTCCTTTTTCGGTTCGTCTTTCTACAATAAGGTCAGAACCTTCACCTATTTCACTTATATTATACTCCAACTGGTATTCTCTTTCATTATTTTTCGTGAAATCTTCTTTACTAAAAATTCTTTGTGCCATGATGATTAAAATTTATTGGATTAATTTATATGAAGAATAAATTATGCCAATTTGGTGTTGGTTTGGTTTTTTTTTGATGGCTGATGGAGTAGATGAAAATTTTTATTTCCCGAATGTGAATTTTATTTTATGAAATTGTAAATTATTTTATTTTTAACATTTTTGCCGACGTGTTATATTTATTTTAATTAATTATAAATAATTATGAAGTGGTTTTTAAAGCTTCAATAAGATAGGTTTAAAATGCTGAAATTGTAAAATCGATGCTGTCAGTGCAAATTGGTTTTTTTTCTCAAAATTGGCATTCTTGGCACGATTTTTCGATATAGATATGTAACTCATGTTTAATTTGAGTTTTCATGGTTATTAGTTTTTATCCTCGGAATTTCCGGGGATTTTTTTTGTCCTAATATGACGCTGCTCATAAAATGTAAATTGATTAATCATCTATTTTTGAATAAGATAATTTAATATCCATCATCTTTTTGCATTATTTATCAAGCTCTTCTTTGAAATAGATGAGCTTGTTTTATATAGATTAACATAGAATGATTGTTTAAGAATATCCAATGAAAGAATAATGATGATAATTGTTTATGGATTTAAAATAAAAATCCCCGCCGAAGAGCAGGGAAATTATTATGGTAAGTTTGATAAATTATCTAATTTGCTTTCTAAAGCCTGAACTTCAATGGTGTTGTACTGGTCTGCTTTGTTAAGTAAGTGTTCCAGGTATATTATAATGGAATCTATATTTCTCCTTGAAATAAAAATATTCTCTTTTTGAAATTCATCTTCTATTTCTTCTACATATTCTATTTCATCATCATCAGCTCTGTCTTGTATTTCTTTTTCGTACTGTATTGCTGCCAATATCAGGTTCTTTTCTTCAGGAGTAAATTGTATCATCAGTATTGATTTTAGTCTTACTAATATACAATTATTTTAAAGCCTTATTTAAAAATAGGTTGAGGCTATTGCTCTTTGGATTCTCTAATCCCTTTTTTAACTGCATGCTTTATTAATTGATAAAAGCCATAAATACTGCAGAAAGCCATTAGTAGCAATACAATTACTGAAATTATTATATGTGTAGATGATATGGATAAAAACATGGTTGAATTTTCCAGGTAATAAATGGAGGAAATTTTTCACAAATATAAAAATATACTTATGTATGTCTTTAAGGAAAAATAAATGGAGTATTTTTTGTGAGATAAAACAAAAAATCCTCTAAATAAATTAGAGGATTTTTTTGAGGTACCTAGCGGATTCGAACCGCTGTAGATGGTGTTGCAGACCACTGCCTAGCCGCTCGGCCAAAGTACCATTTTTACCATTTTTGAGGTGTGCAAATATAGTAAAATTTATTTATGAACAAAAGTTTTTAAGCAATTTCTTTCTTTCCAAGAGCGTCTATTTCGCTTTTTGCTTGAATTTCAGCTTGATAATTTTTGATGTTAATTACTCTGGTTTCACTCCATTTGTCATGCCAGCCATTTTCTCCCAAAAAAGAAAGGCTATCAAAAGGAACAATTCTGGAAATATTGCGGATCAGGTAATCATTGAAAGTAGGTTCGGTACCATCGATACAAATGACTTTACTTCCGGTAATATACTTGCCAACGGACCTGCCTTTTGTAAAGTATTCTATAAGAAAAATATACAGAAAGTAGACTAAGGAAGTGATCATGATATCGAGAAATCTATTTATTTCTGACATTTTATACACAATTTTGAGAAGGAAATCATTATTGGTAAGATTGTATATCAGGGCTGCAATAGCTCCAAAAGTAATAAAGATAACGGTGATAATCGCTCTGTCAATAATAAAATTAGCAAGTCTTATCCCTTTTTGGGCTCTGTTTCTGTCTACAACGACTAAATATTTTTTCATGGTTGGTTATTAGTTTTTAGTTTAGTTTTTTAGTTTAAAATTTTAGAACCCGTTGACAAGCAGTTTTAGTGAAGCATTGGTATCAATAACAGCCGTAATTCCTGTATTGTTGAGGAGAATTTTACTGGGTTTCAGATTGAAAACTTTTCCGTTCATCTTTAAACCTTTATAATATTCTTTATTAAAGGCGTCTTCAATACTTTTTCTGGAGGCATCTTCCATTTCCTGGGTTGGAATACCATACTCTTCTTCAATCATTTTTACAATTTTCCCCTGAAATAGGAGAGAAGCTGTTTTCTGAAGAATATTGGTCGTTTTCAGTTTAAATTTGGTCTCTGATAAAACAATTTTTCTTTTTGTATCATCATACACCGGGATCCCGGAAATAATAGCTATACCTTTTATATAGCCATCGGTTTGAGCTTCAATAACCACTCTGTTGTCAACACCGTATACTCTGATATCAGTAACTTTTACTTTAGAGTCACGGATGTCAAACTCCTTATTCAGAAATGTTTTTCTTGCCATATTGCTTGCCTCTGTAAAAGGAATATTGGCCGTAGTCTGTAAAATAAATTTATCAGCAACAGTAGGAGTGGAGTTGAAATTGGCAACACTGGTTACTGGTAAAGAAGCTGCAGGTTTACTTCCTGTGAAAGTTTCGGAATAAATATCAACACCGAGCGTAGCATTGATCTGGTTTCCATAAAATTTCAAAGGAGTAATATTGACTCCCACCGGGCTTACCTTCAGCCATGTATTATATTCTTCTGAGATATTGAAAGGCTGCAGAAAAGTATTCCATGCCATTAAGGCATATTGCTGAAAATTCAGTTGAGTAGCCATTTGTTGATCTATCGTCTTACAGAATTTTTCCTGCTGTTCTTTTAAGCTTTTTTCAACAATGGAGGTAATAGGAATCTGGATTCTTCCATAATCAAGGACGGGTTTGCTTACCCATCTGAAGCCATTGGGCTGGGTATTGGTGGTAATAGTCCAGTTATTTTTAAAAGTAACCGTTGTATTGAATGACATTACCGTTTCAAAAGTGGTATTCTGATAGGTGTATACTCCCAAAGTACCAATTCCTTTTTCTGCCCATATTTTTAACGGAACTTCAATCAGTAAATTCTGGCTCGTTCCACCAACAAGACGAATAGGTCTGGTTTTCCAAACTTTTACTTTAAACTGATCATTGTTATTGTCTGTATAAGAGTCATCCTGATAAACGAGTTCTTTCACAGAAGCATTGATCATATTGCTCAGTTCCGAAAGAGGAATAGTCACTGGCATTGTAATACTGGACTTTATCTTTGGAAAGTTATAAGCTGCCAGCTGATTATCAACACCGGTCTGACCAAAAGCGCTGATACCTGCTACTAAAAATAATATTTTAACGAATTTCAATGTGTATGTTTTTTTAATGAACGAAAGTAACAATTTTAAATTTCCGGTTTAAAACTCTTTTCCAGCTCAATGCTGGCACCTGTCATTTCTCCCTGCATAGGCGGAGCTGTTTTGGTGATTTTTAACTTAATATAATCAATCTGTGGAAAGTTGTCGTGGATTGTTGAGATTATTCTTCCAGCTACATGTTCCAGTAATTTAGATTTTATTTTCATTTCCTTGTGGAGAATATCATTAATGTCTGCATAGCTTATGGTGTCATGCAAATCATCGGATTCTGCTGCTTTCCACAGATCAGTATGAAGTTCTACATTCAGAATATAATACGTCCCGATAATGTTTTCCTCAGGGAGTACACCATGGTATGCATATATTCGTACATCTTCAAGATATATTTTGCTCATTGCCTCATATTTTATGAAGCAAAAATCGTCTTAATTCTTCAAAATCTGAATTTATTTCTACAGTTTTTTTCTCCTTTTTCATCAGCTCGTTCAATGATTCCGGAATTTCAATCTGAGTATGGATTGCTTTTTCCACAGCATGAGGGAATTTTACGGGATGGGCAGTACCAAGGATAAAGCCTTTCTGCTCTGGATTTTCATGCAGATATTGTTCCATTGCAGCAAATGCGACGGCACTGTGAGGCTCCAGAATATATCCGTATTTTTCATAGACTTCTGTGATGGTATTCATTGTTTTGTCATCATCAATGGAATACGCAGATATTTTATTTTTCAACGCTTCAAACTGATGGCCGAAAAGTTCTAAAATCCTTACAAAATTACTTGGATTTCCCACATCCATAGCATTGGATAATGTGGCAACCGCTTTTTGTGGCTGATAGTTCTGAGTTTTAAAATAATCAGGAATTACCTGATTAGCATTACAGGCTGCAATAAAATGACTGGCAGGGAGCCCTCTGAAATGAGCCAGAATTCCGGCACAGATATTTCCGAAATTTCCACTCGGAACACAGATTACCGGTTCTTCTTTATGATGCTGAATCCATTGTTTTAAAGCTATTAAATAATAAATCTGCTGGGGAAGCCATCTGGCAAGGTTAATAGAATTGGCAGACGTCAAAAATAACTGACTGTTGATTTCTTCATCAGAAAAAGCCTGTTTTACGAGATTCTGACAGTCATCGAAACTGCCATTTACTTCCAAAGCTGAGATGTTTTCTCCTAGTGCCGTCAACTGTTTCTCCTGAACCACACTTACCCTATTTTTAGGGTACAGAATGACTACATTGATTTGTGGAATTTTGTAAAATCCATGAGCCACAGCACCTCCCGTATCTCCGGAAGTCGCTACAAGAACAGTAACTTTCTTTTGCTGATTTTTTAGAAAATAAGACAGACAACGGCTAATAAATCTCGCTCCAATATCTTTAAAGGCAAGGGTAGGGCCATGAAACAATTCCAGAATAGAGATCTGCTCACTGATCTTTACCAGAGGAATTTCAAAACTGACTGCTTCTGCCACAATTTCTTTTAGGATTTCTGAGGGAATGTCATCTCCCACAAAATCTTTCATACATTGGTAAGCAATTTCTTCATTAGAATACTGATGAATATTTTGAATCCATTCAGCGTCAAACTGAGGAATATTTTCAGGGAAGAATAATCCTTTTTCTTTTCCCTGACCCTTTATTGTTGCTTCTCTGAAATCAATTTTTTCCAGAGGATATTTTAAGTTATAATATTTCATTTTTGTTTTTTTTGTGTTAAGCTTCTTCAACGATTTGAATACCTGTCGGATTTATTTTTGATACATATACAATGCTTTCTACATCAATTTTATCGTAGACTGATTTCATCATTTGAGCTATTTTTTCTGCCGTTTCTTTTTGTTCAGAGAGCATGAAAATAGAAGGCCCTGATCCGGAAATTCCTCCACCCAAAGCTCCCAATTGCAAGCTTTTGGTTTTAATTTCGTCAAATTTTGGAATCAGAATGCTACGGATAGGTTCTATAATGACATCGTTAAGACTTCGACCAATCAATGAAATGTCATTTTTCTGAATTCCTGCTACAAGACCTGCTATATTTCCCCATTGTTCTACTGCGCTTTTCAACGTAATATTTTTTTTCAAAATCTGTCTTGCATCTGAAGTTTTGACTTCCACCTGTGGATGTACTGCGGTTACAAATAAATCAGGACTGTTCAGCGGAATAATATCAATGGGATTGGTAGATTTTACCAGAGTAATTCCACCATAGATACACGGTGCAATATTATCTGCATGACGTACTCCTGAAGCGAGTTCTTCTCCAAACATGGCAAAATAGACCATTTCCTCTTTAGATAGTTTGTTTCCTAATACTATATTGGCTCCAAAGGCGGCTCCGGCGGCACTTGCCGCACTGGAGCCGAGCCCGCTACCAGGTTTTATATGTTTATGGATAATCACTTCAAAGCCGTTTTTGAGATTAAAATATTCCTGGATTTTTAACAGGACAACCCCTGCAACATTTCTTGAAGGTTCCTCAGAAAGTCCAAAAGGATCAGTATGTTTTATAATAATTTCAGGAGTTTCCAATAACCTGAATTCCATTTCATCATATGGATCATGAACTGCCATTCCGAGAATATCAAATCCGCAAACCAGATTGGCAACAGTAGCGGGAACTTTTAATTTTACTTTTTTCATAACTGTATTTTAAATGGAACGAATAATATCTGCAAAAACTCCGCTTGCTGTTACATCAGCTCCGGCTCCGGCACCTTTTACGACTAAGGGCTGTTCGGAATATCTGAGAGTTTTAAAAATGACAATATTGTCTTTACCATAAAGATGAAACAGATCACTGGCCGGAGCAATGTGCTGTAACCCTACCTTGGCTTTTCCATCTTCAAATTCTGCGACATATTTTAATATTTTACCTTCATTTTTAGCATTCTTCAATAAGTTTTTAAAGTGGTCTTCATATGCTGTAAGCTTTTCATAAAAGTCTCCAACGCTTCCCTGCATACATTCTTCAGGAAGAAAACCAATGTTTTCAATTTCATCAAACTGAAGCGGATATCCGGCTTCTCTGGCAAGGATTAAAATTTTTCTAGCCACATCAGTTCCCGACAGGTCAAGTCTTGGATCCGGTTCTGTATAACCTTCCTGCTGGGCCTGGGCTACGACTTCAGAAAATGTTCTGCTGCCATCATATTCATTAAAGACGAAATTCAATGTCCCACTCAGTACTGCCTGAATAGACTGGATTTTGTCTCCGCTTTTGATCAAATCGTTGATGGTTCCTATTACCGGAAGTCCTGCTCCTACATTAGTTTCAAAATAAAAATTGCAGTTGTGGTTTCTTGCTGTATTTTTTAATGTTTTATACTTTTTAAAATCTGAAGAGGCTGCAATTTTATTACAAGCCACAATATTCACGCTTCTTTTTAATAAACTTTCATAAATTTCAGGTATATCAGAACTTGCTGTTACATCCACGAAAACAGAGTTTCTTAAGTTCCGGCAGATAATATTTTCGGCAAATTCCTGTGGAGAAGCTTTTTCACCTTTCTGATTCCATATAAAATAGTCTTCCTGTGATATTCCTTTGTCTGAAAATATCATATGACGGCTGTTGGAAATTCCCGCAATTCTGAGATTGATTAAAAAGTTTTCTTTTAGATAAGCATTCTGGTCATAGATCTGCTGAATAAGCTTTGACCCTACGTTTCCTGTTCCACAGATATAAAGGTGGATTTGCTTAATTTCAGATTCAAAAAATTCCTCGTGAAGTACATTCACTGCTTTTTTACTGTCTTTTTCTGAAATAACGATACTGATATTTCTTTCTGAAGAGCCCTGAGCAATTGCTCTTATATTGATCCCGTTATTTCCCAGACATCCGAACATTTTGGCGCTTACACCGCTTCTGCTTTTCATACTTTCTCCAACCAAAGCCACAATGGAAAGCCCTGTTTCAATTTTTACAGCATATACTCTTTTCAGATTGATATCATCCGCAAAAGATGAATTGATGGCATCTTCGGCACGTAAAGCTTCTTTTTCTTCAATTGCAATCGTGATAGAATGTTCGGAAGACCCTTGTGTAATAAGAATTACATTGATCTTTTCATGACTTAGGCACTGGAACAATTTCGCTGAAATACCCGGAATTCCTACCATGCCGCTGCCTTCCAATGTAAGAAGAGCAATACTGTTCATATTTGAAATTCCTACTGCAATCTGCTTTTCACTTCCTGAAGATTTCACTTGGTGAGAAATCAAAGTTCCTGGTGCATCTGGATCGAAAGTATTCTTAATGATCAGATTAATGTTTTTTTCCATGACAGGCTGAATGGAAGGCGGATAAAGTACTTTTGCCCCGAAATGAGACAGCTCCATTGCTTCATGATAAGATATTTCTGAAATAGGTTTTGCATTGGAAGCCAAACGGGGATCGGCAGTCATCATTCCGCTTACATCTGTCCAGATCTGAAGTTCTTCTGCATAAATGGAAGCTGCTATAATAGAAGCTGTGTAATCAGAACCGCCTCTTCCTAATGTTGTTGCATTATTTTTTTCGTCATGCGCTACAAACCCAGGACCTACGATGATACGATTCTTATTTTCATTCAGAAAATCAACAATATTACTTTCAGTGCATTTAAAATCTACTTTCGCATTGGTGAAATTGCTGTCTGTTCTGATGAGGTCCGCAGAATTCATCCATAAACAGTCTAGTCCTTCATGCTGAAGTCTTGCTGCTACAATTTTTGATGACAAAAATTCTCCGTAAGAAGCAATTTTATCTTTGATTCTGTTGGTAAGCTCCCCAAGCACGGCAATTCCGTTGTAGAGATCTTCGATATCATTAAAATGTTTTTTAACAAAACTCAGCCATGAACTTTGTTCTGTGATAGGGAAAAGGTCTTTGACCAGGCTGATATGTTTTTCTTCAAGATTCTGAACCATCTGAATATATTTCTCATCTTGAACGGAAGCGTATTCTGCTGCTCTGATCAGTTGGTCTGTTACGCCATGAAGTGCTGATACAATTACAACTATTTTGTTTTTTAAAGATTCATCTTTTATGATTTTTTCCACCAGAAGGATATTCTGTGAATGGGCGACTGATGTTCCGCCGAATTTTAAAACTTTCATCAATTATTTTTTTGAAGTTGGATATAACGAATTGACTACTCTTTAGAAAAAAGAGTACAGGTACCGGAAATAATATGTGAAAATTTACCCCGTTATGGGGTAGTTGTTGTAGTTGTGAATGTAGAAACAGAAGATATGCCTGAAATAGGTGATTTCAGGGCAGAAATATCAGATATGTTTCTTAATAAATTCATTGTAACAGAACAAATGTACAACTTATTTTGAAACAGCCAAGTTTTTAACATAATAAAATATATTTCCTTTTTTGGAGATATATTTGTTGTAATTGATTAAAAATGTTACATTTATAATCTAAACCAATAACTAAATAAACATGAAAAATCTAAAGAAAATCAAACGAGACGATTTAAAATCAGTCAACGGTGGAATAGGCCCTTGTAATGCAAACTGTCCTGCCGGACCGTATGGACCAGGTGAACCTAGATCATGTGCTGATTATGATGCTTTACCGGAATGTTGTAAAGGAAGGGTACTGGTGAGTTTTGAATGCTTCGGTCCTTATTAATTTTGAATGACAAAAGTCTGTTGTTTTTTTATTACTGAATACTAAAATTATTATACTATGAAAACAATCAAGAAATTATCAAGAGAAGAAAAGAAAAGTATTAACGGAGGCTTTACGGATATCCAAATTGAAGCATGTGGAGGGGAGCAGTTCGTCTGTTTTCGTGGAGGTGGAAAATGGGGCTGTTGGCTGAAGCCGGGAGGAACCTGCTATGCACCCATGTTGTAGGTGATTCCTAATTATATTGTTCCATTAGAAAATCAAAATTTAATTTGAAAATTAAAACGACCATGAAAAATTCAAAAAAATTAAACAGAGAAAATTTAAGAGCGATTATTGGAGGTGGAGGAGATACCTGTGCTGTTGATCTTGACTGCGGACCAAAAGGTTGTGCGGTATGTACAGATTTTAGAGGACGTAAGGTTTGTCTTTACCTTTTCCCTTATGATCCATCAATACCAGGCAGTTGTATCGTTCTGGAGGAATAGGATAATATTATTTAAAAATCATCAATTTGTTGTAAAAACATAAAAATCATAATTAAAACTACTATGAAAAATTTAAAGAAATTAAACAGAAAAGAGCTTGAACAATTAAATGGAGCCGCAGGTCCTTCAAGATGTGCAGGATGCCCACAACACGCTACATTCGGAGATGGACCTGAATATCAGTATCCATGTTCTGCTTATCAGGGACTTCCTGACTACTGCAAGATGTGTGTGTTGGTAAGTATGGAATGTGTGGACGGAGGAGTTTCTTAAAAGATAATCAGACTTTATGAAAAATTTAAAAAAACTAAACAGAAGAGATTTGGAACAGATGAAAGGCGCTGGTGTATCAAGATGTGATGGTTGCCCTACTCATCTGGTTTTTGGACCAGGCTCTTCCAGTGATCCTTCATGTGAGGCCTATTGGAATCTCTCAGAACATTGCAGAATGTGTGTTGTTGTGAGTATAGATTGTTTTGTTGCAATTACTGCGGATTAAAATAAAAAAGCACTGTGTAAAAACAGTGCTTTTCAATTATTTTATGCTTTTTGAAAGATCAAGCATAGCCTCAATAGGTTTCAATGCTCTTAATCTTAATTCTTCGTCGATAAGGATTTCAGGAAGTTCATATTTCATACATAAGTACAATTTCTCCATTGTATTACGTTTCATATAGAAACATTCCGAACAGTTACAGCTTTCATCAAAAACCAATGCAGGAATCAGTTCCTTGTGAGGAGCGCGTTTTCTCATTTCGTGAAGAATTCCTTCTTCTGTTGCAATGATAAATTTCTGACAGTCGTCTTGTTCTACATAATTCAACAGGGCAGAAGTGGAACCGATAAAGTGAGCCAGTTTCAAAACGGTTTCTTCACTTTCAGGGTGTGCAATCAGTTTTGCATCCGGATTATCTGCCAGCTGCTGGGCAATTCTTTCCATTGAAAAAGCTTCGTGTACGATACAGCTTCCGTCCCAAAGGATCATATCACGTCCTGTTTTCTTAGATAAATATCTTCCCAGGTTTTTGTCTGGTGCGAAAATAATAGGTCTGTCTTTTGGAAGTGCTTCAATTACGGTTTCAGCATTTGAACTTGTTACGATGATATCACTTTCTGCTTTAGTTTCTGCATTACAGTTGATGTAAGTGGCAATTAAAGCATTCGGGTGCTGTTCACGCATTTTTCTTAAACCTTCTCCGGAACAACCGTCTGCCAGAGAGCATCCGGCCATAGTATCAGGAAGAACTACTTTTTTAGTTGGGTTCAGAATTTTAGCCGCTTCTGCCATGAAATGTACGCCGCAGAATACAATCATGTCAGCATTGGTATCTTTTGCCTGTCTTGCCAGCTGTAAAGAATCTCCAAGGAAATCAGCGATATCCTGAATTTCTCCAGGCTGGTAGTAATGGGCAAGAATAACAGCATTTTTTTCCTCTTTAAGTTTAAGAATGGCTTTTACCAATTCTTCTCCCTGAGGAATGGCTATATCTTTTATATCCAGAAATCCTCTGACAGGAATTGCAGATTTAGCTTTTTCTAATGTTTCGGTACTCATATCAACCTCAATTTTTTATGATCAGAAGTTAGAGGTGAGAAATTAAAAGTTAGATTTTGAGAGTATTTTGATTACTTCCATCTTCCGTCTTCTATCTTCCAGCCATTAATTACTGATAAAACTTTTTATTAAACTTTCTATTTCTTTTTTAGCTGCATCAAGATCTTCATTAATAACAATCTTGTCAAACTCGCCGGCGTAGGTCATTTCTTCTTCTGCCTTTGCTACACGGGTTTGTATGGTTTCTGCATCATCTGTATTTCTGGAGATCAATCTTCGTTCCAATTCTTCAATGGAAGGCGGTTCTATAAAAATAGACAGGGCTTTTTCACCGAAATATTTTTTTAACGAAATACCTCCTTTTACATCTACATCAAAAATAACAACTTTTCCCTGATTCCAGATTTTTTCTACTTCAGATTTTAAAGTACCGTAATATTTATCAGTATATACTTCTTCATATTCTACAAAAGCATCTTCAGAAATTTTCTGTCTGAATTCATCCGGTGTCAGAAAATGATAATCTACCTGATGAATTTCACTTCCTCTTGGCTGTCTTGTGGTACATGAGATTGAAAATTCCAGCTCAGGAAATGTTTCCAGTGAATGCTTTACCAATGTAGTTTTTCCGCTCCCTGATGGTGCTGAAAATATAATTACTTTATCCATTTTTTTTGATTTCAGGTTTCAGGTTTCGAGTTACAGAGTTCATTGTTAGGAATGATCATCACGCATCTCGTAACCCGTACCTATCATTACAATACGTTTAACGTTTGTTCTTTAATTTTTTCCAGATCATCTTTCATCATTACAACCAGTTTCTGGATTTCTGCATGATTGGCTTTAGAACCTAATGTATTGATCTCTCTTCCGATTTCCTGAGAAATAAAGCCCAGTTTTTTTCCGTTGAAAGATTCATTGTCCATTACTTCTTTATAATATTTTAAGTGCTGGGTAAGTCTTACCTTTTCTTCAGAGATATCAAGCTTTTCAGTGAAATAGGCCATTTCCTGGTAGAAACGCGTTTCATCTACGTTTTCAAATTCTTTCAAAGATTTCTGGTAACGTTCTTTCACGCTGACAATTCTTTCTTCCTCAAAAGGAATTACTTCTCCAAGATATTTGTCAATATTCTGAATATTTCTGTTTAATTCTTCGTGTAAAATGCTGCCTTCAGTTTTTCTGAATTCCTCAAATCTGTTAATAGCATTATTGACAATTTTAGCCAGCGCTTCCCATTCACCTGCCGTAAGTTCATCAGGTCTTGATGAGATAGCATCAGGAAGTCTTACTGCCATTTTAAGGTATTCGAAATTAGGACCGTCAGAAGCTATGTTTTTAAGCTCATTGATGTAAGATTCAATTAAATTTTTATTAATTTTTACATCATTGGACTCTTCAAGGTTCTCAATATTAACGTAGCAGTCTACTTTTCCACGGATAATTCTATCGTTAAGAATTTTTCTGATTTCAAATTCTTTTTCTTTATAACGTAAAGGAATTTTAATATTCAAATCAAAGCTCTTGCTGTTCAGTGATTTAATATCTATTGTAATTTTTTTTCCTTCAAAAACATCTTCGGCTCTACCGAATCCGGTCATTGATAAAATCATAGTTTTTTATTGTTCTACAAAGATAAACATTTAAGTCTATACTATAATACCATGAAACTTCAACGTACAGTATATAATTATTCAAGTTTTAAATTTATTTTGAACCATTAAGAACATTTAAGCTGTTAAGTTTAATTAAGAAAAAATCTCATAGATTTTCAGAAGCGTTCTACTAAAAAGCGAAGCTCATCTTAATATTCTGAACTTCTTCATAAAATCTTAATGGTTCAAAATAAACAGCAGCTTTTTTGTAGATTTTATGTTTAAAAATAAAAATTCAAATAAACTCATTTTCGTAAATTAGCGCTGTGAAAAAGAAAAATTTGATTTCTGTAGTAGGCCCCACCGGAATCGGTAAGACGAGATTGGCAATTGATTTGGCGCAGCATTTCAATACGGAGATTATTTCCTGTGATTCCCGTCAGTTTTTTAAAGAAATGAAAATAGGTACAGCGGCACCTTCAGAAGAGGAACTTGCGGGGGCACCTCATCATTTTATCGGAAATCTTTCAGTTGAAGAATACTATTCTATCGGGCAGTATGAAGAAGATGCCCTTCAAAAACTCAATGAGCTTTTTGCAACGTATGACACCGTTATTCTTGTGGGCGGAAGTATGATGTATGAAAAAGCAGTGATAGAAGGTTTGCATGATCTGCCTGAAGCCAATACTGAAAACCAGGAAAAACTTCAGATTATTCTGGAACAGGAAGGAATAGAAAAACTTCAGGAAACTTTAAAGGAACTCGACCCCGAATATTTCAGTGTAGTGGATATTCACAACCACCGCAGGCTTTTGCGTGCTATAGATGTGATCTGGCAAACTGATACAAAATATTCTGAATTGATTGCTGTGTCCCAGGATTCAAGAGATTTTAATTTAATTCGAATCGGAATAGAAGCTCCCAGAGAAGAACTGTATGACAGAATCAACAGGAGAGTGGATATCATGATGGAAAAAGGACTGCTGGATGAAGTGAAGGGTCTTGAGAAATTCAAAGAACTCACTGCTTTGAATACGGTAGGCTATGCAGAGTTATTCAAATATTTTGATGGTGACTGGGATCTTGACTTTGCCATTTCAGAAATTAAAAAGAACAGCCGGAGATATGCAAAACGTCAGTTGACCTGGTATAGAAAAGCCGATGATATTCATTATTTGCAGTTGGGATATTCTGAAAAAGAGTATGAAGATTTGTTGAAATGGATTGCGGAGGAGTTTGAAAAGTAAATACTTTTACATTATTAAACGACTTTAGAAGCTTTGAAAATAGAGATTCCTACGGAATGACAAACTGGGCGCTTAGTTTACCCATACACTATGTCATTCCGTAGGAATCTAAGTTTAAATTCATATTGTAATAAATAGAAACAATACAAAAAAATGCGGCTCTGAAAAGAACCGCATCTTAAAACAAATATAATTTAATTTACTACTTCCAACCGCCGCCCAGCGCTCTGTATAGATCTACAATGCTGCTTAATCTCTGTCTTTTAATGGAAGCCAGATTCAACTCTGCCTGTAGGGAATTTCCCTGTGCTGTAATCACTTCCAGGTAATTGGCTGAACCTCCTTTGTAAAGAAGCTGTGCACTTTTAATTCCGTCTTTCAAGGTAGTTGCCTGCTCGGTAGCTTTTTGTTCCTGAGCTTTTAGGTTTTCATTAGATACCAAAGCATCTGAAACCTCACCTACAGCATTTAATACCGACTGACGGAATGCCAGAACATTTTTCTCTCTTTGAATTTTGGCTACTGCAAGATCCGTTTTCAACTGTCTTTTCTGGAAAATAGGCTGGGTAAGTCCTCCCAGAACAGACCCGAATAATGAAGCCGGAATCTGAAACCAGTTATCAAACTTGAATGAATTTACCCCTCCATTAGCTGTAATCTTCAATGCCGGGTACATATTGGCCTGAGCAATTCCTACGATAGCATTTGACTCCAGCAAAACAAGTTCCTGCTGACGAACGTCCGGTCTTCTGCTTACCATGGCTGCAGGAAGTCCTGCAGTGATAGTCTGAGGTAGGGAAGTGTCTGACATTTCAATCGTTCTGTTTACTTTATTAGGGATTTCCCCTACAAGAATGCTTAAAGCATTTTCCTGAATGGCAATATTCTGTTCCAATTGAGTAATCAGAAGTTCTGTAGCTTGTTTCTGAGCAGAGGCTTGCTGTACACCTAAAGAGGTGTTATCACCACTTTCCCACATTTTTTGTGTGATGAGTAATGTATTACTGCTTAGTTCCAGGTTTGATTTTGCAATTCCCAGCTGTCTGTCAAGCATCAGAAGATTATAATATCCCTGAGCAATGGCAGCTACTACCTGTGTCTGAACTGCTTTTGAAGCTTCATAAGTCTGCAAATACTGCATTCTTGAAACTTCCTGCTGGTTTTTAATTTTTCCCCAAATGTCAGCTTCCCATGAAAGGTTGAAGGCTGCATTGTAATCCTCAACATGGCTTGATCCTAAAAATAAATTTAAGCTTTGCCCATTCATGCTGTTTTTGGAAGGCCTTGAAATTTGCCCGCTTACTCCAAAACCAACATCCGGATATTGCATATATTTTGCCTGTTTCAGTTTTTCCTGTGAAGAGGCAACCTGCTTTAATGCAATCTGCAGGTCATAGTTATTTTTGATTCCTTTTTCAATCAGCCCCTGTAAAATAGGATCGCTGAAGAACTGCTTCCACTCCAGATTCGCTATGCTGGCTGTATCGGCAGTTGCAGTATACTGAAACTTTTCCGGCAATGGCAGTTCAGGCTCCGTGTATGCCAGTTTGGACACACATGATACAGAGCCTATAGCCAGCGCAAAAGTTAGAATAATATTTTTTACTCTTTTCATAGTTTTTAAACTTTTAATTGAATACAAAACTCAGAGAGGTTTCATTGATGCAAAAATTGTCTTTAGTAGGAGAAAATTGTTGGAATTTTTTAACCATTAAGAACAGCGGGAGAATAGTTAATCCTTTGTCTTAAAATTTTCTCTAAGTTTTGTCATTCATTTTTTATTAATGAGCTGAAGCTAAAAGTTCTTCCTCCATTTGTTTTTTCTTCAGTCTTTTCTGTTTTCTGCTTGGCATTTTTTCATGCAGATACTGGAAGATCACATACATTACCGGAATGATAAAGATCCCGAATATTACTCCTGTAAGCATTCCTCCTACGGTACTGTATCCAATAGAGTGATTACCTTTTGAAGAAGCTCCTTGTGTCCATACCAGCGGAAGCATTCCCACGATGAAGGCAAAAGAGGTCATTAAGATTGGTCTTAAACGTAATCTTGATGCCTGAAGCGCAGATTCTATCAAACTTTTTCCAGCTTTTCTTCTTTGTACAGCAAACTCTACGATCAGGATGGCATTTTTCGCCAATAACCCGACCAGCATGATCAATCCTACCTGAACGTAAATGTTGTTATCAATTCCTGCCAGTCCTGTGAAGGCAAATACTCCGAAAATTCCCGTTGGAATTGTAAGAATAACGGCAAATGGAAGGATATAACTTTCATACTGAGCTGCCAATAGGAAATACACAAACAAGATACTTAAGAAGAAAATGAATGATGTTTGTCCGCTTGTTTTGATCTCTTCACGGGTAATCCCTGTCCACTCATATCCATATCCTCTTGGTAGTGATTGCTGAGCAACTTCTTCTACCGCTTTGATGGCATCTCCGGTACTGTATCCCGGTTTTGGTGTTCCATTGATAGTTACTGCGTTGAAAAGGTTATTTCTTGTTACCGTTTCAGGTCCGAAAGTTCTTTTTAATGTAACCAGTGTTTTTGCAGGAACCATTTCTCCTGATTTATTTTTTACATAAATTCCTTCCAGAGAGTTGACATCGGTACGATAAGGAATATCTGCCTGTGCCATTACTCTGTAGTATTTTCCAAACCTGTTGAAATCTGATACAAAGCTACTTCCGAAATAAATCTGCATAGTCTGCATCAATTCTGTAACGGAAACACCCAGCTGATTGGCTTTGTCTGTATCTACATCAATCGTATACTGAGGGTTTCCAGCAGCATAAGTAGTAAAGGCAAATGCAATTTCCGGTCGTTTCATCAGCTCCCCAATGAACTGCTGGGTAGTTGTTCCCAATTGTTCAAAAGAACCGTTTGTTTTGTCCTGCAGCATAAATTCAAATCCGGAAACGTTACCGAATCCCTGAACAGTAGGGAAGTTGAAGAAGAATGCATTGGCATCTTTCACCTGGCTTACCTTTCCTGTTAATGTTGCTGCAATCTGGTCAGGATCTTTCATTTCACCGCGTTTGTCATAATCTTTAAGCTTAATGAAACCTGCAGAATATGGAGAAGCATTGGCGTTACTGATAAAGTTCATACCATCTGCTACCCAAAGGTGATTGGTTGCTTTTTCACCATTGATAATTTTATCAATCTGAGCAGTCGCTCTGTGGGTTCTTTCCAATGAACTTCCCGGAGGAGTATTCACGGCATACAATACGAATCCCTGATCTTCTGTAGGAATAAATCCTGACGGAGCTTTCTTGATAAGGAATGCACTTGCTGCTGTAATAATGACAAGTCCTCCTACAGCAACCCATTTATTTTTAATTAAAAATTTAAGGCTGTAAATATACTTTCGGGTCATATTGTTGAAGCTCACATTAAATGCGTTGAAAAATCTAGCTCCAAATCCTTTTTTATGACCGTGCTCACCATGCTCTCCCTGAGGATCATTTAAGAACATCGCACATAATGCAGGACTTAATGTCAATGCATTAACTGCTGAAATTAAAATCGCAATGACTAATGTAAATGCAAACTGTCTGTAGAAAACTCCTGCAGGTCCCTGCATGAAACCAACCGGAATAAACACGGCACACATTACCAGTGTAATGGAAATAATAGCTCCTGAAATTTCACTCATTGAATTCGTGGTAGCTTGTTCTACAGGCATTCCTGTCTGTTCCATTTTAGAATGGACGGCTTCTACCACTACAATGGCGTCATCTACCACAATACCGATGGCCAGAACCAATGCAAACAGCGTAAGCATGTTGATACTGAAACCAAACAGCTGAAGGAAGAAGAATGTTCCGATGATTGCAACGGGTACTGCAATAGCCGGAATTAATGTAGATCTGAAATCCTGAAGGAAAATATATACTACAATAAATACCAGAATGAAGGCAATGATTAACGTTTCAACAACCTGATGAATAGATGCATCCAGGAAGTCTTTAGAGTTATACATGATAATTGGTTTTACTCCTTTTGGAAGAGTAGTTTCCATTACTTTCACCTGACTTTCAATTTCAGTCAGGATTTCATTCGCATTAGAACCTGCAGTCTGTAAGATGGCAAATCCGGCAACCGGTTTCCCGTCAACTCTGTTTGTTGCAGTATAAGTATAAGAACCGAATTCTACTCTTGCTACATCTTTTAATCGTAAGAAAGAACCATCACTGTTCGCTTTGATAGCGATGTTTTCGTAGTCTTCATTCTTATTCAGTTTTCCTTTATATTTAAGGATATATTCGTAAGTTTCCTTACTTCCCTGTCCCAAACGGCCCGGAGCTGCTTCAAGGTTGTGGTCTTTAATAGCTCCCAGAACTTCCTGAGGAGAAAGATTGTTAGCTGCCAGTCTGTCCGGTTTCAGCCAGATTCTCATGGAGTAATCCCTTGTTCCGAATACCTGAGCCTGTGCAACCCCCGGAATACGCTGTATCTGAGGAATAACATTAATTTTCAGGTAGTTTTGAAGGAATAATTCGTCATATTGTTTTTCATTTTCACTGGTCAAACCCATGAACATGATCATACTGTTCTGTACTTTCTGGGTAGAAATCCCGGCCTGTACCACCTCCTGAGGCAGTTGGCTCATCGCTTTTGATACACGGTTTTGTACGTTTACTGCTGCATTATCAGCGTCAGCGCCCTGTTTGAAGAAGACACTCAGTGTCATCGTACCGTCATTACTGGAATTTGAGGTCATATACGTCATGTTCTCAACTCCGTTCACGGCTTCCTCAATCGGGGTGGCTACCGAACGTGCTACAACCTCCGCATTGGCTCCTGGATAGAATGCCGTTACCTGTACACTCGGTGGAGCGATATCCGGAAAGAGGGCTATTGGTAAATTAAAGAGAGACAGGGCTCCCAATAATAAGAGTATTATGGAGATGACCGTTGAAAGGACCGGTCTTTCTATAAATTGTTTTAACATAAGAAGTTTATTTTTTTAAGTCTTCTGTATTCGGAAAGGATTATAATGGTTTCGCTTTTAATAAGCTGTCAGAAGAAATATTTTTCGGCTTGATAGATGCACCATCTTTTAAGCTTCCAATTCCTGTGTATACTATTTTTTCTCCAGGTGCAAGCCCTTCAGAAATAAAATAATAGCTATCCGTTTTTCCTGATATTTTGATTGGTCTTCCGGTTACCTTCTGATCTTTACCCATTACATATACATAGGTTTTATCCTGAATTTCGAAAGTAGACTCCTGTGGAATCACTACGGCATTCGAGATCAGTTGCGGCATACGTACTCTTCCTGTATTTCCGGTTCTTAAAGCTCCGTTTGTATTAGGGAAAACGGCACGTACACTGATGGCTCCGGTAGTTTTATCAAACTGTCCGTCTACGATGCTCAGTTTTCCTTTTTCAGGATAAGTACTGTTGTCAGCAATTACCAATTCTACCATTGGCATATTTTTCAGCTTTTCTTCCAGAGTAGCTCCGGGATATTTATTCTGAAAAGCAATAAAGTCCAGTTCACTCAGAGAGAAATAAGCATAAATTTCACTGATGTCTGATAACAATGTCAATGGATTTACATCTGTTCTTGAAATCAGACTTCCCTTTTTGTAAGGGATTCTTCCGATATATCCGCTTACAGGAGCTGTAATGGTTGTAAATCCTACATTGATTCTTGCGCTTCCTACCGAAGCTTTTGCTTGTGCAGCAGATGCAACAGCGGCTTCATAATTGGCTTTTGCTGTTTTAAGCTGTACATCAGAAACTACTTTGGCAGCTACCAATGGCTGAAGTCTATCTACTTCCACTTTTGCCTTCTGTATATTGGCATTAGCAGCCTGCAGATTAGCCTGCGCCATATTCATTTGCTCGCCGTAGCTTCTTGAATCTATTTTAAATAATGGTTGTCCGGCTCTTACGTAAGCACCTTCTTCTACATAGATTCTATCCAGATATCCGTCTACCTGAGATCTGATTTCTACGTTATTTTTCCCTTCTAAAGCAGTAGGGAATTCCTGATATGTAGTAGCGGGTGATGTAAGAACGGTATAAACCGGAAGTTCTGGAGCTGGCGGTGCGGCATTGGCTCCTTCTGCAGCTTTGGTACAGCTCTGTAAAAGAATTATACTTGCAATAAGTACAATAAACCTTGTTTTTCCAGGTATTTTCATTGTGGTTTAATTTTTTTAATGAAGTGTTAGAGGTAAGTAATGTGTTTTAATAAATGCTGTGTTTTTTCCTAACAGTGTTAATAATTAGTTCAAAAAAAATTACAGAATTTTTAATGTGCAATTGGGTCGATAGTTTCCATAATTGAAAATTGTTTTAATGTATTTAAGTATATAATGATGGTGTAAGGTGTGTTAATTTTACTAACAGTGTTAATTCGTAAACAAAAAATGATTACTTTTAACAGCTGAATGATATGAATTGCTCCATAAATGGTTTGGTTTTTAATCAGGAATCACAAAATAATCTAAGTTAATTCAGTGTTAAGTTTCCTAACGGTGTTAATTTTTAATTCAAAAAAAAATTACAAAGACTTAATAAAAGCCGAAACAGTTTCGTCCAATGTTGTCTTGTTCATTGTAGAAGGGATATCAGCAGTACGCATCATCATAATAGAGATCATTCCGTGAACGGCAGAAAATAGGGCATGAGACATATGACAGGCATTGTCAGGATTAGACCCATTTTTCTTAATAATCTCGTAAGTACATTCATAGATCAGTTCCTGAAATGAAGAAAATTCTTTTTTCATCTGCCCTTTTCCACAGCACTGCATCCCAAGACCAAACATAAGCTGGTAATATTCCTTATTTTTAAAAGCGAAGTTCCAGTAGGCATCCACAATAGCAGAAAGCTGCTCTTCCGGAGTGTTATGTTTTTTCTGAGCTTTTAATAATTCTATATGTAAATTGTGAAAACCATCTAAAGAAATTTCAAATAGAATGGCTTCTTTATTTTCAAAATAATCATATACCACCGGGGCACTATACTCAATAGCGTCTGCTATCTTCCGCATAGAAAGTGATGCCCAGCCTTCAGTTTTAGCCAAAGTAAATGCAGCCTGCAAAATATTTGCACGGATGGATTCCTTTTCTCGTTGACGGCGTTCATGTAGACCCATGATATTGATATTTCTTTTACTAACAGCGTTAGCAAAACTACAAACTTTTTAATATAACTTCCAAAGATATTTTGCATTTAACAGTAAAAAACGAGTATAAAAACTTTATATCAAGGGGATGAAAGAAGTGAGAATAAGCTCAGCAAGCTGGTTTTAGATAAAAACTTTTTAAAATAAAGAGATTGATAGAATTTGACTATGACTATTTTGGAAGCTTCATAACGTCTCTCTTTCTTGTGATGTTAAAAATAAAAATGTCTCTTTCAGAACCCGTTTTAATAATAAAAGAAATATCTATCTTTGCCCATAAAGAAAAAAGGATATGAATACTCCCTCAAATATGTTGGCACTAGGAACAAAAGCTCCGTTTTTTGAACTTCCTAACCCGTCAAAAACGAATGAACTTCAGTCTTTGGAAGACCTGAAAGGAGAAAAAGGAACATTGGTAATCTTTATGTGCAACCATTGCCCGTTTGTACTTCACGTGATCGACAAGATCAACGAATTGTATGAAGATTATAACGAGCAAGGAATTGAATTCATCGCTATCAATGCTAATGATGTTGAAAAATATCCGGCAGATTCTCCTGAAAAAATGATTGAATTTCAGATTGAAAGAAATTTTGATTTCCCTTATTTATTTGATGAAAGCCAGGCAGTAGCTAAAGCTTACGATGCGGCTTGTACACCGGATTTTTATTTCTTTGATGACAAACTGGATCTTGTATACAGAGGTCAGATGGATGATTCGAGACCGGGAAATAATAAAGATGTGACCGGAGAAGACTTGATCATTGCTTTTGAAAATCTTTTGGCTGGAGAAGCTCAGGAAGAAATTCAAAGACCTAGCATGGGATGTAATATTAAATGGAAATAAGTAATTGTGCCGGTTACTGATTATCTAGCTGCCGGTTTTTACTCATTATAATATAGAGCTGCTCTTTTAGAGTGGCTTTTTTGTTGATTGAAACATCTGCGCTTAGTTTATCCACACCTTTTGTCACTCCGTAGGAGTCTCAGTTTAATTTTTCTATTAAAAACTCACCTTACTTTTAGTCTCTTTCTCAACCTTCAAATCAACATTGACTTTATTGTGAGAATAATTCTTGATAAACTCTGAAGGTGTTTTTCCTGTATATTTTTTAAACATCCTGTTAAAATATGTCACATTATTGAACCCGCAATGATAGCTGCATTCTGAAATAGATTTATCTTGTGCCATCAGCAGACATGCCTTATTGATTCTGTATCTATTGACAAATTCTGTAAAAGTGATCTGGGTTGCTTTTTTAAAGAAGTTACAGAAAGCCGGCAATGTCAGATTGGCAAGTTTGGCGACTTGTTCAATTTCAATTTCCTTATCATAATGATGTTCTACGTACGTGAAGATATTTTCCAGGCGGGTTTTATTTTTTGAAATAATGGTGTAAGGCATGATTTCTTTGTTCAGAAGATCATAATCTTCACATTTTGAAAGCTCGAAAAGAATCTCAAGCAGCAGCAAATATCTTCTGTAACCTTCCGATTCAAGCATAAGCTTCAGTTTGGGAAGCATGACTTTTTTTACTTTATGATGAAAATGAATCCCGTATTTTGAAAGTTCCAGTAGGTTTTTAATAGATCTGGCTTCAACTTCCTGCTGAGGAAATTGAAGAATTTCTTCCTTGAACTGAAGTACAATTTCTTCATGCGGATCAATAGAATTCAATCCAAATCCGGAATGGGGGATATTGGACCCAATTAATACCAGATCTCCATTGGTGTAATTACTTTTATGGTAGCCTACATGACGGGTTCCACTTCCAGAAATGACACATACCAGTTCAATTTCCGGATGATAATGATACTCCCATTTAAATTCTGAAATAGGGGAGTTATTATGAATCGTGCGGAAGGAGCTCTTGTCATTAGGGATTACCCTTTCAAAAGTGACTTTCATTTAATTAATCATATTTAATTACTAAAAATACTAATTATATTAATATAGTTCAAATATTGATTTACTGTGTTAAATTATCGTTAACACAAATGCTTCTATCTTAGCCGACAAGAAATAACCTGAATGAAAAATATTAACATCAAGGCCGTTTTATTTTTAAATTATTTTGTCTTCGCCATTCTTCTGAATTCTGTAGGAACAGTCATTCTACAGGTGCAGCAGAATTTTGGGATTTCAAAATCTTCGGCCAGTGTTTTGGAAGGTTTCAAAGATCTGCCCATTGCCATTTGTTCATTCATTCTGGCTTCATTTCTTCCCAAAATAGGAATTAAAAAATCAATGTTGATTGCACTGTTTCTGGTAAGCTGTATGTGTTTTGTAATGCCGTTTACCAATGACTTCTGGGTTTTTAAATTATTATTTGCAACCGTAGGAGTTTCCTTTGCTTTAATCAAGATATCGGTTTTTACTTCTATTGGATTGGTGACAGAAACAGACAAGGAACATTCCAGTTTCATGGGATTTCTGGAAGGATTTTTCATGATTGGAGTATTGGCAGGAAATGTTTTATTCAGTTTATACATTGATGATCACAATCCGGAATCTACCCGATGGCTGGATGTGTATTGGATTCTTGGAGGGCTTTCTACTTTATCCTTTTTATTCTTATTCTTTTCAAAGCTGAATGAGCAGGAAGCGAAAAGTGAGAAAACAGACCTATTGGGAGATTTAAGAAACAGCGCCAGTTTATTCAGTTACAAAAAAGTATTGTTCTTTTTATTATGTGCTTTCCTTTTTGTATTGGTAGAACAGAGTTTTCAAACATGGACGCCTACTTTTTATAAAGAAATTTTAAAAGTGCCTACCTCAATGAGTATTCAGGCGGGAGCTGTTTTGGCAGGAGCTTTTGCTTTGGGAAGATTTCTGTCGGGATTCTTTTCTAAGAAATTCAACTGGATTTATGTGGTTTCTTTTTGTGTGATAGGTTTTGCCATCAGCTTACTGTTGGTTTTACCTCTTACTCATAATATTCACATTGATACAAATACAAGCTGGATGAACGCACCTTTGGTGGTGTATTTATTTCCCTTGATGGGAGGTTTGCTGGCACCTATTTATCCAAGTATTAATTCTGTGATTCTGGCATCAATCCCAAAATATTTGCATAGCGCGATGTCAGGTTTGATTGTCGTTTTCTCAGCAATCGGAGGAACTATTGGTTCTATTATTACCGGTTTTGTGTTTCAGGAATTCAGCGGTCAGCAGGCATTTTACCTTTCTCTGATTCCGCTTTCATTACTGATCATTTCAGCAGTTTTCATGAATAAATTAAAAATTAATCCTAAAAAATAACAATGAGTAATCAGCTTTACATAAAAGAAATTCAAAGTCTGTTTGATGAGGTGCAGAGATCTGAAATTTTTGAAGATCAGAAAATGATGACGGATGCAGTTCCTCTGTTTCCTGTTGCAAAGATTAATGAAGATTATGAAAAATCAAAAAATACAGAAGGTTTTGATCTGAAAGATTTTGTGATGACCCATTTTGACTTTTTAGGGGTGAGAGTTTCTATTCATAGAGAAGACCATCTTCCCATCACAGAACATATTGAAAAATTATGGGATGAGCTGACGCGTACAGCCTATGAAGAAAAGGGAACCCTTTTAAAGTTACCGAAACCTTATATCGTTCCGGGAGGACGCTTTAATGAGTTTTTCTATTGGGACAGCTATTTTATTATGCTAGGATTAAAAGCTTCGGGCAGAATAGAAATGATGAAAAATATTATTGAAAATTGTTCTTACCTGATCCAGAATGTAGGATTTGTTCCTAATGCGAGCAGAACCCATTTCCTGAGCAGATCACAGCCTCCTTATTTTTCATTAATGCTGGACCTTCTTTTTGAAACAACACATGAGGAAGGAATTTATACAGAATATCATGATACCCTAGAAAAGGAGTATGCTTTCTGGATGAATGGTGAAGAAGGACTTGAAAATAATTCAAGTATAAAAAGAGTAGTCAGAACATCGGAAGGAGATATTCTAAACCGTTATTACGATGCAGAAAATGCACCACGTCCTGAGAGTTATCTGATCGATATTGAAGATCATGAAAAAACTTCGGGAGATGAATTTTACAGAAATATAAGAAGTGCCTGTGAATCGGGTTGGGATTTTTCCAGCAGATGGTTTGCAGACGGAGAAAATATACAGACGATAGAAACACTGAATCTTGCTCAAGTAGATCTAAACTGCCTTCTATGGCATTTGGAAATGACTTTGGCAAAATCTTCAGCGCTTCAGAATTTGAGTGAAAAAGAAAATTATTTTTCAGAAAGAGCAGCAAGCCGAAGACAGATGATCAATAAATATTTCTGGGATGGAAATACTAACAATTATAAAGATTATCACACTAAAAAAAACACAAAAACACCGTCTGAACATATTGCTGCTCTTTACCCTTTATTCCTTGGGATTGCAGATCAGGAACAGGCGGAGGCAGTTGCTAAAGCCATTGCTGAAAAGTTTCTCTATCAGGGAGGGCTTGTTACTACAACTAAAAACTCAGGGCAGCAGTGGGATCTTCCCAATGCATGGGCTCCTTATCAATGGCTGGGCTTTAAAGCAATGAAAAATTATGGCTTTGATGAACTGGCTGAGAAAATAAAAAATAATTGGTGTTCCAATGTAGAAAGAGTGTACAAGAATACCGGAAAACTAATGGAAAAATACAATGCATTAGACACAGAAACAATAGCAGGCGGCGGGGAATACCCTAATCAGGATGGATTTGGTTGGACCAATGGAGTGTATTTACAATTACAACAAAACTGAAACTAACAATAAAAATAAGGCTATGAAAAAAAAATCAATCTTTTTAATCGCCGCAACAGCTACGTTATATTTTAATAATGCTTATGCCCAGGAAACTCCGCAGGATTCTGCAAAAGTTTCTTCCATCGATCAGATTGTCATCACAGGAAATTCAAATCCAAAGAAAAAAATAGAATCCAGTACAGCGATTTCTACCTTCAGTTCCAAAGAAATTCAGAAGCAAAATCCAATCAGTGCAGCTGCTTTATTACAGCGAGTTCCTGGATTTGCGGTGGAAACATCAGGTGGGGAAGTAGGAAATAACCTTTTTGCAAGAGGGATTCCTTCCGCAGGAGCTTACGAGTTTGTGCAGGTACAGGAAGATGGTCTTCCGGTTTTTGAAGACGGTGCTCTTCAGTTTGCCAATGCAGATAACTTTTTCCGTGTAGATAATTCGGTAAACCGTATGGAAGCTTTGAGAGGAGGTTCAGGGTCTATTTTTGCAACCAATTCTCCCGGTGGTTTGATCAACTTTATTACCAGAGAAGGAACCAATGATTTCAGAGGTACCGCAAAATTGGAGACAAGTACATACGGATTGATGCGTACCGATGTGAATGTGGGTGGAGCTTTGGTTCAGGATAAATTATTCTTTAATGTAGGAGGTTTCTACAGAACAGATGACGGGATCAGAAAAACTGGTTTCAAAGCCAATAACGGCGGACAAATCAGGATGAATCTGAAATATGTTTTTGATAAAGGTTATGTAAAAGTATATTACAAAAAACTGGATGACAGAAATACATTCTTCCTTCCTATTCCTTTGGTACAAAACGGCAATAAGCTGAAAGGATTCCAGAATTTTGATCCTAATTATGGAACATACAGTTACAGAGCTATCAGCCAGCTGAATATTCCACAGGCCGGAGGCGGTTTTTTCAACAGAAATCTAGAAGACGGGATTCATCCGAAAGTAGATGTATTAGGAGCTGAGTTTAAATATGATCTTGGAAACAATTTCAGCGTTTTAAACAAGACCAGATACACCAATATCAATATGAACTATACAGGGATTTTCCCGGCAGGAGGTCCACAGACAATGGCAGAATTTGCTAAAAGCAGCGGAATCAGCGGAAACAATTATCAGTATTCATTGGTGAGCAATGGAGCTGTAGTTAATCCTGAATATGTACAGAAACTGGGATTCTGGGCGATTGACAAACAGATGAATAACTTTGTGAATGATTTACAGTTCAATTATAAATTTGATCAGGGAAATATTACGGCAGGTTTTTATAAATCCAACTGGAAATCCCACCAATACTGGAACTGGAGTAATATTCTAACTACTGCTACAGACAGACCGGAATTATTGAATCTGGTAGATACTTCTCTAAGCCCTTTAGATACGGGATATTCAAAAACGTATAACGGAGTTACCAACATGACGTTCTTACAGAGAGATACTCAGACTCAGGGAAGTTTGAATGATCTTTATGTAAACCTGGATTATAATATCACTGATGCCTTAAGTGTAAATGGAGGTCTTCGCTACAGCCATGATTATTATAAAGGGAATTTTGCGAACACTACCTCATCCAATTTAAATAATTCCGGGTTAACAACGGATGGAACTCATGGTTTCAACACTACAACTGCTGATGATAATATGAGTGTTTTAGGAAATAAATACACGTACTGGAATTATAATGTAGATAAGGTGTCTTTCACATTAGCTGCCAATTATAAGGTCAACAGAGAGAATGCAGTATATGCCCGTTTTTCCAATGGTTTCAGATCGCCGAATGAAGAAGCATATTACAATTATTTCTCCAATCCGAATCCTGATAAACCTTTAAAATCAGTAACAACCAATCAGCTGGAAGTAGGATATAAATATTACTCGCGTACCTTTGATATAGCGGTCATTCCGTTCTATTCTACCTTGAAGAACCTTTCATTTACAGATGTTTTCTCTGATGGTAAATCTGAAAATACCTTCGCGAATACAGAAAACTATGGAGTTGAACTGGAAGGTTTTGCCCGTTTATTCAATAATATTTTAGAAGTAACATTCAACGGGACCATTCAGAGTCCAAAATATAAAAACCTTGAGGCAGGAAGCGTTCTTGAAGGAAATGTGGTAAGAAGAATGCCAAAATTTTTCTTCAATATTTCACCGGCAGTCAATATTACAAAAGCATGGAGAACATATGTAAGCATGAATTACTATGGAAAACGTTTCCAGGATGAGAAGAATGTACAGACGTTGCCTTCCTTTACTGAATTTGGAGCGGGAATGTCTTATCAATTAGGGAAAATACGTTTTGCTGTGGATGGAACAAATATCTTTAATACAATCGGTATCACAGAAGGTGACCCAAGAGCGGGTTCTCCAAACGGAGATGGAATCATTATGGCCAGACCTATTATGGGAGCTGCTGCCAGAGCATCAATCACTTTGGATTTCTAAATTCTACTTTCTTTATTATAATGAAACCACCGGAATTTTCCGGTGGTTTCATATTTTTATTTAAAAATTAATCTCCCATTTCATCATAAAGCATCTGTGTGAGATTTAAATAGATTGTTTACTTCAAAAACGGATTATACTGCTTTTCAAATCCAATTGACGTAGGATTTCCGTGACCTGAGAAAACCTGAGTATCATTATCTAAAATGAAAAGTTTTGATTTAATGCCATCAATCAACTGTTCATAATTACCTTTATATAAATCTGTTCTTCCGATGCTGCCTTCAAAAAGAACATCTCCTGAGATCATGAATTTCTGATTTTCGTGATGATAGACTACACTTCCCGGAGAATGTCCCGGAACATGATAAATTGTAAATTTTTCACCATCCAGATCCAATTCATCCCCTTCTTTTATATATTCCACCTCTACTTTTACAGGATCTATCTGCATTCCGAATCTCATTCCGCTTGCCTGAAGCATATCCAAAACTTCCTGATCTTCCTGATGCATCGTTACAGGTACTTTGAATGTATCAAAAGCCCATTGAAGACCCAATACATGATCAATATGTGCGTGGGTAAGAAGAATTTTCTGAATTTTCAGTCCGTTTTCCGAAATGAAACTCTCAATAGCCTGAGTTTCCTGCCCTTTCATATTTCCCGGATCAATTAACCAAGCGTTTTTATTCTCGTTATAAATGATGTAAGTGTTTTCGCTCGCAAAGTTGAATACGAAACCTTGAATCTGAAGCATATCTGAATATTTTTTATTCAAAAATACGATATTATTAAGAAAATGGCTATTTTTCGTTATCTTCGTCATAATGAAAACTTTGCGAATACTCTTACTTACTTTGAGCGGACTGGTTTTTGGACAAAATATCCAAAGTGTTCAGCTGTTCAATCCTCAGACCAATGATGAAACTCCGGTAATCAAGATTGGTGAACAGTTGGTTCTGGGCTTTGATGACCTTACCAACGGCAGTCAGATCTATAGATATACATTCAAACATTATGACAGAAACTGGAACGAGGATAATCTGTTTTTTACAGAATTTGCTACCGGGAGTATGAATGCGCTTCTGGATCAGTTTCAGTATTCTTTTAATACATTACAGGCTTATACCCACTATAAACTTGTTTTTCCAAATGATAAAATCCAGCTGAAAATTTCAGGGAATTATGAACTGATTGTTTACAAAGATTCTGCAGATCAGCCTCTTTTCAAAAAAAGGTTTTACCTGGTAGAAGATGTAACATCTGTAGGGTTAAATATTTCAAGATTTGCAGATGCAAGAAATCCCAATCTTAACCAGAGGGTAGAAGTGAATGTTTCTCCGAAAGGAGGAGATATTTCTTCCAATGTCAATTCAATCACTATGAATGTGATGCAGAATAACAACCCGAATACGACGATTTCTAATCTGAAGCCAAGCAGTGTTTTAGGAAATCAGGTGCTTTTTCAGCAGATGAATCTTACATTTCCGGGAGACAACGAGTTTTATTATTTCGATAATAAAAATATGAATATGGCGGCGGATATGGTACGTACAACCGAAATAAAAGATGATGTCAACCAGACCTATCTGCATCCGGTATGGGCATTCCCTTTAAATTATCAATATCAGCCGGATGTGAATGGAGCATGGTATTACAGAAGAAATGATTTAGGCAGAGAAAGAGATGCAGAAAGAGAAGCGGACTATTCATGGGTGCATTTCTATCTGGAATCAGATCCGGTAGAGAAAGAAATTTATGTTTTGGGAGGGTTTAATAATTATAAACCAAGCAAAGAAAACCAGATGCAGTATGATGCTGCTACGAAGCAGTATGTGGCTAAAATATTCCTGAAACAAGGTTTTTATAACTATGTTTTGGTAACCAAAGAAGGAAATGGAGCATTGAATTTTGGTGAGGTAAACGGTAATTTCTGGCAGACAGAAAACCTTTATCAGGCATTTCTTTATTATGCACCATTCGGAAGAAATTATGACGGGCTGATGGGTTATGGTGAATTCAGGACTCCAATAGCGAATAAACGGTAATGATTTGATATCATTATTATATTAAAATATTCTTATACAATAGGACTATCTTTTGAGATGGTCCTATTTTTTTATCCAAATTAAAAGAATTAAGTCTACCCCTGGCTTTAATCTTTGTTAATTTATAAAATATAATGCACTGAATAGTGAAAAAAAATAATTCACAAAATTTTGATTTTTGTTAAATATATTAATGTAAAATCTTCATTGCAATAAAATTATATTTAAATAATTTTCTTTTTTTTAAAATCATTATTGTGTTTTATTTATTGATTTATAAAATCAATTGAATTTTATTCATTGTTTTTATTGTTTTATTGTGAAAAATCTATACATTCGTTTCCACAATCAACCAAATATTATTATGAAAACGAAATTTATCTTAGTGGCAAGCGTTGCCGCCTGCTCTTTTGTTTTTGGACAAAACACACCATCAAAATTAAATCCGGGGAAAAGCGGATTACATGCAGATTTTATGAGATTTGATAAAAATGCACCTGCTTTTCAGGGAAGTCCTGTTTTATTTGATGAAACTTCACAGAGACTTTCGCCAGGACAAGCTCTTAAACTGGGGCTGGAAAAAGATGCGCTGGGTTTTGAAACTCATAGATTCCAACAGACCGTTAATGATATTCCTGTAGAATACGGAATGATGGCGGTACAAACAAAAGGAGGCAAAATAGTAGGACAATCAGGAAAGTGGGTTCTTCAGCTTCCAAAAGGACTTGAGAAGAAAACCAATATTTCTGAAAATATCGCTCTGCAGAGTGCTTTATCATTCGTAGGGGCAGAATCCTATAAATGGCAGAATAAAGAAGAGGAAGATTTTATCAAAAAAGAATCCAATGATGCTAAAGCAAGTTTTGCTCCTAAAGGTGAATTGGTATATTATTCAGATCCTACAGACGAAAAACTGAATGATTTAACACTAGCTTATAAATTTGATATTTACTCAGAAAAACCATTAAGCAGACAATATGTTTTTGTAGATGCAAAAAATGGAAAAGTTTTGGGAACGGATGCTATTATTCACGAGGTGAATACTCCGGGAACAGCAACTACAGGATATAGCGGAAGCCGTAGTATTGTAGCTGATTCTTATAATGGAAGTTACAGATTAAGAGAGACCGGAAGAAATGCAGGTACAGCTGTAGAAACTTACAACCTGAAAAAAGGGACTAATTATTCAGCAGCAGTAGATTTTACAGATACAGATAATGTATGGAATAATGTAAATACCAACAAAGACCAATATGCTACAGATGCCCATTGGGGAGCAGAAATGACTGTTGATTACTTATATACAAAATTTGGAAGAAAGAGTATTGATAATAATAATTTTGCAATAAAATCTTATGTTCATTACTCTACCAATTATTTTAATGCATTTTGGGATGGCTCCAGAATGACCTATGGTGACGGAAGTTCTACAACTAACGGAGGAAAACCATTAACAGCTATTGATGTCTGTGGACATGAAATTACCCACGGAATGACTTCAAAAACAGCTAATCTTGTGTATCAGAGAGAGCCGGGAGCATTGAACGAAGGTTTTTCTGATATTTTCGGAAACTCAATAGAACGTTGGGCAAGACCAACACAGGCAAGCTGGACATTGGGAGAAGATTTCAATTATGTCATCAGAGATATGTCTAACCCTAATGCCTATCGTCAGCCGGATACTTATAAAGGTACCTACTGGAAAGATGCTACGACTACAGGATGTGCAGTACCGGGACAGACAACCAATGACTATTGTGGAGTTCATACCAATTCAGGAGTCCTTAATTTCTGGTACTATTTATTGGTAACAGGAGGTTCAGGTACCAATGATAACGGTTTTGCTTATAATGTTTCAGGAATCGGACTGGATAAGGCAGGAGCTATTGCTTACAGAACATTAACTAGCTACCTGACCTCATCATCCAATTATGCCAACACAAGAACGTATTCTATCCAGGCAGCTACCGATTTGTATGGCGCAACCAGCAATGAAGTAACCCAGGTTAAAAATGCATGGAACGCAGTAGGTGTAGGAGGAGGAACTTCTGCGGCAGGACTTGTAGCAGCAACTTCAAATATTTCAGCTTATACCATCAGCCCGAATCCTGCCACTGACAGATTCACTATAAACTTTGAAGGTAAAGCAGGAAAAGGAATTGTAGAACTGGTAAGCCTGACAGGGAAGAAAGAGATTTCTGAAAAAGTTGAGATGACAGACGGTTCAAATAAACTGAATATCCAATTGCCTTCTAATATGCTTCCAGGAGTATATGTGGTAACAGTAAACGGGCAGAAAGCTGGAAACCTTATTAAAAAATAGACACCAAAATTTTTAATATATTCAACAAAAAGGCTACAAGTTAATTCTTGTAGCCTTTTGTCTATTTTGAGTGAATCGAATTATACCAAATAGAAATCATTCAGTTTTTCTTCACAAAGTATTTTTACTACATCAATCCAGCGGTCTTCATCATTCAGGCAGGGAATGTAATGGAAATTTTCACCACCTCCATGCATAAACTGCTCTTTTCCTTCTACAGAAATTTCCTCCAAAGTCTCAAGACAGTCAGAAACGAATGCCGGGCACACAATGGCCAGATTTTTTATTCCTTTTTTACCAATTGTTTCCAGCGTTTCATCAGTATAAGGTTCAATCCATTTATCTTTTCCTAATCTTGATTGGAAAGAAACGATTGTCTTTTCTTTAGGTAAATTCAGTTTCTCAATAACACGCTGTGTGGTGTTATAACATTGATGACGATAACAGAATTGATGACTCGGATTATCATCTCTTGAACAGCAGTCATTAAGATTACAGGTCTTGGTAGGATCTGTCTTATAAATATGTCTTTCCGGAACTCCGTGGTAAGAAAACTGAAGGGCATCAAAATTTTCAGGAAGCTTTTCTTTAATACTTTCTGCCAGGCAGTTGATATAAATATCTCTATTGTAGAAAGGCTGAATATAATTGATCTTTACCTTTGGGAACTTCTTTTTTCTTACTTCTTCTGCCTTTTCAATGACCGTTTCCGTTGTACTCATGGCATATTGAGGATATAAAGGAAAAAGAACGATTTCAGTGACTCCCTGATCTACCAGTTTCTGGATACCGGTTTCAATACTGGGTTCTGCATATCTCATTCCTATTTCTACAGGAACATCAACCAGTTTTTGAAGTTTTTTCTGAATTTTTTCCGTGATGACAATCAGTGGAGAACCTTCATCTGTCCAAACTGTTTTATAAGCTTCGGCAGATTTTGCAGGTCTTGTTTTCAGGATAATTCCCTGTACAAGAAGCGCACGAAAGATCCAACGGTAATCGATTACTCTTTCATCCATCAAAAATTCATCAAGATATTCCTTTACGTCGTTTACAGAGGTTGATCTCGGTGATCCGAGGTTGACCAGTAAAATTCCTTTATTATTCAATATTATAATTTTTAATTATGAAACAGACGTTGTAAAATCTGCTACTAATTTTGATACTCTGGCAAAGGTATTACTTTCAAGTAAGCCATTGCTTTCAAATTTGCCTTTTATCCCCTTTATTAATGCCTGATGTTTATCATCCGTTGCTGCTCCAAGAGTTTTTAAAATCATTAATAACTCTTCATGGCCTTTTTCTCCACTAGCTGAAGCGGTGATCACTGCAACGGGCTTTTCTGAAAAAACTGTTGTGGAAACACACCATTCCAACAGATTCTTTAATCTGCCCGGAATACTGAAAATATATTCCGGAGTGGAAAATATAACACCTGCTGAATTTTTAATATCCTCTCTGATCTTCAGGACTTCATCCGGAACATTCTCGTCTGTTATTGCAGTATCAAAATGGGGAAGGACAGAAAGATTATCATACATCAGAAAATCTGTATATCCCATCTTTTCCAGAACCTGTTCCATCAGTTTCTGATTGCTGGAATTTTCTGAAGCACTTCCAATAATGACTACAATTTTCTTTTCGGGAGGCATTTTCAAACTGAATTATCCGTTTACAGCTTCTACTTTTTCTACTAAATCCGGAACGAATTGTTTTAAAATACTTTCAATTCCGTTTTTCAAAGTAGCCGTAGAGCTTGGGCAGCCTGAGCAAGCTCCCTGTAGAAGCATTTTTGCAGTTTTGTTCTCCTGGTCATATTCCATCAATGAAATCTTTCCACCATCATTTTCTACTGCAGGAGCCACATATTCATTTAAAATGTCAGAAATTTTCTGCTCATCTTCCGTATAATCTCTGTTGATGATCTTTTCAACAGGATTTTCGTGTTTCTGAGGTTCTACTTTAGAGATCTCACCTCCGTTTTGAAGATAGTCGGCAATAAGAGCACGAACAGTCATCATCACCTGGTGCCATTCTACAGAATTGTCTCTGGTAACCGCTACAAAATTATCAGAAATGAATACTTCTTTTGTAAATTCAAATTCTTTAAAGATTGCCTGTGCCAAAGGAACTTCCTCAGCTGCTTCCATCGATTTTACTTCTACAAAACCGTCCATCAGTAACTTGTTCGAAACAAATTTCATTACATTAGGATTCGGAGTCATTTCAGCATAGATCTGATACATTTCTTTTTTCTTCTGAAGATAAATTCTTGGGTTGGCCAATAATTCATCCTCAATTACATTTTTCAGACTTTCAGCTACATGTTCCCATTCTATGGTATCCTGTTTTGCTACGGCTACAAAATTAGCTGTAATGAAAACTCTTTCCACAAACGGATAATTGAAAAGTTCCTGTGCCATAGGAATTTCTGAAATATCTGAATTTCTGTCCAACTCTAAAGACCCGGGAATGAGATTGTAATCTGCAACAAATTTCATTACTTTCGGGTTTTCGGTAGGTTCTATAAGTACGGTACGCATTTTTTCGTTAAATTTGAGATACAAAAATACGCATTAGAAGTTAGAAGCTGAAAATTGAGAGTTAGATTTTTGCTATCACTGTAATTTAGAAGTTAGATACCATAGATTATAAGGCAAAAGATCATCATTTTCAATTTGGCATATTTTCAAATTTTCAAATTAATATTATGGCACTTATAAAAGAACTTTTAGGAAAAGCACCACAAATCGGAGAGAACACTTTTTTAGCGGAAACGGCTACTATTATTGGTGATGTTACGATGGGAAGAGACTGCAGCGTTTGGTATAATGCTGTGATCAGAGGCGATGTTCACTATATAAAAATGGGTGACAAGGTAAATGTTCAGGATAATGCAATGCTGCACTGTACCTATCAGAAACATCCGTTGAATATCGGAAATAATGTTTCTATCGGACATAACGCAATTGTTCATGGGTGTACCATTAAAGATAATGTACTGATCGGGATGGGAGCTATTGTAATGGATGACTGCCTGGTGGAAGAAAATTCTATTGTAGGAGCAGGTTCTGTAGTAACTCAGGGCACTCATATCAAATCCGGAGAAGTCTGGGGCGGAGTTCCTGCGAAAAAGATCAAAGATATCAATGCACAGTTATTGGAAGGTGAAGTGGACAGAATTGCGAATAACTATGTTAAATACTCTTCATGGTATAAGGAAAACGTGAAAGATCATCAATTTTAGGTTGTCAAGTGAAGAGTGAATCGTCAATCCGCTGAGCTTGTCAATTATTTTTGGCAGTAAAAAATTCACTATTCACTTGCGAAGCACAATTCACCATTGATCTTGTAAATATAAAAGCTCCGTCCTGAGACAGAGCTTTTTTCGATTTGATATAGATCCTTTGCTTTATTGTTAGTTATTGTCCGGCGTAATCAGTCTGATCTTTCCCTGAATACATTTCAGAGATGTAGGAGGTGTGATCATTACACAATCAGACATAATATTATACTTTTCATTAAAAGTTTTTACTTTATCTGTATAATCATTTACTCTCTGTAAGAAAGCAGTTTCTATTTTCTTTGGATAAGCGATATACAGCTGAGGTCCGCCACAGGATTTTGCCCCCATAGGAGCAAATGCCCACTCACTGGCATCCGTACATTTTTCTCCTGATACTTCAGATTCAATAGAGGCTTTTAATCTATCGAGCTGAGCCTGCTCATATTTCTGACTGGCTTCGTCAGCAGGTCTGTCTGCGATATCTACAGGAAGATTGGCATTGGTATTTTTTGATGTATTACAGGAAACGAGAGTTAATGCAGTACATAATACTATCACAGGGAAATACAAGAATAATTTTTTCACAATAAACTTTTTTCTTTTTAAGAATTTTCAAAACTTATGCCAAGGTAAGAAATTCAAATTCATTTCCGTATTTTTGACGACGATGAACAATCATTTTTTTGACTTAATAGAATATACCAACAGAAGTGTCTTTCTGACCGGGAAAGCCGGAACAGGTAAAACGACGTTTCTCAATGATTTTGTAAGACGTACAAAGAAAAAACATATTGTAGTAGCACCCACGGGAATTGCTGCAATTAATGCGGGAGGAGTTACGATTCATTCCATGTTTGGACTGCCGTTAAGAACTTTTCTTCCTACAACAGAAAGAATAGATACCAGTTTGGCTAATAATATTGCCGATCTGATGCCCCATTTCAAATACCGTAAAGATAAACTTAAACTCCTGAGAGAGGTTGAGATCATTATCATTGATGAGGTTTCAATGTTGAGAGCTGATGTTCTTGATATGATGGATTTTTCTTTGAGATTCATCAGAAGAAATAATCAAAGATTTGGTGGGGTGCAGATGCTTTTTATTGGAGATTTGTTTCAGCTTCCGCCTGTGGTAAGGGATGAGCATATTCTGAAAATGTATTACAATTCACCTTTCTTTTTTGACAGCCATGCTATTAAAGAAATCCCGATTGTTACTATAGAACTGACAAAAGTTTACAGGCAGACAGACCAGGAATTTCTGGCAATTCTGAATGCTATCCGTGATGGTGATGTAGGCAATATAGATTTTAATCATCTCAACGAAAGATATGATCCCGATTTTGATATGGGGAAAGAATCTTATGTATACCTATGTTCTCACAACAGAATGGCTGATGAGATCAACCTTGAGAAACTGGCGGAGATAAAAGTAGATCCTCAAACTTATGAAGCTAAACTTGTAGGTGATTTTAAAGAAAATCAGTTTCCTAACGAACAGTTTTTAGAATTGAAAATTGGAGCCCAGATCATGTTTATCCGAAATGATATTTCCGGCGAAAAGAAATATTTCAATGGGAAGTTAGGAGAGATCATCGGGTTGGATGAAAATGAAATTCGTGTTGCTCTGGATGGAAGCGAAACTGAAATTACAGTTAAAAGAGAAACCTGGGAACAGAAAAAATATTTCCTTGATACCGATAAAAATATCCAGGAAGAAGTATTGGGAAGTTTTGAACAATTTCCGATAAAACTGGCCTGGGCTGTGACCATCCATAAAAGTCAGGGACTGACGTTTGATAAGGTAATCATTGATGCCGGAAAAAGTTTTACGGCCGGTCAGGTATATGTGGCTTTATCCCGTTGCAGAACACTGGAAGGAATTGTTTTAAAATCAAAAATTACCCCTGAAGTTATTTTCAAGGATAACAGGATTTTGCATTTCCATACCGATACTATTGCCAACGACCATGTGGAAGCTATTCTGAATCAGGAAAAATATGACTACAGCATCAGGAAAGTACTTCGTACCCTTGATTGTACCTGGTTTTTAAAAGAAGTGGAAGAGTGGAACAACCTCTCGATTGTAACCAAGAATATTGATCATGCCAAGACTAAGCAGCTTTATCTGCAGTTAAAACATGAAGCGGTAAATCTGGGGAAAATCTTTGAAAAACTGGAACGCATCATTTTCCAGAAAGTCAATAATTTTATTGAACAAAAAGAAGACTGGTCCGAAATTGAAAGTAAATCAAAAGGAGCCGTTAATTTCTTCTTTACAGAAACCAGAAATAAAATTTTCGATCCTTTAAAAGAATTTTATGCAGAAATAAAAGGAGCAAAAGGTTTAAAACAATATAACGAGGAATTCAAGAACTGGCTGGAAGATATTGAAGAATACCTGAACAGCTTAAGAGAGATTTATCTTCTTGAAACGAAACTTTTAGATGAAAAGAATGATAAAGAAATCAATCTGAAAATCGCAAAAGTTCCGTCTCAGGTTTTAACCTTTCAGTTGTTTGAGCAAGGAAAAACTATTGGAGAAATTGCTTTGGAAAGAGGTTTGGTAAAAGAAACAGTGATTGGCCATCTTGCCAAATTTGCAGAACAGGGATTGCTGGATATTGCAAGAGTGATTACTTCAGATAAAATCAAAGCTTTTGAAGATGAATTCTACAAAAATCCCCGCGAAACATTGAGTGAATGGAAGAATGCTCTGCCTAGTCATTTTGAATTTAATGAGATCAGGATTCTGATCAATCATTATAATTATAAAAAAGAAAAGAACTCATAAGAGTTCTTTTTTTATTTACATATGTTCTTGAAAATTAAGGATACATTGTGTTGATTGTATTAATATCTCCGGTTGTAAAGCCTGTTCTGTTATACGTAAAATTTGAGTTGTCTGCTCTTGTGATAGTTGGCAGTCCATTTTTAGAATAAGATGTCGGCCAGTACATCATCACAGAATTAATATTAAAAGGGCCAATGTCCGTTCCTGAATTATAGATATTGAAATTATAAGACTGTCCGCTTTGGATATTGTTCCACAGGATTTTTACATATTGATCCCTGTCTTTACGGGTATGTTCATGATAAAGTCCCACTGTATGTCCCATTTCATGAATTACCGATCCTACAGAAATATACTGGTCCAGAGAAACTGTTTGTTTCCCACCTTGATAGCCGATATGAGCCCAGCCATCTGATCCTGATGAACTTCCAAAAATAAATTCAACATAATTGCTCTGATTGCTGCGATAAATCCATTGAGTATTGGTTTTGTTGTTATACTCGCTGATTGCAGAATTGATTTTATTGACGTTGATAGAACCCATGTTGCTGGCAATAGTGTAGTAAATTTTACCGCTTGGCCATCTTGAAAAGCTTGCACCTCCCTTATTGGCTTCACTGCCTTCTGCCAGCTGTTTGTCAGAAAGGACGATATCTCCCTGGAAAAAATTCAATCCGTTTTTTCTTTCATAGGTAATGTCCTGACCTCCCAATTGTCCTTTTTTAATATTTTCAACATTGAAAGCATTGGTTTGGGCCTCCGAGGTGATTTCTTCATTATTTTTACTACACGATGCTAAAACTGCAGTCATAATAATGCTCATAAGTACAGTTCTTTTTGGAAATATTTTCATAGAAAATAATCCATTGGATTTTTTGTTCATATTAAAGTTTTTTAATGATTTGGTATACGAATATAATGAATATTTCTCTTTTTATTGAATTATTATTGTTAAAGTGTATAGATTTTAATAAAGTGTTTATTCAAAAATCATATAACTAAAATCAGGTAAAGAAAATTTGAATTCCAATAGTTTTTCCCTGAATTAACCGATCGGTTTTATTAATTACAAAAAGTAACTAATGCAGTTTTTATATTTTAAATTTGTATGGTTTTTTGAGACCAAAGAAAAATTAACATCTCAATATGAAAAATTTTGAAATTTCTGTTTTAGATCTTGCACCGGTAAAGCAAGGCAAAAGCATTCACGATACTTTTCAGGATAGCTTATCATTAGCGAATCATGCTGAAAATCTAAATTATAAAAGATTCTGGCTGGCCGAGCATCACAATATGGAAAGTATTGCCAGTTCTGCCACTTCAGTTTTGATCGGTTTTATTGCCAACGGAACCAAGAGAATCAGAGTAGGTTCCGGTGGAATAATGCTTCCGAATCACAGTTCTCTGATCATTGCAGAACAGTTCGGTACTTTGGAATCTCTTTTTCCCGGAAGAATAGATCTTGGGGTTGGAAGAGCACCTGGAACTGACGGATTGACGGCTCAGGCTTTAGGAAGAAACCCTGCTATTATTAATGAACAGTTTCCAAGACAGATTCTGGAGCTTCAGCGTTATTTTTCTAAGGAAAATTCAGATGCTATGGTTCGTGCTATTCCCGGAGAAGGGCTGGATATTCCAATTTATATTCTGGGATCAAGTACAGACAGTGCATGGCTGGCTGCAGAACTTGGTTTACCCTATGCATTTGCAGGACATTTTGCTCCGGAGCAGATGGAAATGGCTTTTAAAATATACAGAGAACATTTTGAACCTTCAAAATATCTGGATAAACCTTATATCATTGCCTGTGTAAACGGTGTGGCAGCAGAAACTTCTGAGGAAGCTCATAAAATCTCTACCACTTTATTTCAGGCCTTCATCAACATCGTAAGAAATGACAGAAAGCCTTTTGCTCCCCCTGTTGACGATATGGACGACATCTGGTCACCAATGGAAAAATCTATGGTTCTACAGAAACTGAGGTATACTTTTATTGGAGATCCGGCTGAAGTTCAGGAAAAGCTTAAAGATTTCCAGGAAAAATTTCAGGTTGATGAACTGATGATCAACTCCCATATCTATGACCATCAGAAAAGATTGAGATCTTACGAAATTTTCAGAGAGGCGGCCAACTCTTTATCCAACGCGTAATAAACCCTTCATAATTAATTGGCAGATGCTTATTTTTATGAGTATCTTTGCAAAAATAAAAAGTAAAAATGTCCGATATTAAATTAAATACTATTCCAGAGGCTATTGAAGACCTTAAAAATGGTAAAATAATCATAGTCGTAGATGATGAAGACAGAGAAAATGAAGGTGATTTTCTTTGTGCAGCAGAGTTGACAACACCGGAAATTATCAATTTTATGGCTCTTCACGGAAGAGGGCTTATTTGTATGCCGCTTCCTGAAAAAAGATGTGATGAGCTTGGGCTTGAAGTGATGGTAAGCAGAAGCAGTGATCCTAAAGAAACTGCTTTCACCGTATCTGTTGACCTTTTAGGAAACGGAACATCTACAGGAATTTCTGCAGGAGACAGAGCAAAAACAATTTTAGCACTGATGGATGAAAAATCCAAACCTACAGATTTTATGAGACCTGGCCACATTTTCCCGCTTCGTGCAAGAAAAGGTGGAGTATTGAAAAGAGCCGGACATACTGAAGCTGCCATTGATCTTACCCATTTATCAGGTTTGAAAGAAGGTGGAGTGATCTGTGAGATCATGAATGAAGATGGAACAATGTCTCGTCTGCCTGAACTTCATGCATTCGCTCAGAAACACGATATGAAAATCGTTTCTATTGAAGATCTGATTCATTATCAGCTTAAAAAAGGAAACCTGGTTGAAAGACTTGAAGAGAAAAAAGTAAAAACGCACTATGGTGAGTTTGATTTTTATGCTTTCAGAGAAACTTCCAATGACCAGATTCACTTTGCATTGACAAAAGGAGCATGGACAGTAGATGAGCCGGTTTTGGTGAGAGTACAGTCTTCTGATTCTTATTTCGATGTATTGACAAGATTGAACAATGGTGAAAAGCCATTACTGGAAAAAGTAACAGGTATGGTAAATGAAGCTGGAAAAGGAGCTATTATTTTTATCAATAATGTTTCTAATTCTGAAAATACATTAAGAAAACTTCAGCAGTTCCTAAACTATCAGGACGGTCAGGAGCAGCATCCTACTTTAGCATACAATTACAGAGATTATGGAATTGGAACGCAGATCTTAAAGAATTTAGGAATTAATAAGTTCAAAGTAATTACTCAAAACCCTAATATCAGACCTCAGGTTGGAGGATATGATGTAGAGGTTACTGAGTTGGTACAGTTATAATCAATGAATAGTCAGCAGTAAGTTTTACTGTTTACAATATAAAAAAAGGTTTAGGACTTCCTAAACCTTTTTTATTGGTATACTTTTATGCGTATAAGATAATGATCTGAATGTAATTCTTAGTTTAATGTGATTCCATCAAAATTTCTGAAACCATTTAAGAAATCTTTCACAGTCATTCTTTTTTTACCTTCCAGCTGAAGTTCCAGTGGATAATATACGCCGTCCTGGGTATAGATTTTAAATTCATTCTTTGAAATATCTAAAGTTCCTGCCGGTTTTCCGTGATCAGAAAGTCCAAATTTACCTCCGAATATTTTTAATCCTTTTTCTTCGTTTTCAATTTTTAAAGTAGTAAAAGCTGCGGGATAAGGAGACATTCCCAGAATAAACTGATGAATAGTTTTTGAAGATTGATCCCACTTGATTCTGGTATCTTCCTTGAAGATTTTGTAAGCATTTTTAGGATGTTCTACCTGTGGCTGAGGTTTTTCTTCAATAGCATTTTCAGCCAGGCCATCTAATGTTTTAACTACGAGTCCTGAACCCATTTCCATCAGTCTGTCGTGAAGGCTTCCAGCATTTTCGTCAGGTAAAATTTCCATTTCCTGCTGAAGAAGAATATTTCCTTCGTCAATTTTTTCATTGATAAAGAACGTCGTGGCTCCGGATTTTTCTTCACCGTTGATTACTGCATAATTAATAGGAGCGGCTCCTCTGTAATCCGGTAGTAAAGAGGCATGAAGATTGAAGGTACCCATTTTAGGCATCTCAAAAAGAACTTTAGGCATCATTCTGAAAGCTACCACTATAAAAACGTCGGCATCCAGTTTCCTAACTTCTTCCAAAAAGTCAGGGTTTCGCAGTTTTTCTGGCTGAAAAACAGGAATATTGTTTTCTTCCGCATATACTTTTACTGGTGATTGGTGTATTTTCTGTCCACGTCCACTTGCTTTATCGGCTACAGTTACAACACCTACCACCTGATGGTGAGATTGATGGATTGCCTCCAAAGAAGTTTTTGCAAACTCAGGAGTTCCTAAAAAAACGACTTTCAATGATTTCATACCGCAAAGATAAGTTTTTGATCTGAGAGTCGGAAGATATTGGAGTTTGAGGGTGGGAGAGTTTTAGAGATAAGATGAGTCTATTTTATCTTTTAATTAAAAAATCATTCTATGCTTATTATTACTCATTATTAATGATTAAGCTCATACGTTCTGAAGTTTAGCATTCTCACTTTCCCTGAATCCAAAAGGAAAATAAGGTTTTCTAAGATATTTTCTTTAGAATGATAACTCAGTTGTATGGAAAGTTCCTCAATCGTTGCCGGCTTTTTAGCTAATAAATTAACGATTTGCTGAGAAATATTCTTACCAAACATAGACTGTTTATTTTTTTCGCAAACAGAACACTGACCACAGTTTTTTGAATTTTTTTCACCAAAATAGGCTAAGATAAGTTTCATTTTACAGTATTCGTTATTTTCTACGTAAAACTTCATTTCTTCCCATTTCTGGATTTTGTTTCTCTGAATATGTTCAAATAACTTCCAGTAAGCGCTATTTACTGCTCTTTCATCACGGGGTTTCAGAAATTTAATACTGGAAAGCGCACCATCAATATATTCAAGGTAATTTTTTTGCTGCAGTTCCTTAAGACGTTCTTTAATCAAAGGGACGCTGATATTGATTTTATTACTTACCTGCTGTTCGCTGAACATTACTTTGTGGGTAGTGATACCGGATACCGTACGGAAAAGAAGCTCCATGAAATAAGCGTCTTTTTGTGGTAATTGATCAATCTCATCAGCTTTGATAAAAAGTTCGAGCGAAGAAAGGCTCTTGTTTTCATTGTAGTAGATGATTTCCTGGTTATGCAGAAAATTAAGTATGTTGTTGATTTTTGCTTTCGACAGTTTGGTGAAATTCTGTATGCCAAGGGTATTCAGCTGAAATGTTTTTTCAGGAAGTTCAAATTCTGCTACCTGAAAAATAGAGTAGAGGTAGCTGATGATCTTTAAAAATTCGGCTTTGTTTGGAGTTTGGTTTTTTAAGATCTGATCAAAATTCAGAAGTTCTTGCTTATTCCAAAGCATGAAGGCAAAACTGTCTTTTCCATCTCTTCCGGCCCTTCCAATTTCCTGATAATAGTTTTCCAGAGAGGCGGCAGGAGAATAATGGATTACAAATCTTACATTGTCTTTGTCAATACCCATTCCAAAGGCATTAGTAGAAATAAGGACATGATTGTCACTGTTGTTCCAAAGATTCTGTCTGGCATTTTTTTCTTTGGTTGTTAAGCCTGCATGAAAATAATCTACATTTTTCAATTGATTTTTCTTTAAAAATTCTGCCAGCAGTTCAGCTTCTTTTCTGGTTCTTACATATACAATCCCAGAATCGTTACTGTATTTTAAAATATCAAAGACACGTTGGAATTTATCAGATACTTCATCTGTAAATATTTTGATATTCTCTCTCTTGAAACTTTTTTGGAAAACAGAAGGGTTCTTCAGTTCCAGTTTATTTTTGATTTCCTCCAAAACTTTTGGTGTTGCAGTGGCAGTCAGGGCAAGGCAGGGGATCTCAGGATTATTACTTCGGAATCCTTTAATATTCTGATAACTTGGCCGGAAATCCTGACCCCATTCTGAAATACAGTGGGCTTCATCAACTGCAATAAAGGATAACTGAATTTCCTGCATATTCTGAATAAACTGACTATTGGTAAGTCTTTCAGGAGAAACATAGAGTAGTTTGGTTAGGCCTTCCTTACAGCGGTTATAAATTGTTTCAGCATCATATTCATCCAGTTCAGATGAAAGGTATTCTGCTTCTATACCACGGAATTTAAGCTGATTTACCTGATCTTTCATCAGTGCAAGCAAAGGAGAAACGACAAGGCATGTTCCTTCTTTCAGTAAAGCAGGCAGTTGATAGCATAATGATTTCCCTGCTCCTGTGGGTAACAAAACTAGAGTATCTTTTTCATTAATGACAGCATTAATAATTTCTTCCTGAGCATCCCTGAAATCGGTATAACCCCAGAAATACTTAAGAGTATCATATTTGAGCTTTTGAAAATCCTGCGGAGAAATCATGTTGTAAAAATAAGGAAAGTATCAATAAAAAAGTCACGCCAGGCGTGACTTTCATATAATATATAAATAAGTTTATTATTTAGCTTCGAAGTATACTCTTCTGTTGGCTCTGTTTTTCCATTCAGGGCATTTTGTTGCTGGTTCGCACTCAGGATATTTAAGGTCTTTTTCACCTTTTCCTACTGCTTGTAGTTTACCTGTTTGAACACCGTTTTTGATCAGATAGTTCTTAACGTTGTTTGCTCTTCTTTCAGATAGTTTTTGGTTGTAAGCGTCAGTACCTCTTGTATCGGTAGCTCCTACTACACTATAAGAACCATTTGAAGAATTAATATAGTTTACAGCATTATTTAAGATTGGAGTGTTTGATGGTAAAATTCTGTCAGAATTTAAATCAAATTCAATTCCTTCCAATTTAGTTTCTGTTTCTACTACAGGTCCTGTTGTTGCTATAGGACATCCGTTATTTTCAACAGGTCCTGGAACCGTTACACATTTGTCGTAAAGGTCAATTACACCATCAAGGTCAGTATCAAGAGCAACTCCGGCACCGTCAACTCTTGCTCCTGCAGGAGTATCAAGTTGTCTGTCCCAATCGTCACATACTCCGTCATTATCAGCATCTCCCTTTTTACATACTTCGATATCCTGGTTTTTATTGGCCAGTACATCCAGTTTGTAATAAATTTCCTGAAGTGGGTCATGCCACATTACATGAGACTCATGTTTTCCTAATTTCAGGGAAACACCTAAAGTCGCATTGAAGAAGTTGTCAGAAACCTGCTCAGAACGCTTATTGATAGCGCTATAAGCATCTCCGCCACCATCAAATTCATCATCACCGGTTACCACATACATTAGTCTACCTTCAATATCAATTCTTCTGTTCACTTTAAACTTCAGACCTGTACCAGCCTGCATGAACATAGATCCTAATTGGAAAGGTTTTACTTCTGTCATCAATCTCTGTTTGTTGTTTCCGTCCTTCTGGTATGCTCTGTAAGCGATAGTACCGATACCTGCATATCCATGAAGAGCCCATCTGTAAGGTGAGTGATTATCAACTCTTCTTAATAAATTAGAGAAGTTGATGTCTCCTAAGATGGAGATAGCATCATACTGAGTTCTTGCTCCTACTGCTGTTGCATCAGGTGCTGAATCTTTAGTATTGAACCATCCTTGTCTGGTTTCACCTTTGTCGTATTGTAGATTGATTCCGAAAGCATGAGTAATAGCTTTGTCTATACTTAGATAGGCTGAATATCCAAAAAGGTTCTTTCCATTACCATTTTTGATTGAAGTCAAATCTGCCGACTGAAGAAGTGGAACTCCAACCCCTGCAGAGATAGACCAATCGTTGAATCTTTTAGATTGATTGGTGAATGGGGAAACATTAGCAGATCCCGAAGAAAATGTATTAGGATATTCTCCTTTTGAAACTGCCGTTGAGTCTTGTGCATAAGTGGCAGAAGGAATTGCCAAAGCAAATGCTACAATTGCTAAACTTAATTTCATAGTGTTATTTTTTTAAGTTAAGTTATTTTAAATGATTTTTTACGCCAAAAAGCGATCTTATGTTATTTTTTTTCAAATCAAACTAGTTGATTTTTAATGTGTTTCATGCTGCTATCCTGAAAATAATGTTAAAGGTATGTAAAAAAATTCGTAGTAGAAAAAAAATAAACCGAAAAGAGTAATTCTTTTCGGTTTTGGTGTATTATGAAAATTATTTCTTCTTTTTCTTAGCAGGTACTTTTTTTACTGCTTTCTTTACAGGTGCATCTTCATAGTCTTTCTTTTTGATAGAATCCCATTCAGATGTTTCTATAAATCTTACTGTAACTTTTCTGTCTGCCATTCTTTCAGCATCTGAAGCTGATGCAGGGATCGTAGCTTCTGCAGAACCTACTCCTCTTGATTTCAGTACATTTTCATTGATACCTCTGGTTTCCAGAGCTCCTACAACAGCAGCTGCTCTTTCTTTTGACAGTCTTAAGTTGTAAGCTGCATTTCCTTTAATATCAGTATGTCCTGTCAATAGATAGTTACCTCCGTTTTCTTTAATAATTGAAGCAGCCAGATCCAATTTTTCATTAGATTCAGGTCTGATAGTCGCTTTATTAAAATTGAAGTAAATATCTTTAAGGGTTTTCTCTACTTCTACAGCAGTTTCCTTGTTGTCTTTTTTGATAGGACATCCGTTGTTTTCAACAGGTCCAGGAACCGTTACACACTTGTCGTAAAGGTCGATTACACCATCCAAATCAACATCAAGAGCAACTCCGGCACCATCCACTCTTGCTCCTGCAGGAGTGTCAAGTTGTCTGTCCCAATCGTCACATACCCCGTCGTTATCAGCATCTCCTTTTTTACATACTTCAATATCCTGGTTTTTATTAGCCAGTACATCCAGTTTGTAATAGATTTCCTGAAGCGGGTCATGCCACATTACATGAGACTCATGTTTTCCTAATTTGAATGTAAGACCTAAAGTCGCATTGAAGAAGTTGTCAGAAACCTGCTCAGAACGTTTGTTGATAGCGCTGTAAGCATCACCACCACCATCAAATTCATCATCACCGGTTACCACATACATTAATCTACCTTCAATATCAATTCTTCTGTTCACTTTAAACTTCAGACCTGTACCAGCCTGAAAGAACATAGAACCTAATTGGAAAGGTTTAATTTCTGTCATCAATGTCTGTCTGTTGTTTCCGTCTTTCTGGTATGTTCTGTACGCAATTGTACCAATACCAGCATATCCATGAAGAGCCCATCTATAAGGAGAATGGTTATCAACTCTTCTTAATAAATTAGAAAAGTTAATGTCTCCTAAGATTGAGATAGCATCATACTGAGTTCTTGCTCCAACTGCTGTTGCATCTGGTGCTGAATCTTTAGTATTGAACCATCCTTGTCTTGTTTCACCTCTGTCATACTGTAGATTGATTCCGAAAGCATGTGTAATTGCTTTATCAATACTTACATAGGCTGAATATCCGAATAGGTTTTTACCATTACCATTTTTGATAGAGGTTAAATCTGCCGACTGAAGAAGCGGAACTCCAGCTCCTACTGAAATAGACCAATCGTTAAATCTTTTAGATTGATTGGTAAATGGAGCAACATTAGCAGATCCTGAAGAAAACGTATTAGGGTATTCTCCTTTTGAAACTGCCATTGAGTCTTGTGCATAAGTGGCAGAAGGAATTGCCAAAGCAAATGCTACAATTGCTAAACTTAATTTCATCGTGTATTATTATTTGATTTCTTTTGAAAAAGAATTTTTAAACTTTTTAATTATTTGATAGGACATCCGTTATTTTCAACAGGCCCTGGAACAGTTACACACTTATCATAAAGGTCAATAACTCCATCAAGATCCATGTCTAAAGCAACTCCAGCACCATCTACTCTTGCTCCAGCAGGAGTGTCAAGCTGTCTATCCCAATCATCACATACTCCATCATTGTCAGCATCTCCTTTTTCGCAAACAACAAGATCTGTTGATGCATTTTCAAGAACGCTGGTTCTGTAGTAAGCTTCCTGAAGTGGGTCATGCCATGCAAGGTGAGATAACTGCTTTCCTAATTTGAAAGATAGTCCTAAACTTACTGTCCAGGCATTATCCGATCTTCTAGAGTTTAGCATGTTATATTTTGAACCGGGTGTGGAAGGATCGTAATCATTAGGATCAGCCCATCCGCCGCCATCGAATTCATCATCACCACTGATGATGTACATGGTTCTTGCTTCAACGTCAATAAGCTTAGAAACATTATATTTTATTCCTACACCTCCCTGATAGAAGATAGAGTTGATATCAATGTCTTGCTTAATGAATAAAGGGGCTCTTCTTGGAGTAGTGCTCCATCTGAATTCGTCATTATCATGTAATGATGTTCTGAATCCCTGAACTCCAATTCCCATATATCCATGGAATGCCCATCTGTATGGGGAATGGTTGTCTACTCTTCGGAATAAGTTTGAGAAGTTGATATCACCTAATAAAGAGATGTTGTCAAACTGTGTTGTTGCAGTAGCTATTCCTGATTTTACACCTGCAGCACCGGGAAGCTGTGCTGTCTGTTTTGTTTCTCCTCTCATATACATAACGCTTAAACCGAATGCATGTGTGATTTGTTTGTCTACGCTTACATAGGCATTGTACCCCCAATTGATCTTATCCTTGCGGATAGATTTTAAATCGGAGTGAACCATAAATGCCGGACCTCCTCCGACAGAAATAGACCAGTCTTTGAAACGTCTGGCTTTATTGTCGAAAGTTTGTACATTGGCGGAGCCTGAGGAGAATGTATTAGGATACTCTGTGGAAGAGTTTACTGTAGTGCTGCTGTTCTGTGCGAAAGCTGCAATTGGCAATGTTGTAGCCAATAATAATAAACCTAATTTCATACAATATGTTTTATGTTTTAAATAAAATCTTTTAATAATACTCTGGAAAAATCCCTTTCAAAAAGATGTTTTTTATGAGGGATTTCTAATCTTTCTGATTTAAAATTTAATTCATTGTACTTAATGATATCAATGTCTATTATCCTGTCAGTATAACCTCCGGATACTTTTGAATCATTAATTCTTCCCATCTCAACTTCTATATTCTTAATACAATCAAGCAGTTGAATTGGTGAAAGAGGAGTGAATATTATTGCTGCAATATTACAAAAAATATTGGAACTGGCAAACTCTACGGGTTCAGACATTAAATATTCGCTGGTTTGTGAAATTTGATTTCCAGCATCTTTTATCTTATTTAATGCGTGCTCTACATTTTTTTTTTGCTCTCCTAAGTTACTTCCTAGTAACAAAACGACCTTATGCTGCGACATATTGGAAAATTGATTGATTTATGAGAAGTTTCTTCAAAAATGTTTTGGCAAATATAGTAGCAATTGTCATACTTTGCGCTTTATTTTTCATCTTTTTCATTATGATGCTCGTGTTCAGTTCTATGGGAAATGATAAGTCGGTGGCGGTGAAAAAGAACTCGGTTCTTACGATTAATTTAAAGACAAATATAATCGATAGTCCTACTGAAGAGGAGATGGGATTGTTTGGTATAGGTGCCCAAAATAAAAGTGTCCTTTTATATGATGCATTGGAAGCTATTAATAAAGCTAAGACCGATGATAATATTAAAGGAATCAGTATTGAAGCTGATAATTTGAATGCAGGTCTCACTCAGATTGATGATCTTAGAAATGCGATTGAAGATTTTAAGAAGAGCGGAAAATTTGTGTATGCTTACGGAAACGGAGTTTCACAATCGGCTTACTATTTAGGATCTGTTGCGGATAAATATTATCTGCATCCTGCAGGAGGTATTGAATTGAAAGGTCTTTCTACTGAAGTTACTTTCTTTAAAGATTTTGCAGATAAATATGGTGTTGGAATAGAAGTTATTCGACATGGTAAATTTAAATCTGCGGTTGAACCTTTTTTAAGAAATGATATTTCTCCGGAAAATAAAGAACAGTTAAGTACTCTTCTGAATGACCTTTGGAAAAATACATCCAATAAAATGGCTGCTTCAAGAAAAATTGATACGGCTCAGTTCAGAACGGTTACTGACAGTTTATATGGAATGATTCCTGAACAGAGCTTGAAATATAAGCTTGCAGATAAACTTATTCAGAAATCGGAATATGAAGATCTTCTTAAGACAAAACTGAATGTAAATAACGAAGAGAAGCTGAACAAAATCTCTCTGACAAGTTATATCAGTTCTTATGCTGATGAAGATAAATCCGGTGAAAAGATTGCAATATTGTATGCTTCAGGATCTATCAACAACGGAGATGAGTATAATGATATTCATTCTGAGAAATACGTGAAGTATATTAAAAAACTTCAGGATGATGATAAGGTGAAAGCAGTAGTTTTCAGAATCAATTCTCCGGGGGGAAGCGCTAATGCTTCTGATGAGATTCTATTTGAATTGCAGCAGTTGAAAAAGAAAAAGCCGTTGGTGGTTTCTTTTGGTGATTATGCGGCTTCGGGAGGATATTATGTTGCTATGGCAGCTGATAAAATTTATTCTGAGCCTAATACACTTACCGGTTCTATCGGAGTATTTGGGGTAATGCCTTATTATAAAGATATTGCAAACAAAAACGGAATTCGTGCGGATATTGTTTCTACGAATGCTAATTCTATGTATTATTCAGGATTAAACGGAGTTACTCCTTATGGGGTAAATATGATGACGAGAAGTGTGGAAGGTACTTATAAGAGATTTGTACATTTTGTGACTCAGAACAGGAAGAAAACTTTTGAGCAGATTGATAATGTAGGAGGCGGTAGAGTATGGAGCGGAGTTCGTGCCAAAGAGATCGGTTTAGTAGATGAGCTTGGTACTTTGAATGATGCTGTGAAATTTGCTGCACAGAAAGCAGGATTGAAGACTTACCAGATCGATGCTTTCCCTAAGAGAATGTCACCATTTGAGCAAATCTTCAAGGATCTGAATGAAGAGGATGTTTCTGCCAGAATTATTAAGAATAAGATTGGTAAATCCAACTATGAGATTCTACAGCAGATTACAGACAAAAAATTACAGTCTGAGGTGAAGATGGAAATGCCTTACCAGATCAGAATCAACAACTAACTAAATTTATATTGTATACAAAAATCCCGGATCTGAAATTTCAGATCCGGGATTTTATTTTTTTTATCAGCGTTATTATCAGCTTTTCTTGGTAGCCATCCCATAAATCCAGAGGATAATTAAAGCTCCTCCGATTGAAAGAATCCAGCTTCTAGGATTCCAGAATGAAGAGACATCTCCCCAGTGTAGAATGTAGACTCCTATAGCTCCTCCTACAAATGCTCCCAAAATTCCCAGTATGATAGTGATTAGCCATCCTCCTCCCTGAGTTCCGGGCATGATCATTTTAGCGATTGCACCTGCAATAAGACCGAATAAGATCCATGTTAGTATTCCCATAGTTGCAAATTTTTTTAATTGTTAATATTTAAAATTGATTTGTTGCTAATATAAGGGAAAACATGATATAAATCATCTTTTCTTGAAGAATGAATCTACAAATTCCGTACCATTAAAAAGCTGCAAATCTTGCATTTTTTCGCCTACACCAATATATTTAACCGGAATCTGAAACTGATCAGAGATGCCAATGACAACACCTCCTTTTGCTGTTCCGTCTAATTTTGTAACTGCTAATGCATTTACTTCCGTTGCGGCTGTAAACTGTTTGGCTTGTTCAAAAGCATTCTGTCCGGTAGAACCGTCCAGAACCAGCAGGATCTCATGAGGTGCGTCAGGAATTACTTTCTGCATGACTCTTTTGATCTTGGAAAGTTCGTTCATCAGGTTGATCTTGTTGTGAAGTCTTCCTGCTGTATCAATGATGACAACGTCTGCATTTTGTGCTACAGCGCTTTGTACGGTATCGAATGCTACAGAGGCAGGGTCAGATCCCATTTCCTGTTTTACGATAGGAACACCCACTCTTTCGCTCCAGATCACCAATTGATCTACTGCAGCGGCTCTGAAGGTGTCAGCAGCTCCAAGAACTACTTTTTTACCCTCTGATTTGAACTGGTGAGCCAGTTTTCCTATAGTGGTTGTTTTTCCGACTCCATTCACTCCTACAACCATAATGACATAGGGTTTTTTGGAGGTGTCAATATTTCCTGTACTGGCATGAGGATTTTCAAGCAGTAGTCCTGAAATTTCATCACGAAGAATTTTATCCAGTTCGTTTACACTTACATATTTGTCTCTGGCAACACGTTCTTCAATTCTTCCTATGATTTTGATGGTGGTAGAGGCGCCTACATCAGATGCAATCAGTATTTCTTCCAGATCATCCAGTACTTCATCATCTACTTTGCTTTTGCCAACTACGGCTTTCGTCATTTTTTCAAAGAATCCCTGGCTGGATTTTTCCAACCCTTTGTCTAAGGTTTCTTTTTCTTCCTTTTTGAAAATATTTTTAAACCAACTCATAGTTTTAGTTTATTCTTATTTATTTTTAATCACTGCTGTGGCTTCTACTTCTATAAGCACATCATCTCTGAAAAGCCTGCTTACTTCCACAAGGCTGCTTACAGGAGGATTCTGAAGATTGACATACAAATCCCTGACTTTTCTGAAATCCGGTGTTTTTTTGATGTCTGTGGTAAAGATTCCCAGTTTGATAATATCTTTTCCTGTTCCTCCATATTCTCTCAGGATACTTTCAATATTTTTGAAAACCTGTTGGGTCTGTTCCTCTATAGAATTTCCCACCAGATTACCTTCGGAATCCAAAGGTACCTGCCCGGATAATAAAATCATTTTAGAACTGCCGCAGTCAATACTTACTGACTGTGATAGCCCTTTTATGGAGAAAACTTTTGGTGAATTTTTATATTCTATAGAATTCATTGTTTTCTGACTGAATGAAAATAGAAAAGCTAAGGTGCAAACCAGAACCAGGATCTTTTTCATATTTTGCTGATTAATAATCTGGTGAACAAAGATAACAAAAAAACTACCCAAAATATGAGTAGTTTTTTATATTGTAAACAAAGTACTGATTATTTTTTCAAATAACCATCTACTTCGTCAGCATTCATTACTTTTTCTTCGAAAACGTAAGCTCCAGATTTAGAAGACTTAATCATTTTCACCACTTTTGTCATTTTCTTAGACTGACCGCTTTGTAGGGTTGCTACTACTTTCTTTGCCATGGTAAGTTATTATTTATAAATTACTTAATTTCTTTGTGAAGGGTAGATCTCTTAAGAACAGGATTGTATTTTTTCAATTCCAATCTCTCTGTAGTGTTCTTTTTATTTTTTGTAGAAATGTATCTAGACATTCCTGGCATACCGCTTTCTTTGTGCTCTGTACATTCAAGGATTACTTGAACTCTATTTCCTTTTTTTGCCATGATTTATTAATTCTTTTTAATCAATCCGTTTCTAGTAGCTCTTTCAATAGCTTCCTCGATTCCAATCTTGTTAATCACTCTCAATCCATGAGCTGATACTTTCAGTGTTACGTGCTTATCTTGCTCTGGAAGGTAAAACTTCTTCTCTAATAAGTTAATTTCAAAACGACGCTTCGTTTTGTTATTAGCGTGAGAAACGTTGTTACCAACCATTGCACGCTTTCCTGTTATTTGGCAAATTCTTGACATATCTCGATGTTCTTATTTGTATAATATTTGAGAGTGCAAAATAACGAAGAATTTTTTAGATAGACAAATCTTTTGGAAAATATTTGCAAATAAGTGACTGATTAATAATCATGAATTTTTCAAATAGTAGAATCCTTGGGATACAGCAGATAATCAGTGCTGATATAATTCATACAGGCTTTTTTTTAAGCTAAGAATTTAATATCCTATCTTTGTTTTTAATTAATCTAAATAAAAACAAGTATGAAGAGGATTTATATTCTATTGTCTATGTTACCTGTCAGTCTGATGGCTCAGAACTTTACGGAGATACAGACCAGCATGAATAATTTTTATTATTCTGCGGCAGATATTGCAGATATAGACAACAATGGTACAATGGATATCGTGCTCAATGGAGCGATAGATTCTGATGGTGATGGAAATGTGGACAGTACTTATAATGAAGTATATCAGAACAATGGAACGACATTATTACCATATGCAGGATTGGGATCTGATGTGACCCATCTTGGAGATATTAAATTCATTGATTATAATAATGACGGGCTGATGGATATTATTTCCACAGGCCTCAGCTATATGGATGTTGTGAATTATAAACAATACCGTTTCAAAAATACAGGAACAGGCTTTGTAAAAGATGCTGAACTTCCCGGAAAAATTTATGGATCTGTAGAGGTTTTTGATTTTAATCATGATGGAAAATCGGATTATGCGATCAATGGAACTCAATATGGCCATGGAGGGGGATTCGGAAATACATTGGATTATTATAAAAATACAGGTGCCGGTTTTGATCTGACAGAAAACTGGGTTGACGGAACTCAAAACGGAAGTTTTAAAGTGGTAGACCTTAATAACGACAAGCTTCTGGATCTTGTGATTATTGGGTCAGATATCAATGGTGATCCGGTTTCTAAAGTATATATGAATCAGGCTGGAGTTTTGACTCCTACGCAGGATCTTGCTCCTGTAGCTGTTGGAAAAATAGATTTTGCAGATTTCAATGCGGATGGTTTTCAGGATATTGTAGTAATTGGAAGAGACGGAAATGATGATGGATATTTTGCTGTTTTAATGAATGACGGAACGGGAACATTGACTCCTCAGGTGATTGCTGTAAATGATATTTCTGATGCTGCATTAAGCGTTGGTGACCTTAATAATGATGGGTATTATGACTTTATCATTTCAGGGAATGAAAATTATAATGCTGTTGTGAAAACATATATCTATGATGTTTCTAATAATAAGTTTAATGAAGGAACATTAACGGGTATAACTAAGCTTGGAGGTCCGGGACTGGTACAGCTGTTTGATTTTAATAATGATCATCATCTGGATATCCTGTTGGGTGGATTTGACTGGGCTGCTTCTGATCTGCCTTCACTGACTAAAGTCTTTAAAAATAATTCTACTGCCGCAAATGCAAAGCCTATAGCACCAACTCAACTGAATCTGACGAAAAATGGAAACCGTTTCAATTTTGCATGGAGTGGTGCTTCGGATGACAAAACCCCGGTAAGTGCACTGCGTTATGAAATTACGGTAGGATCTACACAAGGAGCTCATGATATTGCTAAATATGTAGTGACGACACCATCATGGTTTCTGGATCTTGATCCGGCCATTCAGAATGTGTATTGGAGTGTGAAATCTATTGATGCTTCAAAGGTGTATTCTGATGCTTCCGTACAAAGTGTCTTGGGAACAGCGGAAATTAAATCTGATAAACAGCTTGTCATCTATCCGAATCCTACGTCAGATAAAGTGTATATCAAAGGAGAAAAAATTTCAGAAGCTGAAATGTATTCAATGGATGGAAAAAAACTGAATATCAGCGTAAATGGAGATCAGTCTATTGATGTTTCCCATTTACCTAAAGGAGTATATTTATTAAAACTGAAGATAAAAACCGAAATAACCACAAGGAAGCTTACGATTAAATAATTGAATCAATTCTATCTTCTATCAATGAGAAAAGCCAGACGTCCAGCTGGCTTTTCTCTTTTTTTATTTTAAAATGTTGCAGAATTGTGCAATTTGTGTTTAAAAATTATGCTTTCTTCGTTTTCTTTTTAAACCACTCAATCAGATAATAAAACAGTAAAAAGCCCAGTGCAAATATGGAAAACCTTGACAGAAGATCTCCTGCTCTTGCATAAAATGTCATCGTATCATACAGGTTCACTTTTGCAAATAAGGCTGTTTTGTCTCCATAGAATGTATCAGCAGTTACTTCACCTTTAGCATTGATATGAGCGGAGATTCCACTGTTGGCAGCGCGGGCAATTTCTCTTCTGGTTTCAATGGCTCTTAGTTTAGCATAAGATAAAAGCTGTTTGTGTCCTTCTGTAACGCCCCACCAGGAGTCGTTGGTCATAATAGCTAAGAAATTGGCTCCTTTTTTCACATAGTCTGTTACAAACTCACCGTAAATACTTTCATAGCAGATGATAGGTGCCAGTTTCCCTTTGTTGTAAGGGTTTGAAAAAGCAACTCTTTCTTTATCTGTTCCCAAAGAGGCTACTGTACCTCCAAGGTTGATCATAGCATCTCCCAAAAGCGGTTTTAAAACATTCATATACGGAAATATTTCAACACCCGGTACCAGCTTTCCTTTGTGGTAAGCCTCTACTTTTTGATTAGGAACCAACTGAATCGCGGTATTATAACTGCTCACCCAAACACCACTGTTGATCTGGTAAGCTTCTTTAGGTAAATCGGCAGGATTATAAAAAAACCGGTGCGAAGAGATTCCTGTAGCAAAAACAGATCCCGGATGATTGGATAAAAATCCTTTGATATTGTTTAAAAGTAAACTTTTTTCAAAAGCTGTTTCAGAAATAGATCCTCTGCCGGGAAGAGCCGTTTCCGGTGCGATATAATAATCAATTTTACCCGTAGAATTTTTTTCAGCCAGCGCCAGTAAATCCTGCTCAATGGTAAGGCTGTCTTTTGAATACTTTTCGGCATAAGGATCAAGATCCGGCTGCAGCATCAGAACACTCACCTGTCCAGCTGGCTTTTCATCAAAATTATTGTATTTGATCACTGAAATAATCATTGGAATAACAATTAAAGCTCCAACGATGGCCGAATTTTTAATCAGGTCTTTTCTCTTTCTTCCGGCTTCCCAGGTTCTTATGGTATAGAAGATAAGAACATTGATCAGTAAGATCCAGAAACTTCCTCCGGTAGCTCCTAAAGTGTCATACCATTGAATCAGTTTTGGGTAGTCGGCAAATACATTCCCAAGGTTCAGCCATGGCCATGTCAGTTCCCATCCCAAATGGAATTTTTCAAAACTCATCCAGATCGCAATCAGAAATCCCAATCCCCAATACGTTCCCTGAGCATTTTTGTACCAGTGATAGCATTGGAATACTAGTGAATATAAAAGAGAATTGACCAATACCGGGAATACTACAGCCATCAGAGAATGACTTCCGTCAGGATTCTTTGAGCCATACAGCCATCCTGTAGTGACTACATTCCAGATCACAAAACATAGATAAGACAATCCGAAGACTACCCAGCTTTTCCTTTTATAATCTGAGAATTTTGAGACTCCATGTTCCATCATCAGAAGAGGAACGAGGGCAAAAAATATAAAAAACGGAACTCCATAAGTTGGCCATGAAACCGACAGCAGCATTGCTGAAATAAGTGTAAGTAGAACGTATTTCATTAAATTATTTTAATACACAAATTTAATGTTTTTGAAATGAATATATTAGCAGTTCAATGTTAAAGAAAATATATAAAATTAGTATTGTTCCGTATACTCTGTTTCTGCTTTACCTGATGTTTTTAGGAATGGGCAGGTTTCAGTATGAAGAAAATCTCCTTACATTAGAACCTGTTTTTTCTACAATAAAATTTATTCAGGGTCCGAATAAGACAATAGATATTGTGATGATTGTCCTGGGAAATATTATTATGTTTATTCCTTTTGGATTCTTGGGGTGGGTTTTGCCTGATCTGAAAAAACTGAAGCCATTGATTTTTAGTTTTGTTTCGTGTATCGTTATTGTTGAAGCGCTACAATACTTTACAAGAATGGGAATATTTGAGGTAGACGATATCATCCTGAATACATTGGGGGTGTATCTGGGATGGGTATTTTGCAGAATTATTGAAAAAAGATTTACTTATTAAGTTCCTTGGCGCGTTTTTCAGCGTTCAGAATTCCCTGTTTCAGAATTTCTTTGAAACTGTTGTCTTCAAAAGTTTTTAAAGCAGCCTCCGTAGTTCCGCCCTTAGAAGCAACATCTTGAATCAGTTCTTCCAGATTTTTTTCTGAATTATTAATCAGGTGATAAGCCCCCAGCATCGTCTGCTTTACAAAAAGCTTAGAAAGGTTTTCTTCAATCCCCATTTCAATCCCGGCCTTAATCATCGCATCAATAATGTAATAGAAATAAGCAGGACCACTTCCGGAAAGTGCCGTAACACCATCAAGAAGGTCTTCTTCCTCCAGATAAACTGATCTTCCGGTGCTGTTCAGTAATCTTTCAATACTTATTAATTGACTGAAAGAAATACCATCTGCAGCAGTATATCCTGTAATTCCCATTCCCAGAAGGGTAGGAGAGTTGGGCATTGCCCTTACGACAAGCGGATGGTTCAGTAATTTTTGAATTTTTTCAATATTGATTCCGGCCATAATGGACAATACCATCTGGTTTTCCTTAAAAGTAAATTGAATATTTTGGGCAACCGATTGGAAATCCTGAGGTTTTACAGCAATGATAATCAAGTCAGAATCGAGTTCCTTCACTTCTTCAAAGGTGGAAATTTTAGATTTGGGGAATTCTTCCGCTATTTTGGAGATTTTGGATTCGCTTCTGATGATCAGATGCAGATGTTCAGGTTTGATCAGTTCGTATTTCAAAAATGATTTTGAAAAAGAAAGTCCCATATTTCCGGCTCCAAGAATAGCTATTTTCATCACGAATTGTAATTTTTAAGCTAAAATAATGATTTTTTAGGATGTGGGAATAACTTGTGACGAGTTATTGTTGGAAAACGCAAGGGTGCAATTTTTTGAATAACATGCTGTTTTAAGGCGCAATAAAATTGAAATTTTTAATAAAACGAAGTATTATAAAATCCTGTAAAATAAAGATATACAGTATTCAGTTTTATAGCAGATAAAATCTTTGCGTCTTAAAGCATAATGTATGTCAAAATCTTCGCGCCTTTGCGTTTACCAATATTTTTAGAAATAGTGTATAAAAAAGGCTGTATTCCAATCGAATCAGCCCTAATATATTTTTTAGATTATATAATATTCACTTCCCGTTCAAGCTCTATCCCAAACTTTTCTTTTACAGAATTGATAATTTCAGTAGAAAAATCAAAAATTTCTTTTCCAGTAGCATTTCCAGTAGCATTGATGATGACTAAGGACTGTAATTTGTGTGAAGCTACATTTCCAATCTGCTTTCCTTTCCATCCACATTGCTCAATCAGCCATCCCGCAGGAACTTTTACCCTGTCACCATTAGGATAGCCCTGAATATTTTCAAAATTTTGCTTTAAATCTTCAAATTGAATTAAAGGAATAGTCGGGTTTTTGAAAAAGCTTCCGGCATTTCCAATTTGCTTAGGATCCGGCAGTTTACTTTGTCTGATATTGATAACCGCTTTGGAAATATCCTGAATAGTAGGATTTTCAATGCCAAGATTTTCCAGTTCAGATTTGATCGCACCATATTCTGTTTTGATAGGGTGGTCTTTCTGGGTAAGTTTAAAAGTGACTTCCAGAATAACATATCTGCCCTTTCCTTCCTGTTTGAAGATTGAATCTCTATAACCGAACCTGCACTGTTCAAGGTTAAAAGTTGAAAGTTCAAGATTTTCTAAATCCAATACCTGACAGCTGACAAAAACATCCTTGATTTCCGTTCCGTAAGCCCCGATATTCTGCATTGGAGAGGTGCCTACATTTCCAGGAATTAAAGAGAGGTTTTCCAGCCCTCCAAGATTTTTTTGCAGGCAGTACATTACAAATTCATGCCAGTTTTCACCTGCTTTTGCTGTTGCCAATACTTCATTTTCATTGATGCTCTCTTCGGAAATTCCTTTTAAATTAAGTCTGATAGCCAGACCGTCAAAATCTTTGGTAAGAAGAATGTTGCTTCCTCCTCCTAAAAACAGAAGCTGAAGAGATTGAGCTTTCGAGAAAATAAGGGCCTCTTTTAATTCATCAATACTATTGACTTCAGTAAAATAGCGGGCCTTGGCTTCAACACCGAATGTGTTATAAGGTTTGAGTGAAAAATTTTCCTGCATGTTTTATTTGTATTCTTTGGGAAGAATTTTGTCTAGTTGTTCTTTAAGTTGTTGTAGCTGCTTATAATGTAAAGTGTCTACATAAGCATTCACATAGATGTGTGATTTTTTCGGAGTCCAGATCTGGAAAGTCTCGTCTATACCGTCTACCGATTGCTGGCTGGGAGAGCTTTTTATATAATCGAGGTCTACAATCCTGACCGGTGATATAAGCTGTTTCCAGGTGCTGGAAGTGATGGCAGATGCCCATTTTTTATGGGTTTGATTGGCCGTCATTCCTTTTTCTGCAAACACGGAATCTTTTGTGACTTTTATGATCCTGTAGTTGCCAAGACTGCCTCCAATATCAGATACACTGATATAGGTGATCTCGTATTGATTTTTATGGGAAGCAGAGGATTCCGTTTTTTTGGAATCACAGGAAAAAAATGCCGACAGCAAAAGAATCGAAAACAGTATTTTCAGATGTAATTTTTTTGTTGTCGGCATAGGATATATTTTACAGACTGAATTCTTCTCTATACTTCTTTAAAGCTTCTTTCAGAATTTCAGCACTTCTTTTTAAATCTTCTTCTTTCAGAACGTAGGCAATTCTTACCTGTTTCTTTCCTAATTCCGGATCACTGTAGAATCCTCCTGCAGGAGCTACCATAATGGTTTCGTTGTTAAGAGCATATTTTTCAAGCAGCCATTGTGCAAATTTTTCAGTATCATCTACTGGAAGTTCAGCAACACAGTAGAAAGCTCCTCTAGGTTTTGGGCAGATAACACCAGGAATAGCATTCAAAAGATCTACCAATACATTTCTTCTGTGGGTATATTCTTCTCTTACCGCTCTGATATAAGCACCATCATTCTGGTGTGCCGCTGTTGCAGCAATCTGTCCTAAAAGAACCGGGCTCAATCTTGCCTGTGCAAAAAGCATGGCAGCATTACGGATTTTGTTAGAACGGGTAACCAGACATCCGATTCTTACCCCACACATAGAATAACGCTTGGATTCTGAATCTATGATGATACAGTTTTCAGCTAATTCAGGGAAATCAAACATTGAGATCTGCTGCTTTCCGTCATATACATATTCTCTGTATACTTCATCCGAAATGATTACAATATCATATTTCAAAGCAATGTCTGCAAGCTTCTGAAGTTCCTCGCGGGTATACAGATATCCGGTAGGGTTTCCTGGGTTACAGATGATGATTGCTCTTGTTTTTTCTGTGATTTTTTTCTCGAATTCTTCAATGGGAGGTAAAGCAAAACCATTATCAATAGTAGAAGATACAGCTACTACATTCACATCAAATGTGCTGGTAAAACCATTGTAGTTGGCATAGTAGGGCTCAGGAATAATCACTTCGTCACCTTCATCACATAAAGTAGAGATGGCAAAGTTCAGGGCTTCAGAACCTCCATTGGTAACAATGAAATTATCAGGAGTAAGATCTGAAAAACCTAATGAATGATAATATTCTGTAAGGGCCTTTCTGTATTCTATATTCCCTTCAGAAAGCGCATATTCCAATACTTTTAAATCGATGTTTTTTAAAGCATTTAAAGCTGTTTCCGGAGTTTCAATATCAGGCTGCCCGATATTAAGATGATATACTTTTATTCCTTTCTGTTTTGCTTGTAATGCAAAGGGAACCAGTTTTCTTACCGGCGATGGCGGCATATGCAGTGCTCTGTTTGAAATATTCGGCATTGTTCAAAAAATTTGTATGACAAAAATAGGATTTAATTTCTCAATAATAAAATTAAGAATCAATAAGAAGATGTTTCATTAAGTTTTACTTTGTCTTTAAAATCTGCCTATTTCAATAGTTTTTAATATTGATTTTCTATACATTTTAAATAAATATTAGCATTTTGTTAAAAATAATATTTTTGTATTGTTATTTTTCATAAATTTCGCCTCAAATGTGATTAAAATGGTAATAAATTTATTTTCTAGAGTGGTACCCGCTATCGCTCTCTTTTCTGCCAGTGTACTCATGGCTCAAAATTATCAAACTATGCCAGTAGCTTCAGGCTTTACAGCTGATGTGATTGCTAATGGGGTAGGTTCTTCAACAATTACTACAAATAATGACGTAGACGGAGTTTCTTATGCTTTTGTAGCTAAAGATTTTCAGCTGACATCTTCAAGTACTGCTATTACGTACGGTATTCCTGTTGATGGTGTTATTAATTCTGTAGTGGGAACCACCCCGGGATTGAGCTTTCAGTTAGCCAGTTTGAATGCGAACAATTCATTAAGACTGGCTGCAACCAGTGATAACGGAACTTTGGCATTTACAACACCAAAAGCAGCAACCAAACTGTATATGCTTGCTGTAAGTGGAAGCGGTACTTCTACGGTAAATGCAGTGGTAAACTTTACAGACGGTAGTTCACAGACGTTTTCAAGTATCAGTCTTGCAGACTGGTATGGAGGATCCAACTTTGCCATCCAGGGAATAGGAAGGATTAAAAAGCCGGGGGCAACTCCTGCTGCTGGTGATGATGTTCCTTCTCCTGAGGGCGGAACGAACCCAAGATTATATCAGGTTGAGCTGGCAATAGATGCAGCAAATCAGGCAAAGCTAATACAAAGTGTAACAGTTACTAAAGCAAGTGGCTCAGGGTTACCTAATGTCTTTGCTTTTTCAGCGGATGCCTATTCGGATTGTATGCCTCCTGTATTGCAGGCTGTTTCAGGAATTACTGCTAACTCTGCTTTGGTTTCATGGACAGGCAGTGCTGCCAGTTATGATGTATACCACAGTACTTCAAGTACAATACCTGCAAGTACAGTAACACCTACGTATCCGGGGGTAACAGGTACTAGTACAACGATAGGAGGTCTTAATCCCAATACAACTTATTATTATTGGGTAAGATCCAATTGTAACACGGCGACAGGCCAAAGTGTATGGTCTTTTGCAGGAACATTTAAAACAGCTTGTTCTACTTTTACAGTTCCATATACAGAAAACTTTGATACTACAAGCACAGGGTCCAGTACCAACACTAATGCACCAAGCTGTTGGGCATATTTAGAAAGTGCATCATTTACGGGCTATGGGTATGTAACTACATCCAACAACTATTCAGCACCCAATGCTTATTATTTATATAACTCAAGTGCTACTACAGGTAGCCAAATGTTAGTTTCACCTCCAACAGTAAATCTTTCAGATGGTACTAAACGAGTGAGATTCTATGCAAGATCCGGATCAAATGGATACACATTATTAATAGGTACTTTATCAAATCCTACTGATCCTGCTTCTTTTACACAAATAGGTTCTCCTATTGCTTTGACAACTACTCACACTCAATATACTGTTAATATTCCTGCGGGCTCTGATTTGCAATTAGCATTCAAACATGGTTTAGGAGGTTCAGCTCGTGCTCTTTATATTGATAATATTACCGTTCAGAATATTCCTTCTTGTCTTGAGCCAACAGCAACTACTTCATCAAACGTGACAATGAATGCTGCAACGATAGGTTGGACAGCACCATCCTCAGTTCCTGCAAACGGATACGAAGTATACTACAGTACAACCAATACTGCACCTGATGCTACAACTGTATTGAATGCTACCAATTCCGTAACTTCTACCATAACTTCAGCACCATTAAGTTCACTATCTGCTGACACGAATTACTATGCATGGGTAAGATCTGTATGTAGTGGCAGTGATAAAAGTATCTGGAGTGAAGTTATTGCATTCAGAACAGGATACTGTCTGCCTTCATCTGCTTCTCAGAACTCGTGGCTTTCTGACTTCAGTTCTACCGGAGGATTGATAAATATGGCTTATTCAGCCGGTTCAAGTGTTGCAGGTGGATATCAAAATTTAATAACAAGCAATAACAAGATCATAAATGCTCCAGGATCCGACACTTCAGTGTCTTTCACTGCAGGAGGTCCAACATGTGGAATAGCGGTTTGGGTAGACTGGAATAACAATTTAACTTTTGAAGCTTCGGAAAGAATGTTTGTTACTAATACTTATATAACCAATGCTTCCGGAACTATTACGGTACCTGCGGGAACTCCTCTGGGAAGTTATAGAATGAGAGTGGTAACTGATTATAACAGTACAGCACCTTCAAATCCTTGTACTGCTATTTCAAGAGGAGAATTTATTGATTTTACCTTTGAAGTAGCTACCTCTTTATCAACTTCAGAAACGAATCTGAAGAAAAAAGAAGTGAATGTATATCCTAATCCTTTCAAAGATGTTCTGCATGTTGCGGATATCAAAAATGTTAAATCTGTAACGGTTACAGATGTAGCAGGAAGAGTAGTGAAAACTATTGATAATCCAACTACAGAACTTCAGTTAGGAGAATTAAATACTGGTTTATACTTGGTGACAATGAACTTTAAAGATGGTTCAAAATCTACAGTAAAAGCCATTAAAAAATAAAATTTTTTGAGTTAATAATTTCTGTAGGCAGTTGCATTCGTGTGACTGCCTTTTTTATGATCCATTACATAATAACTGGACAAATTATTCTTAAAAAATGTTGACGAAATTATTATACATTTGCACCGAAAACTATAACATCCATGAATAAACTTAAACTACTTTTTTTAATACCATTATTTTATTCCGAATTTTCACAGGCCCAGCGAATTGATAAAGAAACGATCAGTTTTCAGCTTTTGAAAGAACCTGTTTTTCCTACAGACCTCTCCAGCAGAAACTATACGATTACGGTAAAATCTCCTTATAATATTACAAAAGATGATGTTGTAAGATTGTCAAAAGAAGATCATCAGAAAAAGGTAGATAATTATCAGGCAAACATTGAAAATGCCAAGTACGAACACGGAGAAAGATTGAAGGATTATGATGCTGAAGTGAAAAAACTTCAGGAAAAGTATAAACTTGAATCTGCAGAATACAGCAAACTATCAGCGGTTGAAAAAATTGCTGCAACCAACGGCGCTCCTACGCTGAGATTACCTTCAAGACCTATCCTTAATATTCCTCCGGTTCCGGTGTATCAGCAGCCAGATCTTAGAGATGCCTTAATTGTGGATAACAAAATTCTGGCTTCTCAAATAGATGTAATCGGTTTTTCAAAAGGAGGAAATTATCTTGATATCGTCATAGAAATGGAAAGAACAAATTTTCAGGATAATCAAGGGAAAACCTTTGCTAATCAGCCAACAAAAATCACAGCAAAGCAAGGTGGTACTATAAAACTGGATAAGACCTATTTCTCTGATTTTGCAGAAATAGCAAGCGTTCCGACCAATGAAATCAATCTGAATGCTCAGGAAAAAAGATTTCTGCAAAGAACTATTGACCGCACAAGAAATATTATCAATGAAAATTTCGGGTATCAGACCATCAATTCTACAGTGACTTTGGCAACTGTAAAGAACAAAGGAGAGTATGACGATTTGGAAAAAGCATATATCTACGTTACTACCAATTTGAAAAAACTTCAGGCAAAGTCAGATTATGCTCCGAACAAAATAGCGATGGAAAATATGCAGAAAGGAATTGATCTATGGAAAAGTGCTTTAACAAAAGTGAATTATAACGATAAGAAAGCGCTTTACAACCAAAAGATCGGGGAGTATCTTTATTTTAACCTGATCAGATTGAATATTGCTTTAGGAAACTACCAGGATGCTGAGAAATATTTAAATGAATTACAGGAACATTTAGTAGATATTAAACTATCCTACGATGCTAATCTTGAACTGAAAAGATTAGAAGAAAAAATTTATAATAACTAAAGAAAACAATATGATTAAACAGATTATTGCTTCGGCATTAATTACAGCTTCCGTGTACTCTTATGCACAGACGAAGGTGACCGAAGGAACAAAATTCACAGTGGATGCCAATCTTGAAACTGATGATAAACTGGTTTTGGCAGATGATTACAATTCTTATATGTTCAGCGCTATCAATATTGATGGATTGATGAGAAATGTTTTCCCTCACAAGAAATTACTGATGAGAAAACTGGATCAGAACGGAAGTCTTGTGGATACTTATGTGAAAGATTACGCCAACAAAACGAATGGTGTACTTCACAATTATCTTGGATCACAGCAGATTGATGATGATAAATTTATAGCATTTACGGAAGAGTATTTCGGAAAAGAAAACAGAAAAGAAGTCTTTCAACATGTTTTCAGCAGAAAGGAAGGTACTTTTACAACAAAAAGTATTGCAAAATATAGTATTGAGTCTACCAATAGATCAGGAACGACTTATGTGCTTTTCTCAGAAAACGGGAAATATGCAGCCATCTTCAATGACCGGTTTGCCAACAAAAAAACGGATAATGTGAATGATGTTCTGGTAATGGACCTGAGAACACTTTCTCCGGTTTGGAACAAAGAAATTACATTAAGTAATGATTATGTTGAAAAATCTCTGACATTAACTAACTCAGCGAAAATCGTTGTATTGCGTAAAGCTGCAGGCTGGAAAGAATCTTATAAGCTGGAACTGGTTTCCAATACAGAGGATAAAGATCTTCCGTTCGATGATAAGTATATTCCTGAGAAGTTATATGCTTTCAGTAAAAATGACAGTGATTATCTGGTAACGTTTGGAAGAAAAAATGCCACAGTTACTCTTGGTTCAAGCACTTTCGGAACGGTAATGTACTATGATATGAAATCTGGAAAAGCGGTTATCAGCAATACCAATTTAGCAGGAAGCAAAGATATGAATGATGTGAAAGTCATCAAAACCATTGTGAAAGGAGATGAGGTTTTAATGGCCGTTCAACAGGAAACGGTGACAAGACCGATGCCTACAACAATGAATCGTTTCCCGGATCCTGTATATTCATTAGATGCAGGAATGCTGATCAAATTTAATAAAGAAGGAGAAGTAAAGCAATTTGTTGCAGCAGGAACTTCTACAGGAAAAAGAATTAACGTTGTTGAAGCCGGAGAGAAACTTTATATTTCTGCGTTCTATCCTAAAGGAGCATTTGGAAATACAGGATTTTCTATGAAAGTTTTTGATTTTACTAATCTGAAACCTCAGGAGGTAAGTCTTGATTATAAAGGAAGAAATTTCTTCCAGAACTACGGTTTTACAGATGGAAATATGATCCAGTACGTTCCGAATGTCAACAAAATGATGTTCCTTCAAAAGAACAGCAAAGATGTTCAGATGTTCAGCGTGTACAATTTTATAAAATAATCGTATTTTAGAAAAAATTACAATATGCAGATTCAGTCAGTTTCCATAGAAGATTATATCTCAAAGATTCCTGAAGAAAGACAGGAAGCTTTTAAAAAACTTTTTGATACGGTGAATGACAACCTTCCGAAAGGGTTTGAAGAAGCTACCAATTATGGGATGATAGGTTGGGTAGTTCCTTTGGCTACATTTCCTGCCGGATATCACTGTGCCCCCGGGACACCACTGCCTTTCATCAATCTGGCTTCCCAGAAGAATTTTATTGCACTCTATCATATGGGGCTGTATTCAAAACCGGAACTTCTGGATTGGTTTGTAGGAGAATATCCAAAACATTCCAAAAAGAAACTCGATATGGGGAAATCCTGTATCCGTTTCAAAAAAATGGATGATATTCCTTTTGAACTGATTACCGAACTGAGTCAGAAAATGACTCCTGATGACTGGATCGGAATTTATGAATCTCAATATAAAAGATAAAAAAGAGCGCTGAAATCTATTTGATTTCAGCGCTCTTTTTTATGCTGGAAGCCGGAGGTCAGAAGCCCTATATAATATTGTGTTTTTTGTAATCACTGATTTTCCGCTTGGTAATAGATATTCAGAATTAAAAATTTAATGAAATGATATATACCTATCCATAGTTTATCAGCAACTTCGTTCCTCCAGCTTTCCTCTTTTCTTCTAAAAATGGATGTCCCAGATTCCTGCTTTCCTTTCCAGTTCAATTAAAGCAGCTGCATTATCTGCCAAAGCCTGATAATAATCTTTTCTCACATTATTATACGTTCTTTGGGCATTCAGTACTTCCAGGATAGAACTTTCCCCTCTTTTGTAGCTGTATGTAATTCCTTCTAAGATACTTTGAGCCTCTGAAAGCATTCCGTTATGAAATTGTCTGAGCTGTTTCTGAGTCGCTGCATATTGCTGATAAGCCTGCATCACTTCCGCTCTTATTCCCTGTTCGATTTGTTTGTATTCAACTTCTGCCTGAGAATGTGCCATTTCTGCTATTTTCAATCCTGCATTTCTTCTGTTGGAAAACTTTAAAGGAATGCTAATGCCCATTTTTACAGCATTTACAGTGGGAGAAGGAGCAATTTCATTAGTCGCTTCAGTGTGCCGTTCTGCTCCGGCACTGATACCTAAATCTATGATACGATTGGCTTTTTCAAGGTTGATCTGACTTTTTGTAACCTCCGTATTTTGTTTGGCAGCCAATAAATCTGCTCTTTCATTCAAAGCCTGAAGAATCAGATCGTCAATGCTGAAATCTCGGTTGAAGGTATTAAAATCTCCGGCAACATCTCTCCCTGTTATTTTATTATCTCCAAGAAATACCGACAGACCGGTGAGGGCTTGTTGTTCTGCACTTTCTGCCCGATAGACTTCATTGAGCAGAGACGTAGCCTCCAGTTTAGTCTGTTTTGAGGTTACCAATGATATAGTCCCCAGGCGATAACGGTTACTGTCAGATTGTGCCAGTTGCTGCATATTTTGATAAGAATCCTGTTGTACTTCATGTAAAGCTTTGGATTTTAAAGCATCAATATATCCTAAACTGGCATCTGCACGGAGGTTTCTGAAAAAATCCTGCAATTGTATTTTGCTCAGTTCAGATTGGTTTCTGGCCAGATTAACCCGGGCTTTTCTTTTGCCGCCAAGCTCAAGAGTCCATCCAATTGATGTTCCGTAGACGTACCCCATATCTTTACGCACTCCGTTATTGGTGGTTTCCATTTCCAATTGAGGATCAGGAAACATATTGGCGGTCTGGATAGCCGCTTCAGACATACTTACATTATATTTCTGTGAAGCATAGCCCAAATTTTTATCTCCGACAAGACTCAGGTAGTCTTCAAAAAGTAAAAGCTCTTTTTCCTGTGCCTTCATCCCTGTGATGCTGAGCAGCACTACGGATAATATAATAACATGAACTCTAATTTTCATCTGATTTTAAATTTTGTTTTTCGCTGTGGCGTTCAGTCATAAAATAAATAGCCGGCAGTACGAATAAGGTTAAAATAGTAGAGAACATCAGCCCGTAGACAATTACCGTTGCCAATGGACGCTGTACATCGGAACCGATTCCTGTAGCCAATGATGCCGGGAATAATCCGATAACTGCCACCGTTGCGGTCATCAATACAGGTCTGAAACGGTCTTTTGCACCTTTGATGGCTGCCTGTTTCAGCTCATATCCTTTCTTACGCAGATCGTTGATATGAGAAATCATAATCACTCCATTCTGAATGGCAACTCCGAACAATGCGATGAATCCTACTGCAGAAGAGACATTCAGTGACATTGCACGGATATTGAGGGCCAGTATTCCTCCGAATAATGCCAGCGGAACAATAGACATCAGCACCAAAGCCTGTCTGAAATCACCAAACGCACCATACAATAACAGGAACATGATTGCCAATGCCAGCGGAACAATAAATGCTAATCTGGAATAGGCTCTGTTTTGATTTTCAAACTGTCCGCCCCATTTGATCTGGTATTTCTCATGATCGTATTTGATATCTTTTTCGATTTTATCCTGTGCTTTTTTCAGGAAAGACGAAAGATCGGTACCTCTCAGATTCAGTTTTACGGTAAGATGGCGTTTGTTCATTTCTCTGGTAATGGTACTTTCTCCGGTACTTAATTTTACTTCTGCTACCTGAGACAGCGGAATTTTTGCTCCTGAAGCTGAAGTCAGCATCAGGTTTCCTATTTTGTCGGGAGTGTCACGGCTGTCTTCAGTATAACGGCAGGAAATATCATAAACTTTATTGCCAATAAAGATCTGGGAAATGGCTTTTCCTCCTAATGCCACTTCAATAAGTTCGGCTACATCGGCTACATTTAAACCATATTGAGCAATCTTATCTCTGTCAGCAATAATCTGCAGCTGCGGTAGCGGTGGTTCCTGATCAATGGCAAGGTCTGCCGAACCTGGAATTTTGTTTAAAGTAGACAGTATGTCTTCGGCAATTCTTCTGGTTTCCTTAAAATCTTCGCCATACACTTTTACCACCAGTTCACTGTGAGCGCCGGAGATTTTATCCATTACCCCATCAATCATAGGCTGTGAAAAGCCTACAGTGAATCCCGGCATATCTTTATAATCTGCAGCAAGTTCTTTGATGAGGTCTGCTTTTGTTTTCCCTGAAGGCCATTCGCTGTAAGGTTTTATTCCAACAGAAACTTCAAAGTGGGAAGCCGTCCATGGATCTGTACCATCATCATTACGCCCTGCCTGAACCATCATATAAGTAATTTCAGGATGTTTCAGGGTACGGGCACGCAGCGTATCACTCATTTCTTTTGATTTGGCTAAAGAAATTCCGGGTGGTAGCTGTACCTGCAGCCATATAGAACCTTCATCCAGTTCAGGAAGGAAATCTTTTCCTACGGTATAAGACAGAATTCCGGCAGATACTAAAACAATTGTGATGGGTAAAATAACTCTTTTGGGAGTCTGCAGTATTTTTTCGATTCTTTTTCCATAGACTGTACTTATTTTTTCCAGCCATTTATTGTGATAGATCTTTTGTGGCTTGCGGTAGATCACATAAGCCAATCCCGGAATCAAGACTAATGCTACAGAGAGAGCGCCTAATAAGGCATATCCTACAGTAAAGGCCATGGGAGTAAATAATTTTTTCTCTACTCTTTCAAACGCAAACAATGGCAGATAGGCGATAATGATAATAACGGTTGAAAAGAAAATAGGCTTGGCTACTTCAATCACTCTCTGAGTAATTGTTTTTTCTTCAAGTGCTTCTTCCGGATTTTCTTCTCTTTTCCTCAAAATGGTTTCCAGCATGACGATGGCTCCATCTACAATAATCCCAAAATCAATCGCTCCAAGTGAAAGAAGGTTGGCCGGAATATTGGTGAAATGCATTAGTATAAAAGCAAATAATAAAGAAAGCGGAATGGTAATCGCTACTAATAATGCTCCCCGCCAGCTTCCGAGAAATATGATCAGTACAATAATAACCAGTACAATTCCTTCAGTAAGTGTATGGGAAACGGTAGTAAGGGTTGTTTTTACAAGGTCTGTTCTGTCCAGAAAAGGATGAATTTTTACACCGGGAGGAAGAGTCCCGTTATTCAGCTCTTCAATAGCTTCATGAACTCCGTCCAGTACTTGTGAAGGGTTTTGTCCTCTTAATAAAAGTACAATGCCTTCCACGCTTTCAGAATAATTCCGGTTTCTGTCGGTATAGCCAAGAACTCCTTTTCTTTCCAGGTTCCCGTATTTCAATGTTCCTACATCATTTAAAAAAACAGGAACTCCATTTTGGGTTTTCACTACAATTTTTCCAAGGTCATTTAAATCTTTTACAAGACCAATTCCACGGATTACATATGCAAGGTTTCCCCGGGGAAGCATGCTTCCTCCGGCACTCATATTGTTTTTGGAAATGGTTTCGGTAACTTCCGATAAGGAAAGGCCGTACTGCTCAAGCTTATGAGGATCCAGTTCGATCTGAAACTGGGTGGTAATGCCTCCGAAATTAGTGACATCAGCAATTCCTGAAACCTGTTTGATCCGGGGAATGATTACAAAATTCTGCAGATCCGTCAATTCCCGCAAACTGTGGCTGTTACTTTCAATAATATAACGGTAGACTTCGCCAATAGGAGAGGTGAGGGGATCCAGTCCTGGCTTTGCCCCATAAGGAAGCTCCACATCCGTCAGCCTTTCCTGAATACGCTGTCTTGCCCAGTAATCGTCTATCCCATCATCGAAAACCATGGTAATGATAGAGAGTCCGAAGGTACTTTTGCTTCGCATCACATGCATTCCCGGAAGTCCGTTCAGAGATCTTTCCAAAGGGATGGTGATTTGCTGTTCTACTTCTTCAGCGGCCAGCCCTGGAACCTGTGTTACCACCTGTGAGGTGACATCGGCAATGTCAGGATAAGCCTCTATGGATAATCTGGTCCAGGAATAATACCCAAAGAATCCTAATAAAAGGAAGAGGGCAAGCATCAGCCATCTCTTCTGTATAGAGATTGTTAGTAATTTCTTCATAATTGTTGATTTCGCATCATTGTACATTATTTCGCATCCAGCATATAAATTCCTCCTTCAGTCATGATGGTTTCTCCGGGTTTTAAGCCTGATGTAATTCTTACTGTTTTTTGGTCAGTTTCTCCCGTGGTTACTGAACGTTTGGTAAATTGGTTCTTCCCTGTTTTGATCCACACATACTGGGAGCTGTCCTGCTGCATTAGAGCGGTAACGGGAATCATCACGGTCTTTTCAGGAGTAGTGGCAAAGTTTACCGTCGCATACATGCCTGGTTTTAGCTTTCGGTCCGGATTATCACATTCAATAAGGACTTTTATACTTCGGGTGTCTTCATCTACAATTTCATTGATGTGGTATACTTTCCCGGTAATATTCCTGTCAGGATACGCACTTACTTTTACGGAAACCTGGTCTCCGGTATTCACAAAGCGGATGTCTTTTTCTTTTACATCCCCGGAAATCCAGACTTTGGATAATTCTGCGATAATCATGACCGGGTCGGAATCTCCTTTCAGATATTGCCCGTTTACAATTTTGTTGGAAATGATTTCTCCATTGATGGGAGCCCTTACGATTAAAGGGCTTCCAATTCCTCCTCCTTTGCTGTTATATACTTTCAAGGCAGAAGAAGCATTGGAAAGAGATGTTTTTTTATTTTTAAAATCTGTTTCCGCTTCGTCCAGTTCTTTCTGGATACCTACTCCATGTTTTACGAGATCCTGCTGGCGTCTGTAATTTTTTTCTGCAAGCTGTACCTCGTTTAGGGCATCTGTATAATCCTTTTGAACCGAAAAATAATCTGAAGAAAGAATTTCAAAAAGAGGGCTTCCGGCAGAAATATTTTGTCCAAGCTGAATAAACGATTGGGTAATTCTTCCGGAAAATGGGCTGGCAATTTCTGCATAATGATTGGGAATGGCCTGGATAGTTCCCGCTGACACCACACCATCACTGTGTTCCTGTTCGGTAACAACCTGTGTTTTAATTTTTTTGAAAACGGGATTGTTTTCCGGAACAGTGACCTGATCACCTTTTATCTGGAGATCCTGATCCTGAGGAGCTTCGCTTTTGGAGTTTTTACAAGAGGTTACCAATGTCAAAAAGACCATTGTTAAGACTGTTTTTTTCATATAAGTTATTTATAACCATTATTTTTATTTCTCTTTCGGTGCTGATTTTTTGCCTTAAAGCCACTGTCCGAATTTTTTGATAAACCATTGTTTGACGAACTGAGTCAGGATACAATACCCGGTAAGAATTCCTATTAAATAAGGGAAATAGCTTAGGGGTAAAGGCTGCATTTTCAGATATACTGCTATTGGAGTGAAGGGGATCAGAATTCCGATCAGCATGATGAAACTTGTTAATGCAACCACGGGAGCAGCTGCCCAGCTTTGGATAAATGGAATCTTTTTCGTTCTGATAATATGAACAATCAAAGTTTGAGATAATAACCCTTCCACAAACCAGCCTGTTTGAAATAATCCTTGCTGCTCCGGAGTATTGGCTTTAAAAATGAAAAACATTACTGCAAACGTCACATAATCGAAAATGGAACTCAAAGGACCTATATACAGCATGAATTTTTTGATGCTTGCAGCTTCCCATTTTTTTGGTTTTTCCAGAAAATCTTTATCCATTGTATCCCACGGAATGGAAGACTGTGAGACATCATACAGTAAATTCTGGGTTAAAATCTGCAACGGAAGCATGGGTAGAAACGGAAGGAATGCACTGGCTCCGATCATACTGAACATATTTCCAAAATTGCTGCTGGCCGTCATTTTTATATACTTGACAATATTTCCGAAAGTTCTTCTTCCATAGATCACTCCGCTTCGCAATACCATCAGATCTTTTTCCAGCAGAATGATATCAGCACTTTCTTTGGCAATGTCTGCTCCTGTATCCACCGAAATTCCGACATCTGCTTCCTTGATTGCCGCAGCATCATTGATCCCATCACCCATAAACCCTACGGTGTGGCCTTTAGACCTTAATATTTTTACAATGCGCTGTTTCTGTAGCGGACTTACTTTGGCGAAAACAGAATAAAGATCCATATCCTCGCGGAGTTCGTCATCACTCATAGTGTCCAGTTCATCACCAAGCATAATGGTGGTGATAGGAATTCCTACATCATGACATATTTTTTTAGCAACAATATCGTTGTCTCCTGTTACTACTTTTACTTCTACACCCAGCTTGTGCAAAGCTTTAATACTGGGTTCTGCAGATGGTTTTGCCGGATCAAGAAATCCCATGAATCCTGTAAGAGTAAGTTGATTTTCATCGGAAACAGCATAATTCAGCGGGTGGTCACCTTCAAATTCCCGGATGGCTATCAATAAGACGCGCTGTCCTTCGGCATTGAGTTTTTCAGACATTTTGATAATCTGCTGTTTCATAGCCTCGTTTAATGGAACGATATTATCATTCTCTATATGCAGGCTATGGTCTTCACCCGGATCTAAAGCATATTGGCATAGAGGAAGCATTTCTTCCACCGCACCTTTGCAGATCATGAGATGTTTTCCCTGGGAAGTATTCAGGATCACAGACATTCTTCTTCTTTCAAAATCAAAAGGAATTTCGTCTACTTTCTGGTAAAGTTCATCAGCTTTCATGAGGTTATGAACTTCAGCATGATCCAAAACGGCCTGATCCAAAAGATTCTTGAGACCGGTTTGGTGAAAACTGTTGAGGTAGCCCCATTTCAATACTTCATCATCTTCAATACCACGAACGTTGAGGTGTGTTTCCAATACAATTTTATCAAGGGTAAGCGTTCCTGTTTTATCGGTACAGAGAATATCCATAGCTCCTATATTCTGGATAGCATTCAGTCTTTTAACGATCACTTTCTTTTTGCTCATGTTCACTGCTCCCTTGGCCAGATTAGCGGTAACAATCATGGGAAGCATCTCAGGAGTAAGGCCTACAGCTACGGCAATGGCAAACAATAATGCCTGCATCCAGTCTCCTTTTACCAGTCCGTTGATAAGGAAAATAACCGGAGTCATGATCAGCATAAACCGGATCAATAAATAACTCACTTTATTTACCCCTATATCAAATGCTGTTTCAGGTCTTTTAGAAGTCAGACTTCTGCTGATGCTTCCGAAATAGGTGAAAATACCTGTGTTGGCTACGACAACTGTTGCTGATCCACTTACCACATTAGTTCCCATAAAACAAATGTTTTGAAGGCTGAGAGGATTTCTGTCTTTGGTATCTTTGATGGGAAGTGCATTTTTCTCAACAGGAAGAGCTTCTCCGGTGAGAATAGATTCGCTGATGAAAAGGTCTTTACTTTTAAGGATTCTGCAATCGGCTGGAACCATATCACCAGCAGATAAAATAACAAGATCGCCAGGGACAACTTCAGTAATTTCTATTTCTTCACTTTCATTAAATTTTCTCTTGATAAGGCAGCTTGTTTTTACCATTTTCTTTAATGCTTCTGCCGCTTTATTGCTTCGGAATTCCTGAATAAACCTTAAAACTGTACTGAACAGAAGCATGACCGAAATAATAATGACGGTACTAAAATCTTTTTCACTTGCAGGCACAAGAATAGCATCAATAAATAATGAAATGACTGCAATACAGGCCAGGATATAATTAAACGGATTAAAAAAAGAATGGGCAAACTGTTTCAGCCATGATGGCGCTTTTTGGATGGCAATTTCATTCTTACCATAAATTTTCAGACGATCTTTTACGGTGTTTTCGCTGAGTCCTTCTTCTGAAGTTTCCAGTAGAGCATAAATCATTTTTTCATGCTCAGCAGCGGCTTCTTTCAATTTTACAAGAGCGGCTGCATTGAGATTTTTGTTGGAAGATTTTTTTAACATCGCTTCAAGGGTTGTTTTTACATGTTATAAATCGTTTTCGGTACCTATTATTTCCCAGCTTACTTTGATGACTTTGTCTTCAATAGTCAGTCTGCTGGCTGTTTTTTCCATAAAGCTGTCCTGTGAAGTAGAAGCATGAACTTCTGCTGTAATGATGGCATTTTCCGGAACGCTGTTGTCATCGCTGGTGAGAGATTTCAGTAATACTTTATCATTCCCGCTTAAAGACTGCATCAGTTGTACACGGATATGATTTTCCACTTCACTTTTGCACTTGATGCTGAGAAGATATTCGGTATAATGATTTCTGGTGTTGATATTGTTACCCAGTTTTACGCCTAAAGGACGGAGAATGATATGAGTGAGAATAATAAATCCGCTGGTAATAGCAGCCTCAAAAGCAAGTCCTATAGCACTGAGAGCTCCTACAGAGGCAGAACACCAAATAGTAGCCGCTGTATTGAGTCCTCTCACGGTAAGACCATCTTTCATAATGACACCTCCGCCCAAGAAGCCAATTCCGCTTACAATATAAGAGGCTATTCTGCCTGTAGCATCACCTCCAATCCTGATGGAAAGAAGAACAAATGCTGCAGAGCCAAGACATACAAGGGTATTGGTACGGAGACCTGCACTTTTTTGGCGCCATTGTCTTTCAAAACCAATGCTGGCACCCAGGGCAAATGCGGTAAGGAGACGGAGTGTAAATTCTAATGTATTCATAACTTTTCCTGTTTTTTATGAAGCTTTTCAGCTGTATGGGAAAAGTGAGTACAACTAAAGCTTTTAAGATTGATAATTACTGTAAGGATCTGAGTCCATATGCTTTATTTTTTACTGTGCAAAAGTAGAAATGAGCGCTTTCTTTTACCGTTAGAAAAGCTTTAGAATATTATTAGAAAATCATTAGAAAAAAGTGATGCCTGTTCAGAATCGTACCTCATCATTTATTGGGTCTGTTAATAAATGAAAACTGTATCCATATTAAAAAGTAAAATTTCAATACCTTTGGAGACAGACTATTTTACATGATGAATTTTATGATTTATCATAAAAATAACGGCTTATTTAATCCCGGAAACTTCTTTCCAAAATCTTTTGAATTATAAATTGTAGAAATGAAAAAATCAAACATAGCGATACCTGCTACATTGTTGGCAATCATATGTGTACAGGGAGGAGCTTCGATTGCTAAACAGCTTTTTCCTGCCATTGGGGCTATTGGTACTGTAATCTTACGGATTATACTTTCAGCTGTTCTGCTTACGTTGATTAACCGTCCGAAATTCTTACAGTTTGACAGCCAAAAATGGAAGTACTGCGCGATATACGGAATATGTTTGGCTGCGGTGAATCTTATTTTTTATATGGCGATTCAAAGAATTCCATTAGGACTGGCAGTCACAGTGGAATTTGCAGGACCTTTATTTCTCGCACTGGCGTTGTCCCGGAAATTGCTGGATGTTATCTGGGCATTACTGGCTTGTGTTGGAATCCTGCTGATTGTTCCGTGGCAGAGTGATCATATTGATTTGACAGGGCTTGGACTTGCTTTTCTGGCGGGAATGTTCTGGGCTGTGTATATTGTAATGGGTGGCAAAGTTTCCAAAATAATGGATGGAAAAGATGAGGTGACTATCGGGATGATCTTCGCGAGTCTTGTGATTATTCCTTTTACCATATGGGATGGAGCAGTTTTCAATCTTACCCCGAATATTTTTATAAAAGGGCTGGGTGTGGCTATTCTCTCAAGTGCTTTGCCATTTTCGTTGGAAATGATGGCATTGAAAGAACTTTCTGCCAAGACTTTCAGTATTCTGATGAGTCTGGAACCAGCATTTGCAGCATTTTCGGGGTTGGTTTTTCTTTCAGAAGAATTATCTTTTCTGCAATGGATTTCTATTGCATGCGTGATTGGTGCGAGTATAGGAACTACTGTTTTCAATAAAAAATCTCTTTCTCACGAGTAGAGGAATGAAATTTTTAAACCATTAAGTTAATGAAGGTTTTAAGAAAAGTTAAGGATAACATCAATTTGAATGAAGGACTATTACCGTGTTAAATTAATATCAAATAGTAATGTAAAAATAGTCTCGTTATTATCTGATGCCACAGTAATCTTTGCATTGTGGAGTGAAATAATTTTCTTGGTGAGGAATAAGCCTATGCCATGTCCTTTCTCCAGTTTTGATGTTTCGCTTCTGTAAAAAGGTTCAAAAATATGCTGTAAATCTTCCTGCCTAATACTATTTCCTGTATTGGTAAAACTAATCAAAAGAATCTTGGAATGGACTCTGACATCTATTGAGCAAATATGTTCTGGCGAATATTTACTGGCATTATCAATAAGATTGTTAAATGCAACCTGTAAAAGATATTCGTTGCCCTGAATGATAAGCTGAGGCTCTTCTACCGAATCTTCGATATTGAGTGAAACTTTGTATCCTGAATTTTCTCTTATGGTTTTGGTATAAGATTCCAGAAGAACTTCATCAAGGCGAACTTCAGAAAAACTGATTTCATTGGGATCGTAGCTTGCTTTGGCAAGATCCATTAAGCTATTGGAAAGTTTTACCATATTGCGTGCGTCTTCCAATGCATATTGAATGGTTTCCTGGTATTCTTCTTTGGTTTTATCCTTTTCTGAAGCCAGTTCCAGTTCGGTAATAATTGCAGATAACGGTGTCCTTAGTTCATGTGAAATATTGGAAACAAAATGTTTCTGTGAATCAAATGAGTTCTCAAGCCTTTCCAGCATTCCGTTGAAGTTTTGAGCTAACTCATTAAGTTCGTCTTTTTCCTTCGTTGTTTTCAGTCGTAACTGTAGTTTTCCGGCGGTTATCTTTTTAATCTGATTGACCATTTCACTGAGCGGGCTCAATGCTTTTTTAGAAAGAAATATCCCAGCGAGATAAATCAATATTAAAATACTAAAGAACGAAATGATACTGATGGTAAGAAGGTGTGTAAGATAGTCATACCCGTATTTATCATAAGATGCAGCGGTTACAGCGTAAGTTTTTCCTTCATAATGATACACCATTCCAATAACCTGTAAATCGTTTAAAAAGAAATTGATTCTCTTTTTCTGGAATATCTGAGAAAGCATTTTTGGAGTCTCTTTTACATAATCTACCTTGGCATCGTCATGATAAATAAGCTGCTTACTACTATCATAAATTGCTACCTGAACTTCATTGAGGGTTCTGGTATTGTTTTTATAAAGTTTGTGCATTTCCTGCTCAGGCAGCGAGCTTCGGAAAAATAAATCAGCCTTGGCAATTGCTTCGTTTTGAAGTTCACTGTAATAAGATTTCTCTCTGGCTTCTTTGGATGAATAATAAATCGAGATGCTGTAAACACTTAAAAGCATTGCAGTAATTAAGGTGAAAAGCAGCGTAAGTCGGGTTCTTATTTTCATCCGGATATTTTTAGTTCATCTCAATGATTTCTATACAAGACCGGATTCGTAGTCTTTTTTCAGAATAAATCCCATGCCGGCTTTGGTGTGAATTAGCTTGACTTCAAAATCTTTATCAATTTTCTTTCGGAGATAATTAATGTATACATCAATGAAATTGGTTCCCGTATCAAAGTGGGTTTCCCATACTTTCTCTGCAATTTCACTTCGTGAAAGCACTCTTTCTGAGTTTTCCAGCATGAATTTTAAAAGATTAAATTCTTTCGGAGTCAGTTTGATTGGGGTATGGTCTCTGCTCACCGTTTTCTGTTCCAGATTTATTTCAATTCCTTCATATTTAAGAATGAAAACTTTCTGCTGTCTCTGTTGTGAAAAGCGCTTCAGAAGTACTTTGATTCTTGCTACCAGTTCCCGCATTTCAAAAGGTTTGGTAAGATAATCATCAGCTCCGGCATCAAATCCTTCCAGTTTATCATCAGTGGTTCCCAATGCTGTCAGCATAATCACGGGAAGATTGGGTTTTAATGCTTTGATCTCATTACAAAATTCAAGACCGTTTTTTTTAGGCATGACAATATCTGTGACTACCAGATCGAAATTCGTCTGCAAAGCCAGTTTCAAACCTGTGGTTCCGTCATATGCCATGGTAACCTCAAATTCAGCTTCCTGAAATCCTTTTGCAATCAGTTTTGAAAGCCTGTCATCGTCTTCAACTAATAAAATATGTGGCATAAGAATGTTGGAAATGTTTGGGTTGGTGTGAAGAATAGATCAATATTCCCACAAATGTAATGAATTCTATTTTGTAATTTTGGTGCCGAAAGTAGAATAGAATGTCAGAATTTAAAATGTTTTTTAGCAAAAAAATTAAAGAAATTATTGTTGCAGGGCTTTTGTCCTGTTTCATGATGCTGTTGGTTCAGTGTAATCCTGCCTATACCGGTAATGTGCAACTCAAAAATGGAGATCTGCTTTTTGTAACCGCAAAAGAATCCGGGCTTTCCGGAGCGATCAATAATGTTACTCAAAAACAAAAGACAGCTTCATTTGATCACATAGGGATTCTTGAAAAAGAAGGGAACAGGATGTTTGTTCTGCACGCTGCTCCTAAAGGGGGTTCTCAAAAGCAGGATTTGAACGATTTTATTAAAGATCAGAAAAAAGAAGGGCAGGAGGTGATTGTTTACCGATTAAAACCGGAATATCAGAAAACTATTCCTGAAGCTGTTAAAAAGGCAGAGTCTATGCTTGGAAAACCTTACAACTTCAATTATATCCTGGACGAAAACTCATATTACTGTTCAGATTTTGTGGAAAGGGCTTTTCGGGAAGAACATATTTTCAAATTGGAACCCATGACGTTCATTGATCCCAAAACAGGAAAAACAAATGCATTCTGGGAAGAATTTTATACCAAAAAAAATCTGAAAGTTCCTGAAGGAGAGCCTGGTTGTAATCCCAATGGACTGGCAGGTTCTGAGAAACTGGAAAGAATAAATAAACTTTAAAATAAGAGAGAAGCTGAAGAGGCTTCTTTTTTTTATGTTAAAGTTTTAAAAATATTAGTCTACTAATTTGGTGGACTAATATTTTTTTATATTTTTGTCACAGATTTACATGCAAAGAGCAATATGATCTGAGAAGTTTAACCAAAAAATGTTTAGCGATGATTACACCTAATCCGGGCCTGCAGGTTTTACAAAATAAAATAAACCTGCCTAAAAAAGAATTGTTATTGGAAATAGAGTTGAATGGCAAAATGAAATTTGAACATTTAATGAATACCATCTACAATCAATTGGGCATCTGTCATAGAGTGTTATCTGCTAATGTGGAGTATGTGAACGGATATAGTTTTGGTTCCGTCCAGTTATATATTAATGTCAGTTCAGAAGATTTTCAGCAGCTTGAGATCTATCTGAATAAAAATAAACTTATGAATACGACGGTGGAGTATATCTGCAGAAAGTATTTTTAAGTGAGATTCATATAGTTTTAATTACTCAAAGTGTCCGGTTTTTTATCGGGCACTTTTTATTTTACACTAAAAGTAGATTAAAGAACAATCATTAGCCGGGACAAAATTCCCTTTCTCTGGAGGGGTGGCAAAAATTCAAAGAATTTTTGACGGGGTGGTAAAACAAAAAAGCGCTCAGAGTACTCTGAACGCTTTCGTATTAAATAAAATAATTTTAAATTCTTTCGATATCGGCACCAATTGCTTTCAGTCTTCCATCGATATTTTCGTATCCTCTGTCGATTTGCTCGATGTTGTGGATAATAGATTTTCCTTCTGCGGAAAGTGCAGCAATAAGAAGTGCATTTCCAGCTCTGATATCCGGGGAAACCATCGTTGTTCCTCTTAACGGAGCTTCCTGGTTCAGTCCGATTACCGTAGCTCTGTGCGGATCACATAAAATAATCTGAGCTCCCATGTCAATTAATTTATCAACGAAGAATAGTCTGGATTCAAACATTTTCTGATGAACCAGAATACTTCCTTTTGCCTGAGTAGCTACCACCAAAATAATAGATAATAAATCCGGTGTAAATCCTGGCCATGGAGCATCCGAAATCGTAAGGATAGACCCGTCAATAAATTTCTGGATTTTATAATGTTCCTGAGCAGGAATATAGATGTCATCACCACTTTGCTCAAGCTCAATTCCTAATTTTCTGAAGGTATTCGGGATCACACCAAGCTGGTTCCAGTTTACATTTTTAATGGTAATTTCAGATTTTGTCATGGCTGCAAGACCAATCCAGGATCCGATTTCTACCATATCCGGAAGCATAGTATGCTCCGTTCCTCTCAGATAATCTACTCCTTCAATCGTAACAAGGTTAGACCCGATTCCTGAGATATTGGCTCCCATTCTGTTCAGCATTTTACATAATTGCTGAAGATAAGGTTCACACGCAGCGTTGTAAATTCTTGTTTTTCCTTTTGCTAAAGCAGCCGCCATTACAATATTAGCCGTTCCTGTTACAGAAGCCTCTTCCAAAAGGATGAACTTTCCCCTTAATTCTTTAGCCTTTAAAGAATAGAAATATTCCTCTTCATCATAATGGAATTCAGCACCCAGTTCAACAAGCCCCTGAAAGTGAGTATCCAGTCTTCTTCTTCCGATTTTGTCACCTCCCGGAGTTGGCATATAAGCTTCTCCATAACGAGCCAGCATTGGTCCCATCAGCATAATAGATCCACGTAATTTTGCTCCGTCCTTTTTGAACTCATTAGATTTTACGTAATCAAAATTTACCTGATCAGCTTTGAAAGTATAATCTCCCTGTCCGTTTTTAGTAATTTTTACTCCAAAATCCCCAAGAATTTCAATCAGCCTGTTGACATCATGAATATCCGGGATATTTTTGATTCTTACTTCTTCGTCAGTCAGAAGAACAGCACATAAAATCTGTAGAGCCTCATTCTTGGCTCCTTGTGGAGTTATTTCACCCTGCAATCTTTTTCCTCCTCGTATCTGAAATGTTCCACTCATTATTTTCTGTTTTTATGATTGTTATTATGCCTTCTTTTATTGGGCTGGTTGTTGTTATTATTGTTCTTATTATTGCTGTTGTTGCTGTTTCTATTGTTGTTATTGTTATTATTTCGGTTGTTGTTATTGCTGGTGTAATAGATTTTACTTTTTTCAAGAGAATCTATTCCCGTAAGATCCAACCTGTTTTCAGACAGTTCTTTCAGGTGGCGGAAGATAACATCATCCGTCACATGTTCTTTATTATAGACATTATAAGACTTCTTCATATTGTTGGCAATTACCTCGATAAGGGCTTCTTTTTCATCACCCGCTTCCAGTTCAATTGCTTTTTCTATCAATTGAAGAATACTTTTTCCGTAAAACTTAAAGTCACCCTGAAGTTTTGGATATTCCATTCTTTTAGGTTTTTCTGCCAATTGTTCTGGAGTAGGGAACGGATATGGAGAATCTACATCCAGATCATGATTAGCAAGAATATAAAGATGGTCCCAAAGTTTATGTTTATAATTTTCCTCGTCGCGAAGTTGTGGGTTTCTCTGACCCATAAAATCGATGATTGCCATAGCCATTTCGTTCCTTTCCTCTTTGGTAGGAAGTTCTTTGCAGCGCTCAACCAACTGTTGTATTATTCTGCCATATTCTGGCATATTAAGCTGAGTTTTTTGGGTATTGTATTCCATAGTATGCAAATATATGGATTAAAAGAAAAATGACTTCCAGAATCTTAAAAAATTATGATTTTTTAATGAAAATTTTAAATTACTTTCTTCTTGATTTATTAGTGAAAATTAAAATATTTCCCTTTCATTTGAATTTGTTTTCAATAAAATTGTACCTTGTTTAATAGATTGATAATTAATTATTACGATGAAAAAAACATATTTTTTCCTTTCCCTATTGGCTTTAGCGTTAGCCGGATCTTGTCAGAACACAGATGAATTGATTACGGAACCTTCCAGGCAGGAAGAAGTTCACAACAAAACAGTGAATGTAACTCATCATGATGGCCGTCCTTTCAGTACAGGAAATGAATTCGCGTCTATGCAGGGTAAATTTATAGCGGGTCCTGGTGGTGGAGTTCTGATGCAAGGCTTTTACTGGGATGTTCCTGAAGGAGGCAACTGGTGGAATACCGTTAAAGATAAATTAACAGCCTGGTCTGATGCCGGAATTGGTGCCGTATGGCTGCCTCCCGCTTCAAAAGCGCAGAACGGAGCTTACTCTATGGGATATGATCCTACAGATTATTATGATTTTGGAAATTTTAATCAGAATGGAAGTGTGGAAACCCGTTTTGGATCACGAACTGAGCTTGAAGCACTGATTACAAAAGCACATGCTGAAAGTATGCAGGTATACGCAGATATTGTGATCAATCATAATAGCGGCGGACAATCCGAAGCCAATCCTTTTACCGGAACCAATACATGGACTGATTTCTCAGGCGTTGCTTCTGGAAAATTTCAGAGAAACTACAATGATTTTTATAAAAATGCCTACGGAAATAATGATGAAGGGGCTTTTGGTGGATTTCCAGATCTTTCTCATGCTAATCCTCATGTTCAGGACTGGCTTTGGGGAAGAGATGATTCTGTCGCCAAATATTATAAAAATGTAATGAAATTTGATGGCTGGAGGTTCGATTATGTTAAAGGTTTTGGCCCTTGGGTCGTTAATACCTGGAATTCTAAAGTAGGTGGATTCTCCGTTGGTGAATTATGGGATTCTAACGTAAATACGCTGGAATGGTGGGCAAATAATGCAAACAGTTCCGTATTTGATTTTGCTGCTTATTATAAAATGGATGAGGCTTTTGATAACGGGAATTTAAACGTTCTGAATGATGATATGATGTGGAAAAGAAATCCATACAAAGCAGTCACTTTTGTAGCCAATCACGACACGGATATCATTAACAATAAAATGCCAGCCTATGCCTATATCTTGACCCACGAAGGCTATCCTACCATTTTTTACAGGGATTATGAAGAATGGTTAAACAAAGAAAGACTGAACAATCTGATCTGGATTCATAATAATAAAGCTACCGGAACAACTTCTATTCTCTACACTGATAATGATGAATATATTGCAAGACGAAACGGGTACAATGGAAATCCAGGATTGGTTGTTTATATCAATACATCATCAAGCTGGCAGGAAAGATGGGTAGAAACCAATTGGAGCAGCCAGCAGATCAAAGACTTTACCGGAAGTTCAGGCTGGTATCCGACGACTCAGGGAGATAAATGGGTGAAAATCCAATGTCCGCCAAATTCTTATTCTGTGTGGTCGCTGAATTTATAAGTAATGAATAATAGGTAATGAGTAATGAGTAGGGTGAAAATTAGTTTTTATAAACAATCCCAGCTTGTTATTATCCACTAAGCTTGTCATTCCGTAGGAATCTACACAACCTATTAATTTAATGTGTTGCAAGAAATTCTTACGGAATGATATTTTATAATAACTGAAAGAAATTTTCTGTAAGATACGATTACACCTGAATAAACTTTTTCTTCTGGTGCTGATCCGGCAAATAACACTTCTGGTTAGCCAGTTTCATTCTGTTTCGGGAAATGACATCATACACCTTGTCACTTAAAAATGCAGGCAGGATTTTTCCAATAAAGGAAAGTTTATACACTCCTCCCAATAAGTTAGCGATTTCCAGTACAGCCCGTGATTTGATCTGATAATATCGTCCCGGTTTCCATAGGTACATCGTATTGAAGATATTTGTTTCCAATCCTCTTTCGGATAAAAATTGCTGTCCGAATTCAGACTGAAGAGAAGCAAACATAAACTTATCCTTCTTATCCCGCTCCAAAATCCACTGCACCCAGAAATTACAGACTCCGCAATCTCCGTCAAAAAACACAATATGTTTATTTTCCCAGTTTTCCACGATATTATTTATTAAACATGATCCCTCTCTCCGTATCTTCTTTTACCTTTTTGAAGTATTGGACAAGTTCTGCTCGCTGTTCATCTGATAATTTGGCATTCTGATGTCCTAAATAATAAGACTCAAGCGGCATTTCTTTTTTCTCCACCATTTCTATACATTCTTCAAGTTTATGAAGCTGTCTTTTAGGCTCATATACTGCAAAGGTAGAAAAATTAAGATGTTTCCTGCCTTCATTTATATGATTTTTCACCCACCATGAAGCTGGGGAAATATTGGTATACCAAGGATATGCAGTTTCATTGGAATGACAGTCGTAACATGAAGTTTTGATGGTATGGGCAATTTTCTCCGGAGTGTTTTTTATCTTTAGAAAATCCATGCCTGGAGTAGGAGGAGGATTTGTCTTATCAATTGGAAAAAACTGAATGATGATAAAAGCAACAAGCACGACAATGATTATTTTTTTCATAGAGATAGTATTCATGTTTGATAATGATAAAGTTAACTAAATTATTTTTTACATAGAATTGAATTTGAAAATGGTTCCATTGTTTAAAATTTTTCCATTTACTATCGAATTGTATCTTACTACTAATTTCACCTTTTTTGAAGTCCTGTTACGTTGAGTAATTCTAAATTGAGCGCTATCCTTCTGTTTTTATTTAAGTTAATCTGAAAAATGACTACCTTAATACCACAATTTTGTCTTAATTCTGATGCTGTCGGAAATACATGTTTATAGTTTTTAACTATCGTTGAAATAAAAATTAATAGATTGTATTTATTACTTAAACGTTGTAGGTTTGTCATATTCTTACAACAGAGAACTTAAACTGTATTAATCAATATAAAATAAACGAAAATGGAAAAAGATTTGAATGACATCAGCAAATGCCCGTTTCATAATGGAACAATGAAGAAGAGTGTAGCAGGTGGCGGAACCCAGAATTCTGATTGGTGGCCGGATCAGCTTAGAGTAGATCTTCTGCGCCAGCATTCTTCCCTTTCTGATCCTATGGACAAGGATTTTGACTATGCCAAAGCATTTGAAAGCCTGGATCTGGAAGCGGTAAAACAAGACCTTCATGCATTGATGACAGATTCCCAGGACTGGTGGCCGGCAGATTTCGGTCATTACGGACCCTTATTTATCCGTATGGCCTGGCACAGTGCCGGAACCTATAGAGTAGGAGATGGTAGAGGTGGAGCAGGAGCTGGGCAACAGCGTTTTGCACCGTTAAACAGCTGGCCGGATAACGTAAGTCTTGATAAAGCAAGAAGATTACTATGGCCTATCAAGCAGAAATATGGAAGAAATATCTCCTGGGCAGACCTTTTGATTCTTACCGGAAATATTGCTCTTGAATCTATGGGCTTTAAAACATTTGGATTTGCTGGTGGCCGTGCAGATGTTTGGGAACCGGATTCCGATATATATTGGGGATCTGAGAAAACATGGCTGGGAGGTGATTTACGTTATGCTCATGGTTCGGAAGGAGTAGCAGAAGGACAGTCAGCAGTTCTTCCTACCGATGATAATGCAGACGGAGATATTCATTCAAGAAATCTAGAAAATCCATTGGCAGCTGTACAGATGGGACTTATTTATGTAAACCCTGAAGGTCCGGACGGAAATCCAGATCCTATTGCTGCCGCTAAAGATATCCGTGATACTTTCGGCCGTATGGCGATGAACGATGAAGAAACAGTTGCTTTGATTGCAGGAGGACACACTTTCGGTAAAACCCACGGAGCAGGTCCTGCAGACCATGTAGGTAAAGAACCTGAAGGAGCAGGAATTGAACAACAGGGATTAGGATGGTCAAGCAGTTATAAATCAGGAAGCGGTAGAGATGCTATTTCCAGTGGTCTGGAAGTGACCTGGACAGAAACTCCGACTCAATGGAGCAATTACTTCTTTAAAAACCTTTTTGAAAATGAATGGGAATTGACAAAAAGCCCTGCCGGAGCTCACCAATGGGTAGCAAAAGATGGGGCAGATATTATTCCTGATGCATTTGATGCTGACAAAAAGCATAAACCAACAATGCTTACAACAGACCTTTCATTGAGGCTGGATCCTGTTTACGAAAAAATTTCAAGATATTTTTACGAAAATCCTGATGCCTTTGCAGATGCTTTTGCAAGAGCATGGTTTAAATTGACCCATAGAGATATGGGACCGCGTGCCCGTTATCTGGGATCTGATGTTCCACAGGAAGAATTAATTTGGCAGGATCCTATTCCGGAAGTAAATCATGAATTGGTTGACGGAAATGATGTGGAAACTTTGAAATCAAAAGTTTTAAATTCAGGATTAAGCAATGCTGAGCTAATATCTACAGCCTGGGCTTCTGCTTCTACTTTTAGAGGAAGTGATAAGCGTGGTGGTGCCAATGGAGCGAGAATCAGACTGGAACCTCAAAGAAGCTGGGAAGTAAATAATCCTTCTCAATTGAATAAGGTATTAAACGTACTGGAAGGAATTCAAAAAGAATTCAATGACTCTCAGAATGGAGGTAAGAAAATCTCCTTAGCAGACCTGATTGTTTTGGCAGGTAATGCCGCGGTAGAAGCTGCCGCAAGAAATGCCGGACAGGATGTGAAAGTTCCTTTTGCTCCGGGAAGAATGGATGCTTCTCAGGAACAGACGGATGTAGAATCTATGGGATATCTTGAACCTATTGCCGATGGATTCCGTAATTACCTGAAAAGAAGATTCACAGTGTCTACAGAATCTTTATTAATAGATAAAGCCCAATTGTTGAGTCTTACAGCTCCTGAGTTAACAGTATTAGTAGGAGGAATGCGTGCTTTGGATACGAACTTTGACGGTTCAAAACATGGTGTATTTACCAGCCGCCCGGGAGTTCTTACCAATGATTTCTTCGTAAATCTTTTAGATATGGGAACGCAATGGAAAGCAATGTCAGATGACAAACAACTTTATATGGGAACTGATCGCTCAACCGGCCAGCCAAAATGGACAGCAACCCGTGCGGATCTTGTTTTCGGATCCAATTCTGAGCTAAGAGCAATCGCTGAGGTATATGGAAGTAGCGATGCACAAGGAAAATTTGTAAAAGACTTTGTAACAGCGTGGACGAAAGTGATGAATCTGGATAGGTTTGATCTGGTTTAATAAATAAAAATGAAAAATGGAAAAGACAGCAGTAATGCTGTCTTTTTTTGTATATCGAAATATTGGTAATACAGATATTTTATCACAAATGTATTAATCATTATATTTATAAATGACCATTCTTTATAGAGTTTGTAAATTTGAATACCGTTAATGAGAAAGGTTAAAAAAGAGATGAAAACAAAAGAACTTATCAATACGGTTGTTTTGATTACCTTAAAAAATAAAAAGGTATTTGATGGTATATTGGTTGATATATCAGATAATTGGTGCTATATAAAATATATTCCTGTAGATTATGTGGTGGATGGTTTTGTACTGATCAGCCGGAGATATGTTAAAAGCATTGAAAGATCGGATGATCACAATTTTAAAGAAAATATATTGAGATTAAAAGGAGCGATTACTGCAAAAAGTATTGAACTAAATATTGATGATAGTATAAGATTACTATCGGATATGAAATCTAAAGTCGAGCTTATTCAAATTGAGCTTAAATATCCCGATAAATGTTATATTGGTAAAATTGATCTTGTTAAAGAACATTCATTCAAAGCAAGATTACTGAGTCCCAAGGCCAATTGGTTGTTAGTAGAATCTTTTCTGTATAAAGAAATACGGGCCATTTATTTTGATAACGATTATGTTAATTCTTTACAACTGGTATTATCTCCTATTTCAAATCAGGACTAGATATAATTATAGATATATAAAAACAAAAACCATCCTTAAAAAGGATGGTTTGTAGTCAAAAGCGAACAAATGTCGAACCAAATAGTTGACGACCTTATAGTTCTATCAAAGCTTACATCATAAAAACACATTCGTAATTATAGTATTATTCTAACTGATTTGCCATTATATTCGGTGGTATTTTGAGATTTGAAACGATGTAAATTTTCTAATCTAAATTTTGAATTTATTTTCTCAAAATCTCGTATCATCAATCAAAGTTTCATAAATTTACGAAGTATGAGTTTAATGTAACAAAATATGAAAATTGGATATGCACGCGTTTCAACTAAAGACCAAAATTTAGATTTACAAATTGAAGCTTTAGAAAAAGCTGGTTGCGAAAAAATTTATCAGGAGAAAATTTCAGGTGCAACAAAGAATCGCCCCGAACTTGAAAGTATGATAGCTCATTTAAGAAATGGCGATGAAGTTTATGTTTGGAGATTAGATAGAATGGGTAGAAGCTTAAAACATATTATTGATTTAGTATTAGATTTAAGTGGTAAGGGAATTGTTATAAAAGGCATTTCAGACGGTGTAGACACTTCAACTATGAGTGGAAGGCTTTTTCTCAATATTATGGCTTCTTTGGCTGAATATGAAAGAGAATTAATAAGAGAAAGAACTAATGCCGGTTTGCAATCCGCAAGAGCAAGAGGAAGAACCGGAGGGAGACCAAAGGGATATACAGATAAAACAATTTCTAAATTATTAGTTATGCGGTTGGTTTATAAAGATCCAACAAAGTCACCTGAAGATATTTATAAACCACTTGGACTAACGAGGGCAACCTTTTACCGATATGCAAAAGTTCTTGACAATCATACAGATAATGAAATTAAGAAAATGGCAATTAAAAAATAATAAGATACGCCAATAGATTGCGTAGTAAGAATATATTTTTGAATACTAAATATATTAAAAAGTAAATTGTAAAATGTCGATTAATTGGAACAGTATAAATGATGGGCTTCGACCTGAAGCCGAAGAACCCGTTTTACTTGCTAAAGAACCTACTGAAGACTTAATTAATAATTGTAGAGTTGGTTCATTGATAGTACATGAAGATTCGGGGGAGGTAGGATGGTTTGTAGGAAATGATTGTCATGTAATTACATTATCTTCTAGAACATATTGGGCATATTTAAATGAAAAGGCACTTTCTATTCCAGATACTGATGATGAAAAGATACTTATAAACTGCCTACAGGAGTATATGTTAAAGCTTCAATATTTTGAAAAGAAATTTCAGAAACTAAGTGAATGTATGATGACAAGTGGTAAAGGTACATATCCACTAGATTACTTTATTGCAGGAATTTTAAATAGAAGCCTTTCTCTCATTTATGGTTTTGATACTTTACTTAGATCTGTAAACTTTATTGGTGCTCTGCACTTGGTCAGACCACATCTTGATAATTATTTAAGGCTTTCAGCTTCGTGGTTAGTAGATAATCCACATGATTTTGCCAAAGATGTTTGGGAAGGAGTTGCCGTCAGAAATATTAGAGATAGAGATGGAAAAAAAATGACCGATGCATATCTTAAGGAAAAAGCTACAGCAGAATTTTCATGGATAGAAAACGTATATAATGAGACATCAGGGTTTGTTCATTTCAGTAACAAACATATAATGAATGCAACAACTTTATCTTCTGAAAAAGAAAGAACACTTAGAACATTTATTGGCAAAATAGATAATAATGTTTCTTACCAATCTAAGATAGAAGCTGTGATCGGTATGATCGAAATTTCAAATTTAATATCAAGTAGAGTATACGGCTGGATTGCAACAAAAAGAATAGAAGGATAACAATACCAAAGAAATTAATAGATTTTTGCTTAGCCTAAAACCTTATTAAGGGAATATTTATAAAAATCTAAAAACACGATAATCTAAAGAATATGAATATAAAAAAATTAATAGAAAGTGTAATTTATCAGTTAGCAAATAATGAACCGATTTCGTCAATAGTACCAAAACTTCAAGTTATTTCAAAACTTTTAAAAAATGAAGAATTTAAAATTTGGATTGATAATGAATTTATATATGGTTACGCTGAAGAATCCGAAATTCCAGATTATCGAAATGTAAAAATGTCAAGTATTATTGCAAGTTTCTTACATCATCAAGGATTTGGTAGAATTCTACAATATTCGAATTTTGAAGTTCCTATTATTAATCTCGGAATAGAAAACTATAAAGAAATAGCACATATTCCAGTCAGGCAAACTGTGTTTTCTATAGATCGGATTTTAACTGAAAATAAAGGGAATATACATCTGAGCTTAACACAATATGAGAAGCTACTTATACAGCAGAAAATTTTACAGAATTGCGAAATTAGTAACATAAATAAAATTATCTCTCGTGAGTATTTTCTAAATATTATCAGCAAAGCTAATGCAAAGCTTTTAGATATGTTTTTAGAATTAAATGAAACAGTATTCGAAAATGAAATAAACTTTAACATAATGGAAAAAAAAGAAGAAATATCTCAAATTGTAAACCACACTATAAATACAGGAGTATATATAACCGAAAACTCAACTGCAAATATTAAAGATTCTAATATTCTAGGAGGTAGTAATAATCATTTTGGCTTTTCAGATGATTTTAAGAAACAGATTTTAGAACTTACCGAAAAGGTAGAAGAATTATCTAAAGATGTAGAAGTTGATAGGGATGATATCGCATTTGAAATTTCAAAAATAAAATTGCAACTTGAGAAAGGCGAGTCTCCTAAGCTTATAAAATCGGCATTTAATGCTATTAAAGGTATCGCAAGCAGTGTTGCTGCTGACAAAATTAGAGAAGTGATAAACCAATCATTACCAAATATCTCATTCTAATTACAGTAAAAATTATTTATAATAATCTCAAAAAACGATAAAAAAGCCATATTATAATCATAGTATTTATGCAATAATTTGTATTTATGCATACAAAACTAGCATATATAAAAAAACATAATAATTTAGCTTTAATATAATGGCAGGTAAAGCAACCAGTATAGAAGACCAAATCAAAAAGCTTTTTGAAAGAGGTATGGATTTAGACTTAGGAGAAGTAAAAATCAAGGAAATTTTATTAGATATCGGGTACTATCGATTAGGATTTTATTGGCATCCTTTTGAGGCTGATGAAAATCATAACTTCGTAAAAGGAACTAAGTTTTCTACAGTTATTGATCTATATTATTTAGATGTAGATTTAAGATACCTACTAATCAAATATATAAATAGATTAGAATTACACTTCAGAACTAATCTAATATATTGGGTTTCTATGCATTATGATAATAATGCGATTTGGTACACAGATCCTTCTATAATGTCAAATGAATATTTGAAAGATATAAAAGCACACTACAACAAAAATTTTAAGACAAAAAATATTCAAATTAGTAAACATCACATAAAGTATCCAGAAGATAGTTATGCACCCTGTTGGAAAACTTTCGAATACTATACATTTGGATCAATAGTAAAAATATATGAGCATATTATCGATCAAGATGTAAGGAAAAAAGTCTCATTACAATATTCAATGAAAAAACCCGATAGGCTTCAAAATTTTTTAGATACTTTAGTTTTTGTCCGCAATAGTTGTGCACATAGTGGTGTGATATATGATTTACATATTGATGAAGGTGTAGCTGGTATTCCAAATATACCATTTAACAATGATTACAGTCATAGTCTAGATTCAGCAATAAAAGCATTACTTTATCTACTAAATAATATTTCGAATACTCGAAAGAATGAACTTGAAAATAAATTAGATGAATTATTTAAGAAGTTTGAAGGTAATCCTGTTATAAAAGATATTATTGAAAAAAAGTTGGGATATAGTTATATAATTAAAAAATAGTTGTATATTTGTGCTATAATAGTGTCCCATTAATCATTTGCATTCGTGGTGCACTCAAAAAAAATAAACAGCCTTAGATACTATCTGAGGCTTTTTTTATTACTTATTTGTTCTGAATATATTTTTTTAAGTTATGAAAGTATTATAGCATCCACATTTTTTCAAAATTATTATGTAACTAAAAATCTCAAAAAACGATGAATCAAAAAAATAACGAAACAGTAAATATTGAACTATCAAGCGATGTGATTTCCCTTTGGAGGGAGAATGATGAATCAAAATATTCAGAATTAATAAAAGAGCTAGAGGATTCAGATGATTTGGTTACATTTCTCTGTAGATATCAAAAAGATGGGTGGATAGCGGAATCTATCAACCAAATTGAATTAACTGGAAATTCTAATGAACTCCAAATAAGCTACAACATAAACTTTTTTAGTGGCTGTAAAGACATTGACGAAGATGATATAGATTATATAGTGGTTGAGTATAAAGTTAATTTAGAAAATGAAGAAATTGAAATAATTGGAGATGCAGTTCCGGAAGAACGTTCTACATTAGACGAATTTTAAATTTATTATAAAATAAATCTCCAAAAACGATGTATGAAAATTTAAATTAAATAATAAAATATGAACATATATACTTTTAGAGAGCTAGAACTAAAATGCGGCGAATTTATATACTTAGTAAATGAAAGAGGAGAAGGATTTTCTGGAGTATATGAAGGAGAATACGATAATGCAAACGAAACATTTAAATTTAATAATAGTTCGAATGGAATAATAGAAACTATTTACATTGAAAATCTACAAGTTTTACAACGAATGTATTAGCAAAATCTCAAAAAACAATGAAGTAAAAGATTAAGGGATACTTTGTAATTTTATTTTATGAAACTGCCACATGAACTAGAGGATGAATACGTAAAAGATGTTCTCTATAACCATTCGTTAGAAAACCTTCCTGATGAACAATGGAAGCCGATTGAAGGTTTTGAGAATTATGAAATATCCAATTATGGAAGAGTGAAAAGCCTGAGCCGTCTTTCTCATGTATCATTAGGAAAAGAACATTGGGTCACCGAAAAGATCCGGAAGTTGCTTTTTACCAAACAGTATAATAATTATCTGAAAGCCGATGTTTATAATGTGCACTGCGGATTATCTTTGGATGGTCGTAAGTATACAAGATCTGTTGCTCGGTTGGTGTATTATCATTTTGTTGAAAAGTTTGATGTCGAGGATCGCTCTTTTGTGATTTCGTATAAAGATAATAACGTATTTAATAAGCATAGCAGTAATTTAGATAAAATTTCAGTCAAAGAGAAACGTCTTACTACCTTTCGCAAGGATCGATCAAGAAACTTGCATGTTGATTACATGAAGCCTGTCAGTCAATATACTGTAGAAGGAGAATTTATTGCGAGTTTTGAAAGTATATATGAAGTGGAAGAAAAATTGGGTATTGCTTGCGAAAGTATTATGGACGTTATAAATAAAACCAACTTAACGTCAGGAACATTTCGATGGTTTTTGCGAGATAATCCTCCGAAAAAAGAGGATTTTTACATGGTCAAAACTTCAGATATCTCAAATGGTTTATTTAACAAGTATCTTTGGGAGAAGCTGGGTAAACCCAAAATTGATAAAAAGAATCCACCATCATGTTTTAATTTGTCAGTTAAAGATATTCTTGGAGAGTACTGGGTTCCGGTTCCCATTTCCGGTTTTGAATCTCGATTTGTCATATCTAATAAAGGTAGAGTAAAACGGTTAAGTAGATGGATTTCAAAAGGAAGGGTTATGTTTTTGCAGGAAAAAATATTATCTCAAAAATTGATTATTAATAGTAAAAAAACGTACTCTCTATCATGTACATTAAGTAATGCAGGGAAATATGTTCGGGTTGTAATGAGTAAATTGCTCTATTGTTGTTTTGTAGAAGAATTTGATTTATCAGACAGAAATTTGATGGTCGTAAATGAAAGTGATCCACTATGGGATATTGATATTTCAAAACTCTCGCTGCATCCGGCTAATTATGTGCTGAAGGAAAAATATAGAAATTATAATAGACATGGTTTTCATCCCAGATATAAAAATAAAATCTCAAAAAACGATAATATGACAGAAAATTACATTCAATATGCAGATGGCTATCAAAAAGACAATATTGATGAAAAGGATATAGTACAAGCTATATCAGACATTCAATTAATGGATGACGAACATGGAGCATTTTGGGTTTCAGTTATGACCGATGATGAAAATGTAATTGAAGTAAATAAAGATTTATCACTATTTGTAATTTTTGAAAAACAACAAACACAATATCAAGCTAATGATTGGAACGAAGTCCATGAACTTTATAAGCTACTATTGATGGAAAAGTTCGATGTAATAACCGAGAAAGTAAAATAGAACTGAATAAATCTCAAATAGCGGTCCAACATGACAAAAATTTTGGCAATTATCATATTTTCCTTATTCTCATTAACAACTTATGGACAAACGAAAATGCGTTCTATTGATGAATTAATAAACAATACAGACCCCGGTTGGCAACTTGTAAAAGGATGGATAGATTCTGCTAAAAACAAAGTGGAAATATTGCCAGTCGACACAAGCAAAGCAAAGGATGCTCTATATAAAATTCAAGTTACAACCCGTTCTCCAATGGGTGCAATTGTATACATGACAGGTGGACTTTTAGTTGACAATGGATGGATTAGAATTCTTGGTTCGGGTAGTGATAAGTTGAGAAGGTCCTTGCCGGAATGGAATAAAGGAAAAGGGTTTAAGGATTTTGGGCATCCGACCCCCTATCTTTTAATTGCTGATGATGCGATGGGTGGTTTTTTTATTCTTAATGGAGGCGGACTTGGCAACGATTTGGGAAAAGTTTATTATTTAGGCCCTGATAATTTGGAATATGAACCGCTTGATCTTTCATACACTGATTTTTTGAATTTTTGTTTTAATAATAATCTTGATAAATTTTATGAAGGGTACAGATGGGCAAATTGGAAATTAGATCTATTAAAACTTGAAGGTGATAAAGTTTTTAGTTTTTTTCCTTACTTATGGTCTGAACAAGGTAAAGATATAAATAAAGTATCCAGAAAAGAAGTTCCAATCGAAGAACATTATAAATTAACTCTTGAGTTCAGAAAACAGCTTGGACTTGATTTGGAGAAATAAAAAACTATTACCAATAAGAATTTTAAAATGTAAAGTTTAAGTGATATTCTTACATAGCCCACCATTATAAATCTAAATAACTACATAAAAGCTAAATCTTAAAATTTTAGAAGTTCGCCTTTCAGTTGAACACCTAAAATTTTGGTATGTAGATAGCTTCGTTTTCTGCCATACCTAAGCAATTACTAAAAACCAAGCAAGGTACAATAATAAAAGATTTTCTTAAAAATCAATTTAAAATACATACAATTTTAATAGCTACATGTAGAATTTAAGAGAAGATTTGAAAATTTGTTAGGAAGAATAACTTTTCAAAATTGCGAATCCGCACTACGAGTTTTTCGATAGTTATAATTAACTCGTAGTTTGCCATTTCTAATACAATTATTAGAAATGCAAGAAGTCCACTAAAAGCGGACTTCTTGCATTTTTTATCAGGAAAAGAAATTAATTTTAACCGACCAATACCTAGTGCTTTTCAATTTTTATTTTGAGAATTTATTTCTCCACAATATTGTAGGAGTTAAAGTTTTAGTACGAAATCAATAGTATCTAACTAAATCCAATGATAAGTTTTATCTTTTCTGTTTAGATAGCAGTACATCTCTTCTTTTTTCATTTCCGGAAAAAATTCTACAGCTCTACTGATTGCATAATTAGGGAGAAAATGAATTTCACCTCTAATTGTATTTACAACTTTTTCACGACCGTAGTATTCTATAATTTGATCAATCTCATTTTGTCCTCCTCTTTCTATAATTCGAGAAATAATAGGGATATATGCTTTCTCCCAATCAAGTTTCCTAAAATTGGTATCCCAAAAGAATTTTGGATGTATTTTTGGCACGACTTTTCTCTTTAATCCCATACTTTAAATATAACGATTTTATCTCGTTACTACAACAAAATCACCTTCTAAATCCTTTTCCTTTGTTTTTTAGAACAACTTTTTTTTCAGCTGAATTTCTAAATTTTACATTAGGATTTAGTACAGCTTCCTTAAGTCTTTCTTGCATTGTTTTCCATTTGTGCTCTTTTCCGTGAACCATTGAAACATCGTATTCTTTTCTAATCCCATCAAAATAAACTAATGAGTGTGCTGCTAAATTTGAATTTCCGTTGTATTTCGCTTGGTAGCTATTTAAATATGACTGTAGAGGTTTTTCTTCAAGAAGAAAATACATATCTACGAAATCCTTTAATCTTTCTCCACTTTGAAATATTGCGTGAAGTTTCATAGCACCAATGTCGTCATTAGAAATCATTCTTATATTTTCTGAGATTTTATCCATTGTTATGATAGGATATTTATGAGCTAAAAGATCAACTTTTATATCTTTAATATAGGTCATTACGGTATTCTCAAAAACAATTTCGTTAGTCGCTTCGTATTCTTTTTGTAAATGGCGTATTAAGGCGTATGAGTCAAAATCCCTTGTAGTAAACAAATCAATATCTACAGATAATCTATGCCCTAATTTTAAGGCTAAAGCCGTACCGCCTACCAAAGTGAAATCTTTTAACATTTCATCTTTCATAAGTTTTTGCAAGAGTTCCCACATCTCCTTACTAACAGTTTCTTTATGTAACATATTTCATTTTTCAGAAAATTAATCCTGAAAATGAGGTATGTCTGTACAATGGCATTGCAAGGAACTATTTGGCTTGATTATCAATAAAAATCTAAATTATCAGCTTTTCATTGATGGAGATATTAATAATTGGACTTACAAATTTTCTGTTGTAGTTACTACAGGATACTGATGCAGTCAACTTAAATTTTAGCATAGTTTGTTCTTTCAATTGACTCTTAAATTTTATATAATCTGTCTTTTAGTTGGATACCTTAAAACCTACGATATGTAGATGGCTTGTATTTGTACTTTTAAAAGATTAGTATCCCCTGGGTTATAAAAAGTAATGTCCCTAAAATTCTGTTTTAAGAATGGATCTAGTGTCTATTAAAATGCGTGCGATTTTACAACTATGCGGAAAAGTTAGGAGCTCATTCGCAACTTTGAAAGTCCTTACGTCCTAACAAAGTTGCTGCTTCGCTCTGTGAGACTTTTGAATTGGGATGATTTTGTTTTTAGAATCTATGAATTTGATTTAATTGATAATTTTTAAGTAGATGAAATAATATTAGTTGAATACTCTTCCTTCTGTTTTTCTGCTTCAATTACCTTTCCAAGTACATATTAATTATAAAATATATAAATTTTGTGTTTTTTCCTTTTGTACTTGTTTTTCATAGTGTCAAAATTTATTATTATACGACAAGTTTTGTCGTTGTGGATGGATATTTTTACATCATAGTAGAATAAAAATAAACATAAATAGATAGAATTTGATTATTAATAGTATGATTTACATAATGCCACATTAAAATGATTTTGGTGTTTTAAAAAGTGTTAAATTCGCAAAGTTTTAGAAACTAATTACTAACTCAGAAAACAACAACACGGGAATGAAAAAATTCTATATCAGTGCATGTACTCTATGCGCGGTCTTGGGCATTTCTGCCCAGGAAGTGGTATGGCAGAAAGATATCAAATCCTCTACCCAGGATTTTCTTAGCCAGATCACTACAACAATCGATCAGCAATACCTTATCACAGGAAGTTCTATACAGTCTAAAAGCCAATCGCAAGCGACTGGTAGCCAGAAGCAAAACAATGGCTATGATTTCCACTTGGTAAAACTAAACCAGCAGGGAAATGAAGTCTGGGAGAAATACTTCTCAGGATCAAACCATGATTATTTATCAGCTACTGTTACCACACAGGATGGTGGATTTCTCTTAGCTGGAACCTCTTATTCAGGAAAAGGATTGGATAAAAAAGAGGATTCCAGAGGAGGCTCAGATATCTGGCTGATCAGAATCAATGAATTTGGAGATGAATTGTGGCAGAAAACCTTAGGAAGTTCTTCCGATGAAGAAGCAAGAGCTATTATTCAAACTACAGATTTGGGATTCTTTGTTGCTGGAAATGTACAGAATTCTTCAAAAGGTTATGGTTCCAAAGACATCTTGATTACGAGGCTGGATAAAGACGGAAAAGAACTTTCTCAATTAATCTTAGGAGGAAAAGGCTTAGACGAAGTGGAGAAGATGATTCCAACGAAAGATGGCGGAGCCTTACTGGGAATCTATTCCAGAAGCGGAGCTGTTAAAACAACCCATCAGCAATCAACGATCAATACTAGTACTCCGTCTGACAGATCTGCAACCTCAAAGCAAAGCGACAATTTCGGTGAACGCGACTACTGGATAGTAAAACTCGATAAAAACGGAAAAGTAGAATGGGAAAAGAACTTTGGAGGAAAAGGGGATGATCATATCAGAACATTGGCTTTAACTTCAAACGGATTTATCGTTGGTGGAGAATCCAGATCCGAAAGATCAGGAAATAAAACGGTTGGACTAGAAGAAGGAACAGATCTTTGGCTGATTTCTTTAAATGAAAGAGGCGATGAACAATGGCAGAAATCCTACAATTTCAAAAACAGAGATATCCTAATGGGTATGAGCGTAATTCATTCCGCAGATGACAAATCTTCCAAAGGAATTCTATTAGGTGGTTATACTCAGGCTGAAGGAAGAATACAAACCGATGATGAAACTTTCTGGATGTTATACCTTGATCAGAATGGCAATGAACAGTGGAGAAAACACTTAAAAGGAGAATCTAGACAAAAAGAAGAAAGACTTTCAGATTTAAAACTAAACAGAGATGGTTCGATTGTTTTAGCTGGAACCAGTGCAGAAGAACTGGGTAAAGAAAACTGGAAGATCGTAAAGCTGGGAGACAAGCAGGTTGATCAGTTAATAGAAAAATACGATATCAAAATCTATCCAAACCCTGTCTCAGATTATGCATATGTAGAAATTGGATTTGATTTTAAAGATGCTGATATTCTTTTGTATGATATGAGTGGAAGACAGCTTCAGAGTATAAAAACGAAGAACAAGGTGACTAAGATTAATACTCAGGCTTTGGTGCAGGGAGCTTATCTGGTGACGATAAAAACTGATAATAATAAAACGGCGAATGCTAAACTAATCAAGAAATAGACACAACTTATGAAGAAAATATTTTTACTCGTAATATGCATATTAAGTTATCATGTATATTACAGTCAATCACAAAGCCACAATGTAGGAGTCACCCAACCGGTTCCCTCTGTATCGTCATTAACAACATATAAAAATTTTCCGGTTTCTTTGCAAACAGGAGTTCCTAATATATTATATCCTTTAATTAATCTACCAACGAACAATAAATTTGTCAACATCAATCTGGGCCTGAGTTATCATGTAGGAAATATTTCCAAAGACAGTTGGATAAGTGAAGTAGGAAAAGGGTGGTCAATTTTGGGATCTGGAGTCATTTCCAGAGAAATTCTGTATGATTTTGACGAAGTATTTGATGATGCCGGCTTCGATCATTATATAAAAAATGAATTTGATGATATTTATAATTTTAATATTCCCGGAGAATCAGGGAAGTTCAGAATTGTAAGGAATGTGGCCGGAAATACGTTTGGGATAACAGCATTAAGTCCCTATACTTCAAAGATAGAATATGCAAGAACAAACAATACTGCTACATTAATTTTGGATTCTTTCACAATAACAAGCGACGAGGGAATTAAATATAAGTTTCAGGATTATAATATTTCAATGATGAATGTCTGGCATTGGACTCACCCGAATTTGGGAAGCTATTATGTTGATAAAACATATAGAAGCGCATTTTATTTAACCTCTATATTGGATGAAAATAATCAGGAGCTGGTAAAATATACGTATCTGAAAGATATAAAATATATAACCGGAACCCAGGCTACAGAATCCCAGACCAATAAACTGACTCGTATAGATGTAAAAGACCACGGAATTGTAGAAATTAATTATACCAAAAATAAATTAGTTAATAAAAAGAATGACATCTTCAGCATAGATAATATTATTCTGAAAAACACCAGAAATGCATTTATTAAAAAATATAAATTTGATTATTCATATAATTCTGATCGTACTTTAAACTCTTTTACTCAGGTAGACAGCTATGACAATGATATTGAAAAAACAAATTTTGACTATCAGGGGTACAGTTTGCCTTCAGGCGAAAGTCAGGTTTATTTCAATAAATTAAGAGTAAAACAGCCTACCGGTGGGGTTTCTGAATATAATTTTGAATCAGTACCCTATACATTTAAGGATTCGCTTACAACGGTTATGCCTCCGCAGGTTGACATTGCCAATATATCCTTTAATCAGTTTAATGCCAATACAAAAAAATATTTCTTTACAATTCCTCAGGATAAAGCATTAAATATAGAAATTTATGCTAATCAGATTTCAGGCTATCCTTGGTCATTAAATTTTTTTAAAAAAATTGGAGATCTCTATAAAACAACTCCTTATACAATAGGACCTGCAGTTGATGCAGATCCAAACTACCCAACAATACAGTCCAGAACACTTACCGCAGGTGAATATTATGTTACGTTATCATCCGCTGTTCCCAATGCAACGTTTAATGGTTCTGTAAACTTCAGGGCATTCTACTATGACGGAACTCCTTCTGAGGTTATCGTCAAAGTTCCTACTGCATCCGCATTAAGAATTAAGAATATCAAATCATTTGATTTGGACTACAACAATGTAAATAATTCTTCAGTTCCCTCAGGAATCGAAGAATATGAGTATAATAAATTTGATGATCCTACTGTTTCAAGCGGTTACTTTGTAGATGGGGGCAGTATATTAGGAAATTCAGAAAGTGGTGTTGTACCTGCCAACCCTGTAACAATTTACAAAAACGTAAAAGTTTCTAACGGAAGCAATATAGGATATACCAAATATTATTTTAAAACAGTAGATGCTTACCCCACACAACCTACTGAGGAGCCTAACCGACCATTATGGCCTAATTATAACATTATGAGGGAGGGGCTTTTGGACAAAAAAGAAGTATACAATGCTGCCAATCAAAAACAGACAGAAGATAATTTTGAATATATTTTTGAGGAATTTCCTTCTGAGAGATACCTGGTAGCACCCATCACTTTAGGGGCAAACTTTTTTCTGAAAACAGCTTGGATCAAAAACCAAAAAGTAATTTCAAAAACCATATTCAACTCGGGGAGTATTCAAACTACTACTGAAACAGTAAAAAATACAAGTAATTATAAAACAAGCCTGGAAAAGAATACTTCCTTTGACGGAAGTATTCAGGAGACCACGTATCAGTATGCGTTAGACAAAAACAATCAAAAACTCATTAATGCCAATATGGTAGGTTTTCCGTTAGAGATCACTACCATAACCAGAAAAAACGCTTCTGATGCAGGGAAATTGCTGTCAAGAGCCGAAACTAAGTATGACAATCCTGCTCATTATTTTCCTTCCTCTGTACTTTCTTATGATTCTCAAAACAACCTGGATTCCGAAGTAACTTTCATTCGTTATGATACAAAAGGGAACTTAGAAGAGTATACCACCAAAGACGGAATAACGGTTTCTGTGGTTTGGGGTTACAACAAAACACAGCCTATTGCTAAAATAGAAGGAGCTTCATACAGTCAGATCGCTCCGTATATTTCTGATCTCATCAGTAAATCTGATATGACAGTTGTTTCCGAACAGGATCTCCAGAATTCCCTTGATGCTTTCAGGAATAATACAAACCTTAGCAATTACCAGATCACTACCTATTTGTTTGATTCTTTAAACAGGATGAAGACCATGACCCCGCCTACGGGAGTACGAGCCGTTTATCAGTATGATTCAGCGGGAAGATTGGAAAAGGTAGAAGATGAAGCGGGAAAAGCACTGAAGAAATACCAATATAACTACAGACATTGATTATGAATAATGAGCGTTTAAGTACAAAAATTCAGTTTTCTGACTTCTCATTTCTAACCTCTAGTATTTCAATTAAGATGAAAAAATTACTCTTATTATCCGGTCTTTTTTCTGCAGTCTTTTTACAGGCTCAGAAAACAACCACGGAAAACTATATATCTACTACAGATTGTCTGAATGAAGACTGCAGTAAAAAAACAGAAACAGTACAATACTTTGACTTTCTGGGAAGACCCAAACAGGTTGTGAATGTGAAAGCAACGCCTTTAGTAAAAGATATCGTAACCCCTGTTGTATATGATGACCTGGGGAGGCAGACCAGAACCTATCTTGCGGTCCCTCAGAGTTCCACTTCCAATGGAGCTGTTTATCCTCAGACTTCTGGAATGGTTCCTTTTCCTGTGGCTGATGCTACTGGTATCTACACCGGTGAAAAGACCTATACAGAAAAAATTCTTGAAAATTCTCCGTTAGAGAGGGTCTTGCAACAGAAACCAATTGGAAACGACTGGAATGGCAAAGCTGTAGTATTGGATTATGATCTCAACACGGCTGCCGATCATGTCAAAAATTATCAGGTAACGGTAAGCTGGGATTCTATGGAAAAACTTTACAAAAACGAATTACAGTACACAGTCGCAGAATATACATCCGGTCAGCTTATAAAAAATACCATTACCGATGAAGATGGTAATAAAGTGGTTGAATTTAAAGATGCTTCTGGCCAGACCGTACTTTCCAGAAAAGTAATGGATGCTGTAAAAAATGCAGATACGTATTACGTATACAACGATTACAAACAGCTTGCCTATGTTATCCCGCCACTGGCATCCGCTGCGGCTTTGAATTCCTCAACGGTTGATAATTTATGTTATCATTATAGGTATGACAGCAAAAACAGGCTTGTGGAGAAAAAACTTCCAGGTAAAGGCTGGGAATATTTGGTCTATGATAAACAGAACAGGCTGATACTGTCTCAGGATGCTGTTCTGGGAAGTACCCAGAATAACTTTGCGGTCAAAGGCTGGATGTTCTCCAAATATGATGAGTTCGGAAGAGTGGTGTATACTGGTTTTTTTGCCAGTCCAAATTCCAGAATTGTTATGCAGAACACGATCAACAATATGTCTGCCAATCCGGGAAATAACGAAAAAAGAAATAATACGACCCCGATTATCCAGAATGGTGAAAACATTTATTATACAAAAAATGCTTTTCCAACAGAAAGTATGACGATATTAAGTGTCAATTATTATGATACCTATCCGCCTCTTCCCTCCGGAGTCACCACACCGGTTTCCATTATGGGCAAACCGGTATTGAAACAGCCTGGACAAGGCACGGCTTCTGTAAATACTAAGGGTCTTTTGCTGGCCTCTTACATCAGAAATGTGGAAGATAATGCCTGGACAAAAATCTTCAATTATTACGATGAAAAAGGCCGAACCATAGGATCATACGCCCAAAATCATCTGGGAGGATATACCAGAACAGAGTTGGATATCGATTTTGCTGGAATCACCAGACAGAGCAAGGCGTATCACAAAAGACTTTCCTCAGATCCTGAAAAGGTAATCACTCAGACTTTCACCTATGACCACCAAAACAGGTTATTGGTGCATAAACACCAGGTGGATACCAGTCCTGAAGAAATTCTGGTACAGAATGAATATAATGAATTATCCCAGCTGAAAAACAAAAAACAGGGCGGAACAAGCCCTACACAACCCTTACAAAGTATCAACTATACCTACAATATCAGGGGTTGGCTGACCAAAATCAATGATCCGTCCAATCTTAACGGAAAGCTGTTTGGGTATGAAATGAGATATTTCAATCCTGTGAACCCGAATATTGCTCCGGGAAAATTTGCAGGAACGATCACGGAGATAGACTGGAAAAATGCTTCTGAAAATGTGCTGAAACGGTATAACTATTCTTATGACGGACTCGGCAGGCTTCTGGATGCTGTCTATTCTGAACCCAATGCCACCGCTCCTTTTAACAACAATTACAATGAACGCCTGACCTATGACCTAAACGGAAACATTAAAACATTAAAAAGAAATGCTTTCCCGGCAAGCGGCAGTACAACATCTGCTCAGGTGGATGATCTGGTCTACAATTATACCGGAAATCGTTTAACCAAAGTGACGGAAAATGCACTGAATGACACCGGATATGAAGGCGGAAACAATACCATTTCCTATGACCTGAACGGAAATATGAAAGATATGCTAGATAAAGGAATCCAGTCTATTCAATACAATCATCTGAATCTTTCCAATGAATATAGTGTTCAGCAGACCAACGCATTTGGACAGCTGCTCAACAGCACGATGAACTATCTTTACCGTGCAGACGGAACCAAGCTGCGAAAAATTTATTCAAGCGCTCCGCCAAGAGGATCTACAACCACCCGTATTACAGATTATCTGGACGGCTTCCAGTACAGTTATACGGAAGGAGGCGGAATATGTCTTGAATGCAGAACAGAAAGTGCCTATGAACAGCAGGCCTATAAAAATGCATCCCTAGTATTTCCGGGAACACCAATACCGGAGTGGAAACTGGATTTTGTAGCCACCGCAGAAGGCTTTTACAGTTTCACGGAAAACCGCTATATTTACCAGTACAGAGACCACCTTGGAAATGCCAGGGTAACCTTTGCCAAAAGCAGCACAGGCGCTCCTGAAATTATCGATACCAATAATTATTATCCCTTCGGGCTGAACCATATCTCAGGACCGTTCAGTACCTCTAATTTCGGAAGTTTCTACAGCTATAAATACAACGGCAAGGAGCTTCAGGAAACCGGGATGTATGATTATGGCACCAGGATGCTAATGCCTGATCTGGGAAGATGGGGTGCAATGGATGCCATGTCTGAGAAATACAGTTCATGGAGTCCTTATAACTATGCTATCAATAATCCTGTAATGGTTATTGATCCGGATGGGAATGATATTTCTTATTCAGGGGAAGCAGCACAACAGGCATTTTCGGCTTATGTAGCAACGATGTCTACAAGTAGTGAATCTTCAGGAGGTAATATCTTTACAGGGTTTGGTTCTAACCCTTTTGATGATCACTTTAATCAGTTTGGAAAGTTTCTATATACAGACAAGAAAGATACAAATAATATTGTAATTGATTTTCAAAATCCTATTACTGGAGCTTTAAATACTGCGCCTTGGCTATCAGTGGAATTAAAGGATTATATATTTAATAAAGGTAATGCGTTTGTTTTAGCAAATATTGCTAATCATTATGCTGAAGAAGCTGGTGTAAATTTAGTGAACCTTAAAGGAAATAGTATGTCTGTAGCAGTTGCAGATTATCATTTCGATGCTGGTAAAATGGTTGGGAAAGTTTATCATTTTAATGGAGGAGAATACAATCCAGATGCTTTAATGCAAGCAAGTAAGGAGTTTAAAACGATCTCTTTGATGGTTGGTAATGGACAAGCCCATCCATATTATAATGATAAAAACAATATGATTTCTGCATTAAGTCATGAGGGAGGGAAAATAAGTCATCTAACTTTAAATCCTGATGAGTTTAACATATCCAAATTAGATTTAGCAAAGGAACATATTAAAATTTATGAGCATCAAATGTCTTCTCCACTTTTTAAGAAGACTACAGTCGGATTTCAAAAATTAATGAAAAAAAATTATTCAAATGATAAATGGTATTATAACACTTACAAACCCAAGTAGATTTAAAATGTATGTATTTCTATTAATTTTTTTATTTGTATCATGTAAGGAATCTATATTAAAGAATGAAAATGCTGTCTGTTCTTTCCAGAATTTAATATGTGATTATACAAAAGATAGTATAAGGATAAAAAATGTAGAGACTTTTTTACTTTTTGGTAACTCTACAAATGATACTCTTAAAATTTCTCTTAAAGATATTCAAGCAAACTACCGACATATTTATGAAAAGGATACATTTAAGATAAATTTTGAAGCATTAACACCCATTTCTATTCCACCACATGATTCCTTGGGGTTACCTTGTGTCTCAATAATTGACAAGGAGTTTGGTAAAAGAAATAAAATCTTTGAAAAAGGATTTTCAGTTATTAATGTTAAATCTCAAAAAGAAGTTTCTCATGCGCCGGGTTACAGATTAAAGCAGGTATATGAGTTTCAATTATATCAAAAATGGGGAAAGAGACATGATAATATGAGTTTATAAAATAGCAAACCTTTGGATTTAATGCTAGTATCACCCAATCTCTGAAAGTAGTAAAAGAGATAAAGGAATATGAATTTATTTTATAATAATTTCACTTTTGTTACCGGAGTATTTTATCATTTGATTATAATAAAAACCTCAATTTTTCGAGGTTAATTACCAATATAATAATTGTAAAGAACTCCAGGAAACCGGGATGTATGATTACGGAGCCAGAATGCTGATACCTGATCTAGGAAGATGGGGTGCCATGGATGCCATGTCTGAGAAATACAGTGCATGGAGTCCTTATAACTATGCCATCAACAATCCTGTGATGGTGATTGATCCGGATGGGAATGATATTTCTTATTCAGGGGAAGCAGCACAACAGGCTTTTAAAGCCTACGTAGCAACAATGTCTACAAGTTCTGAAACTTCGGGAGGAAGCTCCTTTACAGGATTTGGTCGTGCTTTTGGAGAAGATCCAAAACCTGGTTTCTGGGGAAGAGTAAACAATTGGTGGGATCGTTGGTTTGGTAAAAGTAAAAAAGCTGCTATCGGTGCTATCACTATCGGAGCTGCTACATTTGAGGGTTTTGCTCCTCCGGTAGAATTTGGTCCAACTGTATCAAGATTGGCGGTTTATGCAAGAATGGGCTTATGGAGTTTACCTTTAATGCTTAATGGTGACAGTTCACATGCTAGTGGTTATGATATACCTCTTACAGGTGCTATTGATATTCCTGTTACAACAACGGCTGATGAATCGGAACCAGAAAAAAAAATTACTTTGTATAGAGGTGTGCATAATCAGCATCCAGATTATATGAATGCATTGAAAGGAGAAGCCCGGCCATACTCTTTGGATGGTCATGATAGTCCTGAAGATCATAATGGAGGTAACTTTAAAAGTTTATTTACATCTTGGACGATAAGCCCCGCTGTGGCAAATTATCATGCAAATAAAAAAGGAGCTGGTGGAGTAGTATTAATTAAAACAATATCTCTTAAAAATACTGTTCCTAGCCCGGATAATTATGATGAATTGGAAATACTGATTCCAGGAGTAGTAAAGGGAGCGACAGTAATAGCACCCACGGGACCTGGATCACCAACAGCTTATTAAAAATAAAAGTTATTATAAAATGAATATCGAAAAATTAAGACAAAGTATTGCTAATATGCATCCGATTGAAAATGAAATTCTTGATTTTTTTTTAAATAAAGATGCTTCTATTGAATTATCAAAACCTGTTATACTTGAAAGTAAGCACGCATATGATGTCTACTATGATAGATATATGATGCAAAGTAAATTAAATAATAGTAATGTAACTGGTTATGAAATATTATTAAATAACTTAAAAAAACAAACAGATAATGTGGAAATCTATCAAATAAAGACATCAATTGGATTTATTGCTTGTTTCTTTAATAAAACTGAAACCCTTTTGGGAGTGTTATGGAATAAAAATAAAAAGTAATTTTTCTTACCTTTCTAATTAGTATCCTCTGCTGTTACGAGCGTCCACAAAATAAGAACAGGCTAAGTAATACTCCAAGCGTGCTGGTAACAAACTATAGTATTGTTTTCAATACTATAGTTTTAAAAATATCAGTAAAATCCCCTTGAACTGAACCATATTTCAGGACCGTTCAGTAGCTCTAATTTCGGAAGTTTCTACAGCTACAAATACAACGGTAAAGAGCTTCAGGAAACCGGGATGTATGATTATGGTGCCAGAATGCTAATGCCTGATCTGGGAAGATGGGGTACCATGGATGCCATGTCTGAGAAATACAGTTCATGGAGTCCTTATAACTATGCTATCAATAATCCTGTAATGGTTATTGATCCGGATGGAAATGATATTTCTTATTCAGGGGAAGCAGCACAACAGGCTTTCCGAGCGTATGTTGCAACAATGTCTACAAGTTCTGGATCATCGGGAGGAAATATATTTACGGGATTGGATAATGAGTATGATAAGGATGGCAAGATGATTAGTAACTTAGGTGGAAATAAAATAGATTTTTACCATCAAAGAAATGGAGATACTAAAGTAGTTAGTCGACAAACTGGAGCTTCAAATATTATTACAGGTGGAGAATCTATTATTAGAGGTTATACTCATAGAGGAAAAGATATAGGATGGGGAATGATAACAATTGAATATTTTGGAGGAAGTGGACCTGCTCGCAGTCTATTTAGTGATTTTAATGATTCTAATGATGGACCTTTTGCTTCTCTAGATAAGCCATCGTCTCCATATTCTTCTTTAGCAAGACAGAAAGCACTAAATTCAAAAAAATCAAAAGGAGTTGTTAAAATGGATTATCTTCAAGCTAACCCCATCACAGCAAATTTTGATTGGTATGAGCAGATGTGGGGAAGATCAAATGTGTCTTGGTATAAATTAGGAGATGAAACACTTTTTTTAATGACTGATTCTAAGTCACAAGAGTCATTGTTTTATAGATTACCAGTAAATAATTTTGAAAGAACCGAAGGAAAGTTAAAAAGCTTTGGAAATACATATCAGACTTATATATGGACTGAAAGCAACTCCGAAATTCAAAAAAAAATAATTAACCCAACCTCAAAGAACGTTTTTAAACAAGCTATAACACCACCATCTATACTAACAAGACCTAGATTTTAAATCGAACAACTTAAATTAATAAATATGAAGAAAAGTATAAGTTTAATTTTATTACCTTTTTTATTTTCGTGCCAAAATATTAGTAATGAAGATATGTATGGAAAATATTCACCCATATCATACAAGAATACATTTGATACCCTGACAATTAACAAGGATGGGGTTTATAGCAGGGTAATTTACAATATAAAAGGGAAGAAATTGTTGGATTACAATTCGAAATACAAATTAGAAGGTAACACAATAGAGTTTGATGATTTTTGTTTAAATTTAGATAAAGATTTAATTGCCTTTCCAGAATCTGTGAATGATACTGATATGACTTATACTACTTTTTTTGAGAAAAAAGATAAGAATATTGTACTTTGCTTTGGTTACTATGATGGGGAGAATTGTTATAAAAAGATTATAGAATAAAAAAACACTGGGCAAAGTCCCTACTAGTACGAGCTTCTCATTTGTTTTCAGATAATAAATTAAAACCATTGCTTTTGCAGTGGTTTTAATACTATTCTTTTATCCAAGGATAGTACAGGCGCTCCTGAAATTATCGATACCAACAAATATTATTCGTTTGGACTGAACCATATTTCAGGACCATTCAGTAGCTCTAATTTCGGAAGTTTTTACAGTTATAAATATAATGGCAAAGAGCTTCAGGAAACCGGGATGTATGATTATGGAGCCAGAATGCTGATGCCTGATCTGGGAAGATGGGGTGCAATGGATGCCATGTCTGAGAAATACAATGCATGGAGTCCTTATAACTATGCCATCAACAATCCTGTGATGGTGATTGATCCCGATGGGAATGATATTTCTTATTCAGGGGAAGCAGCACAACAGGCTTTCCGAGCGTATGTAGCAACAATGTCTACAAGTTCTGAAACTTCAGGAAGTTTGGGAGAAAGCTTTTCAAGGCCAATGTTTCAATTTCCTAAGGGACAAGAAGAGTACTATCAGAAAACATATCCTGCTTTTTATAATTTTGTGAAGAATCAGTTACCTAATATTATTAAAGATTCTAACTTCTTACAAGCATTTATGGATATAACAGGGATGAGCCAAGAAGAAGTGACTAAAGCATTCACTTATGGACAAGGACCAACACTCCATGATTGGGATATCGATTTTACTAATGGGCAATATGATTATGCTATGTCACATGATAAAGATGATTTGAATAAAATCTCAATTAGTAATAATGTATTAAATTGGTTTGAAAAAGCTAATAAAGATTCAAATTCAATTGAGGGAATTACAAATTTATTTTTTATGAGTGGGATAATTGGTCATGAAGGAGCACATTGGGGACACAACATAAAAGGTAATTCATCTATGAATGACTTTTTAAATATTTTTAATGGAGAACATGGAGAGGCTTTTGAATTTAGAATTTTTAAAAATGATTTTAAAGGAATTGAGCCAACAAAAGGATATTTGCAACTTGGACAAATAAATGCAGTTCCTTATAATCTTACTCAATACGTAAAAATACATTTTAATACATTATCTAAAATATTTAATCCTTAATTATGAAAAACAAAATTGCATTTTTATTAATAATAATAAATTTAAGTATTGCATCAGGTCAAAGTGCTAAAGCTAGAACTAACAGTGGAGATATTTCTTTTAGAGATCAATTTTTTAATAATCCTTCTGTCATTTACAATTTAAAAAAAATTACGTCAGGTAATCAGATAAACATATTAGATTCTAAGAAATTAGTCAGTGATAAACCATTAAGCTTTAAAAATAATGTTGAAGATCCCACAATAAACATTGCTATTGATAAAAATGACTTCATCAATTATAATATTCAAGAATGTATTGTAAATGAAGATTTAGCTTTTGTCGTCCTTTGGGAGTATGGGAAAAATAGGGCACTTTGGTTTTTTCTTAATAAAGGTAAAAAAACAAAAAAATGGTATTTAATTGAAGTATTAGAAAAAACAACAAGATAAAAGGTTTACAGATCTTTGTTACAGTATATAGAGTATATTAAATATAGATAATTTCCAATGTTATCAATTATATTTAAATCTTATCAATATGTTAAAAAAAACCATATTAATAGTTTGTTCAGTATGTGCTATATCATGTGCAACAAATAATAATAGAAATGAATTCAATAATTACTTATTATCTGATAAATTGACTATACATTTTCTAGAACAATATGCTAATAATAATAAAGTTAACATTTCTGATCCTAAGGATTTTATAAAAAATAGAAAAGAAATTTCATACACTATTGATAATACTAAAGTTAGTATTGTGAGCAAGAACGAGTTAGCAGACTTTATACTTGTAGAGTATGTTTTAAATAAAGACTTAGCTTTCCTAGCTTTTTTAAAAAAGGGAGAAAATAAAGTAATATGTTTCCTATTTAATAAAGGAAAGCATAAAGGACAATGGATGCTAATTGAAAAATTTGAGAAATCAAATGTATAAAATTGAAGTCAAGAAGAGATTTTAAAATTCGATTAAAACTTTATTTTTTTCAACGATTTAATAATCCGTATCTATACAGATGCGGATTTGTTTTTTTAAAGATTTAGTGGCCAATGAGTGAAAATTAAAGCCCAATAATTCTTATTATCTAAAGATAGTGATAATGTGAACTATTTTATTGCCGTGAAAACATCTATCAATTTTAAGGCTGTGAAAACAGGTTCCGAAGCGCACAATTTGAGAAGAAAAACCTTCGATTATATAAAAAAGGATCTTACCGGAAAAAATGAGTATTGGGTAGAAAATAAAATTCTAGATAGGCTTAAATCAATAGAAGCCTACTGTAAGGAAAAATCCGGGAGGAAATTACAGAAAAATGCATTGCCAATTCGTGAAGCTGTAGTTGTAATTAAAGAGAATACAACAATCCAGGATTTACATAAACTTTCTAAAAGGCTTGAAGAAGAACTAAGAATAAGAATTTTTCAAATTGCCATTCATAAGGATGAAGGACATTATGATAAGGACTCTAAAGAATGGAAGCCCAATTATCATGCTCATTTAGTAGCCGACTGGCAGGATTTAGAAACTGGAAAAACATTGAAGCATCAATCCTTTCACTATTCAAAAATGCAGGATATTACGGCTGAATGTCTGGAAATGGACAGAGGTGTTTCAGGTTCTAAAGTACGGCTTGAAGCCATAGAATTTAAAATTCAAAAAAAAGAAGAAGAACTTTTGTTGCTAAACAATAGAATAACTGAGATAAAAGCAACGCTCAATTCTAAAAGGTTTGAAGATCTTATTGTAAAAGAAAATGACTTTCTAGGCTTTACTAAGATCAAAACAGATAAAACGATTGAAAACTACGAGAGAGTTTTTAAGTCATATAATGCAGAACTGCTTAAAAATAAAGAAATTCTTCAATCCAAAACTAAAATAATTACTGAGCTTCAACAAAAGAATATCGAGTTAACCAAAGAAGTATCAATATTAAAAAATAAACTGTCATTTATTTTGTCTAACGTTACTGCATACACGAACGAAAAGGAGATTTATTTCAATTCAGTGAAAGATACGATTATAAAGGCCATACAGTTTGAAAAATTTAGACAGCCAAAATTATTTGATACAACCAAAGAAAAAGTTATAGCAATACTAGACAGTATTTGTAAAAAAGTTTCTGAAGAAAATAATATTCCTTTTTCATCACTGGAGGAGATTTTTAAAAATCCTGACAGCAGCTTAGAAATCTTTTCATTATTGAATTTTGATAATCATGGTATAGAATATAATACCGGAAATATTCCGGTTCAACAAAAAAGAAAAAAGATAAAGAGGTCACAGTAGAACTGGCAAAAATTCATAAAAGAAAACAAAGGTATTGTTTCAGATTTTTAAAAGACAAGTTCAAGTCCAAAGGATATGCTAAAAAATCTCCACCTTGCAGGTAGTATTTTTCATCATAAACTTACTTTTTAAAATCTTCCATAATGAATTTTGGCTTTCTTTTTTTCCTTTTTCTTTTAAAAAATATAATTAGTCGTCGCGGAATTAGGGGTAGTAGCTTCAAATTCTATGGAGAAGGCACATCTAAGGACTATTTTCCTTGAGAATCATATAAATATTTATTTACTAATACATCAGAACCCAAAAAGCCCTTTAGAAAAATTTCTAAGAGATTACAAAATATGCAATTTGTGAAGAATTAATATTAGAGCGCTTCTATTTTCATGACTTCATTATGAACCACCTTGGTGCCACTCTCATTCAGAGTTTGCTTAATGGTAACTTTTATTTTATCATACTTGGGAGTTGGGAAGTCCAATAATTGAGAAATATTATCAAAATCGAAAGCGTTTGCCAACAATGTAATATGTCTAGTGGAATATTTATGTCGTTGAGTATACGATTCAACATTTCCAACAAATGTTTTTGAAACTCCCATTAATAAACTTAGCTTTTCTTTGGTGATATTTTTTAATTTTCTCAAAGTTTTGATATGCTCTATTAGATCCAAATCAAATTGAGTCGTTTCAAATTGAATAATCTTCTCCATTTATTATTTTTTTATCATCCAACATGTTGGATATTTAAATATTATTCTTATATTTGCTTTAGCGATTTGATAATTATGCCCATTGGCATTAATTGACGATGTTTTCTCAGCTCAAAACGACCAATTCCCAACTGAGATGACCGTGATATCGCTCCATGTCTAAAAAGTTCGCTAACTTTGCATATGGCATGAGGGCGGTTCTCACGTTAGTGGTTGGAACTTTATAAGTCTTAGGATTTAAAAGTTGGGTTGGTCGCCCATGAGCCCAAAACGTGTGACCGCTCCTTGCTTTTTACAAGGAAATTCTTCACGCAGAAAATATCGTTCTATACCAACATTTAAATAGTTTTAATATGAGAACGAAATTGTCCAACATTCCAATTAAGGAACCACCTGCAGGTTAATCTACCATTTTCAATAAAAGACCATTAGCTCTATACCTAACATTAAAGTGGGTATGTTTCGACATGGCTTTACAAAATATCCCAGCTCCTTAAGTCGGCTATCTTTTAAACTCTCACCTTAAAAGTAGTATTTTGTGCTACAACTACCAAATTTTGATGCTGTAAAGGTAAAAGAATAGGGTATAGAGCTGTTTTTTAGGTGAAAAAAACATTCTGATATCAATCAAGATACCTCAAGCTTAACCAGACAAATTTTTCTCTAAAGCTCGATATATCACAATAGGAAATTTTGAATTTCAGATTGAAGTCCTTCTAGCCATAATTTAGCTAAAATATACTGCTATGAAAAGAACAGACTCTTTGCCCCGAATGCCCACCGACCATCAGCTATATGAACTGCTGAAAAAAGGTAATCCGAGTTCTTTAGAACATATTCATTTACGTTACAAAAGACTTCTTTTGTGGCTGGGAAGGCAAATGCTTGATGATGATTTTGCAGTAGAAACGCTTGTGCAGGATACTTTTCTCAAACTTTGGCTACATCGTGATTCCATTGAGACCCCGAATCATATTCTTGGCTTTTTACGGTTTGTTTTAAAAAGAGACTGTATATCGTATTTCAATGCTCCAAAAAATAAATTTACCCGTTTAATTGATTCTCTTGAACGTTTTGAGAATTATCAGGATTATCTTGCCGGCTATGATCCGTTGCATGATAAAGAACATCTTCTCAGTCAGGAGTCCGACCAAAAAGATTTTGATGAAGTTAAAAGGGTTTTAAACGTAATTAATCCCAAAAGAAGACACCTGATCACACTTTGCCTTGAATATGGTTTTCAGTACAAACCCATTGCAGAGGCAATGGGAAGCAGCATAAAAGACATAAGTAATGAAGTAAACAGAGCGATAGATGATCTTCGGAAAATTATTAAAGGAAGGTCTTTTGAACAGCCACAGAAAAAAGCTTATGATAATGAGGAGCAGCCAGCTAAACTCAGCAACCGACAGCTCGAGATTTTAAAAAGAAGGTTTGAGCAAAAATCCTCTTTCATAGTAATTGCCAAGGAGCTCAAACTTTCTGAAAAGCAGGTCCACCGGGAATTTCTATATGCTTATCAATTTCTACAAAATCAAAGTACCTCTCAAATCTCTCATTGAAATGGAAAAATCAACGATTACACTTACCCGAAAAATTCAGATGCTGATTGACGTTCCTTCCAATCAAAAAAACGAAATGTGGGACAAGCTCTATCGTTTTCAGAACCGGTGTTTCCGAGCAGCTAATTTTATTGTTTCCCATCTGTATGTTCAGGAAATGATTAAGGATTTCTTTTACTTCACCGAAGAAATCCAATACAAGCTGGCCGATGCAAACAAAGATCAAATAGGAATATTTACACGTTCGAAAACAAACACAACGGCACGTATGGCTTTTGACAAGTTTAAAGGGGAAATCCCTACCGATATTCTGGGAAGCCTGAATAATACGATTCAATCTACTTTTTCTAAAAACAAAGCTGACTACTGGCAGGGCTTAAAATCTTTGAGGAATTTTAAAAAAGATATCCCCATTCCACTTCCGGTTAAATGTATGAGCAAAATAAAGTATGATCCTGAAAAGAAAGCATTTTGCTTCAACATGTTTGCTATTCCGGTTAAAACATATTTAGGAAAAGACTTCTCTGATAAGCGCCTTATAATGGAACGCCTTTTAAGGGGTGAAATAAAGCTTTGCACCTCACAGATCCAACTTAAAGCCGGGAAAATCTTTTGGCTGGCAGTATTTGAATTTGAAAAAGAAAAACACCTTTTACAACCTGAAATCATTGCTGAAGCCTCCCTGTCTTTGGAACATCCAATAGTGGCAAAAGCTGGCAATGTGCGAATCAATATTGGCTCAAAAGAAGAGTTTTTGTATCGCAGGCTTGCCATTCAGGCAAGTCAGAAAAGGATTCAAGAAGGTATCACCTATGCTCGTGCAGGAAATGGAGTTAAACGCAAACAGAAGGCACTTTATAAAACAGAAAATTTGGAGAGCCGGTATGTAAACCATCGGCTTCATGTGTACAGCCGGAAGCTTATCGATTTCTGCATCCAGCAGCAAGCAGGCACACTTATTCTTAAAAATCAGGAAGATAAAATTGGTATTGCAAAAGATAATGAGTTTGTGCTTCGCAACTGGAGCTACTATGAATTACAGACTAAAATAAAATATAAAGCAGAAAAAGCCGGGATCGAATTAATCATTGGATAGCTGAAAAAATAATGAGGGTGCTTGTACACCCGTAGGGTGAGGTTATAAACACTCACTAAATACTTTAGTAGTATATACAACGGCGTGGGCTCTTTTTTATATGAATGATATGGAAAGAAAATGCATCAGGGAAGAAACATAAAAACGCTTTAGAGAAATGTTGGGAATAAAAACAAGAGGCTTAGCTATTGATTAGGTGATAAGTGTAATCAGGAAAAATTTACTTACCTGAGTAAAAGTAAGAAATTGATTAAAATTTCTTCATAGCTGTAGATGGATAATAATCTAATTGAAATGTAGATAAGGTGGAACTTCCGATTCTTTTGTGAGGGAAAATACTAGCTTTAAAATAAAGCCATTAAAAGACATAGATATTCCTTCAATGCCGAATAAAATTATTATTCAATTTCGCTAATAATTTTATTTGAAATTTATACAGAGTGCTGGAGGATAAGAAAATAAAAAAAATACCCATTGAGGAGGTGATAGAATTCTTTCAAAACGAAGGCATGGAAATAACAGAGAAAGAGGCAGAATTAATCATGGAGTTTCTGTACACTCTTACCTTGGCTGTTATTAGAAAGTACCTCGGTTCTGAATAATGTATTTCTAAAGCTATCCTCTAATATTTACTAAACATGAAAATTATGAAGGTAGCAGATTTATACATCCGTGTTTCTACTGATGAACAGGCAGACAAAGGATATTCACAAAGAGATCAGGAGGATCGTTTAAAAAAATATTGTTCATCTAACAATATCTCTATAGGACAAATAATCTACGAAGACCATTCCGCAAAATCATTTAATCGCCCCGGCTGGATAAGACTTTTAACTACACTTAAAAAGAAAAGTTGTAAGACAAACCTTATTCTATTTACTAAATGGGACCGTTTCAGCCGTAATGCTGGGGATGCATATCAAATGATAAGTACACTTGCAAAATTAGGAATAGAACCACAGGCTGTTGATCAGCCTTTAGACCTTTCTATTCCCGAAAATAAAATGATGCTCGCAATTTATTTGGCAGCGCCTGAAGTCGAAAATGACAGAAGGGCGCTAAACGTGTTTTATGGAATGCGTAGGGCAAAAAAAGAAGGAAGGGTTATGGGAAAAGCACCATTTGGCTATGCTAATAAAAGCAGGGAAAATGGTGAAAAGTATATTGTACTGCAAGAACCTGAAGCATCAGCAATGAACTGGGCTTTTAATGAGATTGCAAAGGGGCTATTGGCCTCTAATCAAATCAGAAAAAGAGTCAATGAATTAACAATTAAAAAGGTGAGCAGAACATCTTTTCATGTGGCAATAAGAAATCCTATATACTATGGGAAAGTATTTTTAGAAAAACACAAAGATGAAGAAGCTCATTTTGTAGAGGGTCAGCATGAAGCTTTAATCAGTGAGGAACTATTCAACAGAGTGCAAGAAATAATGGACGGTAAAAGGAGACTCCAGCGGCCTAATACTAAAATTCTTTCCGGTGAGCATTTTCCATTACGGGGTTTCTTGGTATGTCCTAAATGTGGAAAAAATATTACTGCAAGCGCTTCGAAAGGGAGAAATAACAGATATTACTATTATCATTGCAATGCAGCCTGTGGATTCCGTCATAGAGCAGAATTGGTCAATTCGGTTTTTGAAGAAGGATTAAAGCAATTGGAAATGACTGAGCCTGCAAAAAAGCTTATAGAAAAAGTATTTCTGGATAACTATCAGAAATTTATAAAAGCCCCACATGATGAAAGAAAGAAGATATCCGATGAGATAGATAGGTTGAATTCAAGGATTTCTCTGGTAAGAAATAAACTTCTTTCCGAAATAATTACCGATGAAGAATATCTTGAAATAAAAAAAGAATATAAAGAGCAGATTGAAAAACTAGAAACACAATTAAATGATAAGCCGATAGAAAATAAAGTAGATATACCAAAGCTACTGGAAAAAGCATTAGAAACGCTTACAAATATTTGGAAAGTCTATACAGAAGGGGATATTGCAGTTAAGCGACAAATTATTGGTTCGATTTTTCCTGAAAAACTTGAATTTGATGGAAATCATTATCGAACCACAAGAATTAATGCTGTAGCCCACTATATCTTTCAGATAAACAATGGATTATCACCAAATAAAAACAGGAGAAACGATAATAATAATCATTTCTCCTGCTATGTAGACCCACAGGGATTCGAACCCCGACTGACGGTACCAAAAACCGGAGTGCTACCGTTACACTATAGGTCTGTTTCGATGATGCGAAATTATAGAATTTATTTTAAATATGAAAATCAAAATTAAAGATTAATTAACATAATACAGGAGTAACTGCTTTATGTATTGATTGCCAAATAATTATTTTTTGATAAAAATTTTCAAAAAAACTTACCTTGATCGTAAAATAGCGGATTTTGGATATTTGTTTATTCAATTTTAAAGCGGGCAATTATTGTAATTTATCCGCTGAATAGTAACTTACAGCCTCCTTATTCCAGCTTCCATCCCGAAGTATCTTGTTAAATAATAAAATCTTATCTTTGCAAAAAATTGGGCTCCAAAAGTTGGAGTAACCCATTAATAACATATCCTGAGCATAAGCAGAAGGATTATTAAACATTTTTTATGTCAAATATTGTCGCAATCGTTGGACGTCCCAACGTAGGAAAATCTACGCTTTTTAATCGTTTATTAGAAAGAAGAGAAGCTATTGTAGATTCTACAGCTGGTGTTACCAGAGACCGTCACTACGGAAAATCAGACTGGAACGGAGTAGATTTTACGGTAATTGATACTGGAGGTTATGATGTAGGTACAGATGATATCTTCGAAGAAGAAATTCGTAAGCAGGTACAATTGGCCGTAGAAGAAGCTACCTCTATTATCTTTATGATGAATGTGGAAGAAGGACTTACTGATACAGACTACGAAATTTACAGCTTACTAAGAAGATCCAATAAACCAATTTATATTGTTATCAATAAAGTAGATTCTGCTAAAGAAGAACTTCCGGCAACAGAATTTTACCAGTTAGGAATTGATAAATATTACACTCTTTCTTCTGCTACCGGTTCAGGAACAGGAGAAATCTTAGATGATATCGTTAGAGACTTCCCAACAACAGAATACAAAGATCCTTTTGAAGGATTGCCTAAAATTACCATTGCAGGCCGTCCAAACGTAGGGAAATCTACGATGACAAATGCTTTATTGGATGTTGAAAGAAACATCGTAACTGATATTGCAGGAACTACAAGAGACAGTATCCAGACTTTATATAATAAATTCGGACATGAGTTTGTATTGGTAGATACTGCAGGGATGAGAAGAAAATCTAAGGTAAACGAAGACCTTGAATTCTATTCCGTAATGAGATCTATCCGTTCTATCGAATATTCTGACGTAGTAATCATTATGGTGGATGCTACACAAGGATGGGAATCTCAGGATATGAACATCTTCGGATTGGCTCAGAAAAACAGAAAAGGAATTGTAATTCTTGTTAATAAGTGGGATTTGATTGAAGACAAGCAGACGAATACAATGCGTGATTTCGAGAAATTAATCAAGGACAAAATCGGTCAGTTCCAGGATATTCCAATCTTATTTGTTTCGGCTTTAACGAAGCAGAGAATCTTAAAAGCTGTAGAAGTAGCCATGCAGGTTTATGAAGATCGTAAGAAGAAAATTAAAACTTCAAAACTGAATGAAGTAATGCTTCCAATTTTCGAAAATACACCACCACCGGCATTGAAAGGAAAATATATCAAAATCAAATATTGTGTTCAGCTTCCTACGCCGTCACCACAGTTTGTATTTTTCTGTAACCTTCCACAATATGTGAAAGAACCTTATAAAAGATTTACTGAAAATCAGTTGAGAAAAGAATTCGGGTTTACCGGAATTCCGATTGAAGTGTATTTCAGACAGAAATAATAAGAACAATTGTTCGAAAGAAAATCCGGTAAGTTTACTTGCCGGATTTTTTTAATTCTAAGTCAAAAGCTGAGTATTCACCCTTAAAATTATCCGTTTCATCATTTAAAAATAGCTGTATAGAGTGATAGATGTATTTTCCTAATATACTTTATTTCTCCCAGGCCCAATCTTTCAATTCGTTTTTTAGTTGTAATTTTGCAGGAATTAATATCAATTAACTGAAATTAAAAATAAATTTTCATGCTTACTATTTTATCGCAAAACTTTTCTCTTGTCAATGAATGGATTAACGAACTTAGAAACGTTAATATCCAGCATGACCGAATGAGATTCAGAAGAAATATGGAGAGAATCGGAGAGATTGCCGCTTTTGAAATCAGTAAAGGACTGGAGTACAGAGAAGTTGAAATTCAAACTCCTTTAGATACAATAAAAAGTAGGGAAATTGCTGTACAGCCGGTTATTACAACTATTTTAAGAGCAGGAGTTCCTTTGTTTGAAGGAATTCTGAACTATCTTGACAGAGCAGACTGTGGTTTTGTAGCTGCTTACAGAAAGCACGATGCCAACGATTATTTCTCGATCAAACAGGATTATCTGACTTGCCCAAGCATTGAAGGCAGACCTTTGATTGTTGCAGATCCCATGTTGGCCACAGGAGCTTCTTTAATTGAAGCAATCAAAGATTTGTTAACCAATGGAAACCCAACCCAGCTTCATATTGTAGCAGCAATTGCTTCAAGACAGGGAGTGGAAACAATTCAGAATGCTTATCCTGAAGCTCATATCTGGGTAGGAGCCATAGATGAAGAGTTAACATCAAAAGGGTATATTACTCCTGGTTTAGGAGATGCCGGAGATCTTAGCTACGGAGAAAAACTTCAAAGATAATTTAAGAAAGATTCCAAAAATCTTTTATTAAATTCAACAATAGACTTGGTCGTACTTTATCCAGCGGATGTTTTGTCTCTGGAAGTACGGCCAATTTTGCATTCGGAAGACTTCTGTAAACCCTTAAATTTTCTTCAATAGTTACCATATTATCTTTATCTCCCACCATGATTTGAATAGGAATATTAATCGTGGCAAAATTATTTTCCAACGGAGGATTTTTGCCTAGATCAATCATCAAATCAGCTATAGCTGGTAGAAGCTGCTTCCATTTTGATCCGTGCTGTGCTTCTAAAAGTTGGGCATATTGCGGAATTTTTTCAAGAATGATATCAGGATTAAGCATTTTACTTTCTTTCAAAGCCTGCTCCTCAGTCCAGTCAAACTTTGTTCCCAGCGTGATAATAGAATTTACATTTTCAGGATTTTTCATTGCATAACAAAGTGCTGCATACCCTCCCATACTATGCCCGAAAATAGATATATCTGTCAAATTATTTACTTCACAATATTCTGATAATTCCTGAGTATATTTTTCAATACTAATGCCCCCAGCTGGAAGTTCCATATTTCCATGTCCTGAAAACAAAGGAGTGTGTACCGTAAAATATTGAGATAAAGTACTCAGATAAGGCGTAAAAATGTCGCTGTGACCTAAAGCTCCGTGTAATAAAAGCAGATGTGGCATAGTTGTTTAGTTTCCGGAAAATTAGGAAAAAGAATTGAATGGTGAAAATAGATTGGGTAAGTGTGTAGGAGAATTTGAGAGCCCTAGAGTTTGATAATATTTTTGAATATGATCAAGAATCCCGAATCCCGAAACTCCTATCCCTTACCTCTTTTAAACATCCATCGCCATTACCAGCACACTTACTTTATTATTCCCGGCATTTAAAATCTCCCATGCTACTGATGAAACGGTATTTCCTGTGGTAAAAACATCATCAATCAGAAGAATATGCTTTCCGTCGACAGGTTGTGTGATAGAGAATGTATTGACAGCTTCCAATCTGTGTTTCTTATCTTTTAAAGCCTGTGCCTTTGAATAATGATTTCTTTTGATTAATTGATGATCAAAAGGAATGTCATAAAATGCCGCTAAAGTTTCTGTGAATAAATGAAGCTGATTATATCCACGCTCTTTGAGTTTCTTTGGATGAAGCGGTACACTTACCAAAAGATCAGGTTTCTCGTTCTTAAAGTTCAGGCGTTCTGTTGTCCAGTCTGCAATAATCTTTCCTGCTTTTTCCCGGCCTTTGTATTTCAGTTCATGGATGATCTGCCGGCTTAAGCTTTCCTTTTCAAACTGTAGCAAAGCAAAGGTGTTTTCAACAGGGAAAAACAAACTGCATTTTTCTTTAATCGGATTGTTTTCAAAATAGGAATAGTGGGTAAAATAAATCTGGCTGAAACAAAGGTCACATACCAAAAGCTCAGAATCAATAATTCTGTTGCAGTGGATGCAGCGGTTGGGAAACAATATATCCAGTATCATAAGTGTGTTTTGTACTAAGATAGGAAATAAAAGATAATTAAGTGAATAGTCAATTCTACTTCGTAAGTTAGTGGAATAGAAGGTTAACAACAGTATTAAAATTCACAAGCGAAGCGTATTGACGATTCACGATTCACCAATTAATTCTCAAACCTCTTCCTTATCTTCTCCACAGAACTTTTCATGCTTAAATTAAAATGCTCCTTTTCCAGTCTTACCGGTGGCGCTTGTCTTACTTCGCAATCTGCAATGCTGCAGGATTCACAGGTTACTCCAACATTGATCGTTTTCAGAGAAGGAGATTTTATAAAACTTATTTTTTTAATCGTCTGGGAATTCAATAAAATACCAAGACAGTAACTTCTGTTGCTTCCATCCGAAAAAGGATTCTTTTGTGAAGTGGAAATGACCATATAACTTATTCCCTGATCTTTATAATGAGATATTTGAGCATCAGTCAGAGTTTCATTTTCTTTTAAATGATCGAGATTTTTCACGGCAATCCATCTTCTGCAGTAATGCTCGTTGGTAGCGTTGGCGTGAGGTGCCTGCTGATGGTTCAGATGAAGTTCTTTTAAAATCTGAATCCTATCCGAATTCTTCTTTTTTACCAGACACAGATAAAATAAATCCTTAATTCCTATTTCTGCTGAAAGAATATTAGTCAGTCGATAGTAGAATGTTTCAGGAGAACGGGTAAAACTGTTGATGAGGTTTTCAAAATTTTTAGATTCCCATGTATTATTTTGAAAAAATTCTGATGTTTTCTCAATGACAGGCTCTTTTGAAATTAATAAAGCACCCGCAAAATAAGAAGCGTAAAAGTTGTTCAGAATTTCCTCAAAACTTCCGAAGTCAAGCCATGAATATGTATTCGGGCGTGTTTTTAGCTCAAGAACATTGAATCCGATTTCTTTTGCGAGGATAAATGTTTTCTGATCTTTTTCCAGTTTTTGGTTGAGCAGTAATAATTTTTTCTCCGGAATAAAAAGCGAACGAAGATTATCCAGAGTTCCGTATTTTTCAAAATCTTCAGATTGAATTGTATAGCTGAACTTTTCTGTAAGAATTTTTTCAAGTACCTCAGACTTTAAATTTTTTCCGGGTTTTATATTGTTTTCCTGAGTAAACAGATTTACTTTTTCTTCAATTTCCGGAAAATAATTGTCATACAATTCCTGGAATGACCTTAATACAGCAAAATAAAATCTTTCCTTACCAAGATTATAATTCTGAGAAATTTCGATCAGAGCATTGATGAAAGCCGTCACTTTTTTTGGAGCATCACTGATGATACTGATAAGGTTGTTTTTGTTGATCCCGAACAGCTCTAATGGAACTTCTTTGAAGAAATCCGATTGTAGAATTTCATTGAAGGGCGCTAAGCTTTTATCAAGTTTAGTAGAAACCAGATCATCAAAAGTACAGCTCAGTGCATCAGAAAGCTGAATGATCTTATCGTGTTTGGGATATTTTTTTCCGTTTTCAATTTCGTTAAGATAAGATTTTGATAATCCTGTCTTTACAGCAAGATCCTGCAGAGACCAGTTTTTCTTTTGTCTTTGCTGTTTCAGTTTTAGCCCGAAAACTGTTTTGATAAAGTCGCTTTCTGAATTCATTACTCAAATATAAATAAATAGATGCGATTATTCGCATAATAAATTTTAAATAAATTTAGCGAACGTTCGCTATTTGTGAATATTTTTATTTATGTTTGTAATATCAAATCACAAAATCAATATGTTATGGAAACCAAGACTCAATTAGAAATAAAAGAACAGAAGCAGTTTGAAGCAGTTTTTACTCCGGATTTGGTAGATTTTCTGATTGCACTTCATCAGAATTTTAATCCTAAAAGACTTGAACTTTTAAAAGAGAGAAAAAATACACAGCAGAATTTTGATCAGGGAAATCTTCCTGAATTTTTAAAAGAAACAGAAGAGATCCGAAATGGAAATTGGGTATGCGCGCCGCTGCCTGAAGATTTGTTGGACAGGAGAGTAGAGATTACAGGACCTGTAGACCGAAAGATGATTATCAATGCTTTGAATTCCGGAGCATCTACGTTTATGGCCGATTTTGAAGACAGCAGTTCGCCGGTGTGGGAAAACTGTATTCAGGGGCAGATTAATCTTTCTGATGCTATTAATCGTACTATTGATTTTGTAAACGAAACAGGGAAAGCCTATACGCTTAATGAAAAAACTGCAGTTTTGCTGGTTCGCCCCCGCGGGCTTCATCTCCCGGAGAAGCATATTGAAATCAATGGTGAAAAAGCTTCCGGCTCGCTGATTGATTTTGGACTTTATTTTTTCAGAAATGCAAAGTCGCTTTTAGAGAAAGGAAGCGGTCCTTACTTCTACCTTCCGAAACTGGAACATTATAAAGAAGCCCGCTGGTGGAATGAGGTTTTTGTTTTTGCCCAGGATTATCTGGGAATTCAGCAGGGAACAATTAAAGCGACAGTTTTAATAGAAACCATTACTGCATCATTTCAGATTGATGAAATTTTATTTGAATTAAAAGAGCACAGTGCCGGACTGAATTGTGGCAGATGGGATTATATTTTTTCCTATATCAAAAAATTCAGAAACCTTCCAGAGTTTATTGTACCGGACAGAGATCAGGTGACCATGACTTCTCCTTTTATGAGTGCCTATTCAAAAAGAGTTATCGAAATATGTCATAAAAGAAATGTACATGCGATTGGCGGAATGGCAGCTCAAATTCCGGTAAAGGACAATGATGAAGCTAATAATCTTGCTTTTGAAAAAGTAAGAAATGATAAAGAAAGGGAAGTGAAAAACGGTCACGACGGAACCTGGGTAGCACATCCAGCATTAGTTTCAGTGGCAAAAGAAATTTTTGACCAGTATATGCCTTCCAAAAATCAGATCGACAAAAAATTTGAATATCATATAACAGAAAGTAACCTGTTGGAAATTCCTAAAGGTGATATTACCGAAAAAGGAGTCAGAAAAAATATCAATGTAGGAATTCTTTACCTTGAAAGCTGGCTGATGGGAACCGGTGCTGCCGCTATTTATAATCTGATGGAAGATGCAGCAACTGCAGAGATTTCAAGAACACAGATCTGGCAGTGGCTGAAAAACGAAGCGGTATTAAGTGATGACAGAACACTGACCCGCCATATGATTTTACAGTGGGAAAGTGAAGAAATGGACAAGATTGAAAAGTATGTTGGAGAAACCCGTTTCAAAAACGGAAAATTCAATCTTGCCAAAGAACTTTTCAATGAACTGATCTTCTGTGAAAATTTTGAAGAATTCCTAACTTTGAAAGCATATCCTTTTATTTAGATTAAGAGAGTAGGAGTGTTTGAAAGTTTGAGAATTATATCTCGAACCTCGTACCCCGAATCCCGCATCTCGAACCCCCAACCCTAAACAACAAAATCCAAATATTATGAAAACAAGACAAGAACAAATCCAGGCTATAGAACAAGACTGGCTGACAAACCCACGCTGGAACGGTGTGAAAAGACCTTATACTGCAGCAGACGTTTTGAAACTTCGCGGTTCTTATACCATAGAGTATACCATTGCTACAGAAATGTCCAAAAAATTCTGGAATAAATTAAACAACCAGGATTATGTGGCAGGACTTGGAGCCCTTACGGGGAATCAGGCTGTACAGGAAGTAGATGCCGGGCTGGAAGCTATTTATCTTTCAGGTTGGCAGGTAGCTGCAGATGCTAATTTATCAGGAGAAATGTATCCCGATCAATCCCTGTATCCTGCCAATTCAGTGCCTTCTGTGGTAAAGAAAATTAATAATGCGTTACTGAGAGCAGACCAGGTACAATCTGTGAGCGGAGTTGGAGATAAAGAATATCTGGTGCCTATCATTGCAGATGCAGAAGCAGGTTTTGGAGGTAATCTGAATGCCTTTGAACTGATGAAGCAGATGATAGAAGCTGGTGCAGCCGGTGTACACTTTGAAGATCAGCTTTCTTCTGCAAAAAAATGCGGACATCTGGGTGGAAAAGTATTGGTGCCAACGCAAGAGGCGATCAACAAACTGATTGCAGCACGTCTGGCTGCCGATGTACTGGGAGTTCCAAGCCTTATTATTGCAAGAACAGATGCGGATGCAGCAGATCTACTGACTTCTGATATTGATGACAGAGATAAAAAATTCGTGACAGGAGAAAGAACTGCAGAAGGATTTTATGTAGTAAGAAACGGAGTAGAACAGGGAATCGACAGAGGTTTGTCCTATGCGCCATATGCAGATCTGATCTGGATGGAAACTTCAAATCCGGATCTGGAACAGGCAAGAAGATTTGCAGAAGGGATTCATGCAAAATTTCCCGGGAAAATGCTTGCTTATAACTGTTCCCCTTCATTTAACTGGGCTGCAAGGCTGAGTGTAGAAGAGATGTCTACTTTCCGTGAAGAGCTTGCAAAAATGGGATATAAGTTCCAGTTTATTACATTGGCAGGATTCCATGCTTTGAATACGGCAATGTTTGAGCTGGCATTAGCTTATAAAGAAAGAGGAATGGCTGGATACTCAGAACTGCAGGAGCGCGAGTTTGCCCTTCAGCAGAAAGGATTCAGAGCGGTGAAGCATCAGTCTTTTGTAGGGACAGGGTATTTTGACGAAATACAAAATGTTGTTACAAATGGCTCTTCAGCTACCGTAGCGATGAAAGATTCTACGGAAACCGCACAATTCCATTAATCATTTTTTCCATATTTTTTTGATGTTAAACCTTCCTTTTGGGGAGGTTTTTCTTTGTTCAAAGAAGTGGTGAGTCTGTTTTTACTTCATTCAAATTCTAAAATAATAAAGGAATGAATGTCATATACTAAGTAATTGAAATTTGAATTATATTTGGGGACGAAAAAATATTATTAAAAAATGAATTTAATTAAAGTACTTTTTATTACATTAGGATTAACACTTACTGCAAACGCTGCGAATGCTCAACAGAAGATTGGAAGTGTAAACACGGAAGACATTTTTGCAAGTTTATCTGAAGTAAAAACTATAGGAACTACAATTGATAATCTGACTAAAACAAAACAGACTGAAATTGAAAAGCTGATCAATGATTATCAGACTAAGCTAAAAACAGCTCAGGATAAAGAAAAAACTTTAAGCGAGGCAAACAAAGAAGCTGTAACTAAGGAACTGATTGCTGCACAAACTGAATTACAAGGTTTAGGTAAAAAGATAGAAGAAACAAGAGCGCAGGCTGCTAAAGATATTTCTGCTAAGCAAAATGAAATGCTTACTCCATTGCAAAAGAAAGTAAGAGAAGCTATTTTTGCTGTAGCTAAAGAAAAAAATCTAAGCTATGTGTTTGATACAGCAGCACAAGATTCTAATAACTTACTGTATACAGACGGAAGTGAAGATATTACCGCTATTGTAAAAAATAAATTAGGGGCTACAGCAACTGCTGCTAAGCCGGCTGGGAAATCTAAATAAGAATTTCAATATACTAGAATATTGAACGGAATCAGAGAGTGTCTGGTTCCGTTTTTTTATTTTAGAAAATAGAAGTTTTGTTTCCCCAGGACTGAGAAAGTTCTGTTTTAAAATGATAAATTTGAGTAAACTTTTCATGAACATGAATTTAATGTACGAAAAACAGATAAAGGTAACCGAAGAACATATTGATCAGAACAATCATGTAAATAATGTACAATATGTGCATTGGGTGGAAGAAGTGGCTGCAGAACACTGGGATCTTCTAAAACACCAAAGCGAATATGTAAACGATGCCTGGATGCTTCTGGATCACCATATCCAATATAAAAAACAGGTTTATCTTAGTGACACAATCACAGTAAGAACCTATCCTATAGCTCCTGAAGGTGCCAAACAACCAAGAAAAGTCGAATTTTACTGCAATGATGAACTTGTGGTAGACTCAAGTACGCTCTGGATTCTCTTTGATCCGGAAACCAAGAAAATCAAACGTCTGGAAAGTGACTGGCTGGAGAAATTTTTTTAAACTGGTGAAAAATTAAAATCAGAGTAGGAAATAGAACTTTGATTTTTTTATTTTTAACCAACAACATTCAATAAAAAAACTAAATAACATGAAATTCTTTTATTCACTGGCTTTACTATTGTTGAGCATAGAGGCTTATAGTCAGGAAAATCCATACTTATTTTCTGATGATATTAAAAAGAAGGTGGAAGATCCTGCCCAAAGTCAGTCCTGGAGAAGTCAGATGGGGGCAACATATTACTCCATAAGCGGACACTATAAGCCTGCACTGGAAAGTTGGGACCAGACTTTCGGAAGAGTGAAAAAGTTAAATACTGCTGATAGTCTGAGGTTTACGAAATTAATTCCCTTCAATGCAAAAGAATATATTCTGAAAAAGGCAGCCAATGAGAAAATCATCATCATCAATGAAGCCCATCACAATGCCAGTCACAGAACCTTTGCATCCTCGTTGCTTCAGGGGTTGTATGACAAAGGATATCGATATTTAGGCATCGAAACACTGGAAGGAGACTCTTTAAATACCGTAAAATTTGCTACCCTCAACAGCGGATATTATTCCAAAGAACCGGAATTCGGGAATTTCATTTATAATGCCCTGAAAATTGGGTTCAAGCTTTTTCCTTACGAAGCCGAAGGCAATAATAAAGAAAGGGAAATTGGAGAAGCAAAAAATATCTCTGATTGTATGCAGCAAAATCAGGAAGGAAAATATCTGATCTATTGCGGGTACCAACATGCTTATGAAGGAGTTCATAAATCCTGGGAAAAAACGATGGCTGGCCGACTTTCAGATTTAACAGGTATCAATCCATTGACGATTGACCAAACTCAGTTTTCAGAAAGAAGTTCCCCGAAATATAATGAACCAATTTTGAGATTGGTAAACAATTCTGTTCCTGTTGTTTTGAAAGATGATAAAGAAATGATCTATAACGGTGAAGACAAAGAATTGTATACAGATATCAAGATCATTCATCCCGTTACAAAATATATCAAAGGCAGACCAGATTGGATGCTGAAAGAAAACCGAAAGTTTTATAAAATTCCGGCTGCTCAACTTTCAACATATCCGGTTATGGTTTTTGCTTACAGAAAAGGAGAGTTTGAACAGAAAGGAATTCCTGTCGATATCATTGAAATTAGAACAGCTAAAGACAAGCGTTTTTTAATCCTTGATAAAGGAAATTATGATATTGTGATTAATGATAAAGACTACAAAGTCATTCATAGATTTGAAAAAAGAATAAAATAAAGTTCAGCTAGAAATAGGTTGAATGAAAATGGAGCAATGAAAAATAAATTGAGGAAAATCACCATTAATAATAATGAGTATCTATATAATGTAACAGACCAATTCCATTCTGAAACGGAAACCAATACGCTGACTGTAAAAATCTTTTTAAGTGGGAAGAAAAAAACACCTTTAATCATTACATTCTTGACTGCTGATGATTATATGATGGGACAGCCTTTAAAATCAGGTGTTAAGTTGACAAATAAAATGACAGGCTCGGAAGATGAGGTCAATCTTAATGAACCCAAATACATCAAAAAGTTTATTTTATTGGGATTAGAAAAAGGATGGTTAGGTTCCAATTCAATAGAAATACAAAACGGACTTCATTATTTAAATGAATTAGGTTTTGAAACGGACAAATTAACTCCTGAAAAATAAAGGTTTTTCTTCAATGTAATATAATAAGGCTTACAATTGTTTTTAATAGAGAAATATCAAACAAAAATTACCATGAAACTATCCATTTTAACGATACTTTTTTTAAGTTTCTTCTTCACGGGTTACAGTCAGACAGCTGACCAGTCAAAAGAAATAGAAAATTATATAAAAAAGGTTATTCAAATCAATGAGATACCAGGAATGGCCGTAGGTATTGTTACGAATAATAAAATAACTTTCCAGAAATATTACGGAACGGAAACCTTAGAGACTGATAAAAAAGTAGATGCCAATTCCATGTTCAGAATCTATTCTACTACAAAATTAATGTCAAATATTGGCCTCTTTCAGCTCATAGAGCAGGGAAAAGTATCTTTAGAAGATAAAATTTCAAAATATATTGACAATGTACCGGCAGAGTGGCAAAATGTTCAGGTGAAAAATCTTGTATCCCATTCTTCAGGGCTGCCGGACTGGATCCGTTTCACTGATATTCCCGTGGATGCTGCCAATGCTGAAGTAATTGCTCGGTTATCAAAAGAGAAAATGGAATTTGAAACAGGAAGTGATTATAGATACAATCAGACCAACTACATGCTGGTCACCATGATCATTGAAAAAGTAACCGGAGAAAAATATGAAGACTATATTATCAACAAACAGTTTTCAGATTTAAGAAATCAGGTCGTGTTTTCATCTAATTCTATTGAAAAAATTCCAAACAGAATCGTAAAATATATTTACAACAAGGATAAGCATCAATACGATAAATCTACATTTGTAGAAGGGAGAAGAGCGCATTCAGCTAATGGTTTGGCGATTACATTACCTGCGTTTTTACAGTGGAGTATTCATTTGAGCAAAAATGATTTTCTAAAGCCTTCCACACAAGAGCTGATGTGGAAACCGTTTGAATATAAAGATAAAAATATCATCTTTACTCATGGCTGGGATATGGGAACTTTTAATAATGTAAAGTCCTATCATTTTTCTGGTGGAAATGTAAGTGTATACAGAATTTTTCCTGAAAAAAATAGGGCTGTTGTATTGATGTACAACGGATATAAAGAATCTGCGGTGATGTATCAGATGATCAATCAGATTATGGGGATCATGGATAAGAGTTTGCTGAATCCTTACACGCTGGCAGAAGAATATACAAAATCTAAACCTCTTGTTCATCCTGATCTTAAAAAAGAAATCTATGGATATCGCACAGAAAAAGAAAATGTTATTTTTTCCTACCAATTTCCTGAAAAGCAAAGCATAGAATTTATCAAAAATATATCAGTTACAGGTTCATTTAATGATTGGAATCCTGATGATAAGACCTATTGTATGAAACTGAAAAAGAACAATACTTTTGAGCTGGTAGTACCAAAATCTCAGTTTGAAAAAGGGAAAACCTACCAATTCAAATTTGTAATGAATAAAAACGGCTGGCTTTCTGTGCCTTACAATGCTCTCAATATTGATGGAACTCCGGATAATAATTTAACCTTTAAAATAGATTAAAAAGGAGGATTGAGTGTAGAAACAAAAAGATAAAAAGCTTTGAGAGAGTAATTAAAATATATTGTTTTGATAATCTGTGAGGTAGAAATTGAGTGAGTTAATGAAGGGTTAATGTAATTTTTTGAAGAGAATTTTGTTATAATTTATTCTAAATTTACAGTAATGAATAAGGCTTTTATACCGTTTTAGGTAAGAATAAGCCATTGAAAATTATACAATGTTAAAGAAATATTTTTTACTCAATCTCATATTAATTTCCTCTATGGGATTTTCGCAAAATACAAAAGGAGAAGTACAATTTCAAACTCCCTTTACAGACCATACAAACGAAACTAAGGCGATAAAGAAAATTAGTGAACATTTAAAAGACAATCTTATCGTTGGGCTGGGAGAAGGAACACATGGAACCAAAGAGTTTAATGAAATAAGAAGTGAAATCTCAAAACAGCTGATTAGCAAAAACGGTTTTAGAATTGTAGCCTTTGAAAGTTCTTACGGTGATGCTTCGTTTCTTAATGAGGCGGTTAACTCTGATGTTGATATAAAAGTTGCACTGAAAAAATATATGACTTCTATCTGGCAGACAAAAGAAATTAATACGCTTTTGGAGTGGATAAGAACCTATAATAAGAATCATAAAGACAAAGTAATCATTTCCGGATTCGATACTGATGCTCTCACGAGGAGTGCTGAAATTCTGAAAAAATCGGACAATTTTGGAAAAGACTATTCTGATATAGCAGGAGAAGTTCAAAAGAAGGCAATAGTACAGGATGGAATGTGGGAAAAACAAAACGATCCATCTTTCAGATTGGATATGAAGGAAGTGATAAAAAATGGAACAGAAGGATATTTACTGACTAAAAAGCTGGATAGTTTATATGGTAAGAAAATGGATTTAAGTTCAAAACTGGCATTAGAGCATCTTGAGCTTGGATTTAAAATACCTTATGAAGCGAGCAAAAAAAATTATGAGGTATCCAGAGATTTTATCATGGCCGAGATGATTAAAAATATTCAGTCAGGGTATGATCAAAAAATGATCCTTTTTGCACATGACGGACACGTTGCATTGAAACCTATACTGGTAGATGGTATGGGAGGATATTTAAAAGAAAAATACGGAAACAAATATTACGCATTGGCAACATCTACTGTTTTAGGAACCTATAGTGCTACTGCAGATCCCCGTGCAGTAAAGAATAATAAATACACCTCCTATCCACTCCCAAAACAATTGGAAAATAGCTGGGAAGAGAAATTAGGAAGCAAAAAAAATGAAAACTATTTTGTAGACTTCCGCAGCAGTAATGAAGAAATATACGGAAGGGCTTTTAAAATGAGACTTCTGGGATACAACCCTATAACACCAGCGACAGAAAAATTTACCATCACAGAACCTCTTAAGTTGAACGAATGTTTTGACGGAGTAATTTTTATAAAACATACAAACGCAGCAGAACACTTATTTGCAGAGTAAACTCAAGAGGATTTTCAATAGATTTCGTGAATCAATTTATACATGGTCTGGCTTTTTCAAGTTAGACCGTTTTATTATATCTTTGCAGTATGATACGTATTACAAAAATTTTTACATTTGAAACAGCTCACGTGCTTTACAACTACGATGGGAAGTGTAAAAATATGCATGGACATTCCTATAAGCTGTTCGTAACAGTGAAAGGAAAACCGATCAATGATATTGAAAATCCTAAAAATGGAATGGTGGTAGATTTCGGAGATATCAAAAGTATCGTAAATTCCGAAATTGTAGATGTATGGGACCATGCGGTTCTTGTAAATGCCTTGTCTCCACACAAAGAATTGGGAGATGACCTGGAACAGAAAGGGCATAAAGTAATCTATTGCAGCTTCCAGCCAACTTGTGAAAACATGTTGTACGCTATTGCTGCCAAAGTAAAATCAAAACTTCCTGATGGAATTTCTTTAGCCTATCTTAAACTTCATGAGACAGAAAACTCTTATGGAGAATGGTTTGCAGAAGATAATCAATAATTTACCCCAAAACTCAGAAGGTGTTAAAAACAACAATTAATTTAGAACCTGGAAAAAAAGTATATTTCGCTTCAGATCAGCATTTTGGAGCTCCCACACCCAGTGAGAGTAAAGTGCGTGAAGAAAAATTTATACGCTGGATGAATGAGATCAAAGAAGATGCCCAGGTTTTGTTTTTAATGGGTGATCTTTTTGACTTCTGGCACGAATGGAAACATGTGGTTCCCAAAGGATATATCCGGGTTCTCGGAAAAATTGCAGAACTTAAAGACAGAGGAATTCATATCTATTTCTTTGTCGGAAACCATGATCTGTGGATGAAAGATTATCTGGAAGAGGAAATTGGCTGCACTGTATTTTATCAGAAACAGTATTTTGAAATGGGAGGAAAGCAGTTTTTGCTGGCTCATGGAGACGGTTTAGGGCCTGGTGACAAAGGATATAAAAGAATGAAAAAATTATTCACAAATCCGGTGGCACAATGGTTCTTCAAATGGCTGCATCCCGATATTGCGATGAAAGTTGCATTGTACCTTTCCCAAAAAAATAAAATGATCTCCGGAGAAGAAGACAAAGCATTTCTGGGAGAAGATAAAGAGTTTCTGATCATTTACTCCAAAGAAAAATTGAAGACTGAGAAGATAGATTACTTCATTTATGGACACAGACACCTTCCAATGGTACTTGATCTGGAGCAGAATTCAAAATATATCAACCTCGGAGACTGGATTTCCTATTTTACCTACGGGGTTTTTGAAAAGGATTTTGAACTGAAGACTTTTGAAAAATAAAACAAAAAAAATTACCCCTAAAAAGAGGTAACTTTCGAACGGGCCGAAACCCACTCTTGTTTTTAATCCATATTCCGTTTAGGTATGTGCAATAAGCCTACCAAAATAGGTTTTGTAGATTAAAAAATTATTAAATATCAATATTTTATCTTTATAAATACCTTATACTGAGGTGATAAGGTGCTAAAAGGTTATGGAATTAAAAAATATATTCAATATACAGACTGAACAGGATTTTCTGAATGCATCATTGAAAACATTTCGTTATCAATATGAAAATGTTGAAATATACAGGAAATTCGTCAACTTTCTGAATATTAATCCTGATGAGGTGGATAGTTTGGTAAAGATTCCGTTTTTGCCAATCGAAATGTTCAAAAATCATCAGATTCTGGACAAAAATATAACAACCGATCTGTTTTTTCAGAGTTCAGGAACAACGCAGATGAATCTTTCAAAACATTTCATCGCAGATCCGAAACTTTATGAAGAAAGTATTTATAAAAGTTTTGAACAGTTTATTGGGAAACCCGAAGATTTTATTTTTCTGGGCTTACTTCCAAGTTATCTGGAAAAACAGAGTTCATCATTGATCTATATGGTAGACTATCTGATGAAGAAATCTGATAAACCTGAAAACGGATATTTCCTTTATAACCATTCTGATCTTTTTGAGTTATTGAATAAACTTCAGGATAAAAAAGTAATTCTATTCGGAGTTTCTTTTGCACTTCTTGACTTTCTGGACTACTGTCATTCTGAACACGGCGAAGAATCGCTGAATTTTCCTGAAAACTTGATAGTCATTGAAACCGGAGGAATGAAAGGGAGAAAAGAAGAAATGACGAAAGATGAATTGCTGAAAATCTTACAGGACGGCCTTAAAACAGATAAAATTTACTCAGAATATTCCATGACGGAACTGCTTTCACAGGCATATTCCCTTGGAAATAATGAGTATGAATGTCCGAACTGGATGAGAATTATGGTTCGGAATGCAGAAGATCCTCTATCCTACGAAAAAAAAGGAAGAACAGGCGCTATTAATATCATTGATCTTGCCAATACCCATTCCTGCTCATTTATTGCGACACAGGATTTAGGTAAAATTGTAGGTGATAAGTTTCAGGTATTGGGAAGAATAGATCATTCTGATATCAGAGGATGCAGTCTGCTGGTAAGCTAAGAAGCTGAAAGTAAAATTCAATTGTGAATAGTCAATTTGCTTCGCTTGTCAATTTTTATTAGTGAATAATAATTGAATATAACTTACAACTTTACTGAGTGAAACGCCCTTGCGAACATTGTAAGCAGTTGGTAATTTAAGAAACATTGCGTTTTATAATATTTTATTATTAAATATTTTCACATTTTATCATCATTTCATGATCAAAATAGAAGAACTCATACACGCCTACATTCATTCCCATTGTGATTTTGAAAAAGAAATTGTACTGACCAATTATTTTCAGGCCGATTGGGAAGCAGATATTCTGATCATAAATTCAGAAGGAGGAAGTCATGAAATTGAGATCAAGTTTTCGAAAAGTGATTTTAAAAATGATTTCAAAAAATCATATCTCAATAAAGATACCGGAGAAAAATTTCTGAAACATGATAAGATCTCCTGTGGCGATTATATCTGTAATTCTTTTAGCTTTTTGCTCCCGATGGGAATGGTAGATGCGGTGCATATTCCCGAACATTGCGGCATCATTGAATTTTACCATAATGCAGACACCTGGGAAACCGAATTTTATCTGATACGTCCACCCAAAAAGCTTCACGAAGATTCTTATTGGAAACTGAATGACAAAGACCTTTTTATCAGAAAAATGGCACTCAATCTTCTTCAGCGTAAAATGGAAATCAAAGGAAAGCATGAAGAGCTGATATTCAAAAATCCTTTTGATATTAAAAAACTGAAATAAAACCAGAAGATTCTGATAAGCTTATCAATATGATGTAAACGCAAAGTTTAGTTTACACTTTTTAATATTTTAAAGAAGCAAAGACAGAATCCATTTCATTGATTCTTATTAAGCAGACCTAAAATGTATTGCTTCATCAACGACGCAGGCGTTATCACGTTGCTCACTTTAAATAAAAAGATTCTCATATAAATACTTTGCGTTTTAAGAAATTAGAATAGTTTATTTGTGATCAGAACATAAAAAAATCCTGCCGCCTGACAGGATTTTATATTTGAATATTGTTCTAAAAATTAATCTGCAATTTCTGCAGTATCTCTCTGAAGTAAGAACTTGTAGATCAATCCTCCTACAACTCCTCCTAAAATAGGGGCTACCCAGAACAGCCAAAGCTGTGACATGGCAGTTCCACCCACAAATACAGCCTGCGAAAGTGATCTTGCAGGGTTTACAGAAGTATTCGTAATAGGAATAGAGATCAGGTGAATCAAAGTAAGAGCAAGACCGATAGCAAGACCGGCAAATTTACCGTTGGCCCATTTATCCGTAGCTCCCATGATCACAATAAGAAAAAAGGCAGTTAATAAAAACTCAGCCAGGAATGCGGCTCCCATACTGAAAGCTTTTCCGTTGTAAACGGCCTCTCCGTAAAAGTTCGTGGCAAAATCTCCGGGTTTTGAGAATTCTACCGCTCCCGCACCATTAAGGATTGTATACAGACATCCTGCTGCTACAATAGCTCCCAGACACTGAGCTACAATGTAAGGAATAAGGTCTTTTGCAGGAAATCTTCCCCCTGCTAACAGTCCAAAAGAAACAGCCGGATTAAAGTGTCCTCCTGAGATGTGGCCTACAGCGTAAGCCATCGTAAGAACAGTAAGACCAAAGGCTAAAGCAACTCCTAAAAGTCCGATGCCAATGTTGGGAACGCCAGCTGCGAAAACAGCGCTTCCACACCCTCCGAAAACAAGCCAAAATGTGCCGAAAAATTCAGCGAAAAGTTTTTTTATCATGTTGTTTATTATTTAAATGTATCTCAAATGTAAAATTTAAATCTTAAAGTAAAAAGTTAAAATTGAAAAATATTTCAAAAAATAGGGAACAAAAATTATAAAATTAATAATTTGGTGTAAACTTTGTTTGGGATTTATCTGGAGAGTATTATAATAGGTTTTGAAAGATATAACATAAATGTTTTATCTTTCGTTTGTAATTTAAAAGGATGGTTAATGAGAAAGTTTTTTTGTGTGGTCTTTGTACCTTTTATTTATAGTTTACATTATTCGCAGGCAGCAAAAAAGGCCTTTCCCTGCTATGATCTTACTACTGTATTGAAGGTTGAGCCTACATCGCTTTACAAACCCCATCTTGACGCCTCAAAGAGTTTTGGAATACAGTTACTGAAAGACTCCAAAACAGTACAGAAATATATCGGCAGCGGAAAATTCCACAAAATAAAAAAATCAGGAAAAGGATATCAGGTTCAGAGACTTGATTACAGCAGGGCTTATATGGTATCCAAAGCCAAAACTACCCTGGAGAAAATAGGCTCCAAATTCAGTAAAGATACAAAAGGAGGAACTTTTACCGTTTCATCCATTACCCGGACTCTTGAAGACCAATGCAGACTGAGAAGAGTAAATTCTAATGCCTCACTAGGGATTAGTTCTCACAATTATGGTAACTCTTTTGACATTTCTTATGTAAGGTTCAACAACGTTCTGAAGTATAATCCGAAAATGGAAATAGCGCTGGAGAAAGTTTTAAAGCACTATCAGAATGCCGGTAGAATATATTACATTAAAGAAAGACAACAGAGCTGTTATCATATTACAGTGAAAAATTATTAATTAAAATCTTACTTGCGTAGCATGTTTAGTTTATATATTTTTATAGGACTAAAAACTATGCTTATGTCAACATTAAACATTGTAGACTATATGCTGCCTGTAGAAGAATGTAGAGCAGCATCAAACGAATGGAAAGGGTATTTCTCTGACTTTTCCAAAATTCAAAAGCTGATTCCTACCAACTATGTTTTTAATATTTCCAGTGAGCACCTTGAGTGGATGAAGGGCTTTAAGGATTATAAAGACTTTTGTGCAGCCGTAGGAGTTTATAGAGATCGTTTGATTCTTATTTTTTATCCTATGAATAATGAAGGGGTAAAAATAGATGTCAAAGAATATCCGTACAGCTTCCTTACAGAACTTGATAAAGATTTGAGACTACAGGAAGTTCAGGAATACACTGTTATTAGAAACGCTGTTCTTTCTAAAAATCTTGAGAGCACAGAGAAGAATGCTAATATGGGATTCCCGGTTTCCAATACCCCTATTCTTGAGCAGGATATAGCTGTATCAGCTATTGAACGTTGGAGAAACGAAGGTATGGAGTGGTTTTATAAAGAATGCAGAGAAAATGAAGGTATTGGAATTTTTAGAAAATTCTATGTTCCTACCGCAGACCTTTGCCTTGAGGATGATGGTTTGCTGGGTATTACCTGTTCTTTTGGCCTTAGATACAATGATATCTATGGAAAAATGCTGGTAACTCTTATCTTTATTTCTTCCCGAGCAAATCTTAGAAATTCAGAACTGGGTGCAGAAACTGTATCCAATACATATGACTGGGCAAAACCATGTCCTCCTATCTGCCGTATTCCGGATGTAGATGTAGGAAGTGGATTTTAAAAACGATAAACTGAGGAATGGCTGAACTTTATAAGGCAATTTTATTCCTGAATTATGCACTGCTTCTATCTGTTATACTGCTGGGAGCAGCAAAATACCGCATATTAAACCAAAAAGAAAAGCAGTATTTTTATTGTATTGCTTTTCTTTTTTTTATTGAACTGCTGAATCTGGCGCTGCCTTATGTCTTCAGGCTTAATGATACGTCATTTCTTTATCCCTTGTACATCGCAGGAGAGTTTTTTTTGCTGACAGGTTTATTTATCAGAAAACTGGATTGGCCGAAATATGTTCTGGGTATTACAGGTGTGCTGGCGGGAGGTTTTATGATTTCGAAATATGGGTTTGATTATCCATCTAATGCAGATATTGCGAAAGTGGTTTCCAATATCGTTATCATCTGCCTTTCCGGGGTTACTTTGATCCGTGAGATTAAAAATACCTCTGCACAGAACCGTTTTATTCTGGTAGATGCCAGTATTTTTTTCTACTATTCCGTTTCTGTATTTATTTTTATTATCCAGCACCAGATTGCTGAGCTGTCAGAAAACGATTATTATACTATTCTCAGTGCCAATAATATTCTTTCGAGTATTTTGTACTGTTCATTTTTATATACTTTTATCAAATTAAAGAAGTAACTTTAAATATCAACCTGCTGATTCTTATAATTGTTACCATAACAGTTATAGTATCTTTTATTCTGCTTGCCTACAGAGCTTTTATAACCAGAATTATTAAGGAGAAAAGCGTACAGCATGAGGCCGAAGTTCTCCATCAGAAAAAATTAGTGCTGGAAAACATCAAAGCCCAGGAAGAAGAAAGAAAAAGAATAGCAGTAATGATTCATGATGATATCGGAAACCGGCTCAATATTCTTTCTTTATGGCTGAATAACCTCGATACCCAAGGTGATGACCTGATAAAAAAAAATATCTATGGCCAGATGTCTTCCCTGATTGATGCTGCCAGAAGTATTTCTCATTCACTATACCCTGTAAACCTGGAATCGGTAGGATTGGTCTTATACGTTGAAGAATTAATAGCCAACCTTTCCCATAAAATTAATATTTCCCTGCAGGTAATGCCAGGATATGAAAAAAAAGATCTTTTCGTAGAAGTTCAGCTGTACCGGATTATTCAGGAATTTACCACCAATGTGATCAAGCATTCAGATGCTGAAGATCTCTGGATCTATATTAAAGATTATCCTGAAAATATGGCGGTCATTATTTCTGATAACGGACAAGGTTTTGAATATGAAGAGGTAAAAAAAGGAATGGGAATCAAAAATATAGAATCCCGTATCAAATCAATGAACGCAACACACAAATGGAAAAAAACTTTTTTAAAAAAAGGAAGTCGTTTAATCATAAAAATTCCAAAATATCATGAGTTCCCAAATCAAACTAGCACTGATTGATGATGAACAGCTGATCCTCGAAGGGGTAAAAATGTTGCTGTCCAATGAAAAAAATATATCGGTATGCCTTACCGCAGATAACGGCCCCGATTTTATAGATGACCTCGGAAAACTTTCAAAAGATGAATTTCCTGATATTGCGCTTGTAGATGTTCAGATGAAGCCTATGAACGGTTTTGAACTGGTAGAAATCCTGAAAGAAAAATATCCAGATCTTAAAATTATTATCCTTTCATCCCATTACAAAACCTCTATTCTCGGATACATGGTCAAGCTGGGAGTATCAGCATTTCTTCCTAAAAACTCAAATAAAAAAACATTTATTGATGCCATCACGATGGTTGATAAAAATGGAGTTTTCTTTACGGCAGAAGACCATCAGATGCTGTTTACCTATATGAACGGCTCTGCCAAGAAAAATTCTCTTTTTGAAATGGAAGATGAGCTGTCTGAAAGAGAAAAAGATGTGGTAAAACTGATCTGTCAGGAATTTACCAATAATGAAATAGGAGAAAAACTCTTTATCAGTCCAAGAACCGTAGAAAGCCACAGGCAACGTATTTTGGAGAAGATTGGAGCTAAAAATACTGTGGGAATAGTGATTTATGCTATTATTAACAATATTTATTCCCTTGAAAAAATGTAATCTGATTCCGTAGAAATACGGATTTTTTTATTTGGTACTTTTCACTCTAGCTAGCCTTGTTTTTCTTCTGTTATTTTGAAATGTCTCTTTCAGGGATTTTATTTGAAAAAACACAAACAAGATCTGTAATAAAAAATTAAAGTAAAAACATGAATGGCAGTAGAGTGATTTCCGTCGGGATTTTCTTTGACGGTACAGGAAATAATGGGGTAAATATTCTTTCACCGGATAAACCGCTGAACAACAATGAAAGCTATTATGGTACTTTCACCAATATCTATAAATTATACAGTTTATTTACTGGGGATGAAAAAATATATATCGAAGGAATTGGAACCGTAACGGATAGTGAAGATAATAATTTTGCGATGGCAACATGTGCAAACCCACCCTATGGGAATGGATATTCTTCCGATGATAAACTTCAGAAAGCCTGGGATTTTGTACAGCAGGTTACCCATGATCAGGCAATAGAATATCATTTTTATCTATACGGATTCGGGAGAGGAGGGATGTTGGCAAGAACTTTCTGCAACCAGCTTTTGGCTCATTATTCTCTGAAAAACTGCAGAATAAAATTTTTAGGAGTTTTTGATACAGTAGAATCCAAACCTTTCAATACTTATAATCTCAATATTCCTGCCAAGGTAGAGAATGCTTTGCATATCTGTGCAGTCAATGAGAGTCGGTTTTTCTTTCCGCTTACCGGTTTTTTTGAGAACTCAAAAACAATGGAAGACCAGAAATCGGAAAATACATCTTCCGTTTGGAAAGAAATCTTTGTACCGGGAGATCATGCTGATATTGGAGGAGGATATCTGGAAGGACCGCAGTCTGTTTATATTTCAACAGATTTTATTCATATGGATGATCTGCATCATTATGTTTCAGATATCAGAAATGAGAAAACCAATGCTGAAGGCAATAAAATCTGGGATACCTTGCTTTCGGGATATGAAGTAGAAACGGATAATGGTCTTTCGCAGGCCTATGTGTGCCGGGATAAAGTATACAATGATCTTTCAAAAGTATATGGAAAATTGATGCTGGAAGAAACCAATGCTAAAGTATCCATTTTCAGTATAGAAAATGATGCCTATTTTGGAATAGATTATAACAAACATCCTTTTCTCAGTCGGTTTTACATCAAAATAAAAGAATATGTAAAAGATCTTGCTGCTAATAAAAGACCAATATATGATTTCGGGAAATTTGCAGACTATACCCATATTTCAGCAAATTTTGGACTTTATAGCAATCGTTTTCTGAAAAGGTCCCAGCGGGAAATTAATATTGAATTGATTAATAACGGATTAAATGTTTCCAGCAGTACTTCCGTTGACCAGACCAGCCGAACAAGACTTTCGGTGGAACTTCATCTGCCGGAAGACAGTTTTGTTGCAGATTTTCTTTACGGGACTAATGTTCCCAATAATGATATCTGGCTTCGCTCCATTTTGAAAACACCGGCAGCTATTACATTCAATGAAATTAAGAATTAGTGCTAACGCTTCTCAGTTTTAAATTTAGGTTAGGGGACATCATGTTAGATGTTCCCTTTTATTTATCATATATCGAGAGCAATTGGGTAGAAGTACTGAATTTTAGATTTGGTATATTATACTGTAGTTTTTGGATTTTAATTCTCGTTATTTTGAATTGTTTATTTCACGAAGCTTCAAAATAAGATTATAAGTGAAATATGAAAAGCCTTATATCGAATCATTACATCACCCCAAAAACAAAATAATTATGACAGTTTCAGCATGGCTTAAGAAAGCAAAAAAACTTTTAGAGACTTTTGAATACGAGATCAGTATCAAAAATGGAAGCAAAAAGATGACAATGGCTCAGGCTACTACTTTGAACGAATTGCAACATGAAATAGGATCTCACCACGGGATCAAACAGGTAACCTACAAAGAGGGCGCACAAACGCTTGTAGAGATGATTGCAATGGTAGAAGCGGGAAGAAAAACACCACCGCTTACGGCTGGATAAAAATTGTATACATCAGTGACATTAAAGAAAAAAGCTGCCTATTTCGGGCAGCTTTTTTTATTTCTGGGCTATTCATTTCTTTTTCCGTATTTTTGCACCCGAAAATTCATTATTCATTACTAATTATTAATTAAGATGCTTTCGGTTCAAAGTTTAGGATTACATCACTCAGGAAATTATTTATTTCAAAATGTCAGTTTCACCATTAAAAAGGATGATAAAGTAGGTCTGGTAGGTAAAAATGGAGCGGGGAAATCCACTTTATTGAAAATGCTGTCCAAAGAAATTAATTTCTACGAAGGAGAAGTGGTCACTGAAGGAAGTGTTACCATTGGATTCCTGAAACAGGATCTTGATTTCGTAAAAGGAAGAACTGTTTGGGCTGAGACGATGCAGGCTTTCGAGCAGATTAATGCATGGAAAAACGAGCTTGAAGAAGTGAATCACCAAATGACTGTAAGAACAGACTACGAAAGTGATTCCTACACGGATTTGATTAATAAAATGACCGAACTGAATGACCTTTTAATGAACCATGATGCCTACAATCTTGAAGGCGATATGGAAAAAGTGTTATTTGGTTTAGGATTCAAAGCAGATGATTTCCAAAAAATCACTGATGAGTTTTCCGGAGGCTGGAGAATGAGAATAGAATTGGCAAAATTACTTCTTCAGAAGAATGATATTATGCTTCTCGATGAGCCTACCAACCACCTGGATATGGAATCTATCATCTGGTTGGAGAACTTCCTTAAAGATTATCCGGGAGCTATTGTTCTTGTAAGTCACGATAAACAGTTTATGACAGCGGTTTGTAACCGTACTTTTGATATCAATAACAGAAAGGTTGACGACTATAAAGCCAACTATACCAAATATCTTGTCATGAGAGAAGATCGCCGTGAAAAACTGATTCAAGCTAAAAAGAATCAGGATGCGGAGATCAAACAGATGGAAGACAATATTAATAAGTTCCGTGCGAGTGCTACAAAAGCATCTTTTGCACAGTCACTTATTAAGAAATTAGATAAAATAGAACGTATTGAAGTTGATAATGAAGACGTTTCAAAATTCAATATCCGTTTCGTACAGTCTATGGTTCCGGGGAAAGTAATCTTCGAAGCAATGAACCTTGGAAAATCTTACGGACAGAAACAAATCTTTGATGATGTAGATTTCATCGTTCAGAGAGGAGACAGAATTGCTCTTTTAGGGCAGAACGGACAGGGGAAAACAACTTTAGCTAAAATTTTAGCAGGAGATATTAAAGATTATTCAGGAGACTGGAATCTTGGGCACAATGTCAACATCGGGTATTTTGCACAGAATCAGGAGGAGGTTTTAACCCCTAATAAAACGGTTCTTGAAGAAGCAGAAGATGCAGCAACAGAAGAGACAAGACCTAGAGTAAGAGATTTATTAGGATCTTTCCTTTTCCAGGGAGATGCGGTTTCCAAGAAAACAAAAGTACTTTCCGGAGGGGAGAGAAACCGTCTGGCACTTTGTAAACTATTGCTTCGTCCTTTCAACACGCTGATTATGGATGAGCCTACCAATCACCTGGATATTCAGTCTAAGGAGATTATTAAGCTGGCACTTCAGAATTTTGAGGGTACTTTAATTGTGATTTCTCACGACAGAGAATTCCTTCAGGGGCTTTGTGATAAAATTTATGAGTTCCGTGATGGAAGTATGAAAGAGTTCCTTGGAGACATCAACGAATATCTTGAATATAGACAAAAAGAAACGATCAGAGAGATTTCTGCAGAAAAAGCGAAGCTTCATCAGGAAGTAAAGGTAGAGCCTAAGAAAGTGGAAGAAAAACCAGTTGTTAGCAGCCAATCTTCAGCTATTGTCAGCAAAGAACAGAAAAATATACAGAATAAAATCAAAAAAGTAGAAGAGAAAATTTCTGAGCTTGAAAAACAAGTAGAAGAAATGGAAGCTTCTTTTGCCAAAGAAAATCCTTCAGATGAAACCTTAGAAAAATACAATAAAGCTAAGGAAGAGCTGGATGCAGCCCTGCAGGAGTGGGAGTATCTTGGTACCCAACTTGATTAAATAAAATAGAAATGCTTCATCAACTAAAAGTTATGAAGCATTTTTTTTGTAACAAAATCCTTTTCACTTCTACCTATTATCAATAGTCATAAGTAATTTAATAAAAGTTTAAGGAAACAATTAAATTATTTTCATAATTTTGAACCATGATTTTTAAAGAAAGCAGAAACTTAAAGAGTTTTATCTCCAAGCTATTGTTTGGAGTGTACTTCCTTGCGCTGCTTTCTCAAAGCTTTCACCATCACGATTCTGTAGATTATTTTAAGGCTTTCAATCTTAAAAAAGTAGAGAATACGGTGACGAAAGCAGTTACTAAAGAGAAAGCTGGCGATTGTCTGGCCTGCCACTTTTTGGTTACCGGACATACATTAGCTCCTGAAGAATTCAGTTTTACTTTTGAGCATTACAGCCATGAGGTAAAACAAATCATCGCCATTCAGGAGAAAATTTGGTCTCAGACCAAATTCACTTTTCAGCTTCGAGGACCGCCCACAATTTCATAATTCTTAGATTCTATAGGGTTTAAAGTTTGATACTTTAAGTTCAATGTTTAATGTTCAAAATTTTAAGTTGTTGGAAAAACAGCTGTTAGTTTCTATTGATGTATAAAAGACTTCAATGATTAACCTCTGATTTCTCATTATTAATACATCTTACTTTTTACATTTTACAATCAAACCCAACCCTTCCCACAAATTTTAACGACAATTGTACCCTGTTGAAAGGGTACGCAATCAATCTATTTACAATGAAATTGATATATTGCCTGCTGCTGATCTTTTGCGGATCAGTATTTATAAGTGCACAAAAAACCTATACTGTAGAAGGAACCGTTCAGGATTTTCACGATAAAAGCTTATTGGAAAATGCTGTGATTAAAATCGGAAATTTTACAGCTAAAACCAATAAGAAAGGTAAATTTTCTTTTGACAAGATTCCTGCAGGGAAGTATACACTCATTGCTCAACATCCTGATTGCAATGATTATACTGAAAATATAGGAGTTGATCAGGATGTCCAGTTGGTTATTACGCTGGAACACCATGTCAAAGATATTGAAACGGTTACTATCCATGGAAGTCACAAGAACAACGGAAGTATGGTTGTGAAAACTATTGATAAATCAATGATTTCACGAAATATTACCGAAAACCTTGGAAATCTTTTAACAAACATCTCCGGTGTTAATGTTCTTAAGACAGGAAATAATATTGCAAAACCTATTATCCATGGGCTTTATGGAAGTCGAGTTTCTATTCTGAATGATGGAGTAAAACTAGCCGAACAGGAATGGGGAGTGGAACATGCACCCAATGTAGACGTCAATAATTTTGAACATATTGATGTAATAAAAGGGGCATCTGCCTTGAAATATGGAGGTGGAGCTGTAGGCGGAGTTGTTGTTTTACAGCCTCAGATCTTGCCTAAGAAAGATACCATTATGGGGAATGTTTCCCTTTCTGGAATTTCCAATGGAAGAGGAGCTGATCTTAATGTAAAACTGGCAAAAACCTGGGAAAACGGCTGGGCAGTTAAAACCAATGGAAGCTATAAAAAACTCGGAGATCTCGAAGCTCCGGAGTATGGCTTGATGAATACCGGACTGGAAAGTTCAGGATTTAATTTTGGAGTTCAGAAGATGACGTTTGAAAAAGGTTTTTCTTTTGATTATTATCTGACAAAGAGTACTGTGGGAATCCTTAGAAGCTCTCATGTAGGGAATTCTGAAGATTTGCGTAATGCTCTTACAGCACCACAACCAGTTTATCAAAGGGATTTTAGTTATGATATTGATAATCCCAAACAGGAAATTGAACACCATATTGCTAAGGTATCCGCGTACAAAAGGTTTGAAAATTTTGGAAAAATTACGGCTACTTACAGTTTTCAGTACAATCATAGAAAAGAATATGATATCAGACGTACGGAAGAGCTGAGTAAAAAGCCTGCTTTAGATCTTGAACTGATAACCAATGAATTGAATGTGAATCATCTGATAGAAAGAGGAAAATGGAATCTTGAAACAGGAATTAATGTAGGTTATCAAAACAACTATTCCAATACTCAGACTGAGGCAAGACGACTTGTTCCTAATTATGACAGATATTATGCAGGAATTTATTCAGTATTAAAATATAAAATTGCACCTCAATTGGATCTTGAATTGGGAGGTAGATACGATTATGATCATTATGATGTAACAAAATGGTATGATCTAAGCGATTGGAATAAACAATATGCAGCAGACTATTCAGATTTTGTAGTAAGAATAAACCAAAACAGAATTCTTACAAAACCATCTTTAAGTTATAATAATATTTCAGTGAATGGAGGGCTTGTTTATCACCCATCAGAATATTTTGACTTGAAATTCAATTATGCCAGAGTTTCGAGGTCTCCAAATATTGCAGAGCTTTTTGCTGATGGACTTCACCATTCTGCAGCCATTATTGAAAGAGGAGATATGAGAATGAAAAGCGAAACGGGAAATCAGTTCAATCTAGTTGCAGACATCAAAGCAAATGTTTTAAAAGGATTGAATATTTCTGTAAACCCTTACTTCTTCTATACCCAGAATTTCATCAACCAGATTCCTACAGGATACCAGAATACGCAGTGGGGTGGAGCTTTTGTAGTCTACAACTATCAGCAGATCAATGCGAAAATGTATGGGTTAGATATTGATGCCCAACTTAAAATCACAGATAATCTGACCTACAAAGGAAGCGGTTCCTATGTTTACGGCCAAGATACAACTCACGATGTGCCACTTATTCTCATGATGCCTCCGAATTTTAATAATTCATTGGAATTCAATAAAAAAGAATGGAAAGGTTTTTATTTTACAGTAAGTAATAATACTTATTTAAAACAAACAAGATTTCCGACTTATAACGTTCCAATCAGATTATTTGATTCAGACGGAAATGCTTATAATGAAGAAGTAGATATTTCTACACCTCCAAGCGGATATTCCCTTTGGAACATTCAGACAGGGGTGAATCTGTCTAAAAATTTCGGAATTGATTTTTCAGTTCGGAATGTATTCGATAAGTCTTACAGAGATTATCTGAACAGACTTCGTTTCTTTTCCAACGAGATGGGAAGAAACTTTATTTTAACTCTTAAATATCAATTTTAATTACTTAAAATCAAAAAAATGAAAAATATTTTTAAAAATACAACACTTATATTAGGACTTTTATTCTTAGCTGTTTCTTTAAGCTTAACTTCATGCAACAGAAGTGATGATGAAGCGGATGACCTTCCTCAGGAAGAACTTTCAGATGTTCTTTTAAGAGTAACGGATGAAGCTACAGGAACTCCTGTCGTTTATGATTATCAGGTGAACAGTACAACGAACCCGAATGTTAAACTAATAAACGGACATACCTATAACGTAGAAGTTATTTTCAAAAATGGGGACGAAGATGCTACGCAGGAAATTAAAGATGCAAAAGATGAACATTTCTTAGTGTATAACTTTCCAAACTCAGATATTACTTTAACGCGTACTGATGATGCCAATTCAACAAGAAAAGACGGAAGCCGTGTTGGGTTGAAAACAAAATGGGTGGTAAATACTGCTGTAAAAAATGCATCTGCTCCTAGTCAGCTGGTTCTTACATTGTTCCATGAGCCAGTAACCGTTTCTGAAGCTTCTGCTGTGAGTGGAAACGGAGTTGTCTATGGAACACATACCGGAGGTGAAACAGACGCACAGGCAAACTATAATATTATTAATTAATATATCCTTTAATCTTGTTTGGACCACCGGAATTCTCCGGTGGTTTTTTATTTAACAATATTTGGCGTTATAAGTTGATTTTAAATGGATGATTCTCATAAAAAATTCATATTTTTGCAACCTAAAATTTTAATCAATAATGAAGGTTACCGCACAAAACCATGATGACGTAAGTGCATTGCTTACAGTAACATTGGAAAAAACTGACTACAAAGAAAAAGTAGAGAAGCAGTTGATTAATTATGCTAAAAATGCGCAAGTTCCTGGATTCAGAAAAGGGAAAGTGCCTTTGAGTATGGTTAAAAAACAATATGAAGCAGGTATTGCGTTTGAAGAAATCAACAGACAAGTTTCTGATGCTTTAAACGGCTATGTTAATGACAACAAATTAAGATTAGTTGGTCAGCCTGTTCCTCAGCCAGTAAACGAATTAGATTACAACGCTGAAAAAATAGAAGTTGCTTTCGAAGTAGGATATGAGCCTGAATTCACTATAGATTTAGCTAAATATGAAGCACCTCACTACAAAGTAGAAGCTTCTGACAAAGAAATCAGCAAGAGTATTGAAAACATGCAGAAGCGTTTCGCTGAGCAGGTTCCTCAAGATAAAATCACTAAAGATTCTTACATTGCTTTAGAAGTTTCTCAGGTTGTAGAAGAAGATGCTGAAGGAGAGCACCACCACCACCCAAAAAATCTTACCGTTACTGGTGAAAACAAAGAAGCTTTCAAATTGGTAAAAGGTTTGAAAATGGACGGATCTGTAAAAGTAACTAAAGAAACTCTTGCAGGTGACGAAGAATTAGCTAAAGAATTAGGATTCAGCAAAGAAGAAGTAGAACACCTACACCACAATGAATTAGAAGTAAAAGTAAAAGATTTCTATACATTAAACTTAGCTGAACTTAACCAGGACTTATTCGACAAAGTATACGGAGAAGGAAACATTAAGACTGAAGAAGAACTTAAAGATAAAGTGAAAACTGAATTAGACGAGTACTTCCAGCAAAATGCTGATGTTCACTTTGTGAATAAAGTATTAGAGCAAGTAACTGACAAAGAAGAAGTAAAACTTCCTGAATCATTCCTTGTGAAGTGGTTATTATTCTCTAACCAGAATATCCAGTCTGAAGATCAGGCTAAAGAAATTCTTGAAGCTGAGAAAAACCAATTGAGATACCAGATTATCGAAGGTAAATTGATGACTGAAAACGAAATCAACCTTGACTATGCTGATGTATTGGCTCAGGCTGAGCAGTTAGTTAAAAACCAATTGGCAATCTACGGAATCCACCACCTTGGTGATGAAGAAGTTCAAAAATATGCTGTTGAAATGTTGAAAGACCAAGAGCAGGTAAGACAAATTTCTTCTGAAGTTGCTATGGCTAAATTGAAAGATGTAATTCTTGAAAAAGCAAGCAAAAAAGAAACTAAAATTTCTCACGACGAATTTTTAGAAGAGCTTAAGAAATAATTATACTTCGATATAAATATTTGAAAACCGTCAATTTTTTTGACGGTTTTTTGTTTTATATACCCATCCTAAAGATTAAGCAATAATCATATTTACCATTCATCATTTATCAATTATCATTCATTACTAATTGCTCATCACTCATTATTTATTCCTATGTCCGTCAATATTCCTATATTTACCCTTTAAACTTTATTATAAATATGAAAAAGATCATCATTCCATTTTTCTGTGCTGTACTTTTTTCAGTACCTGCAGCAGCTCAGAAGAAAGGAGCTGCATCTGCTAAAACAGAAGCTGTAAAATCCAAACTGACCTCTAAAGAAGTTGTTGATAATTATTTCAAAGCATTAGGAGGAAAAGATAAATTGGAGGCTGTAAAATCTACCATTACTGATAACACAGTTTCTGTGCAGGGAATGGAAATTCAAATGACTACTAAAAAATTAGGAAATAAATTCAAATCTGTACAATCACTGATGGGAAAAGAAATGATTCAGCTTTTCGATGGTGAGAAGGGATACTTTGACCAGATGGGAAATAAAACAGATATTCCTGCAGATAAACTTGTTGAGTTGAAAAAAGGAAAGCCAATTGATGCTTTAGCTTTTGATGCCTCTAATTTTCCAACTGTATCAACAGAAAAATTAGATGGAAAAGACTATAATGTATTGTCTTCAGACAAAGGAAAGTTTTATTTCGACGCAGGAACAGGACTTTTGTATAAAACGAATGCAGGAGAAGGAAATGCTACCATTAAAAGCTACATGACTGTAGATGGATTACAGTTCCCTGCTGAAGTAGATGCTGAAGGAGGAGGTCAGAAAATGACAATTAAAACGACTAAAGTTGTAATCAATTCCGGAGTTACGGATGCTGATTTTAAATAAAAAGTCACTTTTTTAAGATATTAAAACCGGGTATAGCCCGGTTTTTTAGTATATAAATAAATTTAACTCAACTTTAACTATAAAACAGATTTCATAATTTCCTCACTTTGTGAATAATTGGTAGTTTTAAGCTGAAAATAAAATCAAATACCATGAAAAAAGTCTTATCTTCATTTGCAGTTATCTTTTTGATGTCAGCAAATGCCTTTGGACAGAATATTCCTGTGGATTCTTCTGTGAGAATGGGTACCCTTTCTAACGGAATGAAGTACTACATCAAAAAAAATACGTTACCTGAGAAAAAAGTAGATTTCCGTCTGGCAATCAATGCAGGATCTATTCTTGAAGATGAAAATCAAAGAGGATTGGCTCACTTTATGGAGCACATGAACTTCAACGGAACCAAAAATTTTCCAGATAATAAATTAGTAGACTTCTTACAGTCCATTGGTGTGAAATTCGGACAACACCTTAATGCTTATACCAGCTTTGACGAAACTGTTTACATGCTTCCTGTTCCATTGGATAAACCAGGGAATTTAGATGCAGGACTGAAAGTAATGGAAGACTGGGCATTCAATGCAACCCTTTCTGATGAACAGATCAATAAAGAAAGAGGAGTTGTATTGGAAGAGCTAAGGCTGGGTCTTGGGGCAGATAAGAGAATGATGGATAAATACCTTCCGAAGCTTTTATATAAATCTCAATATGCAGACAGACTTCCGATTGGTAAAAAGGAAGTGTTGGAAAACTTCAAACCTGATGTGATCAGAAAATTCCACCAGGACTGGTACAGACCGGATCTGATGGCGATCATCGTAGTAGGAGATATCAATGTGGATGAAATTGAGAAAAAGATCAAAGATAACTTCAGCAAATATAAAAACCCTTCAAAACCTAGAGAAAGGAAATCTTTTGACCTTCCAAACCACAAAGAAACTCTGGTAGCTATTGAGACAGATCCTGACGCTACCAATTCTATGGTACAGTTTATCATGAAAGATGCTGATGCTTATAAGCCGGACGTAACGGTAGAGCAGTACAATCAGAGTCTTGTGGAAAATCTTTCAACAACGATGCTAAACAATAGGTTGAGAGAACTAATCAACTCTACAAACCCGCCTTTCACTTTCGGGTCAGTATACCACGGAGGAACCTATGCAAGAAGCAAAGAAGCTTTCCAGGGATTTGCTATGGTAAAAGAAGGGAATCAGCTTAGTGCATTGAAGGTTTTATTGGAAGAAGTGGAAAGAGCAAAAAGATTCGGATTTACCCAGTCTGAACTTGACAGAGCGAAATCTCAGGTACTTTCTAACCTTGAAAGATCTTATAACAATAGAGATAAGACAGAAAGTGACATGCTGGTAGGTGAGTATGTAAGAAACTTCCTGGAGCAGGAGCCAATACCTGGAATTGCATGGGAATATGAAGATACAAAAACGTTCTTACCATCTGTTACCCTTGCACAAACCAACGATATCATCAAGAAAATGGTGAAAGATGACAGCAGGGTAATTGTGATCACAGGTCCTAAAAAAGATAATATCACCATGCCTACAGAAGCAATGGTTTTGAATACATTTGATGCTGTGAAAATGGCTGATCTAAAACCTTATGAAGAAAAGGCTACGATCAAAAATCTGGTAAAACCTTTCAAATCTGAAGGGAAAATTGCTAAAACCGAAACAGATGCAAAACTGGGAACAACAACCTGGACATTAAGCAACGGTGCTAAAGTGACTTTCAAGAAAACCGACTTTAAAGATGACGAAATTGTATTTACTGCAAGAAGTTTAGGAGGAAGTTCTCTTATTCCGGATGCGGATTACAATAAGACACAGTTTGCTTTCTCTGCATTATCAGAAGCAGGAGTTGGAGGATTCTCAAAAGCGGATCTTACTAATTATTTAGCTGGTAAACAGGTGAGTGTAAATCCAATGGTAACCTCTCTTTTTGAAGGTATTTCCGGAAGAACTGCACAAAAAGATTTAGGAACAGCGATGGAGCTGATGTATGCTTATTTTACAAGCTTAAATTACAACCCGGCTTCCTTCAATGCATACAAAGAAAAGCAGTCTGCTATGCTGAATAATCTGTTGTCTAATCCACAGGCTTATTTCTCTAACGAGCATGCAAAATTCATGAACCAGAAGAATCCTAGATTTATTGGTGTATTCCCAATGGAGAAAGATTGGGCGAATACTGACTATAAAAAAGCATACGACATCTATAAAGATAAATTTGCCAATGCCGGAAACTTCCAGTTCTATTTCGTAGGAAATATTGATGAAGAGAAGTTTAAAAATGAAGTCCTTCAGTATATTGCAAGCTTGCCATCATCAGGAAAAGCTACAATGTTCAAAGATACCGGATACAGAACAGTTACCGGAGATTACACAAAAGTATATAAAAAAGGAAAAGATCCGAAGAGTATGGTGTCTATCTCATACAGTGGAGAAGCTCCTTATAACGAAAAAGAAGCTTTAGCATTATCTGCTCTTGGAGAGGTGGCTACCATCAAGGTCATCGAAAAACTGAGAGAAGATGAAAGCGGTATCTACGGTGGAGGTGCAAGAGGTGGTATGAATAGAATTCCTTATGGTACTTACAGCTTTGGAATTAACTTCCCTTGTGGTCCGGAAAATGCAGATAAACTGACGAAGAGTGCTATTACTGAGCTTCAGAAGCTGATTGATAAAGGTCCTGAGCAGAAAGATCTGGATAAGTATAAAGAAGGAGAATACAATGACAATAAAACAGAATTAAAAGACAATATGTTCTGGATGAATGCTATTGCTAAAAACCAATTAGACGGAAGTGATAAATATGATATCCTGAATTATCAGGAAAAAGTAAAAGCACTTACCGTAAAGGATCTTCAGGATGTTGCTAAAAAATATCTTACAAAAGGTAGAATTGTAGCCACTTTGATGCCGGAAGACGGGTGGGAAAAAGCTAAAAAAGATGAAACTAAGAAAGCCGAAGTAACTACTGTAAAAGCAGGAGCAGCTAACTAGTCAGCCTTTTTATTGACAATAAGAAAACCGCAGAGAAATCTGCGGTTTTTGTTATTTAATTCAAATCCTGATCGGTTAAGAACCATATTCTTTTTTCCATTCGTCAGCGGCTCCACTCAGAACATTGTAGAATTCTTCGCCATATTTTCTGATCAATGGAGTTTTTAAGAATTTATAAACAGGAACCTGAAGTTCTTTTCCAAGCGTACATGCGTCGCTGCATACATTCCATTCATGATAATTCAAAGCAGTGAATGCAGAATATTCTGTAATACGAATAGGGTACAGGTGGCACGAAATCGGCTTTTGCCATTCTACAGCGCCATCTTCATAGGCTTTTTCAATACCACATTTGGTAATTCCTTTTTCGTCGAACGTTACATAAGCACATTCACGGTTCTCCACCATAGGAGTAACATACATTCCGTCGTGCGGATCAGTAGTCCATGTTCCTTGTTCTTCAAGGGCTTTGATGCCTTCCTGAGTAAGGTAAGGTTTTATTTTATCAAAAATACTGTCCAATACTTCAAGCTCGTTTTTATCCAACGGAGCTCCTACATCACCTTCCACACAACATGCACCTTTACATTTCGTAAGGTTGCAAACAAATTCTTCGGAAAAAATTTCCTCAGAAATCAATTTATCGTCTATCTGAATCATAATTTTTTAAAATAAATCAAAAACTGTACCTGCTTTAAAGGTCAGTAAACTAATAATAATAAGCCATACACTGGCTTCACGCATCCAATATTTGGGTAAAAATCTCATCATTCTGCTTAGAATAATACTTGAAGGAAATGCCAGAAGCAGCAGATATTCATAGCTCTTATTCATATACAGGATGATGGAAACAAGCTGGGCCATAGAAAAAACCAACAGGAAAGTATATTTATACCTGCTTATCGGACTTTTCTTATTATAGTTTTTAAAATGGTCGTATACCGCATAAATAAGCATCAGAACCACAGGAATCAGTGGCAGAAGCTCCGTATAATCCGTTACAGGCTTCATCTTTCCAAACGGAAAATAATCTATATTCCAGGAAGTAAACTGAACAAAATACATCACAGAAAAATAACTGAAGGTAATCAAAACGATCCCGAGCAGGAATCTGAAAAGGTTCAATGTGATTTTGGCAGAGGTCGCAATCACGTGGATGATCACAAAAACAGCCATCGGCCAGGTGGTAGGAAGGAAAATAAAGTTCAATGCTACAATAGATCCTACCAGTACATATGATTTCTTTCTGATATCTTCATCCGCACTTGTGAGAAGAAGGATAAGAAAGGAGTTTGTAAGCAGAGAAACCGCAATTCCTATATCCAGATTTCCAGGATACAGCCCGAAAATGAAAAAAGTATATAAGAATAATGGAAGGTGCGTCTGATAATTAAGGGCAATACTGTGAAAACAAAAATATCCCAAAGCAATTCCCAGAAAAGTTATTCCGGCAACAATGGCTTCATAGGTGTTGAAATTCAGTATGTTAAATATTACGACTACTAAAAGAAGAAAACCAATATAAACAGGAATTGAAAAAATATTGCTTTCTTTTGAAAGTAATTTAAACATTTTTTATAAATTTGTACAAAGTTAATTTAAAAAAGGAAAATAATGACGTCTTTCTTTCTATTCTTAAGCAAAGTTTTCAAATGGACTTTCGGTTTCTTTGATACTTTCGGAAATGTTTTAAACTGGATTTTATTTACAGTTTGTTGTGTATTATTTACTTATTGGTGCTATGTACTTGTAGTAACACTAGGTGGGGACAAAGACAAAGACTATTATTCTCCAACGGAAGGTAAGAATCCTTACTACGATCCGAATATCTACAAAAAAGAAGGTTAATTAATTGGTTATATAGTAAAAAACCGATCAAACAATATGCTTTGATCGGTTTTTTTATTACTAACGATTAAAATTTTCTTTTTCTTAGTCGTGAATTGGAAGTACCAGCACAGGAATACTTGAACTTTTTGTAATTCCTTTGGTTAAGCTTCCCACGAATACATCATATATTCCGCTTCTGCCATGTGATCCCATCACAATATAATCTGCATTTTTATCCTTTGCATGTTCCAGAATAATATCTTTGGCAAGCCCTTGTTTTAAAAGGTGTTCGCAATCGATATCATGAGCGATGATTCTCTGCTCAATTTTATTAAGCTGTACCAGCTCCTCTCTGATTTCGTTGGCTTCTACTTCAGGAAAATATTGAAATCCCATATCACCAATGGCAAAGCCAATGTCTGATGGTGCTACGTGGATCAGGTAAATTCTGCCGTTAAGCTGTTTTGCAAATTTTATGGCACCGTCTACCAATTGGTCTGTCTTGTCCCCAAAATCTACGGGTACTACAATATTTATCATAACCTCTAATTTTGTTACCTAAAGATAGGGAAAAATTGTCAGACTCTGGTGTTAAATACTTATAATATTCGGATATCAAGGATTTTTTCCTCTTCAAGATACGCTTCCAGAATATCATTTTCATCTACTTTTCCAACCCCTTTTGGAGTTCCGGTGAAGATAAGATCACCTACTCTTAACGTGAAATACTGAGAAGCGAAGGCAATGATATCGTCAAAATTGAACATCATATCTTTTGTATTGCCATCCTGTACTTTTTCTTTGTTCTTTAATAATGAAAACTGGAGGCTGTCAAGACTGAAACTGTCTTTTTTAAAGAAACTGCTTACCACAGCAGAACCGTCAAAACCTTTAGCAAGTTCCCATGGAAGTCCTTTTGATTTTAACTCACTCTGAAGATCTCTGGCCGTGAAATCTATTCCCAGACCTATTTCTTCATAATGCTTGTTGGCTGTTTCTTTCTGGATATATTTTCCTCCCTTAGAAATTTTCAATACCACCTCAAGCTCGTAGTGAATATCATTTGAAAACTCAGGAATATAAAAATCATTTCCTTTCAGAACCGCTGTATCCGGTTTCATAAAAATAACAGGATTTTCAGGAATTTCGTTTCCTAATTCTTTCGCGTGTTCACTGTAGTTTCTTCCTATGCAGATTATTTTCATAACTTAATTAATTTACTTTACCTTTAAAATATCCTTTACCTTCTTCTATATATTTTTCAGGACCATATCTTCTTTGAACTTTGAGTTCAGTATATCCGAAGATGCTATCTCCTTTTTGATAAGATTCTTTATCCAGAATAACTTTACTGTCCAAAACTTTATAATATTCTCCCGTGTCCAAAAAATCAAAAAGTTTTACATCGTCAGTATAAGAATAGGGAGAGATTTTATATCTGTTTTGAAAAATATCTATCTGAAAACCACCACCGCTGAAACCATCTCCAACAGAAAATGTAACGTTTAGCATTGGATTTTCATTAATAAAACACGTATAATATGCTGGACTTATACTGTCTGATTTTGTCTTGAAATCATTGGTTTTAATATCTTCACTCTCTGAACCCCAAATACTTGTTTGTTTTTGCTGATCAAAAGATTTAAAAAGAGGTTTCTGGCTTAGACTATGATCAACTTCTACGCTGTTCCATACCAATATGAATTTTCCTATTATGAAAAAAAGAAAACCAAGAATAACAACGAGAAAAATCTTTCCAATTTTTTTGACCATATTAAAACTTAATGGGAGAACTCATTCCCGCAATAATAACATTTGAACTTGTGACTTGTCAGAAAAGAAATTCCAAAGAAGCTGGTGGCGCTGTCATCTCTGTAAATATGATTCGAACCACATTTAGGACAGCCAAAATCAAACTCAGGATCTTCAATGGTGTGTTCTACTTCCAGCGAATACTGTTCATTGTCCCTATAATCCTGTAATACTTGCTTGGCTTTTTCCAGATCTTCTTCAAATACCTGAAGCTGTATGCCGCCAACAGCCTGCGACAGGAGCCAATCTGACTGGATCAGCTGCTCATTTGCAATGAAACTATTGATGGCGTTTTCAGCCAATATCTGTTTGTCCCTGTTAGCTTCAAGGGCAGTTTCATAAAATTTAAAACGAACCAGTTCAGACATTTTTAAAACCTGCTAGATAATTGAATTTTTGTAAAAACTTTTTTCGTATACAACGGAAAGTCAGCATTCTGAAGCCATCCGAAATATCCTAAATCTTTTTGGAATACTGCTTTCACTCCCTGGCCTTTGTATTTTCCAAAGTTGAAAACTTCTTCCATTTTTTCGTTATATCCGATAAATCCTGCAAGATCTGCATTCTTATTATGGAATGTAAATTCGCTTAACGGTGCTATTTCATTCGGAATATCATCATATTTTCCTACTTGTGCATCCAGAACTTCAAAGGTTGCCATTACATCAGCTTCTGCAGAATGCGCATTTTCTAATGTTTTTCCACAGTAAAACTGATAAGCAGCACCTAAGTTTCTAGGTTCTTTTTTATGGAAAATAGTCTGTGCATCTACCAATCTGAATTTACTCAGATCAAAATCCATTCCTACTCTTAAAAGCTCTTCAGCCAAAAGAGGAACATCAAATCTGTTGGAATTAAATCCTCCCAAATCACTTCCGGTAATCATTTCCATCACTTTAGAAGCAATATCCCTGAATGTAGGAGCATCTTTTACATCTTCATCATAGATCCCGTGGATCTCGCTGCTTTCTTTGGGAATAAGCATTTCCGGGTTGATACGCCATGTTTTGCTTTCTCTGGAAGCATCAGGATTTACTTTTAAGATACAGATTTCAACAATTCTGTCTTTTCCGATATTGGTTCCTGTTGTTTCAAGGTCAAAAATACAAAGCGGTTTATGGAGTTTTAAATTCATGTTGATCATTAATAATTTGAAAGTGTGTTTTACTTAAAATAAGGTGATAGAAACCTTATGTAAATTGTTTAATTTCTATTTTAATTGTCCCTGAAAAACAAGAGACACTACTATATAATAAATAACAAGCATCGGAATTCCTACTACCTGAAATAAGGCAAGAATAGCAACACCTCCCACAAGCAATACAACTTTAGGGTAGTTGTCTTTTAATTGTTTGGATTTGAATTTCATCGCCATCATCTTAATCGGGCTGATCAGAAGCCATGATGTAAGAAGTGTCAGCAGAATAAGCAGCAGTTCATTATCAAATAAAAAGCTAAAAGTTCCGGTTTCTTTAAATGCATAATAGAGACCAAACAATAAAACGGTATTGGTAGGCGTATTCAATCCTTTAAAATAATAACGCTGCTCTTCATCAAGGTTGAAGATGGCAAGTCTCAGGCAGGAAAATACGGTAACGATCAATCCGAGATATTTGATTTCAAACGGAAAATGAATCCCAAGAACCTCAGCACCAAAGGGTTCAAGTGCTTTATACATAGTAAGTCCCGGAATTACCCCAAAGCTTACCATATCCGCAAGAGAGTCCAGCTGAAGTCCCAGATTGGAGTTTGATTTTACAGCTCTGGCTACAAAGCCGTCGAAGAAATCGAAAATCGAAGAGAGAATAAGGCAGATTGCCGTAGTCTGATAATCTCCTAAAATTAGATGTATTGCCCCTACACAGCCTGCAAATAAGTTAGCCAGGGTTAAGGCATTGGCCAGATTATTCTTTATAAAATCCATAACCACAAAATTACAGTTTTTAAAAATTCTAACTCAAAATAATCTGCACTAAAAAATGCATTAAAGTGATTTTGATGTAAATTTGCCCCATGAAATTTTTAAAAGGATTTAGAAAACAGGAAGTTCTGGCATTAGTTTACAGGATTTTTTTAGCCTATGTTTTTTATCAGATTGCCAGACTTTTATTCTGGTATTTTAATAAAGATCTGATTAAAGTTGACTCTGTTTCAGAATATATAAAGCTGGCCTTCCATGGTACAGCTTTCGATACCACTGCTATTTTATATGTCAATGCATTGTTTATACTTCTGAGTTTGTTGCCTTTGGTGATCAATACAAAGAAAGTTTTTCAAAAAGTTCTTTTCTGGCTGTATTTCATTACCAATGGGATAGCTTATGCGATGAACTTTGGTGATTTCATTTACTATAAATTTGCACAGGCAAGGCTTACTTCTGCCGTATTTCAGGTGGCTGAACATGAATCCAATGTTTCCCAAACCCTGATGATTTCTGTGGGAGAGCATCCTTTTGTGCTGATTTGGTTTATTGTTTTAATGGGATTGTGGGTTTTCCTTTACAAAAAAGTAAAAGTGGAGGAAGTGAAGCCTTTGAAATTACTTCCTTACTTTATTACCTCCATTGTTACGCTGTGTATCACTGCGGTATTGGTTGTAGGAGGGATCAGAGGAGATTTCAAACATAGTACAAGGCCTATTAATATGGTGGATGCTACCCGTTTTGTAACCAATCCGCTGCAGGGAAACATGGTGCTCAACAGTACATTTTCCTTTTTCAGGACTTTAAATACCAATAATTTTAAGGAAGTTCATTTCGTAGATAAAAAATATATTGAAGAAAATGTACAGCCTTATAAAGTATATGACAGAAAAGTAGAAAACCGTCCCAATATTGTTATTTTCATTGTAGAATCTTTCGGAAGAGAATATTCAGGAGCTTTTAATAAAGATAAAAATATTAAAGATTACGTTTCTTACACCCCGTTTATGGATAGTCTGGCTGGCCAGAGTCTTATTTTTCCCAATACTTTTGCCAATGGACGACAGTCGATTCATGGGATGAGCAGTGTGTTGGCCGGAATTCCGAGTCTTACCGATGCCTTTACAGGATCACCTTATTCCAATCAGAAAATTCAGTCTATCGTTTCGGTTTGTAATGATCTGGGATATGATACCTCTTTTTATCATGGAGCACCAAATGGTTCTATGGGATTCCTGGGATTTGGAAATATTTTAGGATTTAAACACTATTTCGGAAAAACAGAATACAATCATGATGAAGACTTTGATGGAATGTGGGCAATATGGGATGAGCCTTTCCTACAGTATTTTGCTAAGAATGTCGGGAAGAAACAACCTTTCATGACTACAGTATTCACTGCATCATCGCACCATCCTTTTAAAATTCCTGAGAAATATAACGGAAAATTTAAAAAAGGAAAAATAGAAATACATGAGCCGATGCAGTATACAGATTATGCTATCAAACAGTATTTTGAAACTGCGAAAAAGCAGCCTTGGTACAACAATACGATTTTTGTTTTCACCGGAGATCATACCAATCAGGTGTATTATCCGGAATACGAAAGAGCGATGAACCGTTATGCCGTTCCATTGGTTTTCTACTCTCCGAATCCTGCATATCAGCTCAAAGGAGTCAGCCAGGAAATCGCACAGCAGGCAGACATATATCCTACATTGGCTGATCTTATTGGGTATAATAAACCGATAAGAAGCTGGGGAAGAAGTTTGGTAAGTGATAAAAAGTACCCTTTTATCGTTGTAAATTCAGATGGAAGCACAGATCAGTTCATGATAGGGAATTATATTTACCGTTTTGACGGAAAAGAAATTATCGGAGTTTATAATAAATCTGACCTGAGCCTTGAGAAAAACCTGATCAATGAAGTTAAAACCCCTGAAGTTGAACAAGGAAAACTAACTGCAAAAGCCTGGTATCAGGACTATATGGATAGAGTGATTAACAGGAAACTGTATTAAAATACATAGGTGGAAATACTAAATGACTAGTGGATTAATTTTCAAATCAGCCTTTTTATAGTCTTGCTATTTCGACTTTCATCATCTCTTTATGCTTTGTATAATAAAAGTTTTTGTTCGTTGAAAATTAATTTATATTTTTATCAATACGTAGATAAGAATATTGTATTAAAATTAAAACTATAAGAAATATGAAAAAAATATTGTTAACGTTCGCGCTTTCTTTATGTGGTGTACTTACATTTGCTCAGATAGAAGGCAAGTGGAAAACGATAGATGATGAGACAAAACAGGCAAAATCTATTGTTGAAGTATTCAAAAAATCAGATGGAAAATATTATGGGAAAGTTTCCCAGTTGTTGGTAAAACCAGCTGATCCGAACTGTTCAGCTTGTAAGGATGACAGAAAAGGGAAACCAATTGTAGGGCTGGAGATCATCAGAGGACTGAAAAAAGATGGTGATGAATTCACAGGAGGAACAATTACAGATCCTAAAACAGGGAAAACATACAAGTGTACCATTACAAGAAGCGGAGATAAGCTGAATGTAAGAGGTTACTTAGGATTATCTCTATTAGGAAGAACCCAGGTTTGGGAGAAAATGAATTAATATAAGTTTAAATAGAATTTTAAATGACATTTCAGAAATGAGGTGTCATTTTTTGTATATAAAGAATGGATAGGAATTTCTTCATGACCTTATGGAAAACTACACAGAACTGAGTCTACAAGAGAAGAATCAGTTTTAAATAAAATTAATATTATAACTTCATCATTCAAATGAAAAGCCTTTTTATGATGTGTATAATAAAAATTCACTATTTTTGTAGTCTAAATTTTTCGAATAAATATGGCAGAATATACTTTTCGTGAGGTAATTGCACAGGCAATGAGCGAGGAAATGCGTAAAGACGAATCCATCTTTTTAATGGGGGAGGAAGTTGCGGAATACAATGGTGCTTATAAAGCTTCAAAAGGAATGCTGGATGAGTTTGGTCCTAAAAGAGTAATCGATACCCCAATTGCAGAACTTGGTTTTACAGGAATTGCTGTGGGTGCTGCGATGAATGGTAACAGACCAATTGTAGAGTATATGACATTCAATTTCTCATTGGTAGGAATTGATCAGATTATCAATAATGCTGCAAAAATCCGTCAGATGAGTGGTGGACAATGGAACTGTCCAATTGTTTTCCGTGGACCTACGGCTTCTGCAGGACAATTAGGAGCTACCCATTCTCAGGCTTTTGAGAACTGGTTTGCAAACATTCCTGGTCTTAAAGTAGTGGTTCCTTCAAATCCTTACGATGCGAAAGGGTTGTTGAAAACTGCAATTCAGGATAATGACCCGGTTATCTTCATGGAATCTGAGCAGATGTATGGAGATAAAATGGAAATTCCTGAAGAAGAATACTACTTACCATTAGGAAAAGCAGATATCAAGAGAGAAGGTACAGACGTTACTTTGGTTTCTTTCGGTAAGATCATGAAGCTGGCTTTACAGGCTGCTGAAGATATGGCTAAAGAAGGAATCTCTGTAGAGGTTATTGACCTTAGAACAGTTCGTCCTCTTGATTTTGATACTATTCTGGCATCAGTGAAGAAAACAAATAGATTGGTTATTTTAGAAGAAGCTTGGCCATTTGCTTCTATATCTTCTGAAATTACTTATATGGTACAGCAAAAAGCATTTGACTATTTAGATGCTCCTATCAAGAGAATTACTACTCCTGATGCACCTGCACCTTACTCTGCAGCATTATTTGCAGAATGGTTCCCTAAACTTGAAAAAGTAAAAGAGGAAATCAAAAAAGCGATGTACGTAAAATAGTTATAGAGAAAAACTTCCGAAAGGAAGTTTTTTCATTTATTATATTCATGAAGAAAAATTCTTGACGTCATAAAATTAGTATAAATTTGCGCCTTTAAAATAAATTAAGCTGATATGGCAGAAGTTACAGAAGATGGTTACCACTTCGATATAAAGAAGCTTTCCTTTATGGGAGTTTTAGTGTCTCTAGGAATTGTTTTTGGAGATATTGGTACCTCACCGCTTTACGTAATGAAAGCAATTGTGAATGCACAATTTCAAGGAAGTAATATGCCGTTCAATGAATACATAGAAGGTGCTCTTTCCTGTATTATCTGGACTCTTACACTTCAGACTACCATAAAATATGTGATCATTGCTTTAAGAGCAGATAACAAAGGTGAAGGAGGTATTCTTGCTTTGTTTTCACTTGTGAAAAACCTTAAAAAAGGTTGGTTGTATCTCATTGCCATTGTAGGAGCAGCTGCTCTTATTGCAGACGGGGTAATTACACCATCGCTTACCGTAATGTCAGCTATTGAAGGTCTTGAAATTTATAATCCTCACACCCCTGTTGTACCAATTACCATTGGAATTTTGATTGTTATTTTTGTGGTACAGCAATTCGGGACCAGCTTTATCGGGAAGTTTTTTGGCCCTGTAATGGTGGTTTGGTTCCTGGTATTAGGAGGTTTGGGAGTAATGCATTTGAGTGAAAACTTTGAAATCTTAAGATCTTTCAATCCTTACTATGCTTACAAGCTTATTGTCAACTCACCGAGTGCTATTGTTATTTTAGGAGCTGTTTTCCTTTGTACAACAGGAGCTGAAGCTCTTTATTCAGACTTAGGACACTGTGGTGCAAAAAATATCAGAGTAAGCTGGGGATTCGTTAAAATCATGCTTATTCTAAACTATCTTGGGCAGGGAGCTTGGCTTTTGACCAATTACAATAAACCTGGATTCTCCGTAGTAAACCCTTTCTTTGGAATTATGGAAGAATGGATGATTATTCCGGGAGTAATTTTAGCAACAGCAGCTGCAATTATTGCCAGCCAGGCATTGATTACAGGTTCTTTCACCATATTCTCAGAAGCAATGTCTCTTAACTTATGGCCGAATCAAAAAATTGATTATCCTTCCGGAGTTAAAGGACAGATGTATATCCCAAGAATCAATTGGGGACTACTTATTCTGTGTATTATTGTTGTTCTGCATTTCAGAGAATCCGGAAAAATGGAAGCCGCTTATGGACTTTCCATTACGGTCACGATGCTGATGACAACAATTCTGCTTGTGTTCTGGTTATTGAAACAAAGAGTAAGCAAAATATTGATTTTATTTTTCGCATTTGTTTATATGGCTATTGAACTAGGTTTCTTCAGTGCCAATATTATCAAATTCCTGGAAGGAGGATGGATTACAGTTGTATTAGCTGGTTCTATCGGACTTTCTATGTATGCATGGTATAACGGACGTTTGATCAAAACAAGATTTATTCAGTTTGTGAAAATAGAAAAGTATGTTTCTATCCTTAAAGACATGAAACTGGATGAAACCATCCCGAAATACGCTACCAACCTTGCTTATCTGAGCAGAGCCAAAAGAAATGATGAAGTGGAATCAAAAATTATCTATTCCATCATCAAAAAACAGCCGAAAAGAGCAGATCATTACTTTATCCTGAGCATCGTAAACCAGGAAGATCCCTATACGTTTAAATACACCGTAGACGAAATTCTTCCGGGAACAGTATATAAAATCAACTTCCTTTTAGGATTTAAAGTAGACAGAAGAATCAATGATTACTTTAATATGGTCCTTAAAGATTTAATGGCGGACGGAACCATTCCTTCAAGAAGCAGCCATCCTTCTTTAAGATCTCATGAAATACCACCGGATCTTAAATATGTAATCATAGATAATACTTATATCAACGATATCCTTTTAACGGTTAAACAAAAGATTATTCTTAACATTTATAACTTTGTGAAGTATATCGGAAGTGATGACTTTAAGGCTTGGGGAGTATCTTCTCATAACGTTGAGGTAGAATCTGCACCTATTACAGAACTTACGGTTTATGATAATAAGATTGAGCAGTCGGGGTACTTCCGTCACAACTCTTAGCCTTATGGCATCTAACCATACTATCTATTTAAATAAAATTCAATAAATTTGTAGATAATTTTTTTAATGGATACAGTACAAAAAGAAAAAAATATAGCTTTGATCAAGGATGTTTTGAGAAACTACTTATTAGAAAAAGGGTTCAGAAACACACCTGAAAGATATACGATATTAGAAGAGATTTATAATATGGATCATCACTTCAATGTTGATGATCTGTATCTTCTGATGATGCAGAAGAAATATCATGTTTCTAAGGCAACGATTTACAACACTATTGAAATTTTCCTTGATGCAGGATTGATCCGTAAGCATCAGTTCGGAGAAAAAACATTGACCTCTTCATCTTATGAGAAGTCTTATTTTGACAAACAGCATGACCACCTGGTGATCTACAAAAAAGACTCTGATAAAGAGATTGAAGAAATTATTGAATTCTGCGACCCAAGAATCCAAGGAATCAAAGAAGCCATTGAAGAAGCGTTTGGCGTAAGAATTGATTCTCATTCGCTATATTTCTATGGCACTAAGAATGACTAATTAATGAGAATAATCCTTTTTCTGTTAATCTTTATTTCTACGCTAAGCTTTGCGCAGGAAAAAACTCCTGTGAAGAGAGATCCCTATTTGCAGACTCCTTCACCGGCTCAGCCCAAACAGGTGAGACCTGAAGATAAAGTAAAAATCATCCATGCGGACGAAATCAAGAAAGACCCTGAAAAGTACGACGGAAATCAATATTTTACCGGGCATGTTCAGATTGAACATCAGGGCTCCATTCTTACTGCGGATGAAGTAGTCCTGTATAATGAAGAAAACTTTGTAAAAGCAATAGGCAATACAAGGCTTCAAAATACAGATGGCTCTGTAATTACAGCAGGAGAAATGGAATATGATGCCAATACCCAAAAAGGTGTTGCCAGAAAAAACGTGGTTTTAACCGACCCTAAACAAACAATAAAAACAGATATTCTGTATTATGACAGGCTGGCTAACCAGGCTTATTTTAATACAGGTGGAACGATCTCTGATGGTCAGAATGTAACCTATGCCAAAGTAGGAACTTACTTTCTCAATACAAGAATTGTAGACCTTACTGGTAATGTAAAAATAGAAACGCCTCAATATATCATAGAAGGTCCTAATATCAAGCAGAATCAGAATACAAAAATTGCTGATTTTAATGGACCTACAACCATTACCAGCAAAACCAATTCCCGAAACAGAATATATACTGAAAGAGGAACCTATAAAATGGATTCTAAGGAGGCTTATCTAACCAAAAACTCCAGGATCTATTATAACGATAAAATCCTTACCGGTGATGATATGTATTACAATCAGATTTCAGGATTTGGTAAAGCCACCGGAAATGTAACCCTTGATGATCCAAAAGAAAGAAGATATATAAAAGGAGGATACGGAGAGATTTTTGAGAAAAAAGACTCTGCGATGATGACGAAAAATCCTTATGCCGTAAAAGTGATGGAAAAAGATTCCATTTATTTTGCAGCAGAAAAAATTATCTCTTATCAAAGGCCGGATTCACTTGATATTAAAGTGAAGAAAAGCTATCTGAGAGCCTTTAAAAAAGCCCGTATTTACAAATCCAATGCACAGGGAAGAGCAGACTCCATTGCTTTCAATGAAACAGATGGAGTGATGCATATGTATACAAGTCCCATTTTGTGGAGTGGTGAAAAGCAGGTGACAGGTGATAAAGTAGAAGCTTACTTTAATACCAAGACAGAAGATATAGACTCATTAAAAGTAATCGGAAATGCCTTTGCTATCAGTAAAGTAGATTCACTTACTCTGAAAGATGAATTCAACCAGGTGAAAGGAAAGTTCATGACGGTTTACTATGAGAAAAATGATATTAAAGAAGCGAGAGTAGTTGGGAATGCCCAGTCTATTGTCTATGTAGATGATACCGATCAGGAAACCAAAAAACCGGAAAGAATAGGAATTACCCTTTCTACCTGTGGAATTATCGGAGCATTGTTTGAAGAAAGAGCCCTGCAGATTATTTCATGCAGTATCGGAGCAAATTCAGACACTTATCCGATGAGTAAAATAGAACCTGCACGAAGGAAGTTCCCCGATTTTAACTGGAATACCAAAGACAGGATTCGAAAGTGGCAGGATATCCTTGTAGATACCCCGAACAACGAAGAAATAAAATATACCGCTGATAGCGAGCTCTTCGATAACGCGCAGAAAGCAATTGATGACGAAAAAGCCAAAGAAGAAGCTAAAAAGCCGAAACGGACCAGAAAATAATAGAAAAGACCAGTACTCGCTGGTCTTTTTTTTGTGGATTAATATTTTAACCTTTAATGAATCTTTTATAGCTTTGCTGAAATTTTGGAGACAATGGAAATGCATAAAGATTTTTTTATATATCAGGCTCAAACCACAAAATTTGCAGCAGGTTTTGAAGTTGAAAAAGCAGAAGGAAGCTATATTTACGGTACAGACGGAAAAAGATATCTTGACTTTGTAGCAGGAGTTTCTGCCAATACACTCGGTCATTCACACCCTAAGATTGTGAATGCAATCAAAGAACAGGCAGATAAATACCTTCACGTAATGGTATATGGTGAATATGCACAGGAGAAACCTATTGCATTATGCAGACTGCTTGCAGAAGCAACTCCGGAGCCTTTGGAAGTTACCTATCTTGTGAACAGTGGTGCTGAGGCTATTGACGGAAGTCTGAAGCTGGCAAAACGATATACAGGGAGAGAAGAAATTGTATCCTTTAAAGACTCTTACCACGGGAATACTCATGGTGCTTTGAGTGTTTCAGGAAACGAAACCCATAAAAGAGAATTCCGCCCCTTACTGCCCATGGTTTCTTTCATTGAATTTAATAATGAAAAAGACTTCGATAAAATAACTGAAAAAACGGCTTGTGTTATCCTGGAAACCATTCAGGGAGCAGCAGGGTTTCTGGTTCCCGATAATGATTATCTGATCAAACTGAAGAGAAGATGTGAAGAAGTGGGAGCGCTTTTAATTTTAGATGAAATTCAGCCCGGATTTGGAAGAACAGGGAAGCTATTCTCTTTTGAACACTTTGGAATCGTTCCTGATATCCTGGTGATGGGTAAAGGAATGGGAGGAGGAGTTCCCGTAGGAGCTTTTATGAGTTCCAGAGAAATTATGGAAAGCTTATCACATTCACCAAAGCTAGGTCATATTACCACTTTTGGAGGAAATCCGTTGATTGCTGCGGCAAGTTACGCTACTTTAAGAGAAGTGCTGGACAGCGGGCTTATGAATGAAGTGGAAGAAAAAGAAAAACTCTTCAGAGAACTTTTAGTTCATCCTAAAATTAAAAATATCAACGGCAAAGGCTTAATGCTTGCTGTGAACCTCGGAACTCCTGAATATACACTGGAAGTTGCAAAAAAATGTATGGAAAAAGGGCTTGTTGTTTTCTGGCAGCTGTACAGAAATAAATACCTGAGGATTTCCCCGCCTCTTACATTATCTAAAGAGGAGATCAGAGAAGGATGTCAGATTATTCTTGATATACTGAACGAAAATTAAAGATAAAATCTCTCTGCTTCAGAGAGATTTTTTTATGCTGTGCATGATAACTTTATCCATTAAAAATTAATGGGATAAGGATTTAAATCCTGTGATAAATATCATACTGATTCTTTAAAAAAGTAATTGTTTTTTTGCGTAATAAAAAAATTAATTTATATATTGCGGGACGATAAAACAAAGATTATATGGCGAAACATAAAGTCCATTACGAATTTCCAATGCACTGTTTATCAGAGATTTTATACGAATATCTGGCAACTGCAGAAGGATTGTCTGAATGGTTTGCGGATGAGGTAACAGAGAAAGGCGATGATTTCTTTTTTAGCTGGGGTGGAGGTCCTGCTGAGAAGGCCACTTTGATCAGATATAAGCCTGAAGGTTTCGTGCGTTTCAGATGGGAAGAAGATGAAGGAACAAAAAATTTCTTTGAAATGACGATCACAATTGATGATATTACAGAAGATCTGGCTTTAAATATTACAGATTTCTGTGAAGAAGGTGATGAAGAAGAGAACGCAATGTATTGGGAAAATCTTATTGAGAACCTGAGAATAAAACTAGGTGCGGCATAATACCGGGCTATATTAAATGATAAAACTGATGAACGATTTATCGTTCATTATTTTTTTGTAAATAAATCACATCAAAAATTGGAAAATCAATATTTTACATCAGACGAGTTAAATGTAAAGAACAGAGCCTTCCTTTGGGGAGACTCAGTGAAGGTTTCTTTCTTTGTAAGAAATGGTGGGTTGATCATGGACGAAGAATGCTATTTTTTCCTGATGGCTTCCATGAGAAAGATGAGAATGAATATTCCTTTGACTTACACCCTGGAGTTTTTCCAGTCACTCTTTCAAAAAGAAATTATTGAAGGTAAAGGAGTAAAGAACGGAATTATCAATTTCCAGGTGTTCAGAAACAATGATGAAGTGACATTGGCAAAATCTTCTGTCTCTTATTTTTTCGAAGTTTTAGAAATGGAAGATGTACTGGCAGTTCATCAAAGACTTTTAGAATTGGATTTGATTAAAGAAATTAACGTTAATAACAACCTTCTGAGCAATATTAGAGTTCACTGTCCGGAAAACATCTACGGAGCGATCTATGCCCAGGAAAATGACCTTGATGACGTTATTCTTCTGAACCCAAACAAAAGAATAGCACGTACCACTGTTGGAAATCTTCTTTTTTTAGAAGGTGACGTTATTAAAGTACCGAAGCAGACCGAAGGAGCTTACATTTCTCCTTTGATGGAAAATTTTGTTACTTTTTTACATAAAAATAACCTTGCTGATATTCAGGAACACGAGATTATCGCATTCGAATCTCAGAAAGCTGAAGAGATTTTAATGATTTCTGAAGAAAAAGGAATATTTTCTGTAGGTAAGATAAGAAATAAAACTTTTGAAAACTCCCGCTTCTCAGAATTAGTAGAAGGCTGGAAGAAAAGTTTTAATCAATAAAAATTGACAAACCCGGTAAACAACAAAGTTCCAGAAGTCCTTTACCGGGTTTTATTCTGATTAAATCAGAAATTGTTTATTTATTTTAGTATTCGTTGATGATTTCAACAAATTTCTGTGCGATTTCTTTTTGCCCCTTTTCACTCGTTATATAATTCCTGTTTTCAGAATTATTGATGAATCCAAGTTCTACCAATACGGCAGGCGCTTTAGTTTCTCTTAAAATATGAAGATTACTCTCCGATATTTTACGGGCATTGAATTTCTTGTAAATTTTTCCAGCCAACTCCTTTGAAACATCAGAATTCTGAGTGTAAACTTCAAATGCGTTATCAGCTCTCTCTTGTTCAGGAGAAGTGTTGACATGGAGTGAAATGACCATTTCAGGATTAAGTTTATTGATCTGATCTGTTCTTTCGGAAAGAGAAGGATACGTGTCAGAATCCCTTGTCAGAATGATCTCATATTGATCCTGGCTTTCATTGATCTTTTGGATTTCTTTAGCAACGCTTAATGATATATTTTTTTCACGAATTTCACCATGTGTTGCCCCAAAATCATTTCCACCGTGTCCGGCATCTATGACAATGTATTTTTTGTTAATGGGAGTAAATGATAAAAATGCGGTAGAAAATATTGATAAAGCAAGTAATGTAATACCTTTCATATCAGTGATTTTAGTTTTTCAAAGAACGGAAAAACTTTCTTTAAAATTGGTTAAAGGAATCTTAAAGTTTGTTAATTGTCTGATTGATATGAAAATGACACATTAATTCAGCGAAATATCTTCAGGTGAATTCGCCCAAAGAAGAAATTCTCCTCCAAGATTCTGCATAATAGATTTCCAAAGAGTTTGATCATTGGGAAGTGTATAATCAAGATTATAAACATCTACTACCGTCCACATTTTTCTTTGAACTTCAGTATCCAGCTGGCCGGGAGACCATCCTGAGTACCCTGAAAATATTTTGATGTGTTCAATGTCCAGTTCGCTGCTCAAAACAGAGTTGATGATACGGTCAATATCTTCTGTAAGATAGTATTCATCTGTGATGTCTGTATAGATCTCAGTAACCCTTTTACCTTTTACAATAAAAAAGACTTTGTCGTTTTCCACTGGCCCTCCATCATACACCTCAATTTTAAAGTCAAAAAAATCTTTGAACTTGCTGCTCATCTGGCTGTTCTTTTTATTCAGAATCAAACCAAATGCACCACTTTCATTATGTTCAATAACCAATACTACCGATCTTGAAAAAATATCGCCGGAAATGTCAGGTGTCGAGATTAATATTTTACCTTTGTATGAGTGATTCATACTCAAATTTAATAAAAAATATTTATGGAAAACCTGCACGACAAAAGAAAAGTGTACGATAAATCCCAACTTATTGAAAGTGAGATAAAACAAAATCCAATGGAGCAGTTTAGAGACTGGTTTTTGGAGGCAAATGAGAGTCCAATGATCTCAGAAGCCAATGCTATGGCTGTTTCTACTGTAGAGGAAGATGGGTGTCCGAGAACAAGAATGGTACTTCTTAAAGCATATACCCATGAAGGTTTTATTTTTTATACCAATTATAACAGCCGAAAAGGTAAAGCAATAGAAAACAATCATAAAGCATGTCTGCATTTCTTTTGGCCTAATCTTGAAAGACAGATTATCATTAAAGCAGATCTTGAAAAACTGGCAGAAAACTTAAGTGATGGGTATTTTCATTCAAGACCGAAAGGAAGCCAGCTGGGAGCTGTAGTTTCTCCACAGAGTCAGGTGATTCCGAATAGAGAGTTTTTGGAAGGTAAATTAAAAGAGCTGGAAAAGGAATATGAAAATACAGAAGTTCCAAGACCTGCCAATTGGGGTGGGTACCTGGCAAGACCTTATGAAATTGAATTCTGGCAAGGTAGACCTAATCGTCTTCATGACAGGATTATTTATCAGCTTGAGGATCTGGATTGGAAGATTTCGAGACTGGCACCTTAAATGGAATTTAGAAGGTAGATTAGAGGTTGGTGGTAGCAGTTGTTTTAAATAATATACTGAGACACTGATTATATAGACTTTACAATATCAATAGAAGCGGGCTTTAGCCCGCTTATTTATTGTAATAATAACGGCTTTAGCCAAAACTTAATAATTCTTAACCGCTTAAAACTTCTTAATGGTTTAATTTCTACCATCATTTTAAATAAAAAAAGGCCGTTTCTAAGAAACAGCCCTTGAATTTTTTTAATCTGAATGATTATTTTTTCTTAGCACCTGAAACTGCATTTGATAAATCAGCTCCAGCTTTAAATTTAGCTACTTTTTTAGCAGCGATCTTGATCGGTTTTTTAGTTGCAGGGTTAATACCTTGTCTAGCTGCTCTCTCAGCTACTGAGAAAGTACCGAAACCTACTAAAGACACTTTACCGTCTTTTTTCTTTAAAGTAGTAGTTACGTTACCAATGAAAGACTCTAAAGCAGCCTTTGCTGCAACTTTAGTGATACCTGCATCTTTAGCGATTGCGTCGATTAATTCAGACTTGTTCATAATTTTTAATATTAAAGTTAGTTCGTAATTATAGCAAATATAATACTATTTTCTAATTGTGCAATTTTTTTATTAAAACTTGTAAAATTTTTTTGCTTTTCGGTGAAATTAGTTAAAATATGATAATTCCAATTTTCACGGAAAACCTACGTTACGCGTTACTAAAATCATGCCAAATGCTTATGTGTATTGACTTTAGCAAAAAGTTAATATTATTTTTTGTATTTATTAAATCCTAAATTAAGTATAGACAATTAATTTTTTTAACCATATGATTATTAAATTTATAAGTAATTCTCGGAATTCTTGTGTTTTATAAAATTACCCCCTGTATTTGTGGGAGTTTTTTTAATGATAGTAAAGACCTATTTTATTAATTTTTATTAGTAAATTCGCACCATGCTAATAGAAGTTTTCAAGTCTAAGATTCATAGGGTGAGAGTAACTGCCTCTGACCTTAATTATATAGGAAGTATAACAATAGATGAAGATCTTATTGAAGCTGCCGGTCTGGTAGTAGGAGAAAGGGTCTATATTGTGAATGTGAACAATGGAGAACGTTTTGATACCTACGTTATCAAAGGAAAAAGAAAATCCGGAGAAGTATGTCTGAACGGGCCTGCAGCAAGAAAAGTACAGAAAGATGATATCATCATCGTCATTGCTTATGCACAGATGACCCCGGAAGAAGCCAAAGACTTCCAACCGAAGATTGTTTTTCCGGATGAAAAAACAAATCTTCTTACCTAGTACATGGAGAAAATATCAAAAAGTCCAATAAAATCAATACTAACAATAGTAATATCGCTTGCTTTTGCAGGCTTTTTTTTATGGCTTGCCTTAAGAGGGCTTGACTTTAAAGTCATTCAGAAGTCACTGGCGAAAGCGAACTATCTTTGGGTATTGTTAGCATCCGTATTTGGCCTTCTTGCCTATTGGTTTAGAGCTATCCGCTGGAATCTGATGCTGGAACCCATGGGATACAAAATTTCAAATTCCAATGCGCTTTGGTCTATATCATTTGGGTATCTGATGAACCTTACCATTCCGAGAAGTGGGGAAGTGGCAAGAGCGACAACTTTATATGGAGTGGAAAAAGTACCTGTGGACAAATCTATAGGGACTATTATTTTGGAAAGAGTAGTGGATCTTATTTGTATGGCAGGTTTTTTAGTTCTGACAGGAATTTTTAAATTTAAAGCAATTCTTGCTTTCTACCATTTTGTAATGGATAAGAAAGATGAAAAGGAAGAATTTATTCCTAATTTTTTTGAGAAACAAATAATGAAGTTGGGGGTAAATGATTTTGATTCATTTTATCTGTATGTTAAAATTGCTCTGGGAATATTGGTTTTAGTAGGTTTAGGTCTTCTCTATAAATATAAAAAAGAAAAACTTATCAATTTTGGAAAAGGTATTCTTCAAGGAATAACTTCCATTTTTAAATTAAAAGAAAAAGGGAAATTTATCCTTTATACATTAGGAATCTGGATTTGTTATTATTTAGCCGCCTATCTGGTTTGCTTTGCACTTCCTGAAACCTCCGCATTTACCTTTGCAGACGGTTTCTTTATTATTGTAGTAGGAACATTGGGAATGATTATTCCTGCCAGTGGAGGTATTGGGGCTTATAACCTTGCGATGAAGTATGGTTTTATGGCACTCTTTATTTCAATAGGAAAAAGTGCTGATTTCGGAGGGGAAATGGGATTGACGTATTCCTTTATTTCTTTACCGCTGCAGATTGTGATTATGCTGGTGATGGGACTGATTTCCATTCCTATGCTGGCAAAAGCAAGAAATGCTGCTGTTTCGGATAAGGATTTCGAAAAGTAATTCAATACTCTTCTATACAATACAAGGTTCAATTTTTCAATTGGACCTTTTTTTATGGTAATTGGTGACTTAAATAGCTTTAATTGGGCTTTGTAGATCATTTTTTCCTAAATAAATTTGGTCAATTCATAAATCACTTCTATCTTAATGCGAAAAATAATCATAATATAAAACACTATGGCAATTAATCTACAGAAAGGGCAAAAGATCGATATAGGATTGACGAAAATGACGATTGGGCTAGGTTGGGATCCTAATGAAGGAACCGGCTACGATTTTGACCTTGATGCTTCTGCAATCATGATTGATTCTGACAGAAAATTAGTAAGCGAAGAATACTTTGTTTTTTACAATAACCTGAATTCTCCGGACGGAGCTCTTACGCATACAGGTGATGATCCCAATGGTAAAAACAGTGATGGTGACGATGATGAAGCAATCGTGATAGATCTTGATAAAGTAGATTCAAGAGTGGAAGAGATTCTTTTCGTAGTCACTATAGAAGATTTTGAAAGAAGAAGACAGAATTTCGGACAGGTAAGAAACTCTTACATCAGAGTTGTTGATAACCATTCAAACCAGGAAATTGCAAAATATGAGCTGGATGAAGATTTCTCTATTGAAACAGGAGTAGAGTTCGGAAGGCTGTACAAAAGAAACGGGAGCTGGAAATTTGAAGCTTCAGGGATAGGATACAGAGCAGATCTGGGCTTCTTCCTGGAGAAATATTACAAAGGACAAATCATCAAATAAAAAACACCCAAATACACAAAAACGATAACTATGGCAATTAATTTACAGAAAGGACAAACGATAGATTTAAGAAAGAATGACCGTGGAGAAAGTGTTTATGATCTTTCAAAGGTAACCATCGGTTTAGGATGGGATGTAAGAAAACAAGGCAGTGGATTCTTTGGGAAACTGTTTAGTAAAGAAGCTGAATATGACCTTGATGCAGTGGCCTTTCTCTTAGATGGTAACGGTAAAGTAGCGAATCTTGGAAGAACCGTACAGACCAATGACGGAAGACAGATGGCGCTTTATCAGGGAGATGTGGTTTTCTTCAATTCTATGCAGCACCCAAGCGGAAATGTATGGCTTACAGGAGACAACAGAACCGGAGCGGGAGATGGAGATGATGAGCAGATTATTGTAAGACTGGATCAGCTGGATCAGAGTTATCAGAAAATTGTATTCCTGGTTACCATTTATCAGGGAAAAACCAATAACCAGCACTTCGGAATGATCGAAAATGCATTTATCCGGGCGGTGGATGCTACAGGAAAAGAAATTACAAAATACAGCCTTTCCGGAGATTCAAGTATGAACGGGATGTGTGCAATGGTTTTTGCAGAAGCATACCGTCATAACGGAGACTGGAAATTCCGTGCTGTGGGTGAGCCGCATCATACAGATAACTTTATAGATATTCTTAAACAGCAATACGCTTATTCCAACTAGATTTTCAAAATTTATCAAACCAAAATAAATCCGGCGGAGGAAGTCGAAGACTTCCTCCGCCGGATTTAGAATTAATATTGTCGTATAATGAGCAGGAGATTATTAGCCTATTTTTTATTAGATACATCAGGTTCTATGAACGGGGAACCTATTCAGGCACTGAATAACGGATTCAACGGATTGATTAGTATGCTTCGTGCAGATCCGCAGGCAATGGACAGCCTTCATTTGAGCGTCATTACCTTCGATAGAGAAGTGAAAAATATTATCCCTTTAACAGATCTGGCGAGTTTTTATCCCATGGAAATTACCTGTCCGGATAGCGGGCCAACCCATACGGGAGCTGCATTGGAAATGGTTTCCGAATTGGTGCAGCGAGAAATCGTAAAAGAATCGGCGGATGCAAAAGGAGACTGGCAGCCGCTACTTTTTATATTTACAGATGGAAAACCTTCAGATATTCAGAAATACAGACAGATGATTCCTGTGATCAGAGGATTGGAATTTGGAGCCATTGTAGGCTGTGCTGCAGGTCCGAAAGCCGATGAACAGTATCTTAAAGAACTGACAGATCATGTGGTAAAACTAGATACCACAGACGCCATTACCCTTTCTTCCTTTTTCAAATGGGTAAGTTCTTCCATCACACAGGGAGGACACTCACAGAATACAGGAGAAAATATCACACTGCCTCCGCCACCATCGGAGCTTACTATTATTATTTAAAAAATTGTCTTTACAACATGAGAAGACTGCCTATTTATTTTTTAGTAGACATCTCCGAATCTATGGTAGGAGAACCTATTGAGCAGGTACAGGAAGGTATCGCCAATATTATCAGAGAATTAAAAAAAGATCCGTATTCACTCGAAACCGTTTATATTTCTGTGATAGGTTTTGCAGGAGAAGCGGAAGTGATTACTCCCATGCAGGATATTATCAGCTTTTATCCACCTAAAATTCCCATCGGGAGCGGGACGTCACTTTCCCAGGGTTTGATTAAAGTAATGGATTGTATCGACAGGGATATTGTGAAAACTACCTATGAAAGAAAAGGAGACTGGAAACCCATCGTTTTCCTTTTTACAGACGGAGTTCCCACTGATGATGCCACCAAAGCTATTGAGAGGTGGAATAACAAATACAGTGGAAAACCCAACACTATTGCCGTATCTATCGGTGAAAATACAAATTATAAGCTGCTCGGTTCATTAGCCGATAATGTATTGCTTTTCAATAACTCTGATGAGAATTCCTATAAAGAATTTTTCAAGTGGGTAACAGATTCTATTAAAACGACCAGCCAGAGCGTAACAGAAGCCAAGAAAGAAGGAATTAACCTTTCTAAGATCGATTCTCTTATTCTTGAGAAAGTAGATCCTGAAATGGAACAGAAATTCCCGGACAACAATTTTGTAGTATTAAATGGGAAATGTCAGGAAACTGAAAAGCTTTATCTGATGAAATTTAAAAAAGCCTTTGCTGAATCGAGTATTCCAGGAATGGCAACAAGATATTACAGACTGGATGGAGCTTATAAAATTGATGAAAAAGCCTATTACAGACTTTCTTCTAATCAGAAAACACATCTTAAAATCAATATAGAAGAACTGGAAGGAGGTACTTCATGTCCTCACTGTGCCAATCCGATTGCATTGGCAACCTGTTCCTGCGGCGGGATCCATTGTTTGAGAGGAGAAGGATACAGCAAATGTCCATGGTGTGGAACTTCGGATTATTACGGATTTTCCGGTGGAGGATTTGATATTAACAGAACCCTGGGATAATGATGGGGAAATTTTTCAAGAAATCAGCCTCTGAATCTAAACCGAAGACGATAGAACAAGCTGTCGTTTACAGAGAAAAAGAAGAATTTAAAGACGCTCATTGGATATTAAAAAATGCCAATGCAAAGCAATATTATGAATTCAGCCTTGATATGGACGATTTTCCGAACATAAAAATTCAGAATATCGGAAACCTGGAAGAAACAGGACTCACTTTTGAAAATAATACCCTATCAGGAACTCCGGTTACCAACAATATGTATCACCTGGATGTTCAGTTTTATCATATTCATGACCCAAACCAGATTGAAATAAAGAAGATTCAGCTGTTTGTAAACGCAGACCCAAAAGACTTATGGAAGAATATTCCCAGTGATACAAATGCAGTTTTCTATAAATCAGAAGAAGACTCTTTCAAAGGTTTCTTTTCAGACAAAAAAATTGTTGTGGCATCCAAAAGAGGACGTTCCCATGCTCATGAAGGGAAATTTCGTGAAGATGATTTTGCAGTAAATAACCTTCCTGGAGACTGGAATATTGTTTCTGTTTCAGATGGAGCAGGTTCAGCAACAACTGCAAGAGAAGGCTCAAGATTGGCAACGACAACGATTAATCAATTTTTCAATTCGCAGGAAATTTTACACGAAATTGAAAACAATATCAGTCGCATGTATGATATTGGATCTTCAAGGGAAGAGCGCTCAGATGCTGAAAAAAGCATCAAAAATATTGTATCGGAGAGTGTTGTAGAGGTTTATCAAACATTAGAAAAAACGGCAGCAGAACATTCACTGTCTGTAAGTGATCTGCATGCTACACTGATCTTTATATTACTTAAAAAATTCAGTTTTGGATATGTCATTCTTAGTTTTGGAGTTGGAGACTGCCCGATTAACCTCATCAATTCTGATTTTTCTGAAGTGAAACTTTTGAACCAGATGGATGTGGGTGAGTTTAGTGGTGGTACCCGTTTTATCACCATGAAAGAGATTTTTAACGATCAATTGTCGTCCCGTTTTCGCATCACTTGTGTGGATGATTTTTCCTACCTCGTGCTGATGACAGATGGTATTTATGATCCGAAATTCATTACAGAAAACAAACTGGAAGATACAGAAAGCTGGAAATCAATTTTTGAAGATCTGGCCGGAAATAATGATGACCGGACGAAAGCAGATTTTATCAATGACGAAAAAATTGATGAACAACTTTTAATATGGAGCGATTTCTGGAGCAGAGGAAATCACGATGACCGAACATTGGCAATAATCTATTAATACCATGAAAAAGACCATTAAGGTTGTTTCTGTTCTGGATACAGCCAAATCCTATGAATATATAGATGAAAACCCTATCCGGGGCGGCGTGAAAGATGTGTACTTTTCTCCCGATAAAGATTATGTGGTGGCTTTTTACCGCAGTCCGCTGGATGAAGGACAAAAAGAAAGGATCATGAGAATTGTTTCTACCTATCTGCAGAGTATACAGAACGGGAATACCTCAGAGTACTTTCTGAACGAAATATTCAGATGGCCTTATGACATTGTTGAAAGAAATAAACTCACAGGAATTGTAGTTCCTGTTTATCATAATAAATTTTATTTTGCAAAAGGATACATCGGTTCAGATAATATTAAAGGACAGGATAAGGTTGGGAAATGGTTTACTGCACCCATGTTCAGGAATCAGCAGTATCCGTTGAGATTAGATCAGTCGGAGCTGGGAGACTGGCTGAGTTATTTTCAGATTGCTGTCAATATCAGTAGAGGGGTGAAAAAGCTGCATCAGATGGGGCTCGCGCATTCCGATTTATCTTATAATAATATTCTGGTAGATCCCGTAACGAAATCTGCCTGTATCATTGATATAGACGGTCTTGTTGTTCCCAAACTGTTTCCACCGGAAGTAATTGGAACTGCAGATTTTATTGCTCCCGAAGTGTTAAAAACCAAACATTTAAGCCTTCAGGATCCGGGAAGACATCTGCCTAACCAAAAAACAGATCTGCATGCCCTTGCTGTTCTGATTTACATGTATCTGCTAAGAAGACATCCTTTGCGCGGAGGAAAAATCTGGGATCTGGATTCCGAAAAAGATGAAATTCTGTCTATGGGAGAAAAAGCCCTATTTGTGGAAGATCCAGAAAATCCTTCCAATCAGGTAAAAGCAGATCATCTCCGGAAATGGGATGCATTCTGGGGCGATCCTCAAAAGATTCCTTATACCGTAACCGGACCTTACATTTCAGGTCTTTTCAGAAAAACCTTTATAGATGGATTGCATGACCCAATCAGACGTCCCACAGCCAATGAATGGGAAGCAGCTCTGTTGAAAACCGTAGATCTGATACAGCCTTGCCACAATTCAAGTTGTACCGAAAAATGGTATGTTTTTGATAATACCAGCAGTCCTAAATGTCCGTTCTGTGGAACACCACATCAGGGAACATTACCGGTATTAGACTTATATTTCAAATTTGATGATGAGGTATGGAAACCGGAAAATCACAGACTGATGGTCTATCATAATCAATACTTATTCAAATGGCATGTTTCCAGGAAAGTGATACGTAACGAAAATCTGACAATGCAGGACAAAATGCCCGTAGGATATTTCACGTTTCATCAGGGAAGTTGGGTATTGGTAAACCAAGGTTTATCAGGAATGAAAGATATTACAGAACAAAAAGAAATTCCGCCCGGTTCTATGGTTGAGCTGACGGATGGTAAGAAAATATTATTGTCTGCAGAAGAAGGAGGAAGATTGATCTATGTGACAATGGCCAATCAGTAAAATTTGAATTAAATAGTTTTGTGAATAAAAATTTTGTCCAAAATAAGGACAGTAATTTTTATGATCGTAAAATATAATCTGGATCGTGAAAGAGAGGGGCGGAAGAGATAGTAGAAAGGCATAATTTTTATGAGAAACCATATCAGCAGTTCTTCTAGGTCACGGGGAAAAATATAATACATTTTATATTTTTTAACAACGATTTAAAATTCTTCCGGCTTTTAAATAACAGTTTTAAAATTAGCAGCCGGAAGAAAAAAGAGTAATATTAAAATAATTATGAGAATGTCTTAATCAGGTATTTATTCTTTAATCACGTTAGTTGTAGAATAGGTGTCATCAGAATTTTTTACCTTCAGAAAATACCTGCCTTTTACATAAAAAGACAGATTAATATTTTCTTTGTGATTATTTTTTGTATTGATTATTTTTTTAGTGAATAGTAATTTTCCACTGGCATCAAAAAGAGCAACCTCTTCTATATTCTCTTTTGATGTTATATGAAGTACATCACGGGATGGATTGGGAAATACCTTCATTCCGTTGTCGTTTCCTGATGTCTCACTTACTTTTAAAGCAGCAAATGTTAAATTGATCCTGCTGTTATAATATTTATTCTGAGTCATATTCATATGGACAAAAGTAAACATGGTCTGGGTCTCTGATGTCAGTTCCAGCTCATAATATCCTCCCGGCTGAATATTGATCGCAATATTGCCTCCAGGACCGCTTATAAAGCTGGTGTTTTGTTGACTGATAGCATAATTTAAATTGTTGGTAAAACGTATCTTATCTCCAATGACTACATTTTCGTTGATTTGATACAGAGAACCATCAGAATTGGCATTATTGACATTCAGTACAATTGTTTTACCAAAACTTTTTAAACTGAAAATGATAAAGGAAATCATTAAAATCCTTTGAAAAAGTAAATTTGTCTGCATTCGTTTTTAATTTAGTTGTTAGTATTCTTTAAGGGTTTTAAATCATTTATAATGATTAATTCACAATGCCTGATTTTGTGAAACGGCTCAAAGATATACAGGTTTGGAATGCTGAAAGCTGATGGAAATGAAATGCTGTAGCTGTTGAGTATGATACATACGCATAGAAAGGAGAGTACCCTTATTCTTCCTTTAGAATATACCGGATTATTCTGGAAATAGAGTACATGATAAGTAGCTGAATGATGATCAATTTACTGCAAAAACAAAAAGTATATGAGTAATTGGCTTGTTGATTTTCAGATAGTGGTAGAATTTATGTTTACAGAATACTGATAAAACTGAAATGGTAAATTTTTCAATAGGAACAGGCTCCAGCCCGTTAAAAAAATAAAATGCCAACGGCTTTAGCCAAAACTTAGATGATTTTCAAATTATTGTTTTTCAGTTTCCATAAAATAAGAATACTGATCTTCGCCCACAATTCTAAAACCAAGAGTTGTATAAAGATGTTGTGCCTTATTGGTTTTTAAGACGCTTAATGATACCGTCTTTCCAGCTAACGATGCTTCCTCCAGAATATCAGCCAAAATCTTTTTTCCAAGTCCCTTACCTTGTTGGCTGGGATCAATCTGAAGTTGCAGAACCTCAATGTTGGTAAATGTCCGGTCTACTTTTAACAGTCCTATGGGTTCATTGTTTAAAAGAATAATATTGGCTTTTTCAAACTGGTATAGAACTCTTTGCAAAGTTGTTTCTCTGTCAGTAGATAACCCTGAATTTTCATAATGAGGGTTCATGGTTTTCATTCTGAGGTTGAGAAGAAAATCAATATCAGTATCATCAGCTTGTTTATAACGCAGGTTAACATCCATATTCAAAAATAAAAATTAGATTCTATTTTAATGCAATTTTCAGTCCCATCTCTTCTTTCATGTACAGCAAAACTTCTGCATTTCCCCGGGCATCATCTACCGGATTGTGCGTGTGCTCAGTCTTGCGAAGGTGCTTCCATTGTGCAAAAGTATCTCTTTCCAATCCACAGTAAAGATCAGAAAGCCTTCTGGAAGAAAAACCGAAAGGATTCCGTCCGAGAAAATGATGAAAATACCAGCAGATAAACATCCAGTCGAAACCATTATTATCACTGATGAAAATAGGTCTGCCTTTGGAATTTGTTTTAATCCAGTCTTCAAAGGCAAGCATCACAGTCTGAGGATCATCAAAATTCATTGTTTCTTCCCTGCTGAAACCGGAAACGGCTAAAGCATCAGGATTGAATTTCTCAGAAATGGGTTTCAGTTTTCCATAAAAAGTAGTGTCCAGCTCCTCTGTGACAAGTACTGCCCCGAAACAGACCATTGAAAAATCACCGGGAATCGGCCCATCCGACTCTATGTCAACCATGATGTAACTCATTGGAAATAGTTTTAAGAAAACGAAGATATTGAAATAAGTTGAAGGAGGGAAGCCGGAAGAAGGAAGCTAGAAGTGATTTTTGTGCTGTAAAGAACTTTTATTTAAAAAAATAAATCAAATAATTTCAGGTGTTACTCGTCATCCAGAAACTTTTTTCTCCCGGCTTCCATTTTCCAGCCTTATATTAACTCAAAAAAGCCTCTTCTCCCGATTTTTATCTTCGTTTGCGGGATCAGTTCAATTTCTTCATCGGAGTCCGTTTTTTTGATGGTGTTGATTTGAACTCCTCCATTCTCAATTAATCTTCGGACTGCAGATTTACTGAGGTCACTTTTAAGATGATGACAAAGCTCTACTAGAGATATTTTGTTTTGAATATTCGTTAAAGAACCTATAGAAACAGTTTCATACACTTTCTCTTCAAAATTTTTATTTTGAAACTGATTGATAAAGTACTGTTCAGCATTCTCTGCTGAAGCATCATCATGGTATTGACTGATGATATTCTTAGCAATGATTTTTTTAATCCTCATAGGATTTTCGCCTTCTGTTATCCTGGAAATAAGAATCGTTTTTTCTTCCACCGAAAAATCTGTGGTCAGGTTGATAAATTCCTCAATCAATGCATCCGGAATAGACATTGTTTTTCCAAACATTTCATTAGGCTCGTCTGTCAGCCCGATAATATTGTTCAGGGATTTACTCATTTTTTCCTTTCCGTCAAGGCCCTTCAGCAATGGCATGCATATGACAATCTGTGCTGGCATTCCATGTACCTCCTGAAGCTGTCTCCCCATTGTACAGTTGAAAAGCTGATCCGTACCACCCATTTCGATATCACACTCAATTTTTACAGAATCAAAACCCTGAAGAATAGGGTATACCAGTTCATGCATGGCAATAGGAGTATTTTCCGTAAATCTTTTATTAAAATCGTTGCGGTGCATCAATTGAGCAACGGTAACTTTCGACAGCAGTTGGATAACCTCTGAAAAGTCAAGGGCATCCAGCCAGTCAGAATTGAAAACAATCTTTGTCTTCTGAACATCAATTACTTTGGAAAGCTGATTGATATAAGTCTGTGCATTATGCTGTACATCTTCAGCAGTCAGAGGTTTTCGGGCCTTATTTTTCCCCGTTGGATCACCAATTCTTGCCGTAAAGCTTCCTACGACTATAATGATCTGATGTCCCAGGTCCTGAAATTGTTTCAGCTTTTTTAGCACCACGGCATGTCCCAGATGGAGATCCGGAGCAGTAGGATCGAACCCCAGCTTGATAGACAGCTTTCTGTTTTCTTCTTTGGCTTGTGTAAGTTTTTCCTCCAAACTGTTTTCTGGCAGGATAATAGCCACATTTTCTTGTAATAAATGAATCATGTTGAATAGTTTTAAAATGAAAAAAGCCCGGACAGGTACTGTCCGGGCTCTATATATACGTGAGATTATTTTTATTGAATTACAGATATAGAAAGTCTTCCCGAACGATAGCTCGGAACGTAATATTCACTGAAGAATGGAAGACGTAATATACTGTTTAAGTGTTTCATTGTGATGTAATATTCAGGGATTTCCTGGAGAGCCAATATTTAAACCATTAAGACGTATTGCAAGGTTATAACAAGATTTGTTTTTAAAAAAAACTTAACCGTCCATCTATCCTAATGGCTTAAAATAATGGTTCAAAACAATTTTACTTGCGGTTTTTGAAGCTAATTTCATGCCATAAATCTCTTAAAAGCAAAATACAGGATGAATTGTTATTTAATAATTAAGGACATGCTCAGAATATAGATTTCTAATTTGATCTTTCCAGCTCTCAAGTTCTTCGGGAGTAGCTCTATCAGCCTTATCGAAAAATAAATGTCTGATAATTTCCAGTCCGGAGTAGATGAAAATTCCGTTATCCGAGGTCAACGTGAGAGCTTTATCCATTCCAGTTTGTTCATATTCTTCATGAGATTTTCCGTGGGTATTGATAATGACAGTTTTTTTACCTGTCAGAAGTCCTTTTTGTATGCCTTGGTCATAACGGTAGGCAAAGCCATAACTGAAAACACGGTCTATAAAGCCTTTCATCATAGCTGGAAGACCCGTCCACCAGATAGGATAAATAAAAGTAATCTGTTCTGCCCATGAAATATAGTCCTGTTCAAGTTGTATATCATCAGCTACCTTTCCCATGCGCTGTCCCTGCATATCAGCCAAAGAAAATACAGGATCAAAACCTGCTGCATACAAATCTCTCACAACGATTTCCTCATTTCTGGATTGAAGCGTTTCAACAACCGTGCTTAAAAGGCTATGATTTAAACTGTTTTCATTCGGATGTGCGTAAATTATTAAATGTCTCATTGTTTTTCTTGTTAAGATTAATGAGACAAAAGTAGCAGGATGTACTTTGCAAAAATTGTAAGAAAACGAAACGCTTATTTAGACTTTGGATTACAGATCTCCTGCTGAAATTTCAAATACTGAGCAGGCGAAATATTCATAAAATGCTTGAAATCATGGATAAGCTGGCTTTGGTCATAATAACCGCACTCATCAATGATGGTAAACCATTTCACTTTACTTTGTTTTCCGGTTTCCTCTTCAATGATTTTTACAGCTTTTAAAAAACGGTTATAGCGGTTAAGTTCTTTCAAAGAATATCCAAACTGTTCCTTCTGTTTGCGCTGAATATTTCTTTCAGTCTGATGAGTCTGTTCCGCAATAACTTTGACAGGATTTAAAAGATCATTTTCAAAACTGCTCAAAAGCTTGCTGGTAGTATCCTGATGCTGAAGATAAGGTTGGCAGAATTCAAGAATATGATTCACTTGCTCTGTGGTTGACCCTAATCCTGTCAGTTGATACCAAAGATCCGTAAAACAGTTTTCTTCCAGCAGTTCGTCCGGATGTCTTACCGATTGTTCAATGGATACCTTCCCAAAAAATCTGAAGAAGGCATCATCTTTAAAATTAGCGACCAGAATAGAACAGCCTGCCGGAAGCGTATATTCAAAAGATTGTCTCACAGGGCCAAATATTATGCATTTATCTACTGTGACGGTCGTCTTTTCCCGGGTAGACATCGTAGCACTTTCACCAAAACAGAATAATAAAATAGTTTGATAAGTGGGTAAGAGAGTTTTGGTAACAGATAGATCAGAAATATTTTCAGCAAAATAAAAATGGGTAAATACATTTTCAAATTCCTGAGGAACTGAAATTCTAAACTCATTATATTCCGTTGGTAATTCCATAAGTAAGAAATTATGAGATGAGGTTTTTTTCCATTTTATAATTGGTAAGTGTAATTCCTTTTACATCGACAGTCTGTTCCTGAACAACCTGAAAGCCTACTTTCTCAAAAAAAGGTCTGGCAGTTTTACTTACATCTGCTGTGAGCCGCTTCTCATGATATTGCAGAGCTTCTTTTTCAATTGTATTATAAAGCCTGGATGCAATACCTTGTTGCTGATAATCTTTGTGTACAAAAAACAGATCAATATAATTTCCCTGATCAAGAGTACAGAAACCCACAATCTGATTTGCACTCTCAGCAATTAAAACATACTGACTGGTCATCACATCCATCCATCGTTCTTCATTCTCTGCACCGGATTTCCAGGCTTCGAGCTGTTGAAGAGTATAGTCTTTTTTGCACACTTCATCTATAGTGGTTCTAAAAAGCTCCAACATTTCCAGGAGATCATTTTGAATCCCTTTTCTGAGGATAATTTTGGGATTATCGGATGTACTGCTGTTCATAAAGTTTTTGCTGTTCTTTGTTGAGAAGTGGATAGAAAAGATTCATCTGAAGAAGGGTGTAATGCTGTATTGCTTCTGCCGGATTAAGCTTTAAAATAAGCCTGTTGTGGGTAAGCCAGTTGTCTGCAATGATGAAAATCTGTTCAATAAGACAATCAACGATAAAATGAGGAACGTCTTTTTGGAAAATATGGTTTTTTTGAAGATCTGAAAAGATCAGTTGGAATTCCTCTTTCCTGCTGAAATTGACCCCTTCATACCTGGATTCTATTTCAGGAATCTGGTTAAGAATATCTATAAAATTGATAAATATGAAACGGTAAGAATAAAAGATTCCACAGGTAGAATAGGTAAACTGATAAAGATCGTCCAGTGTTTTGTTTTCCAGTTTTTTCATTTCGTTCAGCAGCTCATCCATTTTCAGGGTAAGTTCTGCGAAAAGGATTTTAATGATGTCTTCCGAATGCCTGAAATGATAATGCAGATTGCCCGCACTGATGCTGAGTTCAGCTGCAATATGCCTTGTGGTGATATTGTTATATCCCTTGTCATTAAATAATTCCAGTGCTTTAGACAGAATTTTATCCTTGGTCTTCATCTTTCAAAGATAAGAATATAAGAGTGGATATAAATCATATTTTAAAAATTAGAACAATTGTTCTAATTTAATATATTTGCATCATAATCTTATGATAATGGAAGGAAAACAAAAATTCAATTACGAATCTGCAGATAAAAACGAAAGAGAAAATAGAACTGATCCACAGGAAGTGATATCCAAAATACTTCAGGTTATTCTCGGGATAATAATGGCGGTGCTCCACATGTGATGAAAAGGATAATTTCACATTGGTTTCTGTTGGGACTGGCAGTTTGGGGAGGAGTTATTTTAATGAGGCGAAACGGAATTTACATTCCCATTATTAACGATCATTTTACAGATTTTATTACCGTTCCTATGTATTGTTATCTGATAGAATATATCATGAATTCTATCATAAGCTGCCATTGGAAACCGGATTTAAAATTTGTATTGACGTCAGCACTTTACCTGTCTTTTTTGTTTGAAGTCCTTTGTCCGAAACTATCAGCCCACTTTACCGGAGATTTTTTTGATGTACTGGCTTATTTTGCTGGAGGAATGATATACTATTTTGTTAGTGTAAGGCACTTGAATGTGCGTAAATAAAAAAGCCAACAGGTCTGCATCGTAAAAGAGACTGTTGGCTGTGGTATAGTTTTTATCCTGATTCAATAATTCTTACAATCTCAGTTATGCTTTTTTATCAGCAGCTTTCTTTCGATTATGTATACAAGACAATTATTGAATCCGGAATGTTACATGGGAAGGCGAATATTTTTTTGACTAATAAATTTTGAAGCTTTCTTTTGGTAGCTTTGCAAAAGACTTAAAATATTCAATTCAATGCACGACAAGCTTTTACAATATATCCAGTCAGGTCATAATTTTACCAGTGAAGAAACAGAAGCTGTCAAACAATATTTCGAGCCGGTTATGTTTTCAAAAAACACGGTGATAGAAGCAGCAGGGAAGACTCCTCATTATCTTTACTATATTGTTTCAGGTTATCTCAGGCTTTTTTATAATGACCAGAATGGTAGTGAAGTTACCACTCATATCAATTGTCCACCCGGATTTTTCACTTCTTACTCAGATTTTATCAATGGTACAGTTTCTGAAAATAATGTCGAATGCATCACAGATGCTGAACTTTTGAGAATTTCAAAAGAAAACCTGGACTATCTGACCGCTAAAAGTCAGGCAATGAAAGATTTCAGTATTTCGGTTTTTCAACAGTCAATTGCTTACAATGAAAACCGTTCCAGAGAATTATCCGTTTTGAATGCCGAACAGCGTTATCTGAAACTCATGCAGGACTATCCGGAAATTATTCAGAATGTTCCTATCCAGCACATCGCTTCGTTTTTAGGGATGAAACCTGAAAGTCTGAGCAGAATCCGGAGAAAAATAATTAACTAACAAAAGTCAAGTGGTTCCGGTATTGGGATGATGAACTTTGCAGCATTAAAATCAATGCAATGACAAAGAATCATTTAAGTCTTGTTTCCGGAGCAAATGGACATCTGGGAAATAATTTAGTCCGATTTTTACTGAAACAGGGATTGCCGGTGCGTGCGGCAGTAAGAAATATCCATAACAGAAAACCTTTTGATGGACTGAATTGTGAGCTGGTGCAGGCTGATATTACGGATAAAGCGTCTTTTGTAAAAGCCCTTCAGGGAGTTGAAACTTTCTATGCAGTAGGTGCTGCTTTTAAATTGTGGGCAAAAGATCCCAAAAGAGAAATCTATGATGTGAACATCGCAGGCACCAGAAACACAATCGAAGCAGCAGCGGAGGCCGGTGTGAAGAAAATAATCTATGTAAGCTCTATTGCCGCACTGGATTATACTACATTGCCTACCAAAGAAAGTAACGGCTATAATCCGGACCGGAGAGATATGTATTATAATTCTAAGAATGATGGTGAAAAACTGGCTTTTGATCTGGCCGCAAAATTGGGAATAGAACTGGTTTCCGTGATGCCTTCTGCGATGATAGGCAGTGAAGCGTTTTCTCCGTTGAATGTTTCCTATGGGGTATTGAAACTGATCCTGAACAAAAAAATTCCGGTAGATACCAAAATTACTCTGAACTGGATAGATGTGAAAGATGTGGCCGAAGGATGTTATCTGGCAGCTGAAAAAGGCCGCTCTGGTGAACGCTATATTCTGGCCAATGAAAAATGTATGACCATCACAGATACTACCATTTTAGCCAACCAGCTTTATCCTGAATTGAAACTGGAGATTCCCCGTTCAGTACCTAAAGGAATTCTATTCACAATTGCTGTTATTATGGAATTTACCGCAAAGCTCAGTGGAAAAGCTCCGGTACTCACAAGAAAAGATATTGCCATGTTTTCTGGATTACAGCAGGATTTTGATATTTCCAAAGCCCGAAATGAGATTGGATTTAATCCCAAAAGTCCGGAACAGGCAGTGAAAGAAGCATTGGATTATCTGATGAAAAATCCCGAAATTTTAAAAGAGGCCTGAAAAAGTCTCTTTCTTTATTCCTGTTCAAGTTTGATAATGGATCCTTTGTAAAATTTAGTCAGATCATACAGATCAGCAAAATGATGCTGAAGGTCCGGGATGACGTTACCATCAAATTCTTTTGAACCACATTGGTTTTCTGCAAGAAGATATAAAGACTGATTGTCCGGTTTCAGGTACTCACAAAGTATATTGTCCTGACGCTGCTCTCTGTTGATAAGCTCTGTGAGAAATATTCCGTAGATCAGAAATTGATTGAAGTTTTGAGAATCTACAATATAATTCATGTCTTGTTTCAGGAGTTTCTCATAATCTGAAAGAATCTGAAGAAAATTTTCGGCATGAATGGTCGTCGGAATTTCATAAAAAAGATCAATACCATTGATGAAAAGCTGTGTTTTGGTCTCCTCATGATCTGAAGAATACACTTTACTAAACCATTGAAAAATAAGGAGAAGCTCCTCCTGAGTAAGTTCTTCAACAGAATCCTTAACCTTGTTTTTAATATTCTCAAGCGTATCTTTTGCATCAGATGGTAGAAACTTTAGAATATTTTCCTCCTCACGGTCGAGCTTATTGTACAAATTAATTTTGGCAATAGTTGGGTTGGTTTTGATGAAATAAAGTTCTTCCGCCATAGGTATTTACCAAATAATCTTTAAAAATGGTTATTGAAAGATACAAAATATGCATCAACTTTATTTAAAAAAATAATATGTAGCGAATGGTATAACTATTTTACCGTCTCATGCAGTGCAATTCTGTTTCCTTCCGAATCTTCAAATTCTGCTACGGCAAAACCATACTTTGCATCTGTTTTCTTAGGATAAAGAACAGTTCCTCCATGTTCTACAGCCTTTTCCAGGGTATAGTCAATACTCTCTGTTTTAAAATAAATAATAACACCACTTTTGGAAGGTTTGTAGACATCACCTTTAGCCAGAGCTCCTGTAATCCCACTGTTTTTTTCTTCAAAAGGAAACAGAGCCATCTCATAACGGTCTATTATTTCTTTCTCAAAACTAAAGTTGAAAACAGCAGAATAGAACTTTTCTGCTCGCTCCAGATCATGCACAGGGATTTCAAAATATACTACAGGATTGGTCGATTTCATATTTTTTCCAAGGTTAGGTTTCTGTGATTCACTGCAAGATACAGCAATTAGTAATAAAAACAGGAAAAGGAAAAATAGGGATTTCATGGCAGGGATTATTTCTTTGATCTAAAATAAAGTTTTTATCTGTATTTTAAAAATAGATAGACTTATCTATTTTTTTTGTTTAGATTTGTAAAAATTTTCACGATGAAAAAAGAAAAAGTGCGCGAGAGGATTATCAGGGTTGCTTCAGATTTATTTTATAAACAAGGATACAATTCTACAGGAATCAATCAGATTATTGCAGAAGCAGATATTGCTATTGGCTCACTGTATAACCATTTTTCATCTAAAAATGATCTTCTTCAGGCCTATCTCATTAAAGAAGAACTAGACTGGTTTGAAGGATTTGAAAACAGTATATCCAAAATTTCAGCCCCCAGAGAAAAACTTCTGGCACTCATTGACTACAGGAAGAAACTACAGCAGACTTCAAAGTTTGCAGGTTGTCATTTCATAAAAATAGTTTCTGAAATAGGAGAAGGAAACCCTTCTGTCTCCGCTTTTGCCAAACAGCATAAAGAAAAACAGAAAGATATGATAAAAGCACTCATAACAGAATACGGAGTGGAGGGACGACTTTCTGATGCCAATTTAACAGCAGAAAATATATTCCTTTTAATAGAAGGAGCGGTTGTAACATCCACAATCAACAAACAAAATGATTCTTTTGATCAGGTTAAAAAAATTGTTCAGGGTTTACTACCCTAATTTTTTTGAATATTAAAAAATAGATATATCTATATAAAAATGAAACATAAGTATTTGAAATTATTGGTTATACTCTTTGGTCAGTTGCTGACGATCATGGATATATTCATCATCAATGTGTCTATACCTTCCATACAACATGATTTTCATGCTTCCAACGGAGAAATGCAGTTTATGATTGCAGCTTACCTTATCGGATTTGCTTCTCTTCTGATAACCGGAGGGCGGTTGGGTGATCTCTACGGAAGAAAAAAGATCTATATCATCGGATTAATAGCTTTTATGGTGAGTTCTATGGCTTGCGGAATTTCTGCAGGAGCAGAACAACTTGTTATTTCAAGATTTGTACAGGGAATAAGTGCGGCAATGATGGCTCCGCAGGTACTTTCGATGATTCAGGTTTTATTTCCTCTTCATCATGAGCGGACAAAAGCAATGGGTTGGTACGGAATCACTATTGGAATAGGAACCATTTTGGGACAGTTTTTAGGCGGATATTTTTCTTCTCTTACGGTAATGAAAGAACCCTGGAGACTTATTTTTCTGATGAATATTCCTATATGTCTGCCGGCAGTTTTTCTTAGCTTCAAATTATTAAATGAATCCAAAACTTTAGTAAAGCAGTCTTTTGATATAGGTGGTGTTGTAATGCTTTCTGCAGGATTGTTCTGTGCTATCTATGCCCTTACGATGTCTGAACATGAAGGTTTTCATTTCAAAAATATTACACTGATGTTTTTTTCAGCAGTAATTATTTTCGGGTTTATCATAAATCAGAAGAAGAGAATACAAAACGAACGTTCTTATCTGATTGATTTTGAACTGTTCCGTTATAAGAATTTTAATTTGGGAATTCTGGCCGTTTCCTTCTTCTTCATTATGTTGGATTCCTATTTTTATATTCTGTCGATTTTTTTTCAGGATGGATTAAAGATCAGCTCGTTAGAAGCAGGAGGAATTATTGTTTTTCAGGGATTGGGATTTGTACTGGCATCCGCAGTTTCTGTAAAACTCATTTTGAGATACGGAAAAAAAGCCCTGATTGCAGGGCTCAGTTTTATTATTGTTATTCTTATTCTTCAGCTGTTTTTATTCAGAATACAGATCGGTTTTCCCATTTTCTGCCTGCTGTTGTTTTTGCATGGGCTGGGAGTAGGTTCAATCATTCCTTCGCTGGCCAATATTGCCTTGTCGGGAATGTCTGAAAAGCTGATTGGAAATGCTTCCGGGGTTTATAATACCTTTCAGCAGATTGCTGCCATCATTGGAATTGTCGCTGTAGGAAGCGTTTTTTACTATTTTCTGGGAACAAAACCTGCTGTACAGCATTATCACAATGCGTTTTCAGTGACAGTATTAATCAATATTCTCTGTCTGATCTTTGTAATAGTTTCTGTTTTTAAAGTTCCTGGCCATGTTCTCCCTGAAATAAGGCGTAAAAAATAGTCGGAATTATTTGTTTGCTTTTTTTGATGAGGTTTTGACTTCACTTAGCGTCGCTTTCGCAATATTTCTGGTGACTTCAGTAGGAGAGTGGCAGTCGCAGTTGCTGAGTCCTATCACATAGAGATCTTCACTGGGAATATAAACTCCCATGCTTTTAAATCCGAATATACTTCCGCCATGTTCACGGTCTGGGGTTCCATTACTATCTTTCAGGTGCCATCCGTATCCGTAGGTAAATTCTTTACCATTGTTCAGTTTATATTTTTGAAAAGCTTTTTGGGTTTCTGTTGGATTCAGTAGGGTATTCTGACGTAAAGCCTGCTGCCACTTCAGCATATCATCCACAGTAGACATCAATGAACCGGAAGAAAAAGGAACACTGAAACTGATGACTGTTTTATTGACAAATCCCTGTTCTTTTTTATGATAGCCATAAGCTCTTTGCGGAATCACTTTTCTGTCTGAAGCATAATAAGAATGGTGCATTCCCGCTTTATCAAAAATATTTTTCTTAATAAAATCTTCATAAGAAGTTCCGGAAACCAGCTCAATAATATACCCTAAAACTACATATCCGGAATTGTTGTAATCAAACTTTTCTCCTGGAGCAAAATCCACAGGTTCATTCTTGAAAAAATCAACCATTTCTTCAGGTTTCATCTCTTTTTGTGCAATAGAAGAAATGGATTTCATTTTGGTGAAATCTTTAATTCCCGAAGTATGGGTCAGAAGATGATGGATAGTGATTTTATCTCCGTTAGGGTAATTTTTAATGTATTTGGAAACGGGATCGCTGACAGTAAGCTTGCCTTGTTGTTCCAGCATCAGAATAGCTACAGCAGTAAATTGCTTGGTCATCGATCCGATCTGGAAAACGTTTTCTGGGGTCATATTGACATTGAGTTCAAGATTAGCTTTTCCAAATGCTTTCCGATAGAGAGGCTTTCCATTTTGAGTAATCAGAAAAACACCGCCGGGTTCATTTCCGTTCCCGAATTCTGTCTGGATAATACTGTCAATTTTCTTTTCATATCCTTTTGTACGGATCTGAGCATCTGTTGTATTGCTAAAGAATAAAAGCAATATGAAGACGGAAATTAGTTTTTTAATAATCATATTTTTATACTTTGTTATGCAAAGATATAATTAATTACAATTACTATGTTATGCAATATAGTTATTTGTGTTTTAAATTTTTTCAAAATTAATTTGCACTTGATTATTGTATTCGTTTGGTATTTAATTTAACACCAGTTGAAATAATGATTAGGTAATATTGCTGATCGCTGCCCTTAAAAAACTGATAACCATCTTCGGATTGAGGATTATCAAAAAAAGAAGTTGATGATTCAGGATAGATTTTGGTCTTTTCACCATCTTTGTCGAGGATGTATAAAAAATGATCTTCTAAAATAACGTTGAAAACTTGCGATTGATCAGCTTCAAGGGCAAATTTTCCGGTATATTGCCTAAGAACTTCATCAGGAACTTCAATTGCTTTTTTGTTAATCTTCTGAGGAATCGTATAAGATTGGCCATTCAAAAGATGAATAATATCTTCCGTCACTTTTTGAAAAGGAATATCGGTAAAATTGGAAGTGAAAATAAAGGTAATTCCCGATTTCAGATCCTGATAATAATAAGCTCTGTAGCCGGGCCTGCCTCCTGCCTGTATCAATTGGCTGTTCTTTCCAAACATTTTCAGAACATGGTCTTTTCTGAGGTTCTTTCCGGAAATAAGCTGCTGACTGAAGCTGTACAAATCGTCAGTAGTAGAAAAATAATTTCCAGTTTCAAATCGATTGATGTTGGTATGTGCGACAGGAATTATTTTACCATTTTCACCCGAAAATCCATAAGCGAAATGAGATAATGTTTGAGCGGTATTAAACTCACCCGTATTTTTTAATTTATATTTTTTGATGATTTCAGTCTGAATAAAATTCCAGTATCCTTTATCAGACCGTTTATCAATGATAGAGTGCAGGATAAAGTATCCGACATTTGAATATAAAGTCTGGGTTCCCGGCTCGAATTGCAGCGTTTCCTTTTTGGCCAGTTCTATAATTTTTTCAAGACTCAGATGGTCATACTTTTCATAATCTTTGATTTCCCTTGGAAGCCCGGACTGATGAAATAAAAGTTGTTCAATAGAAATTTTTTCACCATTGGGAAAATCCGGAATGTATTTATTGAGGGTATCCGATAATTTCAGTTTTCCTTGCTCAACCAGTTTCAAAATTCCATACTTTACAAAAATCTTGGAAACCGATGCGATAATGAATTTACTGCTTTTAGTTACCTCTAATGCTTTACCTGCGTCCTGGATATTATAGGTTTTATCAAGAAGAATAGTGTTGTTTTTAGCAATCTTTACATTCCCATTGAAATTTTTCAGATCTGTTAGGGCTGTGAAATACTGATCCAGCTCTTTGCTATACTGTTGAGCAGGACAATTCATTGAAAAAATAAAAATGAAGAAAAAAGTAAAAAGCTTCATATTCTGTGATTGGCAATGAAGCAAATATACATCTTAATCACTTATGAATCTTTCTAAAAACCAGGAGATTCCACGCAGAGTAATTGATCAGTCTGTCAGTTCAAAACTATTTTTCAACAGAGATTAACAACATCATTGGTCTGCGGAGTTCTTCTTTCATCTCTGGGATTTCTTTCAACATTTCTTGACCCGGTTCCGGTTCAATAATTTCTTTGATTTTGAAACCGTGTTTTAATAAAGTATTTAAATAAGAAGTTAAGGTACGGTGGTATTTGATTACATTTTCTCCTAAAAATGTTGTATTTCTTTTTCCTTCCATGAAATACCGATCTACGGGCCAACAGATTTTTTCACCATTTTTATCATAAACCCAGTCCTGGCCGCCTTCAGCGGTGAACACAGGATGTTCTACTGAAAATACAAAAGATCCTCCGGAGGTAAGCCATTTGTAAATATGCTGAGCAATAGTATCGAATGATTCCACATAATGTAATGTGAGTGAACTCAATATGATATCAAATTTTTCAGCAGGATAATTAACCTCTTCCAGAGCTTTTCTTTCATAGTGAATTCCTTCCAGATTATTGATTTTCTGAGCTTTTGCAAGCATTCTTTCCGAAAGGTCAATTCCGATAACGGATTTTGCACCATTTTCTATGGCATAACGGCAGTGCCATCCAAAACCACAGCCCAGATCAAGAATATTCTTTCCCTGAAAATCCGGAAGCATATTTTTCAAGGTGTGCCATTCTCCAGCTCCTTCCAATCCTATCTGTGAACGGAGCATTTTTTCGTACTGGTCAAAAAATGACGGATTGTCGTATTTGTTTTCTTTCATAGCATAAAGATTGACGGTTCTCGTGATAGTAAACTAACGCGTTCAGACTTTGAAAATCTTTCAGTCAAAGGAGTTTTTATTATTCCAGTACTGTAAATTTACGACAATTATATCAGACGGTTTTGGGAATAGCTGAATTACCTTTGGTTTTTGCGCATTGCTTTTATCAGCCTGTCATTACGTTGATCAGCTCTGTCATTGTTTAAAGAAAGAACAGCCCAAATGGCGGCAGGAAGCCATCCGATGAGAGTGATCTGTAGAATCAGGCAGATAATCCCGGTGAGAACTTTTCCACGGACGATAAAGGATAAAAAGGGGAGTAATATGGCTAGTAACATGATTTTAAAATTTTAATTGAGAAGGATTCTATTGGGCTTGAGGATCAAAATAAGCTTTAAAAGTAAGTGGATCTTCAGTTTTATCTTCAACTTCTTCAAGATATTCTAAATACTCTTCCTGATGCTTTTCCATATAAACAAGTACAATGGCTAGGTTTACAAACAGATTTTTGTCTTTAGAGCCTAAGTTTAAAGCCATCTTTAAGTATTCCAGAGCCTTTTCATTTTCTCCCATATCGGAATAAACAGCACCAATATTAATTAAAGCTGAAGTGTTTTCAGGTTCAATCAATAAAATTTCATCTAATTCTTTGACTAATAAATCATTCAAAGTGTCCCAATGGTCTTCATTTTCCCATCTTTTAGCCTGAAGTTTTTTTACGTTTTCTAATCTTTGTGGTATCGTACTCATTATTTAAAATTACAGAATGGATGCTTGCTTTGTATACTATGCAAATTTAGCTTTCTTAGAATAGATCTGCTAGTTTTTACAGGTTAAAAGAATTTTATCCTTTAAGTCCATCCAGTATAGCAGCTTTCAGGATTTCAATGTTGATATCTTTCAATGCTTTGAATTTAATGCAATATCCGGTTACGCTGGCTTTCCCTATTTTATCTCCATAGGTTGTGCTCAGATAGGTTTTATCAGCAATATTGAGAACATAAATTGAGATTCCAGAGGTATTGGCACTCATTCCGATCTGATAAAAATCTCTAGTTTTTCCGTTGGTATAGTGTATAGTGTAGAATCCATATCCTATATTAGGATTGGAAACCGTTTTATTTTCACTGTTTTTTCCATCCAGAAACCATAGCTGGCATTCCGGCATAAGTTCCAGAATAATGTGGTGTAGTTCCTGCATATCATTGCGTTTCTTTTCAGGCTGGCTGTTGATATAGTCTTTGATTTGTTCTTGGATGGTCATGGATCAGGAATGATGTTTGAGATTATTGAGGACTAATTTAAAACAAAAAGAACAGTAATTACTGTTCTTTTTGTTTTAAATGATTGTATTTTTTATTTGAAATACTTGATGAGTTTTAACTAAAAGTCATGATATATTTGATTTTTAGTTAAAATCTTAGTTCCTAAGATCTTTAGTTGCTTCGCTGTACATAAATCTTGAAAAGTTTTATTAATGAAGTCTAATATTTCTGGAACTTCATCATCTTCACTAACTATTATATAAGAATATCCTCAATGGCATATTTTAGATATATATTCTTAAGTTTTTCATTCCAAGAACTTTTGTCTTTATTATAATCCTTAATATTAAGAATACTATTTGCTCCTTTTAAAGATTCTTCACTAGGTACATATCTCCATTCTCTTTCATTATAAAAAATATAATCTGTTTTATCAATTTTTTCTGTTTTTAGTGGACCTTCATAATTTTTACAAAATTGAATAAATCTAATAATTGTAGTTGCAAGTTCTTGATCCATTTTATTTTCTCTTTGGTCTTTAGCCAGTTTTTTAATTACTGCTTCTAAGTTCTTGCTAGTTTCAGATTTTCCCTCTATATAAAGAACCGGATTTAATCCTTTATCTTTTGCCCAGGATTTATAAAATCCGATTCCGTAAGAACCATAGGAGTCCATATGGTTTTTAACTTCTGACAGTGGAATATCACAGAAGCATACCATTGGTACAGCTAGTGGTGTAGGAGTGTTATTTATAATTAATCCTTCAGAACAGTATTTTAATCTAAAGCCTAAATTTTCTAAGATTCCCTTTATATTTTCTAATTTATTAGTATAATGTATTATTGAGTTTGAACTAATTGCCATGAATGTTTTTGAATTTAAAATGGTTATTATATTATTTAATTTTTATCCAAAAGCTCTTTTCAACAAACTTTCCACTTTCGGCTCGCTGCCTCTGAAGCTTTTATACAATTCCATTGGATCTTTTGTTCCACCTGAAGAAAGCAATACTTTATATTTGGCTGCAATCTCAGGGTTGAAGATTCCGTTTTCCTTGAAATATTGGAAAGCATCCGCATCCAGAACCTCCGCCCATTTATAAGAATAATATCCGGCAGAATATCCACCCTGGAAAATATGGGAGAAACTTGGGCTCATTGCTGTTTCAGAATTGGAAGGATAAAGCGTTGTCGCTTTGGTATACTTATCCTCAAAATCCTTTATACTTTCATTTTCTAACTCTCCAACCTTTGTATGATAGTTCATATCCAGAAGTCCGAAACCTAGCTGTCTTAAGGTTTGATAGCCTTCCATGAAATTTTTAGACTGTTCTATCCTTTCAATTTTCTCGTCAGGAAGCACTTCTCCGGTTTTATAATGTTTGGCGAATGTTTTTAAGTACTCAGGTTCATAACAGAAGTTCTCCAGAAATTGCGATGGAAGTTCTACAAAATCCCATTTTACAGAAGTTCCTGACAGCGTAGGATATTGGGTATCTGCCATCATTCCATGAAGGGCGTGCCCGAATTCGTGGAACAATGTAGTCACTTCCTGGAATGTCAGTAAGCTAGGGGTATCTTTTGTCGGTTTGCTGAAGTTGCAAACGATTGAAATATGTGGACGGGAATTTTCACCGTTTTGTTTATACTGATTTTTGTAGCTGGTCATCCATGCGCCGGCTCTTTTCCCTTTTCTTGGGAAGTAATCAACGTATAATAATGCCTTATAATCAGATTCTATCTTTCCTGTACTGGAAACAGCTATAATTTCTTTTACTTCATATACTTTTACATCCTCGTGGTATTTCGGAATATCATTTCTTTCCTCAAAAGTAAGTCCGAAAAGTTTTCCAGCCAATCCGAATACGGCTTCCTGTACCTGGTTTAACGGGAAGTAAGGTTTTAATTCCTCATCATTAAGGTCAAATTTCTGTTTACGAAGTTTTTCAGCATAGAATGTGTGGTCATAGCCCTGCATTTCTTCAATTCCGTCAGTTTTGGCTAAAGACTTTAATTCTTCAATTTCTTTATCAGCATAAGGTTTTGCTTTAGTTAAAAGTTCGTTTAAGAAATCAAAAACTTTTACCGGAGATTTAGCCATTCTTTCTTCCAGAACAAAATCTGCATAGTTTTTATACCCGATAAGTTCAGCTTTCTGCTGTTTCAGATGAAGAAGTTCCTTAATCAGATTTTGGTTGTCAAATTCTCCGCCATCAAAGGATTTTTTACCATTTGCTAACGCCAGTTCCTTTCTCAGTTCGCGGTTTTCAGCATACGTCATGAACGGAATATAGCTTGGATACTGTAAAGTGACTACCCAGCCTTCAAGGTTTCTTTCTTTAGCCTCTTCAGCATATTGATCAATGATAGCTTCAGGAATTCCCGCAAGATCTTCTTTATTGGTGATGTGCTTAAAATAAGCATTGGTAGAAGCCAAAACATTTTGCCCAAACTGTAAAGATTTTAAAGAAAGATCCATGCTGATTTTCTTTAATGTTTCTTTGTCTTGCTCATTCAGTAAGGCTCCGCTTCTCACAAAACCTTTGTAGGTCTCATTTAAAAGCATTTTTTGCTCTTCGTTAAGATTGTATTTGTCCTTTTCATCATATACTTTCTTGATTTTGTTGAAAAGGGCTTCGTTTTGAGATATTTTTGAAGAATATTCTGTTAAGATCGGAGAAACCTCCTGAGCAATCTGCTGGATCTCATCACTGGTCTCTGCAGAATTTAAGTTGAAAAAAATATTTGAAACCACATCCAGCTGTTCCCCGGAATACGCCAATGCTTCAATAACATTTTCGAAAGTAGGTGCTTCAGTATTATTGACGATAGCATCAATCTCGGCTTCGGATTTTTGAATCAATTCTTTAAATGCCGGAAGATAATCTTCATTTTTAATGTCACTGAATGGAGCTGAATGATATGGAGTGGTAAATTTTTCTGTTAAAATATTCATTTTTTGATTTTTTATATAAAGTAAATGTAACGATTCATTGGGAATCACAGCTGAAACGCTCAAAAATAATGCCTTACTCACAAGTTATGACAAAAATACTTATCTTTAAATAATCTTGTCATATGGAAAGTGGGAGTGATGTGGGAATATTTAATTTTGAGAACAGATTTAAAATAAATAACCTTAAATATTATAGACTATGAAAACACTCTTAAAAATCATTGGTGCCATCATTGTGCTGGCTATCATCTATGCTGTAGTTGCAGTATTGGCTTTCAGTAAAGATTACCATTATGAAAAATCTATTGTCATCAATGCTCCAAAAGAAAAAGTATGGCCTTATGTAGGTACTTTAAAAGGCTACAATCAATGGGATCCTTTTTCCAAAGCTGATAAGAACATTGTGATTACCTATTCCGGAGACGGAGATAAAGTAGGAGATTCTTATCACTGGAAAGGAGATAAAAATGTGGGAGAAGGAGAACAGGCTATTACTGAGCTTGTACCGGATCAGAAAATGGCAACAAAACTTCACTTCATAGAACCGTTTGAGGGAGATATGAAAGCCAATTTCATTGTGACTCCTGAAGGTAGCGGAACGAAAGTGACCTGGATGATAGATAATGAACTGAACGCTATGATGAAGATTATGAAGCCAATGATGAATAGCAATATGGATAAAATGTTTAGTCAGGGACTCGGAGACCTGAAGAAACTTGCTGAAAAATAAAATGAAAGCCTTGTAAAATTTACAAGGCTTTTTTATTATAATTCTTTTTTGCCGATCTCATTGATTGAGTTATAATTTCCTTCCCCTTTAGGATTAGGTCCATATTCATTGGGTCCGTGGTCGCTCTCCGCAAATAACATCCATAAACCATAGAAAGGAATTAATTGATACCAACCGGAATTTCCTCTGTCATGACATCTTTTTGCTCCCTGTGCAATAAGGAACCAAAGAAATGGAATCAGTAAAAGAAAGAAAACTATAGTAACACCCGATGATGGTTCGTTACTCTGAAAATAAATATTGAATGGTACGGAAAATACCAGATATAGAAGATAGGACAATCCATATTCTGTCCTTCTGATTCTCCCATCAAATGAAAATGGTGCTTTAAACATGATTTTTAGTTTTAGAAAAGCAAAGCTAAAAATAAATTTTTAAAATAATGATCTATTTTGAAAGAGTTATTTTATGGTAAGCCCAAGAAATATTATTCAAAAATATTATCTTTATATAAAGAATCGATTGTATGGAGAAGATTGTATTTGAAAAAAGTGATATCAGAGACTTTGTGAAAATTACCATCGCAGAGAAAATTGAAAAGCTTAAAAACTTTATCGAGTTTACCCTGGAAGCGAGCCGTGACATTAAAAAAACTCCGAAATATGATAGTATGAGAGAAGAAATGCAGGAGGAGATTTATCAGATGCAGCGACAGCTGGGTGCTTTGAATGATCTTAATAGAAATATGGCAAAAGTCCTGAATACCGCTACAGAAAAAGTGCAGCTTGGCTCGCTGGTGATCACCAACAAGGCCCGGTTTTATATATCAGTGTCATTAGGGGAATTTTTTTTCGAAGGGGACCGGTTTTATGCAATCTCCCCCGAAAGTCCCATGGCCAAAAAAATGAATGGTATGAAACCAGGTGATGAATTTACTTTAAATAAAATCCATCAGAAGATCGTGGAAGTACTGTAAAAGTGATTATAAAGCTTATAAAAATCGTGTACAGATGGCAAATACTTAACATTTTAAATGAAAGAGATTGAATTCCATGTTGTAAATTTGCAGGTATGAATAAAGCATCCATCTTAAAAGAAATCATAGAGGAAAGAAGAAGTATTTTTCCAAAAGATTATACAGATACGGAAATTTCTCAGGAAGTTTTGGAGGAGATTTTAAACTCTGCCACCTTTGCCCCCAATCATAAACGGACAAAACCCTGGCGTTTTAAAATATTCAAAGGAGAAGAAAAAGCACAGCTGGCCTCAGAAATGCAGGCTATCTATAAAGCAATTACACCCGAACAGCTTTTCTTAGAAAAAAAATACAATGATATTGGTTTTAAGATCAATAAAGCCAATGTTGTCGTTTCTATTGTTGTCAATTTCAGCGGAATGGTTCCTGAGTGGGAAGAAATAGCGGCTGTTTCAATGGCGGTTCAGAACATGTATCTTACTTGTACAGCCAATAATATCGGATGCTATTGGAGTTCTCCCAAAATTGTAGATGAGTTGAAAGATTCTCTGACCATTGAAGAGAACCAGAAGTGTCTGGGACTTTTCTATATGGGTGCTGTATAATATGAAGAATATTTACAGGAATTATAATGAAGAAGATTTGTTGGAGGCTTATCTTTATATGATTGATCATACAGGCAAAATCAACGATGAAATGCATGAAGTAATCAGTCAGAAATTCAATTATGATGAATTTGTAAAGAAAGCAGAGTTCCAAAAAATTTTAATTAAAGAAAAAGGAAGAGTCGCGTTTGAGGTTTACAACAGTGTACAGAAAGGAGAAGAAATAAATTTTATTATAGGTAATATCTCTTCAGAAATCATGGGAAGTAGTGATTTGAAGGTTTTTATTCTTGATAAATTTGATCAATTTTCAAAGGTAAAAAAGAATGATAAAATAGATAAAGAAACAATTTACAAAAGCCTGTTAGGAATTGTAATTGCATCTGTGACTGGATTTTTGTTTCTGAAAGCTGTAATTGTTTGTACAGGGTTATTTTCGTTTTTTTTACTGATTCCTGTCTATATCATCAACTATTTTGTGATCTATGGAGTTACGCTGAAAACGAGAGGTAATCTAATTATATTCCTAGCTATTTTGATTTCTGTGATTATTTCAACAGTTTTCTCTTTTATCCTGCTTGGACAAAAAAATAATTTGAATTTATAAAACTTTTTACTTGTAGCTTTTTACTTCAAACTTTTTTACTATCTTTGCACTCTTAAATATTTAACTGGGACGAGTTCCCGTAAAATTCAAACATTATGTCAGTAAAAATCAGATTACAAAGACACGGTAAAAAAGGAAAACCTTTTTTCCACATCGTGGTTGCAGATTCTAGAGCTAGAAGAGATGGTAGATTCATCGAAAAACTAGGAACTTACAACCCAATTACTAACCCGGCAACTATCGAATTGAACGTTGATTCCGCTGTAGAGTGGTTAAACAACGGTGCTCAGCCTACTGATACTGCTAGAGCTATTTTATCTTACAAAGGTGCTCTTTACAAAAAACACTTACAAGGTGGTGTAGCTAAAGGTGCTTTTGATGAAGCTGAAGCTGAAAAAAGATTCAATGCTTGGGTAGACGCTAAAGACTCTAAAGTACAAGGTAAAGTAGAAGGTTTAGCAACTGCTAAAGCTGATGCTAAGAAAGCTGCTTTAGAAGCTGAAGTAAAAGTAAATGAAGCTAGAGTTGCTGCTGCTGCACAAGCTGACGCTGATGCTAAAGCTGCTGAAGAAGCTGCTAACGCACCTGCTGAAGAAGTTGTTGCTGAAGCTACAGAAGGAGAAGCTCCTGCTGCTGAAACTGAAGAAAACACTGAAGCTTAAGAACAAACCCTGTTATGCGTAAAGAAGATTGCTATTTTTTAGGTAAAATCACACGCAGACATGGACTTGCGGGTAACGTGATCCTTAAATTGGATACCGATCAACCCGAGCTTTACAATAAATTGGAATCAATATTCGTTGAAATCAACGGATTATTGGTTCCATTTTTTATTGAAAGATCATCATGGAGCAAACTTGATGCTCTGAATCTTGCATTCAAAAACTCTTCTGAGGCTATCATAGATCAGGTGTTGGGTAAAAATGTTTACCTTCCGCTTGCTTCACTGCCTAAGCTTTCAGGAAAACAATTCTATTACCACGAGATCATCGGGTATGACATCCTTGACGAAAACAATAATGAATGTGGAGTAATCCGTTCGATAAACGATCAGACGGCACAGAATTATTTCATTTTAGGTTTTGAAGGAAGAGAAATTGTAATTCCTTTGATCAAAGACTGGATTCTGGAAGTCAACAGAGAAGAGCGATTCATTAAAATGCAGCTGCCGGAAGGCTTGATGGACGTATTCCTGGTTCCATCTAAAAAAGACGAGTAATCACAATAAGCGATTACTCCGTCAATATTTCTATTATTATCTGAAACTTTATTATTGCAATTGATTATCCATCATCAAGGCGGGTAAAAGATATTCCTGTACCATTTTTTCAACTTGTGAGTGGGCATAAGGTTTATTGTAAGCTTGTGCGGTAATTACCATTACAACAGGTATCTTGGTGAAGATGATGATTTTGTTTCCACCATTTCCACTGGATTGGAAAGCTTCATAGCTGCTATTTCCCACAGTATAAACTTTTCTCCAGAATAAATACCCATAGCCTTCAAAATCCTGACGGTCCGGGAAATAATTGGTAAAAGATTTTTTAATCCAGTCTTTACTCAAAATCGTTTTTCCATCCCAAACTCCATTATTGCTGTACAGCTGCCCGAATTTTGCAAAATCAAGAGCTTTCATACGCAGTCCTCCAGCCAGAGAAGGTTTTTGCTGTGGAGTAAACTGCCATTTATAATTGGTGATTCCAAGGGGTTGAAATAACTTTTTATCGGCATAATTTTTTAAGCCTTGGGGAACTGTTTTATCCAAAATATCTCCGGTTACCACAACTCCAGCAGTGAAATAATTCCAGTTTTTTCCTGGAGTATTCTCTGTCATTGGCAGATCCAATGTGAAATTCACCCAATTTTCGGTAGGATACATATTTTCTTCATTTCCGGCAGAGTCAGAATTTTCATCGTTTCCTTCAAATCCGGAGCTCATTGTCAATAAACTTTTTATCGTAACATTCTCTTTTTGAGAGGAGTAATTTTTGAATTGTTTCAGATCGTAAAACTCTTTCAGGTATTGATTTTCGCTTTTTATATATCCTTCTTTCACAGCAATTCCCGTCAATGCCGAAGAAAACGATTTTCCTACAGAGCGGGTGTCTTGTAAAGAATCTCTTCCGGATCCGTTGAAATATTCCTCAAGAAGCAATTTTCCGTCTTTTGCAATGACAATTCCAGTTATGTTTTTAAACCTGGTTTCTGCAATTTTCTTATTCAGATTTTTGATGGTTTGCGTGTTGATTTTTTCCTGAGAAACTTTCCATCCGCTGTTGGGCTGGATAGGCTGAATAGCAATCTGTTGCTCTGAAATATTCTGTGAAGGTACATTGAGGTTGATTTGACCTTCTGCGATAACAGATCCTATCTTGAGTGTAGAAGTATTGAGATACGGGCGCATTTCAATTTTCAAGGTATGATTTCCTTCTGCCAGAGCCTCAATTCCGTTATGAGACATATAGAAACGCATCCATAAATATCTTCCCCATGAATCTTCGTTTTTACTGCTGAGAAGAGGAATTCGCAATGAAGTTTTGACTTTTTTGTTATCGGCAGTACCAGCACCTGTATTGAGGTTTTCTTTATAGATCAGCGTTCCATCTACATAAAATGAGAATTGATAATTCCCGTTTTTGAGCAGTTCATCAACTGTCCAGTTGGGTTCAAGCTGATGTAGGTAATTGACAAGTGAGTTATCAAAAAAAGCATGAATACCGAGATCTCCGTTTTCCTGAAATAGGGAAGAACTAAGAAAGTCCGAATCCTTCAAATTTTCAAGGGCAATGGTCTTGTTAAGAAAAACAATTTTTCCGGTATATTTTTTTTGAATGGGATTTTCAATTTTTTCAGGAGTAGTAATGTTTTTATTTTGTCCCTGATAAAGATAAAATGTGAAAGTAAAGATCAATAATAGGATAGGTCTCATCTTAAAAAAAGTATTTAAACAAAAATACTGAACTTCCTTGTGGTAAAATAGAATGAAATTAACATTGTCATTTATTTTTATCCTGAATTTTATTGAGACCCGCTTTATTTACATTCTAATTAAACAGCTTTCTAAATTCTCCCGGAGACTGATTAGTCTTCTGTTTAAAGAGCTTACTGAATGACTGCGGATGCTCAAACCCTAGTTCATAAGCAATTTCACTTACAGATAAACTCGTAGTACTCAAACGTTCTTTAGCAGAATCAATTAATTTATTCTGAATATGCTGCTGGGTATTTTGCTGCGTGTGTAAACGGAGTAATGTTCCCAGATAATTGGGCGAAATATTCATTTGCTCAGCAATGGTTTTTACCGATGGAATTCCGGTTTCCAGGAGATTTCCACTTTCGAAATATAAAGAAAGAACGTCTTCGAACTTATGCAGCAATTCATGACTGGATTTTTTTCTGGTGAAAAACTGTCGTTCATAAAAACGTTCAGAATAAATCAATAATGATTCAATCTGTGAAATAATCAGTTCCTGCGTGAATTTATCAGTGTTTGCCTGATATTCACGTTCAATATTTTTAAGAATATCAACGATAATTCTCTCTTCTTTATCGGAAAGAAAAAGCGCTTCTTTTACCTGATAACTGAAGAAATCATAAGACTTTATTTTCTTGGTTAACGAAGTATTCCACAGAAAATCGGGATGAATCAATAATAAAAATCCGGTAGGTTCTACTTCAACATCCTGTCTTATTTCCAGGCTTAAAAACTGTTGAGGAGAAACAAAGCACAATACTCCCGAATCAAAATCATATTGCTGCTGTCCGTAATTAAACTTTGGATTGACATTTTTTTTCAAGCCAATTGAATAAAAATTCTGAATCCACTTCAATTCATTATCCTCTATTACATACCGGACTTTGCTGTAATCCATCAAACTGATCAGTGGATGCTCAGGATTAGGAAGACCACAGAATGCATGGAAATCTGAAATGGAATTAAAACGGACAGGTTGTTTCATAATAGCGAAGTTAGTTGTTTTTATAAAAGGTTTAATAGATTGTGTCAGAAAGCCTTCGACTCTGTTCTTAATAAACAAAGCCGAAGGATATATAACAAATCTAGATTGCCGTGGAAACAGTCAGGCTTTCCCATTTCTCAGCGTCTTTCTTTAAAATATCAATCTTATTATTCAGAAACTCCACAGTTCCTACACCTAATAATAAATGTACCGGTGGATTTTTTTCTTTACTGATCTGAATCAGTACATCAGCTGCCTTTTCCGGATCATTAGGCTGATTTCCGTTGATGTCATTAAGATGGGCCTGTTCAGAATTTCTTGCCGCTTCATAGGCTTGAATAGGATTGGCAGGTGTTTTCACAGAATCTTTATTTAAAAAGTCTGTACGGAAATATCCCGGATACACCACTGTAGCATGAATTCCAAAATCTTTTACTTCTTCAGCCAAAGCCTCAGTAAATCCGGCAACAGCAAATTTTGTAGAACAGTAAATTCCCCAACCCGGAAAATTAGCCGAATATCCACCAACAGAAGAAATATTGAAGATGTTTCCTGATCTCTGCTCACGAAGATAAGGCATGGCATTTCTGATTACATTCAATGTTCCGAAAACATTCACTGCATAATTTTCTCTTGCCTCTTCATCAGTAAGTTCTTCCAGTGTTCCTATTTGACCGTAGCCTGCATTATTGACCACTACATCTATTTTTCCGAAATGGTCAACCGTTTTTGCAATGGCCAATTTTATATCGTTATTGTCCGTAATGTTTACGCTAAGCGGAAGGAAGTTTTCAGAAGTTTCTCCGAAGGTTGAGATCAGGGATTCAACGGTACGGCTTGTTGCAGCAACCTGAAATCCTTCGGATAATAATTTTTTTACCAACTCGAATCCTAAGCCTTTTGATGCTCCTGTCACGAACCATACTTTTCTTGTTTCCATTTTTTAAATATTTTTTTGTTTAAATGATGGTACAAAGATGAAAAGTTACAGAAGGGAAAATGTATCCAAATCGGGGAATGATGTATCCAAATCGTGAATGATACTTTTGAGATAGTCTCTTTACTTGCAGATATATTTTAAACTTTCAGAAGATTCCTGTATTTCAAAGGTGTAATCCCGATATTTTCTTTAAAACATCTGATAAAATGACTCTGATCTGAAAAGCCACATTCCATAGCAATATCCGTTAAAGAATGGGGTAAAGTGAGTAGTTCAAGTGATTTATTAAGTTTTAATTTTCTGAGATATTCACCAAGATTGCAGTGGAAATATTTATGAAAATCTCTGCTGAGATGAATAGGGTGAATGTTCAAAGTTTTAGAAAGTTCTGTAAGATTCAGGCTTTCTGTAAAACTTTCATGTAAGATCTCATTGATCTGACCTACCCAAATTGGTTTTCTATTAGTGCTTTCTTTCTGATGGGTCAATTGACTGAACAGATGTAATAATAGCTGATTGACAGCCAGTTCAAAAGATAAGTCATTGGTTTTGGTTTCTTTGAACATCTGATAAACCAGTAATTTTAAAGCGGGATCTTTTATATTAAAACTGCCTTCCACTTTATTTCTCTGAATGTCAAAACGGTCAAACCAGCTTTGTGAAAGTTCAATGTGAAAACCTCTTGTAAAGATATCTGGCTTAATATTATAATGTGGATCTTCCCAATGGTGGTATAATAATGTTCCTGCAGAACAGCCATAGGTTTCTTTTCTATTTCCTTCCGTCATATTTCCCTGAAGAAGAAAAGTAAAATAAGCATTTTCATGATAATGCCAGTCTACATAAGGGTGCGTATACTCCGTATCGGTGATTGTCAATCCTTCTAAATTGACCATTTGATTGGTTTCTCCAAAATATTCGCCTTTACGAAGCGTATTCATGATAAATCTTGTTTTAATTGGTCAATTTGTTCATACATTTTATTAAAGAACATTTTCCTTTCCCGGTTTCCGGATTCGTTCAGTGATCTGGAGTTCTTGATCTGGTGCTCAAAATAGCTCAGAGAATCTTCACAGGTGATTTTATCATTGGTCATCATATATCCAAACATACTGAAAGGAACAAAAAAAGAACATTGCTGCTCGTTTTTGAATAAAATACTGTTGTTTAAAATTACTAAATCGTTGACATATATCTGGAAATTAGTTTTTTCCAGTGTTTTAATTTCCAGCCCTTCCAGTAATTTTTTTAGGTCATCAAGAATAAGATCCACCTCATTTTTCTTTAATAATCCCATCTCATAATAAAATGAAATTTGTCTCAAAGCACTCATAATGGTGGTGTCATTCCAGATTTCTGTTACGTTTTGTTTATCATAAAGATCTTTCAGCATGTCATTTTTTGCAGAATGATATTCCATAGTAAACTCATGAAAAGGACTTAAAAATTTATCCTGATTCAGTAAATTCATCCAAACATAAAATTTGAAACGGGATAACATTGAATCTGAAATGGTATAAAAAAACGGGATGTCTTTTGCAGAATAGAATACTTTAGAATTGGTGATATTCTGAAAAACGTTTAGAATCTTCAGCGAGTTTTCGAAATAGTTTAAAAGGTCTTCGGTGGTTCTTACAGGTTGTGTTCTTTTAACGACCAATTGATTTTCTGTTCCAAGGAACTGATCCAATGAGATCTGATAGTATTTGGCAAGCTCCAGTGCTTCCTCAAAACTGAACTTAGCTTTCAAAGAAGTTCTTCTGTGTGCCGCATCATAACTGATATTAAGGATGTTGGCAATCTCATCATTTAAAGATCTTTCCCCGATTTTTCTTCGGATTTCCTTCAGTAGAGCTTCCTGGTGCATAGTTTTGTGATTTTCACAAATGTAGTATTTTTTTTAATTTTTTTTCACATTCGAAACCGGAACTTCTGCTGATAATTTTGAACTATAATTTTAAAATAACGAGTTATGAAAACACGAATTTTATTTACAATAGTTCTTTTATTCCATAGTCTGGCTTATGCATCAGACAGTTTAAAAGTTGATTCTTTGAAGCCGAGATTGATCGCAGCTTCACCCTCAAAGAATGTCAGAAATGTCAATGGAGTTTTATTCAAATATTATGATGAGGAAGATCATTTTAAGCCTAAAAAAGTAAACGGATTGGGAATGGGATTCAATTTTCTGGGTATTTTTCTTCCTCCGTTGATGCTTTTCAATCTACAATTACCAGATAGTAATGATTATGTAGTAGTTCCCCGTGAAAAGATGAATATGATCAACGGACTTCAATTGTCTCTGATCAATATGGAGCCTACCGTTACAAATGGTTTGGAGATCAATGTTTCAAGTAATATCAATACGTATGCAGTAACCAACGGTGTGGCTGTTTCTCCATTTTTTAATCTGCATCATGAGATGAAAGGTGTTTCTGTAGCGCCATTGGCCAATATTGGAAAGAAATGCAGAGGAATACAAATCGGGTTGTACAATAAATGTGATGATTTCAGAGGAGTACAGATTGGCGGATGGAATGAGAATGGGAAGAGAAAACTTCCTCTGATCAACTGGAATTTTAAGAAACAGAAAGTAAATAAAAAGTGATTATGAAACCTAAAATCAGATTTAAAAAAGCAACCTCTCCTTTCTATTCAGAATTGCGTGAAGAGGTGAAAGTATTGCTTACAGATGAAGTGGCAAAAAGGGCTGACAGATTGATGATTATAAAATTTCTGTTTTATGCTATGAGCTTTCTGCTGCTATATGCCAATATTTTTAATCCTTATATGGAAGATAAGAATTGGCTGGTAGCCTTGAATTATATTGCTTTAGGTCTTACAGGGATATTATTGGCCTTCAATTGTGCTCATGACTGTGTACACAATACATTTTCCAGATATAAAAAAGTGAATCAGATCATTTATTATATCACATTCAATCTGCAGGGAGTGAATGCCAGATTGTGGAGAAAAAGACATATTGCATCCCATCATGTGTTTCCTAATGTGGATGGCTGCGATGCGGATATTGATGATAATGTTTTTTTACGGCTGTCTGAGCATCATCCCAAAAGGAGAATTCATGCCTATCAACATTTATATGCTACTGTGCTGTATTGCTTTTACACTTTACATTGGATTGTGATCAAAGATTTTATTTATATCAGGAAAAAAGAGCTGGCCAACCTTAGAAATCGGACCCATTCATTGATGTCTGTAGCGGAAGTTATCCTGTTAAAATTAGCTTACTTCACTTATATGCTGGTTTTACCTGTTCTTTTTACCTCTATTCCGTTGACAACGATTTTCATCTCTTTCATTATTATGCATGTGACGATTTCGTTATTCTTTGTGCTGACTTTGATTATTTCCCATCTGAGTCTTGAAACAGATTTTCCACAAGCTGATGATGAAGGGTATCTTCCTTATGATTATTATGAACATCAGTTAGCCGTATCTCTTGATTATCATCCAACCAGCAGATTGGCCAACTGGATTTTTGGAGGATTCAATTCCCATGCGGCTCATCATCTTTTCCCCGGTTTGCCACACACGGTTTATACCATTATTACTCCGGCAATCAGAAAAGCTGCGCTTAGAAACAACTTTCCCTATCATGAGAAAAGTATTGTGGATGCTGTGATTTCACACTACCAATATCTCAAAAAATTAAGTAAATGATGTTGAACCCTTAAATAATTAAACCATGAAAAATTATAAACTGATATTATTTTTACTGATGCTTTCCACCTGTGTTTTTTCACAAAATAAGAGCAATGATACCTTGAATGTGAATACAGAAGAACCTTTTGATTATAAAAAATATTATGACTGTGATTTTGGAGAAGGAAATGTTTTGATTGTGATCAAAAAAGGAAAAGAATTTACAGATCTAAAAGATTTAAGAAAATCAGGGAAAGGTTTTGCTATTAAAATGGAAGCCATCTACAGTATGGAATTTACAGATGGAAAAAGATATGAATCAAGTGTGGTGAAAAATATTACCCAGGATAGCCTTTCAATCACGAATTTTTTTAACGAAAATGCGGCTAAGCTTGCAGGAAAACCCTTTGAAATAATTACTTACCCGCTTTCATCTCTTAAATATATCCGTTTTATTGATGACCGGATGCTGTCCCTTTACAGCCGAAAAAATATCCAGAAGCATTTTGATCTGATTGTAAAAAAAATGGATCATGCTAAAATGTGTCCTGCTGTGATAGATTTTAAAGATAGAAACGGAGTAACAAAGGTTTGTCATTTTTATCTGACATCTCAGGGATATGATCTTCTTTATGAAAGTGATGGAAGAGTGTATTATCTTGAAGGCAGAGTAGAATGGAAATAATTTTTGAAGAGAGTGCAATTATCCGTTTGTACTCTCTTTTTAGAGACTTATCAGCATTGATTTTAATGAAAATATCGACTAATAGCTGAAAAAAGCAAAAGCATTGGTGTATCTACTGAAGAAAAATAATATTTTTGTAATATAGCTCGGATGAATGATGAAAATAAAATGTTTACTACTGTTTTTGATGATAGGGAATGTGTTTTTTCACGCACAGACCCATAATACAGAAAAAAATACTCTGGAAAAACGGACGTATAAAGAATTGGAAAAAGAATTCTATAACACCCATGCCGGAGAGGAAAACAGTATAAAAAGTATTGCCAATGCTTATCTTAAAAAGGCAAAATCCGAAAACAATACCACTCAGATTGCTGAAGGGTATGTTATGCTTCAATTTGACGAAGATTTACCCATTGCATTGAAATATCTTGACAGCTTACAACACATCACCAAGAATTCAAAAGAAAATACCTATCCGGCAAGAATCTACCTGCTAAGAGGAAACCTGTATTTCAAGACTGATAATCTTCAGGCAGCCTTAAACAATTATATCCTGGGACTGAAATATGCAAAAGAAAAAGGAAATAAGAGGCAGATTGCGATGGCACATATCAGTATTGCCTATCTCAACAATTATATAGGGAAACACGCGGAGACTGCAAAAGTACTGAGACACTACGCTTATGATACCGATTATATGAATGAGGCGGAGATAAATTCTCTCAAATTGAATCTGGCAGATGCTTATATAGAGACCAATAAAATGGATTCTGCTTATATACTGATAAAGGAAGGTTTACAGGGTTCCAGAAAGAATAAGGATGTTTACCGTTATTATCAGAATCTTGGGTTGCTGGGCTATTATCATCTTCATTCAAAAAACTACCAGAAAGCGATTGATGGCTTATTGGAATGTGAAAAATATTTTTTCACCAAGAATAATGGCAGTAAGAGAAACCATAATTATACCCTTTTATATTTAGGGAAATCCTATGCCGGACTTCAGAAAAAAGAAAAAGCAGTAGACTTTTTCAGGAAGATAGATTCCATGGTTCTTAAAACAAACTATATCTACCCTGAGCTGAGAGATGTATATACCTATCTGATTGATTATTATAAAGAAAACAATGCGAAGGAAAAACAACTGTATTATGTAGAACGGTTTTTAAAGGTTGATCAGGTACTGGATACCCAGTTCAGATATATTTCCAGAGAACTTCCGAGAAGGTATGATACTCCGGAATTACAGCAGGAGAAAGAAAGCATTACCAATGAACTTACAAAAAGAAAGAGCCTGTTTTATATTGTGCTGAGCCTTTTATTGATATCACATCTCCTGTTTATCAACGTTTATTTTAAATACAAAAAATCCGAAAAAAACTATAAAAAGATTGCTCAGGATCTGATTCAGTCTGTTAATGAAAATAGAGTAGATAAGAAATCCGAAATCCAAAGAGGAGTTATGGCAGAATCTCTTCCGGTAGAAAATACGGAAAATTCTGAAGATAAAACATCCAGAACTGTTTCTGAAGATATTGCCCAGACCATTTTAAAAGAATTAGACATCTTTGAAAGCAAAGACCAATTTTTGAATAAAGGAATTACATTGGGAAGTCTTGCCAAAAAAATAAAAACAAACTCTAAATATCTTTCGGAAATTATCAATACTTACAAAGGGAAAAATTTTGCAACATATCTCAACGATCTTCGTATAGATTATGCCATCAGCAGATTGGCCACTGACAGAAAATTCAGGTCATACAAAATTCCTTTTATCGCTGAAGAATTAGGATATAATAACGAACAGGCTTTCACTTTAGCCTTCAAAAAAAGAACCGGAACCCCTCTTTCTATCTATCTGAAAGAAATTGAAAATATGTCTTCAAGTTAGGTTTAATTAACTGAAATTCATTTAATTAATGTTTATAGATTCATGATTTTAGGTATATAAATTTATGAATCTATAAACCATATACTTGTGTCCTTATTTTCCTTACTGCATCTTTGCTTCAGGTAAAAACACAACCATTTATTTTGTATGTGCACAGTACAAGATATCAGTTCCAGACTGTTGATTAATTAAAAAGTCAAATCAGGAACTGTATCATAAAAATTAATAATGAAAAGGATAAAAACAGAATAATAACCACGAAAATAAAATGTAAATAATGAAGTATTTGTTTAGAAATTTAGAAATATAAAAGTGTAGTGATTATTTAAAAATTATCAATAAGTAAAACAAATCCGCAGAATCCATCCACAGTGTTTAAAAGTATAGTATAGTTTAATAGATGGATTCATGACCTGCAGTTTACCATGAAATTGTTACTTAAAAACTAATAACCATTTCAATAAATTAAAACTAATTCCATGAAAACTCAGAATAAAGTAAAATTTATTCTTTCTAAAAGTGATAGTGTAGTGTGTTCACTCCGGGGTCAATGCGGATTTTATTGAAGTTCAGGACAATATTGAGTGGAAATGTAACCTGAAAATGAAGAGATGAATGAAGATGAACAGGTAAATTTCCTGAACTGAAAGTTTAAATACTTGTTAAATGATTTTTAAAGACAGCGCAATCATCAAGTTGCGCTGTTTTTTTGTAACTTTGCAGACATTAATTTTTATATAAAAAATTTATCATCAACAAATGAAAAAGCAAACGATCAAAGAAATCCTAAAGGATTACAAGAAAGTATTACATCATGACATTACCGTTTACGGATGGGTAAGATCCTTCCGTGCAAATCGCTTTATTGCGCTTAATGATGGTTCTACGATAAATAATTTGCAGATAGTTGTTGATTTTGAAAATTTTGATGAAGAGATCATCAAGAAAATTAATACGGCTTCTTCTCTGAAAGTAGTAGGTGAAGTGGTAGAAAGCCAGGGAGCTGGACAATCTGTAGAAATTGTTGCTAAAAAGATCATTATTTTAGGAGATAACTTTACAGAAGAACTTCAGAATACGATTCTTCAACCTAAAAAACACAGCCTTGAGAAACTTCGTGAGCAGGCACACTTAAGATTCAGAACAAACCTTTTCGGAGCGGTGTTCAGAGTGCGTCATGCAGTAAGTTTTGCTGTTCACTCATTTTTCAACCAAAACCAATTCTTCTACATCAACACGCCGGTTATTACAGGAGCAGATGCAGAAGGAGCGGGAGAAATGTTTGGGGTAACCAACTTTGACCTGAACAATATGCCGAAAACGGAAGAGGGAGAAATTGATTTTGCACAGGATTTCTTCGGTAAAAAAACAAACCTTACCGTTTCAGGACAGCTTGAAGGAGAAACTGCAGCAATGGGATTAGGAAGAATCTATACATTCGGACCTACTTTCCGTGCTGAAAATTCTAACACCACAAGACACCTTGCGGAGTTCTGGATGATTGAGCCGGAAGTTGCTTTCAACAACCTTGAAGACAATATCGACCTTGCGGAAGATTTCTTAAAATATGTAATCCAGTATGTATTGGATAACTGTAAAGATGATCTTGAGTTCCTAGACAACCGTTTTGCAGAAGAGCAGAAAACAAAACCGGAAAAAGAAAGAGCAAAAGAAGGTCTTATCGAAAAACTTCAGAATGTAATAGCGAAGCGTTTCAAGCGTGTAAGCTATACAGAAGCAATCGAAATCTTATTGAACTCGAAAGAAAACAAAAAAGGAAAATTTGCTTACCCGATTGAAGAGTGGGGAACTGACCTTCAGTCTGAGCATGAAAGATATCTTGTTGAAAAACATTTTGAAAGCCCGGTAGTATTATTTGACTATCCAAAAGAAATCAAGGCTTTCTATATGAAACTGAACGATGACAATAAAACCGTTGCAGCTATGGACGTTCTTTTCCCTGGTATCGGTGAGATTATTGGAGGATCTGAAAGAGAAGCAAGATTGGATGTTTTAAAACAGAAAATGGCAGATATGCATGTAGATGAGCACGAGCTTTGGTGGTATCTTGATACCAGAAAATTCGGTTCTGTGCCGCATGCAGGCTTTGGTTTAGGACTGGAAAGATTAGTTCTTTTTGTAACAGGAATGACGAATATCAGAGATGTGATTCCTTTCCCAAGAACGCCGAAAAGCGCTGAATTCTAGAACCATAAAAAAAAGCCTTAATCACAAGTTAAGGCTTTTTTATTTTTCAATAGTTTATTAAGATGAGATGTATAATGCAAAAATCATGCTAAATGCGTTTTTTATCAAATAAATTTATTAAATTCGTAGAATATGTTATGTTAAAACGCAAATAAGAATATGCTTAAACAACACTTACAACTCAAATTAGGACAAAAGCTGGCCCCTCAGCAAATCCAGTTGATGAAGCTTATTCAACTTCATACTCTTGAATTTGAAGAGGAGTTGGAGAGAGAGTTAGAAGAAAACCCAGCTTTGGAAATTGCGAAGGAAGATTCTAAGGAAGATGAATATTCTTCCCTTGAAGAAGCTTATAAAGATGAGGGCACGGAAAGTATTGAAACAGATTTCGACGTCAATGAATATATTTATGACGACGAGCCAAGCTATAAAACCGCATCCAGCAACTATTCTCCGGATGATGAAGAATTTGACAACGAAAGCCTTCTAACGGAGGGACAGTCATTATACGATTATCTTACAGAACAGATTCACCTGGTTAATATCAGTGATGAAGACCTTAAGATTGCAGAATACCTTATCGGAAACTTAGATACAGACGGATATCTTAGAAGAGAAATCAAATCTATTGTTGATGATCTGGCTTTCTCACAAGGAATTTACACAACTAGAGAAAGAGTTGAGGATATTCTGGAGAACTATGTTCAGAAACTGGATCCATCAGGAGTAGGCGCAAGAGGCCTGCAGGAATGTTTATTGCTGCAAATTGAAAAGAAAGTAAGCTCAGATAAAGCAGTTTCTTTAGCTGCCAATATTTTGAGACATCAGTTTGAAGCCTTGACAAATAAGCATTACAACAAGATCATCCAGAAATATGATATTGAAGAAGAAGATCTGAAAGATGCACTGGATGAGATCTCAAAATTATCTCCAAAAGTAGGAGGAAATTTTGACACACAAACGATTACAATTAACCAGGAAATTATTCCGGATTTTGTGATTCAGGTAAAAGACGGTTTGGTAATTCCTATGCTTAACAGCAAAAATGCACCTACTTTAAGAGTCTCTGAAGAATATAAAGATATTCTGACAACTTATTCCCATGATAAAAATTCATCGGAACATAAACAGGCTGCATTATTTATCAAGCAGAAACTGGATGCTGCAAAATGGTATATTGATGCTATTAATCAGCGTCAGAATACCTTATTACAGACGATTACAGCGATTGTGAAGTTCCAGAAGGATTATTTCATTACCGGAGACGAAAAATCTCTGAAACCAATGATCCTAAAGGATATTGCAGATATTACAGGATTTGATATCTCTACCATTTCAAGAGTGGTAAAAAGTAAGTATGCAGATACACCTAACGGTATTGTATACCTTAAAGACCTGTTCTCAGACAGCTTAACGAATGATGACGGTGAAGAGGTTTCTACCAAGGAAATCAAAACCCATCTTCAGGAAGTAATCAGCAAAGAAAATAAAAGAAAGCCGCTTACAGATGATGCATTAGTGGTAATCCTAAAAGAGCAGGGTTATAATATTGCAAGAAGAACGATTGCAAAATATCGTGAACAGCTCAATATTCCTGTAGCAAGATTAAGAAAAGAACTTTAAAAAATAGAAAAAAGCATCTCAATTTGAGATGCTTTTTTTATTATCGAACCTGTTTCAAATTTTCATTCTTCCTTTTTAATCTAATAAGTCCTTAGCAACCATTCCAGTACCGTATTTCTACTGAACAAAATTCAATCCTTTATCCCGACATTTGGTTAATAAATTTTTAACTGAACTCATTAACCATTTGCTTATGTCAACAAAAACCGTTCAATTCAGTGTTGAAGTGAAAAATATGACCATCACTTCAGGAAGTTTCCAAGTTTTTGGAATTGTTGAAAATTTTATTGGTGCTGTTAATAACAAAACCTCATTTGAAAACAATACTTTCAGTGTTGAAATTAAGAATGCAGAATCCGAATATTACGCTGTAACTGTTTGGGTACATGAATATATAATTGAAGATACTATATATAAAATTGAAGGCGAACCCTTGAGTTTATTGGCAACATTCTATCTTCCTGATGTCAGTGCTCCTGTTATTGTGAATCCTGAATCCTCCATCGCTTCAATCTATGCATTTGCACGTATGGCAAAAGTAGATGATAATGGAACAGTTCACATTACAGGAACCGAGCGAAATATGAAAATCGCTTATGGAATGAAGAAGAATCTGTACAAAACAGAAGGAGCCATCGGAGATATGATCAGCACATCACCGAATGGTTTTGAAACGAACAGTTATCCGATGTTCAATTCTTTATGTAATTTGTACTATTATTCTTTAACAAACCCAGTCATCAGCACAGAAAAGCCTTTTTACAGACAGTTTCTGGATTATGCCTGGCATAAACCTTCTGAATCAAACAAAAATTTCCTTCAGGCCATCCGAAATGTATTACATGATCCCTGTAATAATGCCGACAATATCTATCAAATGCTTATTGGGTTGAAAGAAATTTACCCAGATTCATTAGTCTCGATGAAAAATATGACTGATGATCAAAAAATTCCCAATAACTGGACCCTTACTTTAAAAAGTAATTCTTCAGGAGCTAAGAACTTTCTTCCTAGTGGTGCGGCATTTGTTGTTTTTGATGCAGATGATAATGCATGGATCGCCAATAATTTCCGGGCCGGTTCTCCTGATTCTGGAACACATTGTCCTGTGTATAAATACGATGCTACACCTGCTGATTTTTCTCCGGTTCAGGGCGGTGGATTGCTTGGAGTAGCTTTTGGAGCTGCAATTAGCCCGGATAAAAAATATATTTCCTTCGGAAACTTTGGCTGGGGTTCAGAATATAACAATCCGCAAGAAGGAAGTATCTCCCGTTTTTATTATAAAGATGGAAAACCCGTAAGTCCTTCCAACGGTTTTACATTAGGACTTTCCCGGGTTCAGGGAATGGAATATGACAATCAGGGAAACCTCTGGATGGCTTCAGTGGGCAGTCAAGAACCTTTTGCACCTGCCAATCCGGGAGTTTATCCTTTTGAAAACGAACCGAGTGCAGTAGTTGTTTATCTAAAACCGGAAGATGATGACTTCGGGAAGGGTCCCACAGAAGCATTAACTCTTATATGTAATGAATTTCCAGTAAAAAGATCACCAGACTTACCTCCGCTACCCACGCAAACCCCTTATTTGAAAATATTTGATGTAATTCCTGATCATAAAGGGAGTGCATATGTCTCCTGTATCGGGAATTATGATAAAGATGTTCCTGAAAACTGTGCTTTTTCAGCAGTTTATAAAGTTACAATTGAAGGAAATCAATTGGTGGTAACAAATAGCTGGTTCAGCAATTATTCTGAAAGTGCCAATAAGCAGGAAGGTTATGAATCGCTTCGTCAGATTGCAATAAATGGTGATGGTGATGTTGTTGTGGTAGGTGTAAGCAGCAGCCGGGCTACAGTTCTTAGCCATGATCTTTCAACCGTTAAGGGATATTACGATGTCAATACCTATGCTCCCTGGGGAGTTAAAATAGATAAAAAACAGAGCGTTTTTCTAGCCAATTTTGGTCATGAAACAGATTTTAAGAATAATCCTGCGCTGGATATGCAGGGGCCTTTTGGAGTAACCATGCTTCGTGACCCGGCAAAACCGGAAACCGCAATGCTGCTTACTCTTCCTACAGGTGGTTCTGAGGTTACTTTAGCTAACGGATATCCTTTATATGGTACTCAGCGTAAACCAAAATTGAATGAGCCAAAATACGGAGGGGTACAAATGCAGTGCTATCAGCCGATTATGAGACTGACTTCAACAAATATTGATGGCGCCGGAAATCTTTGGTGCATGAACAACTGGAAACCGTCAGCTCTTGTAGATGTTTTTGATAACCCCGGAGGTGACGGAGTGGTCATTTTCCTGGGAATTGCAGAACCTGAATAAGCCGATTAATTTATTATATAACCACAAAAGTCACAAAAGCATTCATTTTAAAGTATTTTCGTGTAATTAGTAAGTTTAAAATGCTTCCGTTGAAAAGCTCACATAAGGTGAAAAATCAAACATTTTTATAAAACTAATTTGTACTTATTATGCATAAATTTTGGCTTTAAAAAAACTTAAATATTTAAAACTTTTGTGCCTTTTGTGGTTAAAATTATCAATGTAAATTTAGACAGGCTCAATCTTTAAAACTGCCTAATTCAAGCTCTTTCATGGAGATTTCCCGCATTTCTACCTTTCTTATTTTTCCGGAAATGGTCATTGGGAATTCATCTACAAATTTCCAATATTTCGGTACTTTATAGTGGGCGATTCTTCCTTTGCAATATTCCTGCAGTTCTTCAGCAGTGATGGTAAAACCTTTTCTCACTTTTACCCAGGCCATCACTTCCTCCCCGAATCTTTCACTCGGAACTCCAATGATCTGAACATCCAGAATGTTGGTATAAGTATATAAAAAATCTTCAATTTCCTTAGGCGAAATATTTTCTCCGCCACGGATGATGAGGTCTTTTATTCTTCCTGATATGGTAATATATCCGTGTTTGTCCATTACTGCCATATCTCCGGTGTGCATCCAGCGGGCATCATCCAGTACTTTTTTAGTGTTTTTGGGGTCATTCCAGTATTTCAGCATGACAGAATAGCCTCTTGTACAAAGTTCACCATGTTCCCCTCGCTTCAGTGTTCTGCCATTTTCATCAATAATTTTTATTTCAAGATGATCCTGAACAGTTCCCACAGTACTGACCTGCTTCTGCAGGGGTGTTCCTATTAAAGTCTGGGTAGATACGGGTGAAGTTTCCGTCATTCCATAGCAGATGCTCATTTCTTTAATATTCATAAGGCTCTCGACCTTTTTCATAATCTCCGGAGGGCATACAGATCCGGCCATGACACCTGTTCTTAGGCTTGAGAAATCATACTTGTCAAAATCCTTTACTGCCAGTTCGGCAATAAACATGGTAGGAACACCATACAAAGAAGTACATTTTTCATCGGAAACAGCTTTTAAAGTAATTTCCGGATCAAAGCTGTCATTGGGAATTACCATACAGGCACCGTGAGCTGTGCAGCATATATTTCCGATAACCATACCAAAGCAATGATAAAAAGGAACGGGAATACAGACACGGTCTTTCTCCGTATATTTTAATCTTATTCCGATAAAATAACCGTTGTTGAGAATATTATGATGAGAAAGTGTAACACCTTTCGGGAAACCTGTAGTTCCTGAAGTATATTGAATATTAACAGGATCATCAAACTGCACATGCTCTTCAAAACTGTGAAGAACTTCATCAGAAATATCCTGGCCGTTATTGACAAATTCTTCCCAGTTTTCATCAAAGAATATCTCATGCTCAAGGGTAGGGCATACTTCTTTGGCATACTCAATCATTTCTTTATAATTGCTGCTTTTAAAACTTAAAGAAGAAAAGATGAAACGAACTTCAGACTGATTAAGAACATACGTAAGTTCATGAGTTCTGTAGGCCGGATTGATATTGACTAAAATAGTTCCTATTCTTGCAGTGGCATACTGCAAAAGAACCCATTCATACCGGTTGGAAGACCATATTCCGATTCTGTCACCAGCTTTTGCTCCCAAAAGCAGTAGAGCTTTTGCAACAGCTGTTGTCTGATTGTAAAATTCCTGATAAGTAGCTCTGTAATTCTGATGAACACAGACTAATGCTTCCTGATGGGGATGTTTTTCGACAGTACTTTTAAGATTGGCTCCGATGGTCTGTCCTAATAATGAAACCTCAGAAGTTCCATACACATAAGATAAGGGCATAGTTTAAGATTTGGTGGGCTAAAATTAATAATTATATCCCGAACTATGCCTATGTATATTAACTTTCCTGAGAATCTATTTCTTTAAGCTGCTTCAGATTTTTATCAAGCTTTTTAATAATCGTACCATATACCAGTCTGTAATAAAGCCAGATCATAGATATGCCCAATAAAGTGCTGACAACAATTCCTGCTATAATAATCGTAAGATTAGAGCTGCTAGGCTGTATATTCTGAGAATTTAAAGTGTAAAATATAAAAGCCGTTAATACAAACGTGAATACCAACAATATTACAATACTGATCAGAATAAAAGCATTGACCGTTGTTTTGAATTTAATGATTCTGGTGATAAGCCCCTTCAGATTCTCTTCAATCTTGATTCTTCTGTAATTCTGGTAGAATTTCAATACAAAATATGCTGTTATCAGTAAACTTAAGACCTTTATAGCTAAATAAGCATGACCGAAGTTGTTTTCTACTTCAGGAGCTTCCTGGGCGCCTAATCTCTCCAGCATCTTACGGAAACTGTCTGATTCTTCTTCCTGGAAAAGGTAAAACAGTCCTAATACAGAAAAGAACAAAAATTCTATAACGCTGATCCAGAAAATATACTTTATATAATTACGTGATTTTCTATTCAACATTTGGAGGATCTCCTTGCTGTCATATTTAGGCTGGACAGGTTGTTCCTGCCATGTTTTTTTTAAACTATCTAAATCAAATTCAGGCATATTTTTCCATCTGTTCTTTAAGGGTTTTCTTTAATCTGTTCATTTTCACACGTGCATTGACTTCAGTGATACCGAGGTTTTCTGCAATATCCTTGTAAGGCAGATCGTCAAGATACATCATGACAATGGCTCGTTCTACATTAGGAAGAGTTTTGATTACAGTATACAAAAGTGATACCTGCTGCTGTTTTTCATCGTCATCTTCCACAAAATCCTTATGGTTGATGTCCAGCTCATTCGTAGGAAGACTTTTGCTTTTTTTTCTAAAGAGGGTAATGGCTGTATTGAGTGCTACACGGTACATCCATGTGGAAATCTTGGAATTTCCTTTAAAGGAATCATAACTTCTCCAAAGCTGTAACACAATTTCCTGGAAAAGATCCTCTTCATCTTCCAGAGAATTGGTATACAGGCGCGATACTTTGATAATCAGACCCTGATTATCCTTGATAAGCTGCGCAAATTCTTTTTCTCTGGAATCCATAGATATATAATGGCACGAAGATAATAATAAAGTGGTAATTGTTGAAAATTATAATGTAAAATCGTAAAAAAGCAAAATATAAAAGGTGAATTAACGCATTAGATTTCTCTGCTGCCTTAGCTTTCTCAGCATTCTTTGCGAAATTTATGTATCTTTGCAACCGCGAGAAAATCGGCTTGTTGATTTCCCGTTTTACGGGAGGTAGGAAAGTCCGGACACCATAGAGCAGCAAAGCGGATAACATCCGTCACCCGTGAGGGTAGGACAAGTGCAACAGAAAGCAAGTACAGTTCGGCTGTAGTGAAACCAGGTAAACTCTTTGCGGTGCAATGGTAAGTATATCGGTTCTTTTCAGTCATGGAAATAGGGGCGGCTCGTCCTGAAAACCGAGGGGTAATCAGCTCAAGTGCTGCAGCAATGTAACACGTAGATAAATAACAGGCACTTCTTCGGAAGTACAAAATCCGGCTTATAGATTTTCTCGTTTTTTTCCAATATAATCTTCCTCAAATTTTATTCTTGAATCATACCTGTCTTCATAGTTAGATGGGAAAGAGTATTGGCTTTTATAAGCCTAATATAAGACTTGTATGAAACCAAATGAGATAAAAGGACGACTTTTATATTTTTCTGTTATCACAAATTTGTACAAACAAATCCACATGAGAACAGCAATCACATTACATTCAGTTCCTGAAGAAAAACCTGGATATATTCTTATTCTACTCTATATTGCCTTTGTATATGGACTATTTTGGGCAATTGATCAATGTCTGGTTTATTTTTTTAGTGATATTACCAATATTGTACTGATAAAGATTCTTAATAAAATAATATGGATCGGGGTGATGTTTTTAAATTATTTGCTCATAAAACATTTCCTTTATCTGGTAAGAAAGCAAAGAAAACGCCCGGTTATATATCCTGTTGTAAACATTTCAAAAGAAGGAATAACTTATTATCCGGAAAACAAAAAAGCCGAATGGGAATATATTTCTGAAATACAGATTATAGATTCCATACTGTCCGTCACTGTAGATTTTGATCCCCAAAAAGATTTTAAATTCAGCCTTTTCAATACGGATCTTCAGAAGCAAATGAAGCAGGAGGATTTTGAAAAGCTATTAAATCATCATTATAAAAAAGAGATTTATACCTATACAACGCCGGTATCCTGCGGTTGTGGTTGTTAATTTTATTATATTAACATTCAGAATGAAAACAGAAATCACTTTATATAAATCCATAGAAAGAAAGCCAGGATATCCGCCGATTATTTTCTTTCTGCTGATATCAATTGCTCTATTGGCCGCTCTTTGCATAATGATTTATCTTTTGCTAACAAGCCGTAATTTCTTTAATTTTTTAATGTCCATTATTGTACTTGTACTGATATCCGTCTTCTTTTATGCCTCAGTAAAAATCTTAATCAGATGCATTACGGAGCAGAGAAGGCCGGAAGAAGAAGCGGTCGAAATACTATCCATCACCAAAACAGGAATTTTTAACCATAAGACAAAAAAGCAATTGATCTGGAACGAAATTTCTGAAATTCAGATTATTGATGCCGTTCTTTCAGTGACAGTAGATATGCATCCGGAAAAAGATTTTCAATTACATTTAGCTGATACAGATGTTTATACGGATATGACCAGAGATGATTTTGCAACATTACTTCAAGGTCATTACAAAAAAGAAATATATACTTATAACGCTCCTCCATCATGTGGATGTGGTGGTTGATGAATTTTTATTAAAAATTAGAGTAACCGATTAAATTTTGACATTATGAAACCAGAATTTACTTCCGTTTTATTGGATAGCACGCAGTTACATTATGAACAGAATCCTTTGTGGAAAAGGATTTCTGCATATCAGATTGATCAGGCTGATGTCATTATTCCATTTTCCAGAAAACTGGCTCAGACTGAAGGGTGGACGAGAAGATTCTGTCTGCTTGCTATTGAAGAATATAAAAAGTTTGTTTATTTATGCTGTATTTCAAAAAACGGAGCTTCCCCATCAATTGTAGTAGATAAAGTATGGCATATGCATTTGCTCTATACCACAGAGTATTGGAAAGAATTTTGTCCAAAGATTCTGGAAAGAGAACTGCATCATTTCCCAAATGTAGGCGGAATTAATGATTATCATAAGCATCAGGACTGGTATCTGGAAACATTAAAACTTTACATCAATATTTTCAGACAAAATCCACCCGACGTTTTCTGGCGCATTCCAAAGGAAGTTGTCCCATTCCTATTATCAGAAAATGGAAATAGAATAAAAATAACCGGACAATTTACGTGGAAAAAAACCTTTGAAAAATTACATTCAAAGGTCTTTACTTATATTTACAGCAAATCGGTTTTGAAATAAACCATGACTGGTTATTCTTCCATTAATTGCTTTTTGGCCAGCTGAAGATCTTTCGTGTCTTTATCAGAAAGTGTAGGATATTTGAGATTCATTTTCTCAAGGGTATCAATAATGATCTGGATAGCAGCTACTCGTGCAAACCATTTGCTGTCGGCAGGAAGTATATACCAGGGAGCGTGATCTTTTGATGTTTCATTGATGGCTGTTTCATAAGCCTCCATATATTGATCGAATAATGCTCTTTCCGGAAGATCTCCCGCAGAAAATTTCCAGTTTTTTTCCTGCTCATTGATTCTGTCCAGAAGTCTTTTTTTCTGTTCATCCTTCGAAACATGTAAAAAGATCTTTACAACGGTTGTTCCGTTTTGTGAAAGGTGTTTTTCAAAATTTCGAATACTTTCATATCTGTTTTCCCAGAATGTATTGTCGAAATCTTTTACCGAAGACCAGGTTTTTTCACTTAAATTATATTCAGGATGTACTTTGCAGACCAGAACACTCTCATAATGGGACCGGTTGAAAATCCCGATCATCCCTTTCTGTGGCAATGCGAGATAATGTCTCCATAAAAAATCGTGAGAATATTCTTTAGAACTTGGTGTTTTAAAACTGGTCACATTACATCCCTGAGGGTTTACCCCTCCGAAAACATGTTCTATCATACTGTCTTTACCCGCTGCATCCATAGCCTGTAAAACAACCAGGAGAGATTGGCTTCCGTCAGCATATAATTTTTCCTGCAGTTCACGGAGCTTTTCTTTCTCCTGAATCAGCATTTGCTCTCCCTCGTCTTTGGTGAGCTTTCCTTTATAAGATGTTGAAGTTTTTTTTATTGAAAATTTTCCGTTTACCTTAAAGTCATCTGAGAAATTGGTGTCCATATAGTTTTAAGATTAAAAGATTAAAAGATTAAAAGATTAAAAGATTAAAAGATTAAAAGATTAAAAGATTAAAAGATTAAAAGATTAAAAGATTAAAAGATTAAAAGATTAAAAGATTAAAAGATTAAAAGATTAAAAGATTTTGTTAATTAAAATTCAATAGGGATGGGCTTTACATTTAAAGAAAAAATCCAAAGGCTTCAGCGAAAACCTAAATAATATGTTTTATAAATCCAATGCTATTTTCCTGCCACCTATTACCTATTATCCGCTACCTGCCATGCCATCTAAGCAAACATAAATGTAATAAAAAAACCGCCTCTATGGAGACGGTTTCTTTATTTTTTTGAGTAGAGATTACTTCGCAGCAGCCTTTTTAGCTAGTTTAGCAGCTTTTTTCTCAGCTTTAGCAGCTTCTTTCTGCTCAGCAGGAGTCAATACTTTTGCTTCAGCAACAGGAGCAGGAGCATTAGCGTCTACGTTACCTTTAATGTAGATTACACTTCTGCTGTTTGCAGGGTCGTTAGAGAAAACCTCAATCATTTTGTTGAAACCTCCAGGAATAGCAGTGTTGTATCCAACCTTGATCTTAGCGGATTTACCCGGCATGATAGGATCTTGGCTGAATTCAGGAGTTGTACATCCACAAGAAGGCTTTACGTTTGAAAGAATCAAAGGCTTATCACCTGAATTCGTTACAGTAAAGAATCTAGTACCGTCAGCATTAGGCTTAATAGTACCGTAATCGAAAGTTGTTTTATCAAATGTAATCGTTTGTGCAGATGCAATTGCAAATGTCCCCAATAATGCAATTCCTGCAATTAGTTTTTTCATATTCTTGAATGTTAATACGTTTGTTAGATAAATTTTGTGAAACAAAGTTAAAAATTATTTTAATTCATGCTTAAAAATTTTTTTCTTTAGACTATTTTTGCAAATTGCAAGCCAAAGAAATAGAATTTATGCAGATTTCAGAAAAGTACAATCCACAGGAAACAGAACAGAAATGGTACAATTACTGGCTGGAAAACAAATATTTCCACTCAGAACCTAATGACAAACCACCATATACCGTGGTCATTCCTCCGCCAAATGTAACGGGGATATTACACATGGGACATATGTTGAACAATACCATTCAAGATGTTCTGGTCCGTCGTGCAAGAATGCGCGGGTTTAATGCTTGTTGGATTCCGGGAACAGATCACGCTTCAATTGCTACCGAAGCTAAAGTTGTTGCTAAATTGAAGTCTGAAGGAATCAATAAGTCAGATCTTACCCGTGAAGAATTCCTAAAACATGCCTGGGAATGGACTCACAAATATGGAGGAACAATCCTTGAGCAGCTGAAAAAACTGGGATGTTCTTGTGATTGGGACAGAACCCGTTTTACAATGGAAGATAACCTTTCACAGCAGGTTATCATAAGTTTCGTAGACCTATATAATAAAGGGAAGATCTACAGAGGACACAGAATGGTCAACTGGGATCCTGAAGCAAAGACCAATATTTCTGATGAAGAAGTAATATTCAAAGAGCAGAACGGAAAACTATATTTCCTTAAATATAAAATTGAAGGCTCAGAAGAGTTCCTTTCAGTTGCTACTACACGTCCTGAAACCATTTTTGGGGATACTGCCGTATGTATCAATCCTAATGATGAAAGATATGCTCACTTAAAAGGTAAAAGTGTAATTGTACCGATTGTAAACAGAGTAGTTCCAATCATTGAAGACGAATATGTTGATATTGAATTTGGAACCGGAGCCCTGAAAATTACACCGGCACATGATGTGAATGACTACGAAATAGGACAGAAGCATCAGCTGAAAATGATTGATGCTCTGGATGACGACGGAAACCTTAATGAGCACGGTTTACATTATGCTGGGAAAAACAGATTTGATGTAAGAAAGCAGATTGCAAAAGAACTGGACGAAAAAGATCTTTTGCTGAAAGCTGAAGACTATGTAAATAAAGTAGGAACTTCTGAAAGAACAGGTGCTGTAATTGAACCTAAAATTTCAGTACAGTGGTTCCTTAAAATGTCTGATCTGGCTAAGCCTGCTTTAGATGTGGTAATGGATGATGAAGTAAAATTCTATCCTGAGAAATTTAAAAATACCTACAAACACTGGATGGAAAACATCCGTGACTGGAATATTTCCCGTCAGCTATGGTGGGGACAGCAGATTCCTGCTTTTTACTACGGAACTGGAGATGAAGATTTTGTAGTAGCTGAAACCGCTGAAGAAGCTTTAGAATTAGCAAAACAGAAGGCCGGAAATCAGGAACTTACTCTTGAAAGCTTAAGACAGGATCAGGATACATTAGACACTTGGTTCTCTGCGTGGTTATGGCCAATGTCTGTATTTGAAGGGCTTTTAGATCCTGAAAATAAAGATATCAAGTACTATTATCCAACTTCTGATCTGGTAACTGCCCCTGATATTATTTTCTTCTGGGTAGCAAGAATGATCATGTCCGGACTGGAATACAAAAAAGAAGTTCCGTTCAAAAATGTTTATTTTACAGGAATTGTAAGAGATAAACAAAGAAGAAAAATGTCTAAATCTTTAGGAAACTCTCCGGATCCTATTGAGTTAATGGAAAAGTATGGTGCCGATGGAGTACGTGTGGGAATTCTATTGAGTTCTGCAGCTGGAAATGACCTTCTTTTTGATGAAGATCTAATGCTTCAGGGAAGAAACTTTATGACTAAAATCTGGAATGCATTCCGTTTGGTCAATATGTGGAACCATGAAGATAAACCTGCTATCGCTACAGATCTTCAGGCTATTGAATGGTTTGAAAATAAATTAAATAAAACAATTGTTGAGATTAATGATCAGTTTGAGAAATTCAGAATTTCTGATGCGCTTCACCTGATTTATAAATTAATTTGGGATGATTTTTGCGGATGGTATCTTGAAGCAATTAAACCAAATTATGGAGAAGGAATTTCTAAGGAAGTGTATGACAGAACCATTATATTCTTTGAAGAATTGATGAAACTGCTTCATCCGTTCATGCCTTTCCAATCAGAAGAGATCTGGCATTTGATTTCAGAAAGAAATCAGGAAGAGGCTCTTGTTATTGCTCAACAGAAAAATGCAGCTGACTATAGTGAAGAAGTTATTAAAAACTTTGAAACCGCTAAAGAATTGATCTCTGGAGTTAGAAATTACCGCCAGACAAAAGGAATTTCACCAAGAGAAGCCGCTGAGGTATATACTAACGCGTCTGAATTTGCAAATGAAGCCGTAGTAAGAAAATTGGCTAATATTTCTGAAATCCATTTTGGTCAGAAAACAGATAAGCCAAGCTTTACCTTCCTGGTAGGAGCAACTGAAATTTCTATTCCTTTAAGTGAAAACTTAGATTTAGGAGAAGAAAAAGTAAAAACTGAAGAAGAACTGAAATATTTAAAAGGATTCTTAATTTCAGTAGACAAGAAACTTTCCAACGAGAAGTTTGTTGCCAATGCTAAACCTGAAGTTGTAGATGGGGAGCGTAAGAAGCAGAAAGATGCTCAGGATAAGATTGCGATCCTTGAAGAGAAACTGAAAAGTTTGTAAAACATAGACAATAAATTTTGTCAAAAATCTCAGGCTGGATACAGATGAAAAATTGTATCCAGCCTGATGGTTTAAAGAATAAATAAAATGACACATATAGAAAACATAAAAAAACTATTCTCGAAGGATTTTGTAGAAAATCCGTTGCTGGAAAGTTTTGAAGCAGGGAAGATTTATCTTTCCAGTGGAAAGCTGGTTGCCTGCGATCCACTGATCACCAATGATATGCTTCCTTTTACCACAGAGTTTCCGAAGGGAGATTTTTCTGTGATTGTGCACAAAGAAAGAAATAGTAACTGTGTGGCTTATGCCGAAATTATATTCAATAATTCTGAAATTAAAGAATGGAAGCTGGCAACCACAGCAGGACAGAATATAAAGGAACTGGCAAAAGAAGAAATCTTTGGTTACCCCGTAGAAAGTGGGATGGGATGTTTTATGGATGTTGATACTCAAAACAGTCTCAACGAGCTTGAACTGAGATTGTACCAGAATAAAGGAGGAGATTTTATGGGAATCTATGAAGAGTTTTTCCATGAGTATTTCTTTGATGAAAATGGAGCTATTGACCAGTATGCCTTCCTAAAACCAGCAAAGGAACATCCCGGAACTATATTTGGTTTTGAAACCGGATATGGTGAAGGATTTTATGCCAGTTATATAGCGTATGATCAAAATCAACTACCTGTGAAAATAATTACTGAATTTATAGAAATAAGTTAATTTAAAATTAGTTATTTTTGGAACACGATTTTGTCAGTTATAAATTTTAAAGCTAATACAAAACACAATGAATTTCTTATCAGAACAACCCCGAATTATTGTTGTGGGCAGCTCATCCATAGATTTGGTTCTTGAAACCGAAAAACTACCTTCACCCAACGAAACGGTTTTAGCCGTTAAGTCAGATAGCTATTTTGGGGGTAAAGGAGCCAATCAGTCGGTAGGTACTGCCAGGCTGGGGGCAAGTGTGTATTTTATAGGATGCGTGGGAATGGATCCTCTTGGGCAGCAGATCATGCGAAATCTGGTAAGTGAAAATGTAAATGTAGGTTTTGTACATGAAACAGATAGAGAATCTACAGGAACAGCCTATGTAACGACTTCTCATGGTAATGCCGCTATTGTTGTAGTGCCGGCTGCCAATAAATATCTTAGCAAATCACATATAGACGAAGCCGAGAAGTATTTTAATACCGCAGATCTTGTGCTGGTACAGCTTGAGGTTTCTATGGAAGTGGTAGAGCATACCGTTAAAAAAGCTAAAAAATATGGTAAGAAAGTAGGTTTGTATGCTTCTCCTGCAATGAGAGTCAGCGAAGAGATTTTAGAAAAGGTTGATTTTATTGTAGCCAAGAGCAACGAATTATATACCATTTTCGGTGAAGAAAAAAGAGAAGAGGTTCTTAAAAAATATTTCAATAAAGTTTTTGTAAGAGATGATACCAACTCAACCATTTACTTTGATGGTACAGAGATGAAATATTACAGAAACGATAAAGATGAGAAAGTTTACAAAATGGGAATGGGAGATGCATTTACTTCAGGATTTGCTATCGCGCTTTGCCATGGAAATTCTATCGAAGAATGTGTGAAATTTGGAAATGAAGTTTCATCAAGAGTTTCCGGAGGTAAAGGTTCTCAGACTGGGCTGCCAAGAATGTCAGATTTCTTTTCTTAAAGCTATTTACGACATATCAAAAGTCTGAAACTTAACATAAAAATATAAGTAAAATGTCCACTTTTATAGTGGATTTTTTCTTTTTATACTATGGAAAAACTAATATTGACCACGGAAGATCATATTTCTCTGGCTGTCCATCTCTTTAAACCGGAAAATAGTAATGGGAAACTGTTGCTGATCAACTCGGCGACAGGTGTAAAACAGCAGGTGTACTTTTCTTTTGCCAGCTATTTTTCTGAACAGGGATTTACGGTGATTACTTACGATTATAGGGGAATAGGACTTTCTAAGCCCAAAGAAATGAGAGGATTTCATGGTTCAATGAGATTGTGGGGCTCAAAAGATTACAAAGCTTTAACTCAATTTATCAAAACAAACTTTAAGGACTATAAAAAGTACTGTTTAGGCCACTCTGTAGGTGCTTTGATTTTGGGAATGAATAAGGATTCTGAGATATTTGAAGAATTTGTTTTTGTAGGAACACAAAATGCTTTTGTCGGCAACCTTAAAGGAACAACAAAAATTGAAGCCTATCTGGGATTTGGAATTGCTCAGCCTTTAACCACTTCATTATTAGGGTATTTTCCGGCACATTGGTTTGGATTGGGAGAAAGTCTTCCAAAAAATTGCGCATATGACTGGAGAACCTTAATTTTAAACAAGAAATCAACCAACAGACTGTTGGAAAAAATTGATAACTTTTCTAAAAATTTGACACAAAAAGTATTTGTAATCCGGGCAGAAGATGATATCTGGCTGACAGAAAGAGGCGTATTAAGCTTATTGAATACTACTTATCCTAATCTTAAACCCACTTACAGACTGATCGCTGTTTCAGAATCTGATAAAAAGGAAATTGGGCATGTCAATTTTTTTAGAAGTTACAATAACAAACTCTGGGATATTATTTTAAATGAACTGATAGATAAATGAAAAGTACGATTGAGAACACAATAGCATTTGTAAAAGAAAAATTAGAAGGAGCAGAAGCAGGACATGATTGGTTTCATATTGAAAGAGTCTGGAAACTGGCTGCTCAAATAGCAAAAACGGAAGATTGTGATAAAGAGGTGGTAGAATTGTCTGCGCTTCTTCATGATATTGCAGATCCTAAATTTCATAATGGTGATGAAACCATTGCTCCCAAAATATCCAGAGCATTTCTTGAAGAGCAGAATGTTCCCGAAGAAACAATATTGAAGGTTTTATTTGTGATTGAAAATATTTCATTTAAAAACAGAGATCAGGCACCGGTAAATCCACCCATTGAACTTGAGATTGTGCAGGATGCTGACCGTATAGATGCGATAGGAGCTATTGGAATTGCCAGAACATTTAATTTCGGAGGTTTTAAGAATAATCTGATGTACCATCCGGATATGAAACCTAAATTGGGAATGTCGAAAGAAGAATATAAAAAATCTGATGGCACAACAATCAATCATTTCTACGAAAAACTATTGCTCCTAAAGGATATGATGAACACTGAAAAAGGAAAAAAAATGGCCGAAGAAAGGCATGATTATATGCTGAATTTCCTCGACCAGTTTTATAAAGAATGGAATGTAGATTAGAAAATATTATATCCCAGGATTATGGAAGCATATTTAAGTTGTGCCTCCGCCCCTTTTTCTTCGAACAAATTGAAGCCTGTATTATATCTTACCTCTATGATGTATTTGTTATTATAATTGTATCCTATTCCAAATACAGCGCTTTTGAAAGCCTGGGATGAAGATAGCTTTAATCTGTCAAATACATATCCATCATAATCTATAGGGAAATCCTTCGCTGAACTGGTTTTCAGAGTCAGAACATTAATACCAGCATTAATAAAAATCTTTGATTTATCACTGATGAACATGTAATGTCTTATGCTTAGAGGAATACTGATAAATGAATAATTCTCTACATTGATATTATACAAATTACCATTAGTTGTTCTTACAGCAGTCTTATTATTGTAAAGAGAGAAGGTAGGCTCAGCGACAATTGACCATTTGCCTCTATTGAAAGGTAATACAATTTCTGCCTCAATCCCTATCCTGAACCCTGTTTTTGAAGGAGCACCTTCATTACTTAAGGTTTTTGTTATTTCCAATGGTGAGTAAAAATTAAGACCGGGTCTGACAGCTAAGTTAAACTTTGAATTTCTTTTAGTGTCAGAAACATTTTCTTCATTAGTAGTTCCAGAAATTTTGCTATTATATGTAGAGAAAAATTTCATCAGGTCACTACTCGTATATTTTGTTTTTGGAGCGATTGTCTGGGTTGTATTATCATCTGAGAATATTGTTATCAATTGATTAATATATTCTTCATTTGTTGCAACCTGCAGGTTATTTCCATTGAAAAAGTATTTTTTATAAATCAATGGTTGGATAGAAGAATCTGAATCAGAATAAAAATATCTTATTACATTTTCTCCCTGATAAGAGTACAGATTTTTATTACCTGTTACAATTTCTTTAAGGAATACGAAAACCTTTTTAAATTCAGGTTCCTTGATGGAAGAAAGATCTCCGGTATTATCAGATGAATAATCAATATTACCATTGTAAGTAACATATTTTACATCATTGTAGATTCCGAATTCTTTAATTGTAGAGGGAGTTCCGGTACTTTCTGCTGATTTTTCATCCGCTTTGTAAATAAAGCTGTTCGGATTGTTTGCCCATCCCTGATTTTTGATGAGTACTTCTTTTTTTACATCATTACTGCTGATAATGTAGCCTTTTTCGAATTTTATCTGAGCGAAAATAAGTACGACACAGAAGGAAAGTAGTACCGAGAATGTTTTTTTCATGGTTAGTTAAGATTAAAAATATGGGCGCAAATATAGATAAAATAGAGATAAGAAGTATCTTTGTAAAATATGACACTCATTATTTTTATAATATTTCTGGCTTCTGTTCTTTCTCTGGTTTTGTTTAAGATAAAATCAGGAAGTATGGCAAAGTGGGCGAAGCTGTTTCGTATTGTAACAGTTGTTTTTTCAATCTCTGTTTTTACGTACTGGTTTATCAAGAAAAGTGCTGTGGCATTTGTAGATAATTCTGTGGGACTGCAGGTTGTCAATAAACTTCCTCAGGCATTGGATTTTTACCTGGTCAATGTAAATAAAACTGATAAAAATATAACACTTGAGCCTAAACATATTGGTAAAATACGTCCGGAATATTACAGGATAGAATACCTGAAAATGGATAAATCTGACGAATACTGGATCGTAGGCTATCTGGGAAAGAAGAATCTCGTGTATTTTTCCCAGCATTCCGTGCCAAATAAAAATATTGATCAGATTGTAGAAGTACAGAATTACATTAATCAAAGTATGAAACTTTCTGAAGCTGCAAAAAAACAGGTAGACGCCTATAATTATGAAAATACAAAACTGGGGATCTGGATTGCGCTGGACTTTCTGCTTCTGTTTCTCAATCTGGTATTGCTTCTGAAGAAAAATAAATAAGAAAGAATGGGTAATGAGTATTATAAAAAGACTCATTACCCATTGTTATTTTTGCTAAGGATAATCCAGGATTTGCATAATTTTTTCCTTAAATTCCTCAGGACAAGATCTGATGAGTTTGTCTTTACTCTGTTTACTGATTTCTTTGGGGGTAATCCATTCCGTTTTATTGGAATTAAGACTGTGATGATCATATATCCTTTTTATGGTGTTATTTTCATAAAAAATATATTCATCACCAAGCCAGTTACTGGCAATACTGATTGTACAAATTTCCTTTTCCATGATTTATGTTTTAAAGCATAATGTTTAGTGAAATACATTATACTCTAATATACGAAATTTTTCTTTATGAAAAGGAGATGTTTGCTATTTATAAAAAAAGTAAAATAGAGTCTGTTTAATTTTTTATACTGAAATAAATTCTGTTTTTTTGAATAATTGCTGTACATTTTATGACATTTAAAAGAGAGTTCCCGTACTTTCCGTTGCCATTTGTGGAATATGAATATCAGTTTTCCATTCTTCATTCAGTTTCTTGATAAAATAAGCAGATAATAGAGGTGAAGCTTTTTCAATGTTCTGGTGTACGAAAAAATAGAGATTCTGAAGACCTTCTTTCTTCCATTTTGTAAGATGCTTCAGCCAGTCATCCAATCTCTCATAGTCACTTTCTGCATTGGCTCCTACATAACGGATGAATGCATTGGGCGTAGTAAGGCGCATATGGAGCATATCTCTTCTTCCGGCAGTATCTACGATGATATTGGTGATATTATGGGCTTCAAAGAGTTCACAGGTTGTATTAAGGATCTCTTCATCGGTAAACCATTCTGTATTTCTGAGTTCTATAGCTAAAGGAACTTCTTTAGGCCATTCTTTTACAAATTTTTCCAGTCTGTCATAATCCTTAGGCTTAAAATTGTCATGAAGCTGAAGAAAAGCCATTCCCAGTTTTTCATCAAAATTAATCACTGCCGAAGCAAAATGAGTCACTGGATCAGTCACATCAATCAGTCTTCTGAAATGGGAAACTGTATTGGTGATTTTAGGAAAGAATTTAAAATTTTCAGGCGTTTTTTCTTTCCATGTTTTTACCTGATCGGGAGTAGGCATTCCGTAGAAAGTAGCATTCAGTTCAATAGAATTAAACTGAGTGGCATAATAGGTCAGTTCATCTTTAGTTCCTTTAGGGTAAAACCCTTTAAGATCCGTTTTATTCCATTTCGCACATCCGATAGAAACGTTTTCTAGTCCTTTTTTATTAAGAGCCAGCATTTCTTTTGTTTTAGGATGGTCTTTAGGTAACGTGAAATCTATTTTTGACGGGTCTTCTACTTGTCCGAATTTCATATCTGTAGTTTTGGTATTAAACAATAAACACAAATATAAACCAAAAAAATCATAGAAATTTCTATGATTTTTAATGGAAATAATTGTATTGATGATATTTATTTTTTAATGATTTTTTTTGTAGCCTGAGTTTTATCAGTGGTGATTTTCATAATATAAACAGCAGCAGGGTAGGCTGAAAAATCAATGTTTATAATAGCCTGATTGAAGTTTCTATCAAAAATAATTCTTCCCTGAGAATCTATAATTTTTATATTTTTTATAGGAGTATCGGAGCTGACCTGCAAGATGTCTTTTACCGGATTAGGGAAAACTTTGACCTGTTTTATATTGAAGCCTGCATTGTCGCTCTTCAGGAAGGAATTACTGCAATTTGTGGTAAATGTGATATCAGGATATATTGTCTGAAGTTCATTAAGCTGGACATCATCTACACAAACGGATAAATTAGAGTTGTTATTGGTAATATCAATGAAATCTTCCGTAGAGCCGTTTCTCAGATTGGCAGAAATGAGATTAGACATATTCCATAAAGTAGCGGATTCCAGATGTGATGATGTGGAAAGATCAAGTTGAATAATCTGAGGGCAGGTATTAAAATGTACATTCTTCAGATTAATATTATCGGAAGTGTTACTCTGGGTAAGCAAAGGTAGATTTGTTAATGTTAAGGATTCTAAATTAGTATTATTTGAAGTATTCACTGAAGTAAGAAGGTCATTGTAGGAAAGACTTAATGATTGCAGAGATGTGCAGTCTTTGGTATCCAGAGTGGATATTTTTGTATTGCTTACCGCAATATCTTTAAATCCGGTACATTGGCTGAGGTTGATTTCTTCTAAGTTGGAGAATGTATATCCAATTGACAAAGTCTGCAGCCCCGGACAGTTTTCTAAATCAAGTTTCTTTAAATTTTCGTTATTGCTAAATTCAAAATTGGTTAGCGCAACACAATTCTTAGTAATAATATTCTGAAGATTGCTATCCCCTTGCGTACCATTAGTCACAAAACGTCCTGTTTTTAAAGTATGCAGGAAAGGAAGATTGCTTGTATTCACTGTATTCATATATCCGCAGGAGTTGGTGAGGTCAATACTTTCCAATTTTTGGGCAACGCTGAAGTTTACATTATTGGTGATTTTTTGATTAAAAGCCTTCAGGGTTTTAAGTTTTGGAAGACCTGCAAGGTTCAGTGTATTTACATTCCCGAAATAAATTCCGGATGTGGTGGAGTATATATACCTGTTATAGAACGAACAGTCTAATTCTTCAAGATTAATCAGTCCTGCCGTACTAAAATCAATAGTTGGGGCATTTAAACCCATTATTTTATTTAAAGAAGAGCAGCCATTAAGGTTTACATTGGAGAAATAGGATCCTGTTGATTCATAATGATCTGTATTTGCAATAATCTCCTGTAGGTTCGTACAATTATTGGCGATGAGTTCAATATTCTGTTCTGAATACCCGGAAGAGTTGAAACCTCCTGTGACTGATATTTTTGTTAAAGTATTCAGGTTGGGAACGACAATCTTTTCCAGAAATTGACAGGAATCAAATGTAAGAGTCTGAACGTTGGAATTTTCAATATACAATTCTCTAAGCTCAGCAGAACTAATCACTGCATTATTGTTGATTTGCTGACAGTTTTTTATTCTTAAGCTGTTTTCATCAGGGTACCATTGATTACCAGAGATTTGATAGGCGATGATATCGACGATATTCTGAATTCCTGAACAGTTGTCAAAAGAAAGATTAATAGAAGATGCCATATATTGACCTCCCTGTGATAAGTCATAATAAAAAGGTCTTCCCTGAACTTTTTTGATTTTAGTATTATTTGTAAAGCTGATGTTTGCGGTTTTAGTATTCCAAAAATAAAGTTCTTCAAGATTGGAAAACAGTAAAGCATCTGAAATCCCGTCTGGGAGATGGCTGTTATAGTATGTGATATTAATATTATCAGGATCAAAAGTGTTGCCATTAAGATCAATATACATATGATTAGGATCTAACCTGATCGTCAGAACTTTAACCTGTTGTGCTTCCGAAAGCTGAATCTCTCCATCTCCGTTATTGTCTATAGCAATAGAATTTCCATTAAAGTCTTGTGCAATCTGGTTAGTTGTGTTGGAGCTTAGGAGTAAAGCTTTAAATTTTGCATCAGAAAAATTCAGATTCTGAGAATAAGCGATAGAAAATCCGCTTACCCATAAGGTAAATAAAAGTTTTTTCATATTTGAGTTTTAGTTATCAGATAATGTTACAAATCCCTTCGTGTACAATCGGATGCCGTAAATATAACGTCTTTTTTTGAAAAAGATCCCTTTTAGATGTCTGTAGACTGATTTCTTGATTTTAAGTAAAATTGGATAATGAGAATTTATTATACTTAAACTTTATTTTAAATATCTTAAATATAGCTATCAATTTTTATTTGTAAAGAAAGGTTTATCTCTTGATTTTTTGGTATAAATGACCTGTAAAAGCTCTGATAAATAAAAAAGCACACTAAAAAGTGTGCTTTTTTAAATATAGCGTGTTTATTACTTGATCCTATGCTTCACAGCTTGAACATGAAACGAAGTTAACCATCATTTCTTTTGAAACAGATGAACTTCTTTGGTAGTAAAGTGTTTTTACTCCTTTTTTCCAAGCCTCAATATAAAGGTAGTTAACATCTTTTACAGGCATTGTAGAAGGAATCTGAAGATTCAGTGACTGTGCCTGGTCAATATATTGCTGTCTCTGTGCAGCCTGAGAAATAACTTCCATTGGAGAAATTTCTTTAAATGTTTTGAATACTGCCTTTTCTTCAGGAGTAAGCTCATTCAGATGTTGTACCGATCCATGGTTGAGCATGATTGTTCTCCATGTTTCTTCGTTATCCAATCCTTTTTCTTTCAATAATTTTGCAAGGTATTTGTTCTTACGCATAAAGTTTCCTTTCGCAAGACCTGCTTTATAATAGTTGGAAGAGAAAGGCTCAATTCCCGGAGAAGTCTGTCCTAAGATTGCAGAACTTGAAGTGGTAGGAGCAATAGCCATGGTTGTGGTATTTCTTAATCCGTACCCTTTCAATACTTCCGGTTCTCCGTATATGTTGGCAAGTTCTCTTGAAGCCTGCTCAGCCTGTTCTTTAATATGTCTGAAAGCTCTTGCATTGAACTGAGTTGCTTCAAAGCTTTCAAACGGAATCATATTTTTCTGTAAATAAGAATGGTATCCTAAAACTCCTAATCCAAGAGCTCTGTGACGCATTGCAAAAGTTCTTGCTCCCTGCAGGTAATAGTTCCCGTCAGTTTTGTCAATAAACTCAGATAAAACAGCATCCAGGAAGTATACTGCTAATTTTACAGCATCTGTATCTTTCCATTCGTCATACAGTTCAAGGTTCATAGAAGAAAGACAGCAGATGAAAGATTCTTCCATAGTAGATGGAAGCATGATTTCAGAACAAAGGTTACTTGCATTCACCGTCATTCCTAAGTCTTTATAAACCTGAGGCTTATTTCTGTTCACGTTGTCTGTGAAGAAAATATATGGAAGACCTTTTTGCTGACGGCTTTCCAATACTCTTGCCCAAACTTTACGTTTCTCCATATCACCGTCTATCATATCCTGCATCCAGTAATCTGGCACACATACTCCGGTAAATAGGTTTTGAATTGGGCTACCGATATCTTTAATGGATAAAAATTCTTCAATATCTCCGTGGTCAATATCTAAGTAAGCAGCAAAAGCACCTCTTCTTACACCTCCCTGAGAAACAACATCCATAGCTGTATCAAAAAGCTTCATGAATGAAACTGCTCCTGAAGACTTTCCGTTGTCAGTTACAGCTGTTCCTCTGTTTCTTAGTTCTCCAAAATACCCTGAAGTTCCTCCTCCGATTTTAGTCTGCATGATTACCTCACCCATTTTGTGAGTAATTCCTTCAATGCTGTCCGGAATGTGAGCGTTGAAACATGAAATAGGAAGACCTCTTTCAGTTCCCATATTCGCCCATACAGGAGAAGAGAAGCTGATCCATCCTTTTGTGATCATTTCTTTGAACGCCGCTTGAAGTTCTGGCTTGTATAGTCTTTTTGCAGCAGCAGTGGTAATTCTGTCGATTGCTCCGTCTACCGTTTCACCTTTCAACAGATATCCTCTGTTCAGCATCTGCTCAGACTCTTCATTGAGCCACCATATATTTGAATTTTGCTCTTCCATAGATGTTATATTTTCGAATTCCGAAGTGAGAGAATCACTCCGGAATTTTGTTTTTTTATATTATTGATTGTAAAATTTCTACTTTGTGGGAACCGTTCAGTCCGCTTTCGTCTCTTAATCTCTGAAATTCTTTAAAAGACGGAACATTCAAAACTTCATGCTGAACTTCTTCATTGATGTAGTTTGAATAATGTACAAAAGTAACACCGTCTTCTTTTACAAAAACTTTATACTCAAAAGTGGAAGGATTTAAACTCTTGAAATCTTCCAGGAACTTTTGGATATTGATTTTATTATTTGAAACAAAGTCGGGATTTACCGTATAGCTTACTATTACATTGATCATCTCTTCTGTATTTGTGCTTTATTAATGAACTAAATTCCGTTAACTGATCAGAAAGGAATACACATCCTGATACTGACTGCTTTGACGCTCGCTTCGCTCGCGCCTCAATATTAAAACAAATCGTTTGCTGTAATACTCTTATCGTGCTTCGTATAGTCTACAGGTCTTTTTGCAAAGAAATCATCTAATGAATTGGCAAAAACTTCCTCTTCGAACCATACCATTGGTTTGTATTGTTCCGGAGTGATATTGTATCTTGTTTTCATGTTGATTTTCTTCAAGCTGTCATCCACACGGTATTTCATGAAGTTTAACAGATCTTCTTTAGAAACATTGTCGATTTCTCCCAATTCAAAGATCCAGCTAAGGATATCACCTTCTCTTGCGATAGACTCGTCAACTAATGTGTAGATGTCTTCGATATCGCTGTCTGTTAATAAATCAGGTTGTTCCTCACGGATTTTGTTGATCAGGTAGATTCCTGCATTAGCGTGAATTTGCTCATCTACTGAAGTCCATGCAATGATATTGGAAACATTTTTCATGAATCCTTTAAATCTTGTGAAAGAAAGGATAATGGCAAACTGTGAGAAAAGAGAAACGTTTTCTACCAAAATACTGAATAACAATAAAGCGGAAACATATTCTTTTGGAGTAGCAGAATTAGCATGCTTCAAAGCATTTCCTAAAAACTCTATTCTTCCTTTTACAGCAGGAATTTCAATTACGTTAAGGAATTCATCATTATATCCTAATACCTCTAATAAACGGGAATATGCTTCAGAATGACGAAACTCGCATTCTGCAAAAGTAGATCCTAATCCATTGAATTCCGGCTTGGGTAGGTGGTTGTATAAATTCCCCCAGAATGTCTTTACAGACACCTCGATCTGTGCAATGGCTAACAGCGCATTTTTCACAGCATGCTTTTCATGTGGTTCCAACTGCGAATGAAAATCCTGAACATCTGCAGTAAAGTCCACTTCCGAATGTACCCAGAACGATTTGTTGATTGCCTCTACAAATTGAAGCACCTCCGGGTATTCAAATGGCTTATAACTTACTCTTTTATCAAAAATTCCCATATTAAATATCTTTATAATTAAATAATTTAGATCTCTGTGGATAACGTTCTGGAAATACTTAACTTTTTGTTTGTCTGCGTGTTGTAAAATGAAGTTATTCACTTTCGCAAATTCATATTTCTTGTAAAGAACTAATAGCAAAGTTCGAAAAAAAGAACTGATTTTGAAAGAGGTAAATACTAATAGGCTGACTTTTAGCCTGAAAAGTTTTCCACATTTACATGAAACTGGCTAGAATAATAGGCTAGACCACTATATTGAGGGTAAATACATGGAAAACTAAAGTTACAGTTAAACGAATTTTTATAAAGTACTATGAATAAAGGTTTATAATGTTAAACAAAAAAATATTTGAATAAATTTTTATTCTTGTAACAATTTGAAAATATCATCTACTTATTGGGTATAAAACATACATCACTTAATGTTAGTAATTCAGGATTTAAATAAGTCATACGATACAGGGAAAAGCAAACTTCATGTTCTTAAAGGAATTAATCTGAATATTTCTGAGGGCGAGTTTGTTTCTATTATGGGAAGTTCCGGTTCCGGAAAATCTACGCTTCTTAATATTATTGGGATTCTGGATGAAAAAGATTCGGGTACCTATGAATTGGATGGAGTTCCTATTGAGCATTTATCAGAAGTAAAAGCGGCAGAATATAGAAGTAAGTTTTTGGGATTTATTTTTCAGTCCTTTAATCTTATCAATTATAAAACAGCTTTGGAAAATGTAGCACTTCCTCTGTACTACCAAAACGTACCGAGAAAAGAGCGTAATCAGAAAGCTATGGAATACCTTGAAAAAGTAGGATTGGAACAATGGGCAACCCATCTTCCCAGTGAGCTTTCTGGAGGGCAGAAGCAAAGGGTAGCAATCGCGCGAGCTTTGATTACTAATCCAAAAGTGGTGCTTGCAGATGAACCTACGGGAGCATTGGACTCCAAAACCACTCATGATATTATGAAACTTCTTCAGGATATCAACAATGAAGGAAAAACAATCATCGTTGTAACCCACGAACCGGATGTTGCTGCACAGACCAAAAGAAATGTAATTCTGAAAGACGGGGTTATTGAAAGTGATGAGTTTATTAAGCAGATTGTACTATAAGTAAATAGTGAATGGTCAATTTTGCTTCGCAAGTGAATTTTATAATGAGGAGGATAAATAATTTATAACGCACACACAAATGAATATGAAAAAAAATAAGAATGTTTTTGAATCTGAACCATTATAAGCTTAACGTTTATCAGTCAGCCAGAGAATTAAGAATAGAATGTTATAAAGTTTTATCTAAAATTCCTGATCATGAAAAGTTTAATATAATTGACCAGATACGAAGAGCTTCTACTTCAGTGGTATTAAATATTACCGAAGGGTGTTCAAGAAAATCTGAACTGGAAAGGAAAAGATATTTTGAGATTGCCAGAGGTTCAGTTATTGAGTTGGATTCTTGTTTTGATATTGTTATAGAATGTAATTATATTAAAATAGAAGAATTAACAAAAATTGGAAATTTAATAAAAACAACATTTATCCTATTAAGTAAAATGTTGAAAAAAGATTAGAAATGTGAAAAGTAGTTAGGTCGTAATTAAAGTCTGGAGAAGAATAAATTGACAACAAAGTTAATTGACTTCGAAGAAAATTGATTGCGCAGCTAATTGACTTTTTTACAAAGTAAAAAAATAAAAACTATGTTTGACCTAGATCGTTGGCAGGAAATATTCAGTTCTATCCGGAGTAATGTACTTCGGACGGTGCTTTCAGGATTTACGGTAGCTTTGGGACTGTTTATTTTCATTGTGCTTTTTGGAATTGGAAAAGGACTTCAGAATGCATTTTCTGAAGGATTTTCGGGAGATGCCAAAAATCTTATTATTTTTTCTACAGGAAAAGCCTCTTTAGCTTATAAAGGACTTCAGTCTGATCGAAATATAACAATGAATAACTCAGACTATGACTTTTTAATTAATACAGATAAGGAAAAAGCCGGCCCTTCCAGTCCCAGATATAGTGCCAATTTAATGGTGAAATACGGAAAAGAAAGTGGCCTTTATCAGATTAATGGGGCTGAACCTGGGGAGCAAGTCATTGAAAACAGAAAAATTATTGATGGCAGGTATGTGACAGCAATGGATTTGGAAAGGAAATTAAATGTTGCGGTTATCGGGAGAATGGTTCAGAGGGATTTGATCAAAAATGGAAGCCCGATAGGAAAAGAACTCGATATTAATGGAACAATGTATAAAGTCATTGGAGTTTTTTCAGATGATGGAGGAGATAGAGATGAGAGACATATTACCGTTCCGATTAGTACTTTACAGCAGATGAAAAAAGGATCTGATACCGTAAATATAGCCTATATAACATACAATGATAAACTGACTCCGGATCAGGCCATTAAGTATGGTGATGAGCTTAAAGATAAACTAAAAGCGAGAAAAAGTGTATCTCCTGATGATGAAAATGGGGTGCGTGTCTGGAACAATGCAAAAAACATGAATGATACATTTGCATTTATGGCAGTTCTTACAGCGATTGTTGGGTTTATTGGTATGGGTACATTGCTTGCGGGAATTATTGGGATCAGTAATATCATGGTGTATATCGTAAAAGAAAGAACCAAAGAAATTGGGGTACGAAAAGCGATTGGAGCAAAGCCAAGCGGAATTGTAGGATTAATCGTTCAGGAAAGCGTTGTGATTACAGTGGTTTCCGGACTTATTGGTGTAGGAATAGGTGTTTTGGCATTAAACCTTATTGGGAACAGTCTTGAAGAGTTTTTTATTAAAAGCCCAAGTGTAGGGTGGGGAGCTATTATTATGGCATTCATTGCTTTGATTTTTTCAGGATTGATTGCAGGATTTGTTCCCGCATACAGAGCTTCAAGAATTAAACCGATCGAAGCATTGAGAACAGAGTAATTGGTGCAAAAAAAAAATGAAGTAAATTCATAATTTATAACTTATAATTCAACAAGGTGAATATCATATTTAAAAAAGACACTTGGCAGGAGATTTATTACTCATTGAGGAATAATAAACTCCGAACATTTCTTACCATGATCGGCGTAGGATGGGGGATGTTTTTGTATGTGAGCCTTCTTGGAGCAGCAAAAGGAATGGAGAATGGTTTTGATAAATTATTTTCCGGTTTTGCCACCAATTCAATTTTCCTGTGGGCGCAGAAAACCTCTATTCCCTATGACGGATTTCCTAAAGGAAGAGAAGTTCATCTGAACTTAAATGATATGGAAATGCTGAAAAGAAAAGTAACTGCCATTGATTATATTTCGCCGCAAAATGCAAGAGGAAGCTTTACCGGAACACTGGGAGAAGCCATGTCAAGAAACGGGAAGAACGGAACTTATTCACTTACGGGAGACTACTCTGTAGGAAATAAAATTTCAGAAAAGAAACTGATCTTCGGACGGTATATCAATGACGCGGATGTTTCAGGGAATAAAAATGTAGTGGTCATTGGGGAAGAGATTTATAAAAACTTCTTTGATGCCAAGAAAAAAGAAAATCCAATTGGAAAATCGATCAATATCAAAGGACTATTCTTTAATGTAATTGGTGTTTTCCGGGTGAAAAAAGGAGGTGGATTTGAAAATGACCAGACCGCTTTTATTCCGCTTTCCACTTATACCAAAATGTATAATGCCGGAGACCAGATTGACATGTTTGCGATTGTAAGTAAACCTAATGCTAACGTCAATTCAGTAGAAGAAGACGTAAAGAACGTATTAAAAACAAAAAATAAAGTTTCCCCTGAGGATACCAATGCTTTCGGAAGTTTCAACCTTGGAAAAGAATTTAAAAAACTGACAGGTTTTCTTACCGGAATGCAGTTGTTGACTATCATCGTAGGTACACTGACAATCCTTGCAGGGGTTATTGCAATCTCCAATATCCTCTTGATTACAGTGAAAGAAAGAACCAAAGAAATCGGGATCAGAAGAGCATTAGGAGCGAAACCTGCAGAAGTAAGAAATCAGATTTTGCTGGAAAGTGTGGTGATCACACTCTCCTCGGGATTATTAGGTTTTATGTTTGGAATTTTTGTGTTAATGATTCTGAATGCTGTTACCCAAGGCCAGGATTCATTTCCTTTCTATAATCCGACAGTCAACTACGGAAACGTATTTGCAGCAATGGCTGTAATGGTGGTTTTAGGATTGATTATCGGGATGATCCCTGCACAAAGAGCCGTAAAAATCAGACCAATTGAAGCATTAAGAACAGAGTAATTAATTTGAAAATAAAAATAATTTGAAAATTTGATGATCATATACCTGATTCATCTTCTAATTTTTAAATCATCAATCTTTTAATAAAAAATAAACTATACATATGAAAAAGAAATTCACCTGGAAAAAAGCCATTTATATAGTGTTGGGGCTTTTATTTGCAGTGGCATTGTTCTCAGGGATTGGCTATCTTATCAAATCTAATTCTCAAGAAGGAGAAGCTTTCCTTACCCGTAAGCCTACAATCCAGAATATGGATGATAAGGTAATGGCTACAGGGAAAATTGTTCCCAAAGAAGAAATTGAAATCAAACCCAATATTGCGGGGATTATAGAAAAAATCCTAGTAAAAGAAGGAGATAAGGTAGAAGTAGGACAGCTGATTGCTACCGTAAAAATTGTTCCAAGCATCTCTGAAGTAAATGCTGCTCAGCAGGAAGTTCAGAATTCACAGATTCAGATCAGTAATGCTCAGATGAATGTAGGAAATATGCAGAAACAATTTGAAATGCAGGAGAAACTATACAAACAAGGTGTAGCTTCAAAACAGGAATATCTGAACTCTCAGCAGCAATTATTCTCTCAGCAGCAGACGTTGAAAAATGCTCAACAGCAATTGAATACTGCTCAGAAAAGATTACAGATTGCTAAAACAGGTGCAACTCCTGAGCTTAAAGGGCAGGGCTTAGCTACCACAGAGATCCGTTCCAAAGCTTCAGGTACCGTACTGGAAGTTCCTGTAAAAGCAGGAAGCCAGGTGATTGAAGCGAACAACTTTAACGCTGGAACTACAATCTGTTCAGTGGCAGATCTAAATGTTTTGATCTTTAAAGGTGAAATTGATGAAGCACAAGCTGGAAAGCTTAGCGAGGGAATGGATATGAACATCGTAATTGGTGCATTACAAAACAAAACTTTCCCGGGAAAACTTACCATGATTGCGCCTAAAGGAAAAGATAATGCAGGAACTATCAAATTTCCGGTAGAAGGGAATGTAACTAATCCTAATAATGAGTATATTAGAGCAGGTTTTTCTGCAAACGGTGAAATTGTTTTGAGTTCTCAGAAAAATGCATTGCTATTGGATGAGTCTTTAGTACAGTATGAAAAGAAGCAAGGAAAAGACGTTCCTTTCGTAGAAGTGAAACAAAAAGACGGGAAATTCAAAAAAGTATATTTGAAACTGGGAGCTAGTGACGGTATCAACGTTCAGGTTCTTCCGGGATCAGATATTACAAAAGATACTGAGATTAAAGTTTGGAATCCGTCTGATAAAGACAAAGAAGAACTGAAAGAAAAGTCTAATAAAAAATAATAAACTACACTATACACTTTTAAACTGTAATCCTGGAGGAAATCTTTTTCTCCGGGATTTTTTATATCAAAATCTTTTACAAGAGTAAATTCCTATATTTGAGTCAGATAAATCCATGAAAAATGTGTCGATACGCTGTAAAAACTTATAAATTACATTATGTATGTTTTAAATGCCGGAAATCATTTAAACAGCCGGATACTTATGACATTATAAAAAGGATCGAAAAAGAAAAAGTATATCATGAACCTGGTGGGAAAACAATTCGTAGAGTAGGATATGTTTTCACGAAAGCAGAAACAAAGGAACTTGAAAAAATGGTTTCAGATCTTGAAAAAAGAATTATAAAATGCCCAGAATGCAGCAGTGTGATGGCTGATCTTGGGAAGGATTTCAAAGCTCCTAAAAAAACAGCAGTCAAAGAATGGAAGATTGTAGAAAGCCTTTTTAAAACAGGAAAATGTTTTCATTCCTGCGGTTGTGATGGAATAGGATATATTCCCAAAAACCCTAAAGATTATGAAATATACCTGAATAATATATTAAAAACATATCAGGAATATTTAGCTGCCTGTCAGAATACTCCCATAGAAGAATGTACCAAGAAGATTGAAGAAATTAAGTATTGGTCTGACAATATTCAGAAGATAAAAACTGAAATTATTAATAATAAGTTTGAAATAATTAAAGTGTAACGAAAAAGAGATTTAAACTGTCTTACCTTTAAATTCAAACTACACCCCATGAAAAAAGACTATTGGATTCTGCTTCTTTTTATCATTGTAAAGTTTATTCTTCAATACTCGCTGGTAAGTCCTGGGTATGAACTCCACAGAGATGAATATCTACATCTCGATCAGGCCAACCATCTTGCTTGGGGATATTTATCCGTTCCTCCGGTAAATTCCTGGTTAGCATGGGTAATTAAAATATTGGGAAATTCCATATTTTGGGTTAAGTTTTTCCCTGCTTTGTTCGGAGCATTGACGATGGCTCTTACCTGGAAAGTTGTTGAAGATCTTAATGGGAGTCTTTTTGCTAAAATACTTGCCTGTCTGGGAATATTATTTTCAGTACTTCTTCGGGTAAATATGCTGTTTCAGCCTACTTCTTTAGAAATTTTTCTGTGGCTGTTCCTTTATTATACTTTGATTAAATATTTTAATTCGGAAAACGTAAAGTGGATTTACATTGGAGCAGTCATCTTCGGAATAGGAATATTAAACAAATACAATATTGCTTTTTCATTGTTGGGGCTTATTCCTGCATTACTATTAACGGATCAAAGGAAGATTTTCCTACAGTCTCATGTGTATTGGGCTGCACTTTTAGCCTTAATCATTGTTTTTCCTAATCTTCTCTGGCAGTATCAGAATCATTTTCCGGTGATCCATCATATGAAAGAGCTTTCTGAAAAACAGCTTGTGCATGTGGATAGAATGGGTTTTATGAAATCTCAGCTTCTCTTTTTCATTGGGGTTGCTTTTGTTATGATAGCAGGCTGGGGCGCATTATTGTTATACAAACCTTTTGAGAAATTCAAGTTTTTCTTTTGGAGCTATATCATCACAATCGCTCTATTTTTGTTTTTTAAAGCAAAAGATTATTATGCAATAGGACTTTATCCGGTGTATATTGCTTTTGGTTCCGTTTTTCTGGGATATTTATTTGAAAAAGGATGGAAGAGATTTTTAAAACCTGTCAGTATACTCATCCCTATATTGTTATTTCTTCCTTTGTATAATGTTGCCTTTCCGAATAAAAGTCCTGAGTATATTAAGTTCCATCAGGATCAGTACAAAAAGTTCGGACTGCTTCGCTGGGAAGACGGAAAAGATCATCCATTACCTCAGGATTTTGCCGATATGCAGGGCTGGAAAGAACTGGCTCAAAAAGTAGATAAAGAATATTCCCGACTGTCAAAGTCAGGAAATACCATGGTGCTGTGTGATAATTATGGACAGGCAGGTGCTGTTAATTATTATTCAAAGGCAGGTGTTGTAGCGATGTCTTTCAATGCTGACTATATCAATTGGATAGATTTAAGCAAAAAATATAAAAATGTGATCAGAATCAAAGATGCCTCTGAAACTGGAAAAGAACTTAAAGAATCAGGTTCTTTTTTTGAAATGGCAAAATTATATGATTCTATTACCAATCCTTATGCAAGAGAAAAAGGAACGGCAATTTTTAGTTTACAGGGAGCGAAAATAGATGTCAATAAAAGGATTCAGGACGAAATTGATGAAACAAAAAATGAATGGAAATGATAGGATAAAACCATGATCAATAGTTTAAGATATAAAGATAATAGATAAAAAATATTATCGCAATGAAGTTGCATTAGTGAAATTTATTTTACCTTTGCGCTATCAACTATCAACTATCAACTATCAACTATCAACTATCAACTATCAACTATCAACTGAACTATGGAAAACAAAAATTTTGATGTCATTATAATAGGAGGAAGCTATTCAGGATTATCAGCAGGTATGTCACTGGGAAGATCTTTAAGAAATGTCCTGATTATAGACAACGGAAAACCTTGTAACAGACAGACTCCGCATTCCCATAACTTTATTACCCATGATGGGAAAACTCCAGCAGAAATTGCAAAGCTGGCAAAAGACGATGTCGAAAAATATAGCACTGTCCCGTTTTATAATGGGACAGTTGTAAAAACAGTAAAAATAACTGAAGGTTTTGAGATTGAAACTTTATCCGGTGAGAAATTTCATACTAAAAAGCTGATTCTGGCTTCCGGAGTGAAAGATATTATGCCGGATATTCCCGGATTTGCAGAATGCTGGGGAATTTCTGTTATCCATTGTCCATACTGCCATGGTTATGAGGTGAAAAATGAAGTGACCGGAATTCTTTCCAATGGAGATATGGCTTATGAATTTTCAAAACTGATTTTTAATCTGACCAAAAACCTTACCTTATTTACCAATGGAAAGGCTGTTCTCACCCATGAACAAATCGAAAAACTGAACCAGAATAAAATTATCCTTAACGAAGATGAAATTGGAGAGATTAAACATGAAAACGGATCTATTCAAAAAATCTTTTTCAAAAACGGAAAAGAACTTCCTTTACAGGCTTTATATGCTAAAATTCCTTTTGAACAAAACATCAATGTATCCGGAGATCTGGGATGTGAGCTTACAGAACAAGGATTTATTAAAGTAGATATGATGCAGAAAACAAATGTTCCCGGAGTTTTTGCCTGCGGAGATAATGTAACAATGATGCGTTCGGTTGCTAATGCTGTTGCACAAGGGAATTTTGCAGGTGCTGTGGTTAATAAAGAACTTGTAGACGAAGAATTTTAAAGGATTTTTGATCAAATTAAAACGATCATAATATTTGATTTATTGATAAGGTTTTTCGTTTTTTAGTGTTTAAAATCATTTTTTCAATAGAGAAATCTCGACGAAAATTCCGTACATTTGGGGTGGAAATTTCAAAAACTAAAAGTAAAATGGATATTATTTTCGACCTGATTGAAAAGGAAAGACAAAGACAAACTCATGGATTAGAGCTTATCGCATCAGAAAATTTTGTTTCTGAAAACGTGATGAAAGCTATGGGAAGTGTACTGACAAATAAATATGCTGAAGGATATCCCGGAAAAAGATATTACGGAGGATGTGAAGTTGTAGATGAGGTTGAAACATTGGCTATCAACAGAGCAAAAGAACTTTTCGGAGTAGACTATGTGAATGTTCAGCCACATTCCGGTTCTCAGGCGAATGCAGCCATTTATCTTGCAGTTTTGAAACCTGGTGATAAAATCATGGGGATGGATCTTTCAATGGGAGGACACCTTACTCACGGTTCTGCAGTGAACTTTTCTGGGATTCAATATAATGTAGTTTCTTACGGAGTACAGCAGGAAACAGGTCTTATTGATTATGACCAAATGAGAGAAGTTGCTCTAAGAGAAAAGCCAAAAATGCTTATTGCTGGTTTCTCAGCGTATTCAAGAGACCTGGATTATGCTAAATTCAGAGAAGTGGCAGATGAAATTGGAGCTACACTTTGGGCAGATATCGCTCACCCGGCTGGTTTAGTAGCAAAAGGATTATTAAATTCACCATTCGAGCACTGTCATGTAGTAACTACCACTACTCACAAAACCCTTAGAGGTCCAAGAGGAGGTATGATCATGATGGGCAAAGATTTTGAAAATACATATGGCCACAAAACTCCAAAAGGAGACATCAAAATGATGAGCCAGGTATTAGACGGAGCTGTATTCCCAGGTATTCAGGGAGGTCCGCTTGAGCATGTAATCGCTGGTAAAGCAGTAGCTTTCGGTGAGGCTTTGGATGTACAGTTCGAAACCTATGCAAAACAAGTTAAATCCAATGCTCAGGCACTATCAAAAGCGATGATCGACAGAGGATTTGATATCGTAAGCGGAGGTACAGACAATCACTTGATGCTGGTAGACCTTAGAAATAAAGGTGTAAACGGTAAAGAAACAGAAAAAGCATTAGTGCTTGCTGATATTACCTGCAACAAAAACATGGTTCCTTTTGATGATAAATCTCCATTTACAACATCTGGTATCAGATTAGGAACAGCAGCAATTACAACAAGAGGATTGAAAGAAAATGATATGGATACTATTGCAGGATTAATTTCTGAAGTGGTAGATAATATCAAAAATGAAGAAGTTCTTACATCTGTAAGAAAGAAAGTTAACGAATTAATGGAAGGAAAAGCTTTGTTTAATTACTAACAGGCGTTTCAATATCATATAAAGAATGGGCAAACGCTCATTCTTTTTTTATTCAAATGGAAAAGAAATCTTATACTTTCGAAGAAATCAAACAGAAACTGGTCAATTATTGTGTTTATCAGGATCGTTGCCATGCAGAAGTGGAACAGAAGATGAGAGAGTTTCTGCTTATTGATGAAGCTAAAGAAGAAATTATTTTATACCTCCTGCAAGAAAACTATCTGAACGAAGAAAGGTTTGCACGAAGCTATATCAGAGGCAAATTTTATATCAAACACTGGGGCAGGACCAAAATAAAAATGAATCTGAAGCAAAAACAGATTTCAGAAAGATTGATCAATTCATGTTTTGATGAGATAGATGATTCTGATTATGAGAAAACGATCCGGAAAATTTTTGAAGGGTATTATTCCAAACAAACCGGTTTGAAAGAATATCAAAAAAAAACCAAGACAATAAAGTATTTGATGAGTAAAGGTTTTGAATATGAGAAAATAATTGATATTTTTGATTAATATATTAATAAATTAAAAAAAAACTTGACATATGACTTTTAACAAAAAAACAATCAGTTCAGTGAAAGAGATTGATACATAAAGATTTAATAATTATTTTGAAGATAAAACAGCTGAAATGAAGAATTTCTATAGATAAAAATCGCCTTTATAAGACTTTATATGGTATGATTTTTGTCTGTGAGTTTAGCTGTACCGTAATGAAATTATTAAATTTCATAAATATAACATCAAATTTATTTTTGATTTCAACATATTGAAATAAATTTATTTTATTTTTGCATGATTGTATCGGAATTATCTTTGATCAGATGATCAGATATACACCTAATTAAATATGAAGACCAATATAGACAATGTACGATTCTCTTAGAAAAACAATATTTGGAGGGGATAATGTTGTCAATCTCTCAGACGTAAGATATCTTCCTAGATGGATAATTCTTGTAATAGATATTATTATTCTAGTTATATCTTTATTTCTTTCTACTTACATTATCGAAAAAATTACCAAGCAGGAATTTATATATCATGAAGATAAAAGCTTAATATTTGCTTTTATTATTATTGTGAATACTGCTTTTATGTATCTCTTCAAGACCTATGCCGGAATTATCCGCCATTCAACATTTATAGATTTATTTAAGCTTCTGATATCCTGCTTTTGCACAATGCTGGCTATTGGAACTGTAAACATTCTTTACTTCTGGACTACAGGAGCTAAGTTTATACTTACTCCTTATCTGATCCTTTATTTTGTAATTTCATTTATGGGATTGTTCCTTTTCAGATTATATGTGAAAGAGTTTTTTCATATTGTAAGGGAATACAGAAGAAGTGCACTGAAAAAAAGAATTTTGGTGCTGGGTATTGATGAACAATCAATTGCAATAGCACGTGCTATTCTGGATAATCCAAGCCTGCCTTATCAGGTTGTAGGTTTCTTAACTCAAAGAACAGATTCTAAAAGAGCATCTCTACTAGGAAAGCCCATTTACGGAAAACAAAAAATAGAAGAAAACACCAAAGAAGATCTTATTATTGATGGTATTCTCATTGTTAAAGAAATGATGGCCAGAGATGAGATGAATGCGTGGGTAAATTTATTTTTAGAGAAGGATCTTAATGTCTTCAAGGCACCATCTGTACAAAAGCTGAGAGACAGTGATTTGGGTGGATCTATCAGGAATCTTCAAATTGAAGATTTATTAAATAGAAAACCTATTAAAATTCAGAATGAAAAAGTTAAGAGCAGACATTTTGATAAAACAGTATTAGTGACCGGTGGAGCTGGCTCCATAGGAAGTGAAATTGTAAGACAGGTGGCTAACTTTAATCCTTCTTTAATTGTCATTCTGGATCAGGCAGAGACCCCTCTTTATGAAATTGAACTTGAAATGAGAGATAAGTTTCCTCATATTGCTTTCAAATTTGTTTTAGGAGACGTTTCTAATTATCACAGAATGGAATCTCTGTTCCAGACCTATAACTTCTCGATGGTATACCATGCCGCTGCTTATAAGCATGTGCCTTTAGTAGAAGAAAACCCGCATGAAGCAATTTTTGTTAATATATTAGGGTCAAAGATTGTTGCAACATTATCCAGCAAGTATAAAGTAAACAGGTTCGTAATGGTATCTACAGATAAAGCTGTAAATCCTACCAACGTAATGGGAGCTTCAAAACGAGCTGCAGAACTTTTTGTACAGTCACTGCAAAATGTAGATGGTAATGTTACTAAATTTATTACAACAAGATTTGGAAATGTATTAGGATCCAATGGTTCCGTAATTCCCCATTTTAAAAAACAGATTGAAGCTGGAGGCCCGGTAACCATTACTCACCCGGATATTGTAAGATATTTTATGACTATTCCGGAGGCTTGTGAACTTGTACTGCAGGCCGGAACAATGGGTGAAGGAGGTGAGATTTTTGTCTTTGATATGGGTGAACCTGTTAAAATTCTTGATCTTGCGAAAAGAATGATCAAGTTATCAGGATTCGAACCTAATATTGATATTAAGATCATTTATACAGGATTAAGGCCTGGGGAAAAGCTGTATGAAGAACTCTTGAGTGATGATGCAAAAACACTTCCTACTCATAATGATAAAATTATGATCTCTAAAGATCCTTCTACAGGATTTGAAGAAATAGATACACTTACTAAGCAAATTACTAAAGCTTCCCTAAGAAGAGATAAAGTGGAAGTAGTAAGGATTCTTAAAACAATTGTGCCAGAATTCCGAAGTAATAATTCAATCTATGAGGCACTAGATAAATAGAAAGAATATAAATGTATATTTGCATAATTTAACAATATAATGAAAGGAAAAATATTAGCAGTAGTTTTGGTGTCCTCTTTGGTGATTTCCTGTAAAGTAAATCCCAATGCTAAGAATGATTTAAATTATATGCAGAATATAGAACAGGTTGCAATCAATGCTTCTGCTAAAAATTCTGCAAATACAATTCAAGCAGGGGATCAGCTGGTTATTCTGATCACGGCAAAGGATATGGATGTTGTAAAACCTTTTAATCAAAACTATTCTTCATCAGAACTTGTTCAAACCAATGCTGCAGCTGGAGGAAATACTCCTAATCAGGGAGCAACAATACTGTCAGGTCCAACATATATTGTAGATACGAATGGTGATATTGACTTTCCAATATTGGGAAAACTGAATACTTTAGATAAAAGTTTGACAACATTTAAAGATGAACTAAGGGAAAAAATGACGAAATATGTCATTAATCCAACAGTTAATATGAGACTGTCAAACTTTAAAGTTACCGTATTAGGAGAAGTAAATAAACAGGGTGACTATACTATTGCAAACGGGCAGGCAACGATCTGGAATGCATTAGGGATGGCTGGTGATTTGACTCAGTATGGAAAAAGAAATGATATATTGGTGGTAAGAACAGAGAACGGGGTTGTTTCTCACGGCCGCATTAATCTTCATGATGCTAATTTAATTAATTCTCCATATTATAACCTGAGACAAGGGGATGCCATTATTGTTTCTTCAAACAATACAAAAGATGTTATGGCAAAACAAAATCCAAATACAGGTCTTTACCTGACAGCAATTTCTATCGGTATTACAGCCATAGCAGTAGTGGTAAGTTTATTTAATAAGAAATAAAAATTGATGGATAACCAGCGAACTTCACAATTTTCAGAAGACGAAAACGACACAAAGAGAATTAATGTTAGTGAAATTTTAAAACCATATATCCGAAAGTGGCCTTGGTTTATTATAAGTGCATTTATTGCTTTGGTAATAGGCTATATTTCATTGAAATTTATGGTTCCTGTATATGGTGTACAGTCTACAATTCTTATCAAAGATGCTAAAAATTCTTCTTCATCAGTAATGGCAAACGATTTGGGGGTCTTACCTGATTTATCAGGAATTGGAGGTCTTAAAACCAATAGTATAGCCAATGAAATAGAAGTTTTGAAGTCAAAAAAAATGATGAGTGAAGTCGTTAGCAGTTTAAGTCTTCAAACTAATATTACAGCAAAAGGAAAGATCAGAACCTTAGAGTTATATAAAGAAACTTCCCCTGTAGAAGTAAGAGTAATTGGAGAGAAGAAAGATAAAGGTGCTATAAATACAATTCTACTTGCAATCAATGGAGAGAAATTGACTTTGAGTAGTGAAAGCCTTAAAAAAGATATTGTAACAACTTATGGTAAGACAATAAGTTTACCATTTGCAAACATTATAATAACAAAAAACCCAAAATTTAACGCTGCAGAAGTTAAAGGCATAAACATAAGCAATCTGGTACTTCAGATATCTTCTCTGGAAGCTGCTGTAAATAGCCTTCAAGGCCCGCTTAATGTTGATCTTGTCAATAGAGAAACTACCGTACTAAAGCTTGCATATCAATATCCACAGATAGCAAAAGCAAAAGATATTATCAATAGTCTGGTAATAGCTTATAACAGCGATGCTATTGTAGACAAAAATTCAGAATCAAAAAAGACTTTAGATTTTATTGAAGATAGAATTAAAAAATTATCAGGAGAGCTGGGAGAAGTTGAAAATCAGAAAGAAAGTTTTAAATCGAAAAATAACCTTACTGATTTAGAAACGGAAGCTAAAATTAATTTAGAAAGTTCTGCAGCAGCCAGAGCCAAACAACTGGATGTGGATGCTCAGCTGGAACTTACAACAGCGCTTATAGGCTATGTTTCTAAACAAGGACAATATCAGGTTCTGCCTGCAAATGTAGGATTGAATAATCCTGAAGCAATATCAGGAATATCAGGATATAACCAACTTGTTTTACAGAGAAACAGATTACTTGAATCTGCTACACCAGAAAACCCTACTGTGGTAGATGTTACAAAACAAATTAACGCAATGCGTAGTTCCATTATGCAGACTCTCCAAAGAAATAGAGTGGGGCTGGAACTTGCAAAAAATGAATATTTAGGAGAACAAAATAAAGTTTCCGGGAAAATATCCAAACTTCCTTCTATCGAAAAAATGTTCAGAAGTATAGAAAGACAGCAGCAGATCAAAGAAAATCTGTACTTGCTTTTACTTCAAAAAAGGGAAGAGACTGCTATTGCACAATCTATTTTAGCTCCAAAAGCAAAAGTCCTGGATGCTGCATATGCTTCACCAGCTGCGATTTCTCCAAAGACCAATGTTATTTTGACGATTTATTTAGTAGCAGGTCTGTTAATTCCATTTATTATTATTTATTTAACAATGCTTTTCAATAATAAAATTGTTACAAAACATGATCTTGAGAAGCTTGTACATGCACCTATTATTGCTGAATTACCAAGTCTTGAAAAAGGAGATTCTGAGATCGTAAAAACGAATGATATTACTCCTATGGCGGAAGCATTTAGAATTCTTATTACTAATATGAATTTCATGCTTTCAAAAGATGGAAAAGGAAAAGTTGTATTTGTTACTTCTACAGTAAAAGGAGAAGGAAAAACCTTTACTTCTGTCAATTTAGCTTTAACATTGGCTAATCCTAAGAAAAAAGCAATTATCATAGGATCTGATATCAGAAATCCTCAGCTTCAAAGATATAACCCTGCTAGAAAAGGGCTTACCGGACTTACGGAATATCTTTATAATGACGATACAAAACTGCAAGATATCATTCATGTATCATCTTTTAATCCTCATCTGGATGTAATTTATTCAGGAATGATTCCTCCGAACCCGACAGAACTATTATCCAACGGTCGTTACGAGATTCTTTTAAGTGAATTGAAAGATAAATATGAGTATATAATCCTGGATACTGCACCATTGCTTCTTGTTACAGACACATTCCTTATTGCTGAACTTTCTGATATTACTATTTATGTATCCAGATCTAAATATACAGAAAAGGCATTGTTAGAATTTGCAAATAGCAATATCGATCAGAAAAAAATCAAAAATGTTGGATTCGTACTTAACGATGTAAATAGAGAAGATTTAGGATATAGTAACAAATATGGTTATGGTTATAACCAACATACAGAACAATCTTGGTTTCAAAAAATAAAAAATAAACTTAGTTAATGATAACAACATATAAAATAGCGGTTATAGGCCAGGGTTATGTAGGTCTACCTTTATCTCTTGAATTTGCAGATCACTATCCTGTCTTTGGATTTGATATCAATACACAGCGTGTCGATCAGCTTAACAACGGAAAAGATATAACGCTTGAAGCAGATGTTGATAAATTAAATAACGAACTGAAAAAATATAATGAATCTAATGGTTCTTTAGGATACAAAGCAACAAGCCTGTTGTCCGATATTTCTGAAGCTAATGTATTCATTGTAACAGTTCCTACCCCTATTGATAAATATAATGCTCCGGATCTGAATCCGTTGATTTCTGCCTCAAAAATGTTGGGAGAAATTATCAAAAAAGGAGATATTGTTATTTATGAATCTACAGTTTTTCCAGGATGTACAGAAGAAGAATGTGTACCAGTTCTTGAAAAATATTCAGGACTTCAGTTTAACGAAGACTTTTTTGTAGGATACTCTCCAGAAAGAATTAATCCGGGAGATAAAGTAAATACGCTTACCAGTGTTAAAAAAGTAACTTCAGGTTCTACGGAAAAGATTGCCGAAGAAGTTGATAATCTATATAAGAAAATCATTACAGCTGGAACGCATAAAGCACCCAGCATTAAAGTAGCAGAAGCTTCTAAAGCTATTGAAAACGCACAAAGAGACGTTAATATTTCTTTTGTGAACGAATTAGCTTTAATTTTCGATAGAGTAGGAATCGATACCAATGATGTATTGGAAGCAGCAGGTACAAAATATAATTTTCTTAAATATAAACCGGGATTAGTAGGAGGACATTGTATCTCCGTAGATCCTTATTACCTTGCACACAAAGCAGAACAATTAGGATACCACCCGGATGTTATCTTATCCGGAAGACGTGTAAACGATTCTATTGCAAAGTTTGTTGCAGCTAAAGTAGTGAAGCTTCTTATTGCAAAAGGTGGAGTGATCAAAAACTCTAATGCCTTGATTTTAGGAGTGACGTTCAAAGAGAACTGTCCGGATGTCAGAAACACTAAAGTTGTTGATATTTACAGAGAACTTGCTGATTATGGAGTAAATGTAGACATTTATGATCCGTGGGCAAGCAAAGAGGAAGTAAAACATGAATATGGAATTGATATTCTGGATACTCTGCAGGAAGGGAAAAAGTATGATTCTTTAGTTATTGCAGTATCTCATAACGAGTTTCTGGAAATGGATATGGATCAGCTTAAAAAAGAAAATGCTGTGGTTTTTGATACCAAAGCATGTTTAGACAGAAATCTGGTAGATGCAAGACTGTAACAGATAATGAACTATGATATTATAATCATTGGTGCAGGTTTGGTAGGATTGGCTACAGCCTATCAGACTAAGCTGAAAAATCCTGATTCTAAGATTTTAATTTTAGAAAAAGAAAACGATGTTGCATTGCACCAATCGGGACACAACAGCGGAGTTATCCATAGTGGAATTTATTATAAACCAGGCAGTCTTAAAGCAAAAAACTGTATCGAAGGATATAACTCAGTCATTAATTTTGCAGAGAAACATGGGATCAGATACGACCTTTGTGGTAAAATAATCGTAGCTACTTCACAGGAAGAATTGTCCCTTTTAGATAATATTTATAAAAGAGGGGTTGAAAACGGTCTGCAGGATTTAAAATACCTTTCAAGAGAAGAATTTCGTGAAATTGAACCTCATTGTGAGGGCGTAAAAGCAATCAAAGTTCCACAGACCGGAATTATCGACTATCCGGGAATAGCAAAAAAAATAAAAGAGCTTTTTGAAGAATTAGGAGGCGAAGTAAGATTCAACAATGAAGTAAAAAACATCATTGATAAAGGATCTGAAATTATTGTAAACACAAATATTTCCGAATTTAAAACCAAAAAGCTGATTTCCTGTGCAGGACTTTATTCTGATAAGATCACCAAAATGACCAACGAAAAAAACGATGTGGTCATTATTCCGTTCAGAGGAGAATATTATAAAATTAAGGATGAAAAAAAATATTTGGTAAAACATCTTATTTACCCGGTTCCTGATCCTAGTTTTCCGTTCCTTGGAGTGCACTTTACCAGAATGATTGATGGTAATATAGAAGCAGGGCCTAATGCAGTGCTTGCTTTCAAAAAGGAAGGGTACCATTTCTTTGATTTCAATTTCAACGAAACAATGCAGACCATGCTATGGCCTGGATTTAGAAAAATTGTTGCAAAATACGGGAAAACAGGAATGGGAGAAATGCACCGTTCACTTTCCAAATCCGCATTTACAAAAGCTTTACAGAAACTTTTACCGGAAATACAGGAAAATGACCTCGTAGCAGGAGGTTCAGGTGTAAGAGCGCAGGCTTGTGACAGAAATGGAGGACTAATTGATGATTTTGATATCGTGAAAAACGGAAACATCATTCACGTTAGAAATGCACCTTCTCCGGCAGCCACTTCCTGTCTTTCTATAGGAAATAAGATTAGTGAGCTTATCGTGAATTAAAATGCACCTCTACGTGCACTCAAAAAACTAAAGATATGAAAATTCAAATGGTTGACCTTAAAGGTCAATACCTGAAAATAAAAGAAGACGTAGATGCCGGTATCCAGGAATGTATAAACAATACAGCATTTATTAATGGTCCTGCTGTAAAAGAATTTCAACAGGATTTTGAAAAATATTTGGGTGTAAAACATGTTATTCCGTGTGCTAACGGAACAGACGCTCTTCAAATTGCCATGATGGCACTTGATCTGCAGCCCGGTGACGAAATTATCTGCCCGGCTTTCACTTATGTAGCTACAGCTGAAGTTATTGGTCTTTTAGGATTAAAACCGGTAATGGTAGATGTAAACGAAGATACTTTTGATATTGAGCTGGAAGATTTACAAAAATATCTGACACCCAATACCAAAGCAATTGTTCCCGTTCATTTATATGGCCAAAGTGCCAATATGGAAAAGATTCTTGAATTTGCAAAAAAGCACAACCTTTTTGTTATAGAGGATAATGCTCAGGCAATTGGTTCTGATTATACTTTTTCTGATGGAACCTTCAAAAAAACAGGAACTATAGGCCATATCGGATGTACCTCATTTTTTCCATCGAAAAACCTTGGTTGCTATGGTGATGGAGGTGCATTAATGACGAATGATGATGATCTGGCTTTAAAAATCAGAATGATTGCTAATCATGGTCAGGAAAAGAAATACTATCATAAAGTTTTAGGCTGTAATTCCAGATTGGATACAATTCAGGCAGCCATTTTAAAAGTAAAATTAAAACATCTGGACGAATACTCTGCCGCCAGAAATAGGATGGCTGATTATTATGATAAAAATCTTGCAGGTATTGCCGAAATTCAAACTCCTAAAAGAGCTGAAAACTCTACCCATGTATTCCATCAGTATACCCTTAGAGTAAAAAATGGGAAAAGAGATGAACTACAAAAATACTTGGCAGAAAAGAATATTCCAAGTATGATATATTACCCTTTGCCCCTTTACAAACAAGAAGCTTTTCTTCGATATGTAGAAGAAGGTTTTAGTCTTCCTGTTACGGAGCAGCTTTGCACCGAAGTGATTTCCCTTCCCGTACATACAGAGTTTGATCAGGAAGTATTGGATGTTATTGTTACAGAAATTAAGAATTATTTTAATTAATATAAAGCAGATATGTCAGATTTTTTTGCACACGAAACAGCTGTTATTGATGAAGGTTGCCAGATAGGGACCGGAACGAAAGTTTGGCATTTTTCACACCTTATGACCGGATGCGTTTTGGGAGAAAAATGTAATATAGGACAAAACGTTGTTATTTCTCCGAAAGTAGTGTTAGGAAAGAATGTAAAAGTTCAGAATAATGTTTCTATTTATGAAGGAGTAATATGTGACGATGATGTCTTTTTAGGTCCTTCAATGGTTTTTACCAACGTAATAAATCCTAGAAGTGCCGTAAACAGAAAAAGTGAATATCTGAAAACACATGTGGGAAAAGGTGCATCTATAGGAGCTAATGCAACCATTGTCTGTGGACATAATATAGGTCAGTATGCTTTTATTGGAGCAGGAGCTGTAGTTACAAAAGAAGTGCCGGATTATGCGTTGGTGGTAGGAAACCCTGCCAGACAAATGGGATGGATGAGTGAGTTTGGGCAAAGACTTCAATTTGATGCAGAAAATATTGCCGTTTGTGAAGAAAGTGGAGAAAAATACAAATTAGAAAATAACAAAGTTTCTAAAATTTAAAAACAAACAAATGAGTGAAAAAATCAAATTTGCAGTAGTTGGCTGCGGGCATATTGGAAAAAGACATGCCGAAATGATCTCAAGAAATGAGGAATGTGAATTGGTTGGATTAATCGATGTTAAAGATAAATCTGTACTGGGCATTGAAAATTATGAAGTTCCCTTTTTTGCTTCACTGGATGAATTTCTGGCTTCCGGGATTGAAGTAGATGTTATCAATATTGCATCTCCAAACGGATTCCACTTTGAACAATCTTATAAAGTGATAGATGCAGGAAAGCACGTTGTGGTAGAAAAACCAATGGCTCTGAAAAAACAACATGCCGAAAAACTTATTTTTCAGGCATTGCACAAGCATAAGCAAGTTTTCGCAGTGATGCAAAACAGATACTCTCCACCTTCTGCATGGGTAAAAGAAATGGTAGAGAGCGGGAAACTTGGGAAAATATATATGGTTCAGCTTAATTGCTACTGGAACCGTGATGATCGATATTATAAACCGGAATCATGGCATGGAAAGAAAGAGCTGGATGGAGGAACTTTATTTACTCAGTTTTCTCACTTTATAGATATTATGTACTGGTTATTCGGTGATATTACCAATATTCAGGCGAAATTTGCAGATTTTAATCACGAAACGCTTACTGATTTTGAAGACTCAGGGTTCGTCAGCTTTGATTTTGTAGACGGAGGAATGGGATCATTAAATTATTCTACTTCAGTGTGGAATCAGAATCTTGAAAGCTCTATGACAATTATTGCAGAACATGGAGCCGTGAAAATCGGAGGACAGTACATGGATAAAGTAGAAGTTTGCAATATAAAAGACTATGTAATGCCGGAATTAGCTCCAACAAATCCTGGAAATGATTATGGTGCTTACAAAGGATCTGCAGCCAATCACCATTTTATCATTGAAAATGTTGTAGATGTATTAAAAGGAAGAAATACTATCACTACTAATGCTTTAGAAGGGCTTAAAGTGGTGGATATTATTGAGAGAATATATGATAAAAAGTAGAAAATTTTCATAATATTAAAAAAATTTTGGTAACAAGTAATTATTTCCTGGAAATACTTTCAGATAATCTGTTGCAGGATTGGGTGGGTAATATTTTTAGAGAGAGATTTGATGTAGATGTTCAGGTTGAGCTTTCAGAGGATCATTTTTGTTTGAATTTTTCTCAAAACAGCCATTTTGTAACTATTAACTTTACAGATAATGGAAGACAAGCATTTTTCAATAAAGAAAATGCCTTCACTTATGTGTCTGGAGAATCTATTTCAAAAACAACAGGACTGAAAATCCCAAATGAAAATTTAGTTTTATTTGGAGTTTCGGAAATAGACTGGTTTATCAGAAAAGAAAATAATGTTTTTACAATAAATTATGACTTCATATCATATATGGTATGGTCCCTCAATAGATTAGAGGAATATGGAGTGAATTCTGAAGATAAACATTCCAGATTTGAGTTGAAAAATTCTCATTTATTCAAGGGTGAATTATACTTGAGGCCAATAGTTGATGAGTGGATTTATTTTATTGGAAGTATTCTTTTAGCCTCTGATATTGATTGCAAACAAAATATGTTTTCTTATGAAGTTAGTCACGATGTGGATCAAATATCAAGATATATTAGTGTCCCAAAAATTAAAGTTATCATACTTTTTCTGATAGATTTAGTGAAAAGACCACAATTGGTTGTTTCTTATTTTACAAATAGAAAATTTTTTTTTGATAAGGAGGCATCCAATACATTTGACTGGATTATGGATGTTTCAGATAAACATGGTATAACCAGTAAGTTTTATTTTATTCCGGACAATACCTCTTTTAAATTTGACTTCAGATATAACTACACCAATTTTGTAAAACGCCTTATTAAAAAAATTAATAATAGAGGCCACGAAGTAGGTATTCATTACAGTTACAGTGCCTCATCAAAATTCAATATTAAGACTGAATGGATGAAGCTCAGAACAATTTTATCTGAATTGAACATTCCTACAGAAATGGGGGGAAGAATGCATTATTTAAGAATTAATTTTCTCGAAACGCTAAGACAAATTTCTGCGGTTGGGCAGAAGTATGACAATACCTTAACCTTCCACGAAACAGGTGGTTTTAGATGTGGAACATGTTTTCCTTATAAACCGTTTGACATCTATAATAAATCAGTTCTAAATGTAGAAATAAGACCTTTAATTATAATGGAAGGAAGTGTTCTGGATTATTCTAAAATAAAAATGGATGATGATAAAGCTCTTAATTATGTCAAAAAAATAGTTCTTCAGTGTTATAAAGTAGGAGGTAGATTTTCATTACTTTGGCATAATGATGAATTTGAAAATGAAAAAAAGAAAGAACTATACTGTCAGATCCTCGAATTTTGTTCAACCCTGAATAACACCAAGCAAGTATGAGAATTTTGATAACGGATGCAAATTACAAAAACTCTATAGCAATACAGCGGGAATTATATAGAGACAAAATGCATGAGGTTTTTGCTACAGACAAAGAAGCCGTTTTTTTTACTAAAAGATTGGGGTATTGTAAAGATTATATTGTGGGGGATTTGGAAGAATCAGTCAGACAGATTAACCCCGAATTTATAATTCCTGTAGGGAGTGAAGCCGTAAAGATATGCTCTGAAAAATATAGAGAATTATGTTTAATACCTACAAAAGAGAGTCTTGAAATAGCATTAAATAAAGATAAAATGGTAATTTTGAACTCTCTTAGAGATGTAAATTATCCTGAATGCAGGTTATTTTCAAATCTGGAAGAGTTAAAGCTATATAGTAGAGATAAGAATTGTGTTGTTAAATCAAGCAATGAAAGCCTAGCTAAATTTGACCCGTTATATGTAAAATTAGGTTCTGAATCCGAATTCGGGAAAATAGAAAAATACTTGTCAGGGGGAGTAAAACTATTAATGCAGGAACAGGTATCGGGAGTAGGCAGAGGTTTTTTTTGTATTGCTAAAGAAGGTAAAATCATTAGCTATTACATGCATCAACGCATTAGAGAAATACCAGTTACAGGGGGATCTAGTACAGCGGCCAAGTCTATTTTTTGTGAAAAAATGTTTAATATATCTAAACAGATCATAGAATATTTAAATTGGTCCGGCCCATTAATGATTGAGTATAAATATGATGAGCAGAAAGAGCAATATTATTTAATTGAGTTAAATCCCAAATTTTGGGGTTCATTAGATTTATCTTATGCAGTAGGACTCAATTTTGGAAAAACGTTGATTGAAGCTTATTCAAATAATGTAGAAGAACAAACTGAAAAGAAATATGAAGTGGGAAAAAAGTTCTTCTGGGTTTTAGATGGAGATCTTTTGGTTTTAATTAAAACAGGAAAACTGAATAAAATAAAAGAATATTTTTATAAGGATTCTTATACGAACTTGTTTGAAAACTTTTTCGTTGATTCAATCAAATTAATATGGACCATAAAGAAAATTTTCTCAAAGTAAATAAAATGAAAAAGGGAATTTTTCATTTTCACAGTACCTATTCCTATGATGGAATAAATACAATTGAAAAAATAGTTAAAACAATAAAAGATAAAAAACTTGATTTTGTTGTTTTAACTGATCATGAGACCATAAAAGGAAGTTTAGAGCTTCAAAGAAAAATAAAAGAACAAAATCTGAATGTAGAGATACCTACTGCTGCAGAATATAAAACGGATCGGGGAGATGTAATTGCATTAAATGTAAAGAATGAAATTACAGATATGAAATGGGAAGAGTTTTATAAAAATGCAAAAGAACAAAATGCAATACTGATTTTACCACATCCATATGATGGACATACCCAAATAGAAGAATTGGCTCAGGCTGTGGACGTTATAGAAGTGTTTAACGCCAGATCATCAGTTATTAATAACTACAAGTCTTATCTGTTGGCTCTAAAATATAAAAAACCTGTAATTTGGAGCTCTGATTCTCATATTCCTCAATCTCTCTTAAATGTTGTGGTAGGATATGAGAAAAATGATTTAATGTTTCATGAAGCATTAACAAACGGCGAAATTGCTCCATTATTTCTTAAAAAAAGTTCAGTGTTAGATATTTTTTTATCACAACTCAAAAAAGCATATGTAAACAAAAATTTTAAATTGTTTGTATATATTGTATATAAAACTCTTTTTAAGAGAACTAAAGAAGATTATTTAAATTTATGAAAAGAAAAATAATATCTTTTTTAGGGAGCAATATATTATCTCAATTAATATTACTGATTGCAGTTCCATTAACCGGAAGAATTTATTCTGATTACGAAATTGGAGTTCTGTCCTTTATTTTATCAATTTCTGCTCCATTGGCATATTTTTATACTTTGTCCTACAACAAAGCAATCATGTTACCAGCAAAGAGCGAGGAATATAGTATGCTGTATGCTGTTTCCATTTTTTTAAGTATAACCATCTCATTAATTTCCTTTTTCGTTATACTTATTTCAATGCTATTTTTTGATATAGATTACTATTTTTTAATTGTACCATTGGTTGCGTTTAGTCAATCTTTATATAGTGCATCAAAAGATATTCTTATAAAAAAAGGTTTGTTGAATGTTGTAAGTAAATCAATGATATTAAACTCTGTGTTTGCAGTTATCATTATACTTTCTGGTTATTATATAAAACTATCATACTGGGTTTTGGTATTATCTTATGTGATACCAAATTTTTTAGCAACTATATTTATCTTGTTTTATCTCAAAATACAAAGAAGGAATTTTGTTTACAGAGAGTTTTATAACATTATAATAAAATATAAATCCTTTCCATTGCACCAGATGCCAGCTTATTTTATTAATACTTTTAATGCAGAGCTGCCTAGTTTTTTTATAAAGCATTATTTTGGAGAAGCTATTTTGGGGAATTATTTCATGGCTTCTAAAATTGTGAATAAACCATTAAGTTTAATATCTGAAAGTTTAAATGGGTTAATCTACAAGGATTTGTCAGAAACCAATAAAGCTAAACTTAATAAGAAAATGAATACCTACGTTGGATTATTATTTTTAGTTTCTTTGTTATTTGCTATAGTATATTTAATTTTTGGTGAATATTTTTTCTCTTTAATTTTTGACATCAATAAATGGAGAAAAGCCTTTGATATGAGTAAAATAATAATTTTCACCACTATTATTTCTGCATCTTTTTCTCATTACTCAAGCGGTGTATTGGTTAAGCGGAAAAATAAAATTTTTCTCGTTTGGGAGGTAATTACTACTTTAGTTTTGCTTGTTTCATTTTTTTTAGGAAAGAGCTCTACAATAGATTTATTTATTTGGATTTATGTAGGAGTAATTCTATTTAGATATTTATTACTTTCTTTACTATTTAATAAGTCTTGATTTTTTTGTTGCTATGAAGTATTTTACACTACTAATATTTTTTATTATATATAAATTATCTTTAGATTATCTCTATGTTAATTCAATATCTGTACATTACGGATATCTTGGTTATGAAAGAGAATTTAGTCATACAATTAATAATCTTTCTTACGTTGCAATATTATTTTATACTTATTTTTTTAAAAAGATTTTAGAGAAAGATACTCCTGCAAGTTTAATTCTTATGGTGATATATCTCTTATACTTTTTACCGAATTTAACTTTTTGCGTATATACCAATAATTTTGAGTTCTTCTTGTATAGTGTTATATATTGTGCCATGCTCTTTTTGTTTTATATAAGATATGGAAAAGTAGAATATTATAAAATTTTTGATAACTCTCAATCGATGATTTTATTTAAAATTTTGCTGTATACGGTGGTGCTGATGATGATCGTTTTCTCCGTTATATATAATGGTTTTAGTATTAAGTTTGATTTTGAAGAAGTATATGAAATACGAGCGAAAGTCAGTGAATTAAACATGCCGTCGTTTATCAATTATCTCCGTCCGATAGCAAGTATGTTCATTACCATTTCTTTTATGTATTATCTGATACAAAAAAATGTTTTTTTGAGCTGTGTATTTTTCTTCTTTGGTTTAATGATGTATTCCTTTGGTGCACATAAAACGGATTTTGTATTATTGATATTGACCATACTTATTTATTTTTTTTATAAGAAAGAATATAATAAGTATCTCCTGCATGCATTTATTGGCTTCAACATTATTTTGATATTTTTTGTCGAATTTGGAAGTGAGAGTGTTCAGATCAGTATTGCTGGTCTTTATTCAAGAACCTATTTTACACCTACGCTATTAGCCTATTTTCATTACGATTACTTTTCTACTCATGAATTACTTTATCTCAGAGAGCATTTCGGACATTGGTTTGAAAGCACTGTAAATCATAAGAATAATTCTCCTTATATAATAGCAGCAACCTATTTTAATGACCCGGATATGTCTTCCAATACAGGTTTGATTGGAAGTGATTATGCACAATTTGGATGGGTTTCCCTTCTGGTATTTCCACTTTTGAGAGCTTTTTTCTTCAGAGTATTTGATATGTCAAGCTTTAAATTAGATGCAAGAATATATTTGATTTCTAGTTTTTCTTTCGGAGCCTTATTTATCAATGGAGCTTTTTTTACGGCACTTATTTCAGGTGGGTTTTTAGCCGTTTGCTTTTTACTTTATTTAATGCCTAGATATAAAAAAAATGAATAAAAAAATACTTCATCTTTCGCCTACAGATATCCGATATGATAGTAGGATATTAAAAGAGCTGAAGGCTGTCCGGAAAATTGAAAATACCACCTTGGTTGCTTATGGTATTGATGATTCTGAAGGACATAAATACGAAACAGAACATATGCCTTTTATTAAGGTGTTCAATATCGCTACAAAAAATCTGAAATTTTTACCAAGACCTGTCAGATATTTTCTTAATCTTATAGAAGCATTTATTAGAATGGTTTTTCCTGGGATTAAATATAAACCGGATGTCATTCATTGTCATGATACCCTGTATTTACCCATAGCTAAAATGATCAAATTATTTTGTGGATCAAAACTGATCTATGATGCCCATGAACTTGAATCAGATAAGGCAGGTCAATCAAAAATACTTTCAAAGTATACTCTTTTCATTGAAAAAATGTTGTGGAAAGATATTGATATCCTGATTAGTGTGAGCCCTTCAATTATTGACTGGTATGATGAGCATCTTGGGAAAAAGGAAAGTGTATTAATATTAAATTCTCCTTTGCTTGATCCTTCTCAGAAAGAAAATATTAAAAATAATTATCTCAGAGAAAAATTTAATATTCCTGAAGGGAAAAAAATTTTTTTATACCTGGGAATAATAAGTGAAGTAGGAAGAGGTGTAAATTTGTATCTTGATGTTTTCCAAAGAAAAGAAGTAGATTCCCATATTGTTTTTATTGGTTATGGTGAATATGTTGATGAAATTAAAAAAATAGCACTCAATAATGATAATATTCATTACCATCCAGCAGTTCCGCATCATCAGGTAGTAGAGGTGTCTACATCCGCAGATGTAGGGCTTTGTCTGGTGGAAGCAGTCTCTTTAAGTGATTATTATTGCTTACCGAATAAATTATTTGAATATGCCTTTTCAGAATTATATATTTTAGCATCAGATTTCCCTGATATCAAAAAAATTGTTGCTGAATATAATTTAGGAAAATGTAGTAGCTTGGATGCTGAAAATTTATTTGAAATCGTAAAAGATGTTGAGCATTTAGATTTGAATAATAGGGTGAAAAAAGACCTTTACCCGCTTAGTTGGAACTTTCAGGAAAGTGAGTTACTAAAAATGTATAATGATATTTTAAAAAATAAAGAATAAATAATAAAGACAAATGTGTGGAATTTTTGGAGTCGTATCAAAGACTCATATCAACAAACAGAAGTTTCAAACTCTGGTAAAACATTCTGAGCAAAGAGGAGTGGATTCCAGTGGTTTGATCTATTATCAAAATAATCACTATAAGGTAAACAGAGCAGATTATAGTATTGAAAAATTACTGAACAAAGTACAGCCGTATAATAATAATATTGTGCTGGGACATAGTAGGTTAATTACTAATGGTCTGGGGGACAATCAGCCAGTGGTGAGAGGAAATATATGTGCTATACACAACGGTATCATTGTAAATGAAGATGAAGTTTGGAGTAAATTATCAGTAAGCAGACAACTGAAGATTGATTCCGAGGCTATTGTAGCCATTGCAGAAGAATTTCTTAGCAACAAGGAGAACAAAATTGAAGATCTTTCTAAAGAAATACTTTCTCTATGTAGGGGAGTTATTGCATGTGCTCTTGTGTTACCAGAAAAAGGGAAATTGCTTCTTTTCTCCAATAACGGAAGTTTATACGTGGGGTACAATGAAGATAAAACTTATTTTGCTTCAGAAAATTATGGGCTTAAAATTATTGGCTGTGAGAATATCAGTCAGATAAAAGATGAAGCTATGATTATTGACATCCCTGTGTCAGAAGAAAACCTGAATATTGTAGATGAGAAAAGCAGAGTAGAAAATTTGATTCCTGAATTTAAATTTAATACAATTGAAGAGGGCTTATTGGAATACAAAAAGATAAGCATCAAAAGATGTACAAAATGTATACTGCCGGAAACAATGCCTTTTATAAAATTTGATGAAGCAGGAGTATGCAATTACTGTAAAAATTATAAACCAAGAAATAATCCTAAACCGAAAGAAGAATTATTTAAACTGGTTGAACCTTACAGAAGAAAAGGAAAAGAATTAGATTGTATCGTTCCTTTCTCAGGAGGTAGAGACAGCTGCTATGGATTACATCTTATTGTAAAAGAGCTGGAAATGAAGCCCGTTACATATACCTATGATTGGGGAATGGTAACAGATCTTGGCCGAAGAAATATCAGCCGTATGTGTGCAGATCTTGGGGTAGAAAACATTATTGTAGCTGCCGATATTTCACTCAAAAGAAAGAATATCAGAATGAACCTTGAAGCATGGCTTAAAGCTCCGCATTTAGGGATGATGGCAATGCTTACAGCAGGAGATAAACATTTCTTCAGATATGTAGAAGATATCAAGAAACAAACAGGAATTAACCTAAATCTTTGGGGGGTGAATCCGTTGGAAGTGACCCACTTTAAAACAGGATTTCTTGATATTGAACCTGATTTTGAAGAAAAAAGAGTATACAGCCATGGTGCTATGAAACAGCTGAGATACCACTCTAAAAGATTCAGAGCGATGATGCAGAGTCCGGGATATTTCAATAGTTCACTTTGGGATACGCTTTCAGGAGAATATTACCGTAGTTTTACTGATAAACAGGATTACTATCATATTTTTGATTACTGGAGATGGGATGAAGAGCAGGTAGATGATACACTTTTAAATCATTATGATTGGGAAAAAGCAATAGACACCACTACTACCTGGAGAATCGGAGATGGTACAGCAGCTTTTTATAATTATGTATATTATACCGTAGCCGGTTTTACAGAACATGATACATTCAGAAGTAATCAGATCAGAGAAGGACAAATGACAAGAGAAAGAGCTTTAGAACTTGTCGAAATAGAGAATGCTCCACGTTATCAGAACATCAGATGGTATCTAGATACTTTAGGACTGGATTTTGAACGTGTGATAAAAATCGTTAACAATATTCCAAAATTGTATAAGCAATAATTGATACTAATTATTAAATGCCTATTTATAGATGAAAAATTTATTAATTTATAAACTGAGGTTTATTTTTATTTATTTGTTTTGTACCATCAGCATTTGCACGGTGGTACAAGCATCTGTAAATAAAGCTTCATTAATATCGGTTGAGCCTGTATTCAGACAGCAAAATCTGAAAACGACAGAAATCGTTAATCTCATCAACCATTACAATGATATTTTTGCTTCCGAAACAAAAATGGCAAATTGGCCCAATGCAGCTTATGATTGTGCTGCTTTTTTATATATTCCGATACAATATGGTTATGATACGAAAAATCAGGAAATTATAAAAAGGCTGCAGGTACTTTTTACTTATGAAAGGCTGCTTACCATAAAGAATAGAGCAGATATAGATGATTTAAGTAAAAGAACTTTCTATTTTACAGTTTCCGAATATCTTAGAAGAAGTGGAATACGTGGTGATGCCGAAAAGACAAAAATGTTTAATTTCATCAAAAAAGAGATATTAAACTATTGGAACAATGCCTATGCAAATATTTGGGAAGCTGAATCCAGGAAATTCTATGGAGTAAAACAAAGAGTAGAGTTTTTGCTGACTGGTGAATATAATGGAGATATGAGCTATTATAGTGCATTTACTGATCTTGAGCTTTATATTATGGGAACAGGAGTTAGTCTTTCACTTATAGAAAAAGATGCCTCACTTACCGCTACAAGGGATTTGATAAACATTAAAAATTCTTTTTATAAGGTAATGCAGAAAAAAGTAGTATTCCAGGATAATGTATGGTATTTGCAGCCCAATGTCTGGAAAGATCACCCCAATTTTCAGGATGTGGTCTTAAAAAAGAATCAAAATGTTAATTGGGATGCATCTCATTTTTCAAGAATGCCGGCTTATCTCCATATTCTGAAATTAGCATTTCAGTCTGATACTACAAAATTTCAATATTTAGATAAACTTAATACTCTGCTTTCGAGGCAATTATTGAATAATATTGCAATGTATAACCCTAAAGACGGGATTTACACCTTCAATAATTTTGTCGATGGGAATAACAGTAATTTTAGAAGTAATCTTAAAAAAGGAGATAAGGGATTATCACCTTCTGAGGATTATACACATATTTTTTATGGATGGTGGAAGATGCTCAATACAAATGAGGTAAATATGATGTATGATAAAATTTCACTTAAATATTCATATTATTCCAATCAAAATCCTTTTATCAACGATAATAAAGGGTATTTTCAAGAAATTGTAAACTTAAAATAAACACATACATACTGATGAATATCTGGCTGATTTCCAAATATGCCTCACCACCACAATACGCAAAAGTTCCGTCACGTTTGTTTTATTTGGCAAGAGAATTTAAAAGACAGGGGAATAATACCCTCATGATAACTTCAGATTCCAATCATTTTACCAACTGTCCTGAAACTGACAAAATCTATAATGATGAAGAGCAGGATGGAGTAGCCATAAGATGGATTAAAACAAAAAAATATACTAAAACAGCATCTATAGATAGGATTTTATCATGGTTTGATTTTGAAAGAAAGCTATTTTCCATGAAACTTTCCAGGATGACAAAACCTGATGTGATTATTGTTTCGTCACTTTCTATTTTTACTATTATTTATGGTTATTATCTGAAAAAGAAATTTGGAAGTTTCTTAGTTTTTGAAATCCGTGATATCTGGCCTTTAACGATGACAGAAGAAGCCGGTTTTTCCAAATCACATCCTCTTGTTTTACTGATAGGATTTATAGAAAAGTTTGGATACAGGAAAGCTGATCTGGTTGCAGGCACAATGCCAAGGCTGGATTTACACGTAGAAGAATTATTGGGCTATAAAAAACCTTTCCATTGCTCTCCATTAGGATTTGATCCTGAAAATTATTCTGAAGAATTCCTGAAAGAGAAAAATCCGTTTTTAGAGATAATACTGTCAGGTAAAGTAATTGTTGGCTATGCCGGAAGTATGGGAGTTACCAATGCATTGGAACCATTTATTGAAACCATACAGATGATGAAGGAAGATCATAATATCCATTTTGTACTTGTTGGAAGTGGTGATCTCAGAGAATCTTACGAAGAGCAGTTAAAAGATTGTTCCAATGTTACATTTTTACAAAGAATCCAGCAAAGTGAAGTTAAATATTTTCTTGAAGCTTGCGATATTCTGTATCTATCTACTAAAGATTCAAAAGTGTGGGACTACGGACAATCTATGAATAAAGTGGTAGAATATATGTTGGCTGCAAAACCGATTATTGCTTCGTATACAGGATATCCTTCTATGATAAATGAAGCGGATTGTGGTAAATTTATCAACAGTACTTCTGCAGAAGATATCAAAAATGCAATCTTATATTATGCCAATATGAGCTCAGAAGAAAGAATTGCGATAGGTGATAGAGGCAGAAAATGGATTTTTGAAAACAGAACGTATCCGGTATTAGGGAAACAATATATGGATGCTATTTTATTTCATTCCCTAAAGCAAAAGAAGTAGCTTTGCACTGGCTGAAATAAATAATAGGCTATTTTGAAAATTACTATTAATAATAATTTCATTGATAAACTATTCCTGTTGTCTGTTATGGTGGGAAATACTATCGCCATTTCTTTTGCAAAACCTTTGGGAATGGACCCCAGGAATTTTTCTGTCCCCTATAGAATATTAATCATTCTATTTTCTTTATTAATCATCTATAGAGAAAGAAGAAATATTAATCTTAAAAATATTTCAATAATAAGCCTTGCAGGATTCTGGATTTTTTACATCATCAAGCTTATCTATTCGTTTAATAATTATTCGTTTGATCAGGATGTACTATTATCAAAGAATGAAGATATTTTCAGGATCTTATTTATAATCCTTTTGCCAAGTTTTGCATTATTATGTATTAATTACAGTAAAGTAGACTTCAAGAGTATAACAAATTATTGTATCACTATTTTATGTGGTCTTCTCGTTGTCAACTATATATATGGTTTTATAACATTGGATCATATTTTTAGTACATACTATATTATGTATGGGCATATAGGAGCCTCATTGTTTATCATATCGTTATTTTTGCTTCTGTTTTGTAAAAAAGATTATAATTCATTTTTTTTATTTTTCAGTCTTTCTTTAGGCCTCTTCAATGTGATTCAATCTATGGCAAGAAGTCCGTTATTAGCTGTTTTCATGTGTTTTTTTTATATGGTTCTTTTAAAAGGAAATAAAAAATACTTATTATATATAATTACATTGGTTTTATTATTCATAGGCTTGGTCATTTTACATGAATATTATGGAAATGAGCAAATAACAAGCTTTAACAGAATATATAAATGGGTTGCACATGGCGATACATCAGGAAGAGGACCTTTATACAGCAGAGCTATTGATATCTTTAATTCAAATCGCTTTTTAGGTGGAAGGATTTTATATGAGGATGGGGTTCATCCGCATAACATCTTTTTAGAACTTTTAATGGCTACGGGTATTTTAGGGTTAATTATTTATTTCCTGAAGTTTTTACCTGTTTTAAAAAATGCTGCTTTATTTTTGAAGATTCAAAAGGGAAATATATACTATAAACTGATTTTTGCGTTATTTTTGCAATACTTTACCTTAGTACAGACTTCCTGCAATCTTTTCAATATACCGGAATTTTTGTACTTTAGCTCAATAATTATAGGTATTGGTTATACAGTAAAAACACAGGAAATTTAAAAAAATATTTATAAAAAGTATATGATGACTGATACACTTAATTTCTAAAAATGTACAAAAATTATTTAAAGAGGATTTTCGACTTTGTAGTTGCTCTCGTAGGAGTTACCCTTCTGCTTCCAATTTTTCTTATCGTAATGATTGGATTGTTTATTTCCAATAATGGTAAACCATTTTTCTTTCAACAAAGACCTGGTAGAAACGGTAAGATCTTTAAAATTATAAAGTTTAAAACAATGAATGATAAAAAGGATTCTAACGGAAACCTTTTATCAGATGCAGAAAGATTAACAGCAATAGGCTCTTTCGTCCGTAAAACATCTTTGGATGAAATTCCACAATTAATCAATGTCTTAAAGGGAGATATGTCACTTATTGGACCAAGACCTCTTTTGGTTCAGTATTTACCTCTATATAATGAACATCAGGCCAGAAGGCATGACGTGAGACCAGGAATCACAGGTTGGGCGCAAGTAAATGGTAGAAATGCAATATCATGGAATCAAAAATTTGATTACGATGTATGGTATGTAGAAAATATATCATTGATGTTAGATGTGAAAATCTTCTTTTTAACTGCTAAAAAAGTTTTTATAAGAGAAGGAGTTTCTGCTGATGGGCATGTAACCATAGAACCCTTTCAGGGAAATTAATTGATCATTATGTATTTATTTGGAGCAAGTGGACACGGAAAAGTAATTGCAGATATTGCAATGGCTAATGACATAAAGATTAAGGCATTCATAGATCAAGATATCACTAAAAATGAATGCTATGGCTTTCCTGTATTAAATAATTTACCTGACGATAAGGAAAAACTGATTATTTCAATCGGAAATAATTTTACTCGAAAAAAAATATCGGAACAAATTAACAATGAGATAGGTATCTTAATACACCCAAAATCTATAATTTCGGACTCTGTAAAGATTGAACCAGGAACAGTAGTAATGGGTGGCGTAGTGATCAATGCTGATACCACTGTTGGTAAACATTGTATTATCAATACCAATGCCTCTGTAGATCATGATTGTGTGATTGAAGATTTCGTTCATATCTCACCCAATTCGGCACTTGCAGGAGGAGTGGAAATTGGAGAAGGTTCTCAGATTGGAATCGGTGCGTCGGTAATACAAGGAATTAAAGTAGGAAAATGGTGTGTAATAGGTGCCGGAGCGGTAATTATTAATGACATTCCTGATTATTCAGTTGTAGTGGGAAATCCCGGTAGAATTATTAAGAAAAATATTATATAAACAAATTACTAATCAAAAATATGAATACTAAAATCTGGTTGTCCTCACCCCACATGGGAGGTAACGAACAAAAATATATCAACGAAGCATTTGAAGAAAACTGGGTAGCGCCATTAGGACCTAATGTTGACGGATTTGAAAAAGATTTGGAGCAGTTTTTAGGTGAAAATGCAAAAGTTGCTGTTCTTTCTGCGGGTACTGCAGCATTGCACCTTGCGCTTATTGAATGCGGAGTACAGCATGGTGATGAGGTTATTTGCCAGTCAATGACTTTCTCAGCATCAGCTAATCCTATTGCGTACTGTGGAGGAATTCCTGTTTTTGTAGACAGCGAATCGGATACCTGGAATATGTGTTCGAAAGCTTTAAAAGAAGCCATTGAAGACAGAATTCAAAAAGGAACAAAACCCAAAGCTATCATTGTAGTTCATTTGTATGGTATGCCGGCAAAAATGGATGAAATTACAGCTATTGCTCAGGAGTTCCAGATTCCTGTTATAGAAGATGCCGCGGAAGCTCTGGGTTCTACTTACAAAGGGCAGGCGTGTGGAACATTCGGACGTTTTGGAGTATTAAGCTTTAATGGTAACAAAATTATTACCACATCAGGAGGAGGAGCTTTAGTTTGTCATACTCAGGAAGATAAAGATAAAACAGTTTTCCTTTCTACTCAGGCAAGAGATAATGCACCTCACTACCAGCATTCACATATTGGTTTCAACTATAGAATGAGCAATATTGTTGCAGGAATAGGAAGAGGGCAGATGGAAGTACTTAAAGACAGAGTGGAAGCCCGTAGAGCAATGCATGATTTCTATTTTGATATCTTCAAAAATATTGAAGGAGTAACAGTATTCTCTGAGCCTGGAAACGATTTTTATTCAAACCACTGGTTATCTGCCATTATTGTTGATCCGCAGGTTACAGGAAAAAACAGAGAAGGTTTAAGGCTTGCGTTTTTAGAAGATAATATAGAATCAAGACCGCTTTGGAAGCCGATGCACCTACAGCCGGTTTTTGAATCCTCTCCTTATTACGGAGGAAAAATTTCTGAAAATCTGTTTGATAACGGATTGTGTCTTCCCTCAGGGTCTAACTTGTCAGATGATGACAGAGAAAGAATAGCAAACGTAATCCGTAGCTACTTCGGAGTTTAATATCATTGAATTTAATGAATCAGTATAAATATTGGAAAGTGGTTTTTGATTTTATCTTAGCGGTATTATTGACCCTCTTTCTCATGCCGGTACTGATTATTTTATTCGTGATTGCAAGTCTCGACACATCGTCAAATGGAATTTTTTTTCAGACCCGGATAGGACAGTATGGGAAGCCATTCATCATATTTAAATTTAAAACAATTCATGACAAGAAAAGAGTGTGCTCCAGAATTGGACAGATACTCAGGAAATTCAAATTTGATGAATTTCCGCAATTGTTTAATATTTTAAAAGGAGATATGAGTTTTGTAGGCCCCAGACCGGATATTGAAGGGTATTACGATAAACTTGCTGGAGCGGATGGAAAAGTTCTGGAATTAAAACCAGGATTAACCTGTGAAGCAAGCATTAAATATAGTGATGAAGAAAATCTTCTGAACAGCCAGAAGAATCCGTTGGAGTATAATGATGAAATATTATTTCCGAACAAAGTAAAAATGAATCTTGATTATTACGAAAATATGTCTTTCAAAAATGATACAAAGATTTTATTTAAAACAATAATAACCATATTGAAATAGAGTTTTTTTACTATTATGAAAATTAAAGAAACCCCGCTTAAAGATTGCTATATCATAGAGCCTACCATATTTGAAGATGAGAGAGGCTACTTCTTTGAAAAGTTCAACGAAAAAAAATTCGAAGAACTGACAGGAATGAACGGTCACTTTGTACAGGATAATATTTCCAAATCTTCTTTTGGAGTATTGAGAGGGCTGCATCTTCAGAAAGGTGAGCACGCACAGGCAAAACTGGTATCATGCCTGGAAGGTAGTGTATGGGATGTTGCTGTAGACCTTAGAGAGGATTCTCCTACTTTCGGAGAATGGTTCGGAATAGAGCTTACCGCAGAAAATAAACTACAGCTTTATGTGCCAAGAGGTTTTGGACACGGATTTGCAGTACTGAGTACTCACGCTGTATTTTCCTATAAATGTGACAATTTTTATAACAAAGAATCAGAAGGCAGCGTAAAGTTCAATGATCCCGATCTTGATATTGATTGGAAAGTTGATGAAAAAGATGCTATACTTTCGGAAAAAGACCAGAACGCTCCTGGATTTAAAGACAAAAACTTTTAAAATATATCACTGAAAACCACTTTTATAAGGTGGTTTTCATTTTTTAATTCTTAACTCTTCAATATTTTGTATCTTTGCAGACTCAAAATCAAAACGATGCGTACAAAATCTGTAGGGAAGAAGAAAATCAATGTAGTCACTCTTGGGTGTTCCAAGAATGTATATGATTCTGAAGTATTAATGAGCCAGCTGAAAGCTAACGGCAAAGAAGTGGTTCATGAAGACCGTGGTGACATTGTTGTAATCAATACCTGCGGATTTATTGATAATGCTAAAGAAGAATCTATCAATACCATCCTTGATTATGTGGATGCTAAAAATAGAGGTGAAGTTGAAAAAGTATTCGTTACAGGATGTTTGTCAGAAAGATATAAGCCGGATTTGATAAAAGAAATTCCGGATGTAGACCAATATTTTGGGACAAGAGACCTTCCGATGCTGCTGAAACATCTTGGAGCAGATTATAAACATGAACTGGTAGGAGAAAGGCTTACAACCACTCCAAAACATTATGCATACCTTAAAATTTCAGAAGGTTGCGACAGACCATGTTCTTTCTGTGCGATCCCATTGATGAGAGGAGGCCATATGTCTACCCCTATCGAAAAACTGGTTTTAGAAGCTCAGAAACTGGCGAAAAAAGGAACAAAAGAATTAATTCTTATTGCACAAGATCTTACTTACTACGGTCTTGACCTTTATAAAAAAAGAGCGTTAGGAGATCTTTTAAAAGAATTGGTGAAGGTAGAAGGAGTAGAGTGGATTCGTCTTCATTATGCTTTTCCTAGCGGTTTCCCGGAAGATGTTCTCGATATTATCCGTGAAGAACCTAAAGTTTGTAACTATATAGATATCCCTCTTCAGCATATCAATTCTGATTTGTTGAAATCAATGAAGAGAGGAACTACCCATGAAAAAACAGATGCTCTTTTAGGCAAATTCAGAGAAAAAGTTCCGGATATGGCGATCAGAACAACTCTTATTGTTGGATATCCTGGTGAAACAGAAGAAAGATTCCAGGAACTTAAAGACTGGGTAAGAGAGCAGAAGTTTGACAGATTAGGATGCTTTACGTATTCTCATGAAGAGAATACTACAGCTTATGTATTGGAAGATGATATTCCACAAGAAGTAAAAGAGGCAAGAGTAGAAGAAATCATGGAACTGCAGTCTCAGATTTCATGGGAAAAGAACCAGGAAAAAATAGGTAAGATATTCAGATGCATTTTTGACCGTAAAGAGGGGAATTATTTTGTAGGAAGAACGGAGTATGATTCACCAGATGTGGACAATACCGTTTTGGTTTCTGCTGAAGATACCTATATCTCCATAGGTGAATTTGCAGAGGTGAAAATTACTTCAGCAGAAGAGTTTGACTTATACGGAGAATTAGTCTAGCTAAATGCTTACTAATCAATTAAAAATAAGATTTATAAATTAAATTATTAATAAAAATTAACGTAGAATTTTCTCGGGAGTCTATTTTTATTTTATTGATAATCAATTTGTTAATATTTTGCATAATTAAGATTTTTTAATTTTCTATTATAAAGTATATAAATTTGAAAATTATATCTTAAATTTGCGCAAGAAGCAATGTTTTTAAATTATATGCTTTCAATGAGTTAATCATTAATAATGAAGCTAGATTCAATTAAATGTATTAGTTTCAATATGAGATTCACAAGTTGGGATGTATTTTCCTTTTTTTGAAAATATTGATGAAAAAAATGTAATTAAAAATCTTTAAAAACTTATGAAAAAATTTTTATTAACAGCAATTATGCTTGTTGGCCTTTCGGCCCTTTCTAAGGCTCAGCAGGGGCGAGTGGGGATTAACACAACCACACCTGCCGCGACGCTAGACGTAGTAGCTAATACTACGGACAACGCTAGACCTGATGCCTTATTAGTCCCTCGTATGACAAGAGCTCAATTATTAGCTAAAGATGCGGCTTATACTGCAGCTCAGAATGGAGCGCTTGCTTTCGTTACGACGATTGACGGTACAGCAACTCCTAAAACAACAAACGTTACAGCAGTAGGGTTCTACTACTATGATGGCCAGACTACCAATACTTGGATTACTGTAGGTGGTGGCGGTGGTGCTGTAGCAGCTCCTTCTGTAAGAATCTCTACAAATGGATCAGATTTATCTGCTGCAGACTTAAATGGTTATGTATTTATTGATACAGCAGGTTCAGTAAACTTGGCAACTATTCCTGTAAGTGCTGCTACTAAAGGTAAAACAGTTACTATCGTAAGGATAGGATCTTCCAATGTTAGTATAACCGGAATGAATGCAAGTTCTGTTAATTCTATTACTGTTCAAGGTAGAGGTATTGCTTTTGTTTATGATGGTACTGCATGGCAGTCTTACTCTGTAAACTAATCTTAATTTTACACACATTTAGTTATGAATAAAAAAGTTTTATTAGCTTTTGCCTCTGTAGTGGCAATGCTTCAATATACGAATGCGCAGGTTAGAACAAATGGTTTTGCCAGCGGAAATATACAAGGACAAGGTGCTTTCCTTGATGCATCAGGAAGTACTGGAGGTTTTACAGATAGTGCTAGTGATGGGAAAGGACTTGTTTTTCCAAGAACAAACCTGACAGCTTTCACATTTGCAACTCCTGTTACAGATGAAGATAACTTCCCAACAGCTTATGATGGTATGATTGTTTATAATAGCGGAACTGGAACAACAGTTTCTGGTATTGCTACAAGTGTTACTCCAGGATATTATTATTTCTCTAATCCAACTGGTGGAACAGCAAATGGTTTTGCAACTTCTACTGGTAGATGGGTTTCACTTTCAACTTCACCTAAAGTAACTGTCGGAACAGCAGAAACAACAACAAATACATTAATTAATATCAGCCCGGGAGTTGATAAGCAGCTTTATGCTATCAAAGGAACTTTCACTGCAAGTGGTACTTCTACGGCAGTTAATATCCCAGCTCCTACAGGAATGACTACTATGTATGGTATTACAATCTATAAAGCAGGTACAAACACTGTTTATGATAGAAGTTTATATTCTTTTAATCCAGTTGCAACTCCAGGAAATGCTATTACAGGATCTCCTAGTATGTCTGTAGTGTATCCTAACGGTACCTATGATTATGTATTAGAATATTTAAAATAAGACATTTATTTAATTACATATAAAACCAATGAGAAATCATTGGTTTTTTCTTTTTAAGAGATTTACGTTCATTTCTTTTTTCGGGTAACAGGTCGTCACTTATTCATTTTTTGAATGGCTTAAAGCTGATATTTGTTGAATAACGGAGCAGTCTATAAATTTTAACAAAATAAATAGGTGTTAAAAAATGGTTCAGACATCTTGTTTTATAGAAGCAGATGTCTTCTGTCAGAAAGTTTTTCAGGAATCATGTTCTTAAGACTTTAATTTTTTTAAGATTGATTTTCGGATTTTGATTTAACTTTATGGATTTTGTAATTTGTTGATTATCAGTAGTGTTTAGATTGCGAAAATTTAAATTATGCATGCATTAGTTAATTATGTTAACTTTTTAGATATTTTTTTAACACTTTTTAACACTATGACTTAAGAGCCCTGTCCATAGGCGGTTACAACGGTATTTAACATTTGTTTAATCTTTTGTTAACTGTTTTTAACATATCGAATAGTGTTTTCTAAAGATTCCTGATACTTTTGTCCCGTCAAAACCAATAAAAGTTCAAGATGATGAAAAGATTCATTCTCGTAATCATAATGATGATTTCAACCTTAGGTGTTTATTCTTTTACGAGTAATGCCTTAGATGCGAAAAAAACAAGTTATGCATCGTACTACCACGATAAATTTAACGGTAGAAAAACTGCTAGCGGAGAAGTCTTTGATAACTCAAAGTTTACTGCAGCAAACAGAACGCTTCCATTTGGAACAAACGTTAAGGTGACTAACCTTAAAAATGGTAAAGAGGTAATAGTGAGAATTAATGATAGAGGGCCTTACCATTCATCAAGATCTTTAGACATGTCTAAAGCTGCGTTCGATGAGATTGGAGATATCAGTCATGGTACAATTCCGGTCGAATATGAAATTGTCGATTAGTTTTATGATTTAAATTACAAAAAGCCAGCTGAATCAGCTGGCTTTTTGTATGCATCTAGATCTTGTTGATTATACATCCAATTCCAATAAAGCAGGACAATGGTCAGAATGTACAGCTTCCTTTAAAATAACAGCCCTGGAGAGCTTATCCTTTAAACTGTAAGAGGTGAAGTTATAATCAAGCCTCCAGCCTTTATTTCTTTCTCTGGAATTTTGCCTGTAGCTCCACCATGTATAATTGTCCGGATCATTATTAAAAAATCTGAAACTGTCTATCAGTTCACATTCATTCATGAAATTGGTCATCCATTCTCTTTCCATAGGAAGAAACCCTGAAACATTCTTTAAACCAATTGGATTGTGAATATCAATCGCTTGATGACAGATATTAAAATCACCAGATATAATCAGGTTGGGAATTTCTTTCTTTAAATTTTTGATATACTCCAGAAAGTCATGACAAAACTGCATTTTGAAATCCAGTCTCTCAATATTGGAAGCAGAAGGAACGTACACAGAAATCGCGGAATATCCGTCAAAATCTGCACGGATGATTCTCCCTTCATTATCATAGCTTTCAATGCCGCAGCCATATTCCACATGATTGGGTTTGATTTTTGAGGCAATTCCAACCCCGCTGTAGCCTTTTCTTACCGCTGAATGCCAATAACTGTGATAACCTAATTTTTCAAGGCTTTCGATGTCTATCTGATCGTTTCCGGCTTTACTCTCCTGAATACAGATGATATCCGGATCAGCAGTCTTTAGCCAGCCCAGAAAATCTTTTGTAAAAGCGGCTCTGATTCCATTGACGTTGTATGTGATTAATCTCATTAGTCTTCTATAAAAAGTTTAAAATTTTCATTGTATTTCGAAGGGATAAATTCTGTAATATCATAGTCTGCTACCTGATGGATATAAAAAGGATCTTCAGAGATAATCTGTTCAATTTCATTTTTAGACTCTGCAGTGGCTATGATGAGACCTCCCGTTCTGGGTTCTTTCCTTCCTGAAGCAATAAACTTCCCGGATTCATAATGTTTATCAAGGAAAATATTGTGCTGGGGAATAAGCCGTTCTATATTTTCAATAGAACTCTTATAGGTAAGCGAAATAATAAACATGATTTATTTTTTACGAAGATATGAACTATAAAAAAGAAGCGGAAAAAATCGAATGATTTTTTCCGCTTTAAACCCAAAATTAAATAAACTATGAAAAAAACTACTTGGGTTCTAAAATACTGAAAGGAATAATACACTCTTCCAGTGAAATTCCTCCATGTTGGTAGGTTTCTTTATAGTAATTAACAAAATGATTGTAATTTTTAGGATAAGCCAGGAAAATATTGTTTTTAGCAAAAATATATTTCGAACTTAAGTTTCCTTTTGGAAGGAAAAGTTTTTCCGGATTGGTAATTGCCCATACATCACTGTCATCATACGTTAAACTTTTACCTGTTTTATATCTGATATTAGTAGAAGTTTCTCTGTCTCCCACCACTTTACTTGGCTTTTTCACATATACCGTTCCATGGTCTGTGGTGATAACCAGTTTATAGCCGTTTTCTGCTGCTGCTTTTACGATCTTCAGCAAAGAAGAGTTTTCGAACCAGTTGAAAGTAAGAGAACGGAAAGTCTTATCATCACGGATCAGCTGATCTACGATGTGGTTGTCTGTTTTTGCGTGAGAAAGAATATCAATGAAGTTGTATACAATTACAAGCAGATCATTGTTTTTATGCTGGTTGAAATCATCATAGATTTTTCTTTCAAAATCGGCATTCAGTACTTTAAGATACTTCATAGATTTTGATCCTAAACCAATCCTTTTCATTTGATCTTCCAGGAAGTCACGTTCAAATTCATTTTTGTTTCCTTCTTCATTATCGTTAAACCATTTATCAGGGAAACGTTTCTCGATCTCAGAAGGCATTAATCCAGCAAAGAAAGAGTTTCTCGCATACTGTGTAGCGGTAGGAAGGATACTATAGTAATAATCTTCCGATATCTTATTGTAATATTTTGTAAATAAAGGTTCAATTACTTTCCATTGGTCAAAACGAAGGTTGTCTACCATCAGTAAAAGAACTTTTTCTTTTTCTACCTCAGGTTTTACTTTTTCCTTGAAAAGCGTGTGACTCATTAGAGGCTTGTCTGAATCAATAAGCCAATCCGCATAATTTTTTTCAATAAACTTGGCAAACTGAATATTGGCTTCTTCTTTCTGAGACTGCAGAAGGTCGGCAAATTCATTGTCTGCTACCTTATCAAATTTGATTTCCCAGCTAAGAATCTTTTTATAATATTCTGCCCATTCCTGATAGGTTCTCAGGTATGAAAGTTCCATAGAAAGGTTTCTGAATTCCTGCTGGTACTGTAAAATCGTTTTTTGCTCAACAAGATTATCTTCCTGAAGGTTTTTCTTTAGGGAAAGTAATATCTGGTTAGGATTTACAGGCTTTAATATATAATCGGCAATCTGTGATCCGATGGCCTCTTCCATAATGTGTTCTTCTTCACTTTTGGTAACCATTACAATCTTTAAGGAATTATCTTTTTCCTTAATCATAGGAATGGCTTCCAGTCCGGAGATACCCGGCATATTTTCATCAATTAACGTTAAAGCAAATTTCTCTGAATCCATAAGTTCCAAAGCCTCATTTACATTATTAACGGGGGTTACCTGGTAGCCCTTTTTTTCTAAAAATACGATATGAGGTTTAAGTAAATCTATTTCATCATCGATCCATAATATCTTTTCTGACATAATTTATTTTTTACATGGTTATTCTATCAAAATGTTGACCAAATCCTTTTAAAATCTCACAAAATAGAAAGATTAAAAGTTAAATATTAGTTAAATGAAAATACCGTTTGATATTTCACTATTTTGTTTCATTCAATCAGTGGTTTTTATATATTCCAGAGCCTTTTCCAGGACTTCGTCTTTTCCGTTTTTAAGCCCTTCTACACTTGGTCTCACGAGAATATCCGGAATGATACCAATTCTCTGTGTTTCCCGTCCGTCAGGATAATAAGCTCCAAGTCCTGTAAACTGAGTATCAAGATCGGCTATTTTAAACATAATGACATCTCCGTTGGCTCCTGAAGTATTACTCCCTATAATTCTGGCTTTTGGATGCTGCTTAAACATCATTGTTGTGGTCTCTGCCTGGCTTTGGGTACTTTCATCTACTAAAACGATTACATTTCCTTTATAGTATTCAGGATTCTTACGGCCTGTCATATTTTTTCTGCTGTAAAATTTACCGGGATAATAAGGAGAAGGAAAAGTAAACTGATAATAAACGGAAGGTTCGGGGAGCAAAAGATAGCTTAAAGGGATAATCGTTTGCTTGGGATAATTTCTAAGATCAAAGATAATAGATTTTGAAGATTTTAAACTGTTGTACATTTCATCCAGATTTTCCTTTTCTATAATCCCCATATTGACATACCCGATTTTCTTTTCCTTATCCATAAATTTCCATTTTCGGGGAGCTTTACTTTTTTCGTGAATAATATCTTTGGCAAAATACGTTTTGATTTTGATTTCCATATTTTGTCCTTCTCTTTCAATTTTTACAGAAATAGAATCGCTGTTGCTGAAGAGAAGTTTGCTTTTTGCCTTGTTGAATTTACCCCATGAATTGGAGGCGGGAATATATTTTCCAAAATTGTTGACTATTTGTGGAATTGTTTTTCCTTCAATGTCATAAATAACATCTCCTTCGTGTAAAGGACTTTTATCCCGCGATCTTGTGGTATTGATTTTTGTAATCACGAGTTTTCCTTCGGCATAAGAATACTCTGCAGGAACTTTCCGGTTTCCATATAAAGTAAGTTGTATTTCTTTTGATGAAAGATAGGCGTGGGAATCATCTGTTTTGGTAACCAGTTCTGCCAATGTTAAATGATAATTTTCATCACGATCAACCATAAGGAATTTGGGAATCATTTCCGTAAGAACATCATTCCAGTTCTGATCCGTTTCATATTTATAAGGGAAAAAATACTCTACATAATTCCAGTATCTGAATAGTTCCAATAAACTGATTTTTTTTGAAGTAAATTTTGAACCATAAGATTTTTCGTTTCTGAAATATATTTTTCTTCCGCCTTTTCCAAAATAATGGTTGTCACCAAGATTGCGGTTGTTTTCAATATAATGAAGCTTTTGAGAAAGGTCTCTGGAGAAAATTTGATGATTATCTATCCAGCTCAGATCAAAATTTTTAAGAAAATACACTTTATCATCCTTTACTGAGCATTCTTTACAGGGTGTAACTTCTCCGAGACTTTTGATCCAGTCAGAATAGAAGTCATTCAACGTTTCTTTATCATTAATAGATTCAATTTCGTCAATCTTCTGAAATAACTGTTTATCCCAGTTCAGGTTTCCTTTTGCTACATGAGGATGATAATATTTTAAAAATCCCCAAACTCTGCAGAGGGATTCCAGTTTTTGTGTTTCAGTTATAAGTTGTGCGGAAAAATTTAAACTTAAAAGTAATAAAAAGAAAAGAGAATACTTTCTCATTAAGGGTTGGCGTGTTTTCTCTCAAAGATAGTCCTTTACTACAAGAACAGCAAAAGGTTTCCCCAAAAAGATAGAATTAAAATTAAAAATGAATCGGAGAGATTTTTAACGGTATTAAGTAGCTGTTGTTTGTGAAAAACATGAATGTTATCAGTTTTTAAACCACCTGTTTTAATGGTAATTTAATAAAAGTCTAAATTTAAAAATGCCTAACTTTGTTTACTAATATTGACGTTTCAATGCAGAATAAGCTAAAAATCATCAACGATCCTGTTCATGGATTTATCAAAATTCCTCACGAAATTTTATTTGATATCATTGAGCATCCTTACTTTCAGAGATTAAGAAGAATCGGGCAGACCGGACTTTTGAATCTGATATTTCCGGGAGCTACTCATACAAGATTTCATCATGCCCTGGGAGCAATGCATCTGATGTTTACCGCATTGGAGACATTGAAGCAGAAAGGGGTGAAAATTTCTGAAGAAGAGGAAAAAGGAGCAATGCTGGCTATTCTGATGCATGATATTGGTCATGGTCCGTTTTCTCATGCGCTGGAAAGTATGCTGATGGATGACTGGCATCATGAAAATCTTTCTTTGCTCTTGATGAATAAGCTGAATGAGGAATTTGAGGGTCAGTTATCAATGGCTATTGAGATGTTTCAGGGGAAATATCATAGAAAATTTTTCAACCAATTGATCTCTTCCCAGCTGGATGTGGATCGTTTGGATTATCTGAAAAGAGATAGTTTTTTTACCGGTGTATCTGAGGGGAATATTAATACCCAGAGAATTATTTCCATGATGAATGTCTGTGAAGAAGGTGAACTGGTGATTGATGCGAAAGGAATTTATTCTATTGAAAATTTTCTGACGGCCAGAATGTTTATGTACTGGCAGGTTTATTATCATAAAACTTCAGCGTTAGCAGAGTTTCTTTTGGTTAAAATCCTTGAAAGAGCAAAATATCTGATTTCCCAAGGTACAGAGCTTCCTGCAACGGATAATCTTAAATATTTTTTATACCGTGAAAAGAGTGCTGCAACAGATGAAGATGTGGAGAGATTTACGAGTCTTGATGACAATGATGTGATTCAGGCGATGAAAGAATGGCAGAACTTGGATGACTTTGTGTTATCATATTGGTGTAAATGTGTAATTCAGAGAAATTTACCTAAAACAATTATTTCATCACATCCATTTGCGCAGGAAATAATTGATGAAAAAGTAAAAAATACCAATGAATTTTTCAAAATCAATAATGGAAAAGAATTGGTTCATGAAATAAAAAGAAAACTTTTACCCTATCATGCGGAGAAGCAGCCAATCTATTTATTGCATAAAAATGGTAAAAGAACAAGGCTTCATGAGTCGGAAGATCAACTTTTATCAGGGTTAATTGTAAATAAGACTACCCGCTATATCCTTATGTTTCCAAGAGATATCTCCAGGCTAGACTCTTAAATAATATTAAAATTTACGATCTGAAACCAAAAAATGTTTGCAAATTCTAGAATTTCTTATCTTTGCAGAATATGGAATTTACAGCTTCGCAAATTGCAAGTTTTATTGACGGAAAAATAATAGGTGATGAGAATGCACTTATTAACGGGGTTTCACCAATTGAAAATGGGGAATCAGGACATCTTTCTTTTATAGCACAAGATAGATTTTCTCATTTCTTGGATACCTCACGATGCTCTGTTATCATCATTTCGGAAAATCTTCTGGAGAAAAATAATTATAACCCTACCTTAATCGTTGTAAAAGATGCCTATCTTTCTTTTCAGATCCTGATGAATTTATATCAGGAAATGCAGGGAAGAAAAGAAGGCATAGAGAATGGTTCTTCCATTCATGATACAGCGGTAATAGGAGATAAAGCATATATCGGAGCATTTACTTATGTTTCTGAGAAAGCTAAAATCGGGGAAGGCTCACAGATCTATCCACATGTATATATAGGAAAAGGAGTGAAAATTGGTAAAAACTGTAAAATAGACAGCGGCGCCAGAATTTATGACTATTGTATCATTGGAGATAACTGTGTAATTCATTCCAATACGGTAATTGGGGGTGACGGTTTTGGTTTTCAGCCAACAGCCGAAGGTTTCAAAAAAATACCACAGCTTGGAAATGTAATTATTGAAGACGATGTTGAAATTGGCTCAAACTGCAGTATTGACAGAGCAACAATAGGCTCTACAATTATAGGAAAAGGAACCAAAATTGATAACCTGATTCAGATTGCTCACAATGTGAAAATAGGACAGAACAATGTAATTGCAGCACAGGCCGGAATTGCAGGTTCTACTACTATTGGTGACTGGAATCAGATTGGAGGACAGGTAGGTGTTGTAGGACATATCAAAATAGGAAATCAGGTGAAAATTCAGGCTCAGAGTGGTGTGAATTCCAGCGTTAATGATAGAGAAACATTGTATGGCTCACCAGCCATCAGTTATAATGACTATTTGAGAAGTTATGTTCACTTCAGGAATCTGCCTGGAATAGTAAATAGAATAAATAATCTTGAGAATAACTCAAAAGATAATACTAATGAGTGATATGCAAAAAACACTTCAGCAAGAGGTAACTCTTTCTGGAATTGGCCTTCATACAGGTAGAGAAGTAAAACTTACCATTAAACCTGCTAAAGAAAATACAGGTTTTGTATTTGTAAGAACAGACTTGGAGGGACATCCTCAGGTAGAAGCAGATGTAAATTATGTTGTAGCAACAGAAAGAGGAACTACATTAGAAAAATTAGGGGTAAAAATTACCACTTGCGAACACCTTTTGGCAGCTCTTGTGGGTTGTGATATTGATAACGCAGTTTTAGAAATGGATGCCTCTGAACCACCTATTCTGGATGGATCTTCAAAATACTTTGTTGAAGCTATCGAAAGCGTTGGTGTAGCAGAACAAGGTGTGGCAAGAGAATATCTTGTTGTAAAAGAAGTGCTTACCTATAGTGACCCGGCAACTGGCTCGGAAATCACAATCATCCCTTCAGATACTTACGAAGTAACAACAATGGTAGATTTTGGGACTAAAGTATTAGGTACTCAGAATGCCACTCTTAAAAATATTTCAGAATTTAAAGACGAAATCTCATCAGCAAGAACATTCAGTTTCCTGCATGAGTTGGAAATGCTTTTAGATCACGGTTTGATCAAAGGTGGAGATATTTCCAATGCTATTGTATATGTAGATAAAGATCTTACTCCTGAAACTACAGAAAAACTAAAGAAAGCCTTTGGAAAAGACAATGTGTCTATCAGACCAAACGGTATTCTTGACAATCTTAATTTAAATTATCCTAACGAAGCTGCAAGACACAAATTATTAGATGTAATTGGTGACCTGGCTTTAGCAGGAGTGAAAATAAAAGGTAAAGTTATTGCCAACAAACCGGGACACTATGTGAATACTCAGTTTGCGAAAAAATTAAATCGTCAGTGGAAATTGCAGAAAAAGAAAAACGTTCCAGATTTTGATCTGACAAAAGAACCCGTATTTGATATCAACGGAATTATGAAGCTTATGCCTCACAGACCTCCGTTCTTATTGATTGATAAAGTACTTGAACTTTCAGACTCTCACGTAGTAGGTTTGAAAAATGTGACAATGAACGAGCCATTCTTCGTTGGACACTTCCCTAAAGAACCTGTAATGCCTGGAGTACTTCAGGTAGAAGCATTAGCGCAGACAGGAGGTATCCTGGTACTGGCCAGCGTTCCGGATCCGGAAAACTATTCTACTTATTTCATCAAAATTGATAAGGTGAAATTTAAAAGAAAAGTAATTCCTGGAGATACTCTGATATTCAAAATTGAATTGATAGAGCCTATCAGAAGAGGAATTGTTCATATGCAGGGATATGGATACGTAGGAGATACAGTAGCAGTAGAAGCAGAGCTTATGGCTCAAGTTGCAAAAAATAAAGTTGATTAAATGATTCATCAATTAGCAGCCGTAGATAAACGTGCGAAAATCAGCAAAAATGTAATCGTAGAACCATTTACTACAATTGCAGGGGACGTAGAAATTGGAGAAGGAACATGGATTGGTCCTAACGTTACCATTATGGAAGGTGCAAGAATCGGAAAAGATTGTAAAATCTTTCCCGGAACTGTAATCTCTGCGATCCCTCAGGACTTGAAGTTCGATGGAGAGGATACACAAACAATTATTGGAGATCATACTACTTTAAGAGAATGTGTAACGATCAATAGAGGAACCAAAGCTCTAGGATATACAAAAGTAGGAAGCCACTGCCTGATCATGGCAACTTCACACGTTGCTCATGACTGTATTATAGGAGATAATGTGATTATTGCAAATGGTTGCGGTATTGCGGGACATGTTGAAATTGGTGACTTTACCGTAATGGGAGGTTTATCAGCTGTTCAGCAGTTCGGTAAAATTGGAAAACATACCATGATTTCCGGAGGATCTTTAATTAGAAAAGATATTCCACCTTATGTGAAAGTAGCGAGAGATCCAATTTCTTATGCAGGGATCAATTCTGTTGGATTAAGAAGAAGAGGTTTTTCTAACGAGAAAATCTTTGAAATTCAAAAGATCTACAGAGCTATTTTCCAGATGAAGATGAATGTTTCTCAAGCATTGGCATATATTGAAAAAGAAATGCTTCCAACGGCTGAAAGAGATGAAATTCTACAGTTTATTCAAAACTCACCTAGAGGTATCGTAAAAGGATATGGTACCGGAAAGGATAGAGATTAATTTAACTTAAATACTATCAGACAATGAAAGGTTTAATTGTACTTATTGCACTTTCTGCAACATCTTTTTTGTTTGCTCAGCAAACAGAAAAGTCTGAAACAGGAAAAAAAGAAAAGCCTTTTACTATAGAAAGAAAAATTTCCGAAGAGTCTAATGATAGTATTGCTAAGAATAACTTAAATGGTATTCTGAAACAGAAAAGTATCGGAAGTTCAATATTAGGAACAACTGATCAGTATAAATCTGATATTCAGATGAATGTAATCAGGTTGAATAACAACGTGAATACATTCAATAATAATACATTTAATAGAATGATGCCTCAAGGACAAGGTATCGAAATTAAAAAAAGAAAATAAATATTTATATAATTAATGGCAACAAGTAACGATATCAGAAAAGGTCTTTGCATCGAATTTAGCAACGATATTTTTAAAGTAATCGAGTTTCTTCACGTAAAACCAGGGAAAGGTCCTGCATTTGTAAGAACAAAACTAAAATCTGTGACAAACGGAAAAGTATTAGATAATACATTCTCTGCTGGCCACAAAATTGATGAAGTAAAAGTAATCACTAGAAAGTTCCAGTATCTTTACGATGACGAGAACGGTTTCCACTTCATGAATAACGATGATTTTTCTCAGTTATATTTAAATAAAGAAATGATTGAAAACTCAAACCTGATGAAAGCAGGTGAAGAAGTAACAATTATTTTGAAAGAAATTGACGAAACTCCACTTTCTGCTGAACTTCCACAGTCAGTATATCTGGATGTGATTGAAGCTGATCCGGGTGTAAAAGGAAACACTGCAACCAACGCTCTTAAAAACGCAATCGTTGAAACAGGAGCAAGAGTAATGGTTCCTTTGTTCATTGAGCCGGGAGACAAAATTAAAGTAAGCACTGAAGACGGTAGCTACTTAGAAAGAGTGAAATAATAAATAAAATTTACATAAATTCGGTTTGCATTAGCACTCCGAATTTTGTTTTATAAGAAAATCTATTGTTATGAGATTCCATTCTCCGCAAAAGCTTAAAACAATTGCAGATTTAATAGGCTCAGCATTTGTTGGCCCTGAAGACTTTGAAGTATTGGGTACGAACGAAATTCATATGGTAAAGCCAGGGGATATCGTTTTTGTAAACCACCCCAAATATTATGACAAAGCTTTAAACTCTGCCGCTACTATTATTTTAATTGATAAAGAAGTAGAGTGCCCGGAAGGCAAAGCGCTTTTAGTTTCTGATGATCCTTTCAGAGACTTTAATAAAATCAATACTCATTTTACCAGAATATATAATTTCACAGAAGTACTTCATGATGTGGAAATAGGAGAGGGTACGAAGATTCACTCTTCCGCAGTGATTGGTAACAATGTGAAAATTGGAAAAAATACCCTTATCTTTCCTAATGTAGTGATTGGTGACCGTACGGAAATTGGTGATAATGTCATTATTCAGTCCAATACTGTTTTGGGAGGTGATGCGTTTTATTACAGAAAATTAAATGGAAACTTTGACCGTCTTATTTCTGTAGGAAATGTGATCATCGAAAACAATGTGGAGATCGGAAATGGCTGCACGATTGACAGAGGTGTTACAGATTCTACCATCATTGGTGAAGGTTCTGTTTTGGATAATCAGATTCAGATCGGACATGATACCGTTATCGGAAAAAAATGTCTGATTGCTTCTCAGGTAGGAATTGCAGGATGTTGTATCATTGGAGATGAGGTGACGTTATGGGGGCAGGTAGGCATCGCTTCCGGCAATAAAATTGAAGCAGGATCTGTACTTTTGGGAAAAACAGGAGTGAACAGAGATTTGGAAAAAGGAACCTATATTGGGATGTTTGCAGAAGATTTCAAGACTTATCTGAAAAAAGAAGTAAAGCTGAGAAATCTCAAATAAACTATTCCAAAGGTTTTATCCAAAATCAAAGAAATTTAAGTAAATTTGTGAGCATTAATAAAATAATAAATAAATTAAAACAACAATAAAATGTCAATTTTAGTAAACAAAGATTCTAAAGTAATTGTACAAGGATTTACAGGGAACGAAGGAACTTTCCACGCTGGTCAGATGATTGAATACGGAACAAATGTAGTAGGTGGTGTTACTCCAGGAAAAGGAGGTAGCGAGCACTTAGGAAAACCGGTATTTAATACAGTGGCTGATGCTGTTGAAAAAGCAGGAGCAAATGTAAGTATCATTTTCGTACCACCGGCATTTGCAGCAGATGCTATCATGGAAGCTGCTGAAGCAGGTATCAAAGTGATTGTATGTATTACTGAAGGTATTCCTGTAGCTGATATGGTAAAAGTAAAATCTTATATTGCTGACAGAGACTGCAGATTAATTGGACCAAACTGCCCTGGAATCATTACTTCTGAAGAAGCTAAAATTGGTATTATGCCAGGTTTCGTTTTCAAAAAAGGTAAAGTAGGTATCGTTTCAAAATCAGGTACCCTTACTTACGAAGCTGCTGACCAGGTTGTAAGAGCAGGTTACGGTATTTCTACGGCTATCGGTATCGGTGGTGACCCAATTATCGGAACAACTACAAGAGAAGCATTAGAATTATTCATCAACGATCCTGAAACTGAAGCTGTTGTAATGATTGGTGAAATTGGTGGTGGTCTTGAAGCTGAAGCTGCAAGATGGTACAAAGCAAGTGGTTCTACGAAACCAGTTGTAGGATTCATCGCTGGACAAACTGCTCCAAAAGGAAGAACTATGGGACACGCAGGTGCTATCGTAGGTGGTGATGAAGATACTGCTCAGGCTAAAATGGAAATCATGAGAGAAAACGGTATCAACGTTGTAGACTCTCCTGCTGACATTGGCGCTACTGTAGCAAAAATTCTAGGATAACATAAAACCACATCATATGAAAAAACTTTTATTAGCCTCAGCTTTGACGCTTTCTGCATTATCTTTTGCACAGGTGCAATGGAATAATACAAGATTCGGTCTTACAGCAGGTTTAAACTACTCAAGAGTAGCAAATGCCCACAATCCCTCTGGCCCAAGATATACCTTCCAAGGTGGAGCTTTGGCTTTGATCCCCGTAGGGAAGGCAAACCAATTCTTTATACAACCTGAAGTCCTGTACTATGGTGCTGGAGAAACCGGGAAAGATAAAGATGCTAAAGGTAAAGATGGTTACGATGCAGTATATGCCAATAACTATCTGAGTGTACCACTTTATTTCAAAGGATACTTTTCTGAAGCTGAATCAGAATTCTTTGGAATGATTGGGCCTAGATTTAACTTCTTGGTAAGTCAGGACGTAAAGAATCCTCCTGTAGGAAGACCTTACTATGATCCGGACGTTACTGATCCTACACAACCGGCAGGAGTAAACGGAAAAGCAAAAAGCTTTAACTGGGGACTTGGACTAGGCGTAGGGTATAGCTATAAGAGACAACTCGAAGTAGCTTTGAAATATGATTTAGGACTTTCTGATACTTACCCTGGTCTTGTAAAAGAAAAAGGAGGTAGTGATAAGAAAAAATCAGAACAGGTAATTGCACTTACTTTAAGCTATATATTCAAATAGAATATCTCAGAATATATAAAATCCCGGAAAACTTAGTTTTCCGGGATTTTTTTATTATAAAATTGTAAAAAGGCTGATGGGTAATATTTACTTCTTAGTCCTTTCGCTTATTTATCCTTTTATCCACTTCCAAAGCTCTTTTAGAGTAGCTTTATTGCCATACATCAAAATACCTACACGATAGATTTTTCCGGCCAGGAAGATCATGAAAATAGTGGTTGTCAGTAATAATCCAATGGACAATGCAATCTGCCAGGCAGGAACTCCAAATGGAATTCTCGCAATCATAGCAACCGGTGAAGTAAACGGAATGATTGACAGCCAAAAGCCTAGTGGTCCGTCAGGATTGTTCATCAGAGTGAAGCTTCCATACATTCCCAATGTTAAAGGTAAAATTGCAAATAAAGTAAATTGCTGTGTCTCTGTTTCGTTATCTACTGCAGAACCAATTGCTGCATAAATAGAACTGTAAAAAATATATCCTAAAAGGAAGAAAACAATGAATACAAAAATAATCAGTGGGAAATTCAGTTCCAGCAAACTGTGCGAGATCTGAGTAGCCAGCTGTCCCACATCCAGTTTACTTGCAATCTCGTCATTTCCACCCGGAATACCCTTCTGAAGAGGTGAGAAACCAGTATTTAAGACCAGTGCTCCTATGATAGACATGGTGATCCAGATCAGAAACTGTGTCAGTGCAACCATCGTTACCCCCAGGATCTTACCCATCATCAGCTCAAAAGGTTTTACAGAAGAAATAATAATTTCTACAACACGGTTGTTCTTTTCCTCAAGTACACTTCGCATTACCCTTACCCCATAAATAATGATAAACATAAAGGTAACATACATCAGGATCATACTCAGTCCGGATTTCACTCCAAAAGCCAGATCGGAATCCTCTTTATTATTATCCGTAACATTAATGGTCTTTAATGCGAAGCTTTTATCAAGATCAATTAGCTGAGTCTCCTGAATACCCAATTGTTTGATTTTTTCTTTTTTAACAACATTGCTGATGTCAGAAACAATTTTCTGCTTGGTGTCAAATCCTATTTTACTGTTGATCACAAGTCTTGCCTCTTTTTCAAGCGCATCGAAATTCTGATCTTTCAATTCCGGAAGAATCAAAATACCATCCAGAGATTCATTTCCTTTTAAATTGTTGATCTTGGATTTTTCATCTGCGGCAGAAACAAAAACGTAATTTAATTTATCATTAGATTTAAGCTGATTCATAAACAATCCGCTCTTATCAACCACTTCTATAATACTGTGTGACTCATTTGCCTTGAACATTAAGCCAACCACCGCTCCAAAAGCAATGATCATTATGGGCGCCAGCAGTGTTAATATGATGAAGGATTTTTTCTTAACCTGTGTAAGAAATTCTCTCTTGGTAATTAAAAAAATATTATTCATAAAATTAAGGATGGTTACTTACAGCATTAATGAACACTTCATTCATACTAGGAATTCTTTCGTCAAACGATCTCACTTTACCCACTTGTACAAGATCAAGAAGAACATTATTCTGACTCTCTTCATTTTTCAGATCAAAAGAAACAAGATTATTTTCGTTTGATACATTGAAGATGTCATACTTATTCTTAAAATTGTCAAACTGGTCGTTACTGACTTCAGAAAGTGTAACTCCAAAAATATTTTTCTTGAATTTTTCCCTTACGTCAAAAACCCTTCCGTCAATAATTTTTTTAGAATTGTTGATCAGAGCAACATAATCACACATCTCTTCTACACTTTCCATTCTGTGGGTAGAAAGAATGATGGTTGTTCCGTTATTCTTAAGATCAATGATCTGATCTTTGATTAAGTTGGCATTTACGGGATCAAAACCTGAAAAAGGTTCATCAAGAATTAAAAGATGTGGTCTGTGGAGAACGGTTACTACAAATTGGATCTTCTGTGCCATTCCTTTAGAAAGTTCAGACAGCTTTTTCTTCCACCATTGGTCGATGTTCAGTTTTTCAAACCATTTTTTGGCTTCATTCAGAGCATCGCTTTTACTCATCCCTTTCAGTTCCCCGAAATATAGGATTTGATCACCAACACTCATGTTTTTGTACAATCCTCTTTCTTCGGGCATATAGCCGATGTCTTTAATATGATCTGGATTCAGTTTTTGCCCGTTGATGAAGATATCTCCGGAGTCTGCCTGAGTAATTTGATTAATGATACGGATAAAAGAAGTTTTTCCGGCTCCGTTGGGTCCTAAAAGGCCATAAATACTGCCTTTTGGAACATGGATGCTGAAATCATCCAGGGCGACCTTTTTTCCGGCATTGTAGGTCTTTTTAATATGTTCAGCTTTTAGCATTAAATTGTTCTTTTTACAATTAGTATAAGAAAGTCCCGAAAGTTACGGAAATATTAAAACAGAATTAATGTAAAAGAAAAAATCCTGATGATTATCAGGATTTTAATTTATTGTTTCACGATTTGAGTAACTTTCTGCGTGTTGTCGCTTAAAATATATCGGATCATATACTTTCCGGGTTTCAATTTTTCAATATTAATCTCACCGGAATTCATATTCACTGTATAGTTAGCGACCTGCATACCCAAAATAGAATAAAAAGTCACACTTTTGATTCTTAAAGAAGAATCTTTTGCCTTAATGATAAGGAAATCCTTTGCAGGATTTGGATAAGCAAGCAACACCCCATCATCCGCTTTCTGAGTGATGGAACCCGGCTCTCTAAGCTGAGCTTTTAAATTGTTGGAAAATCCAACAAAAGTGCCTACAAATAGAAATAAAAGTAAAAGTTTTTTCATCAAATTTATAATTTCTCGAATATATGTAACAAATGTAATAAATTCTATAATTTCATACAATAGTTTTTTGTAGAACTTATATTAAATTTGTAGAAACTTATTCAAAAAGTATTCCAAAATGATACATTCAAGAAATAGAAGACTTAGAGTTAATGAATCTATCAGAAGTTTGGTAAGAGAAAATGTGCTTACAACTGATGATTTTGTAATGCCGATCTTCGTAATGGAGGGCGAAAACAAGGAGGAGGCAATCCCATCTATGCCGGGTATTTTTAGGCGGAGTATAGATTTAACGGTGAAAGAATGTAAGGAATTATTTTCTTTAGGAGTAAAAGCTGTCAATTTGTACATGAAAGTGTCCGAACACCTAAAAGACAATACAGGAAAAGAAGCATGGAACAAGGACGGATTGATGCAGCGTACAATCAAAGCAATCAAAGATGCCGTTCCGGGAATGATTGTTATGCCTGATGTAGCACTGGATCCCTATTCAATTTACGGACACGACGGAATCATTGAAAACGGAAAAGTTATCAATGATGCTACCAATGATGCCCTGGCAAGAATGTCAGTATCCCATGCAGAAGCAGGAGCAGATCTTGTGGCGCCAAGTGATATGATGGATGGTAGAGTACAGGTAATTCGTGAAGCATTGGAACAAAGCGGTTTTACAGACGTAGGAATTGTAAGCTATGCTGCCAAATATGCAAGTTCTTTCTATGGACCTTTCAGAAGTGCTTTAGACAGTGCTCCAAAAGATGACATGGAAATTCCGAAAGATAAAAAAACATATCAGATGGATTTCCACAACACCCGTGAAGCACTGAATGAAGTATTTAAAGATATTGACGAAGGAGCGGATGTTATTATGATCAAACCGGGACTTCCGTATCTGGATATTGTTTCCAAAGTACGTGAAACTATTGATCTTCCGATTGCAGTATACAATGTAAGTGGAGAATATGCCATGGTAAAAGCGGCTGCTCAGAACGGCTGGCTGGATAATGACAAAACGATCATTGAAAGTTTAACTTGTTTCAAAAGAGCAGGAGCGGACATGATTTTTACTTATTTTGCAAAAGAAGCGGCTATCCTTTTGAATAAATAAACGGTTAAGATAGCAACGTTAATGTTAAGTTAATGGGCTGATTTGAAAACTTCCGCGTAAATAAAAAATATACTTTTGAGTAAAGCTAATTTCGAGAAACGAAAATAATTAAAACATCAAAAGAATTTATTTATGAGAAATCTAAAAAAGATTGAAAGAAATCAATTGAAGGAAATCAAAGGTGGAGAAGTGATTATTGATAATCCAAGCTGCGGGACATGGTGTAAAGGAATCTGGCATCCATGTACAATTAATCATTTAGCTTGCCCGCCGGATTAATCATTTCAATATAAAAATAAACAGGCTGTTCAGATAAGAACAGCCTGTTTATTTTAAATAACTTGATGATTTAATATTGTTATAACCAACCTTTTTTCCCGTACACATAAGTGTCGTCAAACTGTTTGTCACTCATAAAAAGATATAAAATACCTTCAATAAAAGGGATCACAGAAGCTGCTCCTAAAGTAACAATATTTAGGATTAACTGGATAACGCCTTCTTTTGTATAGCCCAGATAAAACTTATTTAAAGCCAGCCAGCCCACAAGAATTCCCAATAAAGCCGCAGGAAGTTTCTTTTCCGAACGGTATGGGACGTTGCTTTGCTGGTTTTGTCCATTTTCTGTTTTGGTGTAACCGTAATTTTCCATTTCTTAATGATTATAATTGATTGTGATGTTTTACGATAAGTAGTTAAAAATAGTGAAAAGTTACAATGATTTGGAAGTGAACAAGTTTACATTTAAATCAACAAGTTGATATTAACATAGAAGTGAAGTTTATATTTTTGATATATTTGTCCTATGATTTTACGAGGAGAAAACTTAATCAAGGAATATGGTCCTAAAAAAGTTGTAAAAGGCGTTTCTGTACAGGTTCAACAGGGAGAAATTGTTGGTTTGCTAGGTCCGAACGGAGCAGGAAAAACCACATCGTTTTATATGATCGTAGGGTTGGTTAAGCCCACTTCAGGAAAAATTTTCCTGGATAAACAGGAGATTACTACAGATGCAATGTACCGCAGAGCCCAAAAGGGAATCGGATATCTTGCTCAGGAAGCTTCGGTTTTCAGAAAACTTTCTGTAGAAGAAAATATTATGGGTGTATTGCAGCTGACCAAGCTTTCAAAACGTGAGCAACAGATGAAATGCGATGAACTGGTGGAAGAATTTTCTTTACAGCATGTCCGTAAAAACAGAGGAGATCTTCTTTCCGGAGGAGAGAGACGTAGAACCGAAATCGCACGTTGTCTTGCTACAAGCCCGAACTTTATTCTTTTGGATGAACCTTTCGCAGGGGTAGACCCCATTGCTGTTGAAGATATTCAGAAAATCGTAAGAAGCCTCGTCGATAAAAATATCGGAATTCTGATTACCGACCATAACGTACAGCAGACATTGGCAATTACCAACAAAACCTATATCATGTTTGAAGGAAAGATCCTGAAAGAAGGACTTCCGGAAGACCTTGCCAATGATCCGCAGGTAAGAGAAGCCTATCTTGGTGAAAACTTCGTGTATCAGAGTATTTTGGATAAACCTAAAAAGAAAAAATACGCCTACAACATATGGGCAGGAAACTTTGATTCAAAAGGGCAGCTGCAGGGATTTGTCAGTGAAAATTTTAGTCAGTTTGATGATTTGAGACGGATGTACGGTTTTGAAGATATTAGTTTTGCTTCACTAGGAAACCCTGAAATTAAGCATATCTTTGATGAAGTTATAGATAAGAATGCCAACAACTCATTTATTTTCCAGAAAAAAGAAATCAATTCCCAATATTCTCTGGAACAGGCAGAGTCAGAGTCTAAAGAAGCCAGCACAAAAGAACTGCACTATCTTACAACTTATCTGTTTGAAGGATAAAATATAAAGCATTTATTTGCTGAACATCATAATAAAACGTACCTTTTTCTTTTGAAAGCGGTACGTTTTTCATTTAAAAATGATTTCTATGGCTAAACCTTTTAACAGAACCGTAACCTTATTCGGAATCTATAAACAGCTTGTCCCATTCATCAGACCTTATCGACCTATGATTTACGGAACCTTGTTTCTTACTTTTATGGGCGCTCTTGCAGCACAGGTAAACCCGATTGTTTTGAAATATACGGTAGATGAGGTCACCAATCTTACCCATCTCCCACATCCGATGACAGAGGGAATTCATATTCTTATCATCATTTCAATTATTTTGCTGGGGAAAGAACTGCTCAATATTTTCATCAATTTCGGACAGAAGTTTTATGGTGAAAAAATCAGAATCAATGTGAGTTCTGTGTTAGCTCAGTCAGCTATTGATAAAATTTTAACTTATAAAGTTGCCTATTTTAACGATGAAAATCATGAATCCGGAAAATTACAGATCAGAATAGACCGTGGGATAGAAAGCTTGACAAAACTGGTACAGAATTTTTTTATTGATATTCTACCACTCTTTTCCAATGCCATTATTGCGCTGATCATTATGTATATGCAGAATGTGTATGTGGGGCTTGTTTCTACGATTATTGTTCCGATTTATTTCTACATCAGTTCCCTGCAGGCAAAAAAACTGAACGGAGTACGCCGGCAGCTTAGAAATCAGAGAGAAAAAAAGACCTCGGGACTTCTGAATCTGATCAATTCCATTATGGTCATTAAAAGTTTTGTCCGTGAAAAATTTGAAGGAAAAAAACAGTATGATCTTCAGATGGAACTGATGGAAAGCCAGATGATCACAAGAAGAACTAATTTTATTTACGATGGATTAAAAACGTTTATTGAACAGTTCGGAGTTGTTTTGATCATTCTTTTAACCGTTTATCTCGTTTTGGATCAGCAAATGACGATCGGTGCTATCATGCTTCATATTATGCTTTTCAACAACGTTTCGGCACCTATCCGCCAGCTGCACAGGATTTATGATGATATGAATGATGCCATGATCTATGCTGAAGGGTATTTTGATATCCTGAATGCAGATAACGAAACCGAATCAAACGGAACCTTTGTAGAAAAACAAATCAAAGGAACTTTTGAACTTAAAAATGTTGATTTTACTTATCCCAATGGTACAAAAGCTCTACATGATGTTTCTATGAAAATTGAAAACGGAAAAACGACAGCTTTGGTAGGATTGAGCGGTGCAGGAAAGTCAACGATCATTAATCTTTTGTGCAAATTTTATTTTCCTGATTCCGGAGAAATTCTTCTGGACGGCATAAATCTTAATGAATTTGACAATACTTTTCTGAGAAGTGATCTTGGGCTGGTACTTCAGAGAAATCACATCTTTCAGGGAAGCATAGAAGATAATATCCGCTATGGAGACATGAATGCAAGTTTTGAAGAAATTCAGGAGGCTGCAAAAAAAGCTTATCTCCATGAACAGATCATGGATCTTCCGGATCAATACCTGCATGATGCTACGCAGCTTTCCGGTGGACAGCAGCAGAGAATTGCTATTGCCAGGCTGTTTCTGAAAAATCCTCCGATTATCTTTCTGGATGAACCTACAGCCAGCCTTGATGCTATTGCCACCGAACAGATCAAGAATTCTCTGGATGCCATAAAAGAAGGAAGAACTGTTGTCATCATTTCTCATTCCCTGTCACAGATTCTGGATTCGGATATCATTTATGTGATGAAAAAAGGAAGAGTGGTAGAAAATGGAACTCATGATGAACTTTACAATAAAGAAGGTACTTACCGGGAGATATTTGATGCATCAGCCCGCAGCCTGAATCTTGATAAACTGGTGAATACTTTTAAAGAAAATTAAATAAAAAAACTCAGCGGAAAGGCTGAGTTTTTGATTTTCATAACAATCGTTTAATGCGCTTTTTCCGGAACCTGATAGGTGCCTACATCCGCTCCGAAAGCAATATTTATCCTGTTGTAGCTGTTGATCGCAATAACTGCCATTGTTAAATCTACGATTTCGGTTTCAGAAAAATAATGACTTACCTTAGTATAAATTTCATCACTCACTTCCTTACCATTTAAAGCCGTTAAAGTTTCAGCCCATAGCAGTCCTGCTTTTTCTTTATCTGTGTAAAACGAACATTCTCTCCAGGCGCTTACCAGAAATATTCTCTGTTCAGTTTCACCTTTTGCTATTAATTCTTTGGAATGCATATCCAGGCAGAAAGCACATCCGTTCATTTGTGAAACCCGGAAATACATCAGTTCAAGAAATGAATTGTCCAGTGATGAATTCTGTACCTGAAATCCCATGTTGTGAAGTGCATTTACAGCCTTGTTTCCGATCGCAAATGCGTTGATTCTTTGTGACATAATATTTGTTTTTGATTAATTATGTGACAAATGTAGAACTGTATTTTCCTGATTTTTTTTACAAATGATAAATTTTATAAGGAAAGATTTTAAAAGCTGGAAGAGAGAAGCTTCCTTTCCTCTAAAACTTCTGCGCTCTGATTCTGCTTAAAGAAACCTGAGTGATGCCAATATAGTCTGCCAGATCTCCAAGACTGATACGCTGAATAAGATCAGGTCTTTGTTTCATGAAATTATGATAACGTTTTTTCCCGTCGTCTTCCAGCATTTCACTGATTCTTCCCATCATATTCACCGGAGCTTTTGAGTACAATTTGCTGAAAAGTGTTTCTGCCGTGTGATATTTTTTGCATAATCCTTCAATAACATCTTTGTGTATACGAAGAACTTCAGTGGGTTCCAGAGCAACGATCATGTATTTTGACGGCTGTCCGGTAAGAAAACCACTCAACTCAGCGAAGAAAGCATTTTCTGCAAAAAATGTCATAATAAAATCTTTATCACCATTGTCGAAAAATAGTTTGACAAGTCCTTTTTCGATAAAATAAAAATATTTGCAGGTTTCATCGCCTTTTAACAGAAAATCACCTTTTCTGTAAGTTTTGGATTCCAGATGAGAAACAAGCCCGTCTATCACTGCCTGTTCCGGTTTTAAAATTTTTTCAATAGACTGAATGAAATGAGTGTGATGCATAAAGAAGAGACTGTTTTGTGAAAAATAAAATTAATAAAAAAAGCAATCCCATTTATAAGACATACCTCGAAAAAGAATTTTAGCTTTGTGATATAATGAACGATCACTACCTTAAAAAACTTGATCGGGTAACCGCTATTCTTACCCAATTACAATCTAAACCTATTGTTCGGGCACAGGATCTGGCTGAAAAGTTCGATGTAAGTATCAGAACCATTTACCGTGATGTAAAAACCCTGGAAAATGCGGGGATTCCCATTGTAGGCGAAGCAGGTAATGGCTATTCTTTAATGGATGGGTACAAACTTCCTCCCATTATGTTTACCAAAGAAGAGGTTTTAAGTTTCATTACTGCCGAAAAGCTGATGCAGAAATTTTCCCATCAAAGTTTAGGAAGCCATTATCAGGCAGCCATGGAAAAAGTACGCTCAGTATTGAGAAATTCTGATAAAAATTTGATTCAGAATATTGAAAAACAGATTGATGTTTTTAGTTTTCATACCGATTCCGGAGATTCTCTTAAAAATGTGATTCCTATTATTTTAGAAAGCATCGCAGACAAAACCCAATTGAATATAAGATATCAGACGGTAGATGGAAGAATAGACAACAGAACCATTGAAACTGTCGGGATGTTCTTTGAGTTTAATTTTTGGTACATCATGGCATTCTGTACCTTGAGAAAAGATTTCAGACAATTCCGGATAGACCGGATTTTAGAGATTTCAAAAACCTTAAATCCCTTTTTACAGGAATATGGACAGGTGAATGATTATCGGAGAAAATCGAACGGAAATAAAGTCAAAGCCAAACTGTTGGTAGACAAAAAAATAATGTCTCATCTGGTGAATTCTAAAAAATATTATGGATTGACAGAAGAAGTGGAAACTGATCAAGGGGTAGAACTTACTTTTGAAACAGAATGGATCAGTGATGGATTTCCCCGCTGGCTTATCACTTTCGCAGACTACGCTACCGTCCTGGAGCCTGAAAGTCTTCGTGCCAGATTGAACGAACTGCTTGTAAAAATGGCAGAAAGGCATCAATAAAACCCCAACAGAGTAATTGTTGAGGTTTAAAGACTTAATTGAGGCAAATAAATGAAATGGTTAATAAGCCAAGGGCAAGATCGCAAAAAAGCTAAATTTGTTTAGTCGCAAAAAATGATATAAGTTGTTGAGATGGAGGAAAACCACTGTTGATAAATGACATTGCAGATGTATTTTTCATGATTTCCGCCTTTTTGCAATTTTACCGCTTCACTTTTATTTAAAATTAAAATCTTTCCCAGAAGAAAGGTGGTTCAATTCCTAAAGCTCTCAGATAAACATATCCCTGCCCGCGGTGGTGAACCTCGTTATCTACAAAATAAAGGATGTTCTGATATACCGGGAATTCATATTCTCCAAATAAATTAAAAGTTTCCTGGAAACGCTCTTCAGAAATCATATTAAAATAATGGTTGATTACACCTGTTTCTTCATCCCACTTTTTTAAAAGTTCTTCTTTTGTTTTTGGATTAAAAGCTTCTTCATTGTAAGCTTCCATAGTTCCTTCAACAATTCCTTTTAAAGCAGGTCCGCCAATACCAATCAGCTCTACTGCCAGTTTTGCAAACGGTCTCATTCCGCCAATTGAAAATTCAAACAAATCTTTTTCAGGAAAAGATTCAATTACTCTTCTCGTTAGATTTCTGTGTCCCTGCCAGTCGTTTAATATCTGTTCAGAAGTCATGAATTGTTTTGTGGCTGTTGCTGTAGTTGTCATAATGTATTTGTTTTGTTTGTTGTTGATACAAAGGTAATAGATGGTTATGACAACAGTTTGTCAGTAGGATTTTTGATTTTGAAAAAATATTTTTTTCTTTGCTAAAATATCCTGACCTACTTTTCCGTTAGAAGGAAGGATATTAATAACAAAAAACGCTATTATTAGAATTATGAAGAAGTATATTTTGCCTGTTGTTACCGCTTTTTTATTAGTATCATGCAATAAAATAGAGGAGAAAATTGATCAGACTGTTCAAAAAACAACAGAAACTGTGCAGCAAAAAACACAGCAGGTTGTGGAAGAAACAGTAAAAAAGACTGTCAATGAATCTATAAATTCCTTAACCAACTCCGAAGACGTTAAGTTTAATACGGTTTTCCCTGGTACAGGTGCAGCCATTGTTTCTGAAGAAAAAGGAAAAAAAATTAAAATCCCGGGAAGATCTGAAGGTTACATTTTTAAATACAAAGTAGACATTGCCGTGTTACTCCCGTTTTTAGAAGGCCAGCCAACGTCTGATGAAAGTAAATCAGAAAAGACAGCCCGTAAGATTGATGGGCAAAACATTATTGATAAAATTAGTCTTTTATCAAAATTTCTCCCTGATAATACCTTTGATACAAGTATTCTGGAAGATATAAAATCCGATAAAAACATTCAATATTATAAATTGAAAAGGTTTCCCAACAGTAGTACAATTATCTACAACCCAAAAAATCAGACCATCATACAATACGTAGAGGTAAATAAATAATTTGGATATGGCCGTTTTAACGGCCATTTTTTATATACACTCATTCCGAGCCATAGGTGAAGCAATCTCAAGCTAGGAAAACTACTTATCAGAAAGAATGAAATCATATTTATTCTCTGGTGTAAGTTAATCGCTTTTTCAGATATAATTAGGAAATTATTACTACATTTCTTTTTATATTATTAATAAATTACTTGGTGTTTGTGAATTTATTGATTTTTGTAAATAAACATCATTTGCGTGGTTATGGAATATTATTCATATCATATGATTTATTTTTATATTTAATAGTGATATTTTTACTAGATTTATTGAATAATTGTCAATTGATATGAAAAAGGAATTATTTAATAAGAAAATTTGTGCACTGGTATTAAGCGGAGCTGGTGCCATGGGATATGCTCAGGACAGCATAAAACAAAATAAAATAGATGAAGTTGTGGTTACAACGGGTAGAACTAAGCCCAGAACCATCATTACTTCAGCAATTCCTATTGATAATATTTCGGCAGTACAGCTAAAATCTACAGGGCAAATTACTTTTGATAAAGCTTTAACCTATGCTGTACCCTCTTTTAATTCATCACAACAAACTGTTTCTGATGCAACGGCTCACTTTGATCCGGCAGATTTAAGAGGATTAGGGCCATCCAGAACATTGGTTTTGGTAAATGGTAAAAGAAAAAATCAAAGTGCTTTAATTTACGTAAATGATACACCAGGAAAAGGTGAGGTAGGTACAGATCTGAAAAGTATTCCATCTGCCGCCTTACAGAATGTAGAGGTATTGAGAGATGGTGCCTCTGCACAATATGGTTCTGATGCTATTGCAGGAGTGATCAATATTATTCTTAAAAACAGCGTTGGAAAAAGTACAGTCAACCTTTTTTCAGGTATTACTTCGGAAGGAGACGGCTTTAATATCGGAGCAGATTTTAATACAGGAATCAAAGTTGCAAAAAATGGAAGTTTGAATCTTACATTGGGATATTCTTCCCAAAATAAAACTAACCGTGCGGGATCTGTTACAAAAGACGGACTTTTTGGTGTGGATAATGCCTGGACGCAGGCTAATCCTGGTTTAGGAATGATTATAGGGCTGCCGGAGACAAGAGTTGCTAACATGTTTGTAAATTTTGAATTGCCGACAGGTGAAACGGGCAAATTTTATGCTTTTGGTGGTACAACTTACAGAAATGGAACTAGCTATGGTTTGTATAGAACACCTTATTGGGTAGCTTCAGATTTTGGTTTATTAACTCCAAAAGGACAACCTTATAATGGATTTCAACCGGAATTTAAAACAGATGTTTATGATTATAATTTAACTTCCGGATGGAAAGGAATGTTTGGTAAATGGAGTTTTGATGGGAGTGCAACCTTTGGCTCTAATGCAGTAGATTATGTAGTAGGAAACACTATTAATACATCTTTGGGTAACAATTCACCAACCCGTTTTAAAGCAGGTGGCCATCAGTTCAGTAATATTATAGGAAACATAGATATCAGCCGGGATTTTGGTGCGCTTGTTTTAGGAGCTGGAGCAGAAGTGCGCAATGAAAACTATCAGGCGAAAGCGGGAGAGGAAGCATCTTATATAGGAAGTGGTGCAGAATCATTTCCAGGACTGCAGCCTCAGAATGAAGTCAATAAAAATCGTCAGAATATCGGAGCTTATATGAATGCTGAATGGGATATTACGAAAGACCTGTTGATTGGAGGAACTGTGAGATATGAAAACTTTAGTGATTTTGGAAATAACGTTTCCTGGAAAGGAAATGCAAGATATAAATTGTTAGATGATAAATTAGTTTTCCGTGGGTCTGTTTCTACAGGATTCCGGGCACCTTCATTACACCAGATTTATTATTCCAATGTTCAAACCAAAATTACAGGGAATACTGTAGCTAATCAGGGTACTTTTAATAATGATTCTCAAATTGTAAGATCTGATCTTGGTGTACCAAAATTAAATGCTGAAAAAGCCTTTAACATTACTGGAGGATTTGCCATAAAACCTTTTAAAAACCTTACGATTACTGCCGATTATTATAGAATAAAAATTAAAGACCGGGTACTTTTCTCAGGAGATATTGGTTATAAAACAGGTGCTCCGGGAAGTCCGGACATAACAAACCCTGTGGAAGTAATATTAGACAATAATAAAATAACTTCCCTGAAGTTTTTCACGAATGCTGTCAATACAGTTACTCAAGGGGTAGATTTCGTCGCAAATTATTATACTTCCGCTATTGGCAAAGGAAGATTGGGAGTTATTGCTGCTTTCAATTATAACGAAACTAAAATAGTAGATAATATTGCTGTTCCGAATATTTTGGCTGAAAATGGTTACTCAGAAAACTTTTTTGATAGAAAAGAACAATCCAGAATTACCTCTGCAAGACCAAAAACAAAAACTATTCTTAGTCTTTCGTATGATATTTCAAAGTTTAATTTTAACTTAAATAATACTTATTTTGGTTCTGTTACATGGCAACACGCAACTGATCCGGCCAAAGATCAGACATTTTCTGGTAAGGTAATTACAGACATCGTTTTAACCTATAAAATCACCAATGACCTTAAAGTTTCCGGAGTTGTGAATAATTTATTTAATATTTATCCGGATGTAATAGATAGTAAAGGAGATGTAGTAACAGATCTTGGAGGAAGATTCAAATATCCTTGGGAGGTGAACCAGTTTGGATTTAGCGGAACAATTTTTCAGCTAAATGTTAATTATACTTTTTAATCTATAAATAAATGAATAGACATTTGCTTGGTCATGTTTAACAAAGAATAAGCAATCTCAAAAGATATAGAACCCAGATATACAAATAGTAGCTGACATTAACTCCTAATGTCAGCTAATTATTTTTCAGGCAGAATAGGCGGTTATTACTACTTTTTACATTGTACTTTATACAAAAAAAGGTATTTTAGTAGTATGAAAATTTATACGAAAACAGGAGATAAAGGTCAGACGGCATTATATGGCGGAACAAGAGTTTCCAAAGCCAGCGCAAGAGTAGACAGTTATGGAAATATAGATGAACTGAATTCATTCATTGGGATTGCAAAAAGCCATATTGAAGATGAAGAAGTGTTGAGACAATTGAAGAAAATACAGTTTGACTTGTTTACTGTAGGTTCTGAGGCTGCTACACCTGTAGATAAACTGATGCTGGCCAACGGAAAATCACGTCTGCCGATCATTATTTCAGAAACAGAAATTGAAGAACTGGAACAGTGGATGGATGCTTTTGAAGACAAACTTGAACCGCTTCAATATTTTATCCTTCCAGGAGGTGGAAAATCTGCAACTTTTCTGCACGCTGCAAGAACCATCTGCAGAAGAGCAGAGCGTTCATTGGTATTTTTGAATGAATCAGAAGAAGTACGTCCTGAATTGATTAAATATTTAAACAGACTTTCAGATTATCTTTTTGTGTTGGCAAGATATATTTCAAAACTGAACAACGAACCGGAAGAATACTGGAACCCGAATGAAAGATAAAGCATTACTTTTCATCAACGGAGATGCTCCCAATTCGTTACCAAATCCGGAAAACTATGGTTTGATTGCCTGTACAGACGGGGCTTTTCATTATCTAAAAAGACTGAGCTTTCCCTTGGGTAAGCTGGATTTTATATCTGGTGATTTTGATTCGCATTCCGGATCAGACGAAGATATGTATCAAGGAAAATTTATCCTTACATTGGATCAGGAAAAAACAGATTTTCACAAAGCCTTGGAAATTATTCTGGAAAGAGGCTTTTCGGAAATTGATGTTTTTGGAGGAAGTGGGGGCGAACAGGATCATTTTCTTGGAAATCTCACCGTTGCTTATACATTTAAAGATCGGATGAATATTAAATTTTTTGATGAATTTTCAGAATATTATTTTATTCCCAATCATTTTAAATTGGAAGGAACGAAAAATAGAATGATTTCTCTCTATCCATTTCCATCGGTGAATAATATAACCATTCAAGGACTCAACTGGCCATTGACGAATGAAACTCTAAGTATTACCTCAAGAATAGGAACCCGAAATTTTGCTGTTGAAGATGAGATTTCCATAGAATATAAATCAGGTGATGTTTTATTATTTGTAGGAATCAATGAAATAGAATATCCAGCAATCTATTAAAAGGATCTGATTATATATCAATAGAAATGGGCTTTAGCCCATTTGATAAAAATACGAATCCACTGGCTTTAGCCAAAACTTATTAAAAACAATTGAATAGATTAATTAAAATATCAGTTTTCACCATTTCATTATGCTGTATTTTCTCATGCAAAACACAACATTTTGAAACACCTGAATATGGTAAAAATGAAACTGAAAAAGTAATTCATATTAAAAAAGTGAATAATTTCCGAACGGTTGGAAATATTAAAAATACAGAAGGAAGAACTTTAAAAGAGGGAAGGTTCTATAGAAGTGCCCATCTTCACCAGCTGAAAAAGAAATCCTTTGATGATATGGAAAAACTGGGCATAAAAGAAGTTATTGATCTTAGAAATTCTAAGGAAATCTCGCAGAACCCGGATCAGCTTCCTGCATCGGTAACCTATAAAAAATATTCCGCGTTTGAAGATGAAGGTGATCAGCTTGCTCAGGCGAAAAAACTTGTCCTTAAAGGTAAAGTGAATGCTTCTGATGCAGACAAAAGAATGATCGATTTCTATCGTGAATATGTTACGGAAAATCCTGAAACCATCAAGAAAATCATTACAGAGATTCTGGAATCTGAAGATCCGGTTTTGTATCACTGTACTGCGGGAAAAGATAGAACCGGGATTACCACCGCGCTCATCTTAACGATTTTGAAGTTTGATAAAGAAACCATTTATAATGAATATCTTCTATCCAATAACTACAGAAAAGATATTATTCAGAAAAGACTTCGTCTTGCCAATCGCTTACATTTTATCTATCCAAAGATGGATTTAAAGGTGCTTGAAAAACTGAGTTGGGTAGAAAAAAGATACCTTGATGCTGCTTTTGAAGAGATCAATAAAAAGTATGGCTCTACAGATGCCTATATTCAGCAGGTATTAGGGATTTCAGATACGAAAAGAACAGCGTATATTCAAAAGTTTACCTATTGATTATCAGAGATAAATTTTTGCAGGATATGATATTAGGTCTTAATTTAAAATTATAATAATTTTAACACCCAAAAATCAAACTTTTTTAGCAATTTTGCATTTCTTAATTCACTTGTTTAGAAATGAAAATAAAGTACTCGGAACTTATTGATCAGACATTATATTTTCCTACAGAGGAATTTAATGTATCTGAGAACAATTTGTTGTTCCACGACGTTCCATTGATGGATGTAGTTGAACAATTTGGCACTCCGCTAAAGATTAGCTATCTGCCGAGAATTTCTCAAAATATTCAGAAGGCCAAAAGCTGGTTCAAAGAAGCTTTTGAAAAAACCGGATATAAAAAGAATTATACCTATTGCTATTGCACAAAATCCAGTCATTTCAATTTTGTATTGGAAGAAGCTTTAAAGAATGATATTTCGATAGAAACATCTTCTGCTTATGATATGGATATTGTAAAATCTCTTTACGAAAAAGGGAAGGTAGATAAAAACATTGAAGTAATCTGTAATGGTTTCAAAACTGATGATTATCTGACAAATATTTCAGATATGATCAACAACGGTTTTGAAAATATTACCCCAATTCTGGATAATTACAGAGAATTGGACAAACTTACGGAAAGCATTGATTCTACTTTTAATATCGGAATCAGAATCGCATCAGAAGAAGAACCGAAATTCGAGTTCTATACTTCAAGATTAGGAATCGGATATAAAGATATTATTCCTTATTACAGTCAGAAGATTGCCGAACACCCGAATGCAAGATTGAAAATGCTTCACTTCTTCATCAATACGGGGATCAAGGATACCTCTTACTACTGGAATGAATTGTATAAATGTCTTCGTGTCTACGCACGTTTGAAGAAAATCGCTCCTGAAGTGAATTCATTGAATATCGGAGGAGGATTCCCAATCAAAACTTCTTTGAACTTTGATTATGACTATCAGTATATGGTAGAAGAGATTGTTTCTCAGATCAAGAAATTCTGTGAAGAAGAAGGAGTAGAAGAACCGAATATTTATACGGAATTTGGAAGCTTTACGGTAGGGGAAAGCGGCGCGAATCTTTATAAGATCATTTCTCAGAAACGTCAGAATGACAGAGAAAAATGGAATATGATTGACTCTTCTTTCATGACCACTCTTCCTGATACATGGGCAATTTCAAGACACTTTATCATGCTTCCGTTAAACCGTTGGGAAGATTCTTATGAAAGGGTATTCTTAGGAGGATTAACCTGTGACTCAGATGATTATTATAACTCTGAACAGCATACCAATGCAATTTATTTACCGGTTTTCAGTGATACCAAGCCATTGTATATCGGATTCTTCCATACAGGAGCATACCAGGAAACGATTGGAGGATATGGTGGTGTACACCACTGTCTGATGCCCCAGCCGAGACACGTCCTGATTCAAAAGGATGAAAACGGAGAGTTGCAATATGAAATTTTCCGTGAGAAACAGGAACCGGAAGATATCCTGAAAATTCTTGGGTATAAATAATTTTATAATCAATAAAAAAGTCAATTGGCTTTAGCCAAAACTTATAAAATAAAGCTCTCAGATTCTGAGAGCTTTTTATTTAGAAATATTTTGAAATTTTATCCAGTTCCAATTCTTCATAATCAGAAACTACGGTGTCTGCCAATGTATAATCCTGATTTTTTGAATGAGGACTTCTGTAGGCCGCACAGAAAATTTTAGCCCGATGTGCAGCGAGAATTCCGTTGGTAGAATCTTCAATTACCATACAGTTTTCAACAGGTTCACCTGCCATTTCTGCAGCCAGTAAAAAAACTTCAGGATGAGGTTTTGATTCTTTTAAATCGGCACCGCTGATTTTTCCGCTGAAATATTTTTCCAAACCGAATTTTTCAAAAACCATATTGATCGTTACCATGGTAGCTGAAGAAGCCAGAATAAGCTTTATTCCATTTTCATGATAATGTTCAATCAGTTTTCTTACCCCGGGAATTAAATCAAATTCATCGTCATTATAAAAATAATCTTTGAAATGAGACCTTTTGATTCCTGCAATGGATTCGTAAGTCTGATTTAAATTAAATTCATTGATTAAAGTTTCAGAAACTCTTTTGGTAGAAGCTCCGGTAAAAGAGGTGTACAGCTCTTCGGAAACCGCAATTTCCAATTCATCAAACGTTTTGAAATAAGCTTTTCTATGCAATGGCTCTGTATCTACAATCACTCCATCCATATCGAAAAGAACAGCTTTTAAAGACATATTAAAAGTTTTGTGCAAAAATAACTTTAAAATTTAAACATTGAAAGATTTAAAAATTTAAAAAACAGAAAGGAAGGTTAAAAATTCATAACAAACCGTTCATTATTTATAACTCAGGTACTATTTTGTATCTTTGTGAAATCATTTAATCTTTCAATCATTTAATTTTTTAATTAATAATTATATATGAAAACATACGCAGGAATTCCCGAGGAAAACGCAACGCTAGAGAATTCGAAAGTAATGTTGGTAACTGTTCCTTACGATGGAACTTCAACATGGGGAAAAGGAGCTGATAAAGGGCCTGAATTATTCTTAGATGCTTCTGAAAACATGGAGCTTTATGATATTGAAACCCAAACAGAACCTTATCTTCAGGGAGTATATCTGGCAGGAGAAATTTCTGAAAACTCCAGTCCGGAGGCTATGACAGAAGCTGTTTACCAGAAAACCAAAGAACTTTTGAATCATGAAGGGAAAGTATTTACTTTATTTGGAGGTGAACACTCTGTGTCTATCGGTTCTATCCGTGCAGTAGGAGAGAAATTTGAAAACCTTACAGTTCTTCAGTTGGATGCTCATACAGACTTACGTCCTGAATTCCACGGTTCTACTTCTAACCATGCTTGTGCAGTGTTTGAAGCTAACCAGAAGCATAACTTAGTTCAGGTGGGAATCCGTTCTATGGATGTGGAAGAAGCTCAGTATTTACCGGAAGGTAGAGTGTTCTTTGCTCACGAGATTGCAAACAACGAGAACTGGGTGAATGATGTATTGGAAAAAGTTTCAGGAAACGTATATATTACAATAGATCTTGATGCTTTTGATCCTTCTATTGCTCCTTCTACAGGAACTCCTGAGCCAGGTGGGCTACAATGGTATCCAACGCTGGAATTGTTAAGAAAAGTATTTGAAAAATGTAACGTAGTAGCATTTGATATTGTAGAATTAATGGATTCTCCAATGGCTAAGCCAACCGCTTTCCTTGCGGCTAAGTTATATTATAAAATGCTTGCTTATAACGATATTTATAACAACAACTAATATTCCGCAAGAATCGGATTTTTTCTGCCGTATATTCTTTGGAAATTTGTGAGGTAAAATAACAATACAATGTCCACACAAAGTCAGATAGATTATAACAGAATTGCGAAGGCAATAGAATATATCCAGAGCAATTTCAGGCTTCAGCCAAGTTTGGAGGAAGTGGCAGAGAATATTCACTTAAGTCCCGCCCATTTTCAGAAGATCTTTACAGATTGGGCAGGAACAAGTCCGAAAAAGTTTTTGCAGTTCATCAGTCTTGAATATGCCAAAAGCTTATTGAAGGAAGAAAAAGCAAGTTTGTTTGATACCGCTTACGAGACAGGATTCTCCAGTACCAGCAGGCTTCATGACCTGTTTGTGAAGGTAGAAGGAATGTCTCCGGCAGAATATAAAAATGGCGGAAAAAGCCTTAGTATTCATTACAGCTTTTCTGAAAGTCCTTTCGGAAATATAATAGTAGCTTCTACAGAAAAAGGAATCTGCTATATGGCTTTTGAAGACAATAAAGAAACAGCATTCGGGGAGCTGAAACAAAAGTTTCCCAATGCTTCTTTTACAGAGCACCAGGATGCGCTTCAAAAGAATGCACTGTCCATATTCGATAAAGACTGGACAAAACTCAATACTATAAAATTACATTTAAAAGGAACCGATTTTCAGCTTAAAGTCTGGGAAAGTCTGCTGACAATCCCTATGGGGAAACTGTCTACTTATGGCAGCCTGGCTGAAAAAATAGGAAATCCTAAAGCATCCAGAGCGGTAGGAACAGCTATTGGAAGTAATCCTGTTGCATTTCTTATCCCATGTCACCGTGTGATTCAGTCTACCGGACATCTTGGAGGATACCGTTGGGGAAGCGATAGAAAACAGATGATTGTTGGCTGGGAAGGTTCACAGATGTATTCGTAACGTATTTTTACCACAAAAGACACAAAAGGATTTTGAGAGATGGATAATAAGATTAAAAATTATCTGTTATAAAGCTCACAAAAGAAAATCAAAGATTTTTGAAGACTTTAGTATACTTTTATGCATGAATCTTGTTACTTAAATATATTAGAACTTTTATGACTTTTGCGGTTGAAAAATATTGAGCCTTAAGTTTTGGCTAAAGCCAATAGATTAAATCATTTTTTATTAAACGGGCTAAAGTCAGTTTCTATTGATACAAAAGTTACTGTGTCATTTATGAAAAATATTGGTGTAATTTGTGTTTAATTATAGAAATAATAAATACATTTTACATCGTACCTTTTACAAAACAAAAGCATTTAAATTAAAAAACTATGATGAGCCTCTTCGAAGAAATATCAGACTATCCAATCAATATACTTCCGAATGACGGAACTGTTCATTATTACGGAAAGGTTTTCTCTAAAGAACTTTCTGATTCTTTTTATACCTATTTGCTGAACCAGATTCCCTGGGAAAATGATGAAGCAATGATCTTTGGAAAACTGATTTTAACGAAACGTAAAGTGGCTTGGTTCGGCGAAAAGCCTTTTGAATATACGTATTCTAAACGAACAAAATATGCCAAATTCTGGACTCCCGAATTACTGGAATTAAAGAAAAAATGTGAAGAGGTTTCAGGAGAAACCTACAATTCATGTCTGCTCAATTTATATCATGACGGGAGCGAAGGAATGGCCTATCACAGCGATGGTGAAACGGATTTGAAGAAACATGGTGCCATTGCTTCTCTGACCTTTGGAGCAGAACGAAAATTCTTATTTAAACATAAAACTACCAAAGAAAAAGTAGAAATATTCCTTGAAAACGGAAGTTTATTAGTTATGAAAGGAACTACTCAGGACCATTGGCTTCACAGGCTTCCACCCACTACAAAAGTGAAAACTCCCAGAGTAAACCTTACTTTCAGAACCATTGAAGAATAATTTTTTTAGAGAGACGTTACCCACAACGTTTGTCATTCCGTAGGAATCTCAATACAGATTAGATCGATTACGCAGACTTTAATTTTTGATTATCGAAAATTAAGCTAATCATTTCTATCAATAGGAATGGGCTTTAGCCCACTAAACAAAAAGAATAAATTCATCCGGCTTTAGCCAAAACCTGAAAAATAAAAAAGCTGTTCGTTTGAACAGCTTTTCCAATTTATTTTAAAACTTCAGCTTCTATAGAGCTGTCATCATATACTTTAATAAACGCTTTGGTATAATCCTCTTTGGTTGCAAAATTGGGATTATCCATAAACTTCTGTGGATTGATAGCGAAAAGCGGGAACCATGTACTGCTGATCTGAATCTGGATTTTATGTCCTTTTTTGAAGGTGTGAACCACATCCTGAAGTCTGAAATTAACAGCTGTTTTCTGATTAGGAATCAAAGCTTCTCCTTTTTCTTTAGTATTTCTGAATCTGGCAGGCATTATTTCACTTCTTACCATCTGATGATAGTTACCATAGATAACGCCATCTTTCTTTTCTGCAGGTTTGAAATCTTCAGGGTAAACGTCAATTAGTTTTACCGCAAAATCCGCATCTGTAGAAGAAGATGCAATATTCAGTTTGGCCATGATCTCTCCGGCAAATGCCATATCTTCCGTCAGAACATCTGTTGTGAAAGTCAATACATCAGGTCTTCCGACTGCAAATCTCTGGTCTTCCGACATATAATTTTTTGGAGTAAAGCCATTGAAATCTTTTAAGTGATCTGAACTTAAAACAGGATTATTAGGATCACTGTAATATTCAGAATATCCTTGCCCGGAAGTTTTTTTCAGGGTTTTATCTGCTAAATAAAAATTAACTTTCTGAGCATTTTTAGGAGGGTAAGAAGTAAATTCCTTCCATTCTTTAGCTCCGGTGTCATACATCAGTGCTTCAGGAAGTCCGGCATCTTCTTTTGTATTTCCTTTTAAATAGTGGTTGAAGAATTTTGTTTCAATATTTTTCTGGTAGTAGGTTGCAATACTGTCTCCAAAATAGGTTTCACTGTGGAAATGTTTCCCTTGCTCCTGAGACCATCCACCGTGAGAGAAAGGTCCCATTACTATCGTGTTTTTAGCCTTAGGACTTGTTTTTTCAATTGTTTTATAAATATTCAGAGGACCGGAAAGATCTTCTGCATCAAACCATCCCCCAACAGTCATTACAGCGTGATTGATGTTCTTCAAATGAGGAAGAAGGCCTCTTTTTTGCCAGAATTCATCATAATTGGTATGATTCATTATTTCTGTCATGAAGAAATTATTCTTATAATATTTTTCATACCCCTCTTTCAGGGTACCCATGTCTCTGTAGAATTTTAATCCGTCTTCAGAAGTCTGTTTGATGAAAGAATCCATATACCAGGCCTGTTTTTCAGGTTGTGTTTTCTGAACTCCAAAAACAGGGAATGTTCTGAAATAGCCTAACATAAACCTTCCGTTGTGAAGAAAATCATCATTCCAGAAATCTGAGATAGGTGCCTGAGGCGAAGAAGCTACTAATGCAGGGTGTTGTGACAATGTTCCTACAGCAGTATAAAATCCCGGATAAGATGTTCCGAACTGACCAGCTTTACCATTATTGTCCTTTACATTTTTCAAAAGCCATTCGATGGTATCATACGTATCTGTACTTTCATCAACATCTTTTTTGGTTTTACGTTCTACCTGTGGAGTCATATTGGTAAAAGTACCCTCACTCATATATCTTCCGCGTACATCCTGATACACAAAAATATACTTGTCTTTCATAAGATAAGTATTGGGACCTACCTTTGTTTTATATTCATTTTCTCCGTATGGGGCGATGCTGTAGCAGGTTCTCTGCATCAGAAACGGATATTTGTTTTTGTTTGATATATCTTTCGGGATATATACAGCTGTGAAAAGCTTCACTCCATCACGCATCGGAATATAAAATTCTTTCTTGGTGAAATTGTCTTTAACGAAAGTATCTTTCTGTTCCGTCTTCTGAGCTTTTCCAAGAATGAAAAAAAGAATACATAATACTGAAATATGGATCTTCATAAAAAAATTTACTGCTAATTTAAAAATAAAAACACTGTTATTGATCAATCTTCTCTGTATTCATAAAAATAGCCGGAAATATCCGGCCATTATCAAAAATATATATATAAAAGTATGGTGTTGCTTTCTTTACAGTTTTTTACCTGCAAACTTGTTCAGTTTCATGCTGATAGAGAACATGATGTATCGTTTCAGGATCAGATCTTCACGGTCTTCAAAATAAGAATCTGTGATTGTTCTTCTTACGCTTTGATTTTGATTTAAAACATCATAAATCTTCACTTTTGCTGTAAACTGTTTTTTGTAGAATGAATAGCCCAGACTGGTATTCCAGAAATAGAAATCTTTTTTAAACCCTGGAGCAATATTGGAATTGGTATTATATTCAAAGTCGTTTCCAAACACAAATCCGCCCTTCAGCATATAATTGGTCAGTTCCAGTTTTAATGACTGGTTGGCTGTATTCACACTTTTTAAATTATAATTGGTATAATTTGAGAAGCTGTATCCAAGTCGGTAAGAAGGTTTTATGGTCATTTTATCTTTGATCTCATACACAAGATTAAGACCAGGATTTAGATTGTATGAGCTGCTGGTAAAAGATTGTCCGTCAACAAAACCATTATTGTAATTGTAATTCATGTTGAATGTCGGGTTAATGGTCAGTTTGTTATTTTTCCATTTCAGGTTTTTACTGAAGCCCCCGCCGGCATTAATGCTTTTATTTCCGCTTACGTTGTTATAAGTCACCACTTGTTTTCCTGCATTATCATAGGTAGAAAAATTAATGATGTCGTTATTTCTGTAAGTAAAACCAATATTGAAATAGTAGCTGAGGTTTTTTACTTTATTATAATTATTGAAATACAGGTAAAGATTGTTGATCCAGGTATTTTTCAAATTGGGATTTCCTTGATAGGTAATCAAAGGATTGGATTCATCTTTATAAGGAGTCAGCTGTTCTGCAGTCGGAATGTTGAAGTTAGAGTAATTATAGATACTTAAGGTTTTACCTTCTCCAAGCTGATAGTAAAGGTTGAGATTATATTCAGGCAATACGAAATTTTTCTGCAGGTCATATTGCTGTCCATTATAGATGGAGTTAACTTTCATATCAGAAATATCAAGATTCACCGAAGCCCAGAAGTTTAGTTTATTTTTATTGATCTGATAGCTCAATTCAGGAGAGATCTGATTGATTCTCTGTTTCATATTATTTGATAAAAGCTGATTGAATTTAGTATAATCTCCGGTAGTATTATCAAAATCGTTTACATTCCTTAAATCCCTCGCTGATCTCGCTTCATATTTTATTTTAAAATTTACACTGGACGAATCGGAAATGGGTTCTGAATATCCTGCACTGAAATTGAATGAGCTGTTCTGATTTTTATTTTTGGCTAATTGATCACGATTATCTTTTGTTATCCCGTTTTCATCATAAAATGTATTCTGGGATTGGCTTAGATTATCCCTTTTAGACTCAGAAATAGAACTGTTCATATTGGCTGAAAGTACACGTCCCTTTTTCTTGAATTTTCTGGAAAAATAGATGTAAGGATTAAATGAATTGTTTTCCGAATCATTACTTGAATAGGAGTTGCTTTCATTCAGAAGACTGCCATTCTTCAAAGTAGATGATTGTGAATTATTGAAACTAAAACTGCTGTTTTTAGTAAATCTCGGGGAAAAATAAACACTTGTCATAGAATCTAGTTTGATTTTGACCGAAGTATCAAAGCTGTACTGCTTAGATTCATTTTCTCCATTACTTTCAGAATTGGTCTGAAGCGTATAATTGGGTAGAAGAGTGGATCTGGAAACTTTGGATCTCGACTCTGTATTAGAATCCGAATGCATCAGACTGAAAGAATCCAGATCAGCATTTTTCCCCATTTTATCACTGTAATTCAATCCAATGGTTGTAGAACGCTGAATTCCTCTTGTACCGCCTCCCTGGTTGTAATACGTCACATTTCCTATCGTTGATACTGATCCACCCTGCATCATCCATGCATTCCGGCCATTCCCCATACTGTCAAAAACCTCATCCCTGGAAAACCCTTGTGAGTTGATATTATTGGAAGAAGCAAGAATACTTACTTTGGTATCGCCTTTAAAATAACTGGCCAGCCCGCTTGCTTCATACCGTTTATCCGATCCGTAGCCGACCGTAAGCCTTGTCAGCAATCCTTTATTTTTCTTTTCGTCAATATTAAAATTGATGGTGGTATTTTGAGATTGGGCAGCTTTCCCGCTCAATTCTTCTTCCTTTGTCTTGGTTGTTGTAAACTGAATATTCTTGATGATATCTGCCGGTAAGTTTTGAAGGGCAATTTTACCATCTTTATCAAAGAAAGGCTTTCCGTTGATCATAATTTGATCCACTTCCTTTCCGTTGACTGTAATTTTTCCATCATTACTGATTTCTACACCGGGAATTTGCTTCAGAAGTTCCTCTATTTTACTGTCAGGTCTTACTTTTATTGCCGCTGCGCTGAATTCAATGGTGTCTTTTTTAATTTTTACCGGCGATGCCGTGATTTTTACCTCATCAATATTGTTGACAATACTTTGTTTCTCAAGCTGGATATCTCCTAAAGATAAGGGCTGATCTATTTTTTCAAATTTTTTCGAATAAGACGATAATTTATCAGCATCAATTTTCAAAATGGAAGGTTCTTTTACATCATCAATCTTCAGAGAAAATTTTCCTTCTTTATTGGTGGCTGTGTAATTGATAATGGATGAATCTTTTTCTTTCAAAAGGTAAACGGTGGCATTTTCTATCGCTTTCTTTTCAGAATCTGATATTTTTCCATCGATGTGCAATTTTTGTGCATGCAGAATAAAGGCTGTGAACATCAAAGCCAATAGCACCAAAGTTTTCTTCATTAGTTTTTTTTTCAGAGCCGTAAAAATATAAAAACATCCCAAAATTGGGATGTTTCTATGCTTTATTTGTGAAAATTTATTATTTTTTAATAAAAATTATGCTCTTAAATATCTTGAATAAGCATATCCTTCCTGGCCGTCAGCTGTTTTCACTTTCCACCAGTCATCAGAAGTTTGTTCAATCAGCGTTACAGAAGAACCTTTAGCAGCTTTACCTACAACGGCAGCTTCAGTAGAAGGTTCCTGTCTGATATTCAGGTTAGAATCTTCCGTTGCTACTGTTAAAGAAGCTCCAGAAGTAAGACCTGCAACCTGTACATCAATATTGATATCTGAAGCAGAATAAGTAGAATCAATAGCTCCTAAAGCATTCCATACAGCATCTTTAGCCGCAGTGTTGGAAGCATTTCCGGAAACATAAAGAATTCCGTCCTGCTCCTGAACCTGAAGATTTGAGATCCCTGCAGACTGTGCTGCTGAAACTACGCTTGAATATTTATCTTGTAATTCGCTCATTTTAAATTATTTTACGATTAGGTTGTTGTTATACTTTCCGATTTTCAAAGCATCTACAGATTCTTTGATTTTTCTAGCCTGTAGGCCGGAAACATTTCCTGTAAGAGTAAGCTGTCCGTTTACAACTTCTACTTTTACAGAAGGGAAATCCTTCACCGCATCCTGAACTTTTTTCTGAACCGCAGGATCTACAGCAGAAGCAGTTTCAACTGGTGCTGCAGGAGTAATAGCAGCAGCTACAGTAGACATATCCATTACATCTTTTACTCCAGTGATCGCTTTTAATTTTGCAATCATAGCGTCTTTAGACTGCTGATCTGCGAAAGTACCGCTTAAGTGAGCTACACCTTCTTTTACTTCAACAGAAGCATTGGGATTAGAAGTTACTACCGTTGTAGCCTGAGTCTGAAGGTCGGCATCAGAAACTTTCTTTTTACAAGAAATTGCACCGAAAGATACAGCTACAGCTAATGCAGCCATTGCAATAGTTTTTTTCATATTGTATATTTATTAATGTTGTTATACAATCAAATGTAATAATAAAATTTGTACCAAAAGAATAAAAATTCAATAAATGTTTCTTAATTTTTTTACAATATTTTCTAAATCAGGCTTTTAATTTTCAGGGATTAAAAACTTAATGTAAAATTAATCCCGTTTGAAGAAAATCTCCTGCCAATTGAAAAACCATTATATTTGCGCAAATTGAACTATATATATGAAAGGACAGAATAAACTTTTTATAGCAATTATCATTGCCCTTCTTGTAGGAGTAGGAATCGGAGGTATTGTACACGTAAAATATCCTGAAAATGCAGAACCTTTTGCTAAGAACATAAAACTGTTGGGAACGGTTTTTATCAGATTAGTACAAATGATTATTGCTCCTTTGGTTTTTACAACCTTGGTGGTGGGTATTGCCAAAATGAGTGATATTAAAATGATCGGAAGAGTAGGAACAAAAGCAATGCTTTGGTTTATTTCAGCTTCTCTGATTTCCCTTTTTATCGGGTTAATCCTCGTTAACTGGCTGGAACCGGGACATGTCACAAAATTACCTATTCAGGACGTAGCTTCTGCTGATGAACTTCTTAAAAGCAGTAAAAGTTTTTCTATGGAAGACTTTGTAAAGCATATGATTCCTAAAAGTTTATTTGAAGCCTTTGCTACCAATGAAGTATTGCAGATCGTGATATTTGCTGTGATGTTTGGAGTTGCACTGGCGAATTTAGGAGAAGAGTATTCTAAACCTGTGGTGAAGCTTTTCGATATCATCGCACACGCAATCCTTAAAATGGTAGGATATATTATGTGGTTTGCTCCACTGGGAGTATTGGGAGCTATTGCAGCAGTAGTGGCTACCAATGGTTTTGAAATCTTTAAAGTATATGCTATTTATCTGAGAGACTTCTTCTTTGCTATAGCAGTGCTTTGGCTGGTACTCTTACTGGTAGGTTATTTCATCTTAGGAAACCGTCTTTTTGATCTGTTAAAAAGAATTAAAGAGCCGTTACTGATCGCTTTCTCTACAACAAGTTCAGAAGCTGTATTTCCGAAATTGGTGGAAGAATTGGAGAAATTCGGGTGTAACAGCAGAGTAGTGTCCTTTATTTTACCTTTAGGATATTCATTCAACCTGGATGGAAGTATGATGTATATGACATTCGCTTCAATCTTTATTGCACAGATCTACGGAATTGAAATGAGCCTTGGACAGCAGATCACCATGCTATTGGTATTAATGCTTACTTCAAAAGGAATTGCCGGTGTTCCGAGAGCTTCTCTGGTAATTATCGTGGCAACATGTTCTATGTTTGGTATTCCGCCGGAAGGAATCGCTTTGATTTTACCAATTGACCATTTCTGTGATATGGGTAGAAGTATGACGAATGTATTAGGAAATACATTGGCTACTTCAGCAGTTTCCAAATGGGAAGGACAGTTGACTGAGCCATTAGACAAAATTTAAATATCAATGAGTTTAAATAACTTACAAAACAATAAAAGCCATATTCTTGAATATGGCTTTGCTGTTATCAATAATGTGTTTTCACAGAAAGAACTTGAAGAAATAAATCACGTTCTGCAACATATAGACACTTCAAAAGAGAATTTCAGAAAATCTGAGGACCTGTTTGCAATTAGACAGTTTTTAAAAGAAGTTCCGGAAATCAAAGACCTTGTTTTTAATGAAAACATTCAGAAAGTAGTTAAAGAAATCTTCGGAGAACACTATTTTGTGGTAAAAAGCATTTATTTTGATAAGCCTGAAACTTCCAATTGGTATGTAGCCTATCATCAGGATCTGACTATTTCTGTTGATAAAAAACTGGACTTGCCAGATTTCGGTCCATGGACAACCAAAAAGAATCAGTTTGCTGTGCAGCCTCCACTTAACGTTTTGGAAAATATCTATACCATCAGAATTCATCTGGATGATACCGACGAAAATAACGGAGCTTTGAAAGTAGTTCCAAAATCTCACGCAAAAGGCATTTACAGACCGGAAACCATCGACTGGACGATTGAAACAGAAGAAATCTGCAACGTTGAAAAAGGCGGAATTATGATGATGAAACCTTTGACACTTCATGGTTCAAACCGAACAACCAACGGGAAGAAAAGAAGAGTCATCCACATCGAGTTTTCTGATATGGAACTTCCGGAAGTTCTGCAATGGTCGGAAAGAATGAATTAAAAAACGCCCTTCGAATTTTCGAAGGGCGTTTTTTGTTGGAAGCTTGGTGCTGGAAGAAAGAAGTTTTGAAAGTCTATAGATTAATATCAGTCTATTTAATTAAAATTTGAAAATTAAATTCTCTGCAAACAGACTTCAGGAAGTAATTGGTCAAATAGAAACTTCCATTTGCTTTCTCCCATCTTCCTTACTTTATAGAAATCTCATCAAGGAAAATATAAGCATCACCTCCGGCTCCCTGGTGCCATTCCGGAAGTTTTCCAAAGTAATATGCTTTTACTTTGATGTATCGGGTTTCAGTAGGAAGAATCTCTGTGGAAAAATCTTTGATCTGTACTTTTTCATCCTTAGGATCAAGGTCATTGTCAATGGTTTTCAGAAGAATAAAATCTTTCCCGTTCATGGAAGCGTAGTATTCCACTTTTTTAGGCATCAGAATCCATGCTCTGCTGTCCTGAAGATAGGTGGAAGATAGTGATTTGATGTGCTGAGGAGATTTAAAATCAATGATTGCTTCAAAATTCTGTCCCTGATAGCCATGCCATTCACCCTTTCTCCAGTTGACATCACCTCTGATTCCGTCGATAAGAGCCAGCTTTCCGGTAGCGCTGTACTGTGGAGTAACTTTAGACAGGATATTAATATCCCAATAATTAGGTCTTCTGTTGAAATTGGCTGTGGTTACAGAACTTTTTTCTCCGCTTCTTTCAGCGTAAGCCATTACTTGGGTAGTTTTTGTGATTGAGAATGGTCCTTTATAAGCAGAGAAAGTCTTTCTTTTATTGCTGTCGCTTTCATCCATGGTCATATAATATACCTTGTCATTTGGATTCAAGGGAGTGATCTCAACTTTGGTAGAAAAATCAAAGATTCGGTCGGCTGCAATCACAGGTGAAGCTGTTTGTTCAGTATATTTAAAGTCCTTAACAGGTTTTACATTTTCGAAACCAAGTTTTTTAAGTTCTGCTCTGCCGGTGTTTTTAGTAATGGTTTTTGTTGTGCCATCTTCCAGGTGGAGTTTGATTTCATCAAAATAAGGCGTTGTTGTTTCCCATTCCGGTAATCCTGGAGTCACAGAATAAATTCCCATGGAACTTAGAATATACCATGCACTCATCTGGCCGCAGTCTTCATTTCCGATCAATCCGTCAGGGGTGTTTTTATAGAAATTATCAAGGATATATTTTATTTTGGCATCTGTTTTTTCAGGTTTGTCAATAAAATTGTACAGGTAAGCAATGTGGTGGCTTGGCTCATTTCCCTGAGCATATTGTCCCATCAATCCTGTGATATCTACCTGCTCTCTTCCTGTTGTTGTATCTGGAGCAGTAAAGATGGCATCAATAAACTGTTCAAATTTTTCTTTTCCGCCATGCGCAGCAATAAGACCGGGAATATCCTGTTGTACGGAATAAGAATAATGCCATGAATTTCCTTCCGTATAATTGTTGTTGACTTCTCTCGGATCAAATGGTTCATACCAGTTTCCATTCTTTCTTGGCTGCATAAATCCTGTTTTAGGATTATAAAGATTTTTCCAGTTTTGAGAACGCTTCATGAAATACTGGTAATCTTCTTTTTTGCCTAAAATTTTTGCCATTTGGGCAATACACCAGTCGTCATACGCATATTCTACCGTTTTGGAAACACTTTCATGTTCATCATCAATACTGATATAATTATTCTGTTTATAAGCATTTAATCCGAAAATATCCTGCATTGCTGAACCTTTAGCTGCCTGAAAAGCCTTTTCATAATCAAACCCCTGAATTCCCTTAGCCATTGCATCTGCAATTACAGAAACGGAGTGATAGCCAATCATACATTCTGTTTCATTGGAAGCCAGTTCCCATACCGGAAGTTTTCCACCCTGTTCATATTGTTTGATAAAGGTGTTGATAAAATCTGCAGTTCTTTTTCTATCGATTAAAGTCATCAACGGATGAGCACCTCTGAAGGTGTCCCAAAGTGAAAAGACGGTGTAATAATCGAAACCATTTGCCGTGTAGAGTTTATTATCCCTGCCTCTGTATCTTCCGTCAGCATCCATATTGATGTTCGGTTGTGTGAAAACATGGTAAAGAGCAGTGTAAAAAACGGCTAATTTATTTTTATCATCAGACTTTACTTCAATTTTTGAAAGCTCTTTATCCCAATTGGCTTCTGCCTGTTTTTTTACAGCTTCAAAATCTTTGGACTGACCTTCTGCCAGCATGTTTTTTCCTGCCCCTTCATACCCTGTAGGAGAAATGGACACTTTTATATTGATTTTTTCTCCTTTTTTAACTTGGGTTGAAAATGCCAGGGCAAGCTTTGTTCCTGTAAAAAGATTGGTTTCCTGTTTTCCGTTACCCTCTTTTTTTGAAACTTTCATAGGTTTTGAAAACTCAATTCTTGCGTAGATGTATTGGTTGGTAGCCCAGGCTTCACTTCTTCTTAAAACTTCAATGGTTTTATCATCAATGATCTTTACTTCTCCTTCCAGAAGTTTATCTCTGTGGTTGAGATCTAGAATAATATTAGCATCACCTGCAGTATTGAAGGTATATTCATGATAACCGACTCTTTTTGTCGTTGTCAGACGCACTCCAATATTATGTTTATCTAATTTTACTGCGTAATATCCGGCAGCCGCTTTTTCATTTTTATGCGAAAACTTTGAAGAATACTCTTTACTGCTAAGACTTGGCTTTCCCATTGTAGGCATCAGCATAATGTCTCCATAATCTGAAACTCCTGTTCCGTTCAGGTGGGTATGAGAAAAACCATAGATCACGGAATCCGAATAATGATACCCGCTGCATCCGTCCCAGCTTCCATCAATTCTCGTATCTGGAGAAAGCTGTACCATCCCGAATGGAACAATTGCTCCCGGAAAAGTATGGCCATGACCTCCGGTTCCTATAAAAGGATTCACATATTGGGAGTAATTCTGTGCAGAAATGACCTGAGTAATAAATAAAGAAAATGCTATAAGCCCTTTTTTCATGTTCTGATTTTATAAAGGCGAAGATATTGAAAAACAGCATAACAGAGGTAATAAAACAGAGGGGCAGATTGTCTTATAGAAAACGATATAATTCATGAAGAAGACATTACTTTCTGTAATCATGCTGTTTCCTGCAGCCGTATTTGCCCAGACGATAGAAGGGAAAGTCTCCCAAACCGGAAATGCGGTTCCTTATGTTGAGATAATTGCTGTAAAAGGTGAGAAGAAGCAGACTGCTATTTCGGATGAAAAAGGAAATTATTCCCTGAAACTTTCAGAAAACGGAATGTATACTATTAAGCTTATCCAGGATGGTGTAGAAATATCCAGTAAGGAACTGGCGGTAAATGGTGAGGTGAAACATGATTTTTTTATTGAAAAAAAGAAAGAAAAACAGATCGAAGGAGTTACGCTTACCGCCAGAAAAAAACTGATTGAGAGAAAAGCAGACAGACTAGTCTTCAATGTTTCCAATTCGGTGGCTTCACAGGGAATGGATGGTGCAGATGCTCTGGCAACAACCCCCTTGGTAAAAGTAGATGAGAATACAGGTGTCTCCATTGTCGGGAAAAGTGGAGTAGCCGTAATGATCAACGACAGGATTTTGAATTTGTCAGATGCCGAGCTCGTTACTTACCTTAAAAGTCTCAGATCTGAAAATATAGAAAAAATTGAAGTCATTACTTCACCTCCTGCTAAGTATGAAGCGCAGGGGAATAGTGGTCTGATCAATATTGTTTTGAAGAAAAACCAGAATCTTGGATGGAGCGGGAGCTTTACTTCCAGTCTGCAGCAGACAACCTATACAGGAAATTCAAACAGCGCAACAGTTAATTATCAAAATGAAAAATTGCGCACCTCATTGAAATTAAGACAAAATAAAAATGAAAAGCATTCTTACGAAAACTATTGGATAGAAGGTGCAGATGGCCTTAAAAGTAATGATAACAGAAGGGATTTTGGAGATGGACTTGGAGCGAATCTAAGTCTGGATTATCAGCTGGGTAAAAAGTCCAATATCGGATTTATTTATGATTTAGGATTCGGGCATTCCAATATGGATATCACAAATACCTCAAACTATTTCCAGAATGGTAATTATACCAATACTCTGCTTACCTATGCAGAACACAGAGCTAGAAGTAAACAGCATACGGTGAGTGCTTATTATGATCTTAAATTCGGGAAACAGGACAATAAACTGAGTATTACAGGAAATTATTTTTCCAATACGCCGGAAACGACCATTGATTTCACCACTACAGAAACCTCTGGAGACCGATTTGTTGTAAAGTCGCCATCCATGGTGGATTATAAAATTTATTCCGGGCAGGCAGACCTTACATTGCCTTATCAGTTTGCAAAGACAGAGGCTGGGATAAAATTCACCAATTTTGATAATAATTCCAATATATTTTATCAGAATTTGACAAATGGAGACTACATTACAGATCCTCTGAAAAGCAATGAATTTGAGTATAATGAGAAAAATTATGCGGCTTATATCAGTTTTGAAAAGACATTCAATGAAAAATGGTCGGCAAAAGCAGGCTTACGGTATGAATATTCTGTAGTCAACGGAAATTCTTTAACTTCAGGTCAGCAGAACGAAAATTCTTACGGAAAATTTTTCCCTACAGCTTATATCAGCTATAAAAGCAATGAGAATCATACATTTAACCTGAATTATTCCAAAAGGATCAACAGACCGGGGTTCCGTGCCATCAATCCGTACCGATGGTATATCAATATCAATTCTTATTTTACCGGAAATCCTTTTCTGAAGCCCTCTATTAATCATAATTTCGAATTTTCTTATGTCTATAAAGGAAAATTATCTGCATCCGCTTATTTTCAGAGAACATTGGAGGCATTTGGCCAATTAGCGAATCTGAAAGGCGAAAACAGGGTAAGTACTTTTGAAAACTATTACAATCAGAATAGCATGGGAGTTTCGCTTAACTATTCGGATACTTTTTTCAAAAAATGGGAGGCTAATTATTCTGCCAATTATTCTTATATGAATACGGATGTTTTTGCCACTGATGCGTTGTCCAGAAAAGGGAGTAGTTATGATTTCGATTTTCAGAATAATATATCCCTCAACTCAAGCAAAACGATACAGCTGATCCTGAATTACTGGTTCCGCCTGCCTTCCAATTCCGGAAATTCATATATGAAGTTTGCCGGCAATTTTACGTCAGGTTTGAAACTGAGCTTTATGGAAAGAAGTCTTCAACTGAATGTGTTTGTTTCTGATATTTTGAAGCAAGGGAAGAGTTTGGGAGAAATCTATTATACCACCGGAACTCATTCGTACAATAATTATTACGATGCCAGAAGGCTTACGGTATCTGCAACGTATACTTTTGGAAATAAAAAAGTAAAAGGTACAGACCGCAATGTAAGATTTGATGAAAAAAACAGAGCGAACTAATAATCTGGATTTACATTGTTGTTTTGATGTTATTCTGAATGAAACGGAGTGAAATGAAGAATCTCATTGAAGAAATGCTTACACTTCTCCTTCAAAGACATCATTGAGATATTCTTCCTTGTCTTTTTTTTCTCTTTCAGAACCCAGGTATTTTTTCCAGGACTGGGATTCATGATAGACAATGCCCATTTCCCAAACACAGTAAGTAGGGAGGTGGGTTTTGTTTCTGTCCCATATTTCAAAGTTGCCGGAACCGTCATAATAAACACTTTCCCATAATTCATTTTCATTTCGCCAGGTACATACTAACAGCAGATAGTTTTCTCCGCAACGGTGCATGATGATAAATCCCAGATCATCAATGTTTTGATAGTCTTCTTCTGCATTTTCAACACATAATCTGGCATTATGAATCTCCTGTGGAGAGATTTCTGCTGGATCTTCGGCCAGATCGTACCATTTGAATTTTGTTTTTCCAACGGTAAAAATTCCTTTCGGTAGTGCATATTTGGAAGGGTAGGTGTTGGTTTTCATATTAATTGTTTTACAATGATAATGGTGCTAATAAATCTAATAATTTTATTTTAAATATCTATTCATAAATATTTTTGTTAACGGATAAAATACCACAAAAGTGTTATATGAATCGAATTTCAAATTTCATACATTTGATTGTAAACTAATAATTTCCGGTTTGGTATGTTAAAAAATAGCTTAACATAAGAACTTCAAGAAAACCAGTACAAATTCAATATATAAATATGATGGAAACACTATTTTTTTATCTTCTGCTGCTCGCTGCAGTTATGTTTCTGATATTTTACTTTAAAGACAGTTTCTACGCTGCTAAAAAAGTGAAAATATTTAAAGATATTGATGAGAAATATCCTTATTACTTTATTCCTCAAAAACCTGTCAAATGGTTTGATTTTACCGGGCTGATGAACAGTTTCAGAATGGTTTCTCTTTCTGCAGATATCCTTTCTATCATTGATAAAAGAGAAATGCAGACCGCTTTGGGAAAAGATACGGGAAGAGAGCTGATGGAAAATAACTGTGATGAATCGGAAGATGAATTCTGGTTTGATTTCATTGCAGACACGGGCGATGGCTTTGATGCTACTACCTCTGTTTTTTATCATCTGACAAGAGACAGTTATATCTATTCTTTTAAAAATGAATTCAACAGAGAGGTTGAAGATGAGGTTGAAATCAAACTGAAAAGGGGATCTGTTTTGGTCGTGGGAGGCGATCTGGTGTATCCCGTAGGCTCTGAAACCAATTATAGAGACCGTTTCAAAGGACCTTTAAGACTTGTTGCTCCTGATACAAAAGAGGCAGGCCCGATACTTATTGCAACACCGGGAAACCATGACTGGTACGATGGTTTAAGTGCTTTTTTCAGGCTGATGTGCCAGAGAAGTAAAATCAGTGATTACAGAACCGTACAGAACAGGAGCTATTTTGCCTATTCACTAAGGGACAACGTTCATTTAATGGGTATAGACAATCAGCTGCTGGGTGATATTGATATTCCTCAAATGACTTTTTTTACGGAATATGTCGAAAAAATTTCAAAAGGAAATGATACTAACCATGTTATTTTACTCATAGCAGAACCTTATTGGTACAATTATCAGATAAAAGACAGACACAAGAGAAGACAGCGTATGGATAGCCTGGAATATATCATCAGGACGATGAAAGAAGCTGTTAGAAAACTGGAGGCAAGTAATATAAAGTCAGAAATTATTTTTGATGTAGTGCTTACAGGAGATATTCATCATTATTCACATTATAAATTAGATGAAAATGAAAAAGGCTATGATAAAGAGATCAAACATTATATTACCTCAGGAGGAGGTGGCGCTTTCGGGCATATTACCGATTTTTTAAAAGATACAATCACTCTTCCGATCCTGCAAAACACAACGACTACGGAACTCACCTATCAACTGGATGGCAGATATCCGTCCAAAGAAAAATCCGGTAAAAAAACATTCTGGAATCTTATTTTCTTTATCATCAATTATGAATTTACCGTATTGCTGTTTTTACTTTCATTAATCGTTACGTATACCCATTGTTACTCAGATTCTATTTTGAAAGGGCTTATTTTATTGTTAATTCCTGTGATCTTTCATTTTACCATCACCAAAGTCACCAATACAGAATGTTCCGAGAAGGAAAAATGGACGAGCAAAATTCTGCGGGGATTTTTATTTGTATTATCGTTTGCTATTCAGTGGTTTGTATTTATGAAACTTCCAACGTATGGATTTGCTTTTTTAGAGGACAGCCATTTGTCTTTTATTCATATTAATGAAATAAAAAGCTTCTTTAAAATTCCAGCCAGGTGTGATTACTTTATTTCTCAGTTGATTATTTCTGCCCTTTTGCAATCCATACTTTTTGGATGGTATATTCTTTTCGGATATCATTTTTTTAAATTGTATATCACTGAAATCTCATCCGGAAAAATAAACACCGGAAATAAAAACTTTCTGAAGTTTAAAATAACGGATAACGAAATTGTCATCTATGTCGTTGCTATAAAAAAAACATACCCATGGATGAATTTATTAAAAAAGAAACAGGCTTCCCTCCTGCAAAAAGAGATGCTTACGGAGGATCCGAAGAAATTTATAAAAGATAATTTCAAGCTGGATCCGGATAAAAATGTGAAAATTATTGATAAAATAACCATTTCATTATAACCTCAGCTTCAAAATAACTATAACCTTAAAAACGAACCTCATGGAAACTAATTTTAAAAAACCTGCTCAGGATGATCATAACGGAGTACTGATCTCTTATTACCAACTGCGAATGTTTATCGGATTACTTGGGTTTCTCCTTTCATTTCTTCTTTTTATAACCACCTATTTTCTCAATGATGAACATCCGCTCAAAGTAAGCATCAGCCATTATTACTACAGTTTCGGACATGTGATCTTTGTAGGAACATTATGTATTCTGGGCGGATTATTCGCCACCTACAGAGGAAAAGACAAATATGAAAATAGGCTTTCAAATTTTGCAGGCATAATGGCAGTATTGGTCGCTGTCTTTCCAACAAATTTTAAAGGGTATGGAGGAAATATTTATATTACGATTGATAAAGCAAATTATCAGGAATGGTTCAGCTGGGCTCACTATATCAGTGCAGGACTGCTTTTTGTGTCTTTTGCTGTCTTTTGTCTTTATTTCTTTCAGAAAAGTGATAAACAACAGGATGGTGAACCTATTTCCGAAGAAGAAGCACTTAAGAAAAGCCGTAGAAACCTATATTATAAATTCTGCGGCTGGGGAATACTTATAAGTCTTGCCTGCATTGGGATCATCGCTCTTTTAGGAGATGATTCGGCTTCTGCGAATAAATTTCTAATTTATTCTACCCTTATTTTTGAGACCACATCACTGTTTTTCTTCTCTACTTCCTGGCTGTTAAAATCCAGTGAATTCTGGAATAAAAATATTCCATTAGTGACCTATTTCAGGTAATAATTTGTAGAGACATAAAAGTCTGAAAGTCTGGGTTTACAAAAGAATTTATCTATGATAGTGTTTACTTATTCTAAATAGGTGAAAAATGCGTAAATTTGTAAACAATTTATATTTATATGTTGACGAAAGAAAAGGTTCAGGATTTCCTTAAAGAAATAGAAGTAGACGATTTGGTGAATAATTTTCAGATTATGGGTGATGATGTTTATATAGACATGACTGCTCATTCGCCTGCAATGCATGAAAAGAAAAAACTGGAGGCTGCAATGAAACAGGCTTTTGCCAGTGAGTTTGGAGAAAACGTTCATTTAAAACTTAAAATCGTTTCTCCGGAGCCTAGTGAAATTCAGCAAAGTCAGATCAAAGGAAAACAAATTCCGGGGATTCAAAATATTATCGCTATTGCTTCCGGTAAAGGAGGCGTAGGAAAATCTACAGTTTCTGCAAATATGGCAGTAACGTTAGCTAAAATGGGCTTTAAAGTAGGATTATTAGATGCTGATATCTACGGTCCTTCAGTTCCTACCATGTTTGATACAGAAGGGGAGAAACCTATTTCTGTAGAAGTAAATGGAAAGAGCATGATGAAACCTGTTGAGAATTATGGTGTGAAAATGCTTTCAATAGGATATTTCTCCGGAGCCAATCAGGCAGTAGTGTGGAGAGGTCCTATGGCTTCAAAAGCATTAAACCAGATGATCAGAGATGCTGCATGGGGAGAATTGGATTTCTTACTAATAGATCTTCCTCCGGGAACAGGTGACATTCACTTGTCAATTATCCAGGAAGTACCGGTAACAGGTGCGGTGATCGTAAGTACACCTCAGCATGTTGCATTGGCAGACGTAAGAAAGGGTATTGCTATGTTCCAGATGGAAAGCATCAATATTCCTGTTCTTGGATTGGTAGAAAATATGGCTTATTTTACACCGGAAGAACTTCCTGAAAATAAATATTATATCTTTGGCAACCAGGGAGCGCAATATTTAGCTGAAGATCTGGGAATTCCTGTATTGGGAGAGATTCCATTGATCCAAAGCATCAGAGAAGCAGGAGATGTAGGAAGACCAGCTGCGCTTCAGGAAGGATCTAAAATTGCAGATATCTATACAGAAACTGCCAGAAAAATGGTAGAAAGCTTAGTAGAAAGAAACAAAAGTCTTCCTCCTACTGAAGCAGTGAAGATTTCAACAATGGCAGGATGCTCACCAAAAGCAAAATAATAATAACTTTCAATAATTTTGAAAGTACCAAATTGAACTGAAAAATATGGAAACAAACATAACGCACGAAGATACAGTAACAAGAGTAATGGAAGCTCTGGAAAGCATCAGACCGTTTTTGAACAAAGATGGTGGTGATATTGAGCTTATTGATGTGAAAGATAATCAGGTGTTTGTGAAACTTTTGGGTAACTGTTCCGGATGTTCGTTGAATTTCTCAACCCTGAAATTAGGTGTTGAAAATACCATCAAACAACATGCGCCAGAAATCGAAAAGGTAATCAACGTAGAGTAAAATTATATCTGAGATATTTTTAAAAGACAGACCTCATTGAGGTCTGTCTTTTTTTGTTTACATGTACTCTTTACAGACTTTGAAATCTGTGAGGATTGTATTTATTGTTTTACCACTTTATTTCCCACTCCGGTAAGAGAAACATCCGGTTTTCCTGATTTTGTTCCGGAAGTCCGATAATAAACTATATTGCCACCACCTTCTATAGTTACTTTGTCTACTTTATCAATGTATACTTTATTGCCGGTTCCGGAAACAGCAATCTTTTTTGCACTTCCTTTGATGGTTACCGTGTTATCACCGCCTTCCACCTCAGCAACTCCTCCGTTGAGTGTATAATTGAGTTTGTGGCCCACACCTTCTACCTGTATGGTTTTATCATTGTCTGTTTTCTCTACTCCTTTTGTAGATTCTGTTTTTCTGGATTGTGAAAAGGCAGTACCTGTTCCCAGTAACAGGATAGCCAGAATTCCTGCTGTCTTAATACTTTTCATTGTGAATTTGGTTTTGTTAAGGGTAAATATAAAAATAAAATGATTTTTTCAGGCATTTTAAAAGTTAAATCATCTTAAATAATGAGTTTTTATGATGCTGTTTTTTCAATAATCTTTTTGATCACTTTCAATACTTCGGTTGACTTTTCCCGGATGATTAAAGTATTTTTTTTATTTCTGATCAGATCTGTGAAATTATTATCCTCCGTATTGATATCCACAATAAAGGCTCCATATTTTAATGCTGTCTCTGCAATGGCAATCGGAAGACTTGTTGCACCAGAAGTTCCGACAATAAACAGCACGCCACTATTTTTGGCGATTTTCAGGGCGCTGAATTTTTTGTTGGTTTTTTCATCATAATATTCATCAAACCATAAAATATTCGGGCGCATCCAATGTCCGCACTGAGCACATGTTAGAAGCATCTTATCATGATCAGTAAGGTCTTCGTCCAATTCTTTACCTTTTATTTCTAAAGGAAGTTCAAGAATTTCTTTGCATCCGTTTGAACATTTAATTTCTCTGTTGTTTCCATGAATTTCATAAATTCTTTGAGTACCGGAACGGCGGTGAAGATTGTCAATATTCTGGGTGATGAGATGAAATCTGTCCTGAAGTTGAGTTTCAATGTCTGCAAGTTCAAAATGACTTTGATTGGGGGATGCATTTTCAAACATCTTTTTTCTGAAAAGAGAATATTGCAGGACTTCTTCCGGATGTTGTCTGAAATAACGTAAAGTACCAAATTCTTCAGGTTTATGAAACTGAGTTCCTTTTACCCATATTCCATCTATTCCGCGGTAAGTGGGAATGCCGCTGTCGGATGAGATTCCAGCACCAGTAAGAAAGGTAAAGAGATTTCGTTTTTCTTTGTGCCATACTTGTTGAATAATATTTTCTAATTGATTTTCCATTGTGTTATAAAAAGTTTAAAACTAATGAATTTCTCAATAACAAAAAAGCTCCGGAAAAATCCGAAGCTCTAACTAAATAGAATGGTATACTGTAATATATGTTACTTTACAATAATTCTTTTGATCTGTCCTTCTGACGTTTTTACAAGGTAAACACCAGTAGAAAGATTGGATGTGCTTATTGTTAAAGCATTCTTTTCTTTTCCGATTAATTTTCCGGAGATATCATACAACTCATAATCCTGTTTTCTATTGAAGTAAAGTGTATTTCCTTTGTTCACAGGATTGGGGAATATGTTGAAGGTAGCCTGTTCAGTTTTTGTTTCACCAGTTCCCAGTGTAGCCGGAGTAGCCACTTCATACATGGATAATGTTCCGCTGATCTCGTTGGCAATAATCACATACCCTTTATTGGTAGTTGTATTTTCAGGCGCAATATAGATGATTCCTTCAGGGCCGTTGTCTCCTCCGTAAGCTGAAGTAGAACGGGAATGTTTATAATCGGTAAAAGTAGGGTTGTTAGGATCTGTGATATTATACACTATAACGCCTCCGGTTCTTTCTAATGTGATAAAAGCATAGGTCTGTCCGCTGATATTTCCTAATGCTACACCTTCAGGTTCAGGACCTTTTGCACGGCTTCTGTTTTTAACGGCATTGGATTCATTATCTGCATTAAAAATTAACGGCTGATAGGCAGCAATATATCTTTCAAACTGATCTCCACTGTCGTACACAATCTGTTTGGTATCAGCATTGAAAATAGAGAACGAGCGCGCTCCCAAAGCCGATATTTCTTCAAATTCTGCATCTCCGTCTGTATTTCCTGTAGCAGATGAAACCCTGAATCTTCCAAGGTTATATGAAGCCTTTAAAATACTTGAATTCGGGAACAGCACAGGATCTAAAATATAGCTGTTTGCCCCCACAGTGGTTCTTTCGCTGTATCCTGAAAGGTCTTTTTCATCCCCTTCATTGGCTGTTACAATATAATGGGTGCTTCCTACTTTATAGTTCTGTACCGCATCCGGAACGTAATAAGCTTTTACCGGCCAATTGGCAATTAAAACCTCTCCGTTATTGTCCGAAGCATCAAAACCATTACCCGGAAGGCTCATGTCTTTTTTACCTAATCCCCAGATTCCTGTGATGGTTTTAGTCGCCAGGTTAATTTCAGCAACAGCGTTGTTTTCCTGAAGTGTTACCCATGCTTTCTGACTGTCAGAACTGATGGTCACGTATTCAGGTTCCAGATCCTGAGAAAGAGTATTGTTGGTTCTTACCTTTCTTAAACCCGTAGCTGTTAATGCAGCAAGCTGAGACTCAAAACTGTTGAAATTGAGAGTCGTTACATTACTTTGTGTAAGATTTCCGATACCGCCGGAAATGTCAATGATACTGATTGTTCCCTCGGGATCTACGGTATAAGCATCATTAGGTTCGCCTTCGTTGGCTGTCACAACTTTTGTTCCGTCAGGGGAGAAGGTGATCATATCCGGTAAAGCTCCTACACTTAACTGCTTCAGGAAGGTTCCGTTAATGTCAAAGAATACTACAGAACCGTTTTGCTGAGGATCAGTATTTGGAGATGCTGCTGCAATGATTCCGTTTTTCACAGCAATACTTGTGATTCCGCCATAAGGAGCCATGTTGACTGTTTTTACAACGGATGGAATGGCCGGATTACTGAAATCAATAATGTCAAAAACATCTGTAATGGAGCTGATCGTAAATAGGCGTTGAGTTGATGCATCATGAACCACAATTTCCGTAGAACTGTTATTATTTCCTGAAGGATCAAAACTTCCGAGGTAATTCAGTTGAATCTGATGAGAAGGAACTGGTGCTGCTTTATCATTATCTACAATATAAACCGTTGCAGTATTGTCTCCTGAAATAGTTGCTCCGGTAGGGTTTTCAAGGCTTACCACAAAATATTCGGCCTGCTGTTCTGCCACTGTGTCATCAATAATAGGAATGTTAACGGTATAACTCGTCGTAGATGGAGTGATGTTAATCGTCTGGTTGGCTAAAGTAAAATCATTAGCATCAGCGGTACTGAACGGTGTTGGTTTTACAACAAGATTTACCGTAGCCGTTGAAGGATTGGTAATATTGATTTTAAATGCAAGGGTTCCTGCATTTTCATTGACTTTAATGAAGTTTTTTTCCAGAGAAATTGTTGTTCCTGCTGTTGTGAAAGTACTGGATGTAACGGCAGTAATCCCATTATCACTGAAATCTTCTACCGTATTGGGCTTCAGTGCTACATAATAAGTTTGTCCTGGTACCAGCCCTGCAGTTGGGACCACGGTGATCATATTATTGCTAAAGGTCGTCGTAAAAGGAATTGGTGTTCCTGCAGCATTTCCAAGACGAAGCTCTATAAGATTTTGAGCATTAGAATTATTGATCGCAGAATTATCTGTTAATCTTACATTTTCATTAAAAGTTAATGTAGGATTTACAGCTGTTGAAGCGTTATTGGTATTATGAGCAGGAAGGTAAGCGACTGTTGGTGGAGTCGTGTCAGCACCTCCGGCTGGAGCAGCTTCTACCGTAAAGTTATCAAAACGGTTGTTACCTCCGGTTCCGCCTCCTGTTACTGAGAATTCAACTTTTAATTTAAAATTAGGATTGTTATTTACTCCTTGTATGGCAGAGAAATCAAGAGTAACCAGTTGAGGATTGGCATCCTGTGGATTCACAGTCTGAAACTGTACAAAAGTAGTTCCGTCTGTTGAATAAGACCATGTCTGAGTACCTGCTCCCTGTCCTGATCTTCGGGTAGTGAACTTAGAAATAACATTGTTGTATCCTGTGGTAGGCAGATTAAACTGTAATCCTCCTCCAATTGGATTATTGAACCTTAAATGGGTTCCGGATGCATCTCCATTTCTGGCATTTAAATTTTCATCACTAAAATTCTGCCCGGTACCACCTGCAAAATCTATTATACTTGTACCTCCTGCTATAGCTGCAAGAGAACCATTCACCATGGTAGAAGATGGTGCAGTGACTGTGGCAGCAGAAGTATTGTTGTTAAAATTCCAGTAATGAATCAGTGTTTGTCCGAAAAGACCGCTCTGAAAAAAGAATGCGGCAATCACAGACCCTTTTAATAGGTAGTTGTTGATCATTTTTTACTTTAATTAGGTAAATGCAAAAATGAACTTTATGTTTCGTAACTATTTTAATGGAATTTTAAGAAATGTTTAAAAAATAGGTTTGTTTCCGATAAAAGATAAAATTATGTTCGATTGAGGGTTTGTAGGATGTATTTATTTTCCTGATTTTCCGGAGAAATTTAAAATTGTTCCTGACTTATTTTCTTCCAATGGGTGTTTCTGCATATAAAAATATCCTGAAACGGCAGTCACAAGCAAGAGTAAAAAAATAACCAGAACAATTCTTCTTAACATGTCTCTCATATCGCTAAATTTTTAATATCTCTAATTTCTAAAGTAGATGTGGGGTATCCTTTTTGTGTCACATTGATCATTGCTCTACCCACTTCCTGTAAAGTTAATGATTTTGATTGGAAAAAAATAGGAAAAATCCAAATAAAAGGTTTAAAAAACCATTTTACATTCAATTGACCATCAACGGGTTTCATAAATCCGGGACGAAAATTGTAAGCCCCTTTGAACTTCATCTTTTTCAAATCATTTTCTGTTCTGCCTTTTACTCGTGCCCACATCAATTTTCCACTCTCAGTACTGTCTGTGCTTGCTCCGGACACATAGTTGAAAACTATTTCCGGATTTTGATTCAAAACGGCTTTTGCAAAGTGCAGGGTTGTATCATAAGTGATTTTGGTGTAGTCTTCTTCCTTAATGCCTATACTGCTAATTCCTGCACAGAAAAAACAAGCGTCATAGCCTTTCAGTTTTTCATCATTTATATCTATGGATAAAAAGTCTGGGACAAGATATTCTTTCAGTTTGGGATGTGATTTTCCGGAGGGTTTTCTACTTATGCTGAGGATTTCAGAAACATTAGGGTTCTCAAGACATTCCATTAAAACGCCTTCACCTACCATTCCTGTAGCTCCTGTAAGAATTATTTTGATTGAGTTCATTGTTTTGCTATTGATATTGGTATGACGAATGGGAATGAGGTTTTACTTTAAATTTTGATGAAATTTTTAATAAAAGATAAAAGGTAAAAGGTGTTGTTGTTAAAATTCAATAGAGGTGGGTTTTAACCCATCTGACAAAAAAATGATTCATCTATTGGCTTTAGCCAAAACTTAATGACAGAAGAGAATATAGAGATTGCTTCGTCGCTTTGCTCCTCGCAATGACAATGCGGAATGGATGCCAAAATAAAAAGCCAGCACAAAAATGGCTGGCTTTACAATTTACAATATTGTTATTTGTTGTTACTTTTTGTGTTGTAACTGGCTGTAAATATTATGGATCAATCCGTCTGCTACGGATATTTTAGGGACAAAGATCCTGTTGATATCAGACCAGGACATTACATTATTGAAGATGCTCAGGGCATGTACCAATACATCGGCACGGTCTTCTCTAAGGTTGTAATTGCTCATTCTTTCTTCCACAGACAGCTCATTGAATTCTTTGTATACTTTTTTCAGATGAGACAAAGACATTGGCTTCCCATCTTTGGTTTTGCTCATGGAGAATACTTTGTTGATGTTTCCTCCTGACCCAATGGCTACAATTGGTTTTTTGCTGACGATATTTTTTTTGATTTCATCCTTCATTTCTTTCCAGTTGTCCATTGTAACCAGATTGTTGAGAAGACGGATGGTTCCGATATTGAAAGATTTTTCGTAGACCATTTTACCGTTTTCGTAGAAGGTAAGCTCTGTAGAACCTCCGCCAACATCAATGTATAAATAAGCGAATTCTTTGTCAAGACCTTCTGCGACATGGTTTTCATAGACCAAAGTAGCTTCTTCATCACCGGAAATGATTTCGATATCAATTCCTGATGCTTCCTTTACAAGGCTGATAATTTCATTACCATTGGCAGCATCACGCATGGCACTGGTAGCACAGGCTCTGTAATGTTCTACTTTGTATATTTTCATCAGGTCGCTGAAGATTTTCATGGAATCAATAACCATTTTTTCTCTTTCCGGACCTATTTTTCCGATGGTGAAAACATCCATTCCCAGTCTCAGAGGAATTCTGAGAAGGTTGAGTTTGATGAATTCAGGTTTTCTGTTATTTATCTTAACTTCATTGATAAGAAGGCGGGCTGCATTACTCCCTATGTCTATCGCTGCTATCTTCATTTTTTGCTTGTTTTAGCTTTTAAATATTTATAGGTTTCTATTTGTGAACGACATTCTTTTTTATCATTTCTTATGTATTCGTTGCTGAGCTTTTTATCCAAAATTCTGGCTTTTACATTATCCCTAAGCTGAATGTCAAGAATTTCTTTTAATTCTTTCTTAAGGTTCTTATCAGTGATTTTAGCCGCAGCTTCAATCCTGTAATCCAGGTTTCTGGTCATCCAGTCAGCGGAAGAAATGTACATGTCTTCTGTTCCTTTATTGTAGAAATACATTACTCTGGCATGCTCCAGGTATTCATCTACAATACTTATGGCTTTTATTTTTTCTTTAAACTCTTTCTGGTTTACAGCACAATAGATTCCTCTTACGATCAGCCTGATTACCACACCAGCCTGGGCAGCAGCATATAGTTTTTCTATCAGCAGTCTGTCGCTCATAGAATTTACCTTGATAATAATTTCTGCTTTTCGGCCTGCTTTAGCTTCTTCGATTTCTTTATCAATATGGTGAACAATCTTTTCACGCATAAATTGAGGGCAAACTAATAAATTTTTACAAGTTTTCAAAATCGTAATAAAATCATCCTTCGGTTTTTTCAGTACATTGAAAACTTTATTGATGTCTGCCATGATACCGCGATCAGCTGTAAGCAGCAGATGGTCACCATATATTCTTGCTGTTTTTTCGTTGAAATTTCCAGTACTTACAAATCCATATTGGATGGTTTTATTGTGTGCTCTCTTTTTTATAACACACAGTTTAGCATGTACTTTTTTGTTGGGAATTCCTACAAGAACTGTAATTCCCTCCGGTTCAAGCATATCTTTCCATTTCAGATTGGATTCTTCATCAAATCTTGCCTGAAGTTCCAGCATTACGGTCACTTCTTTACCATTTCTTGCAGCATAGATAAGCGCGTTGATGATTTTTGAGCTGCTTGCCATGCGGTAAGCCGTGATCTGTATAGATTTTACATCCGGATCCAGGGCTGCTTCACGTAGAAGGTCAATTACCGGATTATATTTATGATAAGGGAAAGTAAGAAGAACGTCTTCTTTTAAAATAACATCCGTCACTCTTTCACCATGCTCAAATGCCTGATGAGTAAACGAGCTTCTTTCCACAGGTCTTTCATACGTTTTAAAAACATCAGGAAAATCCATAAAGTGCTTGAAGTTGTGGATTTTGCCTCCCGGAATAATGCTGTCTTTTTTCGTTAAATTTAATTTTCTGATCAGGAGTTCCAGCAGGGCTTTATCCATATCTTTATCAAAAACGAAACGGGTAGGCTTTCCTTTTCTTCTATTTTTGAGCCCTTTTTCTATTTTTTCTGCGAAGTTGGTCCTGATGTCATTGTCAAGATCCAATTCTGCATCTTTTGTCACTTTAAAAGCATTGGCAGAAAATTCATCATATCCGAAATAAGAAAATATATGCGGAAGGTTGAATGTGATCACATCCTCCAGCAGCATTACATTTTTCTCTTCCGGATCTTCTGTTGGAAGCAATACGAATCTTCCTACAAAACGGGAAGGAATCTCAATGATAGCATAATTGCTGGAATATTGCCAGTCTTTTTTTCTCATTGCAACCCCCAGATAGAGACTTTTATCTCTCATGTAGGGCATTGGCGTATTTTCATGAAGAAGGATAGGAATCACATTGGATTCTACCACCTCATCAAAATATTGTCTCACAAATTCTTTTTGTCCTGCTGTCAGATTTTTGGAATTTTTAATGGAAACTTTATGATCAGCCATTTCAGCCTGGATTTTTTTCCAGGTTTTATCGAAATTCAGCTGCTGTCTCATCACCACTTCATTGATTCGCTGAAGGATCTTGGAAGGTGGTTGGTAGAAAGATTCAGCAATCACTTTTTCCTTAAAATCCATGGCACGCTTTAATCCGGCAACACGTACTCTGAAAAATTCATCTAAATTGTTGGAGAAAATTCCTAGAAAACGTATTCTTAAATGCAAGGGAACATTTTCATCCATGGCTTCCTGTAAAACCCTTTCATTAAAGGCAAGCCATGTGATATCTCGTGGATTAAAGTGTATCGACATTCTAAATGTGTATATTTTATCAAAAATAATAATTCGTAAAGATTCTGCCTCTATTTCTAAGGTTAAACTTTGATTAATTTTTAAAGGATGGTGAATTAATTTGTGTTGTTGATAACAATTATGTTGATAATCAATAGATTTTTGGTATTAAAGATAAAGGGATCCCTAACTTTATGTAGAAAAATATAATATATGTATTATTAATCTTTAGGAAGGACAGCACTTCTTATCTATGCATTTTGTTGAAGCTTGCATGAAAATATTTCCATATTAAATCATACAAAGCCTCGATTTTATCGGGGTTTTTATTTTTATTGTGTCATTTTGTCATAATTCTTTGAATGGTACAGATATTGAGAAATTGAGAGTGTAAATTAAATATTAGAAATTAGAAAAAATATAAAATATTATGAGTAAAATAATTGGAATTGACTTAGGAACAACCAACTCTTGTGTTGCTGTAATGGAGGGTAAAGACCCTGTTGTTATTCCTAACGCAGAAGGTAAAAGAACTACTCCTTCTATCGTAGCTTTTACGGAAGACGGAGAAAGAAAAGTAGGTGATCCTGCAAAAAGACAGGCTGTAACGAATCCAACGAAGACTGTTTACTCTATCAAAAGATTTATCGGAACACACTTTAAAGATGATGCTTCTGAAATCACAAGAGTACCTTATAAAGTGGTTTCCGGACCTAATGATACTGTAAAAGTAAAAATCGACGATAGAGAATATACTCCGCAGGAGATTTCTGCAATGACTCTTCAGAAAATGAAGAAAACTGCTGAAGATTATCTTGGACAGGAAGTAACAAGAGCGGTAATCACTGTTCCTGCATACTTCAATGATGCCCAGAGACAAGCTACTAAAGAAGCTGGTGAAATTGCTGGTCTTAAAGTAGAAAGAATTATCAACGAACCTACAGCTGCAGCGTTAGCTTACGGTCTTGATAAGAACCATAAAGATCAGAAAATTGCAGTATATGACCTTGGTGGTGGTACTTTCGATATCTCTATCCTTGATTTAGGAGATGGTGTATTCGAAGTATTGTCTACAAACGGTGATACTCACTTAGGAGGTGATGACTTTGATGATGTGATTATCAACTGGATGGCTGATGAATTCAAAGCTGAAGAAGGTGTTGAATTAAAATCTGATGCTATCGCTCTTCAAAGATTGAAAGAAGCTGCTGAAAAAGCAAAAATTGAATTATCTTCTTCTCCACAGACTGAAATCAACTTACCTTATATCACAGCTACCGCTACAGGTCCTAAGCACTTAGTGAAGTCTTTAACGAAAGCTAAATTCGAGCAATTATCTGCTGATCTTGTAAGAAGATCTATGGAGCCTGTTGCTAAAGCATTAAAAGATGCTGGTCTTTCAACTTCTGATATTGACGAAGTAATCTTGGTAGGTGGTTCTACAAGAATCCCGATCATTCAGGAAGAAGTAGAAAAATTCTTTGGTAAAAAACCATCTAAAGGAGTTAACCCGGATGAGGTTGTAGCTATTGGTGCAGCAATCCAGGGAGGTGTATTGACAGGTGATGTAAAAGACGTATTACTACTTGACGTTACTCCACTTTCTTTAGGTATTGAAACAATGGGTTCTGTATTCACAAAATTAATTGAAGCGAACACAACGATCCCAACTAAAAAATCTGAAGTATTCTCTACAGCTTCTGACAACCAGCCGGCTGTAAGCATCAGAGTAGGACAGGGAGAAAGATCAATGTTCAACGATAACAAAGAAATCGGTAGATTCGATCTTCAGGATATTCCACCAGCACCAAGAGGAGTTCCTCAAATTGAAGTAACTTTCGATATTGATGCTAACGGTATTCTAAGTGTATCTGCTAAAGATAAAGGAACTGGTAAAGAGCAGACTATCAAAATCCAGGCTTCTTCAGGTCTTTCTGACGAAGAAATCGAAAGAATGAAGAAAGAAGCTCAGGAAAACTCTGCAGCGGATGCTAAAAGAAAAGAAGAAGTTGAAATCTTCAACAAAGCTGACGGATTGATCTTCCAGACTGAAAAGCAATTGAAAGAATTTGGTGAAAAACTTTCTGCTGACAAAAAAGCAGCAGTTGAAGCAGCTCACGCAGAATTAAAAACTGCTTTCGAAGCTAAAAATGTTGATGATGTAAAAGCTAAGACTGAAGCATTAGATGCAGCATGGATGGCAGCTTCTGAAGAATTATATGCAGCTGGTCAACAGCCAGGTGCTGATGCAGGTGCTGGAGCTCAGAATGCTGGTGGAAATGCCGGAGCTGAAGATGTACAGGATGCAGACTTCGAAGAAGTAAAATAAATATTTGATTAATAATAATTAATAAAATATAGAAAACCCCATAAACAACTGTTTATGGGGTTTTTCATTTTTTTGATACTTGTTCGGTGTAATGGTAAACTTCCACTATGCGGACAAATAAATAAAGGACTTGATTGGATTCTTTACAGAAAACAACTGGAAAAATAAATAAAGGTGTTAAATACTAAAATGTAACTCAGGGGCAACGCAGAAATCATCACAGAAGATCTGATATTCATTGAACGCTTTTTTTATCAGATTAGAAAACTGTTAGGATATCAGTTGTAGTAAATGATCTGCGACTTAAAAAATATGCGCTGGTTTTGAACATTATTTAAACTTATACTGAATTTTTTAAGTAATATTTTTTTGTAAAATTGTAATCTAATTATAAGTAGTAAATGAATTTGAAATTATCCTTTATTTTGGTTCTGTTTTTTGTAACCATCAGTGCACAATCAAAAAATGATTTAAACTCTGAAGAGAAAGAATATATTTCAAAGTTTATATATCCCATAAAAACTTTTAATTCTGACGAAAGAGATAATAGTGATTTGCTCATCTTAAACAAACTGATTGGAGATTCTAAAATAGTAGGATTAGGAGAATCTACTCACGGTTCGAGTGAAATGTATCAAATGAAATATAGAATAAGTGAATATTTGATCGCTCATAAAGATTTCAACGTCTTTTCACTCGAAGCCAATATGCCTGAAAGTTTTTTAATGAATCAATATATTCAGGAAGGAAAAGGAAATCCCAAAGATATTCTAAAGGGTATGTATTTTTGGCTGTGGCAAACCGAAGAAACTTTAACTTTTGTTGAATGGTTAAAAAAATATAATGAAAATCATAGTTCAAAAGTTTTTTTTGACGGTTTCGATATGCAATATGCTCAAGGAGCAATAGATCAAATAAGAAAAACATACCAGGAAAATCAGTTGCCCGAGCAAGAGATTAATGAACTGGAAACAGCTTTAAAGGAAAATAACAGAGGCTTTAGAATGTATTCTAAAAAAGGCCAGAAAATTATATCTGAGTATCTGTTTTTAATAAAACAAAAAAATGTATCAATAAAAAATCCAGAAGAAAAATCACGTTTCCTGCAAAATGTAGATATTATTAGACAATATTCCCAACTCAATTTTATCAGGAGAGACAAATTCATGTCAGAAAATATTAAATGGTTAAAAGAAAACTATTTAAATTCTAAAGTAATTGTCTCGGCCCATAATTACCACATTGCAAAATTAAATTCAGACAGAATGGGGTATTGGATCAATGAAATGTATGGTCAGGATTTTGTAAATTTTGGATTTGCTTTTTATGAAGGGACTTATTCTGCAAGTATTGATGGAAAGCTTGGTACCTATAATTCAGAAAAAGCAGGTTCAAAAACATTAGAAAATAAGCTTAATTCACTCAATATTCCAATTTTTATTTTGGACCTGAAAGCCATTAAGAAGGATAATAACAAACTTGGTAATTGGATATTGGAAGATATTTTATTTCGCAAAACAGGGTCTGGTACAGATAAAAATGAATTTTTAAAAACCAATGTTGCTAACTCTTTTGATTATTTAATATTTATCAATAAGTCAACAAACTCAAAACTTTTAAATGGTAACTCAAATAAATAGATTACAGCAAATGGTACATACATAATAAAATTAGAAACAAACATATAAATCAACCCCGCAGTAATTTATTTACTGCGGGGTTTTATTTAGACTGATATTCAGATTTAATACATCAAATTTTAAAGTGTTTTTTTTACTTTCTAAAATGGTTTTGCCCCAATCATTAATATGATTTAACAAAGGAATAAATGATAATCCTAAATCTGACAAACTATATACAACTTTTACGGGAGGCTTTGTTCCGAATACTGTTCGTGTTATTAATTGATCTCTTTCTAATTGTCTCAGTTGAATACTTAAGGTTGTTTCAGTAATAAAAAAAAGCTCTTTTTTTAGTTCACCAAACCTTTTATCACCATTTTTTAAGTGACAGAGAATAACCGCTTTCCATCTTCCTCCAATGAAATCCATGACAAAACTTACTGCACAGGGATATGATTTTTGATCAACATTGATGTATAAGGTCTTACATTCTTTTTCCATCTTTTTTATAGTATCTAAATTGATAGTTATTTTATGCTAATAGTACAGAATCTATTTTTACACAATATTAATCAGAATAAAAGAAATAAAAAAATGTACCAGCTAGCACAAATTAATGTTGCCCGAATGATAGGGGCTAACATAGAAGATCCGGTAATGAATGAGTTTGTCAGTCATTTGGATTCAGTAAACCGATTGGCAGAGGAAAGCGATGGATTTATCTGGAGACTGAAAGACGATGAAAACAATGCTACAAGTTTTAATCCGCTTAATGATGAAAAAATTATTATCAATATCTCTGTATGGAAAGATATAGAATCGTTGGAATATTATACCTATAAGACATTTCACGTTGATTTTGTAAGAAGAAGAAAAGAATGGTTTCAAAAATATGGAAAGGCTTATTATGCTTTATGGTGGATTAAAGATAACGAATATCCAAGTATTGACGAGGCATTAAAACGGTTGGAATATTTACAGAAAAAAGGTTCATCTTCCTATGCATTTAATTTTCAATCTGTTTTTCAAAAGCCATAGCTAAATATATAATGATAAAGAGAACAACTTTAATACACTATAAATGCAGTATATTAAAGTTGTATTATTATAATTATATTCCTTATATGGGGAATTAAATACGTATATTGTTTTATTTTAAGTTAAAATAACTTAAACAATTTCAAAAACTTACTTTTTATTTAGAATAATTATAATTAATTTTGCGGTCTAAATATTTTAAGGGTGAAATTATCGTTATTAGCAGGTGCTGTTTTTCTAACAGTAGGCGGATTCTTGTCTGCCCAAAAAGTAGAAATTTTTCACAATGGACAAATCAAGAAGGGAAATATTATTAACAATGATGAAACAGGGAAGTGTAAACGGATATTTACAGAGAACTTTAAAATATTGTTTACAGGGCAATGTGAGCTCAATTTTCGTGATGATAAAAATAAAGAGGGAATTATTATTCTAAAAGAGGGAGAAGAGCTTAGTCTAAAAATTCTTCCAGATAAAATAATTCCCCCAGGAACATCAGAAATCAGAATTGAAGGTGTACAGCTTACAGCGAGAAAAAAACAATTTTCTGAGATCGTTATTCAACAGGAAGCACTTCAAAACCTGCAGTCATTTTCAATCGGTGACGTATTGCAACAATTACCTGGTCAATATGTACAGCAATTTGACAATACCCAATTTAAAAATATTGTATTCAGAACCGCCAGCGGACCTTCAATCACGGGCTCCGGAACTGTTCCGGGAGGTGATGATTTTGGAAACAGAGCGTTTGGAGTACAGTTGATGGTCAATGATATTGCATTATCTAATAACGAAAATATGCAGAGCTATGATTCTGCCAACAGCGGTCCTTTTGGAATAAGCTTTAATACTTCTACCAAAGGAGGAAACTTAATGCCGGGACAGCCTAACTATGGGGTCGATTTAAGAGAAATTCCTACAGAAAATATAGAAAGTATTGAAGTTATACAAGGGGTTCCAGATGCCAAATATGGAGATTTGACTTCCGGATTAATCAAAGTTACCACAACAGCGAAGGTATCACCATTACGATTGGATGCCTCTCTGAGAGAAGGAACTTATCAGGTTGGCCTTACCAAAGGTTTTAAAATTAATCAGAACAATGCCCTGAATGCTTCCGTTGATTATATGAATTCGCTTTCAGATCCCCGAACCAGTCTTGTAGGATATGACAGAACAAATGTCAATCTTCTTTGGTCAAGTAATAAAAAAGGCTTTAGAAATAAGCTTTCTGCTTCATTTTCTACTAATAGCAGCAAAGGAAAAAGAGATCCTGATGATGTTGACGGAATGATTATCAATGTCGAAAATAAAAGCTTTTCATTAGGAAATAATATCAGCTATTTTTTCGCACAGAATGGTAAAAAAACGTTCTTTAAATCAATCAATGTCGATATGGGGATAAGCTATGCAACTCAGCTTACAGAACGTAGATATTGGCTAAACCAAGGTGCTCGTCCTTATGGGAACTCTACAACAGATGGTGTTTATTATGCACCTTATACACCACCAAGTTACGAGAATCAGGCATTTTCGGATGGTAAACCTCTTAATATTTACACTAATTTTAGCATTAACGGAATAAAATTAACTTCTTCCAAATGGGCTCATAATTATAGTATGGGTGCTAATTTCCGCTATGGAGATAACTTTGGAAAAGGAAGATACGGAACGGCAGGTCAGTTTACTACGATAAATGCAGCGGGACAAGGTTCCAATGGGATGAGAGATTTTAATTACAGGGATAATGTATTTTCCAGTAAACAATATGCACTGTATATTCAGGATAATATAACCAAAGTCTTTGCTAATAAACACATTTTTAAGACAAATCTAGGTCTTCGTTATGATCTGCAGAATTCATATTCTACCTATTCGCCAAGGGTAAACACATCTTATCAGATGGGAAAATTTTCTGTGAGAGGAGGGTTTGGATTAACATCTAAAGCACCTTCACTCAATCAGATCTATACATCACCGAGATATTTTGACTTTTTGTTAGGGGATTATCGTTTGCCGGGATATTACTCAGCAGCAATTATGCAAACAGTAGTGACTCCAGGAGATAATGCAAACCTTAAACCTTCAAAAAGTTGGAAAACGGAAATAGGAGTTGATTACAGATTTCCTTTCGCAGTAGTTAACCTTACAGCATATTACAATAAACTGGTTGATGGTTTTACCACATTGAGTGTTCATAAGATCATGGATAAAGCCAAAGTGGATGTCAATATATCAGGAACAAACGTGCCTACTTTCGAAGTGGTAGGAACTGAAAAATTTAATTACCTCCAGAACAGAATTATTAATGGATACCAGTCTTCAGATAAAGGATTGGAACTGATGGTCAGCTTCAAAAAAATAGAGGCCCTTAATCTTGTGATTGGTTTTAATGCCAGTTACGTAGAAACTTCCGGACAAAAAGACGACGGACTTTACAAAATCAGTGCACCGGAGATCATGGATAAAGATTTCCAATACGGGATTTATAATGATATTAAAAATAAAAGATCAATGGCCAGAGCGAGTTTCAGCTTTGATTATCACCTGGCTTCATCTGGGTTAATTATTGGCCTGAGAACAGATCATTTTCTTTCAGACAGATCCCTGACAGGAATGAATGATATTTATCCGATAGGGTATATAAAACATGATGGAGAAATGCAGATGATTTCTGAAAATGATCGTACCAATCCAAAATATCAGGGATTATTCCTGAAACCTTCTGACGAAAAACTTTCAGGGTTATATAACAAAACACTTCATAATGTTCATTTAAGGGTTACAAAAGATTTCTTAAGTGGTTTCAGATTGTCAATATATGTAAGTAATGTTTTCAATTTAAAAGCATATGACGAAAGAGGAAGTGTCTACGGCAATTTTACTTCTACTTCGTTCGGAGGAAATATTTCATACAGATTTTAATAATACTAAAAATAAAAATAATGAAACGATTAATACTATTGTTAATAGTTCCCGTTCTTACCCTTGTTGGATGCAACAGAGATGATGACTTTGGAGGAAATAACGAGATTAAGCCTGTTCCGTTTACGATAAATATTAAATATGATGCTTCCAAATATCCTTCTGTAGCAGATAAAGGCGTAGCGAATGTAACTGTTATCCTGAAAAATACAGCAACAGAAGATCAGATTGTTGGAAAAACAGATGCCAACGGAGAACTGAAATTAGATGCCGTTCTGCCAGGAAGCTACAGTGTCCAGGCTGAACTTCAGCTAAAACAGAGTGAATATGAACAGCAGCTAGGGGAGGAAACAAGTTATGAAATTGTTCACTTCGGAGGGTTTGATGAAAAAGTAACCATTAATGCCAATACTTCTTCCAAATTGGTCAGAATCATCAGTGGAAATCTTGGTGATCTTGTGATTAAACAATATTATTATGCAGGTTCTGATAATAAATTAGGAGCCAATTTCAGAGATCAGTTTATTGAGATTCACAACAATTCAGATCAGACTATTTATGCTGACGGCTTATACCTGGTATTTCTGGAAGGAAATGTTAATAGTAACGTGACGACCTATACTTTATCCAACGGACAGTATGACTGGAGCAAAACTGCTGGAGGAGGTGCATCAGCCAATACAGATTATGTATACTCTAATATACTTATCAAAATACCTGGAAGCGGTAACCAATATCCGATTTTACCAGGGAAAAGTATTATTGTAGCTCAGACAGCCATTAATCATAAAATGCCTTTCGATGATATTAACGGTACAGGAATAGCGATACAGGAGCCTGACAGAACTGTTGATCTGAGCCATGCTGACTTTGAAACCTATATGGGAGATTATAATATAAGTATTGGTAAGAAGCCTTTCGCATGGGATATTCAGAATATTATGGTGCCAGATATGCAGGTTGCTTACTGGAGTATTGCCTCTAATGACTTAATCCTGAATGTGAATTCTATGCTGGGATTGGGGATTCTGAGAGCAACAGATGCAGAAGTGGCAAGCTGGCAAAAAGTAGCAGCTCCTAAAGCGCCTACCGGAACCCTGTTTTTACAAATTCCTAAAAACTATATCATAGACGGAATAGATATTACAGATAAAGAGCAGAAAGTACCTAAAGATTTCCCTGCAGATATAGATGCTTCAAGAACTTTCATTGTCAACTTATTGGGACAGGCTGAAGGTACTTTTAGCGGATTTTCTGTCATCCGTAAAACGAAGGAAATTATAAGTGGACGTGTGGTATTGCAGGATACAAATAATTCTGCCAATGATTTTGTAACGATTAAAGCAAACCCTAGAGGATATGCACAATAATAAAAATAAGACAATTAAAGTTTTTCAATACGGTATGTTGGGATTAGCTGCATTAAGCAGTCAGTTTTTCCATGCTCAGATTAGTCATTTAGATAGTATTAACATCAGTTCTGTAGAAAAAGACATTAGAATAAATGATCCCTATATTTCATTTTTCCAGCCTTTGGATTTTTCACGGACAACTTTTCAGTATTCTTCTGTAAAACAAAATTTTAAAAGAGTACAGACTGCAGGAGAAACAGGCAGTTTTACGTTTCAGTCTGAAGGAGTTTATAAACTGAATGATAAAATTGTCTTATCTGGGAGACTTAAAGCAGATAAAACTACCGAAGAAGATGTTCCCTATATTCTAAGTGATGAAAGAACTACCAACTCTTCTTTTATTTACAATCCTTCATACTATTGGGTTCCCCGTTCGGCAAGATGGCAGAAACAAAACTATTTTATCAATGGACAGTTTGCCTATAATCCTGTAAAACCTGTAATCCTGCAATTGGGAGGAGAAGGGAGCTATTCCAAATCTTACCGTCAGAATGCAGATCCAAGACCGAAGGTAGATGATTACAAATACAAAGCATTTGCAAAATTGGGTCTGAAATGGAAGCAGCATGCTATTTTCGGAAAACTGAGCTACGTACATCATTACAAGGGAAATGACATCATGTTTGTCAATATGAAAGGAAATGTACCTGCGAATGACAGCATTTATATCCGTTATAATGAAGGATATGGTAATCAGTATATCGGGAATACTATGTATAAAACTTCAGAATATAAATTAGGAGGTTATATCTGGGGTGGTGAATATGCCTTTAATAATGGGAATACCCATTTTTCTGCCGGATATGATTATAAAAATCTGATTGAGCGTTTTTACAGAGTTTTTGAATATCAGGATGGCAGCTTTAACTGGCATAAAGACTATACAAAATATTCCGGGCTGAAAACGGATCTTCATAGTTTCTATCTTAATTTTCTAGGGAATTATAATGGTAAAAAATGGGCTTCCATGATGACCTATCAGGATCAGCTGGATACCAATTACAACTATCCTTTGGAGTACAGATCCTACCGTCTCGAGCAGAAGAATCTTTTCTGGCAGAATAGTGTAGTTTGGTTTAACCACAAAAATGAGGTGTTTAAAATTCTTTTTGATGCAGCTTATGGAAAGAATCACGTGAAAGATGCTTCTGTAGTGATGGACAGAAAACTTTCCTTTTTCAATTATCGTCTTGGAGCGGAAAAAGAATTTGCTTTAAAACCTTCCCATAAAATAGCTATTGGGCTTTCTCAAAATCTTTATATTCCATTGGAAAAAGAATTCAATTATCAGCCTTACCAAAGCACAAAAGAGAATATCTTTGCAACTAAGATCGCTCAGCCGGACTTTGCTTATGATGCAACCCCTAAAATAGGTCTTAATTTTAATGCAAGTTATATTTTTGATCAGAACAAAATAAGGTATGAGCTGTTTGGGAGTTTTTCTCAAACCTGGCTGATGAACAGTACATATAAAAATCAAGTTGACTATAATGGCAGAGCTAATCACGTTGCCATGGTAGGATTGAATGTTTATTATTAAAAAATAAATGAAAGACAGATATCTCGCTTTTCTGGCCATTGCCGGAATAGTATGTTTATTAAGTTATACTTCAAATGACTCTACGGGGTATACCGTAGAAGAGCTTCGTACCCTATACAGCAGCGGCGATCAGAACAAATGGCCAGTTGCTCACTTATTTGATGAAGCGAAAGAAGGTTTTCAGGATATCGGACCTTTGTCTAAAATGAAATTTCCTGAAGATAATCCCTATTCCGAAGATAAAATGGAACTGGGAAAAATGTTATTTTTTGATCCGAGATTATCCAAAAGCGGACAGATTTCCTGTGCCAACTGTCACAACCCTGAAATTGGATGGTCTGATGGAAGCAGAGTCTCATTTGGACATGACAGGCAGACTGGAACCAGAAATGCACCTACTTTGGTGAATATCGGATATGCAAAAACGTTTTTCTGGGACGGCCGTTCAGCAACTTTGGAAGAGCAGGTGAAAGCTCCCATTGAAAATCCGGTAGAAATGAATCTGCATATGTCAATGGCGACAAAGAATATCAGGAAGATTAAAGGTTATAAAGCTTTCTTTGTAAAAGCTTTCGGAAATGGAGAAGTGACCGAGGAGAAAATTGCAAAAGCCGTTGCAACATTTGAGCGCTCTCTGATAAGCCCGCCATCAAAGTTTGACAAATTCGTTACCGGGAAAAAAGATGCTTTAACGGATTCTGAAATCAACGGACTTCACTTATTCCGTACCAAGGCGAATTGTATCAATTGTCACAACACCCCTTATTTTTCTGACCAGAAGTTCCACAATTTGGGACTGACATATTACGGAAAGAAATATGAAGATCTGGGAAGATATATCGTTACCAAAGAGAACGAAGATGTAGGAAAATTCAAAACCCCTACACTAAGAGAAGTTTCTGAGAATAAGCCTTACATGCATAACGGACTTTTCCCTGAACTGGCGAACATCGTTATGATGTACAACGCCGGAATGGGAAGAGAAACTCCAAAAGGAGATCAGATCAATGATCCAAAGTTTCCCCATAAATCAGAAATGGTAGAAAAACTAAATCTGACGGACGACGAAGTTTTTGATATCGTAGCATTTTTAAAAACACTAAACAGTTACAAATACAAAATGCGCCCACCGGAATTACCAAAATAATGATTATAGTAAAAACTCTTCCAGCTCTGGAAGAGTTTTTTATTTTATGAAATAGTAATCACTGAATTCAATGATGAAGAATTCTCGCAATCGGATATTTTTGTTGATTAATAAATATCGGTTTTATCAATTTAGTATCTGGTTTTTTGGTTTGGTTTGGATGAAAATTTCACCCAAAATGCTCTTGGATTTCATAATAAATATTTAATTATTAATTGTTTATGAAAATTAATTTGTGCATTATGAGATGTGGTTTTAATTTGTATATTTGATTTTATTTAGAATAAATAAAAATATTGTTTAAAGAAATAATAATGAATACAATTTTATCCATCTAATCCACCATTTTCACTAAAAAAACTATGGAACAACTAAACAAAAGAATCCTCACACTGGATTTAATAAAAGGTATAAGTGTCATCGGAATGATCATCATACATACCTTATTGGTGTATGCCAATGTAAAATCACAATATGAAACAGCAATTGGCAGTTTTATTGTTTTTCTTGGAAGGGGAACTTCCATTTTCCTGATCTGCATGGGAATTACCTTCATGACTTCCAGTCATCAAAGTCTTAAGAGCGCGTTGAAGCGGGGTGTTTTACTTGTATTTGCAGGCCTGTTCATGAATTTTATGAAGTTTATGATCCCTGTGATTTTTAATTTTGCTCCTGATAATTTTATCCAAAAATACGGATGGCATGCTCCTATAGAGCAGCAATATGTTTATCTGGTACAGCTGGGTGATATTTTACAGCTGGCAGGAATGTCTTTGCTGTTTGTCGGGTTTATCAGAGAGTATGTGAAAAATAAATATATCATTCTGGCGATAGGTCTTTTCGTTGCACTGATATCCAGAGAAGTTAGTGGAATTAATTTTGACTATCCTGTGATCAATTATGTTCTGGATCTTCTTTTTAATACTGATTATCCGGCATATGTATATTTTCCTGTTTTTCCATGGATGGCTTTTATCATCATCGGAATGTTTTTCGGAAAATGGTTCCAGGAGCTGAACTACAACAGCAAGCAGTTATTTAGAAATATGCTGTATGTGGGATTGGTTTTCGTGGCAGTTGGTGCGCCGTTGGTTTTTCTATATGGCGGATATAACTACAACGGTTTCTATCATATGGGACCCGGCGGAGTTGTTTATTTTGCAGGCTGGACGCTGATCTTCCTGTGGATTATCTATACTCTCACCGTAAACAGTAAGGAAAATAAGGCGATTAAAGTTTTAAAATACTGCAGCAGAAATTTGACTTCCATGTATATGATCCAATGGATACTGATCTCGTGGGGAAAAGGAATTTTTGGGTACAGGCAGCACAGTATTGGCTATGTATTGGTATTAATCTTATTCTATATTATCCTCACATTTTCAGTGCAGACTTTGGTAGATCTTATAAGAAAGAAAAAAACGCTATTCTATTTCCAACAGACTTCAGTGGATGAAACGGTTTTGAAGGAATAGCAAAATTGAATCAGTAAGGTATTTCCGTAAATGGAATGATATTCAATCATCTCAGTTTGGGTTTATATATTAAGCTTTTAATGATATCAGGGAGGTTAAAGTCGGAAGAGCGAAATTTCTGAAGTTAAAACCGTACTTCAGGTGAATTTTATTAATTTTATGATTAACCTTTATTCTCCTCTTCCAGTTACAAAAGATTAATTTTTTACACCGAACTCTGTAAATTAACTCATTAGAAAGGAAATACCACTTTTTTTCTCATAAATTCATATATTTATCACGAAAACACGATGGATTTATGAGAAAAAATATTTTATTTTTTTGCCTTTTTTTCTATTTATTTGTTCCCTCACAAAATAAAATAGACCGTATTCTGGACGCAGGAATAATAAAAGATCAGCCTCAGGGTATAAGAAAAGCAATAGAAGATGCAGAGGCCATCATAAAAAATGAGGATGCAACAGACATCCAAAGAATAAGAGCTTATCACATGATGAACAATGCCTATTTTATAATGGGCGAAACTCCAAAAGCATTAAATGCCATCATGAAAGCCAGGGAACTTTCAGAAAAAATAAAAAGCCCTGAGTACACTGCATTGTCTTTATCTCTGATAGCACAGGATTACCGCCAGTTGTGCTTAAATGAGCAGGCAGTCGATTATTATAATCAGGCACTCCGTTTAGTATCAAAAATTAATACCCATCAGAAAGAAACTGTCTTTTTAGCAGCTGGTGCGGCCTATGAAATCGGGAATATAGAATATGCAAATGAGAATGACAGATCCTCTTTAAAATATTACCAAAAATCAATTCAGTTATTACAGGATATTCCGAAAGAATACAAGGCTCATCAGAAATTTAGTTATCTGCTGGCCAATAACTATCTAGCAATGGGTAAAAGCTATATAGAAATGAAAAAAAATGATTCGGTCAGGATCTGCTATAATAAAGCCAGAGATATTATTTACCCTGTAAAAGATAAGGTATTACAAGTTTACCTTCTTAAAAGTTATGGCGAATTGTATTTTGCCGAAGGTAATTATAAGGCCGTTATAGATTCTGCAGGAAAAGCTGAGAATATTATTTTTTTCGATGGTTTTGGTTTAAAAAGCGGTCTGTATGAATTACTTGCAAAAAGTTATGCAAAGCAGGGAGATCATCTCAATTCCGAAAAGTATTATCATCTTTTGGAAAATCCTCAAAAGCAGAGAGATCATGATCTGAATAATGCCACTTCCCTTGCCTTCACCAATTCGAAAAAAGAAATGCTGCATGCAATTGATATTCAGGAAAACTGGAAGTACATGCTTATCATTACCATTGTAGTGATTATATTGGCCGCGGGCATCGTCATATTGATACTAAGAAAAAGAGCGCTTAAAAATAAAAACCGGTATCAACAGGTTATTGAAAATCTAAAACAGGAAAATGAACTGAAAAAACAAGTTCCTATTAAAAATTCTGAAATCATAAAATCTTCATCCTCTATCACTGAGAAAACAGAAAAAGAGTTATTAGCGAAGCTCTCAGAATTTGAAAATTCTAAAAAAATTGTCAATAAAAATCTCACTATAGCATCTCTTGCATTTCAGTTGGGGACCAATACAACTTATTTGTCTGAGGTTATCAACAAACATAAAAATAAGAATTTCAATTCCTATGTGAATGATCTTAAAATTGGATACATCATCAATAAAATATATACTGATCCCAAATATCATACCTATAAAATAACGTATCTAGCTGATGAGTGCGGGCTTCCCTATAGCAGCTTTGTATCTGCTTTTAAAGAATATACAGGGATGACACCCTCTGTTTTTATTAAACAGAAAGCCAAAGAATAATTTCTGAATAATTGGTTATAACTGTTTGATTTAGTTAAGGTAATGTATTTTAAAACACCTCTGGATTTAATAATTTCAGAGGTGTTTTATTTTGTGGCAGTAGTATTCACGTTTAATTTTGAAAATGAAAGAAGACGAAAATTATAACGGATCAAAGTAGTTTACCATGTTGGTATTGGTGCTACAATAAATTGAGATGAAGATCTCTCTGGATTTATAATTGAAGGGTCAGGATAAAAACACAATCAACATGAAAAGGAAAAAAATTCTCATTACAGTCTTTGCTTTTTTAGGACTTCTAATTGTATTCTTCGTAATCCGTACGCTTACTTATCCGTTTACCAAAATGGAGAAAGTCAGCAAAGATTTACCTAAAATAATGGTCAGTGATTCTTCAGTATACAGGCTTTCGGGAGGAATCAAAATTCCTACAGTTCCCTCAGGGGATTCTCTGAAATTTGATTATACCAGTTTTGATGCATTTCATGAATTTATAAAAAAAGAATATTCCTATATATATCAACATGCTGAAAGCTTTACAGTGAATGGCCATGCGCTTGTATTTAAATTAAAAGGCACAAATGATGATTTAAAACCTATCTTATTCCTGTCCCATATGGATGTTGTACCTCCAGGTTCTGCCCGGATCAGGAATACCCAGGAAAATATATTCCGTCCAAAAGATAAACCTGGTACTGCGGTGAATACTATTGCCAAAGAATGGGATTACGGACCTTTTTCTGGCGCTGTTACAAACGGGAAGATATATGGAAGGGGAGCTTTGGACATGAAGGGAATGCTGTTCGCTCTTATGGAGGCATTACAAAATACAATAAAGAGTGGGCAACAGCCTAAACGTGACATCTATCTTGCCTTTGGTTTTGATGAAGAAGTAGGTGGAGAACTTGGAGCTGCGAAAATAGCGGAATACTTTAAAAATAAAGGTCTTTGGTTTGATGCCATATATGATGAAGGAGGATTTATTCTTGAAAAAGGAAATCTAAAGGGTATAGACGCTAACGTAGCATTGATAGGTTGTGCTGAAAAAGGATTTCTATCATTGAAAATTAAAGTTAAAGGTTTAGGAGGTCATTCTTCCATGCCACCGTCAGAAACGGCCATTGGAAGAGCTGCTATTATGATGCAAAGATTGGAGCAAAATCCTATGAAGCCTATGGTTATTCCACTGATGCGTAATTTTTTTCAGAATGTAGGCGGTTCTATGTCTTTTACATCAAGGCTAGCTATTGCCAATGCATGGCTGATGGAGTCTGTTTTATTATCAGAACTCTCAAAAAATCATTCAACAAATGCTCTCATTCGTACAACAACGGCATTAACTATGATGAAGGGAAGTGATGCGCCTAATGTACTTTCTTCTGAGGTGGAGTTTGTGGCCAATTTCCGGTTGTTACCGGGAAATACAATTGAAGAAGTGAAAAAGCATGTTGCAAAAGCAACTGAAGGATTCGATGTTGAAGTAAGTATAGTGGATAATGCCAGAGAAGCTTCAAAAGTTTCACCGGTAGATACAAAAGCATATACAATAATGAAATCTTCGCTTAATCATGTTTATTCTGATCTTCTTATAACACCTTATTTAACAGTTGGAGGAACAGATGCTATTAAATATCAGGAGCTGAGTGATCATATTTACCGTTTTATGCCCATCAAAATTAATAATTCAGAACAGCAAAGTATGCATAGTACCAATGAACATATCAGTATAGAGAACTATACGAAAATGATCAGTTATTTTGAGTTTATTATGAAGAATTATGATAATTAGAATTAGTCAGAAAGCTTTATAGTTTCTATGATCAGCTGATGCAAAGTCATACTAAAATAAACAACATTTTGTATGTCTAGAGAATGATTGTTTGAAACTATCCGAGGAGTGTGATTTTTATGAAAGTTTAGACAGCTTTGCTAAATAAGGACTAAGCAGTTTATATAAAAATAACATTAAAATAACTAATAAATGCAAATAAAAGATAATTTCATTAAGGTAATGATGATGACTTTAATTATTATAATGAGCTTCATATGCTGTAAAAAATCAGAAAACAGACGGGAAACTATTTCTGAAAATGAAATGATTGATGAACAGTTTTTAACCGAAGAAGACCAGTCGAAATTGACTCCGGATCTTGTTTTGGATATTCTTAAAAAGAGAAATAATGATTTTGCTAATGATAATTTGACCATTCGGAATACCTCGCAAAGAATAAGAAAGGCTTCTTTAGGACAATATCCCAAAGCCGTTGTACTGTCTTGTCTGGATTCAAGGGTGCCGGTGGAGGATGTTTTTCATTCAGGAATTGGAGACTTGTTTGTAGCGAGGGTTGCTGGAAATATTAGCAATGAGGATATTTTGGGAAGTTTGGAATTTGCATGTAAAGTATCTGGTGCGAAAGTAGTTATAGTCTTGGGGCATGAGCATTGCGGTGCTGTAAAATCAGCAATTGACCATGTGGAACTCGGAAATATTACCGCTCTTTTATCCAAAATAAGACCGGCTATAGAGAAGGTCAATGGTTTTAAAGGAGAGAAAACCTCTGGTAACAATGAATATCTGGAGGCTGTTACAAAGGCAAATATTAATCAGACTATATTCAACATAAGAAACAGCAGTCTTATCCTTAAAGAAATGGAAGCAAAAGGAGAAATAAAAATAGTTGGTGGGGAATATCATATGGAGACAGGAAATGTAGAGTTTCTAAGCAATTAAAAAAATAGCGGTTATCACTTATACGGATGTGTAGGATAAAGAGAAAAGCTCCGGTTGTACTGTGTTTGTGAATAAATAGAAGGTAAAATGAGGGACTTTTTTTCCTGAAGATTCCAAGTGCGAAACGAAGGTATTCCGGCAGATTTGGCTGGTGATAAAGAGTAAACCTTTGATAGCCAGTAATACTCCGGAAGTGGTAACTGCTTTTTTGATAATTAAAACCTAATTACAGTCGAATATTCTGCGAAATCAGCTGATTCTCAGATTGTCAATTGTATACAATTTTTGTGCTAAGGTTCATCGTTTTATATATTTTCTCACAGTTTCATTCCAGGTATTAGTAGATTATGAAAGAAAGAGAATATTTTAATTTTCAATCTGATCTGCTTTTTGCCTAAAGTATTTGTAACAGTTTATAGGTAACCACAGTAAAATTTTTACTGTGGTTTTTTGATGGTCATTTTAAAGAAGTTCCACCTCCTCAGGTATTACAAAAAGAATAATACAGCCTTTCTCAGATTTTACGGAATGTTTAAAATTAGGTGGGGTATACAAATAATCTCCTCTTTCAAGCTGGGCTCCTGCAATACTGGCATCACCTTCCATGATAAATAGTTCTTCTCCGGCGGGATGATTGTGATAAGGATAGCTGGCTCCCGGTTCAAATTTTAAAAGAATGCTGGTAGAACGGTTTTTCTCCGGATCAAATTTTAAAGATTTTACAAAAATACCTTCATAATGAATCCCTTTTTCAATTAATGGCTGCCATTCTTTTTGTTCTGTTTTTACGATGTAATCGTGGATGTTGGTGTTCATGATATATAAATTTTAATTGTTATTGTAAAAATTGGTCTAAACTCCACTGATAGCGGGAGAAAGTACTTAGTAGAAATGCTCCGGCACTGAATGCAAAGACAGAATAATCTAAAGGTTCTTTAATGCCAAAAGAAATACTCATTGCAACCGCAAATAATAAAGTGAGAATGGAGGCGTATTTTGCCGTTCCTTTTACCTGATAGCCTAGAAGTAGCAGAATACCGATTGATAATTCAGCTGCAGTAGACAATACAGCAATAATGGAAGCCCATGCCTGCGGTAAAAATGAATTTGTTTCAGCGGTATAATCAATAAATTTTTTCCATCCTGAAGATTGCGCTCCCCAAAGATTCAGCCTGCTTGCTACGGCAGATAAAAATCCAAATGCCAAAGCGATCCTTAATAAAAAAACTGCGGTGTCCTGTTGAGTTTTCATACTATAATTTTTAGTCTTAATTACAGGTACAAAGTTCAGCGAAAACCGTTGCCTAAAGAATAGACAATTCCGGGAAAAGCATATAATATTTGAATGCTGAAAAGAAGAATAATCGAAAAGTTATGAGCTTTTTTTATTCAAGCGGAAAACTAAACTTCCTTTACGGCTTTCTGATAATCTTTGGGAGAACGGGAAGTATGTTTTTTAAAGAAATTCGAAAAGTAGAAAGGATCATTAAAACCAAGCAGATATGCAATTTCTTTTACCGTTAGTTTTTCATACAGTAAAAGTCTCTTTGCTTCAGAAATAATAAGACTGTAGATGACATTCTGAGCCGTTTTGCTGGTATGGAGTTTTGAAACCTCATTCAGTTTAGCTTCAGTGGTTCCAAGGATATCAGCAAAATGAGAGACCTGATAATTATTTTTGAAATTGTTTCTGACACTTTCAAGGAATTTTAAAAATAAAGCATCCGGTTTCCAGATTTCATCACCGTTGGCAATTTTACTGCGGTTGATTTCCACCAACAGCAATTCCACCAGAGAATGGGTAGAGATCAGATATTGATAAGGCTGCTCCAGAATTTCTTTTTCAATGGTGTTCAATGTTTCAGTGAAAAATTCAGGATGTTGTACGGTGATCATTTCATTCATTCCGAAATGACAAAAAAGTCCGTTGTGAAAAATAAGTTCGATATCACTGTCACTTTTACAGAAAAAATCCAGCGTAAATTCCAACGCAGTAAGTTCTCCATCCACAGATTTTAATTGATGAAACTGTCCGGAAGTAATTGTGATGGTCTGTCCGGTTTTCAGGATAAAAATATTTTCGTCAATCAGAATTTCAGCACTTCCGTGATGGCACCAGAATAATGTGTATCTGATGACCCGTCTTGGTTCAGGATGGCCTGCCTGATTAGAATATTTTTTTATTTCAATCATGTTTAAACCTATTTAAGAATAGAAAATTCCATTTTTATACTATATCAGAAAGCAAATTTATCATGGACTAAATTACAAAATGTTTAACTAAATTGATTAGTCGCAAAGTTATATTGTTAAAGAAAAATACTTAAATTCGTGTAGATTTAAACAAAAATTCAGAATGAAATACTCTAAAATTATTATCGTTGTTACTCTGTTTTTATTTCAGTTAGGAGCCGCACAGGAAAAAGCAGATGTAGTATTAAATACAGCTTTCAAAGAAGCTAAAGCAGGCAAGAAAAATGTTTTACTGGTATTCCATGCTTCATGGTGCAAATGGTGCAAGATGATGGAGAAAAATATGGATCTTCCTGAAGCCAAACCTATTTTTGATAAACGATTTGTTACTGCTTATGTAGATGTTCAGGAAAGAGGTGACAAGAAAAACCTTGAAAACCCGGGTGGACAAGATCTGATGAATAAATATAAAGGTGAAAATGCAGGACTTCCTTTCTGGCTGATTCTAAATCCAAAAGGAGAAGTGTTGGCAGATTCCTTTAATGCCAAAGGAGAAAATCTGGGATCACCAGCCACGCCTGAAGAAGTAACCACTTTCATTGCCAAGTTGGGAAAAGCCTCAAAACTAAATAATGAAGAAGCACAGACCATAGAAAAGGTATTTGTGAAGAAATAAGACTTAAAAAATAGAAAAAATCCCTCCAACGAATTCATTGGAGGGATTTTTATTATATCATCGGTTGATTAAAGCTTCTTATAGTAATATTCAATATTCGTCCATAAAACCTGATCTCCTGATTTTGTCATATCAGATGGAGTGATAAAAAGAATTCCAAACATATTGTCATATTGGGTAGTGCCAAAAGATACATTCTGAACAACCGTCAGACCATTACCACTTTCTCTCGATTCACGTTTCATATACTGTAATGTTCTCTTCAAAGTAAAGGTAGAATTCTCTTTATTGAAATCACCAATGTAAGTTGGTTTATTCGTATTATTCTCTTTGATGAGTACAGAGTCATTTTCGATCTTGAAACTATACGTGAAATCTGTAGATGAGGTTTCAGAAATCAATTTGATGGTCTTGTTTGTGAGATCAAGACTTATCTTTTTCCACGCAGGTTCCTGATACATGCTCCAGTATTTGTTTAGATAAGATTCATCAGGATTAGATTTACTTCCGAATGATCCGGTATAAAGAGTGGTTCCTTTTACTGCATAGCTTTTGAATTCAAATTGATACATTTCTTTATCAATTGGCTTCGGATCGTCAATGGTGTTATCATTATTTCCACATGAGATCATCGAGAGCGATATCATCGCAGCATAAAAAGGGTACTTCATCGTTATTTTTTTTTACAAAAATAGAGGTTTTACACGTTTTGGTGAAATAGAATAGGGTGTCATTTGTCAGTAATAAAGCGAAAAAGCAAAAAGACGAATTCACTTATTTGCCTTTTTGCTTTTTATTTTACATGTTATTTCCCAAAATACATCATATCCTGCTTCTGTTGTTCATTATAAATGATCTGGAAGCTTACAGGCATATATTGATAAAGGAGTTTCCAATGTTGAATCTTTGCGTGTTTTTTGAAGCTTTCAAAGGATCTTATAAACAGATTTTCAATCATGGTTCTTACATAAGAATCCCCATTTTTATAGATTGAGTCCATCAGTTTAAGGTGATGGGCAATAATGCTGATTTTAGATTCCTGTAAAAGATTCTTCAGATAGTTCACGGTAGCCTGCATGATCCCAGCGAAATTGTCCTGAACAGACAATTGTGTGATTTCATTGCGAAGTGGCGGATAGAAAAATTTTAAGTATTCAACAGCTATTTTTTGATTAATAGTTTGCATTTGTACTTTCATCATAATTTAGAATTTTTCAAACACTTTTATTGCAGCGAAATGTATACCAAAATTTAAAGGCATGCTGCAAAAATAAATACTCCTGCTATCACAGCGATGTGAGTGAGTAATATCTCTGCATTGTGTCTGTTAGTCGTAGTTTTCCAGGTTTTCCAGTCTGAAATCCTTCTTATTTTATTTTTCATAATCTATTGATTGTGAGTTATTTTTAATTTTGTTTAATTTAAACACTTTGTAATGAAACGGATAAAAAATGTAATAAAACCTATATACCGTGACTGTAAATTTGTCTTGAATACACCTTCTGAAGGTTGGTAGAAATGTGACTAAAAATCACTTTTCTGTATTCTTCACTGCAGAAAGCAGTACAATTGTCCAGAGAATAGATAAAAGTAGTCTCAATAGCATTCTTTAATACCGTATCTCCATCAGTGTAAATTTTGTCCATTTTCTGTAAACTTCTGAACAGCAGATTTCTGTCATTCTGGCGGATCATGTTTTTAATACGCTCTGTGAAAGTGCGGATGATGCTGTAGGAGTTTTGAATTTTGATTTCTTTCACTTCTTGTTCAAAATCAGGAACCACATCTGTGATTTCCTTTACGGCTTGTAGATAATTCATAATATTATATTTTAATGGTGATTCTGTTCCAGCATTCTGATGATGGCGCCAAAGATGAAAATGGTTAAAAAAGCAAAGAAGAGCAGATGATAGGGCTTCAGCCACTTTGGAGTTTCGGGTCCTCTGCTTTTTAATCTTCTCAGCTTGTCTATTCTGTTTAAAGTCTTTAAGTCCATATTTCTATGTTTTCAAATCATGATGCCAATGGTATTCCGTTGGAAATAACTTTAATTTAAAGTATTGATAAATAGTATTTTGTGATTTTTAAGCTTGATTTTTTAAACAAAAAAGCATGTCAAAATGATAAGGATTTTATCAAAATGGAGAAGGTTTAAGAATAAATTACTTGCCTTAAAGCTCACTACAAAGTCACAAAAGAGTTGAACTGTTAAATTATTTAAGGTCACCAGCTTTATGTATAAGAAGTACTCATAAGTTTTGAAAATCTTAGATTTTCACCTTTAGTGAACTTTTTAGTGTTATCATTAACCTTCTAAAATGTGCTAAAGTGTTTAAAATAAAACCTTTTGTGCCTTTTGTGGTAGAAAATAAAGTTTACATTCTACCAAAATCAATATTATTTTTAAGTTTCGCAGAAAGAATAAGAATGAATATCTTTGCAGTCCAAATATTCAGAAAAATGTTTTCAAAAATAATAGTACACAGAGTCGGAAATAAAATCAATGGAGATTCTCTGACGCTTTCTCAGGAGGAATTGAAGCTGGAAGAAGGAATGGCAGAAATGCTTGAGGATTACTTTTTAGGTTCTTTTAAATCGGAAGAAACTTTCCATTTTTATAGTGATACTTACCTGGTAAATAATCCGGTTTACAGTGCAGTATCAGAAATTTTTGATGACAAATCCAAATTTATCTGGGAATCTGAAAACCTTGCAAAGCATCTTTTCGAAGCTGCAGAAAACCCAAGAGTTCAGAGTGGAGAACTTTTCATTGTTCTTTTTGAAGATGAAAGTGACCGTCCGGATAGAGTAGACAAAATCGGGATCTTTAAAACGGAGAAGAGAGAATCTTTCCTGAAAATTAATCCTTCCGAAGAAACATTTGATATTGAAAAAGATCAGGGAATCGGTTTGTCTAAAATTGATAAAGCGGCTTTAATTTACAACAACAATAAAGAAACCGGATATGTACTTTCTGTAGTTGACAACAACAAAAACGGAGATATGTACTATTGGTTCGAAGATTTCCTGAAAGTAAAGCAGCGTGATGATGAATATTTTCACACGCAGGAAGCTTTGATGGTGTATAAAGACTATATCACAAAACAGCTTCCTCAGGAATTTGAAGTTTCCAAAGCAGACCAAGCCGATTTCCTGAATAAATCTATCAATTTCTTCAAGGAAAAAGAAGAGTTTAAACTGGATGAATTTGCCAGTGAAGTATTGGGAGATGAACATGTGATTGAAAGTTTTGTGAACTTTAAAACAGATTACGAACAGGATATGCAGGTGAATATTGCTGAAGAATTTCCAATCAGTGAAGCAGCGGTAAAAAAGACTCAAAGACACTTTAAAAGTATCATTAAGCTTGATAAAAATTTCCATATCTACATCCACGGAGACAGACAGAAACTGGAAATGGGGGAAGATGATAAAGGAAAATACTACAGACTTTATTTCGAAAAAGAGGTATAAAAAGAATTCTCCCATTCAATAATAATATCATAACTTTATCTCACCACACAAAATAAAAGTTATGAAATTTTTGATCATTTTCTGGGGGGCTTTTTTCTTTTTTTTCAGTGCTCCTTTTCCTATTTTTATCTATATGATGGGTGAGGAACTGGCAACAGAACCGAGAAATTCATTAGCTGCGAGCTATGGATATCTCGGTTTTTCTTTGCTCATATGGCTGTATGTGATTATTTTCTTTATCAATATCCTTTTTATAAAAACCTTTAGAGAAAAGAATACTATTCAGTCTATACTGCAGAACGGAATTCCCAGAGAAGCAAAAATCATCAACTATAAACTCCTGAAGTATATTCCGAAAACCAATATGAATATCATTCAGATTGTTCTTTCATTTCCTAATCTCAGAAATACCTTGATTGAACATGAAATGATGTTTCACGACTCCAAGCCAAAGGAAAAAAGGTTTGATGTCGGAAATAAGGTGAAGGTCCTGCTTAATCCCAACGTTTCACAGGAGCCTTACTTTATTTTAAGTGATCAGAAGGTGGGATTCAATACCTCTGGAATTGTTTTAAGAATTGTGTTTGCTGTATTTCTGATTGCTTACATAGTTGGACTTTACTATTACTTCTATATGCGGGAATCCTTCGATTTTGGCTGGAGATTCCTGACTTTTATGCACCCGATTATTTTCAGTGGAGTAATGACTCTTATTTATATATTGGTTTTTCAGTTGCTGATCAGCAGGCTTTTTAAAAATAAAAAAGAAGAACGAATCCTCTTCTCAGGAAGAAATGCGGAAGCCAATATTATCAGTGTAAGCCAGACAGGTCTTCTTGTAAATGATCAGCCACAAATTATGTTTCAGGTAAGTTTTAAAGATTTCAGAGGAACTGAACATATCACCGTTTACAAGAAAGTTGTCAGCCTTTTAAATCTTTCTTCTGTCCCTAAATACGGAAGCATTGAAATCATGTATGATGAGAACGATCCGAAGAAAATTATGATTCCTAAAGGGTTTTAAGTTTCCTCTTTGCCTTCTTCTCCTCATTAGCTATCTTTGTTTCTTTAGCTGAATCATATGAAAACAAAAATAGTCGATCTTACAAAACCCATTCAATACAATGCAGGTGACCCATGGTTCATGAGGGTGAAAATAAAACATAAAGCACACAGAAAATCACACTGGCTGATTCGTTTGGCACTAAGGCTTCCAGCAAGGCTTTTTCCTAAAAACTGGACGGGTTGGGCAGATGATACCATCAAAAATATGGGACTTCATGCTACAACCCATATTGATGCTCCATGGCATTATGGTCCTGTTGTGGAAGGCAAACCGGCTAAAACCATAGATCAGATTCCTTTGGAGTGGTGCTTTGGAGATGGAATTGTGATTGATTGTACTCATAAAGAAGATTTTGTGGCCATCACTATAGATGATCTGAAAAAAGATCTGGATAAAAACGGAATTACTATAGAGGAAGGAAATATTGTTTTGATCAGAACCGACCGTGACAAAATGATGGGAACCTCAGATTTTGTAGAAAAAGGAACCGGAATGAGCAAAGAAGCTACAGAATGGCTGATTGATCAGGGCGTGAAAGTAATGGGAATCGACCAATGGGGATGGGATCTTCCTCTGAAATATATGGCGCAGAAAGCCAAAGAACTCAATGATCCCGAATTCTTCTGGGAAGGCCATCGCGTAGGTATCGAAAAAGAATATTTACACATTGAGCAGCTTACAAATCTTAGTGCATTACCTCCATCCGGATTTAAAATCTGTGTATTTCCGCTTAAAATTGTCGGTGGTTCCGCAGCGCCGGCAAGAGTGGTAGCGATGATGAATGAATAGAATGCAAAAGGAGAATTTGTTCTATTTTATCGGTGTTCTCACAGTAATTTAGCACAAAATAAAAAAGGGTAAATCTGCCTATTGACAAATTTACCCTCTTATCTTTCTATTCTTTCGCTTGACTAGTTTTTCTTTCTGAAAAACAATGATCTGCTATATTCAAAATTCATTCTGGCGATATTGAGTACGGAAATTCCTTGCGGACATTCCACTTCACAGGCTTCTGTATTGGAGCAGTGCCCGAATAATTCGGTATCCATCTGGGTTACCATATCCAGAACCCTTTTGCTTCTTTCTTCTTTCCCCTGAGGAAGAAGAACCATATGGGTGATCTTGGCAGACGTAAACAAAGCTGCACTGCCGTTTTTACACGTAGCAACACAAGCTCCACATCCGATGCACGCTGCGGAATCAAAAGCTTCCTCTGCTGTCTGGTGGGTAACCGGAATGGCAGTGGCATCAGAAGCCTGACCTGTGTTTACAGATACAAAACCTCCTGAAGATATAATTCTGTCAAAAGCAGAGCGGTCTACTTTTAAATCTTTCTTTACAGGGAATGCCTCGGCACGGAAGGGTTCTATCAGAATCGTTTCACCATCTTTAAAAGACCGTAAATGAAGCTGACAGGTCGTTGTATTTTTCAGAGGACCATGGGCAATACCGTTAATCATCATTCCACATTGTCCACAAATTCCTTCACGGCAGTCGTGATCAAATTCTACAGGTTCATCACCTTCGATGATCAGTTTTTCGTTCAATGTATCCAGCATTTCTAAGAAAGACATATGAGAATTCAATCCTTTCAGATCATAACCTACCAGTTTCCCTTCACTTTTTCTGTCTTTCTGTCTCCATATCTTAAGATGTAAATCCATAATTTTCTGTTTTTCTATTTGTAACTTCTTACCGTTGGCTGAATTTCTTCAAAGGTTAAAGGTTCCTTGATCAATTCTGGTTCGCTATTTTCACCTGCCCATGCCCATGCAGAGATAAACTGGTATTCTGCATCATTTCTCATGGCTTCTCCGTCCGGAGTCTGGAATTCTTCGCGGAAATGAGCACCACAGGATTCGTTACGGGTTAAGGCATCATAGCACATCAGTTCTCCAATTTCGAAATAATCGGCAACACGGCCTGCTTTTTCCAGTTCGGTATTCATTTGACCTCCCTGTCCGGAAACCCTTACGTCCTTATAAAATTCCTCTTTCAGTTTTCGGATTTCCTGAATGGCATATTTCAGACCTTCTTCATTTCTGGCCAGGCCGCAATAATCGTACAGGAGTTTTCCTAATGTTTTGTGAAAATAATCTACAGTTTTGCTTCCTTTGATATTGATAAAATCAGTAATTTGGTTTTTAACGGCATTTTCAGCCTGTTCAAATTCAGGCGAATCCGGTGAAATTTTTCCGGTGTGAATTTCATCTGCCAGATAGTTTGCAATGGTGTAAGGAGCGATGAAATAGCCGTCTACAGAAGCTTGTAAAAGAGAGTTGGCTCCCAATCTGTTAGCTCCATGATCGGCAAAATTAGCTTCCCCTAATGCAAATAATCCCGGAACAGTGGTCATCAGTTCATAATCTACCCAAAGGCCCCCCATAGAGAAGTGTGCTGACGGAGAGATCATCATGGGCTCATTATATGCATCATATCCTGTTATTTTCAGATACATATCGAATAAGTTTCCATATTTTTCCTTGATCTTATCTTTTCCCTGTTCCTGTATTGCTTTTGAAAAATCAAGATATACTGCATTTTTCAAAGGCCCGATTCCAAAACCGGCATCAATTCTTTCCTTCGCTGCACGGGAAGAAATATCTCTCGGAGCAAGATTCCCGAAAGCCGGATATCTTCTTTCAAGGTAATAATCCCTCTCATTTTCCGGAATATCATTCGCGATTCTATTTTCAGCTTCCTTCAGCGGCACCCAGATACGTCCGTCATTACGTAATGATTCAGACATTAAGGTCAGTTTAGATTGATAATCTCCGGATTGCGGAAGAGAAGTAGGGTGCACCTGAATCCAGCTTGGAGAAGCCATTAAAGCCCCTTTTTTGTGGGCTCTCCAGATGGCAGAACCATTACATCCCATAGCAAGAGTGGACAGATAATAGATTTTCCCGTAACCTCCCGTTGCCAATACTACAGCATGAGCTGCGTGTCTTTCAATATCTCCTGTGTCTAGATTTCTTACGATAATTCCTCTGGCTTTACCATCAACCGTAACAAGATCAAGCATTTCATGTCTTGAAAATAATTGTACTGAACCTTTTCCAACCTGTCTCATTAAAGCCTGATAAGCTCCTAACAGCAGCTGCTGGCCCGTTTGTCCCCTTGCATAGAAAGTACGGCTTACCTGAACTCCTCCGAAAGAACGGTTGTTCAGATACCCTCCATATTCACGTCCGAAAGGAACTCCCTGAGCTACGGCCTGATCGATGAGGTTCAAAGAACATTCTGCCATGCGGTATACATTGGCTTCACGGGCTCTGAAGTCGCCTCCTTTTAACGTGTCTACAAACATTCTGTACACACTGTCACCATCATTTTTGTAATTTTTAGCAGCATTCACTCCTCCCTGTGCGGCTACAGAGTGTGCTCTTCTCGGGCTGTCCTGGAAACAGAATGATTTGACATTATATCCCATTTCTCCCAAAGAAGCTGCAATAGAACTTCCTGCAAGTCCCGTTCCTACAACAATCACATCCAGTTTTTTACGGTTGGCTGGGTTGACGAGTCTTGCTTTCTTTTTATAATTTTCCCATTTATGTTCCAATGGGCCTTGTGGTATTTTTGAATCTAAAATCATGACCGTTCTGTTTAATGATAAGTAAAAAATACATACACAGGCATCAATGCAAAACCTACACAGATAATGATTGAATAAGCAATTCCGATAGTTTTGAACCATTGTACAAACTTAGGGTGATAAAGCCCCAGAGTTCTTACAGCACTGTATATTCCATGAATCAGGTGATAACACAATGCGATCATTGATAAAACATAAATGATAACGTACCACCATTCTTTAAAGACATTCACTACTAAAATGTAGAGATCTTTATTTCCGTTCTCATCCAAAGGAGGATTTCCGAATTTGTAGATATACCAGAAGTTCTGGAAATGGATTACCAGAAAGATCAGGATTAAGGTTCCAAGGATTCCCATATTTCTGGAAGCCCATTTACTGGCTCTTCCACGTCTGTCCGAATGATAGCTGCCACCAGATTTTTTATTTTTTAAACTAATAATCAATCCATCTACAGCATGCAGAATAATACTGGCATACAAAACGTAAGAAACTATTTTGATAATAATATTTCCGGATAAAAAATGCGAATAGGCATTAAACTGCAGATGTGCTTGCTCTTGTGGTAGAAAAAGCTGAAGATTTCCAAGGAAATGAATCAACAGGAAGAATCCCAAAAAGAGTCCTGTAAGGCACATCAGCATTTTTCTTGACAATGTTGATAACATATTTTTGATTTAAAAATTAATAATATCCTAAGACTTTCATCCACAATCCGCCTACAACCATATAGATGATCAAGAGAACGATTCCTATTTCAAGACCTCTGAGCCACCATACTTTCAGGTCTACATATCCGCTTCCGAAAAATACCGGAGCAGGACCGTGTCCGTAATGGGTAAGCACACCATAAATAGAACCCATGAAACCTAGCATCATCGCCAATAGCATAGGAGGAATTCCCAAAGAAACACCAACCCCTAACAATGCAGCATACATGGCTGCTACGTGAGCTGTAGCACTTGCAAAAATATAGTGACTGAAGAAATAGACGATAATAATAACCGGGAAGGCTACCTGCCAGCTCAGACCTCCGATCTGAACTTTGATAAGGTTACTGAACCAGCCAATGAAGCCTAATTCATTCAAAGAACTTGCCATCATTACCAATACGGCAAACCAAACAATGGTGTCCCATGCTCCTTTTTCACTTTTTACATCCTCCCAGGTTAATACTGAGGTTAGCAGCAATAATGTTAATCCGATAAATGCAGTAGTTGTTGCATCAATAGAAAGCGCTCCTCCAAATATCCAAAGAGCTAACAGAATAAAGAATGCTAACAGCATCAGCCATTCGTTTCTGGAAATAGGTCCCATTTCTTTTAATTTCTGAGCGGCCATTTTGGGAGCATCTCCTGTTTTTTTCAATTCAGGCGGATATAATTTGTACAATACCAAAGGAACGACAAAGAATGCTACTGCTCCCGGAATGAAACCTGCTGCAGCCCATGACATCCATGTAATATCAATACCAAGGTTGGCTGCAAATTTCTGACACATCGGGTTACTTGCTGTCCCAGTAAGGAACATAGAAGAAGCGATGAGGTTCATATAATAGCTGTTCAACGTAAGGAATGATCCTAATTTTCTATGGGTTTCCGGTTTGTCAGGTACGGAATCAAAGCTTATCGCCATAGACTTCATGATGGGGTAGATAATCCCCCCACCTCTTGCTGTATTGCTCGGAATAGCAGGTGCCAGACAAACATCGGCAAGGCCCAATCCGTAAGCCAATCCCAATGAGCTTTTACCAAAAACTCTGATGAACAGAAAGGCAATACGGTTTCCAAGTCCTGTTTTGATAAATCCTCTGGCGATAAAGAATGAAATCCCGATCAGCCAGATTACTTTATCTCCAAAACCGGAAAGAGCTTTTGTAATAGATTTTCCTGCATCTCCGGGAGCAACAACCTGTGTAAGGGCTGTAAAACCAATGGCCATCATACACATCGTACCCATTGGAGCGGCTTTAAGGATGATTCCTAAAATAGTGGCTGCAAAAATGGCAAACAGATGCCAGGCATTCTCGGCAACACCTTCCGGAGCAGGAATGAACCATATGATCAACGCAACAACAAATGTGATCGCTACGTTTCTGATATTTATTTCTTTCATGATACTAACTATTTAATGGGTTAAAACCTACTTTGCACTTGCACAATGAATAGATTATTGTTGTATTGTGAGGTGTTTTCCACCTGATATTTATAGCGGTCAAACTGTACACCCAGCTGAATTCTTGCTCCGTAATTTTTCAGGAATTCCAGGCCGAACATCGGGGTAATCGTTTGTCTTGGATTGGAAGCCATTCTGAAATTGGTGTCAAGATATTCGTATCGGCAGGACAGTTCGAAGGCACTCAGGTTTTTGTGGTTGATCTCATATCTTAGATTCGGAAGGAAGTATGCTCCGCGGATCAGATATTGGTCAGGATTCTCAGGTCTCAATTCAGGTGCAATGGAATTATACAGGACATGGTTGGTAGCCTGTTTAGCTTCCAGCTGCATATCAAGACTCCATTTCGGATCAAACTGGATCAGTGAGCTTAGGTCTACTCCCAACGCATATACTTTTTTGCTGAACACTTCTCCAATACCTCCGTTCAGACCCACATTGAAATTGTATTTTTTGGATAATCCGAAAACAAGGCGGGTAGAATACTGTTTTCCATTGTCATTATCATTGATCTGGTTCTTTCCATTTCCGTTGACTAGCGAAACAGCATATTGGAAAGGTATTTCTCCCAGCTGAAGCTGTCCTGTGGCAGACATCCCGATCTGGAAACTCGTCCAGCCCAGTTTTCCGAATTCCGTATACTGATTAGACCAGTCTAAGGATTTAATAATATCAATAGGGTACGTCTCTTCAATACCAAACCAAGGTCTGAATTGTCCTACGGTAATCGCTAATTTGGGATTGAAGGTGTATTTCAGATAAGCATTTTCAAGAACCCTGCTTTTAGGATCATTTTTAAAATCGGCAAGATTGGCCAAAACAACAACTTCTGTGCGTTTGCTGATCTGTGCCCGAACCTGAACTCTCATGTATTTAAGCATGAAATTATTATCAGTTCCGGAACCATCCGTATGATGAAGTCCATTAACATCTACATCTTTACTCATCCCAACCAGATAGCGTGCCTGAAAAAGGCCTTTGATCTGCAGTTGTGGATATTTTACATTGTCTTCTTCCTGTGGAGGAGAGGTGGTCTTCAGAGAGTCCTGATTTTGTGCATAAGCTGATAACCCGCAGGCCAGCAAGCACAGGATCAGGCTTTTCTTTTTTATCGAAAAAAAGGCCATATCTATTTTTGTTTTTTACTGTGAATATTATTTTACCACACCGACTTTATAACCACTTGCAAATATTGATTTGACTTTCTTCAGAGAAAGAAAATGGTGTTCGGTTAATCATAATGCAGTATACTTAGGGTATTATTTTGCTAAGCAGAAGCATTGTTGTGATGAAATATCTATTTTAATCCTAAGAATGTGAACGGTGCAGATTCTTTAAAATTTGCATTGGATTTACCGTTGTAAGTGTTGTTATTACTCAAATCCAGTTTCATCACTTTTCCCTTAGCGCTTAGGTCGAAATCTTTAAGATCTACCCAAAAAGTATTCGGTGTGAAAACTGTTTCAAAATAATATACCAGATTTTTCTGATCTGATACAGAACGCCATCTGGTTGATGAAATATTAGGCTCTGTTGCTGAAGTAATTCCATAAGGGACGGAACAATTTCTGATGACACTGAAAACACTCGCTATAGCTGTACGGGTATCAGCAGTCTGCGGTATTGCATTCACATAGTAAGAAGCTCTTACGAAGCGGTCTGCAGCTCGGTTGGTTCCCGGAAGCATTACCGTTCCCGGAATTCCTTTCCAGTAATTGTTTAGAGCCAGCTGTTCTTCAAAAACAGGAGAATTGGTCATTACTGTATAAGACGGATCATGATGAATAACCAGTTTACCGTCAATATACTCAAATACAGCATTGTCTCCTGAAGCATCGGAAATGGAAAGATGAATTGTTGTAAATCTTTCCGTCCCGGGAATATAATCACTTACAATAACGAAAGGTTCTTTTCGTGAAAATTCTACTGCTTCTTTTACTGTGGCGAAATTATCGAGATAATATTGTGCCCATAATGATATGGCAAGTCCCTTTTTACTTCCTTTTCCATCAAATTTCGGATACTGGGATTCTCCTAACCAAAGAAGGTTGGCAACCAGTCCTTTTTCGTTCATTCCGTCTGCAGATGCAATATCCCAGGAAGAGCTGATCAGGCTTCCATATTTGGAATTCCATTTTATAGATTTAGAGCCTACCAATCCGTTGCGGTCTATTCCTTTTGGGAAAACCCACAGGTTAGCGGGGATTTCGTCACGCCAGTCCATAGAACGGGCTGTAATAACGGTATTCTGGGGCCCTTTGTAAACGACTCTTGTACATGCTTCTGATGGATTCCATAATCCTATAGAGAGGACCAGGGAAAATAAAATTAATGGGAACTTTTTCATAATAGTATTATTTGAATTTAAATTTTATATTGAATTTATTGTGAATAATTCAATTAATTTTGATCATATTCATTATTTGGTGATATAAATTTAGATAAATTTGTTTAAATAAAATAATTATTAAGGTTAATAATGTGTAATTCATGTTATGAATCATGGTTAAAGAGTGAAAACGTGATTATTGGATTTTTTTTTGTAAATTTTAGATATATCTCATAAAAAAGAGGTGAAAGTGAAGAATATTTCAATGTGTTTTTTATGAGGTATATTGTATGAAAATACTAGGGGTAGAAATTTGAAATAGGTACCACAAAATAGAAAGCTGTTTCAAAAAGCACTATATTTGATAGTTAGACTGAAAAGATATATGAATTTTATAGAATGCCATGAAGAACCTATCCATATTCCGGGTTCTATACAAAGTTTTGGTTATTTGATTGGCATTGATGCGGAGTCCCGTACCATTACTTTTTTTAGCAGGAATATTTCGGATATATTTAAAATCGGGAGTTCAGAGGAGCTGTTCGGAAGAAAGCTTGCTGACTTTCCGGAAAGTTTTCAAAGCATTATTGATTCAGAAATCTATACTTCACTGGATAAGTTTACCAGAAGGAAGAATGAAACTTATTTTGACAAGATTTTTATTGGTGATACAGAGTACCATTTTTCTGTTTTCAGAAGTGAACTTTATATCTTCATGGAGTTTGAAGAAGTTCTGATTAACCCCAATAAACGGATTTCGAATAAGTACGATAACTTTTACATCATCGATAATGAAAAGGAGCTCTGGAATCATCTTCTGGAAACCCTGTCGAAGGTGGTGAACTATGACCGGATGATGGTCTACAAATTCATGATGGATGGTTCGGGAAAAGTAATCGCCGAAAAGAAAAATGAGAATATGGAAAGCTTTCTGGGTCTTCATTATCCGGAGTCTGATATTCCAAAACAGGCACGGGATCTTTATCTGAAAAAAAGAAAGAGAATCTTCAGCAATGTATATGCGGATACGGTTCCTATTTTGAGCAAAAGTCCTGAAAATATTGACCTTACTTTCTCTGCATCCAGAGGAATGTCGCCTGTTCACGGGCAGTATCTTAAAAATTCAGGAGCAGCTTCAAGCTTTAGTGTTTCAATTATTATTGATGATCATCTTTGGGGGTTGGTAACCTGCCAGAATGTAGAGCCTAAGCATATTGACCTTGAAGACAGGGTACAGGCCGGAATTTTCACGACTCTGGCTGCGAATGCTTATTCATCATTTAAATCCAAAAGCGAACTGAATTACCGTTTGGAACTGAATGAAAAAGTATCTCAGCTTAAAACGGAGTTCTTAAAACATAATATTCTGTTTGATTCTCTTATTGAGTGTAAAACAGAGATCAGAAATTTACCCGAGGCAGACGGGCTTGCCATTGTTTCGGATGAGAGCATCGTAACAGACGGTAAAACTCCTGATCCGGAAAGTCTTAGTAGAATTATACAATGGGCACTTGAGAATACCAATGAACGGATCTATGTGAACCGCAGCTTTCTTAAAGATCACGGTGCAGAACTGGATGTACCTAAAAATGCTGCAGGTATGATTATTTATTTTATTGAAAGAGATAAAAATGAAATGCTGATCTGGTTTCGGAAAGAATTTGATGAACACATCAACTGGGCTGGCAATCCAGAGAAAAAAATTGGTGTATTTTCTCAGAATGGAGAAGAAAAACAAATGATATCACCGAGAACTTCCTTCCACATTTTTACAGAAAATATCAAAGGGAATTCTAAAAGATGGAATTCCAGAAACGTAAGTGCGGTACAGGCTGTAAGAGATTTGATTTTAGAAACCTCTCACAAAAATTACAATGCGATCAAAAGGCTTAATGATGAGCTGAAAAAGGTAAATGATGAACTTGACAGTTTTTCTTATACCATTTCGCATGATCTTGGAACGCCTCTTACGGTAATGAAACTGAATGCACAAATGCTTTTGGGAAATCTTACCGATGATTCTGTAAAAAGCAAAACCAAGATCAACACAATTATCGAGGAAATAGATAATATGGCTGAAATGATGCATGATGTACTGCAGCTCAGCCGCGCCAAGCATAGTGAAATACAGCTTGAAAGTCTGAAAACGGCTCATACGATTGAGAAAATATCTCAAAATGCCAAGATGACCTATGGCAGTCCGAATAGTGAAATTATCATTAAGGAATGCCCGGATGTACTGGCTGATAAAACCATGCTTCATCAGGTATTCCTGAATATCATCAATAATGCCGTGAAATATTCATCCCACAAAGATCTTCCGAAAGTGGAAATTGAAGGGACAGAAGACGGGCAGACTGTTATTTACAAAATTTCTGATAATGGTATCGGTATTCCTGAAGAGGAGAAGCACAAGATGTTTAAGATCTTCAACAGGATGGACAATGCCAAGAAATTTAAAGGAAATGGAGTAGGGCTGTCTATTGTACACCGTATCATGAAAAGAATAGGAGGAAATGTGGATTATGAAAGCAGCAGTGAGGGAACTTCCTTTATTTTAACGTTCAAAAAGCCTTATATTTGAGAAACTTTTAAAACGTTATTTATGGTATCAGAATATCTTAAACAGAATACGGCAGATTATCACGATGCAGCAGAGAAACTTTTTAATTCTGAAAAGATTTTTAACAAAACTTTCACTTTAGAGGATTATAAAAAGATCATCCATACCAATTACCTGATGCTTCTTCACAGTGAAGCCAAAATATTCAGCAGCCTTTCTGATAAGTATGCAGAAAAGCTTCAGCTTGATGCAAGAAAGAAGCTTTCTCTTATTGAAAAAGACCTGAAAAGCCTTTCTCTGGAAAATCAGGCTGCTACCCACAATCTTGAATTCAACAATGAGCATGAAGCGCTTGGAGCGATGTATGTGATTGAAGGTTCTACGCTTGGTGGGAACGTAATTGCTAAACAGCTTTCTAAAACGGAAGGTTTTGATGAGGTTACTTTCAACTTTTTCGGATGTTATCAGGAAAATACAGGGCCAATGTGGAAAAATTTCAAGGAGGTTCTGGATACGGAAGTGGCTGAAGAAAACTACCATGACGTGCTTTCCGGGGCGAAAAAGCTGTATACGTTTTTACTGAACGTCAACTAATTTATTTTAATTCTAATTAAATTCCTGAAAAATTGCGCATTTTTTCAGGAATTGTTAAATTTGGGGAGTTTCAAATTTAAACTTAACTAACAAAAAATAATTTTAAAAAGTAACAATATGAAAGTAACTGTAGTAGGTGCAGGCGCTGTAGGAGCAAGCTGTGCGGAATACATCGCAATGAAGAACTTCTGTTCAGAAGTAGTTTTGGTAGACATTAAAGAAGGGTTTGCTGAAGGTAAAGCAATGGATTTGATGCAGACAGCATCTCTTAACGGATTTGATACAAAAATTACGGGTACAACAGGAGATTACAGCAAAACTGCAGGTTCTCATGTAGCAGTAATCACTTCAGGGATCCCAAGAAAACCTGGAATGACAAGAGAAGAATTGATCGGTATCAACGCTGGTATCGTGAAAGAAGTTACTGAAAACTTAGTAAAACATTCTCCGGAAGTAATCATTATTGTGGTTTCTAACCCAATGGATACTATGGCTTACCTTGTTCACAAAACTTCAGGTCTTCCTAAGCACAAAATCATCGGAATGGGTGGTGCATTAGACTCTGCAAGATTCAAATACAGATTGGCTGAAGCGTTAGAAGCTCCAATTTCTGATGTTGACGGAATGGTAATTGCTGCTCACAGTGATACAGGTATGCTTCCATTATTGAGCAAAGCTACAAGAAATGGGGTTCCTGTAACTGAATTCTTAAGTGAAGATCAACAAAAATATGTAATCGAAGAAACTAAAGTAGGAGGAGCTACTCTTACAAAATTATTAGGAACTTCTGCTTGGTATGCTCCAGGTGCAGCAGTTTCTGTAATGGTTCAGGCGATTGCATGTGACCAAAAGAAAATGATTCCTTGTTCTTTAATGCTTGAAGGTGAGTACGGACAAAACGATATCTGCTTAGGAGTTCCTGCTATCATCGGAGCAAACGGAGTAGAATCTATCGTAAACGTAACACTTACTGCTGAAGAGCAATTGAAATTCTCTGAAGCTGCAAATGCAGTAAGAGAGGTGAATGGAGATCTTAAATTCTAATTTACTGTATTTTATATAAGAAAACCGCGTCCTTTGGCGCGGTTTTTTGTTTTTTTATTAAAGCTGTTTATGGATGTCTCGCTTATACATTTGTGGAAGCAATCTGGAAACCCAGTAATATCCAATTTGTATTTGCTTGTCAATCAGTTAGTCTGATTAACAACTGCAATGGCCATTCCATCATGTTCTTTAACACCAACAGTTTGAAGAATAGTAGCCGTAATATTTTCGTTATTGCTTAATAATTTGTTTAATCTTTGAACTCCTTGTACTTTTTCATCCTGACTGTTATCGTCAAGAACCTTTCCTTCCCGGATCACATTATCCAATATTATAATTGTACCGGGACGTGATAGCTGAAGAGCATACTTGAAATATTCTGTATAAGGAGGTTTATCTGCATCAATAAAAATCATATCAAATTTTTCATTCTTTTCCTTTATCATCTGAGGAAGAAGGTCCAGTGCTTTACCGATTTTTGTTTCTACTTTATCAGAAAGTCCTGCATTTTTAATGTTTTGCTGAGCAACTTTTCCGTGGTGTGCATCAACTTCTATTGTAATTATTTTACCGTCGATGGGTAAGGCCCGGGCAAGCCAAATGGTACTATATCCTCCTAATGTTCCTAATTCCAGAACTTTTTTTGCATTGCAAGCCATCATCATTACCTGCAAAAATTTTCCCTGATTGGCCGAAACACTATGCTGAGGAAGCCCTGCGGCATCAAGAGATTTAATTGTATCTTTTAATATGTGATCTTCAGGGGCAAGTAAATCACTGATGTAGTGGTCAATTTCTAGAAAAGAATTCGTTTTCATAGTATTAGAGTTAGATGAATGTTTATTACTTACTACTTCATTATGCTTTTCTAAATTTACATTTATTTCAAATATTACTAAGTATATTTTTAACTGATATTTGTTGTAAATAACTGAATATTAGTAAACAGAACTCTAGTTGTGAAAGTTTATATTTTTTATTGAGCATAAATAGTTTCGGCGCGGCCAAAGGCCGCGCCGAAACTATTTAATTATAAAATTGCCAATACAACATCACTTCGTTGTTTTCACAAAATGGGTGACAGCAGTCACAAATTCTTTATTTTTCTCATAATACAAAAGGTGTCCACCATCAATGACAACTACTTTCTGATTGGGAAACTGAAAGGTTTTATAATGTTGAGTTCCAACTGCTTTATCCTTTTTTCCGGTGATAATTAATACAGGAACATGGATGTCTTTTGTAATGGGTGCATAATCAACATAATATTCCGGGAAGTCTTTGGGTTTTGAAATGACTGCCATTCCGAAGTCGATGATACGAGGATGGAGAGAATCGATCTTATCAGATTCTTTTATGGTTTCGATATCTTCGGTAAGGAATTTATATCCAATTCTTTTTTTCCTTAATGCACTGCTTATTTTTGAAAGTTCTGAAGAAAGGCTGTCTTTAGGGATTGCTCTGTTTTTTGCCTGTAAAAGACTGTTTCCATATTCAATCTGTTCTTTGATAGATTCATCATTCAGAAAATGAAGGGTAATATTAGTAAGAATGAGCCCTTTGGTATATTGGGGATATTTTTTTGCATAACTGACTGCAATAATTCCACCAAAAGAATGTGCCAGTAAGGAAATCTTTTTCAACTTGAGATGCTGTCTCAGTTCTTCAATATCCTGAACCATTTTATCGAGATGGTAATTTTCTGATGTGTCGGATTCCCCGGAACCCCGCTGATCCATATAGATCATCTGTATATTTTTTTCCAGACTACTTCCTCCCATCAGTTCAAAGGATGGATAACCCTGACCAGGACCTCCAGGAACATAGATACAGGCTTCTCCTTTTCCGGAGATTTTATATTTGATCTTTACGTGATCCGAGGTTTCATAAAAGCCTTCAGAATGATGATTCTGAGCAGAAACAACAATCAGAGAAGTGAAGAAAAAGAGTAGAAGAGCAATTGTTTTCATATAGTAATAACAATTGTAAGGGGCTGTTTATTACTAAGATTAGAAATTATCTTTTTTTGCTTTGTCACTTTATAAGATCTTTAGGGTTTGAAGACTTTTCCTTTTAATAAAGCATTCCTTTCCAGATCAATGTCTTCATGTATTATTTTGTTTGTGACAAGATTTTTTTAAAGAATGGTAATTTCAACGGATCATCCTTCGTTTCCGGATTCTGCTTAATGTTTCTCTTGCTACTCCCAGAAATGAAGACAGTTGGGTAAGGGATATGCGTTGCAGCATTTCGGGATGTTGGGTTTCAATATATTCCAGTCTTTTCTGTGCAGTATAAAGCGTGAATAGATTTGCAAACTCCTCCTGTCTGGAAGCAAACTGTCGAATGCAATGGCGACCCAATGTTTCAATTTCAGGAACCTTTCTGGCGGCTTCAAATAATTTTGTTTTATCAAAAATAATGGTATGAAGCTCTTCACAAGCGATGATATTGAATTCAGATTGCTGTCCGCTTCCAAAACTGCTGATATTGGTCGCTATTTCGTTCTCAAAGAAAAATCCAGTGTTTTTTATGACTCCTTCTATTTCATAATAGCTTTTACAAAATCCTTTATCAATATAAAATAGAGAATCACAGATTTCACCTTCCTGTAACATCAGTTCATTTTTCTTGTAATGTCTTTCTGATAGGGTGGGTTGAAGCATTATCCAGCTCTCGTCAGAAAAAGGAGTAAGGGATCTGATGTATTTCAAAAGATTTTGCATGATATTGAGTGATCCTTTTTTTTACGAAAATAGTGAAATTCTCATAGATTATTTGTAGAAATAAGTTTCCGGAAATAAGAATCTACAAAAGTGCACTTTTATAAAATTCAAATTTAAAACATCATATTATTTGGGTAAAGGATCAGAGATATATAGATTTTTTTTATTGATTTTTAGACTATTTGTATCGTTAGTGTACCAGTCTACAAATTTCTCATATTCTGTTTTATTATTGGTGAACCAGTTTTCAAACGCCTCTTTATCTCCTATCTGGAACAGATAAAAATTATAAGCATTAAAAACGTTTTTGTCCTCCATTATTTTTTGATAGTTTAATAAAACATTTGATGGATTGCTCTTGTGTTTAAAATATTCTTTCATTGCCTTTCTTCTGATGTCTGACAACGTTTCCAAATTAATTTCTTTTTTGTCAACAGAAGCGAGCGCAAAATATCCGCTGTAAAGGATGCAGAAAGGAAGAGGATCATTAGGTTTACTGTCTTTTTCAATAATGATAAAGGCTTGACAAAGATCAACTGTAGTATTTTTATCTGTGAATTTCAACGCTTTTTTATACCCGTCATATAAAAGTTGACTCATTTCTTGGCTTCGAGCAGTGGTGCGTTCCAGATTTAAGAATATTTCACCATAAATGAGACCATACAGCGGATTATTAGAATTTAAAAATAATTTGGTTATTCTGTAGTAGTTGGATGAATATGACGGTTCTGCTTTTATCCCTTTTTCGTAGCTTTCAATGGCTTGGCTTATTTTTTTTTGAAGTTCAAAGACAACTCCTTTCTCCAAATAAAGTTTTCCGGAAGATGGAAACTTTTTTAATCCCTCATCATAAGTTTTTATAGCCTGTTCAGGATTATCTGTATAATCATAGGCATTTCCGAGAAGAGCATAATAATAGTCATCTATATTTGAATAACCTTTAATCTTTTCCAATTGTGATATACCGCTGTTATAATCTTCTTTTCGAATATGGGCCAGAGCAATTTCATAGGGGTATGTATAATCTTTAGGATCTTTTTTTTCACATTCTTTTAGGATAGCAATCCCTTCGTCATATTTTTCATCGTCAATTAGCTTGATAGCATCATGAACTTCTACACATTTGAATGTCTTCTTTTGTGCATGGGTAAATGAAAAAACAATTAGTATAGCTATAAAACAAGTTTGTCGCATCATGAATTTTTGATATTAGTTTATTGCAAATATGCATTTTTTAAACCAAAAAAGAGCGGTAAAAACCGCCCTCAACAAGATTTTATCTAACAAAATATATTACATATAAACACACCCGCATCCGGTTTCCCATTCTTGGCAAAGACGCATAGGTTCATTACAGCCGGGGTTACCACCGCCACCTCCGGAAACTCTGTAACAAGTACCATCGCTGCAATAGTATGAGCCTATTGTCGGAGGACAATTACCATCCATATCACATAATGCATAAGGAGTATCACCACCATTTATCAGCACAAGCTGGCTTCTCTTTAGTTTTTTGAAATTTTTCATAGTAATAATCTTTAATTTGTTGATTACTAATATATAGAAAAATTAGGACACCAGCAAGTGTTTTAAATATTAGAGGTTAAATATTTTATAATAATATCTTTTTATCAGGTTTTATTCCACATCTAAAGTCATAAAAAGAGCAATCTCGTCCTGATTATTGTATAGTCTCGTGTTCAGCCCGGTAATATTGAAGCCCATTCTTCTGTAAAACTGAATAGCCGGATAGTTGGTATTCTGTGTTTCCAGTTCAATGACTCTGCAGTTTAGTCTGCGGGCTTCTTTAATGGCACTTTTAATCAGCATAATTCCGATTCCCTGCCGTCTGTGCTTTTCGTCAATCAGTAAATTTTCTATGTACAGACTGTTGTTCCATGTTCTGTGTTCACAAATAATCCAACCCGCAAGATCTTCATCAGTGAAGGCTCCAAAAGAATTTTCCTGTTCTATAAGACTATTCAGTTCTTCAAATTCTTCAGAAGTAGTCTCCCAGTTTTTGATATAAGGTAAAGCCTTTTCTTTTAAGCTAAATTCAAAAGAACCTCCAAACTCAATAGAGGAAACTGAATATATTCTGTCCGTTGTATAACCATTATGTCCCCAGTTTACACTTGGATCGGTGGCTAGTTTTTGTAATTTTCTTATTTCCACATCAGATATTTTAAACTTATTGAATTTCAGTACAGATTTCAACCAGATAATTGTTGGGATCTTTGATGTAAGATGTTTTTTGTCCCCAGGGTTTTACTGCAATATCTTCATACAGTACAGCGCCATTTTTTATTGCTTTTTCCACCAGGGCTTCTACATCATCAGTGACAAATCCCAGTTCCATTCCAAAAGGTTTATCTTGCGTTTTTGAAGTTAAAAATCCTTTTTTAATATTGGAATCTGCGAGGCTTACAGCAGCAAATGACAAAGTAGTTTCTCCGGTCAGCAGTTCTCCATAATCTTTTTCAGGGGTGATAAATTTTATTTCGGTATCAAAGGTGTTTTTATAAAAATTCATAGATTGCTCTACATCTTCTACATACAAAATGACATATTTGAATTTGATCATATGATTGAATTAAATGGTTTTATTTTTTATTTAAAATATATTCTTCATCCACTATGAGTTCTGCGTGAGGACCCTGTAAAGGATATTCTTTGAGACTTCCGAAGTGACCGAAATAAAGAGGGTATTTCTGGGTAAGCTGGCGCACTTTACTCCCAAATGAATTGATATCAACTTTTTGAACAGCCTCTTTGTTCTGTCTGCCATTGCTGAAAAAGAGCATCAGGTTGCAATGATCTTTAAAATCAAAATCATTATAATAAAATACATTGAGGTTTTCTTCTTTGCATATCTGTGATAAATCATCAATAAGGCTTTGTTTGTATTGCAGAGGCAGATTACAATCAATTCTGGCAGCGTAATTTTCTGCATTGCTCTTCCTGAAGTCAGAACCAACCATCTGAATGAATCTGTGTTCTATATTTTTGAATTCTTCTCTTTCCGGAGCATAGCTCTTGCTGGATTGAATGCTAAAAGGAATATTGGAATCTATCAACTCTGCATTTTCACGAATCAATAGTTCTTCTATTTCTTCTGCCAGCTGAAAATGAAAATCAAAGAGCTGATAATCTCCGATATTGATGATCAAATTATTTCCATCGATATTCAAATGTAAATAGGTTTCTTTGAAACGTCCTTTCAGTTCTTCCAGCTTTCCGATAAAATCGTCTGCATTTTCCACCTGAACTTTTGCCGCCAGTTCTGCAGGATTATCGGCATGTCCACCATATCCCGGGAAAAATTTGAAAAATTGAAAGTTATATAAGTGATCCGGAAATTTGAAATACCAGTATACGCCTAGAATCATAGCAGATTGATTGATAAATTGTGCAATAATCAAATTTAAATAAAATTTCACACTCCAAAACTTTCAAAACCCTTAAATTTGTTGTCAATAAAAATTTACTTGGATGCTTAGGAACATTTCAATTGCGGCAGCTACTTTTTTGTCCGTAGTTACAATCAATGCACAGAAGAATAAAAATACCCAACTGGAAAGACCAAAACTAGTCGTAGGTTTGGTTGTAGATCAGATGCGTTGGGATTATTTATACCGTTTTTATGGTAAATATGGGAATGACGGTTTCAAAAGACTTTTGAATACAGGATATTCTTTGAATAATGTACACATTCCATACGTTCCTACCATTACCGCGTTGGGACATACATGTATCTATACAGGTTCAGTACCGGCTATTCACGGAATTGCTGGAAATGACTGGACGGATAAGGAAACAGGAAAAGGAGTGTACTGTACAGCTGATGAGAGCGTTCAGCCAGTAGGAACAACCAATGTAAAAACAGGAAGCCACTCTCCAAAAAATCTTTGGTCTACTACGGTAACTGACGAATTGAGATTAGCAACCAACTTTCAGGGGAAAGTAGTGGGAGTTTCTTTGAAAGACCGTGCTTCTATTCTTCCTGCAGGACACAATCCAAACGGAGCGTTCTGGTTTGATGACAGTACAGGAAATTTCATTACCAGTACATGGTATATGAATGATCTTCCTCAATGGGTAAAATCATTCAACTCTCAGAATCTTCCTGAAAAATTAGTAGCCAACGGCTGGAATACTTTACTTCCAATCAATCAATATACGGAAAGTGCACCGGACAATTCTTCTTGGGAAGGACTGCTGGGAAGTGCAAAAACGCCTACTTTCCCTTACAGTAATTTAGCAAAGGATTATCAGACTAAAAAAGATAATATCCGTTATACACCTTTCGGGAATACGCTGACATTGAAGTTGGCAGAAGCTTCTGTAGAAGGTGAAAAACTGGGCGGAGATAATATTACAGACTTCTTGGCCATCAACCTTGCATCTACTGATTATGCAGGTCATAAATTCGGACCCAATTCTATTGAGGTAGAAGATGTGTATATCAGATTAGATCAGGATTTAGCAGAATTCTTCAATTATTTGGATGCTAAAGTAGGAAAAGGAGAATATACAGTTTTTCTTTCTGCTGACCATGGTGGAGCGCATTCTGTAGGATTCCTTAAAGAGCATAAAATCCCGACAGGTTTCTTCGGTGAAGATGCAGAAAAGAATCTGAACCAAAAACTAAAGGATAAATTCGGAGCTGATAAACTGATCAATGCGATTGATAACTATCAGATTTATTTTGACAGAAAAGTATTGGCTGACAGTAAGCTTGAATTGGATGATGTAAGAAACTTCGCAGTAAAAGAACTGGAGAAAGATCCTACAGTTTTATATGCTGTTTCTGTAGACAGAGTTCAGGAAGCAAGTATTCCGGAGCCTATCAAACAAAGAATTATCAACGGAATCAACAGACAGAGAAGTGGAGATATCCAATTAATTTCTCATGATTCTATGCTTCCTCCATATTCTAAAACAGGAACTACTCATAGCGTTTGGAATTCTTATGACTCGCATATTCCATTGATCTTTATGGGTTGGGGAGTTAAACAGGGAGAAAGCAACAAGGCTTATCACATGACCGATATTGCACCTACCGTATCTTCTCTACTGAAAATTCAGTTCCCAAGTGGAAATGTAGGAAATCCAATTACAGAAGTTATTGGTAAATAATTGCATACGATTATTCTATGATACATGGCTGCTTTCAACCGAAAGCAGCTTTTTTTTGTGAGTTATTGCTTCAAATTTTCAACCCGCTACACACTATTCTCACTTTTTGGCAAATACATATAAAAACCTATCTTTGCAAAAATTTTGGTTTCCAGTATTTTGGAATGAAAAGGGAATCGGGTGTAACTCCCGGACTGTCCCCGCAACTGTAAATCGCAATAAAAGTTTCTGCAAACAACCACTGTCTAAAACGGGAAGGAGCAGAATGCGAAAGTCAGGAGACCTGCCGGAATTATAATAAAAAAACATATTGCTTTCGGAGGAAAAGTAAAAAAGTATGGATATAAAAAGATCTTTAGTACTGCTTTTTTCATCTTATGGCTGTTTTCTTTTTGGACAAGAGAAAACCATCGACACTATTTATGTTTTCGATAACCAGATGAATAGGGTGAAACTTTTTCATCCCGTAAAAATAATTTCGGCAGAAGAGGCCGAGAAAAACTCCAGTAATCTTTCAGAACTTCTGAGATTTCAGTCACAGGTATTTATCAAAGAAAATGGCCGTGGGGCTGTTTCTTCGCCATCTTTCCGGGGTACTACTGCGCAGCAGACTGCCTTTGTATGGAATGGGATAAATATCAACTCCAGTTTTTTGGGACAGGGAGATATCAATAATATTGCTTTGTTCGGATATGACCAAATCGGTATAAAAGCCGGCGGAGGAAGCGTAGTCTACGGAAGTGGTGCTATCGGGGGAAGTATTCACCTGAATAACACTCTTGATTTTAATAAAGGCTTTCATGGTTCTGTATTTTCTGAAGTCGCTTCTTTCAATACCTATAATAATTTTGTAAAAGGTTCTTACAGCAATGATAAGTTCAGTTTTAAAGCTTCCGGAAATTATTCTGTAAGCGAAAATAATTATGAGGTAAGTGATCTGAACTATATCAACAGAAACGGGAATTACTACAATACGACATTCAATGCAGGTGCATCTTATAAGATAAATAACGATCATAAAATTTCGTGGCAGAGCCAGTTTTTCGATTCTTCACAACATTATCCTGTATATGAAGAAACGGGAACAAAGACAAAATATAAGACTCAAAGTGTAAGAAGCCTTCTTTCCTGGGACTGGAACAAAGCGAAGTTTAGCAACTCCCTTAGAGCAGCCTATACAGAAGAGAATTTTCAGTATTTTGGTTCTTTAAACCTGCCTAAATCCAGTGGCGGAACAGGGAAAAATTACATCTTTAAAAATGATTTCAATTACTTCCTGAATTCTAAGTGGAATTTTAATATTATCGGAGAATTTCAGATCAATAAAGGGGAAGGATATGCGAGTGGAATATCCAGTGTCAGCAGAAATGTTGGTTCTGTTTCCGGATTGTTGAGATATTTTGCAACAAAAGACCTGCGTTTTGAAGGTGGATTCAAGAAAGATTTTGTGGAAGATGTGAAGTCACCAATTATGTATTCATTCTCCGGAAAATGGAGTGCTGCAAAATGGTATGATGTAAGCGTTAACGTGTCAAAAAACTTCAGATATCCGTCATTTAATGATATTTATTATGAGCCGGGAGGAAATAAAGACCTGAGACCGGAAACCTCTACTCAGGTAGATATGACCAATGAGTTCAAAGTGGGAGATTTCAGACTTGCTTTATCTCCGTATTATATGAACATCACAGATCTTATCGCATGGCTTCCAACGGCTAAAGGATACTGGCAGGCATTCAATGTCAATAAAGTTGAATCTTACGGATTAGAATCTCAGCTGTCTTTTAGTAAACAATTGGGTAATCATAAATTCAGAGCGAATGCAGGATATTATTATGCAAGATCTATAGATAAAGAAACGCAGCTACAGAGACCTTATGTTCCTATGCACAGGGGATCTGCCAATATAGATTATGAATATGGTTTCTTTAAGTTTTTTGCACAGGGATTACTGAATGGTGTTACCTATACCACAAGTGATGAAAATAGATCAGAAGCCATTGATCCTTATTTTCTTTTGAATATGGGAGTTTCTGCAACTTTAGCGAAAAAATATACCTTAGGGTTTAAAGTAAATAATCTAACAAATACCTATTATAAAACGGTTTCTTTTTATCCTTTACCGAAAAGAAACTATAGTGTATACGCAGCAATAAATTTTTAAAAATTAAAATTGAATAAATTATGAAAATAACTAAACTTTTAACTGTACTATTTGCAGTAGTGTTATTATTTAACATGTCTTCATGTACAAGCGATTCCGCTGAGTTTGAAATTTCTCCGATCACTTACCAGAACGGATATTTTATCTCTAATGAAGGTAACTTCAACAGCCAGGGAGCTAAAGTAACCTTCCTGACAAGAGATTTGAGTATGAAACAGGATGACGTATATGGTTATAATAACAATAAAGAAATTCTGGGTGACGTTCTTCAGACGATTGGTCTTAACGGAAATAAGGCTTATCTTGTAATCAATAACTCGAACAAAATTGTTGTAGTAGACCGTTATACATTCAAAAAATTAGCAGTAATTACAGATCAGATTGATAACCCAAGAGGGATTACTTTTGCAAATAACTTTATCTATGTTGCCAACCTGAATTTCTCTACAAATGCAACAAACGTAACGAAATATAAAGCTTCTGACTATTCATTTGTAAGCAAAATCACTATGACAGGCGGGGCTGATAAAACAGTAGAAGCAGGTGGAAATGTTTTTGTACAGAATGCAACATCAGGATTCGGAAATATGATTACTTATATCAATACTTCCAATGACAGTAAGACTGAAATGACAGTTCCAAATGGTAAAATTAACAGTACTATTTCATACAAATCTAATGTTTACACAATTTCTTCAACAGCTGCAGATTCTTATGTCTATAAGATTTCAAGCACTGGAGCAATGACTCCAGTAGTAACACTGACAGGAATTCCAAACGCTACAAACCTTCAGATTGATAACGATAAAATCTACTTCAGCTCTGCAGATAAAGTATATACAACAAGTTTAGCGACCCCTACAGTTCCTACAGCTCCATTGCTAACAGCTGCAGATGGTGGTCCTTATTTTACACTTTATGGATTTAACGTTATTGATGGAAGAATCTTTGCATCAGATGTTAAGCAATTTACAGCAGAAAGCGAAATGGTAATTTATTCAGCAACTACGGGTAATAAAATTAGTTCTCTTAAAACAGGAGGTCTTGGTGCTAACGGTACTTTCCTGAATCCATAAACCTTACAACATATAAAAAAATAATTTTTTATTTTTTCATCATTTGTGTTTTTTTCCGGCCGGTTTCGAAAGAAACCGGCCGGCTTTGTTTTCATAAGTGGAAATAAAAAGCCCGGCGGGATGGAACATCCCGCCGGGCTTTTTATTATTTATCAATTGAACTTATATTGTCAATCCCAGTTTTTCCGCTTCAACAATCACAAATTTTGTGGCTTCTTCCTTTTCATTGGGAATTTCACCTTCAAGAATAGCTTCTTTTACTTTCTCCTTTAAAATACCAATTTCACGTCCTGGCTTAAGATTAAACATTTCCATGATCTCTTCACCGGTAATTGGTGGCTGGAAGTTCCTTACCTGGTCCTTTTCTTCCACTTCTTTGATCTTTACCGCCACATATTCAAAGTTTCTTTTGAACTTCTCCTGCTTCTTAGAGTTTTTAGTGGTGATATCTGCTTTACAAAGGGTAAAAAGATCTTCAAGGTTTTCACCGGCATCAAATAAAAGTCTTCTCAATGCAGCGTCTGAAGCATCATCAGTTATCAGAGCAATAGGTCGCGATGAAAGCTTAACCATTTTCTGAACATATTTCATATCATTTCCTAATGGTAACTTCAATCGCTGGAAAAGTGTCTTGGTCATTTTTGAACCTAAAAATTCATGACCATGAAACGTCCATCCTGTACCTTCTACAAATTTTTTCGTAGGAGCTTTACCAATATCATGAAGCAAAGCAGACCAACGAAGCCAAAGATTATCGGTATTCACAGAAATATTATCTACAACTTCCAGGGTATGGTAAAAATTATCTTTATGAGTTTGTCCTTCTACTTCTTCCACTCCTTTTAGTTCTATCAGTTCGGGAATGATCAGTTTCATAAGACCGGTTTGCTCCATCAATCTCAATCCGATAGATGGCTTTTCAGAAAGCATAATTTTGTTGAATTCTACCATGATTCTTTCCATAGAAACAATCTTGATCCTTTCAGCTTCCTGTTGGATAGCCTGCAGAGAATTCTCCTCAATTTTAAAATTTAAAGTTGAAGCAAAACGCACAGCTCTCATCATTCTCAAAGGATCATCAGAATAGGTCTGAGCCGGTTCTAAAGGAGTTCTTAAAATTCCTTTTTCAAGATCATCAATTCCATTGAAGGGATCAATCAGTTCTCCGAAATTAGCTTTGTTTAAAGAAATAGCCATCGCATTGATGGTGAAATCTCTTCTTTTCTGGTCATCTTCCAGGCTTCCACCTTCTACTTCCGGTTTTCGGCTGTTTTCTGTATAACTTTCTTTTCTTGCTCCCACAAACTCAAGTTCAAGTTCTTTATACTTGATCATGGCAGTACCATATGTTTTGAATACGGAAACCTTTAATTTAGGATCTAGATCCTGAGCTACATTTTGAGCAAGCTCAATACCACTTTGCTCGGTCACAAAGTCTATATCTGTGGAAGCTTTTCTTTTCATCAGAAGGTCACGAACATAACCGCCCACAATATATACGGACTGGTTATTCCTTTCTGCTGCTTCAGAAATTATTTTAAAAAGTTTTAAATTCTTATTTTGATTAAGATTAATTATCATCGTTAATAATAGTGTCAATTTCTACCAATGTTACTCATTAATCGTAATGAGCATACATTCTACTAATTTTTCCGTCTTCATTAAAAAACATGACTTCAACAGCATGTTTATCCATGATCGACTTATAAAATAATGCTGCTGAATCTACTCCTGCCGTGGAACGAATGAGATCAAAATGAAGATCCGGAAACTTATCCAAGGCCTTTCTCCAATATTCACGGACGGCTTCTTTTCCTTTTAAAGAGCTTTCTTTACCGCCTGTAGCCATAGCTATCATGGGTGTGGTGATCTCAATATCATCTGAATAATGGGTGAGGATAGCCTCTAAATCATGAGAATTCCATGCACTAATCCACATTTGAGCAAATTCCTGATGATTCATAGCAAATAATTTATGAGTTGAGTTTGCAAAGATAGAATTAAAAAAAAGAAATCCTGCCGATATGAACTGACAAGACTCTAAAAAAATAAACAGAAAGTTCCCGGATTTCTATTCCCGAAGAACCTTTATTCTATTATCGCTCCATATTTTGATAACGGAAGAACCTGAGTATTTTGAAACTTTTTCTCTGTCTTCTTCCACTGCATAATCTACAAGACTGATCATTTCCTCAGAAATATCAGAAAATTTCAACGGACTTTTCTCACCACTGAAGTTGGCAGAAGTAGACACCAAAGGTTTGTTTAGTTTTGTAATCAGTTTCTTGCAGAAATCATTTTTTACCAATCGGATTCCGATGCTTCCATCCTCAGCAAGAAGTTCTTTGGGCAAGCCTTTTGGGTTTTCATAAACAATGGTCACCGGTTTTTCGCTGAGATCAATAATTTCCCAGGCCATCTCAGGAACATCCACCAGATCCTGAAGTCTTTTTTCAGACTCTACAAGAATGATCATTGATTTATTTTTTTCACGCTTTTTGATGTCAAAAATTTTATTGACAGCTTCTATATTGGTGGCATCACAACCAATTCCCCAGATCGTATCTGTAGGGTAAAGAATTGTTCCTCCGGATTTTAATATTTCGATAATATGTTCCATAATTGTATGTGAATTCAAAGAGTGGATAAAGGTAGAAAATATAAGGATTTTGGGCAAAAAATTAAGATGTAAATGTGATTTATTGGTTTGATTATTACCATAAGACAGATTATAATCCGTGAAAAAATGAATTGAAATAAGTTGTTCGCTTAATTGGTTTAATATATTCTGGGCGTAGTATTTCTTTTAAATCTCTTTTGGTAAGATGCTGTGAAAATAATACGGTGAAATTTGACCTTAATCCTTCTTTAATTACTGTATAAAGAATAGCATTGTCTTTAAAGAAAATAATAGTTGTTTGCTCATAATTACCCGAAAAACTATAAAGATCAGAAGCTTCGTTAAGAAAAATCAGATTGTCAGAGATTTTACTGATTCTATAATTATACTTTTTTCCATATTCAATAATTCTTTTTTTAGCTTCTTGTTTATGGATATCAAATGTAATTTCTTTTAAATGTTTTTCTGTGAATTTGCAGTATAGAACATATACGCTAAATATAAGTGAACATGTAAGGATAAAATATTCTAAACTACTATTGAGGGAAGGTTTTATTTCTCTAAGACAAAGTATCGAAGCACTTGCCAATACTAAGAAACCCAAGTAGATAGAAATAGTATCAAACTTATCATATAAGCTTTCTTCGAAAACTAATTTTTTAGATTGAATACTTTCAGTGATTCTTAAATTTTTTAGAGATCTCATTGGATATTTAAGATAATGTTTGACTGGTATTAAATTTAGATTTTACGGATAAATAAAATGAGCCAACTACTAAAAAAATAATAGAAACTATCCATAAAAAATAACCTGTTTCTAAACTGTATATTTTCCCCATCCTTCCATTTTCAGCGGCTAAGATTTCCTTCCAGTAAAAAAATGAGACAGCAGGTACTATGGCTATTAGACCAAATATAAGTGATAGTAGAGAATACTTTTTATAACAACATATTACTGAAATGAAAAACCAAATATTGGCAGTCCATACCAAAAACTCAAATATTCCACCACCCAAAAAGCTAATGGGACCTATAAGGAATGCTTCAAATGATTTATAATTTTTAATCTCTCCCATGTCTTCAATTGTAAAAGCTGTAAAACAAAGGGAGAGTGTAAAGATCAGCATACTGATTAGTGCTGTACGTTTTCCTACATCCATCCCAACTTCGATAAATATCTTTCTTCAATAATATTCAGGTGATGGTAATTGTGTCCTACAATCAGTTTTCCAATGGTTTCTACAGTTATTTCATGGCCATTAGCTGTACCTGTATTTTGTAAAGCCGAAGGTTGAAGTGTTTCTAATAGAATCTGTGAAGATTTTCTCACCAGTTTATATTCATCCAAAAGAGATTCCAGTGTTCTTTCGTTAGCAAAAGACTGATCGGCATATTCATTTTCATCAAATCCTGGAAGATTGTTTTTTTCTCCTCTGGCGAAAGCTAATATTCTGTATTGGAATACCCTTTCCGTATCAGATAAATGGAGTAGAAGTCCTTTCAAAGTCCATTTTCCTTCAGCATAAGCAAAATTAGACTGTTCTTCGGTAAGATTGGAATAGATTCCTATGGTTTTATCAGCTGATATTTGCAGTTCGTTTAACCAGTCTCCGGATGGAATCTGATCTAGATATCTTTGAATGTATTTTTGAAAATCGGTCATATTATTTTTTTGTTTTTATAAATTGATTTTGAGGTGCGGGACTCGAGATGCGAGTTCCTAGATTCGGGGTTCGTGATTCGAGTTTTTGATATAAATAACAGAGGAGTTTTTGAATATTTTATAAATTATACATTTTACAAAAATTATTTACTACCTATTGCTCATTACTCATGAATTGCTCCACTCGTAAAAATTAGATGAGTCATACAATTCAAATCCGCAGGCCGGATACAGCTGATTCCCGATATCATTGCTTTTCCCTGTTTCTAAAAGGATGCCGCACGCTTTTGATGAACGGCAGAGTTCCTTAGAATCTTCAATTAATTCTTTTGAAAAGCCTTTTCCTCTGTGGTTTTCATTCACGTAGAGATCATTCAGCAGCCAGTAACGCTGCATTCTTGTAGACGAAAATATAGGGTATAATTGTACGAAACCTGTTAGTTTATCATTTTCTTCTGCAACAAAGATTTCTGAATCTTTATTTTCAAGTCTTTCCTGAAGAAAACTTGTCGCGGCAGGAATATCTGAGGTCTTATGATAAAATATTCTGTACTGGTCAAATAGTTCAGCCAGCTGAGGCAAGTCGGAAATGTCTGCTTTTCTTGTGTTTTTCATAGTATTAGATGGTGTTTATAATAAAATGAGAAGGATTGATTAACCCTTCTCATTTTAGTTTATAGTATGTTAAGAAAAAGCTTTCTCAAGATCTGCAATAAGATCTTCTGCATCTTCTATTCCTACGCTTAAACGAACAAGGTCATCAGTGATTCCCAGTTCAGCACGTTTTTCTGCCGGGATTGATGCGTGAGTCATCAGAGCAGGGTGGTTAGCCAAAGATTCTACTCCTCCTAGAGATTCTGCTAAGGTGAATACTCTTACTTTCTCTAAGAATTTAATAGCATCTTCTTTCTTTCCGGATTTAAAAGTGAATGACACCATTCCTCCAGCTTCCTTCATCTGAGATTTTGCCAACTCATACTGAGGATGAGATTCTAATCCAGGATAAATTACTTTATCTACAGCAGGATGATTTTCAAGATATTGTGCTACTGCAAGTCCATTGTCAGAATGTCTCTGCATTCTTAATGCCAGTGTTTTGATCCCTCTCAATACAAGGTAAGAATCATGAGGTCCTAAAATACCACCACTTGCAAACTGAATAAAGTGAAGTTTCTCTCCCAGTTCAGCATCTTTAGCAATAAGTGCTCCTGCAATCACATCAGAGTGCCCTCCTAAATATTTCGTTGCAGAATGCATTACGATATCAGCTCCCAGATCAATAGGTCTCTGGATATAAGGCGTTGCAAAAGTATTGTCTACCGCCACTAAAATATCTTTTCCTTTCGCAATCTCTACAACCGCTTTGATATCTACTAATTTCATCAATGGGTTGGTAGGAGTTTCTACCCAGATCAGTTTCGTTTTATCAGTGATAACATCAGCGATTTTAGAAACATCATCAAAATTAACGAATGTAAACTTCAGTTGATATTTTTCGAAAAGTCTGGTAAACATTCTGTAAGTACCTCCATAAAGATCATCTACAGCAATTACTTCATCACCAGGATTTAATAATTTCAAAACACAGTCAATGGCAGCAAGACCAGAACCGAAAGCTAAACCTCTCGCTCCATTTTCAATACTTGCCAAAGAATCTTCCAATGCCTGTCTTGTAGGGTTGGCAGCTCTTGAATATTCATATCCGGAATGTACTCCAGGGCTTTTCTGTGCAAACGTAGAGGTCAAAAATACAGGAACATTTACAGACCCTGTTGCAGACTCGTGGTGCTGCCCTCCGTGAATTACTTTTGTATTAAAATTCATAATTTTTTGCTTTAGGCTTGAGCATTAAGCAATAGGCTTTTGGAAATATTGCTTAAGCTGATTGTTTTTTATTAAAATTGCTCTATGCTGAATACAAAAAGCTTACCGCTTACTGTATATCATGCATTTTTACTTAATGGCAGATTTTACAGCAAATTCTTCTGCAACCTCTTCCATCCATTGTGCTACATCCTCTTCTCCGGTTGCTCTCTGGTACGTGCTTCCTAAAGATATTAAAATCTGGTGGATAAACATCTTCATCTGGTCTACAGGCATTTCTTTGGTCCAAAGATCAATTCTTAATGCCTCTTTTGTTTTTTCATCCCATACAGAAATCATGGTTGCTTTAGTATCTTGTTTATCAATACCTCCATCCTGAGCGTTCCATGTAATGTTTTCAGGAACATGATTTTCATCAAGCTCTACATCTATCGTAATCTGAGTCTTTCTCATTTTTCTATTTTTTCTAAATTCTAAATTTTCTATTATTTAAGTTTCGGCTTATAACCGGATTGATTAAAAATGGTGGTGGCATCCATTTTCAGGAAAGCGGTAAGTTTTGTCTCAGGCTTTTCCTTAAGGTATGCCTTACAGATTTGCCATCCTGTAAAAATTCCGATTTGTGGTGAAGATTCATTATCGATCTCCGTATAAAATTTCGAGAATGGTCCCGGCGAGATGAAACGCTCTCCCAATCTTGGATCATCACCGAAGATCAGGTTGCTTTCTACAAAATAATTCCAGATATTGGCTTCATTACCCGTTGCCCATTCATACTGTTTTTTAGTATAATTCATTTTCAGATAATCAGGAACATCCGGAAGAAAAGCATCCTGAAGAATCATTACTTTTCCGTTCAGAATGATCTGATCAATGAATTTCTGATGATCAGGAGATTCCGTTACAATATTTTCAGCAAAAAGCTGAGATACTTTAGGAACAATATTCTGTGGGTTCATTGATTTTTGAAAATACAGCTCCAGCCCTTTATAATTAGGATTTCCGTCACCCATAAAACCTGTAATATCTATAAACAGAAGATTTCCTTTCTGATCATAAAATATAGGATCCTGAATCATCTGTAATGCAGATGAGAATAAATATACTTTGGGACTTTTGAACTGTGGGAAATAATACTTGATGTGCGAAAATAAACTCTTTAGCTCCGTTTGTAATGTAGCCTGATTTATTTTTCCGATAGCTTCCTTGTAGATTTTGATCTCTTCAGCATCTGTTCTTCTTTTTCCGAAATCTGCGTCTGAAACACTTCCCTGAAACCATGGGAACTGAGTTTTAAACTGCTCCAGCGGAACATTCGGATTGTAAAATTCTTTGGAAATATCTGTTACATCAATTTTTTCGGCAGTCTCTTTGACTTCTACCTTCCATTGATTTTCAGGTTCTTTTTTGCAGGAAACAAGTCCGGCAGCTAAAATAGAAGAAAGCGCAATATATCTAAAAATCTTCATTATTTTTACATGGAATTTAAGTTTACAAAAATAAGGATTAAATAGACAATTTATGATGAAAATTAAAATAATTACAACCCTTTGCTTTATTTGTGGACTTTCTTTTTTCTATGGACAAAAGCTTGAATTTAAAGATAGAAACTTTGAAAAAGCAGTACTCGAAAATTTTGACCTGAATAAAAACGGAATACTTGAACCTCTTGAAGCGGGAACGGTTACAAATTTATTTCTTGTTCAGAAAGGAATTACTTCCACTGAAGATCTGCACCTGTTTAAAAATATAAAAATGATTATTCTGGATGATAATATGATCCCGAATATTGCAATAAACCATCTGGATCAACTGGAATTGTTTTCCTGCACAGGATGCAAAATTTCGTCATTCAAAGCAGAAAACTTAAAAAACTTAAGTTCTTTATATCTGGATAATAATCTGTTGGAAGGCATTTCGCTGAAAGGAATTCCAAAAATTGACCAATTAACATTATCTTTAAATCAATTAAAAACAATTGACTTGACTGAGTTTAAAACAGTAAGAAAATTGAATCTGGAACATAATAAGCTTCAAAAAATTGATATTTCCGGGAATCCAGCTTTGCAAACCCTGAATATAATGGGAAATAAGATAAAAGAAACGGATATCAAAAAAGGGATAAAAACAGATGTCACCATTTTTGGAGTGGGAGAATAAAAACTAATGATTATGAAAATAGAAACAAAACGACTGATTTTAAGAAAGCTTGAAGATACAGATGTCGAACGTATCTTTCTTTTAGATTCTAACCCTGAAGTGATGAAATATATCGGAGTACCGGTATTGACGGATATCAATGAATCCAGAAATGTCATCAGCATGATTCAGAAACAGTATGAGGAAAATGGAGTAGGAAGACTTGGAGTGGTGGAAAAAGAAAGCGGACAGCTTATAGGATGGAGCGGGTTAAAATTATTGACCCACGAAACGAATGGTTATCAGAATGTTTTAGAACTGGGATATCGTTTCTTACCGGAATCATGGGGGAAAGGATATGCTGTGGAAGCAGGAATAGCTTCTCTTGATTATGGTTTTAATGACCTTAATGCAGAGGTTATTTACGCCTATGCTCATTCAGAGCATGAGGTTTCCAATCATATTTTAAGAAAATTAGGATTTGAAAAAACCAGTGAGTTTGAAGAACCTGACGGTATTTGCTTTTGGTATGAGCTGAAACGTGAAAAATTTATTTAATAGCCGTAAATTAACTTAGAACAGAAAATAAAACCAATGATACTGGAAACTGAAAGACTTATTTTAAGAAAACTTGAAGATACGGATTTTGAAAGATTGTTCCTGATGGATTCTGATCCCGAAGTGATGGAATATTTAGAAACTCCTGCAGTAACGGTTGAAGATTCAAAAAAGATGATCGGGATAATTCAGAAGCAATACGAGGAAAATGGAGTGGGAAGGCTGGCCGTTATTGAAAAAGAAAGCGGTTTGATGATAGGATGGAGTGGTTTAAAGCTTCTGAGACAACCTGTCAATGGATTTGTCAATACATTAGATTTGGGCTATCGTTTCATTCCTGAATTTTGGGGGAAAGGATATGCCTGGGAAGCGGCAAAAGCTTCTTTGAATTATGGTTTCAGAACATTAAATGCTGAGACTATTTATGCTTATGCTAATACCGGAAATACCGGTTCCAATCATATTTTAAAAAGACTGGGCTTTGATAATAAAGGCGAGTTTGAAGACTCTGATACAAAATGTTTCTGGTACGAACTGAAACATGAACAATATATTGAATAGAAATGATAACAATAAGAAAAGAAGAAGAAAAAGATCATCAACAGGTCTTTCAACTTACAGAAGAAGCATTCAAAGAGATGGAACATAGTGATCATCAGGAACAGTTTCTGGTTGAAAAACTAAGACAATCTGAAGCTTTTATTCCGGAATTATCCCTGGTTGCTGAAAATGAAGATGGAAGAATTGCAGGCCATATCCTGTTTACAAAATTAAAAATTGTCAATGGTACAGAATCCTTTGAATCCCTTGCGTTAGCTCCGGTTTCCGTAAAACCTGAATTTCAGAATCAGGGACTTGGAGGAAAACTGATTGCCGAAGGACACCGTATTGCCGAAGAACTTGGATACCAATCGGTGATTCTTATCGGACATGAAAATTATTATCCACGCTTTGGTTACAAAAAAACGAGTAATTTTGGAATCTCTTTTCCATTCGATATTCCGGAAGAAAACGGAATGGCTGTAGAATTGGTAAAAGACGGATTGAAAGATAAAAAAGGGATGGTGAAATATCCTAAAGAATTTGGAATAGACTAAAAAAAATAAACGATGCAGACACAAAAAGTGATAGATCATATTGTAAGTTGGTTAAAAGATTATGCTACAAAAGCAAAAGTGAACGGATATGTAATTGGAGTTTCAGGAGGAGTAGATTCCGGAGTTGTTTCTACATTAGCAGCAATGACAGGCCTGAAAACATTACTGATCGAAATGCCGATTCGTCAGAAAGCAGATCAGGTAGACCGTGCACAGGATCATATGAATGACCTTAAATCGAGATTCCCAAATGTAGAAACAATGTCTGTAGATCTTACTCCTGCGTTTGAGGAACTGTACAAAACTTTTGATGTAAAAGATGATCTGTATCCTAACGAAAAATTGGCTTTTGCCAATACAAGATCCCGTTTGAGAATGCTTACTCTATATTATTATGGGCAGCTGAATGGACTTCTGGTATGTGGAACAGGAAATAAAGTGGAAGATTTCGGAATCGGGTTTTATACAAAATATGGAGATGGAGGAGTAGACGTTTCTCCCATTGCTGATCTTTATAAAACCGAAGTATATAAACTTGCTAAAGGGTTAAACCTGATCAAAAGTATTCAGGAAGCTATTCCTACAGATGGACTTTGGGATGTGGACCGAACAGATGAGCAGCAAATCGGTGCAACATATCCTGAACTGGAAAAAATTCAAAAAGAATACGGAACAAAAACAGCCGATGACTATGAAGGAAGAGATAAAGAAGTTTTCCAGATCTTCGACAGAATGCATAAAGCAGCCAAACATAAAATAGATCCTATTCCGGTTTGTGATATTCCTGAAGAATGGAGAAGTGAATAAATAAAAAGTTATGATGAACAGCAAAATAAGATCCGTATTTTTTATATGCCTGGGGCTTCTTTTCGGAATGTCTGTAATGTATATTTACAACAATTTTATTGCAGATAAAAAAAGTCAGCCAGATCCGGTAAAAAAGGAAACTGTAAATTATGGCAGTACTTCTTCGGAAAATCAGTACAATGCTTCATCTACTCAGGTTTCCATTGACCAGCTGACTGAAGAAAAGACGGTGATCAGCTATGTGAAACAGAATCATAAGCTGCCGGATTATTATATCACTAAAAATGAAGCAAGAAAACAGGGATGGAACCCTTCCAAAGGAAACCTCTGTGATGTACTTCCCGGAAAAGCTATTGGCGGTGATAAATTCGGAAACAGAGAAGGACGTTTGCCGGATGGAGATAAATACTTTGAAGCAGATGTAAACTATCATTGTGGCGGAAGAAATGCTGATCGCATCATTTACACTCAGAATGGAGAAGTATACCTTACCAAGAATCATTATAAAAGCTTTGAAAAACAATAGTTACAGATAACAGATAGTCATTGCGAGGAACGCAGTGACGAAGCAATCTTTAAAAAATCACAGGTGAAAGCAGGTTGTGTTTATATCATGACGAATAAGAATCATACAACTCTTTATACAGGAGTTACTTCAAATCTGCCTAAACGTGTTCAGCAGCATAAAGAATCATATTATTCTCAAAGTTTTACCTCAAGATATAATTTGTACTTACTTGTGTATTGGGAATCCTTTCAGGAAATAGGTGATGCTATATTTAGGGAAAAACAAATAAAAGCAGGCTCAAGACAAAAGAAACTGGATTTAATTAATAATATAAATCCTGATTGGAAAGACCTTACAGATGATATTGAAAATATTATGGATGTTTTCTGAGATTGCTTTGTCGCAGAGCTCCTCGCAATGACTAATGTATAATTTGCATTTAGATAGTTATAAATATTAATTTTGAAAAATATTAGATTTCTTTACCTTTTAATTGTGTTGCTTCTGACATACTCATGCTCGGAAAAGAAAGATATAGTAAAAGAAAAAGTAGAAAAGCCAGCCGTCACCATACTCATACAGCCGTTTACAGATATTAAACCGGAAACTGTAGCAAAAGTAGCTGAAGGGATAAAAAATGTATATCCGAATGTAAAAGTTCTGGATCCTATAGACTTTCCGGAAAATACATATTATAAAGAGAGAAACCGGTATAGAGCAGATTCAATCATTAAATTCTTACATAAGGAAACAAAAGAGGGTTTTGTTACAATTGGTTTGACCTCAAAGGATATCAGTGCCACCAGAGGAAAGATAAAAGACTTCGGAATCATGGGATTGGGCTATAGACCAGGAAAGGCTTGTGTAGCTTCAAAGTTCAGGCTGAGTAAAGAAAATTCAGATGAACAGTTTTATAAAATAGCCATTCATGAGCTTGGGCATACACAAGGGCTGCCACATTGCCCTGAAAAAATGTGTTTTATGAGAGATGCAGAAGGCAAAAATCCTACCAATGAAGAAACAGATTTCTGCAAAAAATGCAAAACTTTTTTAATCAATAAAAATTGGAAATTTAGTTCAATATGAAGACAGTATATATAGATTTTACAGACATAGGTGACTATGAAGATTTTTACGCTCAGCTAAAGGAAAAAATTCAGCTTCCTGAACATTTTGGCGATAATCTTGATGCACTTTTTGATACCATCACCGGAGATATGGAAATGCCATTCCACCTGGAATTCGTAAACCTGACCGTAGATCAGCTGGAGATTTTCGAAGATCTGCTGACCACTCTTGAAGATGCCGAAGAAGAAGTAGAGGACTTTAGCTTTAGCTACTATCTTGAGCAGTATGAAGACGATGAGGATGTAGAATCGGAAGACGAAGAATAAAAAAACAAGGCTGTTTCAAATGACGAGACAGCTTTTTTTATGCTGAAATATGCAGAATGTTGTTATTACACCATGTCAAGGTTTTAAACCTTGACATGGTGTAGGAAATTCTTTATTATAAGAATGAAGAATCAAAATAAAAAGGCAGCAGGTCCTTCACCGCACGCACTTTTACAACCTCTTCGTTCATGCTTGAGAAATAAAGGTCTATATCCTCATGCTGTTTGGTTTCATACTCTATCAGACTCTGACGGCATGCTCCACAAGGTGGAATTGGTGGGTTCTTTTCATGAAATTCTTTAGGACCTCCTACAACGAAGATCTTTTTTATTTTCACATTCGGAAAGTTGGCGGCCACCCAAAAAAGAGTAGTTCTTTCTGCACAGAGTCCTGATGGGTAGGCAGCATTTTCCTGGTTATTCCCGGAGTAGATTTCTCCATTTTCCAATAATACGGAGCATCCTACCAGAAACTGGGAATAAGGTGCATAAGCATTCTCACGAGCCTCTTTGGCTCTTTCAAATAATTTATTTTCGATATCACTCAGTTCACTGCTATTTTTAAAATATTCGTAACTGATCTGTATGTCTTTTTTCATATATTGTAGACTAAAAAAGGGGGGTAAAATTAGTTCTTTTTAATGAGGTAGGCAATATTTTATTCTTCCGTAAGAAGTTCAATTTTTTAAAAGAATAAAATGTTATATACACCGATAAAATTCAGGAATGTAGAGTTAAAAAACAGATGGGTAATGTCTCCCATGTGTATGTATTCATGTGAAAACGGAGAAGCTAATGACTTTCATTTTGTACACTACGGAAGCAGATCACAAGGCGGTACAGGTCTGCTGATTGTGGAAGCTACCGGAGTAGTACCAGAAGGAAGAATCACCAATCACTGCATGGGAATCTGGAATGATGAACAGGCAGGGAAATTACAAAGAATTGTAGAATTTGTTCATAAAAATTCCGATAGTAAAATAGGAATCCAGCTGGCTCATGCCGGAAGAAAAGGATCAACATGGAATAACCTGCAGATTTCTATTGAAGAAGGCTGGGAAACCGTTGCCCCAAGTCCTATTCCATATCACCCAACAGAAAGAATTCCGCACGTATTGAGTACCGATGAGGTAAAAGAACTGGTTCAGGACTTTAGAAAAGCGGCCAGACGAGCAGTGAAAGCTGGTTTTGATAGTATTGAAATTCACGGAGCACACGGATATCTGATTCATCAGTTTCTATCACCACTTTCCAATATCAGAACAGACGAATACGGAGGAAGTTTTGAAAACAGAATCAGATTTCTGATCGAGATAGTAGATGCTGTTAATGAAGAGTTAAATGAAAATATAGCTCTTTTCGTAAGAATTTCCGGGACCGAATATGCAGAGAACGGCTGGGATATTCAAAGCAGTGTAGAATTGGCGAAAATTTTAAAAGAACACGCTGTGGACCTTGTTGATGTATCCAGCGGAGGAAATATTCATGGGGCGAAAATTTCGGTTTTCGATGGCTATCAGGTTCCTTTTTCATCACAGGTGAGAAATGAAGCTGGTGTAAAGACAGGAGCTGTGGGCTTGATAACCAAACTGGAGCAGGCTGAGGAAATTCTTCAGAAAGGCGATGCAGACCTTATCCTTGTAGCAAGAGAGATTCTTAGAAATCCATATATTGCCATTCAGGGATCTTTTGAAATGAAGGAAGACTGCTTTTTCCCCCATCAGTATACCAGAGCTAAAATTTCCTCTTAGGTAATGGGAAACTCATAAAAACTCAGAAATGGATATTGAAGATTTCATGCTTACCTGCCCCAGTAAAAAATTCCTTGGGGTAGAATGTCTGGGATGCGGAGCTCAGAGAGCAATTGTACTCGTATTTGAAGGGAAGTTTTCTGAAGCTTTTCAAATGTATCCTGCCGTATATACTTTATTATTGTTTTTTTTTACCCTTGGCCTGAGCTTTATTGATAAAAAAAGAAAATACAGCAATATTTTAATGGGAATGGTCATTATTAACCTTATTATTATGGTAATAGGTTACGGGTATAAGCATTATTAATTTCACAAAAAAGAATGCTAGGACTTGATATTGAGTAAAATGTATATGTTGGTTTTCTGTCGTAAGTGGGTTTAGAAGGGTTTTGTAGGAAATTTTCAATGCAAAATAAAATAATTTAGTTTAAAATTCTAAAATTGATTTTTAATTCGAAATTTTGATAAATGTCGTAGAACTACTACAATTTATGAAACTGTTATCCAAAAACTTTTTAAATTAGAACATGAAGTCTATCTTTGTTATATAAATCCTATATCAGGGAAGAGTTGTTAATGATTAAAATTTAAGAATATGGCAGGAAATTCAAGAGGAATCTTAAAATTCAATGGAGGAGAAGGTCAGAAGTTATTAAAGCTTAACTATAGCGTATCAAGATCTACAGACATTTCAGGACGTGTAGCATCTGATCCGTCAAACGCATTAATTAAAGTAACCATTGAAGCAACAGAAAAATCTGATGTTTTAGAAAGTTTACTGAACAGCAAATATAAGCCTACAAGCGGAGAAATAAACTTTAATAAATCTCACGAAGAAGGAACATTGATCTCTTTGAAATGGGAAAATGGATATGTTATCCAGCATGAAGTAGACTTTGATGCAGTGGACAGCAACAATATGCTGATCAGCTTTGTAGTAAGTGCTGAAAGCATTACATATGGAAACTCATCTTATGACGGACTTTGGCCAATGAGCTAGGTCTTTCATGAGTAAAAAATAAAAGACTGTCCTTAATAAGACGGTCTTTTTTTACCTTAGACTATATTCAGTAGGAACTTCTGTTTTTGTTTTTAAATTCCCGTCCCATTGAATAATCGTTTAGAAAACTAATCAAATCACTAAAAAATATGTCAAATACACCTGGAAAATCACAAGCGACGTCTTTTCGTCCCACGCAGAATGCAGATGGTATTTCCGAAAACCATCATACAGGTATCAACCGTTTGGTAAAGCTTTCTCTTGTTATAGAAGGGAAAATTATCAAGTATTATAAGCATTTTAAGCTTAAACAAAGTACCAGACGACATCACGAATTTACGCTTACGCTGGCACATGATACCCTGGGAGACAGGCAGACCCATTCATTGGAAGAAGCCAATAAGTTTCTTGGAAAAAGACTTACAGCTGTTATTTCTTATAAAGATATAGACAACAGCCCGGAAAGAACTTTTGTAGGAGTGATTACCGGAGTAGGATTCAGCCAGGAACAAATGAGCTTAGGAAATATTGTCCTTACCGGATATAGCCCAACCATTCTTCTTGACGGAGCGCCACATATCCAGAGCTTTGGAGGTGCGCAGTCTGTGAATGTAGGAATCATTGCAGAAGAAGTGATCAAACAGGGAATTGACAAAAGCCGTTTTGATATCAGGGTAGATGCCAATAATTTTTCTCAGATCATCTACAGCAGCCAGTATGATGAAACCCATTATAACTACCTGGCAAGAATGGCTGAAGCTTATGGTGAACAGTTCTACTATGACGGTGAAGTCTTACACTTCGGAAAACTTCCCGCTCAGAACAAGCCCATAACTCTTACGTACGGAAGCAGTGCCAATGATATAAAAGTGGAATTGAAAGCTGTACATACCAAGCCGCAATTCTATGGCTACAACAGCAATAAAAACGAAAGACTGACTTCCGGTTCAACACCCATCAAACATGTGGGCGATCTGGCGAAAACAGCATACAACCACAACGAGTCTATTTATAAAACTCCGGCTTTACAGATGGCTCCCATCAAAGCTACCACACACCTTGATGTTGAGTATTCTCAAAAAAGTGCATCAGGAAGTGAGGCTGTCAATGTTTTTTCCATTTCAGGAAATACAACAGTGCCTTTCCTGCATCCGGGATGTGTAGCAGATGTGCAGATGCGTAAACAGGATTCCAATGAAACCTCCTATTTTACAAGGATAATGATTACAGAAGCAGAACATGAAATTGACACCATAGGTCATTACAATGGAAGCTTCATAGGAATAGCGGCAGACACAGGATTTCTTCCAAAACCTGAATATACCCTTCCAAAAGCTGAACCGCAGACTGCCACCGTAATTTCCAATACAGATCCCGAAGGACAGGGAAGAATACAGGTGAGATTTGACTGGCAGACCAATGATACTACTCATTTTATCCGTATGATGAGTCCTGATGCAGGAGGAACAGATCAGATTACCCAAAACCGTGGTTATGTAGCCATTCCGGAAGTAGGAGATCAGGTGATGGTTAATTTTGTTCACAGTCATCCGGACAGACCTTTCGTAATGGGAGGAATGTTCCATGGAGGAATTGCTTTAGGAGGAGGAGTAAACAATCACCTTAAGTCAATTCAAACCAGAAGCGGGATCAGGATTTTGATGAATGATGAAGAAGGAAGTGTAACCATCCTTGATCCAAGTGGAAATACATATTTCATGGACGGACAGGGCAATATCAGCATGAAAGCGCCTAAAAATTTTACTTTAAATGCAGGTGATAATATCAATATCACAGCTGGAAAAGAAATTTCGATAGGAGCGGGAGCAAGTATTACCAGTACGGCGAACGATAATATTATTTCTATCGCAGGAAAAGATATGAAACTTACGGCTTCGGGAGACATCACAGAAACTTCCGATACCAGAACCGAAATGATTGAAAAAGAATTCAAGAGACAATCTGAAACATCCAACGAAATAGCAGGTGAAATTTCTATGTTCAGCGAACTGGAAAATATGACCATGCAGAGTGGAAAGATCGTAGAATTCAATAGTGCTGAAAAATCTAAACTTTTCTGATATGGCCATCATAAAGACAGCAACCAATCTGCGCATTACAGTTAAAGATTCATATCATCTGAGCGTAGGGAAAAAGGTGGAAAAAATAGCGAAGAAAATCAATGTGGAAGCACACAGAGATAATCTGGTTTTAGCGAGTAACAAGAAGATTATGTCCCATGGTCATAAGTAAATATAACATACTGATTCTTTTTATAGTATGCTGTTTCTCATTAACGAATTGTCAGAATAAAAAAATGGAAGAAAAATACAATTGGCTGGGAACCGTTTCTGCCCCACAGGAATATCCGATGGAAGTGTATGAAGGAGCTATTGTGGCTGATGATTTCACTTACGGTTTTGATGCAATCTGGGGAACACAGAATACAGGATGGGGAAAAGAAGGAGGAACGATGAACGTCACCACCGAAAGGATGGATGCGCCTCATCAGCTGGAATTCACATGGTATTCTTTAGTAGAGAAAAAATTCTATACCGGAAAATGGAATCTGGATAAAGAAAAGATAAAAAAACTTTTTGATGAAGGATTTGTAGATCAGGATACGAAAAAGAAATCTACTTACAACTCCTTTGTTGTAGGATTAGCTCCACAGGGAAAAGTTGTCCTTTGGATGAAAGGAGCGGGAAACCAGAAAGAAATAGGAGCTTTTCAGGCTCATGATACCATTATTACCAAAGAAAAGGCATACGATAATGCTCAGTATATGCTGAAAGAAGGCTTTGCAGACAGAATGCTGAAAGATCCATCTTATAAGACATTCAAGCCGGAAGTACGTGAGAAAATTGAAAAAGAAGGATATCCTGCAGCTGACATCTATACCATATACAGAGAGAAATACAATTGGAAACCTTCAGTAGTTCTTCCGGAAGGAGCAACATGGATAGATTTTGGTTTTACCAATTATAACGGAGAACAGGAAAATCTTTTTGATCAGAGTTTAAAAGAGAATACTTATAAAAGCAGAGCCGTTCCTGGATTCTGCGGTTTTTACTGGAAAGATAAAAACAACAACAGATATGCGGTATGGATAGACTCTTTTGATGATAAAGAAATATTTGATTTATTTCAAAAATTAGGAAAAGACAAAAACATTGACCTTACCATTAAAGTGAATGAAGACAATACTAAAGTTTTAGTCTCCTTAGAATCTGAAAAAGAAAAACTGGCTGTTACCAAAGCAAAAATCAGAGTATCCCGAAAGATAGAATCATAGCATTCGATCAGTCAATTTAAAAACAAGAACTATGCACAACAATCAATTTGGAAGTTATACACCATCTGTATCCAAAGAGGAAGTACTGGATATTACCATTGGGATTTTTTTTGACGGAACCCTGAATAATAAGACCAATACAGACGAAAGAAAAAAAGGTACAGAAGCTCATAAAAAACATGGTGGAAAATCTTCAGACAATACCAGCTACAACAATGACTGGAGTAATGTAGCCCGTATGTGGGATAACTATGATAAAAACTTCGGCATTTATATAGAAGGTATTGGTACAGAAGACAAAGAAGGAGATGCTACGCTGGGATATGCTTTCGGAACCGGAGAAACCGGTATCAGATCGAAAGTAAGAAAAGGCTGTGAAGAAATTGTAAAAAAGGTAAAAACCATTAAAGGAGAAAAGAAAGCCGATAAAATAGCGGTTCTTACTTTTGATGTATTCGGATTTAGCCGTGGAGCCGCCGCCGCCCGTAATTTTGTATATGAAATAGGAAGAGCAAAATATAAAGCCACCTCACGTACAATTTCAAACGAAGCAGTCTCAGTGACAACCTATTCGGATGATGATGGTAAAAGTGTTGCTGGAGAAGAGCTTCCAAAATGGGGACATTTAGGCCTTAAACTCGAAGAAGCCGGAATAAAGATAGACGTTTTGAAAGTAAGATTTCTGGGGATTTACGATACCGTTTCTTCCTATTCAAAATACCTGTCGCCAGTACCCAATTTCAGCAATGACGTAGAAGAACTGAGCCTGAATGAAATAGGAGCTGCTCAAACTATAATTCATTTTACCGCAGAAGATGAACACAGGGAAAACTTTGACCTGACAAGTATACATATCGGAACTGAAAAAACATTCCCCGGAGTACACTGCGACGTAGGAGGAGCTTATGAAAACGGACAGGAAACATGGGAAGAAGTGGAAACTTCATGGACAACCAGTACCAAATTAAAAGCATTAAAAACAGAACTTGAAACCGAAGGATGGTATGACAAAGGTCAGCTTACTATTACGCCCGGATTCTACCTGTCACTAAGAGGAACACGCTATCTGCTGAAGACATACAGTTACATTCCTTTACATTTTATGGCAGAATATGCTGTAGATAAAAACCTTCCTATAACGGTAAAAAAGCTGACAGACGATAAATATTCTATTTTGGATGATCCGTTTTTAATAGGAATAAAAGACCGTCTCAGGTCTTATGTAATGGGGGATGGTAAACCTTACTCTTTCAAACATTTTAAAGCGCTGCGTGATGCTTATGGAGGAAACGAAATCCCGGAAGGCCGTCAGGCAGCTTACCAGAAAGAAGTAAAGGAACAGGACGATTTAAGAAAACTTCGTCATGAATACCTTCACTGGTCAGCAAGAAGAGAAGGTATTGGTATGGATCCGAGACCGAACAGAGAAAGGGTTATTCATTCATAATATCATATAAAGAAAGAAAAATTGAAGCAGGGACATTTTTATGCAGAAATATAACATACATACCGTTCAGAAAGATGAAACTTTAAAAAGTATAGCCTTGCTGTACGGGTTGGATAAAGATGCATTGAAACTCTTTCACAATAATCATTGCGCTGTTAAGGATATGATCCTGATCAACCTTAACGGGCAGAAAGAACTTTTTGTTCCCAGAACGGCAGTTGCAGATAAAACCAGTCTGGTAAAATTCGGAAGAGGAAACAGTCTTGTTTTCCAGCCAGAAACTTCGGTGCGGAAATACAGTGTTGTCATTACCATTGAAAAAGGAGGAAATAAAAGCGAATTAAAATATGAAACATCAGTTCGCTGGCTGAAAACGGAGAAAGGACACCATTTTTTTGAGATAGATAGGACATCAAACCTTTACCTCAATGAAGAAGAAGTCAATGAAATTGCAGATCTTCTGGCATACAGAACCTCTAAGATTTTATATCCTCTACAGATCAGTACAGATGAACAAGGGAAGTTTGAAGCAGTGGAAAATGCTGAGGTATTTATCAAAAGATGGCCGACTGTAAAAGAAGAATTGTATAAAGAATTTGATGGCGAAACCGTAGATGAATACTGTGGAAAGATTGAAAAAGTAATCAGTCAGCCTGAAGCAATAGATCTTTACCTTAGAAATGATTATTTCATCCGTGCTCTGTTCTTTGGGATATACCAACGTTTCGGACCGGATTATACAACAGAAATAATGACCACTTTTCCGGTAGTAGATAATGCGATTGAACCCAAATACAAGATAGCATTACAAACAGATCCGTTAAAAGGAGAAACAGGCCTGATCACTGTAGAAGGATCAGGAAAATTATATGAAGAAAGAGACATTGATGACTTTATAAGAAGATCACCTTTTTCATTGATTATAGAAGACGAACCTGTGATGAATGAAGAAGGAACTTTCAGAATAATAAGCTATATGAAAGGAGAAACGTCATTGCCGGAATCTCTTTATCTGGAATGCAGTATTATGCTGCAGGAAGAGAAAAAGATTTCAGTGTCAGTTTCAGGAATTGATGAAAACTAAATTACCATTTCACTAAAGATAAAATTAATATGGCAGAAAAACATATTGTAGTACAGGGCGCCATGTGCAAATGCCAGTTCGGACAGGTTCCGGACAAGCTTAAAGTACTTACACACCAAAAAGAATATGCCAATGATAAAAGCGCTTCCAAAAAACTGATCGTTACTACGAAAGAAATAGGGGCAGCCACATTTGAAAAAAATACATTCGGAAACTGTACCAAAATGGGAGTTCCGCCTCCACCCTGCAAGATCATGGTTACAGAATGGCAGAAGTTCTATGATAAAGTACAGCTCAGCAATGGCGGATATATCATTGTAGAAGACAGCAAAGCCGTATGTGCTATTGCCGGAACTCCTTGTATTGAGATTATAGACCACGGACAGAGAGCAGAAGCCAGCCAGCAGAACTTTAAAAATGCAGATAAAGACGTCCAGCAGCAGATCAATCCGTTGGTGGATTCCGAAGAAATGTATAACGAGCAGCCTTCAGGAGGAGGTCAGGATGGTGCAATCTAAATGATAAAAAAATGGCAAAAGGCGTAAAGAAAATAAAAGTTGTAAGTGGGCTTTATTACCCTAAAATGTCGGTATTAGGGCAAAGGGTTACCATAAAGCCGGATCAGTGGGTACAATTTGGGGTTGATGATTGGCTGCCGGGCACTACAGATGCAGACAAAAAGAAACCTCTTATCTGGATGAGGCAGAACAACAGCAGAAAAATTATTATCAATCAGGTATCCTCCGCAGGCGGTTACAAATTTTTAATGGATAAACAATACTGCGGAAGCTATCATTTTTATATTGAAGCAAGTCTTTCAGGAGTAAGAGATACTAAAAATAATACAGGATTGTATGTGAAAGGCTGGTGTGACCCCTTAATTGTAAGCAGCAAGTGGTCTACGCAAAAAAACAGCAAAAGCATCAAAAACAATAAAAAGACCGAGTTTATCTCCTACGGACATATTGTACACCTGAACCTGATGACAGAAGGTCTGAATGGAAATACAGTCAGTATTGAACTATGGAACCAGCAATCAGCAAAAAAAGATAAACTGGTACATACCTACAACAGTGTAGAGGTAATTGATGGTGAAATCAATCTGAAAATAGAAAATACATTTGCCTGGATGGCATATGTAGACAACATCCAGAATGTAGAAGAATTCTATGTTAAAGTAAAAGATACAGCGTCAAAACAATACATCAAAGATAAGCTGGGAGATGATCTTCATGCCATCTATCTGAATGTAAAAAATAAAATAGTTACCACCAATACCAACGGAGCCCAAAATCAGACACCAACCAAAGTATATAAGCCGGATGTAAGCTCTGTCAGACTGGAACCATGTAAATTTGAAGTCATCAAAATCACTGAAAATGAAACAAAGGACGGCCAGGCGAGCAATACGACCGTTAAAGTCTTTGACAACGGAAACGGTGTCAAACTGATAAAATCTGCTGCTTTACAGGAACAGATTCAGCGAACAATTTTTTATAAATTTGATTCTACGGTCATTGATAAAGATGGGGTTGCTATACTGAATAATGTTCTCAAATTCCTTCTCGAGCATAAAGATGCCACCATGAATCTCAGTGGCTATGCCTGCGTTATTGGAAAACAGAATTACAATAAAGGACTTTCCCAAAGAAGAGCCGATGTCGTAAAAAAGTTCTTTGCAGATGGAGGGCTGGATCCAAGAAGGATTATCTCGGTAGGAAAAGGAGAAGTAGATCCTACAGATGATAAAAAAGGTAGAGATAATGTGAAATACAAAAATGAGAAAGACTATGAAAACAACCGTAGAGTAGATATCTCATTTGTATTCAACGCTCATGATGCCCAAACGATAAGCTATGAAGTGGTGGCACCAAGCGTATCTACAAAGAAAAATCTGGTCATTGATATTACAGGTTTTCAAACCAATGAATGTTTCAGAGACAGTAAAGGAAAACATAAAAAGCAAACCTTGCTTGTAGACGTAGGTCAGGCAATAGATAAAGGAGATACCGTAAAAACATTTACCACACCTTCATTTAGTTATGGTGTATATTCAAACCTGTCCAGAGTCAGTGCTTTTCCAATAGAATATATCTGGCCTTCAGCCACCAACCCGAATCAGTTTCATTTACATGTTCACAGCTGCAGATATTTCAGCAATGAAAAAAGAACAACAGTACTGATCAAAGCTTATCCCGATATTAAATGGGAACTTGCTCTTGAGTTTTTGGTGAATGTTTCCAATTACAAAGCGGCCAATATGCCACCCGGATCTGTTTATGCAAAACACCAGGAAAAATCCAGACAGGCAGGATACAACAGAATGAGAATGAACGAAACCGGAAAAGTTCCGATTTCAATAGGAGTAGGATTATCCGCTGAATGGGATGCTGGGAGAGAAAAGAGAAGCTTTACCAACGAATTTGCAGATAAAATTAAACTGGTAGCAAGAATGATTGCCACCGCTGTAAATATTGTACAAAATGCAATCAATTATGCGCAAAGTGCAGCAAAAGAAACAGCAATACCAGTAGGTTTCAATGTCAGATATCCAAAATTTACAGTCGTAGGAAAATGGTATCTGGAAAGAGTGAATGAAAGAAATACACTCAGCGTAATTGGTGAAGTAGGCTTTGGATTTAAACCCCTGATCGGAGCTGAGGTGGTCATAGATATCCTGGGAGCTGCTATTGCGGCAGCCTCTTATGGAGCTACAGGAAACCCGGCCGCTGCGAGAATTATAAATAAATTCCGTGGAGGATTAGAAAAATTAGGTGCTTCGGTAACCTTTACAGCAACTTTCTATGGCGAACTGGAAATAATGGTAGATGCCCTGAAAATTGACAGTATCAATGGGATCAATATGCAGGGGAAAACCACCATTGGAGGAAAAATGGGAGCCACCATTGAACTCAGTGTAAGTGTCGAGATTGGGACCGTAAAAGGAACCAAATCAAAACCGATTATGACATTTAAAGCCGCTGCAAAAGCCGATTCTTACTTTGGAGGAGATATTGTACTGGATTCAGATTCCAAAGGATTATTCATACAGCCGATCCTGAAATTTTCAGGAGTAGTTCTTTCAGTAGAAATAGAAGGAGAAATTGGCTGGTGGAAAAGTAATTTTAAAGTAGAAGAAAAAGCAATAAAAGAAGAAACTTTCTACCTGGAAAAAAAATATTTAACTTAAATTGACGTATGCATAATTTAAAAAAACCATTATATTCTGTATATCCGAGACTGTACTGCTCAGGAACCATTTACGTAAATGATGTTCCTGTTATAGACTGGTACGGAGACGAAACAAAAGAAGGAGGATTCGGAGGTGATACAATGATTAATCAGGCATTGCTTCAGAGCGGGAAATATAAAGTGACCGGGAAAATGTATCCTCGTTTAGGAAAAAATATTCTGGATGAAGATGATATGATGTCCATCGATTTCTTCTGCGCAGAGCTTGAGAACTGGAAGGCTTCAAGATCTGCTTTTCATCCCAAAATAGAATCTCCGTGGGATGGACTGAGTGACAATATCAAATATCCTCATTTTGAAATCGCAGGCGAAATAGAAGTCGAGCTCCCCTTTGTGCTGGAAGGATGGCAGAACTCAGTAGACTTGAAAGACATCAAAAAAGAAGACCTTTTCAGCGATGTTTTTAAATATTATAAGCAGATCAGAACAGTACTGCAAAGTCATAATGCCGGAAAATACATGGAAATGTCACAGGACAAAATGAAACTGCAGGAACAGGCTTTATACTATACAGAAGAAAGAAAAAAAAGATTTTTAGAAAGTGCAGACCAATTATTTTCTCAAAACCTGGAAGTGGAAGAACTTCATGAATCAGATCTGCAGCTTGAGGTAATGGGATATGGAAAATTGGTAAGGCTCATGAGAAAAGACGGCTCACAGCCATTGCAGTTCAAAAGTCCCGATATTGAAAAACAAAGCAATATAGAAATGGAAGTGAAACTTCATATGAAAACAAAAGAAAAAGGCTTTAGTATTATTTAATCATTGAAAATGAATTTTTTAGGATATTTTACAGCAGTTATTGTTATATTTTCTCTGTATATAGGATATAAAATCTTCACCAAATTTGCTGCAAACAGAGATCAGTCAGGAAAAAAAGGAGGCCTTCTTGAGAAAGCCTTCCTTCTTTTTATCATTTCAATCATCATGATTTCTGTAAATGCAATGGCATTTGTACTTTCATACAATTTTTTCTGGGAAAAAGCTTACAGAACCTTTGATGAGCCTCAATTTGAAGCAACTGTAGTGGGATACAAAAAAGAAATTACAAAGTTTAAAAACTTTTCAACCTCTACCTACAGAGATAAAGTAATTTTCTTTCCGAAAGTAGAATATACAGATAACAATGGGGAAAAGGTGACAAAAACACTGGACATTACAAGTGATTCTCCACCCGCTTTGGGACAGAAACTAAAGATAACAGATAAAGCAGGGAAGGATACTACAAATGCTCTTCAGCTGGATTGGGTAATGTTTGCTGCTGGCTGTATTTTTACAGGATTTGCCGCATTTTTTGCTTCCTTAATTTCTACCTACACCACATCATATCCTATGAAAAAAAGAATAGCTTTTTCGTCCAAACTTGCATTATTGCTTATTTTCATTAATATTTCCTGTATAGTATTCATATATTTGAAATCATAAAGAATAGTTTAAAAAGAAAGGTGTAATAAAGAATAACGAATTATAGTAATCATCAAAATATAAAGTAGTATGAAAAAAGCAAGAATTCTGATATTGATTTTTGTAGTATTGATCAATATCTGTTGTGGAAATAAATCATTTGACCTTTCATCAGTTGCATTAGGTGATGATGCAAAGAAGTATGACTTTGAAAACAAAGATTTATTTATGAAAGATGCTGCAAAAGCAGATATCATTCAATACTATGCTGATGAAAATAAAGGAGTAATCTACGGAAATATACCCTTAGACAATACGATGGGTACAAGAATTACAGTATACAAAGGGAAAGTAGGAGCTATCGATACCAATGCCGCTGAAAAATATTCTCTGGAGTTTGTAGAAAAAATAGTGAAAAAACATGGAAACCCTACCGCTGCCATTACAGATAAAGCAGCTGTAGATACAAAATTTGTAAAACCGATTTTTGAAAAACTTAAAAAAGTTTCCCCAGAGAAAGTTTCCTGGAGTCAAAATGAGAAAAACACCTTTACTTATCCAACCTCTTTCTTCTGGGATGATGAGAAGAATTATTCCATATTAAGTATCTCTGTTGAAAATGACGGGAAAATAAGAAATAAGTACATTTCTGTGACCAAAGAAGCCTATCGAAATAATGCTGTTTTTGGATTGAAATACCCAACACCACAGGAATCTCCATGGTATAAGTATATGAAGTAAAAAGTGCACCCAGAGAAAAAAAAGGAAATGAAAAAACAAGAATACGATAAATAAAAATCAGATTTCAAATACTTGAATCGCTTTTTTTCTGTTGTATTCTTATAACCAGGTACTAACACTAACATTATGAAAAATTTGAAATATGTATTAATACCAGTAATCTGCCTGGGGCTTATATCATGCAGCCAGCAGAAAAATAAAGATACTGAATTGGTGCTTGAAACGAAGGGAAGTACTCAGACGGAGCCATTTAATCTCGCTCAAATTAAAACCGGACAAAACATTAATGAGATTTTAAAATCTGCCGGAGCAACAGCCAAAGAAGCAGTACGTACCAGTGAAGTAACCCTTATCGGAAATGAAAAACTTGCTTTTTCATCAAAAGAACTATTGCATTTCAATGGAATAGATCTGGAAGGAAAAAATAATAAAAATACCAATAAAGTAATTTTACATTTCGGAAAAGTAGATCAGGAAATTGGACCTCTTGCCAATGAAAAAGAAGACGAATTGGGAATGTATCAGCTTGATATCTATACTGAACAGGAAAAAACAGCCCTTCTGGATAACTTAAATAAGACACTTCAGAAACCGAGTTTTGATACCATACATGAAGGTTTTGAATCAGAAGTTAAAGATAATGAGATCATCCAGACTCAGAATAAACTCAGACAGGAAGTGGCTATCTGGAGAAACAAAGATATGCTCTATTACTACTGCGAAACCAAAATAGACAACAGACCGGACGAATACCGCTGTAATCTTTTTGTGTTCAAAAATAAAGAATGGAAAGATCTTTTGAAAGGATCAGGATATCCGGATCTGGATAAAATCTCTCTATAACATTCGCTTCGTCAAATCAACTTGCTGATTCCTTTTTACTCTCTGAAAATGTAAATCAGTCAGATAAAGTCTTTGAGTTGAAAAATCTACTCAATTCAAAATTTGTGGAGTATTAAAAATAAGAAATGCCGATCTTTTTGAGACCGGCATTTTATATAAAGTTGATAGTTGAATTATTTTACCAAAAACTGCATCGTAGTCTGATCCAGTTTCAAAATATAAATTCCCTGACCAAGATTTCTTGTTTTAATAGAATTTCCATTTCTGAAAGGCTGATCAATCGTCTGAAGAACTTTCCCCTGAAGATTATAAATTTCAGCTTTTTTTACATTTTGAAGATCTCCTTTTACAAAAATTTCCTGATTAGTGATTGGATTTGGAGAGATTTTAAAACTCTTAGCTGAGGTTTCCAAGGCTGTACTTTGTGCCATCCTTGCAGCAGCTCCAGAATAGCATGTCCAGGAAAGGTCATCAATGGCAACTCTGTTGCTCGTTGAGTTATTCACAAGGCTTACCACTACATTTCCGGAAACGTTGATATTATTGATGGTAGTGGTGGCTGTTGTTGCTCCGTAAGGAATAGTTCCTACACTGGTTCCGTTTACTTTTACATCAAACGTACCATTAGATCCCGTAAACTTAAGCTGTGTTGTCACTGTTAAAGAACCAATACCATTCGCAGAACTCCCTGATGTTAAAGAACCGTTTCTTACCGTTATCGCTTTATTGTTAATAGTCTGATCTGTTCTTGCATCCGTTGCCGTCCATGAAATACCGCCGTTGCTCCATGTTTTGCTTGAATAAGTAGAGCTAGCTGCAGGAATAGTTTCAAAAGTTTCATTGGCACAATTGGTTCCTGGAGTAGTACCTCCTGAATTGGTAGTATCGGAAACCGTTGAACTGTTGGATGACGAATTTCCAGCCGCATCTTTTGCTACAACATAAAAGCTGTACGTAGTAGAAGGAGTAAGTCCTGAAATAGTTGTTGAAGTTGAGCTTACCGTAGTTTTCAGACTTCCGTCCATATAAACATTGTAAGCCGTTACCCCTACATTATCCGTAGAAGCATTCCAGGCAAGAGAAATACTGCTGGAAGTTTTTCCTGAAACATTAAGTCCTGTTGCTGTAGTAGGTGCCTGAGTATCACCTGAAGGCTGTTGAGAACCCCAGATAAGACTTACGTAATTCGGGTTATCAATAAATGGATTTCTGTTCCCTTGGAAAGTATAAGATGCATTATTTCTTTTGATCTCAGCTTGGGAAACAGGATCCTGATTATGCCATGCCAGAAGAACATTCAGCTCCCATGTCTGCAATCCCGGGAATGTAGAATTTCCTAACATATTTCCTGATGAAAAAGTAGATAATTTACTCTGATAACGGGTTACAAAATAGAAAATCATACGCGCCACATCTCCTTTAAACTCATCAATCGGCTCAAAAACCGTTCCTGCATACCCTGAAGAAGCTGACGTTCCAAGCTTTGATCCATTCTGTGAAGTAAACGAAGCACTTCCTACCTTTCCGAAAGGATAATTACTTCTCATTCCGTTTACTTTTCCATCTGTAGCTCTGATAAAGTGAATATCAGCAACCATTGGAGAAGCCTGGCTAAAAAGACTTTGAGGAACAATATGTTCTCTGTTATAGCAATTTCCTTCCGTAGAATAAGTTCCGCACTGGTTGGTTCCAGGAGTATACTTATAAGGATCTGCACCTACAGGTTTTTCAGAATAGATATCAAGGATAGAACCGTCATTTTCATAATCCTTATCAATATCAGTAGTTTTATAAGCAGTCCACAGACCTCCGTAACCTTTGTCCATATGTCCGCTGGTAATAATGCTGCTTAATTCCGTTTTCAGTGCTGCGCCACTCAATCCGTTGGCAGAATTGTAGTATCCTGCAGGAGCCTGAGCGTGGGCAAGTCCCGCAAATACAGAGAATAAGATAATTTTTTTCATATAATAATAAGTTTAAACAAGAATAACACATTTTCGTGAATAAAAAATTAAGTAAGCGTTAATTTTAAATGTACTGCATGTTATAATGATGAATTATGAGTTTCGGGTTGAGGATTTCGGGATTCGTGTTAGGAATTTCAATATTCAATAGGTTTTAGCCCGAACTAAAATAAAAAAGGTTTCATTGACTTTAGCCAAAACTTAAAGAATGGAAGGACATATTCAAGAATCATCTGTGAAAATTTGTTTTAACTATGGGAAAACGGAATGATTACCCATAAAAAAAGCCAGTACAAGAGTACCGGCTATATAATGGATGACTTAAATTTTATTTTCTTTGTGGCGGATAATTTTTCATAATCTCAGCCATAATTTCTGGAATCTGTCTCTGTTTCGCTTTTGGAGAATCCACAGAAATTCCACTTCCGATACCTTGCCAAACCAATTTATTGGTTTTCGCATCAATAAGGTCTACAATCAGTGCTCCTTCATTATAATTAGAAGTCCATGTTCTGCTCATTCCAACACCCCATCCGAATGGTCCGCCCCATCCCCACATTCCGTAAGGTGAAGAAGAATTGATATCTGTAACTTTTTTATGGTTAGCTTTTACATTGATAATCAAATCAGGATTTTCTCCGGATTGAAGCCCTTTGCTCTGAAGCTGTCTCGACAGTTCATTCAGGACTCTGTCTTTATCAATATCATTCAGTTTTAGATCATCAATTCTTATTTTATACGTTTTAAAAGAATTGAAATTGGCGCTTTCAGCATAATCTGAACGTACCTGAAAAGGGCTACAAGAAGTTAAACCTAAAGTAGCAGATGCCAACAAAATAAAAATATATTTTTTCATTTTATTTATTTTTTTTATCATTTTTAATGAATGTATCAGTCTTTTTATCGTACCCGTAAGGACAGTGTCTGCAGCCGCTTTTACAGCAATGACCTCTTTTCAGATGAAATTTTTCTGTAAAAACCTTGTACCCCTGTTCATTATAGTAGAAGTCTTCACCTTCTTTGATGTCATAATGGGCCATAAGTTAAATGCTAGTCAAAAAACTTTTTATATTTGTTACTATGATAATTGTATGCCAAAAGCCTTTAAAAAAATTAAAAATTAATGGCATTGCTCTCTTTCCCTTTATCTTCATTAGGAAACCCGAAGATAAGGAAAATAATGTATTGATCAATCACGAAAAAATCCATTTACGCCAACAGATGGAAATGCTTATCATTTTCTTCTATATTTTCTATGTTATTGAATATTATTACTGGTTTTTCAAACTCAAAGACGGTTATCTGGCCTACAGAAGAATCTCCTTTGAAAGAGAAGCCCATACCAATGAGAATAACCTGAACTATCTGCAAAAGAGAAAATTCTGGAATTTCAGGAAATATCTGTAGAATTATCAATTATGAATTATGAATTATGAATTATGAATTATGAATTATGAATTATGAATTATTTTGAGATTAAATATTCACATTTCTACTTATTCAATAGGAGTGGGCTTTAGCCAAAACCTAAAAAATCAAAATATCATCTGTGAAAATCTGTGTGATCCGTGGGAAAAATCTAAACATAATTACTCATAAAGCCGGAAATCCCCGCAAGACTAAATCTTTTCCTATTTTTGTAAAGAATAAACCTTGAGCCGTCAAAAACTGAAATGCTATTACAACTTCCCATAGAACCTGTTTCCATTCAGGAAATTCCCATTCATAAAAATGTAAAACTTTTCATTAAAAGGGAAGATCAGATTCATCCGCTGATTTCAGGTAACAAATACTGGAAACTGTTTTATAATGTGAATCATTATCTGGCAAAAAATCCCGATAAACCTTATATTATTACTTTTGGCGGAGCCTTTTCCAACCATATCGCTGCGGTCTCAGCAGTAGGAAATCTGGCAGGTATTCCAACATTGGGAATCATCAGAGGAGAAGAACTGCAGCATAAGTGGCGGGATAACCCTACTTTATTTTTTGCCAAAAGAAATGGCATGAACCTGAAATTTGTCACCCGTGAAGAATACCGTCATAAAGAAAAGCTTACAGAATTCCTTCATCAGGAGTTTCCTGAGGCATTGATTGTTCCTGAAGGAGGTACCAATGAAGAGGCTGTGGAAGGGGTGAAAATGATGCTCAACGAACAAACAAAAGATTTTGACTATCTTTGCACCGCAGTTGGAACCGGAGGAACCATTGCAGGAATTTCAAAATTTAGTGAAGATAATCAGAAAGTTATAGGATTTAACGTAGTTAATGATACTTCACTGGAAAATAAAATTTTTGAATTAACTTTAAAACATAATTTTAATCTAATAGATTCATGTTTTGGAGGTTACGGTAAAATAAATGATGAAAACATTCGTTTTATCAATGATTTCAAAGAAAAATATGATATTCCTTTAGAACCGATATATACAGGAAAAATGATGGAGAAAGTTTTTGAACTGATTGAAGATGATTATTTTCCTGAAAACAGCAGGATTTTGTGCTTTCACACTGGTGGATTACAGGGGATTGAAGGTGCTAATCTGCTTTTGGAAAAACAGAATAGAAATTTAATTATATAAGTAAAATTGAAAAACATGAAACACTTAGTGTTCCATCTTTCATTTTAAAACAATAAAAATTATAAGATGAAAAGACTTTTCCTATCCATAAGCCTTTTAGTTTTATCAAAATTTTCTGCCCAGTCTTGGGCAACCGAAGATCAGTATATTCAGAAGTTTGCTAAATATGCCGTAGAAGAAATGGAAAAATATAAAATTCCTGCTTCTATTACGCTTGCACAAGGGTTGTTAGAAACCGGAGGAGGGCAGAGCAGATTGGCACAGGAGGGTAAAAACCACTTCGGCATAAAATGTAAAGAAGACTGGACCGGTAGAACGATGAAACATACCGATGATGCACCTAACGAATGCTTCCGTGTATACGACGATCCGAGACAGTCTTACGAAGATCATTCTATATTCTTATCTACAAGAAAGTATTACGCAAAACTTTTCAACCTGGATATGAGAGATTACAGAGCGTGGGCAACCGGTCTGAAAAAAGCTGGTTATGCTACCAATCCGCGTTATGCTTCAATTCTTATCACCAAAATTGAAAAGTACAAGCTATATGAATTCGACAATACCAGTTCGAATGAGGTATTGTATGCCGTACTTAAAATGTATCCGGATCTGAAAGACGACAGAACTTTCATGGCGCAGCTGGAACCTTCAAAAGCAATAAAAAAAGCTAAAGACCCGGTTACAGTAGAAGTTCCTTACAAGCAGACGTCTTATGCGCAACAGCAAAAAAGAGTAGAAAGAATCAAAACGAAAGCTGAAATTCTTAATTCCATTCTTATCAAAAGCCATCCGAATGACGGTCTGAAGTATATCGTAATTCCTGAAGATACTGATGTGAAATTCATTGCCAATAAATTCAAAGTCAGCGAAAGCAGACTGATAAAGTGGAATGAACTGGAAGGTGAAACCTTAAAGAAAAATGATATTGTTTTCCTTGAATCAAAAAATTCTACAGGAAATACAGCGACCTATAAAGTAGAATCTGGAGAAGATATGCATGATATCGCCCAGAAATTCGGAATCAAGTTAAATAAATTATATGCTAAAAACAGAATGGATGAAGGACAACAGCCTTCTGCAGGACAGCTGATTTATTTGATAGACAAAAAACCACGAAACTAATTTAATTTTTTGTTGAGAGTTTACCGTTGACAGCTACATGCCAACCAGCAACTGCCAGCAACAACTAAGCATATATGAAGTATCAGAGAAGTTCGGCTTTATTTGATGAAGCCTACAAATACATTCCGGGAGGAGTAAACTCTCCGGTAAGAGCATTCAAATCCGTAGGAGGAGTACCTGTTTTTATGAAATCGGCAAAAGGAGCTTATCTTACCGATGCAGATGACAATACTTATATCGATTATATTAACTCGTGGGGGCCCGCCATTTTAGGACATACGCATCCTGAAGTATTGGAAGAACTGAAAATACAGGCAGAAAAAGGTTTCTCTTTTGGAGCACCAACTGAACTTGAAACAGAAATAGCAAAATTCATTGTTGAAAATGTCCCGAATATTGACCAGATCAGAATGGTTTCTTCAGGAACAGAAGCATGTATGAGTGCGGTAAGACTGGCAAGAGGATACACTGGAAGAGATAAGATCGTGAAATTTGAAGGCTGTTATCACGGGCACTCAGACTCATTCCTGATCAAAGCAGGAAGTGGTGCAGCAACTTTCGGAAATCCAAATTCTCCGGGAGTAACAGCAGGTACTGCTAAAGATACATTATTAGCCCGTTATAACGATTTTGAACAGGTTGAGGATTTATTTCGTCACAATCAGGGAGAGATTGCAGCGGTGATTATAGAGCCGGTTGCAGGAAATATGGGTTGTGTATTGCCGGAAAATAACTTCTTACAAAATCTGAGAAAGATCTGCGATGAAAACGGTGCTTTATTAATTTTTGATGAAGTAATGACCGGTTTCAGATTGGCTTTCGGAGGTGCTCAGGAGCTTTTCAATGTAAAGGCAGACTTAGTAACTTATGGAAAAGTAATCGGTGGAGGACTTCCGGTAGGAGCTTTCGCAGGAAGAAACGAAATTATGGATCACCTGGCTCCAAAAGGAGGAGTATATCAGGCAGGAACATTAAGTGGAAATCCTTTAGCGATGAGAGCTGGATTAAAAACACTTCAGCTTATTAAAAACGATCCTGAATTTTTCAACAGATTACATAAAACAACAGAAACGTTAGATTTTGAAATCGGAAAAATTTTAAATGAAAAAGGAATCGCTCATAAAATCAACAGAAAAGGTTCTATGATGTCTGTTTTCTTCCATATCAACAGAGTATCTAACTTTGATGAAGCTCAGGAAGCTAATCATTCATTATTCAATAACTTCTTCCATCAGATGCTTCAGAATGGAGTGTATCTGCCGCCAAGTGGATATGAAACATACTTCATCAGTGATGCAATCAAGGATAAAGAAATTGATATGACACTGGAAGCAGTAAGAAAATTTGAATATTCCAATAAATAATAAATGAGACCGGATTTTAGATCCGGTTTTTTTATGCAGAATGATTTGAACTGAGAAGCTTGCAGGTCAATTAAAAACTTTACGCAACCAAAGTTATGCACAATCTTTGTCACTCCGCAGGAGTCTCAGCAATCAAAGTGAATCAGCCGTTTAGATTCCTGAATGACAATTGTTGTGGGTATCTTCTTTATTTTAGTGTAGAAAAGATAAACCGGAGATTTTAATAAGGAATCAAAACAAAGCATAAATCATACAAGTTTTGTAATAAACCATACACTTTGGTCAGCAGACTTCTTTTTAATTTTGTCATAAATAGATTGGAAATGAAGACTTCTGGCAATACCATCTCCCGCAAAGATTTTATCCGAAATTCAGCATTGGCTGTAGCGGGATTAACTTTAATACCTAATATCATGACTGCATCACCTTTCCTGGATGGAAATAAGAGTTTAGCAAAAGGAAAAATGAGTCTTAAAAATGTTTGTCTGGAAACAGGGTTTGAATTTCAGGATGGGGAAGTGGCTTCTACCAAAACTGATCTGTTTTATGTAGAAGTTGAAAACGGGAAGATCACAAAGATTAGCCCAAACCAACCTAATGCTAAAGCGGTAGATGCAAAAGGGCTATTGATGCTTCCTGCCTTTAAAGATATGCATATTCACCTGGATAAAACCTTTTATGGGGATCAGTGGCAGGCTGTTAGAAAAAGAACCGGTGGAATAAAAGGAATGATAGAACTGGAGCAGAAAATGCTTCCTGAGATGCTGAAAAACTCAACCTTCAAGGCAGAGAAACTGATCGAATTATTACAGTCAAAAGGGACTTCTTATGCGAGAAGTCATGTGAATATTGAACCTACTTCAAAACTTCAGTCGTTAAAAAATCTGCAGAAAGCTTTAGAAAATAAAAAGAAAGGGTTTGGAGCAGAATTGGTTGCTTTTCCGCAGCATGGAGTGTTTTATACTGATTCGGTGCCCTATTTGAAAGAAGCGGCGAAGATGGATATTGATTTTATCGGAGGAGTAGATCCGTTCAACATAGACGGTGATATTGAAAAAGTGGTGGATTTCACTGTTCAGCTTGCTTTGGACAATAAAAAAGGAATAGATATTCATCTGCATGAAACCGGAGATTCCGGACTGAAGACAGTAGAATACCTTATCAAGAAAGTAAATGAAAATCCTTCTCTTAAAGGAAAAACTTATTTAAGCCACTGTTTTATCTTGGCTAAATTAGAAGCTGCAAAACAGGAAGAGATCGCTGAAAAATTAGCAGAATCCCAAATCGGAATTGTTTCTACAATCCCTTTTGGAAGGATGATCATGCCTATACCAACGCTTTACAAACATAATGTAACCGTCTTGACAGGTAATGACAGCATTGTAGATCACTGGAATACTTTCGGAACAGGAAGTGTACTTCAGAAAGCTAATTTAATGGCTCAACTGTATGGGTATTCAACAGAATTTTTATTGTCAAGAAGTTTAAAACTGGCCACAGGAAATATTCTTCCGCTGGATGATAAAGGAACTCAACAATGGCCGAAAGCAGGAGATAAAGCCGATTTTGTATTGATGAATGCAAGCTGTTCTGCAGAAGCGGTATCAAGAATTTCAGAGGTGGAATCATTGGTACATGATGGAAATGTTGTCTTTTAAACTTTGGTAAAAAGCTTTATTGGATAAGATTTCAACAATAATTGCTTACGAATTTATATATATAATTTAGTTGTGTTTTTTTAACCACAAAGGGTATAAACGTTTTACGGATAAGCCTGAAAATTTATTGAAAATTTTCGGTTACAATCATTTAATGAAGATAGAAACTGAAGTAGGAATGGTGTAGGTAAAGCTTTTGTCCCTTTTGTGGTTATTTTAGTTTTTTCTCACAAATTTTAGTAATTTTAGGAGAAAATCAGGTAGAGTGGGTTACCATACAGATCATTTTCCTATTTTAGGAATTCAGGAATTTAGTGAAAATCAGCTGAAAGGCTGTAATTTGCTGTTTAATGAACTTTATGGGGCACGTTCCATTGATGATCCCCATAAACATGATTTTTTTATCATCAATCTTTTTGAGAATGGCGTTGGCTCACATACCATAGACTTTACAGAATATCAGGTGAAAAACCATCAGATTCATCTTGTTTTTCCAGATCAGGTGCATCAATGGATAATAGAGAAGGAAACCATCGGATATCAGTTGATGATAAGCAGGGATTGGTTTGAAAGTTTTCTGCCATCATTAAGATTTTCAGCCTCTTATTATCAGAATCACCCGGTTATCAATCTTTCCCTGGAAGTTTTTGAAACTTTTCTCTATGAATTTCAGGCAATCCAGAAAGAATTGAGCGGAGAAAAAGTATTTTGGGAGCTTATTCAAAAAAGAAGTGAGCTTATCGGTTTGTTGGTAAGTAAATCTGTAGAAGGGGCTTTTAAAGATTTTGAAGTCTATAACTCGAATCCAATTATCTCAAAATTTCTCCCTTTTATTGATGAACATTTTAAAACAGAAAGATCCGTTTCTTTTTATGCGGATAAACTGAATATTTCTGCCAACTATCTGAATATTGTGTGCAAGAAAAATCTCAATGCTTCGGCTTCATCTCTTATTCAGGACCGTATTTTACTGGAGGCCAAAAGGCTTTTGAAAGTTTCCGAAATGTCAGTGAAAGATATTGTTTATGATCTCGGTTTTTATGATCATGCCAGCTTTTCTAAATTCTTTAAAGCACAGACGGGAATGACTCCTTCGCAATTCAAAGAATAATTTATACAAAACAAGACATAATTGATACACTGGTTTTATCCTGAAGCCGGGCTAATTTTGTATTGTTAAAATTTTAAATCATGCAATTTCCCTATCAATTAACTGCAAAAGGAAAATATTCCCTTAAAAATGTCCGCCTGGAAACAGGTTTTGAATACGAAAATGAAGAGATAACCGGAACAAAAACTGACCTTTTCAGTATTGAAATTGAGGACGGGAAGATAAAAGCAATAAAAGCAAATGATCCTGCTTTAAAAGCAATAGATGCTAAAGGATTTCTGATGCTTCCGGCTTTCAGAGATATGCACATTCATCTGGATAAAACATTATATGGGCTTCCATGGCAGGCTCTTTCTCCGAAAAGAAGAACGGTGAAGGATATGATAGCCTATGAACAGGAAATCATTCCTGAACTGTTGAAAACTTCTGTAAGCAGAGCAGAACAGCTGATCAGTCTGCAGCAGCATTATGGAACTCATTTTGCAAGAACTCATTTCAATATTGATCCTACATCTGGATTGAAATCCCTGGAACATCTTGAGCAGGCTCTTGAAAATAAAAAAGAGTCTTTCAAAGCAGAACTGGTTGCCTTCCCGCAGCATGGAGTTTATTATACAGAGACAGCTTCTTTAATGAAAGAAGCAGCACGGCTTAAAAGTGTGGGATTTATCGGCGGATTGGATCCTTTAAGTATTGACGGAAGCATTGAAAAAGTAATGGATTTTACCGTTCAACTGGCTTTAGATCACAATAAGGGAATAGATATTCACCTGCATGAAACAGGAGAGTCCGGAATGAAAACGATCAATTATCTGATTGATAAAGCAATCGAAAATCCATCACTTCAAGGAAAAACATTTGTAAGCCATGCATTTGCCTTAGCGCATCTCTCTCCAAAAGAAACAGAGCAGATTGCAGAAAGACTGGCTGCCGGAAAAGTAGGAATCGCTTCTTCTGTACCTTTTAAAGGAACGGTAATGCCCATTCCAACCCTGAAAAAATATGGAGTCAATGTATTGATCGGAAATGATAATGTACAGGATTACTGGAGTACTTTCGGATCTGGAAGTATGCTTCAGAAAGCCAATCTGATTGCTGAGTTGTATGGTTACGCTACAGAATATGCATTGTCAAGAGCCCTGCAGTTTGCCACGCAAAGTATTCTCCCATTGGATGAAAAAGGGCAGCAGCAGTGGCCTAAAGCTGGTGATGAAGCTGCCATTGTTCTTACAGATGCTTCATGTTCCGCAGAAGCAGTTTCCAGAATGTCTGAAATAAAAGCCCTGATGAATGACGGGAATTTATTCTGGAGAAATTAATTGAAGTATATATTTTTTATACACTTGTTTTTTGTGAATGCCATCGGGAGTTTTCCTGGTGGCTTTTTTGGTGTGGGATTCGAGGTTGCGTGTTACGCGTTTTCGGGGCTCTTTTCTCTATCAATAGGAACAGGCTTTAGTCCGTTTACTTAATATGAATATTAGCCAAAACCTATCAATAAACCCAGTTGTTCAATTTAAAAAATGACTGTTCATATTCCTTTTTTGTTTTTTACAATATGAACACCGCTTAATATTGAAACCATCAGATATCCATAATACTTGATCATAACATTAAAAAAGCCCACGGAAAATATTCCGAAGGCTTTCTATTTGAAATTAAATCTAAGTACCTATATGGTGTTATAAGTTGAAGTTTGTCCATCCTGCATACCAAGTATCTGTAGCATCTTTTACAGCACCTTTGTAAGTTACCTGTGTAAACCAAGTAGCCAATTTAGGGTTTGTAAATGCACCTCCAGTTAATAATGGAGAACCTGCAGTAGGAGTAAAGTTTGGTGTAGTTCCTGCAGGAGCCCATGCGCCAGCAAGTTTTACATCAGCAGTAGAAGCAAGGATTGTATTTCCTTTAGCATTAAACCAAGTCGTAAGATCGTTTAATGTATACGTTGTAGGAGTAGAAGTAGATGGTCCGAACTTCAAAGGAGTTGGGCTTCCTGCTAAAACGTTGTTTTCAAAGAATAGCTTATTACCTACAATATTGTTATCCGTTGGAGCACCTTTTGTTGCATCAATGAATAAACCAACTGGGAATCCTGTAAATACAGAGTTGAATACTGAGATAGAAGAGTTTCTTCTGATCTGTAATGCATTCTGGAATAACGCGTTGATTGATCCTGGAGCTAAAGAGTTGATTGGCCCAATAATCGTCATGTTAGAGAATGTAGCGGATGTCTGAGGTGTCAAAGTAGAACCGTTAGCATCATTATCAGATTCAAATGCGTTAGAACCGGAAACGTCTGCTATCTGAGAATCTCTTACTCCGATACCAAATTGGATATTTCCTGAGAAACCGTTATCCGTATCGAAATCATCATCAAGACCTTTGTAAGAAATAAGGTGAGAACAGTTTACTGTTCCTCCGAACCATTCAAAACTGTCATCATTAGCATAAGCAACTTCTACGTAATCTACTGTAGTTCCGTTACCTACACCACCGAATGTCAATCCGTTGATCTCTTTATCTGGTAAGAATGCATATCCTGCATATTCTATTCTTACATATTTTAATACACCACTGTTATCAGCAGCATTGTTTCCACCGTAAAGTCCAAGACCATCAGAGTTGTTGATTCCTCCTTCAATTTCTCCAATTCCGTTTACTCCACCGAAAGAAGCATTAGTAGGAGCATTTCCTAAAATTACTACCCCTGCCCAGTCTCCTCTTTTAGGACTTGGTTTTTCAGAAGTGAAGATAATAGGGTTGGCAGCAGTACCTTCTGCCATGATTTTACTTCCTTTTGTAATGATCAAAGCTCCGTTTTTATCAGCTTCACCTACAATCTTTGTACCTGGCTCGATAGTTAAAGTAGCTCCGTTAGTTACATATACTAGTCCTCTTAGCTTATAAATTTTGTTAGCTTTAAGCGTCATGCTGGAAGTGATCTTTCCTGAAAGAATAAGGTTTTCAGTTTCTCCGTTTCCGTTACCTCCATTTTGAATAATGGTAGGTCCATCTTCTTCTATATTTCTACAAGCGGTAGTTGATACTATAGCGCCAAGCATTAAAGAATATAAAACGAACTTTTTCATGTTATAAAGAATTAAATTATTTATTAGATTATTTGTTGAGTGAATTAAAAATTGTATCCCAGTGTTAAACTGATATTGGTTCCTGAAAGTCTTTCGATAGCAAGAGCATCTTTGCTGTCATACTTACCGTTGTCGTTCAGGTCATGGTAGAATTTAGCACGACGGTTCAGAATATCTGAAACATTCAGCTTGATCTCTCCTTTGTTGCTCCATATTTTTTTAGCAAGCTGGAAATCCAGAAGAGGTCTTGGTGCTTCCCAGATTGGTGGTACCTGATCGTTTCCTACATAAAGGATTCTTCTTCCGATCATGTTGAATAGTACGGTAGAAGACCATCCTGATTTTTCAGTATCATACTGAAGACTTACGTTAACCGTATAGGGAGACTGCCCCTGCATTGGTCTGTCTATCTTAGTTGCTTCGTCTGTAACTTTGTTTTTAATTAAAGCTACGTTACCACCCAGCGTAAAGTTTTTAAGAGCACTTACAAAATCCAGCTTTTTTCTTACTTCCACTTCCACCCCATAGGCATCAGCTTTATCTACGTTAAGGTAGTTGAAGGTATTACTTGTTCCTACCCCTGACTGGTTGAAGTATAATTCGATCGGCTTTTTGAAGTTTTTATAGAAACCTGCCACAGAGATGATCTCTCCGTTTCTTGGGTAATATTCCCAACGAACGTCCGCACTTGTGATTTTAGTTCTTTCAATAGATTTGTTACCAATTACAGTAGCTCCTAAGTCAAAATCATAATATGCTAAAGGTGAAACCTCTCTAAATTCCGGTCTTACAACAGTTTGTGAACCCGCAAGACGGATATTCATTTTAGGATTTACCTTGAATGTTAAGTTTACAGCGGGTAAGAAGTCTGTAACACGTGTGTTGACAAAACGGTCATCACTTTTTTTCGTGCTTCCTACCAATTGATCAAAGTTCTCAACTCTTAATCCCCAAACCGCTCTTAACCATGGTGTAAAGTTGTTGTCAAACTGTAAATACCCCGCGTTAAGGATTGTGTTGGCAATATATCTGTATTGGTTTCCAGCAATTTCATCAAATGTAAATCCACCGTTACCTCCGAAATTTTCAGGATTGAAGATCGTTTCAAAAGGCTGAGAAAGTAATCCCTGGTTGAATTTCTCAAGTCTTACAGAGAACGGTCTTGAGTTGTAGATTCTGTCTTTCACCTGGAACAAATAACCTCCTTTGATGGTTTGCTTTTGTCCGAATAGTGTAAATGTCTTGGAAATATCACCTCCTGCATTATATAGATAATCGCTTAGAGTAGAATAGAATACACTTCCTGACTTTTGAGAAAGACCATTAGAAATCAATGCTAAATAAGGGCTTCCTTCTATATTGGTGTATTGGTTATATTGCAAACGTTGTAGCAAAGGAATATACTGATCCAGGATCCCGAAACTTCCGTACCAGTTTACGGTAAATCCACCCAGAGCATCTATTTTATGAGTACCGGTAAGAGTAGAGTTGTAGAAAGTAGTTTCTTTAAAACCTATTTCCCTTGCCATAATGTTTGTCCCATTGATTGGATCAAACTCAAAATCCTTTCCTGTTCTGAAGGACATGTGGTTCACCGTATTGTTGGTGATGATATTCTTTAGGGAGATTTTATTGTTGCTGTTGAGCTTTAGAGAAAGGTTCAACATTCCTCCTAAGATAATATCATTGCTGTATTTTTCTGTAAAATAATCAAAATTAGTATCAGCAAGTTGGTCGTTGATGGTAAAGAAACGGTTGGTAGACTCAGTTCTTCTTTTGTTGTTGCTATAGTTTAAAACAGCAATTACCCCTAAATCTTTTCCGAATAATTTAGTATTAAAACCTCCGTCAAGCTGTAAACTTAAGTTTTCAGGATATCCAATACTGTTATATCCTAAATTCTTTGTAAACCCTTTACCAATATTGGTTTTCTGACCTTCATCCAAAATACTGAATGCATTTTTTGCAGGCATATTGGTTGGCAGCTTTCTGTATCCGTCATCAATTCCTAAAAAGTCCCATTTTCCACCTTTCTGCATATGGAATTCCTGACCCATCGTAGCAGTATTTCCTCCTACACCTACCTGTACGTTGAAGAAGTTTTTATTAGGAATATCCTTTGTATTTACCTGAATCAATGCTCCTCCCCATTCACCTGTATATTCCGGAATGAAAGTTTTGTTGATAACAAGGGTTTCGATAACGTTAGCTGGGAAAAGGTCAAAAGAGAAAGTCTTTCTGTCAGGCTCCGTACTGGATAACTGAATGCCATTCAGCATCGCCTGATTGTAACGGTCTGATAAACCTCTTACTACAATATATTTTCCTTCAGATAAACTCACCCCGGAAACTCTTTTCAGAACTTCACCTGTGTTTCTGTCCGGACTTCTTTTAATAGCTTCAACCCCAATAACCTGAGAAACTACACCGGCATTTTTCTGTAATCCGATAGTAGAGGCTATGGTTTCTTTTCTTGCGTTTGATTTTATGACAACTCCTTCAATTTCTTTTTCCTTGGTAGAGGGCTTGTCCATTACGATATCAAGATGAGTATTACCTTCATTTTTAATAATAACCTCACTGATCTCTTTTCTGTTATACCCATTGGAGCTTACCGTTACAATGTAATTGGTGCCGGGGGACAGGTTGATAGAGTAGTATCCGGAAATGTCAGTCATTACTTCCTGTCCATTTACTTTTACCTTTACCCCTTCTATAGGAGTGTTATCTTTCTCGTCCAATACCCTACCTTCCAAAATCTGACTTTGTGCAAAAGCATAGCCAGCAGAAAACAAGGCAAGTAGCATGATGCTCTTGTGGAGTTGTTTTTTCATTTTACTTCTTTTACTTCTTTTTCAAGGGCAAAATAAAGGCTAAGTTTTTAAGAAAACTTTAGGAGAATCTTAATTAATTGTGAAATTTGTATTAACAGATGAACGAAATTTATAGTTATTGATGTTTAATTTATATAATTGTATTTTTTGTTTTAATTTTAATTTTTGTTTCGTATATTTGATTTATGTGTATTTATTGTTTAATTTTTTTATTGATTTTGTAATCGAATGTTAAAATGTTGTTTTTTAATAATTAGTTAACATTCGGCAGATAGATGAAATCAATGGAAATAATTAATTTTGTGGGAATTCTTAAACTAGAAGATGAGCAAAAAAATTCTTTTAATAGACGATGAACTGGACATTTTAGAGATTCTGTCTTACAATTTGGAAAAGGAAGGGTATGATATCTATACGGCTACTAATGGTAATGAAGGTATAGAAAAAGCAAAGGAAATTGTTCCGGACCTTATCTTATTAGATGTCATGATGCCTGAAAAAGATGGTATAGAAACCTGTCAGGAACTTCGTAAAGTGAAAGAACTTCAAAAAACACTTATCGTGTTTCTTTCTGCGAGAAGCGAAGAATTTTCTCAATTAGCAGGTTTTCAGGCTGGTGCCAATGATTACATCGTAAAACTGATCAAACCGAAAATCCTTATCTCTAAAGTAAACGCATTACTACAGCTGACCTCTCAGGTTTCTGACAATGCTAAACTAATCGAAATCGGAGACCTTGTTATCGACAAAGATAATTTCAGAGTTTCCAAAAGCGGACAGCAATTTCTTCTTCCCAAAAAAGAATTTGACTTGCTTTACCTTTTGGCTTCCAATACTGAAAAGGTTTTCAAAAGAGAAGAAATTCTTGAGAAAGTTTGGGGTAATGATGTGATTGTTGGTGAAAGAACGATCGATGTACATATCAGAAGGTTGAGAGAAAAATTAGGAATCAATACGATTCAGACATTAAAAGGGATCGGGTATAAACTGATCGTTTAATTACTTTAGAATCTTAACTTTACGTTCAATCATTAAAACGTTGTAAAATTGAAATTTTACAGACTTACACTCGTTGCCTCTTGTCTGCTGACATTGGTAATGCTGCTTTTAGTAGTCGTCTTCGATTCACTGAAAGATATCTATTATAAGACCCCTTTGTTCAAAACGGGTCTTTTCATCTGTATTATCCTGATCTTTATGATCAACTGTGTGGTATTGGAACTTCTTTTCAATTATTACAGCCGAAAACAGGTAAAAGGTCTTTCCGGATTTCTGCCGCAGGAAATCGTTCAGAATCAGGATGAAAATATTACCATCAAAGAATTAGGAGAAAGGTTTTCAGATCTCAATCAGCAGCAGGTATCAGAAATTGATATGATGAAAGAGATGGAAAGCTACCGTAAAGAATATATCGGTAACGTGTCTCATGAACTGAAAACACCCTTGTTTTCTATCCAGGGATATGTAGAAACCTTAAGAGACGGTGGGGTAGACAATCTTAGCATAAGAGATAAATATCTGGAAAGGATAGACATATCCGTAGAAAGATTGATCGCCATTGTAAAAGATCTGGATATGATCAACAGGCTGGAAGCTGGCGAAATCAATCTTACCGTTTCGAAATTTGATGTCAATCTTCTGGTCAAAGAGATTTTCGACCTGCTTGACCTTGAAGCCGAAAAACGAAATACAACATTACAGATTCAGACCCTTCATCCACAAATTTTTGTGGAAGCCGATAAACAGAAAATTTCCCAGGTTTTTATCAATCTTATCTCCAACGCGATCCATTATGCCAACAGACAGGAAGCAAAAGTGATCGTAAAAACCAGTGTCCTGAAAAATAAGGTGCTGATAGAAGTGATAGATAATGGAATGGGAATCAAGTCTGAACTTCTTCCAAGGATCTTCGAAAGATTTTATCGTGTAGAAACCAGCAGAAGCAGAAGAGAAGGAGGTTCCGGGCTGGGATTAGCCATCGTAAAACACATCCTTGAAGCACATAACGAAAATATAACCGTAGAAAGCGTATACCTTGAAGGTACGAAATTCAGTTTTATGCTTGAAAAAAGTAAATAATTCCTGCAAAATGTAAGGAAAAAAAATAATTTAAAAAATCCTGAAATATTTTTTTGTCACATCTCATTTATTATATATTTGCACCAGAGATTTATCATAATTATAAAGGCAAAAAAGTAATTTAAGAAACTGATATGGTTTACAAAATCCGCGTAATATTAGATGCGAAAGAAGATATTTTCCGTGATGTCGAAGTTAAGGGAAAACAAACGTTATGGAACTTACACTTAGGAATTAAAAGTGCATTCAGTCTGCAGGGAGATGAGCTTTCTACTTTTAATCTGTTAGAAGATGACGGAACAATCGTAAAAAGTGTCCCATTGGAAGATATGAGTGATGATGGTGATGGTGAGATTATGTCAGATGTTTACATTGATGAAGCTTTTGAAGGGGTAGGCGATAAGGCACAGTTCCAATATGGGCTTCTTGACCTTTGGGAATTCTTCTGTGAACTTGTAGAAGTCATTGAAGAAACAAAAGGAGTTAATTACCCTATCACAGTCTACAGATTCGGAAACGTTCCGTTGAAGGCACCTAGCAAAAACGGAAGTGCTGGAGGATCTAAAAAGAAATCAGCAATGCCTTTGGCGGATGATGAGTTTGGTTTCGATGAAGACTTTGGATCAGGAGGAAACTTTTCAGATGAAGATGACAGCTTTGATGATGAGGAAGAAGAAGACTACAATGATGATGTCTTTGATGATGAAGAAGACAATGACGACGAAAGATAGTCAACACAATATATTAGCCCTGGATTCTGATCCGGGGCTTTTTTTGCAAAAGTGCTAAGGTATTTATATAAAAAGATGTTCATCTGTTTTTAATTGACCATAAAAAAATAGATATGTCTGCTAACTGCCGGAAAGTCTATCTATTCATGCGTGAAATTTGTACTTTCCCCAAAAACAATCCTTACTTTTGTTAAAAATAGTTTAATGAAAAAATTAATTTTGTTAGCTGTAATTGGTCTGGGAATTGTTTCCTGTACCACTCAAAAAAATACCAGGAAGATGACAGAACTGCCAAAAGATTGGAAACATAATACGAATATCTACGAAGTAAACATAAGACAATATACTCAGGAAGGAACTTTCAAAGCATTTGCAAAAGAAATGCCCCGTCTGAAATCTATGGGAATAAAAACCCTTTGGTTTATGCCCATCACCCCCATTGCACAGCAGAATAAAAAAGGAAGTATGGGAAGCCCTTATGCTGCGGCAGATTATACTTCCATCAATCCCGAATTCGGAACGCTGCAGGATTTTAAAGATATAGTGAATGAAGCACACAGATTAGGCTTCAAAGTAATCATAGACTGGGTAGCCAATCATACAGGATGGGATCATGTATGGACAAAAACACATCCCGAGTTTTATCAGAAAGATCCCGACGGAAAATTCCATATTGCTTCCGGAATGGATGATATTATTGAGCTGGATTATAAAAACCAGGAAATGCGTCATGCCATGATAGATGCCATGAAATTCTGGGTACAGGAAACCGATATCGATGGTTTCAGATGTGATCTTGCTTCATGGGTAGAAGTAGATTTCTGGGAACAGGCCCGTCCTGAAGTGGAAAAAGTAAAACCTCTTTTCTGGCTGGGAGAATTCGATGAACTGGAAAGTCCTGAATATGGGAAGGTTTTTGATGCCAGCTATTCCTGGAAATGGATGCACAAATCTGCTGATTATTACAAAAAGAATGAGCCTCTTCAGGAATTAAAAGATCTTCTGAGACAGTATTCCAATATCGGAGATACTTCTATGAGAGCTTGGTTTACCGCAAACCATGACGAAAACTCATGGAACGGAACCGAATATGAAAAATATGGAGTCATCACAAAACCTATGGCAGTATTTTCTGCAACATGGAATGGTGTTCCGTTATTATATTCAGGGCAGGAACTTCCGAATATGAAAAGACTTGAGTTTTTCGAGAAAGATGTTATCAAATGGAGTAATACCTACCAGGCCGCTGATTTCTATAAAACATTATTGGATTTAAAAGCTTCCAATCCGTCCCTGAGAGGAGGAGATCCAAACGTAACAACTTATCTTCTTAATACTACAGCCAATGATAAAATTCTTGCTTATGTAAGAAAAAATGGAAATGATGAAGTACTGGTGGTTTTGAATATGTCAAAAGAAGCTGTTACCTTTTCAATTGAAGACGATCATTTATCAGGAACGTTTAAAAATGTTTTTGACAAGACAAAAAGAGATTTCAACAATGGAAAAGACTTCAGTTTCAAGGTTTCTGATTATGCCGTATTTGAAAAATAATATTTAAATCTTCGGCTTATATTTTAATGCCTTCATGAATAGTCACTAAGCAGTACCCAATTCCCCTCCGCTGGAGGGGTGTCAAAATCATAGATTTTGACTGGGTGGTTTTATCTGCCCTAGAATAAAAATCCATCATTACAATGAACAAACAGGAAATAATCAATATAGTTAAAGCAAAAGCGGCCGATAAAATCCAGTATTTTGAAAATCTTATCGCTGAAACACGGGCTTCTAATAACGATACGAAAAGCTCGATGGGTGATAAATATGAAACCGGAAGAGAGATGATTCAGCAGGAAATTAATAATCTGCAGAGACAGCTTAACGAAGTTTTGAGTCAGCAGGCCGTGTTGCAGAAGATAACTTCTGAGCCTTCAGAAAAAGTTCAGAACGGTGCATTGGTGAAAACCAATAAAGGATTGTTCTATATCTCTGCTTCAATGGGCGAAATTGTCTTTGAAAATCAGAAAATAATGACCGTTTCTGCAGAATCTCCCTTAGTAAAAGTGATGTATGGTAAAAAAAAAGGAGAGTCATTCACTGTCAATACCATTCATCAGACCATTGAAAATATATGGTAAAATTAATATCGGTTAGATGACAGATATACAACTGTTTAATAGAAAATAGACATCAGGCCTATAAAAAGCATTCATAAAAAGGAGTGCTTTTTTTAATGGTTTTTACTAAATTTGGAACTTAAAATCTCATTCAAAATGCAAAACTACCTGGACCTTTTACAGCATATTTTAGACAACGGAACTGATAAAACCGACAGAACCGGAACCGGAACAAGAAGTGTTTTCGGATATCAGTTGAGATATGATTTGTCTAAAGGATTTCCCATGGTTACAACAAAAAAAGTGCATTTGAAGTCTATTATTTATGAGCTGCTTTGGTTCCTGAAAGGAGATACCAACATCAAGTACCTTAAAGATAACGGAGTAAGCATCTGGGATGAATGGGCAGATGAAAATGGTGATTTGGGACCTGTTTACGGAGCACAGTGGAGAAGCTGGAGCGGTGCAGATGGAAAAGTTGTGGATCAGATTACAGAAGTAATTGACCAGATTAAAAAGAACCCGGATTCCCGAAGATTGATTGTCTCCGCCTGGAATGTCGCAGAAATACCAAATATGGCTTTGGCTCCCTGTCATGCCCTGTTCCAGTTTTATGTAGCAGATGGTAAACTTTCCCTGCAGCTGTACCAGAGAAGTGCTGACGTTTTCCTTGGAGTACCGTTCAATATTGCAAGCTATGCATTACTGTTGATGATGGTAGCACAGGTTTGTGATCTGGAAGTGGGAGATTATGTTCACAGTTTCGGAGATGTTCATATCTACAATAATCATTTCGAGCAGGTAAACAGACAGCTTGGAAGAGAGCCAAAAGCACTTCCAATAATGAAGCTTAATCCGGAAGTTAAAAATATCTTTGATTTCAATTTTGAAGACTTCATTCTGGAGAATTATGATCCGCATCCGGGGATTAAAGCTCCTGTAGCAATTTAATATCCTGCTATAACTATCTGAATCTTTTTTATTAACATCATTCTATTATTTTCAATTTAATAGAAGGCATTCCTTTTTTCATAAGTTCTGAAACATAAGGACAGTTTGACCTGTAGGATCAAGCATACACTTAATAGCTGTGCTATCTTTCATAACAAAATGTCAAAAACATTTATATTGAATTATTCCCCCAGTATTTGAGACTGGTCCGGTTTGTACCTTATTCGTTGTCCGGAACGTGATTGTATTATCAAAAACCCATGTTTACATTTCAGATAGAAAGTAAATGGTGAGGCCGTATTCTATTCTAAAAACAGAAAAATAATCCTCCAAGTAGTCGATACCACAAATTATCTTGAGATAAACACGTAAGCACACTTTCTTTTAGCAATTGTTTCTTACATTTGAAAGAACAACTCAGGCTCATTCAATCCTTTGAAAAGAGGGTAGTTTAATGAGTTGAAGATTATAAATTTCAAATGCTTAAAAGTAAATCATGAAGTATTTAAAAATTAATATTGAAGAAAACGCAGACATTGAAGCGCTGAAAAATGCTATACTTCAATTGAAAGGAGTCGCTTCAGCAGAAACAGTGGATGACGAAAATCCCGAAAGTGAGCTCAAAAAAGCTTTTGCAAAAACCAAAGAACAACTTCAAAAAGGAGACTATGAAACCTTAGTCAATGATATTTTTGATATAATCATTAAAAAATAATTCTAAAAAATAATAAAGTAGACAGATGAGAAAGGCCATTTTATCAATTGCTATACTCGGGATTTTATTTTCCGCAAATGTATCAGCACAAACCGAGACTTCAGGAAGGGAAAAAGTATACAGAGCGACTCCCACCAAAGTAACGGAACTTAAACATACAAAGCTGAAAGTAAATTTCGATTATCAGAAAGAACAGATGAATGGGGAAGAATGGCTTACTGCCTCACCTTATTTTTATGCTGCAAACGAACTTATACTTGATGCAAAAGGAATGCTGATTCATGAAGTTGCTCTTGATAATAACGGTAAGAAATCTCCTTTGAAATATGAATACAAAGATGATGTCCTGAAAATAAGTCTTGACAAAACATACCAGAAAAATCAGGATTATACAGTCTACATCAAATATACATCCCGTCCGAATGAGGTAAAACAGGAGGGAAGTATGGCTATCAATGATGCAAAAGGACTTTATTTTATCAATCCTCAGGGAACAGATCCGGATATGCCTACACAAATCTGGACACAGGGAGAGACGGAATCCTCCTCCGCATGGTTTCCAACTATTGATAAACCCAATCAAAAGACAACACAGGAAATCTATATGACGGTTCCTGATAAATATGTAACCCTTTCCAATGGTCTTCTGAAGGAATCTAAAAAAGAATCCAACGGACTTAGAACAGATCACTGGGTGATGGATAAAAGACATTCTACTTATCTTTTCTTTATGGGAGTAGGTGAATATGCCATTGTAAAAGACAAATGGAAAAATATTCCGGTTGATTATTATATCGAAAAAGAATACGAACCTTATGCTAAGCAGATCTACGGAAATACTCCGGAAATGATTGAATTTTTCTCCAAAAAACTGAACTATGATTATCCATGGGCGAAATATGCTCAGATTTCCGGCAGAGATTATGTAAGTGGAGCGATGGAAAATACCACAGCAACACTTCACGGAAGTGACATTCTTCAGAAACCGGGTAAACTTATTGATGAAAATACATGGGAGGATACCATTGCCCATGAATTGTTCCATCACTGGTTTGGAGATCTCGTTACAGCAGAAAGCTGGAGCAACCTTACAGTCAACGAATCTTTTGCCAACTATTCCGAATACCTTTGGAATGAATATAAATACGGAAAAGATCAGGCAGATTATCACCTGATGACTGATGTGAATAACTATCTTCATAATCCATCCGACTTTAATAAAAATCTCGTTAGATTCAATTATGAATCCCGTGAAGATGTTTTTGACCTGGTAACCTATCAGAAAGGAGGGGGAATTTTGAATATGCTGAGAAACTATCTTGGAGATGATGCTTTCTTTGCTGGAATGAATGATTATCTGAAAACGAACGAATATCAGAATGCAGAAGCACACCAGTTGAGACTATCATTTGAAAAAGTATCAGGGAAAGACTTGAACTGGTTCTTCAATCAATGGTATTTTGGAAGCGGAAACCCGAAACTTAACTACTCATTTACATTTGAACCCGTGAAAAAACAGGTAGCGGTAACTATTGATCAAACTCAGGAAAAACCATTTGAATTTCCTTTGGCTATAGATGTATACGACAACGGAAAACCTAAAAGATATAATGTATGGGTAAATGCGGAGGCAAAAAATATATTCACTTTTGATGTCTCCAAGACTCCGGATCTGATCAATATTAATGCTGATGGAGTGTTGCTGGCAGATATTACAGAGACCAAAACTCCGGAACAGAACCTGATGCAGTTTACAAACTCTAAGGAATTCAAAAGCAGATATAAAGCTTTAACGGGAATCAAAGATCAGGTTGGAAAAAGCCCTGCGGTAATAAAATTATTAGCTGCAGCATTGAAAGATCCTTTCTTTAGAGTAAGAATAAAAGCTTTAGGTTTAATGGACCTTACCAATCCTGAACAGATGAAAGCACTTGGTGCTGAAGTTGAAAAACTGGCATCGAATGATCCTAAAACATTAACTCAGGCTGCGGCTATTGCTGCCTTAGGAAAAACAAAAGACAAAAAATACCTTCCTTTATTTGAAAAAGGGATCAATGCGGTTTCAAATGCTGTGAAAGGAAATTCAATGAGTGCACTTCTTTCTATTGATCCGTCAAGAGCAAACGGGCTGGCGGATAAAATTGATATGAAAGGAGCATCTGATGAATTGCAGGCGCAATTGCTTCCGATAATTGTAAAGAATAGGATTACTTCTCAAATTGAGAATATTGCCCCTCTTGCCACATTTTATCCATTTATTAAATTCCAAAATCCGGAAGTGGGAAAAGCTGCGGAGGATGGCTTCAACTGGATAATGACTTCCGATAATCTGAAAGCAACGGAAAGCATAACGAAAATAGCAGGATATGCCAAGAATCAGATGGCAAACAATCCACAGGCCAAAATGATGATGGTTCAGATGCTGAAAGATGGCTTAAGCAAAAAAATGGAACTGCTGAAACAGAATCCACAAAATGCAGCGAGCATCAATAAACAGATTGATGTCATCAACAAAGCAATTGAAAACTATAAATAATAGATAAGCCGGCAGCATTTGCTGGCTTTCTTTTTATCAGAAGTGAATGTCAATTGTCAAACATAAGGTCAGGCAGATTGATTTTTAATAATATTACAAAAATCAGCATTTTTTACCGCTGTTTTTTGCATTATCTTTCATAAATTCGTTTAAAATTTAGACAATTATGAGTTTTGGAATTGAAGCAGCGGGCTATTATGTGCCTGGTTTATATTTGGAGATTAAGGATTTAGCAGAAAAAAGGGGAATAGAACCGGCGAAATTGGAGAAGGGATTAGGACTACATAAAATGGGACTTTCTGATGTCCATGAAGATGCAGCAACCTTTGCGGCAGAAGCATTATTAAAATTAATTAAAGATTACAGCATCAATCCTAAAGAAATAGCAAGAGTGTATCTGGGGACGGAAAGTGCAGTGGATGCTGCAAAACCTACTGCTTCTTATGCTGTACAGATGGTAGAAAAAGTACTGGAAGAAGAATTTGGAACCAGATGTTTCAAAAACTGTGATGTTCTTGATATGACCTTTGCTTGTGTAGGAGGTATAGATGCACTGCATAATGCACTGGATTTTGTAAGAGTGAATCCGGATAAAAAAGCAGTAGTGATTGCCAGTGATTATGCTAAATATGAATTGGCTTCTTCAGGTGAATATACACAGGGAGGAGGTGCAGTTGCTCTTTTGATTTCTTCAAAACCAGATCTCCTTGAAATTGAAAATAACTGGGGAGTTGCTTCAGAAAGTGTCTTTGACTTTTTTAAACCAAGAAGAATCTATAATAAAAAAGACTTGAATAGTGCTCCGGAAACATATCCTGAAAAAATTGAAATTTTTACGGATGAACCTGTTTTTGACGGACAGTATTCTAACCAATGCTATCAGGATAGAATAAAAGAAGCTTACCATCACTATAAAGAAATAACAGGACAGGAAAAACCTTATGAAAACTGGAAATACATTATTTTCCACCTTCCATATGCTTTTCATGGGAAAAGAGTTTTTACTGAAATTTACAGTCTTGAGAATGGTCTGGCCTATGAAACAGCTGAAGAGCAGAAAGCTGTTGCAAAGTCTGAAGACTATTTAAAATTAATCAGTGATAAAATAGAAAAGACACAGAGGGCTTCTTCCGAAATAGGAAATATGTACACCGCTTCTGTCTTTATGGCATTTCTTTCTGCGTTACAAACCTCTTTTAACGAAAATGAAGAACTTTCAGGAGAAGAAATTGGCTTTGTAGGCTATGGAAGCGGTTCAAAATCAAAAGTATTTACCGGGAAGGTTTCCAAAAACTGGAGAACAGTAGTAGAAAAATGGAATGTATTCGAAAACCTGCACCAGAGAATGGCTGTGGATTTTGAAACTTATGAAAAACTTCACAGAAAGCAACTGAAAGAATCTGTAAACAGAGAGTACAAAGGGTTCGGGCTTGTTTCTATTGAGACTGAAAACCCAGTGTTAGTTGGAGCTAGATATTATAGCTATCAGAAGTAGGATTATTATAAATTTAATATATAAAAGCATCTCATATTTTGGGGTGCTTTAGTTTTTTATCGCTTTAAAAATACGTTGAGTTTTCCTCATTTTTATAGTTGAGTTATTTTTAAATGTAATACTAAAACAGTTAGGAAAAGACAGTGAATATCCATGAAAATTTTACAGGCTTCAACCGAAGTCTGAATATAGTATATTAACAGTTTTTTAATCTTAATCTCAATGAGACTATCTTAAAACAGGGGTTATCTGATTGTAAAGGTGTATTTTTTTTATAAAATTTAAGAAAATAAGGCGTTTTTTTCTCCATTTTCCTTAAAATCAAGAATTGGTTTATTTTATTTTTTTCATTAATAAAATCATTTAAGGTTTATTTTTTTAATCATTTGTTTTAAATGAGTGTAAATTGATTTTAATTTTAAAATTTATTAAAATTCCGTTAATGTTTGAATTGACTTATTTTTTGTTAATTTTTTAAATACAATTAAAATGATTCTCTATCATTTTTTTAGTATGGATGTGAATTTCTCCGCTCTGGAAGCCAGTTTTGAGGGTTTAATGAATTGATGTTACAGATATTTATTGACATATTTGTCCCTTGAATATATTAAAATCTGTTAATATGAATGTGAAGTTACATGTATTAAGTGCAGGAGCTTTGTTTTTTTTAGGACAAGCTGCTTTTGCGCAAAAATCTAAGAATGATTCTGTTCTGAAGGAGAATAAGATCGATGAGGTAATCGTTACTGGATACCAGAAGAAAAAAGCAGATGAAATTACCCAGGCTCAGGCTGTTGTTGGTGGTGATGAAATCAGAAGAAACTCTCCTACCACATCTATTGGTAACTCTTTACAGGGTAGAGCTTCAGGGGTATTTGTACAAAGTACTACCGGGCAGCCAGGTGCTGCTGCTACAATTCAGGTAAGAGGGATTGCTGGTGTTGGTGGTTCTTCAGAGCCTACTTATGTAGTAAACGGTATGTATATGACTGCAAGACAGTTTAGTGCAATCAACCCTGCAGATGTAGAATCAATTTCAATTCTTAAAGATGCGGCTGCTACAGCACAATATGGTGCGAGAGGAGCAAACGGGGTAGTGGTAGTAACTACTAAAGCCGGAAAAGCCGGAAAAACTCATTACTCATTTGAAACTAAATTCGGTTTTAGTGAGAGATTGAAGGACAATAACTATACCATGATGAATTCTAGGGAGTTAATGAACTTCCAGAATCAGTTGGGATACCTTGGATTTAAGCCAAGATCTCAGCAGGAAATGGACAGACTTGCTGCCTTTGATCACAACTGGCAAAAAGATCTGTTGAAGCCTTCAAGCATCCAGTCTTACTTATTCAGCGCTCAGGGTGGATCCAGAGAAAGTACTTTCTATTATTCATTAGGATATGATTCTGACAATGGGATTATCAGAGATATAGACGGACTTAAGAGATATACAGGTAACTTCGGGTTTACCAATAAATTGAGTGAAAAACTGAACGTAGGAATTAATCTTGGATTCCAGTATCAGGTTACACAGAATTTTAGAGATCGAAACAATACACAGAACCCATTTGGAGCCATGTATAAATATGCTCCATATGAGCCGATTTATAATGCTGACGGAAGTTATAACCAAACAATGAGAGCTGGTTCTAACGTTGTTGAGCAGATCAATACTTATAGATTAGATGATCAGAGACTGAGAATTCCGGTAACTTTATTCGCTGAATATAAAATTATTGATGGACTGAAATTTAAAACTAATTTCAATGGTCTTTATGATTGGTACATGGGAACTCAGTGGTTGAAAAAAGGTTCAAACCTTGATATTACAGTTAACAAAGTTCCAACAGGTTCATTGAATAAAAATTCATTTTATACATTTAACTATACTTGGAATAACTCCATTAATTATAAAAAGTCATTCGGAAGCCACAACTTCGATTTCTTAGGATTTATCGAATATAACGATAACTACAACGAAACAATGAACGGTGGAGCTTACGGATTGAAGTCTCCGGTAATAAATGTTCCATCTATTACGACACCATCTGACAGAAATACGTTTACTGGGGTTAAAGTAAGAAATACTTTGTTCAGTTTAGCAGGTTTACTAAACTATGACTATGAAGGTAGATATTTGGTTACAGGATCATTGAGAAGAGATGCTTCGTCAAGATTTGGTGTGAATAACCAAAGTGGTGTTTTCTGGTCTGCAAGTGCAGCTTGGAATATCGCGAAGGAAGACTTTATGAAAGGTGGCTTTATTAATGATTTAAAGCTTAGAGGATCTTACGGTACAACAGGTAATGATGGTACTTTACCAGATTATTATAATGTTAATAATATCAGCTATGGATTATATGGTCCTAATGGTACTTCGTACCCTGGAACATCTTCACTAGGTAATTATATTATTGGTAACAGTAATCTGAAATGGGAATCTAACGCAATTACCAACTTAGGGGTAGATTTCACAATGTGGAACAGAAGAGTTCGTGGATCCGTAGAAGTATATAAGAATAAGAGAAAAGATTTCGTACAGCTTGTGCCTTTGGATAAACAAGAAGGAGGATACTATCAGTATATCAATGCAGGAGATATGTCTCAGAAAGGTCTTGAGGTTGAACTTAGTGTAGATGTAATCAAACAGAAAGATTTCCAGTGGAATTTACATGCTAATATCTCTTTCCAGAAGTCAGTTCTTGATAAGTTAGCAGATGGTCAGACTGAAAGAAACTTAGGCGATACTTATTTAAAAGTAGGAGAATCTCCTTATGTATTCTATAATGTTAGATTTGCTGGAGTAGATCCAGGTAACGGAAAAGCATTATATTATGATAAAGCTGGAAATGTTACTGATGTTTACAGTGCTTCAAATGCTGTTCCTTTAACAGATAAATCTCCTTTCCCGAAGAGCTTTGGTGGATTCGGAACTACAGTTCAATACAAAGGGCTTGATTTCAGTGCTGATTTCGCATTCAAGTTAGGTGGATATACTTATAATAATATGTATGCTGCTGCTGTTGATCCAACATTGGCTGTTGCAGGTAGAAATATGGCTCAGTCTGCTGCGCAGGTTTGGCAAAATCCAGGAGACACAGGAGTATTCCAAAAAGTGGACTCCAATGGGATGCGTGATTCCGATCAGTGGATTGAAAAATCAGATTATTTAAGATTAAGATCACTTACATTAGGATATACATTTGATAAAGCATTCCTTGGAGAAGGTTCACCAATCAATAAGCTTAGAGCATACGTACAGGGGCAGAATTTATTTACAGTAACTAAATTCCACGGAGAACCTGAAGTTTCTGTAGGATCTGCTGATTCAACATCACTATTTGTTCCTGGATCATACAATCTTTATACTTACCCTGCTGTAAGAACAATCCTGGTAGGATTGCAATTAGAATTTTAATATTGAATAGCTTTATGAAAAAGAATATAATAAAAATAAGTTTAGCTGCGTTAACTGCCTTTGTATCGTTAACGTCTTGCGACAGAAATTTAGATCAAATCTCATCAATCAATGAAGATCAGGAGCAGGCGATGACGAGACCTGAGACCTTCAGACAGGCTATGGATGGTGCCTATACAGCTCTTAAAGGAGGAGGTTACTATACAAGTGATACAGGAAACCAACTTATCATGGGAGATCTTACGACTGATAACTTAGTTCGTACAACTACAGGAAGAAATACCAATTTTGCAGCATCAAACTTCGAATTTTCTTCAGATAATTCACAGACAACAGGACTTTACAGTGCTGCTTATCTTGTAATCAGCAGAACTAACTTTGTTTTGAAATATATCAATAACGGTGTATTATCTGGAACAGAGAAAGCGAATATGGAAGCTGAGGCAAGAGCGCTTAGAGCAATCGCTCATTTTGATATTGTAAGAGCATATTCACAAATCCCAACTCAATCTGCAGAAGCTAAAAACTCTATCGGGATTTATTATTCAGAAACATATGCTCCTTTAAATAATACATCATCCCGAAACCTGACAGTTGATCAGGTATATGATAAAATTATAGCAGATCTATCATTTGCTGTTGATAATATCACTCAGAACGATGTTGATAAAGGAAGATTAAGCAAAGCTGCTATATATGGATTATTATCAAGAGTAAACCTTTATAAAGGTGACTATGCTAATACTATCAAATATGGTGAATTGGCATTGGGAATTTCGCCAAGTATTACTCAAAAATCTAATTTCTACAAAATCTGGAAAGAAAAAGAAGGAGATATTAATGATGGAGTTTTATTCCAGGTATCGAATTCTGCGGCTGAGCAAAATACTGTAGGAGTGGCTTACAATCAATCTGTTCCAGCGTTAAGATCAGAATTTGTTGTAGATTACGATTTATATACAGCCTATACATCAGATGACGTTAGAAAAGGGGCTTACTTCACTACGGGTACATATAGCGGACAAAAATATAACCACGTTACAAAATATGCAGGTATTACTGGTTTGCCATCTAATATAGTTCCGGTAAGATATTTAAGAGGAGCTGAAGTATTGCTAAACGTTGCAGAAGCATATTACAGATCAGGTAATGGTGCACAAGCTCTTGTTTTATTAAATAAATTAAGAACAGAAAGATATTCTTCATTTACTCCTGGTACAGAAACAGGGCAGGCTCTTTTAGATGCTCTTTTAAAAGAAAGAAGACTGGAGCTTGCATTTGAAAATGACAGATGGTATACTTTGAAGAGATTAAACCTTCCTGTTCAGAGATCAGGTAAAGGAGATCTTTTCGACGGTACAGGTACGCCTTCAGTTGCACAGACTCTTGCAGCTGGAAGCTTCAAATGGCAATGGCCAATTCCTATTACTGCTATTCAGGCCAACCCGAATATTAAGCAGAATGACAAGTATTAAGATTTAATTTTAATATATTTTTTAAGAAGGGTCCCATTTATGGGGCTCTTTTTTTGTAGGCACTTATCAATAGATTATCTCAGAATCATTCTGTCTTGATAATTTTTCGGAGTTACTCCCTCCAATTGCTTAAATACTCTGGAGAAATAGTTTGTATCTGAAAATCCTGTTTGATAGGCCGTCTCTTTGATGCTGGTCTGGCTGGCTAATAATTCTTTTGCCCTGTTGATTCTCTCTTGAAGAATAAAATCATTTGGGGAAGTTCCCAGTTCATCTTTAAACATTTTAAAGAAATTAGATTTACTTACATAAGCCAGCTTTGCAATACTGTCAATAGATAGTTTCTGGTGAAGGTTTCTTTTAATATAATCTACTACAAAGCCTATCCTGGATTTATTCTTAACAATATTTTTTTCTACCATACCTCTTGCCTGGGTCTGCATCAGTCTGATCAGAAGTTCCTTCAGTGCAAAATCAGCCATGATATCCTTTTGTGAATTATCATCCATGGCAATTCTCATAATATTATTGGTAGCCGAAGCTAGTGCCTTATTGTTAAACAGAAAATACTCATCCAGCTGAATATTCCATTGCGAAGTTTCATCCACTTTGGGAAGGTGATAGTTAAGATAATTAAGAGAATCCTCTATAAAATCAGGATTAAGGCTCAAAGAAATACATTGGGTAGGGGTTTCATCAGCCTCAGGAAAATCAATAACCATGGTTTCTCCCGGAGCGACCAGAATACTTTCCCCCGGATAATAATCAAAATAATTGGTCTTATTATCCAGCTTCATATGTTTCTTACCTCTCAGCATGGCGGTGAATGCAATGTTTTCAAAATGAAGTTTTACATCAAAAGCAGTCTTATGGGTCTCATAAATACTGAATTCACAATTGTTTAGATTGAATTTCGTCTGGTGTTCAACAAGACTCAATAGTTGGCTTTCCTTACGTAATTCAGGAGTATTTAATAAAATCTTACTATTGTTATTCATTTCTAAATTTTTTTGAAAAGGAGGTAACTCAAATATAGAAAATTTGAGAGTACGTTGCTGTTAATAAAATACTAAAATTGAAGCCCTTGCATTATTTTACACTTTTTTTATAGGATTGTGCTATACTCTTTTGGGCATCTTACTGTAATTTGGCTTTATCGAAAAAATAAAAACAATACTAATATGAGCACTATTACAGAACCAAGATCAACGACACTTTTACAGCGCCCGGAGTTCAAAAGCAGATATGATAATTATATTGATGGAAAATTCACTCCACCCGTTAAAGGGCAGTATTTTGATGTAGTCTCTCCCGTGGATGGGAAAAACTTTACCCAGGTTGCCCATTCTTCCAAAGAAGATTTGGAACTGGCTGTAGATGCTGCAGAAAAAGCATTCCGTACCTGGAAAAATACATCCTCTACAGAAAGAAGTATTATTCTGAACAAAATTGCAGACAGAATAGAAATGAATCTGGAATATCTTGCTATCGTAGAAACGATAGATAACGGAAAAGCTGTGAGAGAAACACTGGCTGCAGATTTACCTTTGGCAATTGATCATTTCAGGTATTTTGCCTCCGTTATCCGTGCTGATGAAGGATCTCATAACGAACTGGATAAAGATACCGTATCTCTGATCGTTCACGAACCTCTGGGAGTAATCGCTCAGATCATCCCATGGAATTTCCCGATACTTATGGCTGTCTGGAAACTGGCTCCAGCATTGGCAGCAGGAAACTGTGTGGTTTTGAAACCAGCAGAAAGTACTCCAGTTTCTATTATGGTGTTAATGGAACTTATCGGTGACCTTTTACCAGCGGGTGTTATTAATATCGTTAACGGATTTGGTGCAGAGCTTGGAAGAGCCTTAGTGACCAATCCGAAAGTGGCAAAAGCAGCATTTACAGGATCTACCGCTACAGGACGTATGGTGATGCAGTACGCAACAGAAAACATCATTCCGGTAACCTTGGAATTGGGAGGAAAATCACCAAACGTTTTCTTCAACTCTGTGATGGATGCCGATGATGCATTTTTAGATAAAGCGATAGAAGGAGCCGTTCTTTTTGCCCTTAATCAGGGAGAAATTTGTACATGTCCTTCAAGATTACTCGTTCAGGAAGATATTGCAGATGCCTTTATTGAAAAGGTGATCGAAAGGGTAAAAGCCATCAAAGTAGGAAATCCACTGGACAAAACTGTGATGATGGGAGCGCAGGCTTCAAAGATTCAGAAAGATAAAATCCTTTCCTATATTCAATTGGGAGTAGAAGAAGGAGCTGAGGTTCTGGTAGGAGGAGAAGTCAACCATCTTGGAGAAGATCTGGAAGACGGATACTATATTCAGCCGACGATTTTCAAAGGAAATAACAGAATGAGAATCTTCCAGGAAGAAATTTTCGGTCCGGTGCTGGCATTTACGACTTTTAAAGATGAAGAAGATGCAGTAAAAATTGCCAATGATACTATCTACGGGCTTGGTGCAGGAGTTTGGACAAGAGATGCGCACCAGCTTTACAATATTCCTCGTCAGATAGAAGCCGGAAGAGTATGGGTGAACCAATATCACTCTTACCCTGCAGGAGCGCCTTTCGGAGGGTACAAACAATCAGGAATAGGAAGAGAAAATCATAAAATGATGCTTGACCATTACCGACAAACCAAAAACATGCTGATTTCTTACAACAAGAATAAGTTAGGTTTCTTTTAATATTATTTAGGACGTGCCCGATTGCCTTGGCTTTATCCAGGGCAAAACGGTCGGGCTATGCAGGGCTGCACTTCGTTTCGGTGCTCCATTTCATTTCGCACCGGCTCGTTCCTCGCCGCCCTTACTATCCCTCACGCAGGGAAATATCAGTCATTTGATATAATACTCTATTAATGATTGACTTTATAAAGACAGCATCAAGATTTACAGCTGTCAGTTTACCTCAGGTGATAACAACTAATAATCCAAAATAACTCAATCCAAAAAATAAGATATGATCCCAAAAACAATGAAAGCGGCAGTAGTTCAGGGCTACGGTCAGCCCCTGAAAATTGAAGAAGTACCCGTAAGAGCACCTGGAAGATATGAAGTCCTTGTCAAAGTAATAGCCTGCGGGGTTTGTCACACAGATTTACATGCTGTAGATGGTGATTGGCCCGCAAAACCAAAGATGCCGCTTATTCCAGGACATGAAGGGGTAGGTATTGTTGTAGCCTGCGGACCTGAGGCTTTTGTAAAAGAAGGAGATGCTGTGGGAGTTCCGTGGTTGTACAGTGCGTGTGGATGTTGTGATTATTGTATCACAGGATGGGAAACCCTTTGTGAAGCTCAAAAAAATGGAGGTTATAGTGTGGATGGTGGTTTTGCAGAATATGTTATTGCAGACTCTAGATATGTAGGACATTTGAAGTCTGATGCTAACTTTTTGGAGATTGCTCCTATTTTATGCGCCGGAGTAACGGTTTATAAAGGATTGAAGGAAACAGAAACAAAACCAGGAGAATGGGTAGCCATTTCAGGAATCGGTGGGCTGGGACACGTAGCAGTTCAGTATGCCAAAGCAATGGGAATGCATGTTGCTGCCATAGATGTTGCAGATGATAAATTAGAACTGGCAAAAAAACTCGGAGCTGACCTGGTAGTCAATGCAAAAAATACAGATCCTGGAGAATATTTACATAAAGAAGTCGGCGGGATGCACGGTGCATTGATTACAGCTGTTTCACCTATCGCGTTCAAGCAGGGAATAGATGTTTTGAGAAGAAAAGGAACGATTGCTCTGAACGGGCTTCCTCCCGGCTCTTTTGAACTTCCGATTTTTGAAACGGTTTTAAAAAGAATCACCGTGAGAGGTTCTATTGTAGGAACAAGAAAAGACATGCAGGAAGCACTTGATTTTGCCAATGAAGGTTTGGTAAAAGCTACTGTTACTGCCGCAAAACTGGAAGACATCAATAATGTATTCGATAAAATGAAAAAAGGACAGATTGACGGCAGAATCGTTTTGGATATTGCCGGCTCAAATTAATTGATGATGTGTTGCTGATCCCGGCTGGATTTATTTTGCCGGGATCTTTTTATAACAATAAGGCTTCTAATAAGCTAAAATAAAAATAATGGAAGCAAAAATATCTAGACTTTCTGCAACAGAACATGCACTTGAAGTAATCCGGAAACTTGAAGACCAATATGGTCCGCTCATGTTTTATCAGGCAGGAGGATGCTGTGAAGGTACGCAGCCACAGTGTTTTGAAAAAGGAGGATTTTTCCCCCGGATGAACGATGCAATGATAGGAACCATTAATGGATATGAGTTCTGGATAGACCGGGATCTTTTTGAATACTGGAAATATTCACATTTTACATTAGATGTTACAGACGGCTTCGGGCCTGGTGGTTTCTCTCTGGAAACTCCTTTGGGAAAAACCTTTAAAGTTCACTACAGACTTTTCACTCCTGATGAATATGAAAACCTGGAACCTGTAAAACGCAGTGAATAGAATCTTGGGCTTAAAAGAAATTAAGGCTTTTGAGCAATGTAAATAAGCTCTCTTTCAAATTCATATTTACCTCTTGAAATAGCTCTTTTTAGAATGAAATATTGAGAAACAGCTATGATTGAAGCCACAGCCAAAAACATAAAACTTTGTCGATCTCCTCCTATATTGACAAAAATCGCGAGTAAGCAAAAACAAAAAACAAGAATCAGATTAACAATCTGAAAACCTGAAGGGGAAAATTCTAAAGAGACTGATGATTTTCCATTTTCATCCGAAATAGTTCCATGAAATACTGGACTGTTGTTATTGATATCAAATAAACGTCTCCTTCTTTTGATCGTAAAACTGTTTTCCTCAATCATTCCTCTGTATTCAAATCTTGTAGGAATTGTGGAATCTTTTTCCAATGATATAAAGGAGGTATTGGTTTTATAAGTGATTTTCAACAACCTTTGAATCAATTCAGGTTTACTGATATTGACCTCTACTCTGGAGCTGTCATATAATCCTATATTTTTGAAAAATAAGTTCATTTTATAGAAAAAAATAGCTAAAAATTAGTGTCAGACCTTTACAAACCGATTGACAAACATGGCTGCCACTATATCTCCCACAGCATTCAATACCGTGGCTAAAGGATCTACCAGAGTCCCTATAATCATCACAGCAGGAATCGCTTCCTGAGGCAGTTTATACACGGAGATCATCAGCATCTCACCAATATATCCGCCATTAGGAATACCTCCAGCTACAATGCTTACAAATACCGTAATTCCCAAAGCCAGAAGCAGGTTGGCCGGATCAAAGAAATCTTTTCCAATAATCAGAAATGCCACATAGATCTTGATGATAGAAGACATAGAAGATCCGTTTTTATGCAGGGTAGTCCCGATAGGAATCACCAGATTGGCAATAGAGTTCGGAATTCCGATCTTTGATGCTGCCTGTAAATTGGCAGGCATTGTTGCAAAACTGCTGCAGGTACTTATGGCTGTAAGAGTAGGGTAGATCGCATTGGTCCAGAAACTTTTGACTCCTTTCTGTCCATTCGCCATAAAAGCATAAATAGAAAAGAAAACCAGAAAGTAAATGATTCCTGCAACATAATACAGCCCTAAAGGTTTAGCATAAAACCCAAAAAGCTGTGGTCCTAAAGTTGATACCTGATAAGCAAAGTAAGCACCCAAACCTATGGGAGCCAGTTTCATGACCAATAAAAGAAGTTCTTTCATCACTTCATATCCTGAAGCAATAAAAACCCTGAATGGCTGCCCTTTTTCGCCTGTCTTTCTGGCCGCAAATCCTGTCAGAAATGCAAATACCAGAAGAGCCAGCATATTTCTTCTTGAGAAAAGCTCTGTGAATTCACCCACGGTAAAGAAACTTACAATTCTATTGCCCCATGTATCATCATTCGCCGCTTCAGAAATGATATCAGAACTCCCTGAGACTCCTGAAACCGGGAAAAGATATACAGCACAGATGGTAAAAACAGCTGCCGTAAGAATAAAGAATAAAAAGGTAAGAGACATCACAAGGATGATCTTTCCAAATTTAGACTGCTGTTCCAGAGAAGCTATAGAATTGGATACAGCAAAAAATACCAAAGGAACTACACTCACAAAAAGAAGATTAAGAAAAATATCTCCCAAAGGTTTTATGTATTCCACAAAACCGGGAGCAACAATTCCAATGATGCTTCCAATAGTGATTCCCAAAAGTAAAAATATGATTCCGGAGTAGTTTTTCAGTACCTCTTTCATGTGGTGCTTTTTATCAAAGATAGGTTTATTTTTAACATTTTGTTATACAATTTTCAGACCTAAATTTCATAAATTTGGGTAAACCTCATTTCTATGGCTTATATAGATTACTATAAAATTTTAGGCGTAGATAAAAGCGCAACACAAGATGATATCAAAAAGGCCTACCGGAAACAGGCCCGCAAACTTCATCCTGATCTTAATCCTAATGATAAGGAAGCAGAAAGGCAGTTCAAAGAATTGAATGAAGCCAATGAAGTGCTCAGCAATCCAGAAAACAGATCTAAATACGACAAGTACGGAGAACACTGGAAACACGGTGAAGAATACGAAAAAGCCCAACAACAGCAGCAAAGACAATATCAGAAACAAAATTATGGCGGCGGATTCTCCGGTGCTGATTTTGGTGAAGGAGAAGACTTTTCAGATTTCTTCCAAGATATGTTTGGTGGTTCAGGCGGTGGATTTGGTAAAAGCTCACGAGGAAGAGCTTCCGGAAAATTCAAAGGAAATGATATCAAAGCAGAATTGAATTTGAATCTGAGAGATGCAGCAAAAACCCATCCGCAAACTTTTGATATTAATGGAAAGAAAGTGAGAATCACAATTCCGGCAGGAGTATATGATGGTCAGCAGATCAAACTGAAAGGACACGGAAACCCGGGCGTCAATGGCGGTCCTCACGGAGATTTGTATATCACTTTCAATATCAAGGCTGATCCGAACTTTGAAAGAATTGGGGATGATCTGAAAACTAAGGTGACAATTGATCTGTATACCGCTGTTTTAGGTGGAGAAGTGAATGTAAATACCCTGGAAGGAATGGTAAACCTTAAGGTAAAAGCGGAAACCCAGACAGGAACCACCGTAAGACTGAAGGGAAAAGGTTTTCCTGTCTATAAAAAAGAAGGAGAACATGGAGATCTTTTTGTAACCTATGAAGTGAAACTGCCAACCAACCTTACCGAGAAGCAGAAAGAACTTTTTGAACAACTAAAAAATTCCTAAGCTATGAATGAAAGAATATCACGGGAAGAACTCGTAAGAGTCTACAATATAGAAATCACTTTTTTTGATGAGCTTGTAGATTATGGGCTTTTGAATATACAGATTGAAGACAATATTCATTATCTGATGTATGAAGATCTGCCCGATCTTGAAAAATTTGCCAACTGGTATTATGATCTTGAAGTCAATCTCCCTGGTCTGGAAGTGATTCATAATATGCTGAAAAAACTGGACGCGTTGAACCGCAGAAACAGAGAATTAATGAACAAACTTTCTGCAATAAGTGATCAATATGAAGATATTTAGTTTAGTTTTGTAGCTTTTTAAAGCAAACTCTATAATTATGAATGAAGAAAAGGTGATTACACTAAAACCGGACAGAAAGATTTTTGAAGAGATTTATTTTAGCGGTAATCAGGGAAGTCTGCTTTTTTCGCCTACAACAAAAAGTAAAACCATTGCCACCATTGCAGCAGCAGTGATTGTTTTCATTGTTTTTCTTTTGAAAGATAATCTGAGCAAAGAAAGTAAGGGAATTTTATATTTTTTAAGTTTTATATTTTTGCTTTGTGCTGTTTTTCTTTCAGTAAGTGTCAACAAAGTTTCAAGATGGAAGAAACAGGTGAATCATTATTTAAATGTATTGGAAAAGTGTAAAGTATACGAAATAAGATTTGACCAGAGTTTTTTCACTGTGAATATTGATGGCGAAAAAGAAACCAGCGAGTGGAAAGATTTTGAATATTTTGACAGCAATAATGAATTTATTTCCCTTGAAGGAAAATACAGCTATATGTTTCCCAGGAAAGCAATGAGTGAGAAAGAATACAGTATCCTTAAAGGTAAATTAAAAGAAAATATCAAGTCATAAAAATAAAAAACGGAACAAAATATTGCTCCGTTTTTTTATTGTAAAGTAACTTTATTAACCTTCTTTGTTTTCTTCCAGCCAACCCATTTCTTTCATCCATTCGTCATTGTAGATTTTTCCTACATATCTTGAACCATGGTCATGAAGTAAAACGACGATCACATCATCTTTGGTGAACTGATCTTTCATCTGAATTAAAGAAGCAATCGCACTTCCTGCAGAATATCCACAGAAAATACCTTCTTCTTTAGCCAGTTTTCTTGCGTAGATGGCACCATCTTTATCCGTAACTTTTTCAAAATGATCAATCACAGACATGTCATAATTCTCAGGAATAATATCTTCTCCGATACCTTCCGTAATGTAAGTATAAGCATGGTCATAGTGCAATTCTCCGGTTTCGTGGAATTCTTTCAAAATAGAACCATATGTATCCACACCAATTACTTTAATGTCTGGATTTTTTTCTTTAAAGAAAGTTCCGCATCCTGTGACTGTACCTCCCGTTCCGGCTCCTGCCACAAAGTGAGTCAGTTTTCCTTCAGTCTGTTCCCAGATCTCAGGAGCAGTAGATTCATAGTGAGCAGTTCTGTTAGATAAGTTGTCATATTGGTTCACATACCATCCGTTTTTCGTTTCTTTTGCCAATCTTTTGGATACTGAATAATAAGAACGCGGGTCAGTAGGCTTTACGTCTGTAGGACAAACGATTACTTCAGCACCTACAGCACGAAGAATATCACACTTTTCTTTTGACTGCTTAGAATTCGTTACAAAAATACACTTGTAACCTTTGATGATGGCTGCCAATGCCAATCCCATTCCTGTATTTCCGGAAGTACCTTCAATAATGGTTCCTCCTGGTTTTAGTCTGCCGTCTTTTTCGGCATCTTCTATCATTTTAAGAGCCATTCTGTCCTTTACTGAGTTTCCAGGATTGAAGGTCTCTACTTTTGCTAATACTAATGCCGGGAAATCTTCACCTAATACTTTGTTAAGCTTTACCAGCGGTGTGTTACCTATAGTTTCAAGGATATTTTTTGCGTATTTCATAAATGTTTTATATGCGGCGCAAAGATAAGGCTTTTAAAATTATCTGCGCTGTGGATAACGTGTGGATAAGTTGTGGATAAAACTAAAATCATCTGAAAGACAGTGAATAACTATCAATTATCAATTTAGTTGTACTTAATAACTTTCACAGGAGAAATCTTACTGATCAGGTAGCTCGGAATAATTAAAGCTAATCCTGAAATAAGAAGAATTCCCAATGAGATCGAAATAATTGCGATAGGATTAAGATCTACCGGAACCGTACTTACATAATAGTTTTCCGGGTTAAGCTTTATTATTCCAAAGAATTTCTGTATCAGAATAAGTCCCAATCCGATAGCATTTCCATACAAAAGTCCTGGAATCATAATAATCAGGGTGTAATTGATGAAGGTTGCTCTTATCTGTGAATTGCTTGCACCTAATGTTTTAAGAAGCCCGATAGAATTGGTTCTTTCAATAATAAGAATCAGAAGAACCATAATGATATTAATCACCACTACAATCAGCATGATGATAATGATCAATGCGATATTGGTATCAAAAATACTGATCCAGTCCGTGATTTGTGGAAATTTTTCAGTTGCTTTTTCAGCATAGTTTTTATAACCGATCAATTTTTCAATTTCAGGAAAATCCTTGTCGATATCGTTTACATTTTTCAGAAAGATATCTATTCCGCCAATTTCATCAGGTTTCATATCCTGAATTTTTCTTGCATGGTTGATTCCTCCGATAACAAACTGTTCGTCAATTAGTTTAATATCAGTTCTATAGATTCCTATGATCTTGAATTTACGATAAAGAGGCTTTTGATCAGCCTTTAAAAATACCGTAACAATGCTGTCATTTATCTTAAGGTGCAGATCATTGGCTACTTTTTGTGAAATGGCAACGTCATTGTTGAAACCTTTCTCAGTAACTTTAGGAGTAGTACCGGCGATAAGGAATTTTTTAAATCTTAAACTGTCAAAATCTTTTCCTATACCTTTAAATATGATTCCCGCAAAATTGTGTTCATTACGCATGATTCCTGTAACTGTCACATATTTTTGAATGCTTTCCACATCGGGAAGTTCTTTTATTTTTGCAATATTGAGTCCCTGATTATCAAGTACCGAAGTATTATAAGAGGAATTTGAACGCGTGGATCTTACAGTAATATGTCCGCTGAAATCTGCCAGCCTCTCTTTGATAGCTTTTTTGGAACCAAAACCGGTGGCTACAGTAATTAAGGAAACAATAATCCCCAATGCTACGGAAAGCCTGCCAATGAAGATGATAACCCTTGAAAGGTTATTTTTGTTATCTTTGGAAAATGCTATTTTTCTAGAGAAATATAAAGGAAACTTCAAGCTTATGAATTTAGATTTCAAAATTAAAAATTTACTTCTGATTTGCCTAATTTTTTTAGGAGTATTCAATCAATATTATTCTCAGACTCAAGTTCAATCGGATTTTAAAACCGGGGCAGACCAACCTGAAATGTATTTGCCACTCTTAAAAGATAAAACAATAGGGGTAGTAACCAATCAGACGGGCTTGATGAGTGATAAAACTCATTTGGTAGATTTTCTGGTAAAAAACGGAATCAAGATCAAGTCGATTTTTGCTCCTGAACATGGTTTCAGAGGAGATGCTGACGCAGGTGCAAAAGTGAAAAATGGAGTAGATATAAAGACAGGAATCCCGATTGTTTCCCTGTATGGAAATAATAAAAAACCAAAACCTGAACAATTGGCCGGAATTGATATTGTTATTTTTGATATCCAGGATGTTGGGGTGAGATTCTACACCTATATTTCCACGCTGTCTTATCTGATGGAAGCAGGTGCTGAAAATAATGTTGAGATCATGGTATTGGATCGTCCCAATCCGCATGATGGGTATACTGACGGACCTGTATTGAGAAAAAAATGGGCCAGTTTTGTTGGAATGCATGAAGTTCCTGTAGTTTACGGGCTTACGATAGGAGAGTATGGAAAGATGGTGAATGGAGAAAAATGGCTAAAAAATGGTATTCAGGCTAAATACACACTTGTTCAGATGAAGAATTATCATAAAAAGCAACGCTATCCGATGCTTGATAAACCTTCTCCGAATTTACCTAATGATAAAGCAATCAATTTATATCCAAGTCTGTGCTTTTTTGAAGGAACTCAGGTTTCTGTAGGAAGAGGAACAGATCTTCCTTTCCAGATTTATGGTTCTCCATGGACGGAAAATCTTCCTTACCAGTTTACGCCAAAGCCAAGCTATGGTGCTAAAGATCCATTCTTGAATGGGAAACTGTGTTATGGAGAAAACCTCTCAGAATATCCTAAAGACTTAAGAGAACTCAACCTTGAATGGGTAATCAAAGCTTATCAGAATTATAAAAACCCCCAGCAGGATTTCTTCCTGAAAAATCTTTGGTTTGATACCCTGTCTGGAACTGATGATTTCAGAAAACAGATCATTGATGGAAAATCAATTCAGGAAATTAAAAATTCCTGGAAAAAAGATCTGGAAAGTTTCGAAAAGATCAGAACCCGGTATGTGGTATATGAAGATTAATTAATCAAAATTTTGAGGCGGATTTTTATCATTTTTGCCCTTATTTAATATAAAGAGCCCGATCGTTAATCCAACAACTCCTGCAAAAGCCGTTAATAAAGCTCTTTGCAATTTATCAGGCAGATCATTTCCGATATAATTCATTAAAAAAAGAATCACAAAAGTGATCACTAAAATGATAATATGATTTTTTCCGAATAGCTTCATTGTATTATTTTAATTTATAAGAAATCATTACCCCTCCTCTGTATGGGATGATTTCACCACTTTTATTAAATTTCTCAGCAGAATCATAACGTCTTCCTGTGGTACGATCATATCCTTTATAAAATCCTTGTGATGTACCGACTGTTCCATATATGTCAAGGTTCCATCGCTCAGATAGCTGAAATTGATATCCTGCCGTAATTCCCAGCATTATAGAGAATCCTCTTTGATACAGATTAGAGTTGCGGAGGGTTTCTCCATTCCAGTTTTCAAAAGTATCATCATTCCAGTAATTCCATTTTGAAGCATTGTAAGCAGCAACAGAAACGTTCGCTCCTACATACCAGTGCTTAAACGCTTCATTAAAATAGTATCTTCCTTCTGCAGATACAGAATAAAACTGTAATTCATGTCCTGAGAAAGACTTCCAAGGTGAAATGAAAACATCACCCTGAAGGGTATATTTTGGACTGATCTGTTTTTCTATTCCAAGGTTTAAAATACCTATCGGAGCAAATAAAACATTTCCTTTTATGTATAAACTTTTCTCCTGTCCTCCTTGTTCCTGCTCCTGAGCACTCAACGTAGTTGCTGACAGGAAAGCTAAAATGCCTGCTGCTAATAATTTATATTTCATCCGGTATGTAATGTTTATTTTATTTGCTTTAATAATTCATCTGCTAACTGAGAATCCTTATTGCCCTGAACTGCTATGTTTTTAGACATTTCAGCGTAGTTTTTTGCCATCTCTTTATTTCCTGTAAGATTGTAGAGTTTGGCAAGAATATAAGTGTTTTCCGACGTTTCACTTCTCATGACAGATTTTTCTGCCCATTCAGTAGCTTTCTTTAATGAAGATGGGTTTTTCACATGATCTGCAAATATCCATGCAGCTCTCAGAAGTTCATTAGGGTCAAATGAATCAGAATTTTTATAATAGTCTAAAGCTGCTTTTTCGTATTCAGCAAAATTACTGTTCTGCTCATAATAACTGAGTTTAGTCTGATTCAGTTTTTTAAGTGCAGCTTCTTTTCCTACCAACGGTTCAGCTGTTTTTAAAAAATAGTCATCGTTGATCTTTTTATTTTTATCATCAATAGACTGTTCTACTATTTTTCCTAATTTAAGCTGAGCATCAAATTCTGTGTAGGTTTCTTCAGGGAGAAATTTAATGATCTCCGCTTTTCTGGATACGAAAATTGTATAATTGGTGTCTTCGGACGACTTTACGAAATAGAGAAGAAAGCCGATTTCATCTTTTGTAAGTTCTTCGGTTTTCTTTTTATTCTGAAAATATCTTTCGGAAGCCTTTTTGGCGAAGTCATAATCTGTGTTGGCATTCAGCTTCATAATATTGATCAGGAATTCCGGATCCTTATCACCACCAGCAAAACGATCTTTCAGGGACCCTTTTTTGTTTCCCGGTGAATTGATATCCTGAGCCATAGCCACAAACATGCTCTCTTCCATATAACCGGTATTTCTGGAAACCAGTTCTCCTTCACCGTTCAGGAAAAGATAAGTAGGATAGGAACGTACGCCAAATTGAGAAGCGATGTCTCTACCTTCTCCTTTTTCCATATCAAATCTTGCATTGATGAAGTTGGTATTGTAATAATCACTCACGGATTTCTGGGTGAAAACATTTCTTTCCATCATTTTACATGGACCACACCAGGAAGCATATGCATCAATAAAAACCAATTTCTTTTCTTTCTTGGCTTTGGCAATAATGTCTTTGAATGGCAGTTCCTGAAACTGGATAGCTTCCTGAGCAGAAATAGCGATGGCACAAAAAATAGATATCCCGGAGATGATCTTCTTCATTTTCAAATAAGATTTGTAGGCGAAGATAATTAATTTTAAAAATATAAAACGCTGAATCTGCTGATCAAGCGTTGATATTAACTAATTTTAAGACTTATACCTATTTTCTGATCTTTCAGTTTGCGTACAAAATAAGAGTTACTTTTTGGACTTTTTCTTTAAAAAAGGAATGAGAATTCAGATTATTTTTTCTTAATCTTTTTATGCTCGTTACCCCATACTTCCAGTTGATCTAAAACCGGAATCAGTTTTTTACCAATTTCTGTAAGTTCATATTCTACTTTTACGGGCACTTCCGCGTATACCTTTTTGACAATAAGCTCTTCCTGTTCCATTTTTTTCAGCTGAAGGGTAAGCATTCTTTCAGAAATATTGTGGATTTTATCCTTCAGTTCAAAAAATCTCAGTTTCCCATGTTTAAGGTGATAACAGATGGAAAGAATCCAGCGGCCGCTGATCAGATTCACAGCATATATTTCAGAACAGCTGTACTCCAGTGTTTTCTTATTTTCATTATTGGTGGATGATTCTTTAATACTCATACTTACATTTTTGTTCGTTCCAGACAATCATTTGTACACTTGGAAAGGAGGATGTTGATAGGTTAAATTTACAAATAAAAACAGGAAATAGCCTGTCGGGAAGTGGTTTTATCACTCATGTAGAATAAAATATTTAGGATAATATGAATTTTAATAGAATTAACAGTGATTTAAAAAATAGTATTGAAAATGTTCCTTATTCGTTGGAAATTGATGAAATTTTATTTTTGAATGCTCCGGAAATTATTCAACAGGAAAGAAACGAATTTACGAAAGCTCATCCTTTCAAAAAACCGGATCATATTGCTGTACAGGATATTTTTATACCAAGTTCAGAAGATGGATACAAGATAAGATTTCATGTTTATCAGCCTGAAGGTTTCAACCGGGAAAGGGTTCTCCTTTGCTTTCATGGAGGAGGATATGTTTTCGGATTGCCGGAGCAGGTGGATGACCAGATGTTTGAAATTGCAGATAGACTGAAGGCAACCATTATTTCTGTTGATTACAGGCTGGCTCCTCAATATCGGTTTCCTATCCCTGTTTTAGATGGTTTTGATGCTTTACAATGGATTATAACACATGGTGAATCAGAGCTGGAGATCAATTCTGATCATATTACCATTTTCGGGGCAAGTGCAGGTGGGCATCTGGCAGCAGCTGTATCTCAAATGGCCGCAGATCATCATATTAAAAATATAAAACATCAGTTCTTACTATATCCTGTGATTCACAACAGGCTGGATACTCCTTCAATGGAAGAGTTTACCGATATTCCACTATGGAATAAAAGCTATGCAGAGACGGCGTGGCTGCATTTTCTGGGCGAAGAAAATAAGGGTAAAAGTATTCAATATTCAGATCTTACTTTTTACAATGATTTTTCCAGGTTACCAGAAACAACGATTGTTGCGTGTGAGTTGGACCCTTTAAGAGATGAAGATATAGAGTATGCTCAGCTCTTATATAAAGCAGGAGTGAAAACGGAATTATGGGTGATTCCTGGCGCGCTGCATGTATTTGACCTCTTTGATTCTCCTATGAAGGATGAATATAATAAGTTTCTTATGAACAGACTTTTCAAATAATAATAATATAAAATAGATGAAGCTACGAGACAAAAAACCGGCACTGATTCTTATTGATATTCAAAAAGGATTTCTTGATGAGAGCTATTGGGGAGGAAACAGAAACAATAAAGAAGCAGAAAAATTAAGCGGAAAAATACTGGAAGCATGGAGAATCTTGAATTTGCCCATATTTCATATTCGACACAGCTCAACAAATCTTCAATCTAAACTGCATGAATCTGATCCTGGATTTGAATTCAATGACCATGTCTTGCCTCAAAATAATGAACCTATTATTACAAAAAATGTCAACAGTGCTTTTATTGGAACTGATTTGAAAGAAAAACTAGATCTTCAGAAATTAAATACTCTGGTGATTCTGGGAATTACAACCAATCACTGTGTTTCCACAACGGCAAGAATGGCAGGTAACTTTGGGTATGAAACGTATGTGATTTCTGATGCTACAGCGGCTTTTGACAGAGTAGGAATACACGGAGAAAAATATGACGCAGAATTGGTTCATCTCATGGCATTAGCTAATTTGAGTGAAGAATTTGCCACGATTATGAATACTGAAGAATTATTAAAGAAGCTGTAGAAAAATTAATCAGAGTGCAATCCTAAGATAGCCATTTGTCTGCTTTCAAAAAAAATAAATAGTTGAAAATACATGTTTTTGTTTCAAAATAAGCTGACCCATTGCCAGTTTTAAAGATATAAATAATTCACTTTACTGTACTGGAATCTTTGTTATACCTTTGCAAACGAATAATTTATATGTAGGAGAACAACAATTTATATTAACTTGGCTATTAATTTTAAACACGCTTTATCCCAAAAATCCATTTACATCGCCGTTCTGTCTGCCTGCCTGATTGCAGTGGCAGCATTTGCTGTTTTGAGTCTTCTGATCACTGAAGACAGTCGTAGAAACACCGATGATTTTGCAAAGAAAACCTTCTTCCGTAAATATGAATCCATAGAACATGAATTCAGAAATATTGAAGACTATCAATATCTGCTTCGTGCATTGATTCAGAAAGACGGCCTTAAGAATTATAAAGAGTATTCTCTGGTTTTAAATGATTTAAACAAAAAAAGAAATCTGCTGCCTTACAGCTGGTATTATTACGAAAATACAGCTTCCGGAAAATCTGAGAGTAATAATCCTTTATCCGATATTTTCAAAAAGACAGATTATAAAGAGAAAGTCATTGTTTTAAAAAACAACGGGTCCGGGCATTTCAGAGACCTTCTGATAACTAAAAAAGACAGTATGTACTGGGTGAGTTATGATTCCCTGATGCTGCCTGATAAAAATAAGCTCTATTATGGTTCTACCGTAAGCCTGGATGATCTCCATCAGTACTTTATCAATGTAGACAAAAGTTCTAATACGTACGCGTATGTCTTTACCAAAGAAGGAATTTGCATTACCCATCCGGAGAAAAAATACATCGGAAAGAATATTTTTGATTTTACAGATATTAAGGCTAAAGATACATTGTCTGGCATAACTGAAGCGGGATATACCAAAGGAACAGCAGTTTCAGAATACCTTGGAGTTGAGGTGACACGTTTTATAAAACCTTTAAAAACAGATAATTTTGACGGATATACGGTGGTGAACCATGTAAATTTCATTATTGATGAAAATATAAGCAAGATAAAAACTTACACGGTCTATATTTTTCTCGCAGCGTTATTCCTTATTGTAACTGTTTTTATTTTATTCCAGCGATCCGCAAACCTGGCCTATCAGGAAAAAGAAAAAATACAGTCTGAGAAAAATTTCCTTTTGATAGAGAATGAAAAGATGCATAAAGCAGAGGTGATTAACCAGCTTCAGCAGCTTAAAAATAACATTAATCCGCACTTTCTTTTTAATTCCCTGAATTCTCTTTACATGCTGATTGGCATTAATAAAGATAATGCACAGAAATTTACCATGAATCTCTCCAAGATTTACAGGTATCTTATAGTGCCTCCAAAGGAAAATATCGTTCCTGTTTCGAAGGAAATCAAATTTATACAGCAGTATATGGAGCTCCAGAAAAGTAGGTTTGATGAAGAGATGTGCTTTGAACTAATCATTAATGATCCTGAAAGTCTGGAAAAACGAATTCCATATTTATCACTGCAAATCGTTACTGAGAACGCTATCAAGCACAATATTGCGACCATAGATCAGCCTTTGGAAATTATCATTATTGTTGACGAAGATGGGATCACGGTGAAGAACACCTGGCAGCCAAAAACGGAACCGGTGCAGGGAGAAAAATTCGGAATTGATTATTTGAATCAAGTTTATGAGTATTTTAAGAATAATCTTCTTCATATTTCTGTAGATGGTGAATATTTCATATGTTTTTTACCCTTAATGAAGTGAAAATAAAAATCCATTCACTCCCGAAAAAGCGCCTTTCACTCCCTAATATTATTTATATAATTCACTATACCTATAGCTTTGCTAGCTGAAACTAAGATATTTACTATTTGGAATGAATCGGACTATTTTAATGAAGAATTACAGGCTGGCACTGTATTTAGGTCTTGCTATGGTTTCACCAATGGCAATAGCACAGAAAAAAGATACAGTGAAGGTCAACAAAGACAAAACTGATAAGACAGAAGCTTCCACATCAAAGAAAACAAAGAAAATTGAAGACCTGATCAAAAAAGGAACTTATAAAAAAGGACTTTTTAATACGATACAGGTGAAAACGGATATTTATTTTGAAATTCCTGACAGTTTGATGGGACGTCAGTTTTTGGTGGTAAACAAACTTTCTCAGGTACCAATGCAGGTGAATGAGGCAGGTTTGAACAAAGGAATGAATTATGAAAATAAGGTCATCTCTTTTCACCGTGATCCCGTAGCTAAAAAAATATGGGTAAAAACGGTGGTGCCTAAAGTATCATCCCCAAAAAATGATGCCATTACGAAATCTGTTAAAGACAATTTTTCAGAATCTGTAATCGAAGTCTTTGATATTGAAGCGCAAAACAGTGATTCTACAGCAGTAGCAATCAAAGTCAATAAAGTTTTTGATGGTAATCAAAAGAGCTTCAATGACGTTTTGGCTAATGTAGGATTAGGAGGATCTGTGAAATCAAGCCTTTCTTATATAGAAGGGGTGAAGACATTTCCTAAGAATCTTGTAGTGAAGTCTCAATTATCCACGTCTGTAAACGAAGGCGGAGTAGATTTGCCGGTAACCCTGGGTGTTACCACGAATCTTGTACTGCTTTCTAAAATACCGATGAAACCAAGAGTTGCAGATTCAAGAGTAGGGTTTTTCTCCGAAAAGCACTGGTCGTTTAATGACAATCAGCAGAAAATGGATGAAAAATTCTTTATTACCAAATGGAACCTTGAACCAAAGGACGAGGATAAAGAAAAATATTTAAGAGGTGAGCTGGTAGAACCTAAGAAACCGATCGTTTATTATATCGATCCGGCAACACCAAAACAATGGCGTGAAAAAATCATTGCCGGGGTACATGACTGGCAGGCGGCGTTTGAGCAGGCAGGATTCAAAAATGCAGTGATTGCGAAAATGCCGGATGAAAAAGATGAAGATTTTGATATTGATGATGTAAGATATTCTGTAATTACTTACGCCGCTTCGCCAAAGTCAAATGCAATGGGACCATCGGTAGTAGACCCGAGAAGTGGTGAAATTATCGAAGCAGATATCATCTGGTGGCATAATGTAATGACTTCTCTTCATGACTGGATGAGAATCCAAACCGGACCTATCGATTCGAAAGCCAGAGGGAATAAATTCAGTGATGAACATATGGGTGAGGCGATCCGTTTTGTTTCATCTCATGAAGTAGGACACACTTTTGGATTGAAGCACAATATGGGAGCTTCATTTGCCTTCCCGGTAGAGTCGCTTCGTTCTAAAGAATTTACAGACAAAATGGGTGGTACGGCACCCTCCATTATGGATTATGCGCGTTACAATTATGTAGCTCAGCCGGAAGATGGCGTTACAGCTATCACTCCAAAAATTGGTCTTTACGACAAATATGCTATAGACTGGGGTTACCGTTGGTATCCTGATGAATTTGTTGAGAAGAAAGCACTGAGAAACTTAATTGAAAAACATGAAGATGACCCGTTATATTTCTATGGTGAGCAGCAGAGCTACCTGGAAACTATCGATCCTCGTTCGCAGTCTGAAGATTTAGGAGATGATGCCATGAAAGCCAGCGAGTACGGAATGAAAAACCTGAAAGTGGTTGTCAATAATCTTTTAAAATGGACGTATGAAGATGGTAAAGAGTATACAGATGCAGGGAAACTGTATCTGGGAGCTATCGGACAATGGGATCTGTATACAGGTCATGTGATGGCGAATGTTGGAGGAATTTATCTGAATAATACGGTTTTTGGCAACAAAAAGAAAGCTTACGAAGCAGTTCCTGTTGAAATACAGACAAGAGCTGTTGATTATCTTGTTAAAAATGCAATCAACCTTCCGGAATGGTTATTCTTTAATCCGATTACAGAAAAAACGTACCCGGTTAAAGATTCACCAATGGGACCATTCGAGCAGACGCCATATACCATGGCAAGAGGAATGCAGTATGCGAATATCTATTCCCTGTTGATGGATGACAGATTGTTGAGATTGCTTGAAAATGAGCTGAAACATCAGGTATCAGGTTCAAAAGAAGAGATCTACACCGTTGAGAAATTATTTGATCAGGTAAGAACTGCTATTTTCAGTAAAAAAGGAAGTCTGACGATGCTTGAGAAAATGACTCAGAAAAACTATGTGGATGCTTTGATTGTTTCGGTGAATAAATTATTTGAAAAAACAGCAGTGAAAGGATTGAAATCAGACGATACTCTGAATATCCCAACGATCTGTAGTTTCCATGAAGATGATCACGGTCTTAGGAATATCAATTATTCATCCATGAAAAGAGTATCTGAAGTCACTACTTACAAGAGAGCGGAACTTCAGAAGGTTCTGGACTTACTGAACGGAACAAGATACAGAGGTGATGATGCTTCCAGAGCGCATTACACAGATTTAATCATTCGTATACAAGAGGCTTTAAACAAATAAACGGCAATGAAAAAAACTCTAATACTTTTACCTCTTTTGGCTGCTAATATAGCAATGGCCCAGCAAAAGAAAACCATCACCGGGAAAATAGAAGACGGAAATACTTCTCATGTGATTACCGGTGCATCTATAAAAATAGAAACTCAGTCTGTCTCTACAAAAACAGAATTGGAAGGAATTATTGAAAGTGTATCAGTAGGTACAGTGACTGATAAGGACGGAAAATTTATATTAGAAATTCCTGAAGATACCAAATCCGTATCAGTAAGCTATCCTGGATATGAGTCCAGAGTAATTCAACTGAATGAAGGGCAGACTAACTATACCATAAGACTTACTTCTGAAGTTACAGACAAAAATAAAATCCAGGAAGTAATCATTACTGGATATCAGAAAATTGAAAAACGCAAGCAGACCTCAGCGGTTTCTACAGTGAAAATGGACAACATCAGCCAGGCTGGTGTTGCCAGTGTAGACCAAATGCTGGCAGGACAGATTGCCGGTGTGGCGGTAACTCCTGAAACCGGAGCTCCAGGAAGTCCAGCGAAGATCAGAATCAGAGGTACAGCTTCTCTTTCCGGTCCTCAGGATCCGCTATGGGTAATTGACGGTCTTCCATTAGAAGGAAACGATGTCCCGAACTTTACAGATAAAGACAATATTGACCAGCTTCAGAACTTCTCCATCGCAGGACTGAATCCTAACGATATTGAAGATATTACGATCCTTAAAGATGCCGCAGCAACAGCAATTTATGGGGCAAGAGCAGCAAATGGAGTAATTTCCATTACTACGAAAAAAGGAAAGAAAGGAAGCATGAAACTGAACTTCTCAGCTGATACTTTCGTTACCTCTCGTCCTGATTTTGGGAAACTGAATCTTTTGAATGCTTCTGAAAAAGTAGACCTGGAACTGATGCTTGCCAAGCGTGCAGACCTTACTTACCGTGCAGATAAAGGGGAAGTGATGAGAATCCTGACTCAGAACAGCCAGCTTGATGCTTTCAGAAACGGAGGTTTTGATGCATTGAACTCATTCACACGCCAGCAAATTGACGGTTTAAGAAACAGCAATACAGACTGGGGTAAACTGTTGTACAGAAATGCCATCAACAAACAATATGGATTAAGTGTTTCAGGAGGAAGTGACCGTGCCGATTACTATTTCTCCCTGGGATACTATGATGAAGAAGGAACAACTATCGGTACAGGTTTTAAGCGTTACAACCTGACTTTAAAAAACAATTATAAATTAAGCGATAAGTTAAATGCAGGAATCTCTATTTTCGGAACGCAAAGTGAACGTACATCTTTTGTAACGGACGCTGATGCTTCAATAAACCCTGTTAATTATTCAAGAAATGCCAATCCATATATGAAGCCTTTCAATGCAGACGGAAGCTACAATTATGATAAAGATATGGATGGTTTTGAGGATCGTTATATTCCTTTCAATTTCCTTGAAGAAAGAGAAAATACAAACTATTCTCTGAAAAATAACTCTTTGAAAGCTATTTTAGATTTAGAATATAAAGCGTCAAAAAGTTTAAGATTTACCTCTCAGTTAGGTCTTCAGTATGATACCAACAAAACAGAGAAATTTGCAGCAGAGAATACGTACTTCACCAGAAAAATGAAAGAAAATACCCGTTATTACAAAGACGGTAAATACAATTACTTTCTACCGGCTGGTGCTGTAAAACAAAACTGGGATAACGATTTCTTCCAGTACAACTGGAAGTTACAGGCGGCATACAGCACGAAAATCAATTCAAAGCACGAAATTGATTTGATGGCAGGAACAGAAATCCGTAAAACAGAAGATAATACTACTATTACCAGAGCTTTCGGATATGATCCAACAACAAGAAGAGCTACGGCAATTGTTTTCCCGAATTCAGGTTTTGCAGCAGATAAAAGATATGAAACATACCGTGAGGCAGCTCCTGTAGAGAATGCTTACGCTTCTATGTTTGCTACGGCATCTTACACCTACGATCAGAAATATACATTCTTCGGAAGTGTGAGATATGATGGAACCAATCTTTTTGGAGTCAATAAAAAATATAAATACCTTCCGATATGGGCTGTTTCAGGATCATGGCTGGTGACGAAGGAAGACTTCATGAAAAATATTGCTGCGGTATCTAACCTTAGATTGAGAGCATCTTACGGTCTTCAGGGAAATATTGACAGAAACACATCGCCATTCTTTATTGGTGAATACAATGATACAACGATTCTTCCAGGTGTAAAAGAAGGAGTTATCAATGTTATCAGCCCTCCGAACGATAAACTGAGATGGGAGAAAACAACCAACACAAACGTTGGTCTTGATTTAGGATTGTTCAATAACCGTGTGAGCCTTACCGCTGATATCTACAGCAGAAAAGGAACGGATATGATCAGTATGAAAGAAACTCCTCTTGAAACAGGATTCGAATATACAATGATGAACTGGGGAAGTTTGAGCAACAAAGGTTTTGAATTGGCAATATCTACCAGAAACATAAATCATGATAATTTCAAATGGACTACTACGATCAACTTTGCACACAACAAAAGTAGAGTATTGAGCGAACAGCCCCGTGACAATGCTTTCCTTCCTTCAAGAGAAGGTCTTCCGGTAAACGCTGTTTTTGCTTTGAAAACTGCAGGAATGGACGAGCACGGAAACCCATTATTCTGGAAAGGAGACCAAAAAATTTCAGCAGTAGAGTTCTTTAAATTATATGATGTGTATGCAGATTTCCTTCCGGGGCAGCTTGTAGATACAAAACTCTCCAACGCTGAGCTGAGAAGCTTGTTTACCTATGTAGGAGACAGAGATCCGAAGTTTACCGGAGGGATTATCAACACATTTAAGGTAAGTAACTTTGATCTTACCATCTCTGCAACATTCAACCTGAAGCAGACGGTAATGAGAACGCCTTCTTACCGAGGTATGGATCTGGATAGAGGAAGAAATTACACAAGAGAGATCTACGAAGCGGGAGGTTCGCTTCCGGGAATTACAAGCCCTGATATGGACGCTAATCCGGACGGATGGATGGCCAATAAGTGGTTTGCCGGAAACCGTTCAAGTGCATACAATTTACTTGATATATGGGCAAAAGAGATCAGCTATATAAGAATCAGCAGTATTCGTTTAGGGTATACACTGCCTAAAGAATTTACCAATCCTATGGGGATTTCCAGTCTGAGACTAAGCGTTGAAGGGCGTAACCTGTTTGTATTCAGTAACGGATATAAAGGATATTTTGATCCGGAAACGTATGGTAATATTTATGCACAGCCTATCACCAAGTCGGTGACCGTAGGATTTAATGTTTCTTTTTAAAACTTGAGAAAAATGAGAAAAATTACAACAATCATAGCGCTTACAGCAATCAGCTTTATCAATATCGGATGCGACAGGTTTTTAGATATTCAGCCGGAAGGGAAAATTATTCCTGTTACCGCTGAAGATTACAGAAAAGTACTTACATCAGCCTATTCAAAATATCCCGTTCACAAATCGCTGGTAGCCCTTCGTACTGATGAGACAAATCTTGATGACAATGGAGTAGATTTTATTTCTTATCGTGAAATTGCGATGTGGAAGGACTCGAACTATGATTCTACATCTGCGGAGCTTCCTTGGTTAAGCTTTTATACCGTAAACTTCTACCTGAACCAGATCATTAATGAAGGAAGCAAAACGATGAAGGATTCTCCTGAGAAGAATCAGATTTTGGCAGAAGCATATGCTCTTCGTGCTTATTTGTATTTTGATTTGGTGAATTTATATGGGAAACCATACAACAGTGCTACAGCTTCTACAGATAGAGGAGTTCCTATCAATCTTGAAATTGATCTTGAGCAGGTATTGAAGCCATCTTCCGTGCAGGAAGTATACAGTCAGGTTCATGCAGACCTTAAAAAAGCAGAAGATCTGATGGTAGAGCAGAAGCAGGCATTAGGAGTCAACTACAGATTCTCAAAAATAGCATTGCTGGCTTTTGAAGCAAGAACGGCTTTGTATGAAGGAGACTGGAACAAAGCTTTAAATTATGCAGATCAGGTGCTGGCTATAAAAGGAGATTTGAGCAATTTGAATACAGTAAATACCCCGCCTAATCATTATGCTTCCCCGGAATCTATCATGGCGCTGGACAATACCTGGGATAACTCTATAAAGGTCTTATCTTTTGCATCTCCCGAGCTGATTTCTTCATACAATACTCCTTCAGATAAAAGGTTTGGCATGTATTTTGAAAAAAGTGGTAGTAAGTATAAAGTTATTAAAGGAGGAAGCTTAGAATTCAAAGTATCTTTCAGAACAGCAGAACAGTACTTTATAAAATCTGAAGCGTTATTAAAGCTGAATAAGCTGACTGAAGCTAAAGAAACACTTCTGAAAGTTTTAAAAAACAGATACACTCCGGACGGATATACTTCAGTTCAAAATGCAGTAAACTCAATGGATTCTACAGCATTTATGAACTTTATTCTGGATGAAAGATTCAGAGAATTTGCTTTGGAAGGACAGAGATGGTTCGACTTAAGAAGAGCAAATCAGAAAAAAATAAGCCACACCATTAGTGGCAAGGAATATATTCTTCAGCAGAATGATCCGCGATATACCATTGAATATCCAATGAGCGCGAAGAAGAATAATCCTAATCTATAGAACTTCATATCAAATTCAATACAGAGGAAGCCGCTTGAACTTAATTGTTTCAGCGGTTTTTTTGTACTTTTGCATCGTTATGAAAATTGCCATTATAGAAGATGAACTGCTGGCTGTGAATTATCTGAAAAATCTTTTAGATACACAGAGTATAGTCCCTGTTACAGAGACTGTTGTTCTTCGTTCTAAAAAACAGGCAATTGATTTTTTTGAGAAAGATTCTGCAGATCTTATTTTTATGGATATCCATCTTGGTGACGGGATGAGCCTGGAAATTTTTGAACATGTAGAGCTTTTCACCCCGATTATTTTCATTACTGCATTTGATGAATATGCCATGAGAGTATTCAGGCATTTTACTATTGATTATCTTCTGAAACCTTTTGAAGAAGAAGATTTGCATAAAGCTCTACAGAAGTTTATCTCCATACGTAACAATTTTGACCCGGAACCGGTGCTTAAATCAATTTCCTCACTGCGCCAGGCAGAAGATGAGGTCATGAAACGTTTTATGGTAAGAGAAGGGAATAAGCTTAAATCAATTGATGAGCATAACACCGCGTATTTTTTTGCTTCCGGGAAATACCTTTTCCTTACTACAAAAGATCATCAGACCTATATCTATGATGATACCATTAAAGATATTATTCAAAAACTTAACCCGGATATTTTCTTTAAAATAAACCGAAAGTTTATTATTAATAAAGAAGCTGTTTCTGAAATCATTAAACATTCCAGTCAGAAAGTAGAACTTAGACTGTCTCCGGAACCGGAAGTAAATGCTGAGGTTTTTATCAGTAAGACACAGATTGCAGAATGTCTCAGCTGGCTGAACAGGTAAAACTGTATGGAAACATATACTTAGGATAATCAATGAAATTGATTCCCATCTTTGCTCCCTTTAAAATTTAGCTTTAAAATAATAAGTCCTTTGCGTTAATTTTACTTTTAACCGGTAAAGTATAACAACAAAAAAACCTCTAAAATAAATTAGAGGTTTTGAAGTGGTTTCTCCAGGAATCGAACCAGGGACACATGGATTTTCAATCCATTGCTCTACCAACTGAGCTAAGAAACCATTTATGTTTTTGTTTATTACTTCGTTGTTTTAAAGTGATGCAAAAGTATAACATTTTATAATACCGCGCAAGTTTTTTGATTTATTTTTTTGAGGAAATCTTTTAGTATGGCTCGTTTTAAATTCCAATGCTTTGTTCATCAGTGGTTTTGTTCACCTGATTTTTTTTCATTTTTTTATAATTTTTATTTTTTTATGTCCTTCTGTCCCTATATTTTCAATTCTGAAATTGATTTTCTGCTCTAAAACTGCTGTTCTTCTTTACTATTTATCTGAAGATACTCTTTTGTGAATGAATTTTGAAATTTTGATCTCTCTTTTAAATACCTTAAACAATCAAAAAAATATTACGATTTTAAAGAGCTGTAAATGTCAAACACCTGATTTGTAGGAGGTAATTTACCTAACAAGTGTTAGTCGTATTATTACGACACTTTTTAAAATTTAATAATAAAACTTATTTACGTTTTGTAATTACATCTATATTTGGTGATATAGAAAAACAAATCATAAAATATTAACCATTAAAATTTACAAATCATGGCAGAAAGAAATTCAAGAGGAATTTTAAAATTCAACAACGGTGAAGGACAAAAGTTATTAAAACTTAACTACAGCGTATCAAGATCTACAGACGTATCAGGACGTGTAGCATCAGATCCTTCCAATGCTCTTATCAAACTTACAGTAGAAGCTACTGAAAAATCAGACATCCTTGAAAGTTTATTGAACGGAAAGTATAAGCCTACAGTAGGAGAGGTTACTTTCAATAAATCTCATGAGGAAGGAACTTTAACAACCTTGAAATGGACAAACGGTTATGTTATCCAGCATGAAGTAGATTTCGATGCTGTAGATGAGAACAGTATGTACATCAGTTTTGTAATTAGTGCAGAACAGATAGATCTGGGGACTTCTTCTTATTTCGGAGCATGGCCTTCTTAATAGTATTCGGAATTTAAACGATCAGGCAGAATGGCACACCGGTTTAAGGGATGCTGTTCTGCCTTTTTTAACCTTATAGAGCAGCTGTTTATAAAAAAATAAAAGTTCTGAAAAAAACACCTAATCACTATGAATAAAAATGCCTCGAATTCTGATAAGATTTCTGAGAATCATATTCCCGGAATCAACCGTGTGGTAAAGCTGGATATTGTGATTGAAGGCAAAATTATCAAACACTTCAAGCATTTCCGTTTACAGCAAAGTGCCAGAAGACATCATGATTTTGAACTTATTTTAGCCCACGATTCTCTTGGAGAAGCCCAAAACCACACCCTGGAACAAGCACGCCAGTTTTTGGGAAAGAGAATTACTATCGTTTTCAAATACAAAGATTACGAAAGTGAAAGCCCTGAAAGAACTTTTGTAGGAGTCATCACCAAAGCCGCATTCAGCCAGGAAAAAATGAGCCTGGGAAACATTGTACTGAGAGGTTACAGCCCTACCATTCTTATGGACGCAGCTCCCCATACCCAGAGTTTTGGAGGAGATCAGGCCGTTAATACCGGAATCATTGCCAATAAAATATGTAAAGAAGCACTGGGATCAGAGAAATTTGATTTCAGAGTAGATACCCAGAATAAAAGCTATATCAATTATAGCGCACAATATAACGAAACCCATTACAACTACCTTGCAAGAACAGCAGAAGCCTATGGAGAACAGTTTTATTATGATGGTGAAGTTCTTCATTTCGGAAAACTTCCACCCTCAGAAAAACCGATCCGCCTCGTATACGGAAGCAATGCTAGCGATGTACAGGTAGAGCTGAATGCTGTGCATACCAATCCTCAGTTTTTTGGATATAACAGCAGCAGCCATACAAAAATGGAAGGTTCTGAAAACAATATCAGACATTTGGGAGAAATCCCTTCCAAAGCTTACGAACTGAATAATAGTATCTTCAAAACCCAATCACTTTCACCCGCTCCCATCAATGCGAATATGTTCATGGATGTGAGCGACTCACAGAAAAGTGCTGCCGGAAGTGCTGCTGTAGAAGTATTTACTGTTTCAGGAAATACAACCGTTCCATTTTTATATCCTGGTTGTCTTGCAGATATAGAAATGAGGAAGCCGGATACCAGCCAGACTTCTTATTTTACAAAACTTACGATTACAGAAGTTTCACATGAAGTGAATGCCCGGGGGTATTATACAGGAAGCTTTGAAGCAATCGCTGAAGGAACAGGCTTTATGCCAAAACCTGAATTTATAGAACCTAAGGCTGAACCGCAGGTTGCCACCGTTATTTCCAACACAGATCCTCTTAATCAGGGAAGAATACAGGTGAGATTTGACTGGCAGAAAAATCCTGATACTACCCATTTTATCAGAATGATGAGCCCAGATGCAGGAGGTACAGATGTTATTACCCAAAACAGAGGTTTTGTAGCAGTGCCAGAAGTGGGAGATCAGGTAATGGTAGGCTTTGAATACCACCATCCGGATTTTCCGTTTGCGATGGGAGGAATGTTCCATGGGCAGGTTGCATTGGGAGGAAGTATCAACAATCATCTTAAATCTATTCAGACCAGAAGTGGTAATAAAATAATTTTTAACGATCAGGAAGGAAGTATTTTCATAGAAGATCCAAGTGGAAACACGTATTTAATGGACGGAAAAGGGAATATTGTAGTTAATGCTCCTAAAAATATAACCTTCACAGCAGGAGAAAATGTACAGATCAATGCTGGTAAAAATATCATTGCTTCTGCGCAGAGAAATGTCAATATTATGGCCGGAGAAGATATCACGGAAACCGCCAATGATGATTATAACCTGACAGCAAGTAATATTATTGAAACCGCAGAAGTTGGAAGAAGCTCCAGAGCAAAAAATATTACGGAAAATATGGAAGCGGGCTCTTATATCAGTACAAAAGAAGCCATCAATGTAGAAAGTGCCAAAGAAGTGCTTATCAATAGTGGTAAACAGGTAAAAATGCAATAATATGGCTGGCGAAGGCGGAAATATCGTAAGAAATGTCTTTGGAAAGTCCTATAAGGAAGCAGAACAAATCATGAAAGATGCTTCCAAAGGAACCCTTGATTTTAAATCTCCTCAGGAAAATACCTTTTATGGGAAAAAAGGAGGGAAGAAATTTGACGAATATCAGGCAAAAAAAGACAATACATTACTAGTAGTAAAGGTAGAAGGTCCTTTAGATGATAATGGAGGGAAAATTGCCAAACCTAAAGAAGGAGTAAAATATTGGTTCAAAGCAACCTTTAACAGATCTGCAACGAAAAGTGAGTATAAAAAGCTTCAATGGCAGGAAAAAATAAATGGAATTTCTATTCCTTTCTTTTTTGATTATTCTTCAATCACCGGAAATACGGAGACGATACAGGTGAAACTTCCCTGTTATGATATGCGTGTATATGCCTATTTTAAAACTCCAATTGACAAGGTAAGTGTAGAAGTCAAAATAACAAATCCATTACCCCTTTATATTGACAGATTTAAAATTAAAGGAAAAGACAGGAAAGGAGTGAATATGGCGGATGATATGTGTTATGGTCTCGGTGTTTCCAATCAATATCCTTCAAGATATACTCTGCAGGATGTAGAAAGTAAAGGGATTTGGATCAAGTCGGAGATAAGAGATAAGACAGATGAAGAATTATGGACTGGTTTCAAACGCATGGTAGGAACTCTTTTTTCAGTTGGAGAACTGGAAACTGTTGCCTTTGATATGATTGAAAAATTTAAGCGAAGCGAAGGAGGGGAATACACGAATCCTATATTAACAAAACATGTATTACAACATCCTTCAAACCAAAGATTCTGTTTAAGCATAGAAGATGAAATTGCTGACAGGATTAAGAAAAACCATGGAAGTGTAGCATCCATTGAAGATGATGAAATCCATTTTACAGATGATGAGATTGGAAAGTTTGGAAAAAGAGGTTGGGGACATCCACAGTTTTCAACAATGAAGGACACCTTCATGGGAGGTCTTACTATTTGTATGAATGATACATGGGCCTATGAGGTACAGCTGACGAAATTCAATAAATCTGGTAATGGTACCTACGATGCAACGTATAAAGTTGCTTTGTATGATCACTTTGGACTGGATATGCCGGATATAGAAAAGAAATATTACTATCTGCTTGGTTTCAGATATTGGTTTATTTTGCAGCATATCAGAGGATACAAGCCTTTTGTCACTAAAGTTGAATTTGAGAAAACTTTTAAAGAAAGTATTACGATTGGTAAAACAGAACGCCAAAGTAAAAGGAGAGCTGAAAAAGAAAGAGAAGACCATCTTCGCAATATGGGAAGGAGAAGGCCGGGAGAATATTAAAAATGAATAACCATTACAACTTAGCAGGTATTATTACACACATAAAAATGAAGTATTTACAATCTATAAGAATTATTGCCACTATATATTTTCTTTTGACAGCTATGAGCTGTGATCAGAAAAAGAATGATTTTATTCCACTTGAGCATATGACTTTTACCAATGCTTATTATAAGAATGCGGTCAAAATTTCATATTATATTCTCATAGATAATCCGGAACCTAACGAAAGTATGCTGAAAAAAGATATTATAAGGTACGTGGAAAACAGCTTAAAAAGCAATAAATCTCTTACACAATCCGAAATATCTTCACTCAACTTTGTTTTTTATAGAAAAACGGATAATACCTCATATTTTATAACGAACAAGGAAAATGCAGGTGAACTGCTGGGTGAAGAAATATCACATTACCAACAAGATTATATAGCCAATTATCTGGTAAGTAGATGTGGACGTGGTACAGTAGAAAAAATATACCTCTACAACCAGCCGGAAGAGATTGTTAATGATAAAAACTGTATTCAATAATGCTGCTTTGTTCCATTAAATAACACTTAAACCCCATATGGTAGAAACAAGAGTAAAACCTTTTCAGAAATACGCTTTAGGAACCCATGATTATCACGTGGAGAATGCTCTTGAAATACAATTTGGAGAAGCAAAAGGGTTTTATTCATCTTTTAGAATTACACTGCAGGAGAAAGAAAATGAAGACCATACAAAAAACTGGCTGATAGAAAAGGTAGATGATTCCTCTTTTCCATCTGAAAATAAATTTATGGAAATCCTGTATATCCTGGAGCAGAGCTCTTATCCGCTGGAAATAAAAGTGGATGAAAAAGGAAGCTTTCTGGGAGCCGCAGACCATCAGAAAAATATAGAAAACTGGAAATTCAAAACGGCAGTGCTTCAGGAAAAATACCAGAATGCTGAGGTGTTCAGAAGCCAATATCTGGTTGCACTTGAAGATGAAACCGTTTTTTATAAAAACAAACTGAAAGAACCCTTCTGGAATCTATTATTATTCGCTCCTTACTATGTAGATAATGGAGGTGAAAACCGAGAATCCATCCTATGGAATATCAAAGGAGTTGGCGATGTAGAATGTTCCGGAGTCATTAATGCAGAACAGAGAGACTATGGTTTTAATGCATTTTTCACTTCCGAAATCAAAGTTCCAAACACCATACAAGAAGAATTAGATAAGAAATACCTGTATCAGGCGGGACGATATCAGGTGAAATTAACTATAGAAATGGAATACAACTCCCGTAAAAAACAGTATTCCAAAAAGAAAGCTGACTTTATATTGTCAGATGGAGATAAAACAGTATACTGGGAAACGATCACAATGACTTAATCTTTATGAACAAATGACATGGCGGATAAAGGATACATCATTATAGAAGGAGCCTCTGCGTACTGCAGCAGCTCTGTAGCCAACAACTCCAAAGGAACCGCCGTTCCGATGGAAGTAAAAAGCCAGAAAAAAAAACTAGGCAAAAACAAGTATTTTGCACAGAATAAACCTGTAGCAACGTACCTTGATGATAAAGCCGACAGCTTCGGTGGTGGCAACGGATTTGGAAACTGCAAAGGCTCAGACGGGAAACCTTACCCTTGTAAAGGCAAATGCAGCATTAAATATAAAGACTATTATGAAAACGTAGAATTCAACAAGAGTATGAAAATACTGTTGGATACATCTACCGGAAACTGTCCTGGATATGGCGTTCCCGGAACCATTGCCTTTGCAACTACCGGGCAGGCGAATAATGTTTCCCAGATTGAAGTCAAAGAAGCGGATGAATTTTCCGTAGCCAATACTTCACCACAATGGCCATCATCGTCTGCTTCTGAAGCAAGTATAGCCGTGTCATCAATCTCAATGACAAGACCAATTCTGGCAGATAAACCTACCGGAAATTATTACTATATCAAAGGAATGAATGGCCCGTTGTTTCCCATTGCAAACCCTTTTGGTGGTGATAATCTGGAGTTGAAAGCCCAGTTCAAAGGAGATGAAAAAAAAATCATCTGGGCCCTTTTCAAAGGAGAAGGAATCAAAGATAAAATAAAAACATTTATCGGATTGGGAAGCAATTTCAGCCAATCTATGAGTAAAATATTTGACAGTCTTGCAGAAGGGAAGTACAGACTCGAAGCATATGGTAAAAAAGCAGGAGATGCTAAATGCTCGATCAATGTAGAAGTAGTTCAGGATTTTGTTAAAAAAATTGTCAGCCCGGGAACTTCGACCTTAATTAAAATCCCTCTACCTGTATCTATTGAACGTAAACTCAGCAGTGGAGCCGACCAGGCGAAAATACTGAACAAAGGTTTCTTTATGCCTGTGAATAGTGTTCAATGGACTGTGAAACAAGGAACAACAGTACTCTATAGCAGTTATTCAGAAGTCTCTTCTTCGCATCTTGTGGATGTAACGGGGATTGGTGATCGTATATTTCTAACTTTTAAAAATGAAGGAAAATATACCGTAGAAGCATTTACAGATCCCACAGATCCCAAACCGCAGTCTATTGAAGTTAAAATAGAAAACAGCCTGGGGGTAATGGGAGTGAAAGGAGAGCCGGGCTTAGTAAGATTCAGTGATATAATCAAAGTGCAGGCTTCCAGATTCAATGTCAATTATATGCCTTCCGGGACTTCTGTCTATTGGTATCTTAAAAAAGAAGGAATTGGAAGAGTGGCTTTATTTGAAAACTCACCTTCTTTCAAAACAGGTACTATCAGTAAAAAAGTAGTAGAATTACTTTATAATGATGCAAAACTGGGCAGTGATCAATATTTCGGGAAATATATACTGGAAGCTTATGCCAATCCGGTTGGAGCAGGAAAGCAGCCCGGATTTTCAGGATCAGACTGTTTTAATTTTGAGGTGATTCAAAATGTAATCGATAAATTCACGCTTCCCGCCACCAATATTCCAAAAGGAACCAAAATAAAATATACAGCAACGGCAAGAATTGCAACACTGGCGGGCAATGAAGCCATAAAAATAGAAGTTCCCGATAAAGTGACCAATAACGGGGACGGAACCATCACATTTAATGATCTCGGAGAATATACTATTTCTGCGTATTTAACCGGAGATTATACTGATGGGAAGAAAATTGAAGTGAAAGTAAAAGTATCAGAACCTACCATAAAAAGAGCGCTTTGGGCCTATGGAACAGGAGTGAAACGTACGGAAACCGGTTTTGGGGAAGAAACGTATGGCTTTCTTGAAATTGATGGTCTTCAGAATCAGGCTTTAAAAGTAAAAGTATGGGTAAAAGGTGAAGGAGATGATTTCTACAAAGAGAAAGACAAATATATGCTGGAGGAAAAAACCGTTACCCTTAACAATGAGGGTAAGGCTTCCTTTCTTATTACCACCAATGATGATTATAAGAAAAAACTGGCGGCAGCTATTCCTAAAACAACGGAAAATCCTAATCCGTCTTACCGCCTGGTATTTACCATAGAGCTTCAGGCAAGTTCATCAGCCGATATTGTTCTTCCTGGAAATATTACGATTCAGGGAACACGTCCTGTAGTTATAGACAGTACTACTACCTATTTGGAAGTGCTGGATTCTAATGAAGAATTGGTGATGACTTCCGAACAGAAAATTGTCTCCATCATGTTCTCTACGGAAAACGGTAAAGATATTCAGCGGGAGCAGACTTTCTATGGTAAAACCCATAAACTTTGGGTGCATACCGTCAATATGACTGAAGAAGTTCTGAAAATTGACGTTTTGAAAGAAATTCCTAAAGAAGGATTAAACGAAAAAGACCACATAACCTATACCCACGAAAGTAAACAGAGCTACAACGAAGAAAAAACAGGAAAAGACGGCCTGCTCGAAGTTTCTTTCACAGCAAAAGAAGAATGGAAAAATCCTCCAAAGAACTTTGATTACTACATAGCACAGGTTTCCCGTCAGGTTCAAGATCCTGCCGACCCTAAAAAAAAGGTCTGGAAAATAGAAAAAAGCCAGTTTACTGTCAACAATACACTTCCTGCGGATCTGGTCAGAACGGAGGATATGGAAAAACTGGGAATCAAAGCTTATAAAAAAGACGGAACTCCTTTTACAAAAGAAGAAATGCTTGAGTTGAGGAAGCAGTATATTTTTTATGAAAGTGGCTGTCTGAAAGTTTCTCAAAAAGAAACACCAGAGGCTATTGATAATGATGTGATGCCTGTGGTAGTGGAAATGGCGGAGGTGAAGAGAGAAGGTGAAAATGGTTGCCCACGATGTAAAGCTGAAATTACAGTTGATATTCTCAAAAAAGTATATAAAAATGCAGAGAATGAAGATTTACAAGAGTTGGCATTAACGTTAAACAAATACAGAAATATTTTCGAATTAAATACTTGTGCAAGAAAAGCTCATTTTTTCGCACAGTCATTACAAGAAGCAGGAACGAGTTTAAAAGGAGGTCTCCATGGTGAAAGTTTGGATTATGCAGCTGAAGATCTACCAAAACATTTTAAAAATTTTAGAGCAAATCCTGAACTAGGTAAGCAAAGTCCACCTAATGATCTGGCGTATGAATATGGTAGAAGTTCAAAAAATGGATATAAATCTAATGAAAAGAAAATTGCAGAAATAGCATATGGAGGAAGGCTTGGAAATGAATCTGTTGATGATACCTGGAATTTTAGAGGTAGGGGATTGTTACAAATAACAGGAAAAGGTAATTACAAAGAAATTCAGAAAAAAATAGACGAAAAAGCCAGTGACTCTGGAGTTATGATTTCTGACGGGGTAGATAGAGACTATACCCCTAAGGAAGCTGCAATAACTGGTATGGCAGATTGGTATAAGGATTCTATGTATTTGAAAGCTGATGATACAGGGAAATTAACAGATGACGTTGTTGTTGACTCTATTGTTGATATTTTAAATAAACTTACACCTTCAAGGCAACATCGTAAAATCTGGTATCGTGGAGGTAAGCTGGATAAATGGGAGGTTAAAGCAAATGATTCTATGAAATCTGTATTTAGGATAGGAGAATGTGGCAAAGGCGCAGGATTGAATTTGGTGGGAGATGCTCCATGGTTTCAGGCTGCCTGGAAAGAATATGAAAAATATAAAGGATTAAGAGAAATGGATAGTCCTTTAAAGGAAAAAATTACCGAGTATTTTGATGTATCTTCTGCTGCTGGATTAGGTTACGATTATACAAACCCGTGGTGTGGTGCATTTTTAGCTTGGTGTTTTGATCAGACTCAAGATTATAAAAGGATTAATACTCCTAAAAGTGCAGCTGCCTTTGGCTGGAAGGGAAGTACATGGGAAAATGGAGAAGATTGTGATGCTTTTGTCGGAGCTTTAATAGTTTTTGATTATTCACATGTGGCATTAATTGTTGGTGAGAATTTAGATGGTACAAGATATGTATATTTGGGAGGGAATCAAGGGAATGGAGAAAAAACAGCAGGATATCAAAAAATAATATTAGGCTCTGTTGATAAAGAAAGTAAGTCGATTGTTGCTATTACTAAACCTAAAAAATATACAGTATCTGCAAAAGATAAAGAACTTCCAAAGTATGATGTTAATGCTGAAAACACTAAAGAAAGTTCCAGATAATAAAATATAATTTATATGAACATAAAAAGTAAAATTAGATTAACAATATATTCCCTATTAATAATGAGCAGTTTAAGCTGCCAGGAAAAAAAGCGAAGTTCTGACAATAGTCAAAAAACAATAAGTATGAATGATGATACTATAACACTAAAGGTTCTAAAAAAACAATTGCAGGAAGGTGCAGGTAAATCAATTGATGAAGCAGGTGCTGAGCTAACTAAAATACCATTTGAAGTAGAAGAGCTTGAAGTATCAGCTGAAACTGCAAAAAAAATATTGCAATCTAATGGTTTTAAGGAATTGTCTGATAGTGAATTTGGTAATAAAATTAAAAATATTTTTGGAAGAATAGTAGACTCTAATTCAGGTAATTCGTTTTTATATGTAAATTATTTTGATAAATGTGATAGAAACTTTGTTACCTATAGTAATAATAGCGTTGATTATGAAGGTGGGTATATTGATAAACAAAGAAAACTTTTCACTGACTTTTATTACCTGCCCGAAATTCTTGATTATCAAAAAGAATACCCAAAATTAAATGACATTGAATTCAGTAAAATTATTAGAAAATCAAGTTCACAAATAGATGTTGAAATACCACATTGGAAAGATGTTATAGATTTAAAAGAACAAAGAAAAGTAAATATCCAAAGAATTATTGCCAGAAATCTGTACTTGTTCAATGATAACAAAACATATATCATTTGGTTAGTAACTCATGATAAAAACTTTATAAAGTTATTGGTTAAAAATTTTGGTTATGATAAGGAACCTAAGTTTAATGAAATGCTTATTAATGAATATATTCAATCTAAAGATAAATATAAAATAGGAGAGCTTATCTTCGCTAAAAACTGCAATAAAGAATTAGAAATACGGAATGGAATATTGCAGAGTTTGGCTGATACCTATCAAAGGAGTTCCAATCCTAAAGATTTATTTGGATTAATGGAGTTCTGTTCAAAACTATTAGAGACAGATGAATACAATAATTATTCTGAAAAAGAAAAAATTAAAATGGTAGCTTATCTCGCAAATACTTATGATTATCAATTTAAAAAGAATCATAGGCATCAGGATGGCTGGGATCCGAGATGGAATATTTTAGGAGCATATTTTGAAGATGATTCAGGAAGTAAAATTAAATGGTCTCAGCTAAAAGAAGAAATGCAAAAGAATAATTACTATAATTTATCTAATTTAAAAGAAGCCATGACCTATGCCGAAGGATTTGATAGCGTAGGTGCTCCGGATTAATTTACAAAAATAAATGGTGTCTTGACAATGGACAAAATAAAAAGGCCAGTTCTTAAAGTATTTAGGAACTGGCTGATTATTTTAAATGATGATTTTAAGGAAGCGTTGAAAAATTGATGTTTGGGGTCTGTGTAGGTGCAGTAACAGAAAACTGTGTGCCGGGCGCAACAGTTGTATTAAAAAATCCTCCATTTTGCAAAAAGAAAGCATTGTTGCTTGTTCCTCCTATGGCATCTATTCTTTGTTTTGCATTATAGGTATTATCTACACTAAATTTTGCTCCGGAAACAGCGTTCCAGCTGCCGTTTGAAGTTCTTACCCATTGATTTCTGAATTCTGCTTTTCTGCCCTGATATCCATTTTCAGGATTGAAATTTTCAACGAAACTATAAAAGCTTTTAAGATAAGTGCTCGTTTGAGGTCTCTTCCAACTGGCTATCAGTTTCCATGTTGTGGTATCCGGTGATAAAAACCAGGCGGTGAAATCTGTCTTTCCGGTTCCGTCCGGTTCGCCTTTTAATAAGAATTTATAAGTTTGTCCTGCACTCCAGTTATACTTATAATAACTTTGTCCACCGGAACCCTCATTCCCGAATTCTCCGATTGTTACTCCGGTACCTGCTCTATTCAGAACAATTTTATGATCAGGAGGGATATTATTCGGATCATCAGTATCAAATGGACTCCATACAGAAAATAGAATTCTTCTTTCCGCAGCAGAATTCACTTGCATTCCAAAATACCCAGCACTAAAGCCATTAGCCATAAAATAAGAGCCTATCTTATCTTCTCCTGCGGGAACTGTTACTTCGTTGTAATAATAGCTGACATTATCAGTAGTTGGAATGACGTAGTTCAGATGACAGGAAGGCCCTCTGCGTGCCCAATAATAGTAAGAAGGATCATTGCTGTAAATATTGGTTCCTGTAGCAGCTGTTCCACCAAAACTAACGTCTGTGACATCTGCAAAGTACCCGCCGGTTTTAGAAACACCCTGAAGATCAACTTTTACATATCCCGGAGTAGAAACTGTAAAATCTCCAACGGTATAATTGGTATAAGTCGATCCTGTTAAAGTAACATTTTTAGATGTATTGCCTACCGTTACTTTTACAACACTTGTACCCGAAGGAACAGAAGCTTTTAGTCCGATGTTTAACGTTCCCGTATTGCTCACGCTGAAATAAGTACTGATAACAGTTGAAGAGTTGGTCCAGTTACCTAAATTGGAGGAAGTAATAACTTCGCTGGCGCCCGAAGGTTTTACCGTTAAAAAAGAATTTCCTGCAACGGGTACATTGAAGGATGATACTTTGTTTAAAGCTGAGGCATTTTTTTGTGCAGCAATGGTGTCTTCTTTTGCCATAGGGGTTTCTGCACAGGATTGAAAAATAAGCAGAGCGACACCTAGAAAAGTGCCTGCAAATAATTTTACTCTCATAATAATATTTGTGATTTGGTTTACAGTACTAAATTAAGTTTTACCGATCAAATAAAAAATTAATTCCCATGTTTTTGATTAATTTTTATTTATTGTTTAAACAAATCCGTTATGTAAAGGTGTATTAAACTTTAGTATTCGTTTTTTAATATTTCCGGCGGAAACTGAGTGGGAGAATAGGCTGACGTATAACAACAAAAAAACCTCTAAACTGAATTAGAGGTTTTCAAGTGGTTTCTCCAGGAATCGAACCAGGGACACATGGATTTTCAATCCATTGCTCTACCAACTGAGCTAAGAAACCATTTATGTTTTTGTTTATTTACTTCGTTGTTTTAAAGTGATGCAAAAGTAGTAAGTTTTAGTATACAAAGCAAGTATTCATCGTACTTTTTTTGAATAAAATTAAAAACTTACTGATTATCAGCCGGATTATTTTCCTGCTCCTTTCTGATCTGTTCACTCATCTCTTCCAATACAGGTTTAATCGTGTTTTCCGGAAGATCACTGATTCGGATATACATCAATCCGTCTATCGCATCATTGAAGTTAGGATCCACGTTGAAAGCGATTACTTTAGCATTTTGCTTGATATATTTTTTGATCAGAACAGGAAGTCTCAATTCAGGTTCAAGATCGTCAATGATTTTGTCCAGCTTATTAAGGTCAGATTCCATTTCCTCAAAGAAAATATTTTTATCCCTGTCACGAAGCTTTACCTTATACTCATTCCTTGGAGTGATATATTGAGCTACTGCAGAATCAAAATAATTGGAACGCATAAACTCAATCATCAGAGATTTTGAAAATTCCGAGAACTTATTTGAAATACTCACACCACCCATAAGGAATTTATGGTCAGGATTTCTCAGGCATACATGTACAATTCCTCTCCATAATAGAAAAAGAGGCAGTGGTTTCTGCTGATATTCCTGGCAGATGTAGGCACGGCCCATTTCGATCACCTTTTTAAAGAAAGGGTGAATGTCCTGTTCAAACTCAAATAAAGAGCTTGTATAGAAGCCTTTGATGCCATATTTCTTCATGACCTCTCTACCCAGTGCCATTCTGTAAGCTCCAGCCAGTTTTTTCTCACCATTGTCCCAAAGGAAAAGGTGATGGTAATGCTTATCATACTCATCAAGGTCAAACGGAAGATTACTTCCTTCACCTACCGCACGGAAAGTAAGCTCTCTCTGACGTCCGATTTCCCTCATAATAGAAGGGATTTCCTCGTAAGTGGTAAAGTAGATTTCGTAATTTCCGTTACTGAACAGCATTTTATCCGTTCCTCTCAATTTATCAACATCTTTAACGATGTCTTCAAGGGGCGTTTCATCAATGATATTCTGAACAATATTTTCTTCCTTCAACAAAGGAAACTTTACAGACAAATTCTGAAGATTGATGCTTTGAGCAAGAGATTTTCTCTTTTCATAGTAAGATTTCATCATATAAACCTTACGTTTCAGAAACTCTCCCAATTCTTCAATCGTTTCCATGTCATCCATTGCCTTTACCGTAATTGGACGTCCGATTCTGATTCTGATAGGTTTTTCTCTGTCATTCATCATTTCTGCAGGAAGCATCAGGGTCTGCAAATTCGGGTGAAGCTTAGCCACCTGATAAAAAAGATGGCTGTTCTTAGCATGGAAATACATAGGAACTACAGGCACTTTAGCCATTCTGATAAGCTTAAGTGCCGTTTTTTCCCATTCTTTATCTAAAATCTCTCCGTAAGGATTGTTTTTGTTGGAAACTTCTCCTGCCGGAAAAATACCTACACAGCCTCCATTTTGCAAATGCTTGAGCGTATCACGCATTCCTGAAGAGCTGCTGTAAGCTTCTTTTCTGTTTTCAAAAGGATTTACAGCGATTACAAACGGTTCCATAGGTTTGATCTTTTCCAAAAGGAAATTCCCCATTACCTTGAAATCCGGACGAACCTCTGATAAGACCTTGCACATCAGAATTCCGTCAATAGCACCCAACGGATGATTGGAAACCAGAATAAACGGTCCCGTTTTCGGAATCTTTGCCAGATCTTCTTCAAAAGCTACATAGCTTAGGTTTCTTTCTCTTACAAATGAGTCGAAAAAGTCTTTGCCTTCCTTGTCTTTTAGTTTATCGTATAATTTATTTACTTCGTTTATTTTAGCAATGCTCATCACAGCAGATGCTACCGGGTTCTTGAGGAACCCAAGTTTACTTAAGCCGGAAGCTTTGATCAGATCGTTTTTCGAAATTAAACTCATGTGTGTTTAGTCGCAATTAATATTATTGTGTTACCATTTGAAGAGTATTCTTGGAAATTTGTTCCAATAATACATTTTTTTCATGGTAAAATTTATCAATGTGATCCATCTTCGCATTTCTTACTGTGAATAAAGATACATTTTTAATTGCTTCGGTTTTAAAAATTTTTTGAAGCTCTTGGTTGAGCTCATCTATATGATTAAATTTGTCTTCAAGGCACAATGCCAGGGAGATAGCAGAATTCTGCATTAAGGAAACCTTGATCTTATATTTAGATAAATATCCAAAAATTAAGCTCATATGGTCTTCTGCAATAAAAGAAAAATCTCTTGTAGATATCTTCAGAAGATCCTGGTTTTCTTTTAAAATATAAGATTCTTCCTGTTGGTTTTTGTCAGAAGCACCTACTTTCGTTCCTTCTTTGGTAGGATCTACGAAAGATTTTACATAAAAAGGAATGCTTTTTTGCTGTAGCGGCTGTAATGTTTTCGGGTGAATAACACTTGCTCCATAATAAGCCATTTCAATCGCTTCTTCATAAGAGATATTGGAAAGTAGAGAAACATCACTGAACTTTCTAGGATCTCCGGTCATTACTCCCGGTACATCCTTCCAGATCGTCATCGCTTCAGCATCCAGACAATAAGCAAAAATAGCAGCAGAATAGTCCGAACCTTCTCTTCCTAGTGTTACTGTAAAATTGTTTTCGTCAGAACCAATGAACCCTTGGGTTACGTAGCAGATCTCAGGATTCAGATTAGAAATAAACTCTTCAGTTCTCGTCCAGTCTACTGCACCTTCTCTGTATGAATTATCCGTTTTGATATAATCTCTGGCATCTAACCATTGATTGGTAAACTGGATCTCATTCAGATATTCACTCAGGATTTTAGTAGAAATCATTTCTCCACAGCTTACTACCTGATCATAAACAAAGTTATAATTTGGAGACTTATTTCTTCTTAAAAAAGAATCAATATCATCAAAAAAGAGATTGATTTCTGCAAAAACCGCATGATTTTCAGGAAAAAGTCCTTCCGCAATTTCAATGTGTTTTCGTTTTATCTTCTCAATCTCAGTTTGATAGTTATCCTTTTTGAAATAAAGTTCTACAACTTTTTCCAACTCGTTTGTCGTCTTGCCCATTGCTGAAATTACCAGCAAACATTTGGCAAATCCCTGGCTTTGTAGAACCATGGACACGTTTTTTACACTTTCAGCATCTTTTACTGATGCTCCACCAAACTTGAAAATTTTCATTAAATTGTTAAAAATAAAATTGTTAGATAAAAAATTACATGAGTTTTTTACGGACGTCAAAATTATAAATTTACAACGAGATATGAAATAGGCGAATGGAATGATAGAATTAAGATTTCCTTAAAATCAACAATTATTGAAATAATTTAAATTTTTCGTGTACCTGATATAACAAATTCGGAGGTGTAATTTTTAATAACTGCTTAGTGTTACCTTATGTTTTGTTTGTATTGTGTTGAAAAACAATAGTTAAGCTCTTTTGTAATTAAATTTTCTTAATGCGATAAATTTTCCGAAATTTGGGGAAAACGTAAAAAGAAAAATATGTCAAATCAACCATTACAGACTTTAGGAGAATTTCTTATAGATAAGCAGGACGATTTTCAATATTCTACAGGTGAATTTTCTCGTCTTCTGAGCGCAATAAGATTGGCTTCGAAAGTGGTAAACAGAGAAGTAAATAAAGCCGGAATTGTAGATATAACAGGAGCTGCCGGCAACCAGAATATTCAGGGTGAGGAACAGCAGAAATTGGATGTAATCGCTAATGAAATTTTTATTACGGCTTTGTCTCAAAGAGAGGTTGTTTGTGGTATTGCGTCTGAGGAAAATGATGATTTTATTGATATTAAATGTGGTGAAAACGGCCACTTAAGTAAATATGTAGTATTGATTGACCCTCTAGACGGATCTTCCAATATTGATGTAAATGTTTCTGTAGGAACTATTTTCTCTATCTACAGAAGAGTTACTGAACCTGGAACTCCCGTACAGCTGGAAGACTTTTTACAGAAAGGGATCAATCAGATTGCAGCAGGATACGTTATTTACGGTTCTTCTACAATGATCGTTTATACTACCGGAAACGGAGTAAACGGATTTACTTTAGATCCTTCTTTGGGAACTTATTATCTTTCCCACCCCAATATGACTTTCCCGAAAACAGGTAAAATTTATTCTATCAACGAAGGAAACTATATCAAATTTCCTCAGGGAGTAAAAAATTACCTTAAATACTGCCAGATGGAAGAAGGAGACCGTCCTTATACATCAAGATATATCGGTTCTTTGGTAGCAGATTTCCACAGAAATATGCTGAAAGGAGGAATTTATATCTATCCTTCTTACTCACAGGCTCCAAATGGTAAATTAAGACTTTTATACGAGTGTAATCCAATGGCATTCCTTGCAGAACAGGCAGGAGGAAAAGCAACAGACGGATTCAGAAGAATTCTTGAAATAGAACCTACAGAACTTCACCAGAGAATTCCGTTCTTCTGTGGAAGCATACAAATGGTAGAAAAAGCAGAAGAATTTATGCGTATTGACAGCGTAAAATAAATGAAAGCAACTTATTTAAAATATTTATTACAATTTAAACGCCCGAGTGGAACATCTCGCGGCGTTTTGCTTGATAAGGAAACCTTTATCCTCACTATTTCAGAAGACGGAAGAAAAGGAGTAGGTGAATGTGCAATTTTCAGAGGGTTGAGCTTTGATGATCGACCTGGTTATGAAGAAAAACTACAGTGGCTCTGTGAACATATTAACGAGGATATCACTTTTTTGAAAGAAGAGCTGAAAGAATTTCCATCCATCTGGTTTGGATATGAACAGGCTGTCCTGAATCTGAAATATGGTGACAGTATTTATTTTCCGAGTGAGTTTACCGAAGAGAAGTCAGCTATTACCATCAACGGTCTGATATGGATGGGAGAGGTAGGATACATGGAAGAACAAATTCAGGATAAGCTGGAGAAAGGATTTCACTGTATTAAATTAAAAATCGGAGTCGATTGGAAATCTGAACATATTATTCTCCAAAAACTAAGAGAAAAATTTTCCAAAGACCAGCTTGAGCTTCGTGTGGATGCCAATGGAGGATTCAGTAAAGATGAAGCCGTTACTGTTTTGCAGCAGCTTGCAGATCTTCATATTCATTCTATTGAACAGCCAATCAAAGCTGGAAATTGGGAAGATATGGCAGAATTATGCGCTAAAACACCTACACCAATTGCATTGGATGAAGAGTTAATCGGAATTATTGATCCTGAAGAAAAGAAAAAGCTTCTGGAAAAAATAAAACCCCAATATATCATTCTGAAACCTGCATTGGTAGGAGGTTTTTCTGGTTCGGATGAATGGATTTCCCTTGCTGAAAACCAGAATATCGGCTGGTGGATTACTTCAGCCCTGGAAAGCAATATAGGATTGAACGCCATTGCTCAGTATACTTTTACAAAAAAAAATCCAATGCCTCAAGGTTTGGGCACTGGAGCTTTATTTGTCAATAATTTTGAATCCGATCTGGAACTCAGAAATGAATTGTTATGGTTCAAAAATATAACTATTAAAAGTTAATTAGCATAATGGTGGAGGTGAATCTGGACATGTTGTTTGTCCACAGTAGTCTGGACCCCATGATCTACAGCACATAGCAACCGGATTCCAGCTATTACACCCAAGAGGTGGTCTTCCTCCTTTGATCGCTTTTAATTCTCCTCTTTTGATTTTCTTTAGATTTTTCATGATATTAATTTTATTTGATTGATAAGTAAATGTCGAAAACTTTTTTCAATTATACAACAAGTGGGGAATTATTTAGCAATATTTAACAAATTTAAAGAAATGTTTAAATATGTTTAAACGTGAAAATATGTTCCTGCATTAGATTTGTAGGAACTTTATTGTTTTTCCGGGCTGTTTATAAGGATGAGTAATTGTTGGATCGAATACTTTGTTGATTTAGAGGTTGTTATTCAGTTAAATGACATCTTTTACGAAGATGGCCTTCTTTATATAATTTAATATATAAGAAAACTGTTTTCTAATATGTTCCATAATAAAAAAATATAATTCCCTATTGTTTGAATTAGCAATATTTATGCCATACTATAAGCTTGAACTAATTTTAACATATAGTTCATTTTTTATGAATTATTTTAATTACTTGTTAAGAAATAATTGTGAAAATGTTTTCGTTATCCTTGGATCGGTTGATGATAAGATTCCGGTCTATTCCGTTTAAAGTCTGAAAAATATCCGCCTGTACCTGCGAACTGGAAAGGTATCCCCAATGATTTCCCACTTCATATTTAAAACTGTTCAGAAGATCATCTTTTACAAATGTACAGTCGATAATAGAAACAATATCTTTGTAATGATTAATATCACTTGGTCCGTTTTTACCAAGCCTTGGTGTCAAAATGTTTTTGGTAAACTGAGAAATTCCCAAAACGGCATCCTGTCTGTTCAGATAAATAGAAATCCGGTTGGCCAGTAATGGCAGTTTATTATAGGAATCTTCGGAATCTTCAAATACTTTGTAGCTGACATCTGCATTCAACAGTAGAACCTGGTCGATAACACGGAGTATATTCTCCCTTTTAAGGCTGTACAGCATACTTTGAAGTACCCTGTTTCCCAGAGAATGGGCCATAAGGTGAATTCTTTGATTGCAGGGTGCAAGATCCCGGTTGGAAAAGATATCTTTTAAAAACTGGGTGTAGAAATAAAACAATCTCATCAGAGATGTTCCGGAATTGATACTGGAGGCTTTATCATCAAAATAGCTCAAAGGAATAATACTTCCTGAGGCCGGCCAGCTTACAAATAAAATATGTTCTACAGGGGATGCGGGATTATCGATGAATATTTTTTTAAGATCAAGAATAGCCTTTAATTCATCATCAAAATCATACAGATAACCATGGATGAATATCAGTACATCACTTCGGTCTTTAGTGGAAGACATGTTTTTGTACAGTTCATAGAACATTCTTTGAGTTCCGCCGAGATTATTGGCGGTAAGAGGAGATTTTTTAATTCCTTTTTCACTCAAAAGAACATCCAAAACTTCTTCGTAGCCCTGTTTTTCGGGTTCAGAGAAAAACTTATAGTTTAAGATATTCCTGTTGGTGTAATCTTTTTTCTTTTTGGCTTGAGCACTAGGTTCTTTATAGTTGTCAAAATCACATTTGGCAATCCTGAAATTGGGAATTGAGTATTCATCATTGGAAAAAGAATCTACTCTTTCACCTTTGTTACGGATTATCTTCCGGTTACTTAAGATATAAACGGCCATGGTGATAATTGGTTAAAATGGTTTTAGCTTTACCGAAATTAATGAAAATTATTGAAATACAAACGATAAGGCTTTTAAATTATCACTTTTACAAACGCTTATTTTTCCGTAACTTTGTGAAACTTTTTTTGCTAAAAAATAAAAGCTACTTAATGGAAGAAGAAAAAAAATCACTCAATTTTATTGAGCAAATTATAGAAGATGATATGGCAAACGGTCTGAAAAAAGATCAGATTCGTTTCCGTTTTCCACCTGAACCAAATGGTTATCTGCATGTAGGGCACACAAAAGCTATCTGCATCAACTTCGGCTTGGGTGAAAAATACAATGCTCCCGTAAACCTTCGTTTCGACGATACGAATCCTGAGAAAGAAGAGCAGGAATTCGTAGATTCTATTATGAAAGATGTAGAATGGTTAGGTTTCAAATGGGATAAAGTTTTGTATGCATCTGATTACTTCCAGCAGCTTTACGATTGGGCCGTTCAGTTAATTAAAGAAGGGAAAGCTTACGTAGATGAGCAAGCATCTGAAATAATTACAGAACAAAGAAGAAATCCTGCAGAACCGGGAATTGAATCTCCATACAGAAACCGTCCTGTTGAAGAGTCGTTAGATTTATTTGAAAGGATGAAAAACGGAGAATTTGAAAGTGGCTCAATGTCTCTTCGTGCAAAAATTGACATGATTTCGCCAAACATGAATATGCGTGACCCTGTTATGTACAGAATTTTGAACAAACCTCACCATAGAACAGGTACTGCATGGAAAATCTATCCAATGTATGACTGGGCTCATGGTGAATCCGACTATATCGAACAAATTTCACACTCGCTTTGTTCTTTGGAGTTTGAAAACCACAGACCTTTATACAATTGGTATTTGGATCAGGTTTATGAAGAAGGAAGGGTTAAAAACAAGCAGAGAGAATTTGCAAGGATGAATGTTTCCTATATGATTACTTCCAAAAGAAAGCTGCAGAGATTGGTAGCAGAAGGGGCAGTAACCGGATGGGATGATCCTAGAATGCCTACTATTTCAGGGATGAGAAGAAAAGGATTTACTCCAACTTCCATCAAAAACTTTATTGATAAAGTAGGAGTTGCGAAAAGAGAAAACCTTATCGAAATTCAGTTGTTAGACTTCTGTGTACGTGAAGATCTTAATAAGGTTGCGAAGCGTGTGATGGCCGTTGTAGATCCTGTAAAATTAGTGATCGAAAACTATCCTGAAGACAAAGAAGAATGGTTGGAGACTGAAAATAATCCTGAGCAGGAGAATGCAGGAACAAGAGAAGTTCCTTTTTCTAGAGAATTATATATTGAGCGTGAAGACTTCAAAGAAGAAGCTAACAATAAATTCTTCAGATTGAAATTAGGCGGAGAAGTTCGTTTGAAATCTGCTTACATCATTAAGGCCGAAAGAGTAGAGAAGGATGAAAATGGTGAGATCACTACAATTTACGCAACTTATGATGAGAAGAGTAAATCTGGAAGCGGAACAGAAGAAAGTTTAAGAAAAGTAAAAGGAACGCTACACTGGGTATCTGCAAAACATGCGATTCCTGTAGAAGTAAGAGTTTACAACCAATTGTTTACCGTAGAGCAGCCAGATGCTGAGAAAGATGTTGATTTCCTAAACTTCATCAACCCTGAATCTATGGCTACCGTAAAAGGTTTTGCTGAGCCAAGCCTGAAAGATGTCGCTGTTGGTGAGCCTCTTCAGTTCCAGAGAATAGGATACTTTACAAAAGATCAGGATTCTACAGATGAGAATATGGTATTTAACCGTACAGTAACTCTGAAAGATTCTTTTAAACCTTAATAATTGTAAGGAATAGATAAAAAAAGAGCAGGACTTAATCAGTCCTGCTTTTTTATTGGTACATAATGTCATCGCAACCAAAGGTGCAGCAGTCTTATGTTGGATTTTGACTAGTTTATATTTTCTAACAAATTCATTATCCCTTCACCCCTTTGACCCATTCCTGGAATCTGCCTACCTGTTCCATGATGAAAGATTCGTGTTCTTCTTTCTCTTCAGGGCGGTTGACCAGAATATGTTCAAAATAAGTTCCTTTCAATACTTTTCTTATAATACCTTCTCCTAAGAATGGTTTGTAATCATTCAAAGCCTGGGTAGCTTTCAGTAAATGTCGGATATCATACTGTAACGGATTGATGTCCGGAACCTGTTTGTTGAGATTCAGAAGTTTGTACACGGCTATTCTTGCTGTTCTCACAGAACTTTCCATAGTGAATACAACATCATTATTGGTCTCTACAAACTGCCCTACAAGACCTAAGTTGGTACATCCTTCAGGAACTACTCTCGGACGGTCTCCCTGCGCTCTTGGCATAAACATAGAAGTGATATAAGGCATAAATGCCGTACGTACAATTGTGTTTTCAATCACGTTATCCAGTTGGTCTGTCATTCCTAAGTGATAACATAATTCGGCAAGAATCTCATTTCCGGTACATTGAGGCATTGTTTTTTTGATATAATTACCTTCTTTATCCATCAGTAAGGCATATACCCATACTACCAATATATCATCCGGCTGGGTAGGGAAGTGGGGTTGTCTGTTGCAGGTAAAACTCATTACCCAGTTAGAGTCTGTAATCGTAATGATTCCTCCTGTAGCGGTTCTTCCGGAATAAGGATCATTCACACACATTTCTTTCAGCTTCTCTGTAAAGGCAGAAGGGCGGCATGTTAAAGTTGCAGATTCCCATGAAGATTTTTCAATATGGCTGCAGAATTTTTCAGGTTTTCCGAATACTTCAGATTTCGCGGCAAGATTTTTCCATAATTTCCATCCTGCGCTTTGTCCAGCACTGCTGTTGTCTATAGTAACCTCAGCAACGGTATTATTGTCTCCGTAAAAAGTGCTTTCTGTCATAGATCCGGTTGTTACAATAACGTAATCCTCTTTACCAATTGGTATTCTTACTTCCTCTCCGTTTTGTTCAGTAATAATTCCTTCTACTGTTTTTCCTTCTGTATTGATGTGGATATCAAGATCTTTTACCAGAGTATTAAACTGGATTTGTACTCCTTTTTCAACCAGGAAGTTTTTCAATGGAGTTACATAGGTATCATACTGGTTGTATTTAGGGAATACCAAACATGAAAAGTCTTTCATTCCGTCAATTGCATGAAGGAATCTGTGCATATACAGTTTCAGCTCCAATAAGCTGTGCCAGTTTTCAAAAGCAAACATAGAACGCCAGAAGAACCAGAAGTTGCTGTTCAGGAAGGATTCTGCAAAATAATCTTCAATCGTAAGATCATCAAGTTCTTCTTTTTTCTTCAACAGTAGTTTTACAATGGCCAGCTGATCTTTTTTCTCAAGTCCGAATTTGCTGAAATCCTTGATCTGTCCCTGATTATGAATTAATCTCGCTTTAGAATAATTCGGGTCATTGTCATTGATAAGACGATATTCATCCAGTACACTGTAAGGTGCAGGCAATTCCAGAGCGGGAATATCCTGGAACATATCCCACAGATTCTCATAGGTCATGTCCATTTCCCTTCCTCCACGGATAATATAGCCGTCTTTTGCATTACCGGCGCCATCCAGAGATCCACCTTCAACATTTAGCTGGTCGAGGAAAATAATGTTTTTGCCGGGAACACGTCCGTCACGGATGAAATAGTAAGCTGCCGACATTCCGGCAATTCCGCTTCCTACAATATAGATTTTACTGTTTTCGTAAGACTGTAAAGGAATTCCTTTATTACGTTGATAATTTCCGATCTGGTCGGAGAAAGGCATAGTTTTTTCAGGAGTGTTAATCTGAACTTCTTTACTTGAATCCGGTTCGTGGTTTACTTTTCCAAACTGGTCTGAGGCATTTAAAACGTTGTCGAATTTTGAATTGATCGTACTCATCTTGTATTGTTTTTAATTAACAGTATAAAGGTACCTCTATTCAAAAAGCGATATATATCCCCAATTTCAGAATTATTATCCCCAAATTCTCATGACTGAATATTTTCTTTAGTTCTGTACTCTGAAGGGGAAAAGGTAGTATGTTTTTTGAAAAAACGTCCAAACGCAGAAGCCGAATTAAACTGAAGTTCAAATGCGATCTCTGAAATTGTAATCTCAGAATTCCCAAGCATGACGTAAGCTTCTTTCAGCAAAGTTTCATCAATAACCTCATGCGGTGTTTTTCCACTTGATTTTTTAATAATTTCTATAAGATATTTATTAGAAACGTGAAGTTGATCCGCATAAAACTGAACCGTTCGCTGCTGCCTGATATTTTCCCTGATCAGTTTGCTGAATTTTAGATAAAGGTCTTTTTTTCCATCCTCTTTTCCGGGAGTTGAAGAATTCTCCTGTTCCATAATCTCAGCAGTTTCCAACAGCAGATTGAAAATAATAGTTCTGATAATCTCATCTGTAAATTTACTCTGTTTCTTCGATTTTTTTTCAAGATAATCCAGAAGGTTCTGGAGTAACAAAGAATTTTTTGAAGAGGTTTTTACAATATTGTAAGACCCTTTGGAGAAAAGATTCATTTTCTCAATGATAAAGGGATTGGAAATATTTTTAATCAGAAAATTCTTGTCAAAGAACAATAGTTTCATAGTGAAGTCGTCACTGGTCTTTCCAAACTTTACAATCGTAGAAGGGGCAGCCATAAGAAAACTGTGTGCATCTACTTTATACTTCTGACGGTCTATCTCAATATTGATTTCTCCGGCAGTACAGATGCAAAACGCATAATAATCCATTCTGAAAGGAGCTTTAGGAAACTCAAAAATGGGTTTTCCGGAAGAAATATAGTAAGATTGCCGGCAGTCAATACTGTAAAAGGATAGCGTATCATGTAAATTCTCGTAGGTTACCATTCTTACGTATTGGTTAAATTTTTATTGTGTTTTTAAGCAGTCTTAGTAAAAAACACCCGTTGTTACTGCAATTTACGATTTTTATAAAAGTTTCTGGTTTTTTATAGATTAAATAAAACCGTTTTTTCAGGATACAGTTTTTTGTTTGTTTTATGGAGGTTATTTACAAAAATAAGGTTTAAACAAGGACTTTTGGGTTATTTTTATCTAATTTTGCACTTTCAAATTTCCCCAAAATATTATTGTGAGACTAATTAACGTATATACGAGTTCTTTTAAAGGACTCTCGCAGGAGAGTTGGATGCTGGCGTTGGTAATGCTCATCAACAGGGCTGGTTCTATGGTACTTCCGTTTCTGGGAGTTTACATGACTAATCATTTACATTTCAGTATTGAAAATTCAGGAATTGTACTGAGCTTTTTTGGAATAGGTTCGGTGATCGGATCATGGCTGGGAGGGATGATTACGGATAAAATAGGTGAATATAGGGTACAAAGCTTAAGCTTGCTTCTCAGTGTTCCTTTATTTTGTTTAATTCCGCTTTTCACAACAGAAGCAGGATTGGCTGGAATTATTCTGGCTCAAAGTATTGTAAGTGAAACATTTCGTCCTGCCAATTCAGTGGCCATTACCAAATATGCAAGACCTGAAAATATAACCCGGGCTTTTTCACTGAACCGTATGGCCGTCAATCTTGGATTTTCTATCGGGCCTGCATTGGGAGGTATTTTATCTGCTATTTCCTATGAATTTCTGTTTTTCAGTAATGCGCTGGCTGCTTTGCTGGCTGGGTTGATGTATATCTGGTTTTTTAAAGGCCGTGCAAGATTAGCCAAACAACAGGCAAAAAAAGTAAAAGAAGCCATTGTCATTAAAAAAGAAAGCTCTCCATACCGTGACGGTAAATTTTTGATTTACTGTATATTCTGTATGTTGTTTTCAATATGTTTCTTCCAGTTGTTCAGTACGCTGACCATCTTTTATAAAGATATCGCACATATGAGCCAGCAAAATATCGGATATATTCTCGGATACAGTGGTTTTCTGATTGTATTGCTTGAAATGGGTCTGGTACAGATTGCTGAAAAATATTTTACTTTAGCTTTTACGATGCTTATCGGGACTTTCCTGTGCGGAGTTTCCTATGCAATGCTGGCTTTCGATTACAGTATGGTTGCTCTTGTACTGTCTATGACATTGCTTTGTGTAGGAGAAATATGGACACTCCCTTTTATGTCAACCATTACCGCATTACGCTCTGGAGATAACAATAAAGGAGCTTATATGGGATTGAACGGAATGTCATTTTCCATAGCATTTATCATTACACCTTATATAGGAACTTTGATTGCTGAAAAACTAGGATTCAGTATATTATGGATTGGAACCGGAGTACTGGCTGTTGCTATTGCCATCGGTTTTTACTTTATCATTCCATGGCTGCTTAAGGATAAGAATAAAGCAGAAGAGGATTTGGCTTAAATATAAATTCTCCTATAGATCAACCTAAAATTGAAAAAGCGGGTAATTCTCAACGTTAGAATTATCCGCTTTTTATATCAATGTATTGATTCAATTAAGATTTGGAAAGAATGGTATTGATAATCATATTGGCATGAATTCTTGAGTTTTCAATGAACCAGAGATGAGTGTCTTTTCCACCACATACGACTCCAGCAAGATAAAGGTTCACAATATTGGTTTCCATAGTGTCAAGATTATAAAACGGGTTCAGGCAGTCTCCGTTGAGATCAATACCTGAATTTCTCAGAAAATCAAAATCAGGAAGATAACCCGTCATGGCCAATACAAAATCATTGTCAATTTCATGAATTTCTCCTTTCTCATCTTTAAAGACAACCGTATTTTCTTTAATTTCAATCATTTCAGCATTGAAATGAGCTTTAATACTGTCTTCTGCAATTCTGTTTTCTATATCCGGTTTCACCCAATATTTTACACTTTTGGAAATCTCGGAATGACGAATAATCATGGTTACTTCAGCACCTTTTCTATAGGTTTCCAGAGCTGCATCTACCGCAGAATTACTTGATCCTACAACTACGATTTTCTGTTTCGCATAAGGGTAAGGTTCGGTATAATAATGCTTGACCTTCGGAAGGTTTTCGCCGGGAATATTCATAAGATTGGGAATGTCATAGAATCCGGTAGCAATCACTACATTTTTAGCAAAATAGGTTGCTTTGGTCGTTTTGATCTCAAAGAGTTCATCATTTTTCGAAACATTCAGTACTTTTTCATACAGATTGATGTTAAGCTTTTTTTGTCTGGCAATTCCCTGATAATATTCTAATGCTTCCTGTCTTCCCGGTTTGGGAGCAGTAGAAATAAATGGAATTTCATCAATTTCCAGCTTTTCTGCAGTGGAGAAAAATCGCATATATAAAGGATAATTGTAAAGAGAGTTGACAATGGTTCCTTTTTCTATGATTAAATGACTGAGGTTGTTTTTTTGAGCTTCAAGGGCACAGTTCAAACCGATGGGTCCGGCCCCGATAATGAGAATATCCAACATTTCCATCTAACAAATGTACGATGTAATTTTTAAAATAATAAGCTATAATCCATCAACTCTCATAGTCTTTATCTCTTTAAATCATTTACCGCTTGGCATCAGTTTTGGTGTTTTTTATCAATTGCAAAATTAAAAATATGAGAAAATTACTTATTCCATTGGTTGTTTTATGTCTGGTTGTAGCCTGTAAGAAAGAGGCTGGAAAACCTGTTCCCAATGTGATTGATTCTATCGCACAAAATAAAACAGACAGTGCAGGTACCGTTCAGAATATTGCGAATAAGGAAGCTGTTTTGAAGCAGACCAATGATGAGGTTTTGAAGACTCTGAAAAATAAAGATTATACAAGCTTCGCTACATTGATTCATCCTGAAAAAGGAATTCGTTTTTCAATGTATGCTTTTGTGGATATAAAAGAAGATAAACATTTTTCTAAAGCAGATTTTGAAAAATATCAGCCTACCAAAACATTGTTTACCTGGGGTGCCCATGACGGCTCAGGAGATCCTTATAAAGCAACGGTTAATGATTATCTTGGCAAATGGGTCTTTTCTAAAGATTTTACAGCATCACAATATTCACTGAATAAATTCATCGGAGGAGGTAACTCTTTGAATAATTTAAAGGAAATTTACCCTAAAGATGATTTCACTGAAAACTATATCAAAGGAACTGAAAAGTATGGTGATATGGATTGGAAAACACTTCGTTTCGTGTTTGAAGAATTTCAGGGTAAATATTATGTGGTTGCAGTGGTGAATGACCAGTGGACGATCTAAAAGAAGTTAGATGGTAAAAATAATCGGGGCTGGAAACAAAGTTTCCAGCCCCGATTATTTATGTTATAAAATTTCAGTCAGTTGACGGGTTAAGTTTTTTCTTGAGAACTGCTCAATATGCTGAGTGTTTTCAAGAAGACTGCCGTTTTTCCAAAGCTCAAATTTTTCAAGAATGAATTTCTTGACTGTTTCTGTATCTTTATAACTGAAATGTTTTCCTGCCTGGGTTTCTTCCAGAATTTTTGCAACATCAGCTTTATCTGGACCGAATGACAGAATCTGTTTTCCTGAAGCCAGGTATTCGAATATTTTTCCGGGAATAATTCCTTTTGAAGATTCATTCGGGAAATTGGTGATAAGAAGCAAATCTGAATTCTGCATTTCTTCTACCGCTTTTCCATGAGAAAGATAACCAAGGTTCAGTATATGATTTTTCAGACTTGAATCTTCGATGAAATTTAAGATTTTATCATCTATTCTTCCTACAAATTTCAATTTGAAATCAGCTGCAAACTCCACATTTTCCTTCACCAGTTCATCAAGTGCTTTCCAAAGATTTTCAGGATTTCTGAGTTGTTCCAAAACACCAATATAACTAAGAGTAAATGCTTGACCTGTTTGTCCTTTTACGTTTTCATGAGAATCACTTTCATCAAACCCATTTGTAATGCAAACGGCATTGGCTCCTGCTTTTCTGAAGTTTTCCGCATCGGTATAACTTGTCGCCAAAGTAATGTCCGCATTTTTAAATACGGCACTTTCAAGCTGACGGTGCTTTTTATCCGAACTTTTGGTTAATTTCAGATGTTTGTAATAGGAAATTTCTGTCCATGGGTCACGGAAATCAGCAATCCATTTCAGGTCAGGTATTTTATTTTTAAGTCCTAAACCAATCAGGTGAAGCGAGTGGGGAGGACCTGAAGTCACAATCGTATCTATTTTATTTTCTTTCAGGTAGTTTTCCAAAAATGTAATGGAAGGTTTTACCCAAAAAATTCTGGCATCAGGAATAAAAAAATTACCCCTTACCCAGATTGAAAGTTTAGATTTCCAGCTTTGATTTTTTCCTACATCAAATTGTCCGGCTTTAAACTTTTTATTGCTTTTATTCAGTTTTTCAGCCAGCTGATAGGGTTCCCAGATTTTGGTTCTTACCATTTCAATATTTTCAGGAACATCTTTCATCAGGGTTTCATCCAGCAAAGGATAGCTCGGGTTTTCCGGAGTATAGATGATAGGTTTCCAGCCGAAATCCGGCAGATATTTTGAAAACTTCAGCCATCTTTGAACACCAGGACCTCCCGCAGGAGGCCAGTAATAGGTGATAATCAATATTTTCTTCTGTTCCATTTTTTAATTGATTTCCATGTCATGTCATTCTGAACGAAGCGGTGCGTAGTGAAGAATCTCACTCTATTTCTTCATTGAGAAATTTCCAATCTGGATTGAACTCTTTAATTAAGTTTTCTTTCTTTTGTCTGGTCCAGCCTTTTATTTGCTTTTCTCTTGTTATTGCTGTTTCAATGGTATCAAAATGTTCAAAATATATTAAATAAAAACATTTATACTTTGATGTGAAATTCTTATCAAGGATTTCTGGATTCTTATGCCAATATAATCTGTTCTTTAAGTCATTAGTAACTCCTGTGTATAATACTGTTTTTGCTTTATTAGTCAGTATATAGACATAGTAATTGTGAGTACCTAACGTTTTCATTTGAGATTCTTCATTACGCTATGCTTCATTCAGAATGACATTGCGAAATATTATTTAAGCTTTATTATGTAGAATTAAGCTTTTTGTTCAGCTAAAATTTCTTTTTTCTTGTTTTTGTTCATCCAGAAAATTCCAAATGCAGACAACAGGATAAATAATCCGAATGACAGCAGAGAAAGCCATTTTCCTTTTTCAATTACTTCAGGTTCAAAAACCATTCTGATGTGGTGGTTTCCTGCCGGGACATGCACTGCACGAAGTAAGTAATCTGCTTTCACATAAGGAACTTCTTTCTCATCCAGCATCACTTTCCATCCGTGAGGATAATAAACTTCAGAGAATACCGCTAATTGAGGGGTCTTCGACTGAGATTTAAATTCAAGTTCGTTAGGCTGGTATTTTGTAAGATTAATAAATGCTGTAGAATCTTCCTGAACTGGTTTATCTGCAAAGTATGATTTATCAGATGACGCAATAACGGCTGTTTTTTTGTTGTTAATAGTCCCGATGGATTTAATTTCCTGATTAGGAGTATCTACAAATTTTAAATCACTTACAAACCATGCATTACCGTTGGCTTTTGGATTAGGAACAACCTGTGGCTGCTCGGGTCCTCCGAAAACCATGTATTTGGCATTTAATAAGTTTAATATATTAGGTGTTTTTACACTGTCTACATTATTGATGTATTCATTCAGAACATCATCGTATCTTCTTAGCTTTACGGCATGATATCCACCAATTGAAGCTTTAAAATAAGAGGTATTGGTTTCACTTGTTACACCCAGCGTCTGGTTGTAAATTCTGTAGTGAGTTTTGTCTTTTTCAGCAATTGTTTCCAATGTTTTGTTGATATTAACATTGGATAAAATGGATTCCAGATTGGGATTTCCCTGAACTTTTTCAGCCAGTAGATCTGAACTTTCTGTTTGGAAAGGATTTTCAGCAAATATTTTATCTACGTAGTTTTCGTCATTCAAATAACGCTTGTTTACCGTCCAAAGATCAAATAAACTTACAACTCCAATTACTACCAGAGCAATATTTTGATTAAGCTTTTTCTTTAAAGTTAAGAATAGGGCAGCAGCTGTGATCGCTACATAAATAAATGCTTTTATTGCATCTATTCTGAACAGTTTATATCTTTCGTCTACAAGATAATCAAGCAGGAAAGGAGGAAAATAAGTCTTTTCGCTTTCTGTTGAAAACCCTAATAATGATTTTCCGAAGATCAAAAGAATTAACAAAAATCCTAATGTTCCACCTCCAACATACATAAGAATTTTCTGTTTGTATTCTTCAGTAAGTTCTTCGTCTGTGAAGAATCTGTATAATCCCAGAATAGCAATTAACGGGAATAATAATTCCACTACTACAAGGATTGAAGAAGGTGCTCTGAATTTGTTATAAAACGGAACATAATCAATAAAGAAGTCGGATAACGGCATGAAATTGCTTCCCCAAGCCAATAAAATAGTCAGGATAGAAGCACCTAAAATCCAGTAACGATATTTTTTTCTGGCAAAGAAAAATCCTAATAAAGCAAGGAAGCATACAATAGCTCCCTGATAAGCAGGTCCTGAAGTTCCGGGCTGATCTCCCCAGTAGGTCATTCCGCTGAAACCTTTTGAAATTCTGTCCATTTCAGCCTGTGAACCTACATTTTCCTGAACCAGTTCCTGAACTTTGTTCATCATTTCTTTTCCTTCCGGTTCCTGACTTCCACCACCCATTAATCTAGGAATGAAAAGGTTTAAGGTTTCAAGCTGTCCATAGCTCCACATCAACATACTTTCTTTATCCATTCCGGATTTTCCTGAAGTATGGCTGTCGTTATTTAAGATCTGTTTTCCACGAACCGTTTCTTTTACATATTCAGAATTGGCCATGATTCTTTGTGAATTCATTCCAACCCCGATCATGCATGATGCCGCAATAATTCCTGATGAAATAAGGAAATGCTTCATCGGTGTTTTTTTCAGTATTGCTCTGATCAGTTCAGACAAGAATAAGAATCCTAGTGCAATGAACAGATAATATGTCATCTGCGGGTGATTGGCGGCAATCTGAAGCCCCATAAAAAGAGTGGTAACAATGAATCCCCAGATGTATTGTTTTCTGATATAAACGAGTAAAATTCCGGCTAACAGCGGTGCAAAATATTCAATAGTATTTACTTTACCATTATGCCCGGCCGCAATAATAATATAAAAATAGGTTGATAGTCCAAAGAATGTGGCCCCTAAAAGCGCATACTTCCAGTTTCTGACTACTACCATTCCCAAAAGGAAAAAACCTGCAAACAGCAGGAAGAGATAATTGACCGGCCTTGGCAGGAAGTTTAAATTACTGTCGATTTTCTTGATGATGTCCCCTTTGAACTGGCTTCCCATCTGATAAGTCGGCATTCCCCCAAACATGGAATCACTCCAATAGGTTTCATTTCCGGTATTCGCTCTATAGTCGAGAAGTTCTTTTGCTCCTCCTCTGTATTGCACAATATCGTGCTGGAAAAGTTGTTTTCCTGTAAATACAGGAGTGGAATATAAAAATGCTAAAACTATAAATACTACTAATGAAGCTGCAATATAAATGAAGTTTTTATTTTTTGCCATGCTGGTTATTATCTTTTATTTCTTGGAATGTTTACCTTTTGTCCTTACTCTCTTTCACCTCTTCAAAGTCTACAGTTTCTGCATCCCATTTAAGGTTTTGTTTATTATCCTTATGCGAGTTGTGTAGATCCTGCTGTCCGTTGTTTTGATTATTGTTATTAAAACGGTAACTATAGAATGTCTTAAAGAAAATCCTTTTCAGAATATTCCAGACAAAGAAAATAATGATAGCAGTAAGTACTAACTCAAGAATGTACTTCATAATGTTAAAATTTAAAGTTCAAGGTTTACTCTTTAAAGGGTAAACCTTGAATGCATTTAATTCAGTTATTTAGCAGATGGGTTTACCATTACCGAAGAATTGGAAACGCTTTTCATAGACTGAGATTGTTTTCCATCAGAAATGCTTTCTATCTGTGTCGTTTTTACGTTGATATTCTGGTTGGTAATCCATCCTGTGCTTTCGTCAAACTTAATGGTTCCGTTCTGAACCAATTCACTGCTCAGGCTGTGTGTAATAGGCCCTTGAGCTTTCTTTTCGGTCTTCTTAGGAATACCTCCGGTAACTGCAATTTCTGCTGCTCCGTTTCCTAAGCTTTTCAATACATAATTGGAGGTTACTTTTACAGCTCCGCTTGCATCCGCATTTTCAGAAGTAGACCATTTTTCACCAATTTTCACTCCTTTTTTAGGAATAATCATTAGGTTTTTATGGAATTGGTCTTTTAATACCTTTTCATTGAATGATTCTTTAAGGCTTGCTACAACGCTCGCTTTTTGATTGGCATCTTTAATAAGAGTCCCTACTGCATTGGAAACTTTTGTATAAACAGCGTCAAATCCTGTAATAGAGATTACATTACCTTTAGTGTCCATTTTCATGGCAAGTTTGTTCCCGGTAAGTGCTTTGTTTACATTCCAGATCATTTTAAGATCATCTTCTTTAGGAAGAGCAAGTTTGGTATCTACCACTACTGTTTTTCCTTGCGCAGACTGAGAATTTCTTTTCGCTACAAGATTAAGGGTCATTTCATATACATTCCCTTTAATATCATTAACAACGAAGTTCATTTCATCTGTAGATTCGCTGGTTGCAGTGATGGATTTTCCCTGAGGATCCGTCATTGTTTTTACATCTCTCTGATAAGTGGTAAGAGGATAAGTTTTTCCTTTTTCAAGCTTAAAAGTCTGTGTAATAACTCCTGCAGAATCTTTGATAGCCGGGTTTTCTACAACTTTTTCTACAGAATCGGCAGGAACTTCTACAGTTACTGTTTTTCCGGTTTTAGGATCTACTTTCGTTATTTTTGCTGTTTCTTTTTTACAAGATACAAGAGCTATTGATGATATAAGCGCAAGCGCTGCAATGTTCTTCATTTGATTTTTAACTTTATTTTTTACTACTATTTCTTATTATATTGTCTGCAATATCATACAGTTTTCCCTGAGATTCTGCATCGGACTCATTGGATAGTATAACTACTCCCATATTTTTTGACGGATAGACCTGAAGCACGCTTGAAAAGCCAAATGTACCTCCTGTATGATAAACCGTTTGGGTTCCGTCTTCATGGGTATGTATTCTCCAGTACAGCCCGATTGCATCTCCTTCTTTTTTTACAAGAGGAGTATGGGATCTTTTTACATAGGTATTGTTTTCATCCAAATGGTACTGTATGTATTTCACCAGATCTCCTGTTGTGGAAAGGATTCCACCTGCAGGAGCCATAATTGTTGTAAAGTTTCTGGGCATTACCCTTCCTTTTTCATTATAACGAGTCAATAGCTGTGCAGAATTCGTACCAATAATGGTATGGCTCATTTTCAGAGGCTTTGTGATATACTCTGAAAGTAAGTCACCATAGCTTTTATGATACACTTTTTCCAGGATATCTCCTGCAATCTGTGTTCCTACATTGGAATATTTATATTCTGTTCCCGGTACAAAATCTACTTTAGCCTGGTGAAGATCCTCATAAAACTTCTTTTTTGAGTAGTTTTTATAAAAATCAGCTAATGCCAGTGCAACAGAGTCCATCGGTTTTTTGAATGTTTCAGATTGATCCGGTAAAAACTGAGGCAATCCTGATGAATGATTGGTAAGATTACCGATCGTTATCGGATGCTTTTCAAATTCAAGATTAGGATAATTTCCGTCTATATAGTTTCGGATATCATCATCCATTTTAATTTTACCATCTGCTAAGGCATGAGCCAGAAGTGTTCCGGTAAATGTCTTACTGATAGATGCAATCTCGTAAACACTTTTGGAAGTTGGAAGTTCTGATTTTCCAATTTCCGTTGTTCCATAATTGTAAAAATAACTTTTACCATCTTTAAAGACACCTATTGAAAGTCCTACACGTGCAGGGTTCTGCATATAAGTGAGGGCTTCCTTTTGAACCATTTTATCAAGTTCAGTTGTAAGATGATTATCTGTTGCTGTATTTTTTGTCTGTGCGTTCAGAGCAAATGGTACAAAAAATAATGGTAAAAGTGATTTTATATTCATGGTTTAAGGATTGGGTATTACGGTCATTTTCTGTCTTACCGCTTCATACAAAATCGCTCCACATGCTACAGAAACATTCAGAGATTGAGTTTTTCCTTCAATAGGAAGTTTTATTTTTTCGTCAGCATGATGCAAAACTTCTTTAGAAATTCCGGTTTCTTCATTCCCCATAACAATAGCACATGGTTCTGTGAAGCTGACATCATAAATTAATTTCTGAGCTTTTTCACTGGCAGCATATACAGAAATTCCACTTTGCTGAAGGAAATCCACAACATGAGCCAGATTGTTTTCTTTACATATTTTAATATTGTAAATAGCACCCGCAGAGGTTTTTATAGCATCGGAATTAATAGGTGATGCACCCTTTTCAGGAATGATAATGGCATCAACACCTACACATTCTGCTGTTCTGCAGATTGCTCCAAAGTTTCTTACATCGGTAAGTCTGTCCAGAATCAAAAGAAAAGGAGTTTTTCCCTGTTCGAATAATTGAGGAACAATATCCTCCACTTTATGAAATGGTACATCCGAAATAAAAGCAACCACACCCTGGTGGTTTTTTCTTGTAAAACGGTTCAGTTTTTCAACCGGAACATAATTGGGACGGATTTTATTTTTCGCTAAAATTGCTTTTAGTTCAGCATAAATAGGACCCTGAAGTGCATTCTGCACAAAGACCTTGTCAATCGTTTTTCCCGCTTCAATTGCTTCAATCACGGGACGCAGCCCGAAAATAAAATCGTCTTTCATTGAAAATTTATTATATAGTTATAGAGTGAATTGTCAATCGTGAATTTTACGTTGTAAGTCAATTTTTATGTGTACATATTCACATTTGACCATTGACTTGCGCAGCAAGATTCACTATCTCCCTTTCTCTCCTAAAATTGCTCTTTTCTGCGCCATCACATATCCATAGTGAAGGCTTTCATGCATATTGTTGAAGATAATGGCATCCTGAATGCTTTTCAGATCCATCCCGAAACTTGTTGTGTAAGGAGTGTAGTCTGAGAAGAAATCACTGTCATAATCCTTCATTAAAATCTTCGAAGTTTCCGTAAGTAAAAATTCTAAATCTTCTACTTCCGACTTCTGAACATTTAAATTTGGTAAAGTTCCTTTTTTGTAAGTTTCAATCCAATATTTGTCAATACGGAAAGGATTTCCGCTTAGGTAATAATGCAAAAGCTGCTGTGTAGCAACAGTATGGGCAATATTCCAGTATATATTATTGTTGAAACCATCTGGAATCAAAATCAGATCTTCATGAGATGTGTTCTGAAGGATGTCTAAAAGGTTCTTTCTTACCTGTCTGTGCGCTTGAAAATGATAATTCATTTTGCAAAATTTTTAATCACCAAAAATAGTTTAATAAACTGGAAATGACAATTTTTTTGGGTAAAGGATTGAAGTTAAAATTTTTTAACTATTCAGAAAAAGGATAGATTAAGGTTGTTTTCCAACAGATTTTATTGTTATTATGATGTTTTTACGTTTAATTTTCTAAAACGTATAAGGTGTATATTTACACAAAGCCTTCCTGTAAAAAGATTCAGGAAGGCTTTATTGTTCTGTTTGCTATATGGTTTTACAGTCAGTTTTATTTTTTGATGATTTTATGTTTAAATGTGGTTCCATCTTTTAGAACGATATTTAAAAAATAAATTCCTGTGCTGTATGATGAAAGATCTATCCTGTTTTCTTTATAAGTTTCTGTAAGTTTCCTTCCTTCTGCGTTGAAGACACTTATTGAGGTTACGTCTGTTTTTGATTTTATGTGCACAAAGTCAGAAGTAGGATTAGGGTATATGTTGACGTCTACTGTTTTGATATCTTTTACATCTAAAGTTGCATTGCTTTTACCCTGCATATAAACTGATAACATAACATCTCCCTGCTGTTGGTTGAAAACAGCTGTCGGTACCGTATGTTTTAAAGTATGATTGCCTGCAGTTAAGTTTGGAAGAGTAAATTCTCTGATAGGAACAGAATTTCCAGGACACCAATTGTTCCATGAGGTCCAGTCTGCGAAAGTTTTAGGAGTGGCTCCATAGATCCCATTTCCCTGAGTGTTGTATATTCGGTAAGGTTCACATGAAGTTCCTCCCGGAGTGTAAGTGAGTACCTGTACGTCGTCTATATAGGTATAGTTTTGTCTTCTGATATATTCTTCACCACCACTGTTGGCACCATGAGGGGTAGATATTACAAAAAAACGGGCGTTAGTCACAGGGTTTGGGAGATTAAAAGTAACAATTCTCACGGTTTCTCCTGTAACATCTGTGCTGTTATAGTTATTGAGCTTATTATAGCTTAGTATTGGTATAAGGTTGTTAGAATCTCCTGGGGTTGCTCCGGTATCTGTTGAGAAAAAAGTAAGGGTTCCTGAAAAAACATCAATTCTGCCTGAGCAGCCGGAAACCTGAGTTTGAGCAGCATAAGGAACGCCAAAAACATCAAGTTCCATATAAAGATCATAGTTACCACGTAATGCTGTATCATGAAAAACACTGTATAGATTACTGATATCATAAGTATAAGGAACTTCTGACGGAGTTTTGTTTTTATTCATGAAGGGAGTAATATACCTTCCTATTTCAATTCTTTTGACGTTCGGATCATCAATTGTATAAGTAGATTGGTTTTTAGGAACCATGGTTAAAAATACTTCTCCGAGGCGGTCATAATTATCACACAATGCTGCTATTGTTACCCGCATAGCGATCTTAGCTTTAAAAGAGTCTAGTTCGGCATCAGTAAGCTTTCTCGTATATCTTGCATTGTTTAGTCTCGTCAAGCCGTTAGGAACTGGGTTGGATACCGTAGCGGCATAACCGTCATAATAGACGGCATCTGAAATTACATTGGTCATCGTAGTTTGTGATAAAACGAGATTTGCTATAAAAATACTTAAAAAAGATAGCCTTTTATACATAGATTGATGTTTGGTGTAAATATATTAATTAAGTATCAAAATTACTTTTATTTTCTTTTATTTTTATTATTCGTGCTTTTTTATTGGTAAATGTTTAATTTTTTAATTTTAAAATCTGATTTCATTTAATTAATTTCATTATGTTCAATCATATAATGAAAAATATTTTTTTATTGTTGTGTTCAAGGTATTTATTGTTAAATTAGCAAGGTATTTTGGATTAATATTATTAATAATGAAAAGAATTTTACTTTTAATTTTGTTTTTTGTAGTGACAGGAGTGAACGCTCAGATCAATATAAATATTGGAGCTGCGAATGTGGGTACAGCACCTGTAAGTAGTTTTTTCTCTTACTCCTATGTGCAGCAGATCTATCCTAAACAGGAAATAAATGCTAATGCAGCAGGTAATATTACAGGCCTTACATTTTATATAGATCCTTCTTCAACCATTACAGAATCTTCAAACTGGACTGTTTACCTCGGTCATACCTCAAAAACAGCATTTTCTTCCGGTACAGACTGGATTCCTGCAGTACAGCTGACACAAGTATTTACAGGAACTGTAACCAAGAATAATAATAAAGTTCAGGTTGTTTTTACAACTCCTTTTGCTTATAATAATGTTGATAATCTGATTGTTGCTGCAAAAGAAAATTCTCCGAATATTGACATTAATAATTTTGATGAAGCCTTTCATGTCTATCCTCATATCCCCAACTCAACTCTTTATTATAAAGGAGATCGTAATGTGGTAGACATTTCTACTCCACCGGGTGGGATAAGAACGGATTATAAATCCTCAGTTACAATTTCAGGACTTACATCTAGTGCGGGCCCAGCCTGTCCTTTCATTATGTATCCTGCCAATAATACCCAAAATGTTTCCTTGTCTTCCAGTATCACATGGTTTCCTGTTTCCGGAGCAGATTCTTATAAGATTTCTATAGGGACAAGTCCGGGAAGTGCTAATATTGTTAATCAGCAGGTCGTATCTGGAACAGCCTTTTCACCTTCGGCTGCTCTTGCTACAGGAACGACTTATTATTTGAAGATAGTGGCTGTTTCTGCTAATGTTGAATCCTCAGGATGTTCAGAATTTATGTTTAAAACGGTTCCTGCAATACCTGCTAATGATGCATGTTCGGGAGCTTTCCTTGCCTCTGTGTTTCCTTACAGCTATACCCAGGATGATGCTGTGTCTACCACTAATAATTCAGGAAATATAAGTGTCTGCACCAGTAACGGAGATACGGGAATGAATGATGGAACTTGGTTCAAACTGGCTGGAGATGGAAGTCAATATACTGTTAAAGTGACAATGCCTTCGGGAAGTAGTTTTGACCCTCAAATAGGCATATATAGTGGAAGTTGCAGTAACCTGTCATGTACAGATACAGTAGATAACGGTGGAGGCGGTGCCGCAGAGACCCTTACAATTACGACTGTATCAGGGAATGATTATTTCATAAATGTTGGAGCTTATGATGATACAACAGATGCGCCTGAGAATACATTTACAATTACAGTAACCAAGCTTTAAAGTATTTGGAAATTAGATTTTGATCAAAATTAAAATAAATGAAAAGTGTTGTGAAAGTAATTTTGCAGCACTTTTTATATGAATAATGGCTAAAGCAGGTGGATGAATCTAATGGAATAACCCGGATATATGGATTTATTTATAGACAGGAAATTCAGGATTATAGCTTTAAATATCACGTTAATCCCGGAATTTTTAACAAACTTTAACTCAAAAATGGCATTTATTGTGTTGATTAATGCAAGTATTTATCAGAAATTTACCACTTATTTTAAATCAAGCTATGTCAGAGATATATCAAGCTGAAGATATCCGCCAATTGACGGAAAAAGTAAAAGAAAAAAACTACTTATTTTCTCTTCTGAGACAGGAAATCAACAAAGTTATTATTGGGCAGGATTACATGGTAGACCGTCTTTTGGTAGGGCTTTTGGGGAATGGTCACGTTCTTTTGGAAGGGGTGCCTGGATTGGCCAAAACCCTTGCTATAAAAACGTTGGCAGATGCTGTTCATGGTGAGTTTTCAAGAATTCAGTTTACGCCGGATTTGCTTCCTGCAGATGTAGTGGGAACGATGATTTACAATATCAAAGACAATGATTTTTCTATAAAAAAAGGACCTGTGTTCGCGAATTTTGTTTTGGCGGATGAGATCAACCGTGCGCCGGCAAAAGTACAGTCGGCTCTTTTGGAGGTAATGCAGGAAAAACAGGTGACAATTGGCGATGAAACCATGAAGCTTCCGAAGCCGTTCCTGGTATTGGCAACCCAAAACCCAATTGATCAGGAAGGTACTTATTTGCTGCCTGAAGCACAGAGTGACCGTTTTATGCTGAAATGTACCATAGATTATCCTTCTTTCGAAGATGAAAGACAGGTGATGAGAATGGTTTCCACTTCACATCAGCCGTCTGTGAAACCAGTGATTTCCCTTCAGGATATTGTAGATGCGAAAGAATTAATCAACCAGATTTATCTGGATGAGAAAATTGAAAAATATATTCTGGATATGGTATTTGCAACGCGTTATCCGGAAAATTATGGTCTTTCTGAACTTAAAAATTATATCAGCTTTGGAGCCTCTCCAAGAGCATCCATTAACCTTGCTATTGCTTCAAGAGCATATGCGTTTTTAAAAGGAAGAGCATTCGTTATTCCTGAAGATGTAAAAGCATTGGCAAAAGATGTGTTGAGACACAGAATAGGCTTGACCTTCGAGGCTGAAGCAGAAGAAGTTTCATCAGAAGAAATCGTTAATAGAATTTTAGCAAAAATCCAGGCACCATAATGAGTGAGGTAACAATAAGAAAAGCCGTTCTGGAAGATTGTACTTCCATGCTGGATTTAATAAAAGAACTGGCAGAATATGAAAAAGCGTTGCATGAAGTAACAGTGACGCTGGATGAATTTATTCAGGATGGTTTTGGAAATTCTCCGGTTTGGGGAGCTTTTGTCGCAGAATTTGAAGGCGAAATCGTTGGAATATCACTGTATTACGACAGATATTCAACATGGAAAGGAAGAAGGCTGTATCTTGAAGATCTCGTTGTGACAGAAAGATTGAGAGGAAAGAAGATCGGAAAGCTGTTATTTGATGCAACATTGGAATATGGCAAATCAAACAACTATAGTGGAATGGTGTTCCAGGTATTGAACTGGAATGAGCCTGCTATCAATTTTTATAAAAAATACAGTCCGAAGTTTGATAATGAATGGTTGAATGTTTCTATTGAGCTAAAAGACTAACTCGAAACCCGAATCACGCAACCCACATTAAACATTAAATTTTAAACTTGTCAATGCAGATAAAAGATATTGTAAAAAAAGTAAAGCAGATTGAAATCCGTACCAGAAAAAAGACGGAGGCTGCTTTGATGGGGCAATATCACAGCGCTTTTAAAGGACAGGGAATGACTTTTTCTGAAGTTCGTCCTTACCAGTTTGGAGATGAGATCAGAAGAATCGACTGGAATAAAACCGCAAGGTTCCGTGAGCCATTCGTGAAAGTAATGGAAGAAGAAAGAGAATTGACGATGATGATTCTTGTTGATATTTCCGCTTCTATGGATTATGGTACGAAAGTCCAGCTGAAAAGAGAATATGTAGCAGAAATAGCAGCAAGCTTAGGATTTTCAGCAGCCGGAAACAACGATAAAGTAGGATTGATTCTGTTTGCTGATAAAGTATACAAAGTAATTCCTCCCCAAAAAGGAAGAAAACATATTCTTTCCATTATCAGCAATATTCTGACCGCAGATTATGTTCCTGCAGAATCTAAAATAGACAAAGCAATGGAATATATGATGGGTATTTTCAAAAGGAAATCGCTCGTTTTTCTGTTTTCAGACTTTGAAGATGACTATGATTCCAAAATGCTGAGAGTGGCTTCAAAGAAACATCAGCTGTTGGGAATGAGGATTTTTGATGAAAAAGATAACGAAATTCCTGACGTAGGATATGCCCGTCTGTATGATGTAGAAACAGGAAAGGAGATCTGGGCCAATACTTCCAGTGCAAGATGGCGGTATACTTTTGCAGAAGCTCAGAAACAAAAACTGAGAACTCTGGAAGAAGATTTTGCCAATAGTTCGGCAAGCTTTATGAACATCAATACCGGTTCAGATTATTCAAAATTATTGTATAATTATTTTCAGAAAAAATAACACAGGGCTCAGCCCGTAAATAAAAACATCAGGCACTTGCCTTTATTATTTTAACATTGAGAAAAATACTTTTAATATTATCTTTTCTGATCTGTGCGAATGCTTTTTCACAGATATTATCCTCTAACGTAGAAAAGAAAACCCTTGCGCTTGGAGAAACCAATCATATTACCATAAAGATTGATAACCTTAATGAGCAACAGGTAACTTCCGCCCCGAAAAATGAACTGCTCCCTTTTCATTTTGAAGAAACCAAAGACAGTATCGGGCAGACTGCCAATTCCTATGAAAGGAAGATCGAATTTGCTGTTTTTGATGAAGGAAAATTCACGATTCCGGAACTGGAATTCAAAGTAGGTGACAAAGTACTTAAGACCATTCCTTATGAAATAGATGTCATTAATACTGCTCAAAAAGCAGATCAGATCAATGATATCATGAATAATAAGCAGGTGAAGCTTGAAGCCAAAGATTATTGGGAACTGTATAAGTTTTATGTTCTGGCAGCACTTGCGGGTATTGCTTTGATCATTGCAATTATTATGATTGTAAAATGGGGCAGAAAATCCAAAAGCTCTCCGGTAGTAGCTACCAATCAGACTTTGAAAGAACTTGATTCCCTTAAAAAGAAAAAATATATTGAAGGAGGAAACTTCCGTTCGTTCTATGTTGAACTGATCGATATTTCCAGAACGTTCATTACGAAACAATATCACCTTCCTGCAGATGTTCTTCTTACAGATGACCTTATTGATGTCATGAAAAAGAACAATACAATTTCGCAGGACAATGAAAAAATAATAGAAGATGTATTCCTGAGAGGAGACCTGGTGAAATTTGCCAAAACATTTCCAGATCAAAATACAATGGAGACCGATTTTGCCAATATCAGAGACTTTGTGAAAAGATCATCCAAAGATTTAGAATTCGAAAACTTAAGGAAGGATGTTTAATTTTGAGTTTTACAGCCCGTGGTTCTTATTGCTTTTTCTTCTGTTTATCCCACTTTTAATTAAAGATGCCGGAAGACGGAAAAGAAAAGGTATAAAAGTCCCTACCATAAAAAATATGGCCCACAGTGATGGAATCCAGGGTGTCCTTTTTTTACTGAAAATTTCAAAGTATATCATTCTTTCTGCTTTGATCATTGCCATGGCCAGACCGAGAACGTTTACGATTTCTCAGGACAGGGATGATACAAAAGGAGTAGATATTATGCTGTCAATTGACGTTTCTTTAAGTATGCTCGCGAAAGATCTGAACCCAGACAGAATTACAGCGTTGAAAGATATTGCTGTGAAATTTGTTCAGAAACGTCCTAATGACAGGGTAGGAGTAGTAGCATATGCTGCGGATGCCTTTACCAGAGTTCCGGTTACTTCAGATCATCAGGTGGTTGTGGATGAAATTAAAAACCTTAATTCTGCAGGTCTTGAACCGGGTACGGCTATCGGAGAAGGGCTTTCCGTTGCAGTGAATCATTTGGTTAAAAGCAAAGCAAAAAGTAAAGTGGTCATCCTGATGACGGATGGGGTAAGCAATATTCAGAATGCTATTCCTCCACAGGTTGCTGCTGAACTGGCAAAAAATAATAATATAAAGGTATATGCAATCGGAATCGGGACCAATGGGTATGCGCTGATGCCGACATCACAGGATATCTTTGGAGATCTTATCTTTACAGAAACCGAGGTGACCATTGATGAAAATACTTTGAAAGAAATTGCTCAGACTACAGGAGGGAAATACTTCAGAGCAACCTCAAACAGTAGTCTTGAAGAAGTATATGATGAGATCAACCAATTGGAAAAATCTGATGTGAAAGTTTCTAAACTGTACAATTATGAAGAATATTTCAAAATATTCCTTTGGATTGCTTTAGGAATGCTGGTGTTTGATGCACTGTTGAGGTGGGTGTTTTATAAAATTTTAAGCTGATGAGTTGGTCTTTAGGAAATTATTGGTATTTATTTTTACTGTTGCTTCTGCCGCTGTTAGCTATCTTTTTGATCCGTTTTTTAAAATGGAGAAACAAAAAAAGAGAAATTTTTGCAGGCAGTCAGTTTCACGATAGCTTATTTGAAAAAAGCTCAGGATTTACAAAGTTTTTTCCTGCGTTATATTTATTGGGAACATTATTTCTGATATTTTCTATCATTGACCTCTTGAATGGTTCGGAAGAGGTAAAAAGTACTCAGAAACTGAATAATGTGATCTTTATGCTGGATGTATCCAATTCTATGAATGCTGAGGATATAGACCCAAGCCGTCTTACAGAGGCTAAAAACCTGATGACAGCTACCATGAAGAAAATGAATAATGACAAGATAGGTATTGTCATTTTTGCTGGGCATGCGATGTCTATCATGCCTCTGACAACAGATTATAATTCTGCAGAGACTTATATCAGCGGGATTGAAACCAATTCTATGCAGATTCAGGGGACGGACTTTCTGAAAGGAATGCAGGCTGCTGTTGATAAATTTAAAAATGTAAGCAAAGGATCCAGAAAAGTGATCCTGCTGAGTGATGGTGAAGATAACGAAGGAAATGATAATGCAGCAATAAGACTGGCCAATAAAGAAGGAATAAGCATTACTTCTGTAGGAATTGGTATAGATGAAGGAGCTCCGGTTCCGGAATATGTATTTGGACAGCTGATGGGGTACAAAACAGATGTGAACGGAGGAACGGTTATTTCAAAAAGACAGACTGAAGCCTTAAAAAAAATGGCAGAATCTACAGACGGAGCTTATATTGACGGAAATAATATCAATGAAGCTCCAGACAGAATTGTTGATGCAGTCAATAAAAAGTCGGCAGGTGCTGAAACCATGGTGAAATCACAGAATGCCAACCATTATTATCAATATTTCCTTGGAGTATCTATTCTGTTTTTCTTTTTAATTTATATTTTTAATCCTAAAAAGGACTTTAATGTGTAAATTTCCTCATTATATAGAAGAAATTCTACAAGTACTTTAACCGAATTTTAACAAATAAAACTCTGTTTCTTAACATATAAAGGAATAATTTTGCAAGTGATGAATACTAAAATCATATTTTTATCGTTTATTGTTGCTATCTCGTTCTCAGGCTTATTGTTTGGGCAGGAAAACTACAGAAATTTAGTTCACGAAGGCAACCAGAGATTTGACGGTAAAGATTATGACGGAGCCTCCTCAAAATATATGGAAGCTATAAAATCTAATGATAAGGATTTTACAGCGCATTATAATATGGGGAATGCATTATATAAAAGTAAAAAATACGAAGAGGCAAAAGCAGAGTTTGAAAAAGCAGAAAAACTTTCACAAACACTTCCTGATAAGACTGCCGCTCTTCATAATTTAGGGAATGCTTATATGCAGATGAATCAGCCGGAAAAAGCTGCTGATTTTTATAAAAAAGCTTTGAAGCAGGATCCCTACAGTGAGGTAACCAGAAAAAATTATGAGATTGCCAAACTGAAAGAGAAAGAAAAAAAACAACAAAAGAACCAGGAGAATAACTCAGGAAAAGGCGGCGGCGGAAATGATCAGAACAAAGATGATGATCAGAAAGGTGACAAAAAACAGGATCAAGGGAATGGCCCGCAAAACGAAGGCAAAAGCGATCAGGGTGATAATTCTAAGCAGAATCAGAATAACGAAGGCAGAATGCCTAAGAATCTTGAAAATGCGATCTTAGATAAAATAAACGAAAAAGAAAAAGAAACCGCCAGAAGAATTTTAAACAAAAATTCTTATTCGATGCCTGAAAGCAACGAGAAAGATTGGTGATGCAGCACAAATTGATTTACATATTGCTTACCCTTGCATCCGTAATTACTTACGGACAGGTAAATCTTACTCTGGATGCTGATAAATCCGAGTATGCAGGGAAAGATATTGTAAACCTTACCATTGTTCTTGAACTTAACGGAACTGACCTTGTACAGCAGACAGGTTTCCAGCTTCCGGATCTTTCAAAATTTAATATTATAGGAAGTGGATCTGTTACCAATACGGTGATTGATCCGGCTACCAATACTTTAATTACTCAAAAAGTATCCAGAATTGCCCTTGAACCTAAGAAAAAAGGAAAAATAAAAATCGGTTCAGTTCTGGTTACAGTCAACAACAAAATCTACAAAACAGAACCTTTCGATGTCAATATCCGTGATATTGTTGATAGAAGAGCTTTAGCTGCCAATACATCCAATGATGTTTATCTGAATATGGAGATTGATGACCGGGAAGTATATCAGGATCAGCCTACCATTGCTGTTCTTAGAGTATATTCAAGAAATATGGATAACCTGAGAAAGGTGAAAAATATCCATCTTCCACAGCAGGATAACATCAATGTACATCCTATCAATTTTGATAAATCAGAGATAGATCCATCCGGATATGGAAATATGCCTTCACAGGTGCTGGCCATGTTTATGGTATTTCCTAATGAAGCCGGATATGTGGAGGTTCCTGGGGTATCAGCTTCTGTAAGTACCTATTCTAATAAAGCCAAAATTGTTTCCAATAAAGTAAAAATTAATGTAAGGAAACTTCCGGAAGGAGCGCCTGAGTGTTTTAAAAATGCAGTTGGAAACTTTAATGTCAACGTATATAGTGCTTCCAAAGAAAAGCCGGAAGCCAAAAAACCATTGAATGTTGTAGTGAAGGTTTCAGGAGAAGGAAACTTGCCGGATATGGAGCTTCCTAAAATTACAGCATCTCCGGATTATGAAGTTTTTCCTCCGAAAATAACCTCTAAAGTTTCTCCGGGAACTACAGGAATGAAAGGGGAGATTCTGGCTAATTATGTCATCATTCCAAAAAAATCCGGTGCAATTTCTATTAAAACTGAACAGTTTGCTTTCTTTGATCCTGAAAACAAAGAATATGTAGATCTTGGGCAAAAAACACTGGATCTAAATGCTTTTTCTCATGATCAGATCTTAGAAGCCCGCTCTACAGTGGAGAAGGTAAATGAGTATACCAATAACCTTTTGGAAACAGTAAATACTCCGGTTTTAAAAACCACTTCGTTTAAAGTAAAAGAAAAAAGTAAGTTCCACTGGAATATCCTTTTAACGAATATTGCCATTCTGATCAGCTTATTTGTTGCGTATCTGTTATTTAAAAATTGGCAAAAAAAACGTACATTAGTTAGGGAAACTGTACCGTCAAAACCTTTAGGTTCAGTGGCTGAAACAGAAAAAGAGATCAGAGAATTGCTGAAAACAGATATTAATGATTATTTCGGATATCTGGAAAATCTTAAAGATAATGGTGAGTATGAAAAGTTCTTTACGACCCTGGAGGAATTGGATCAGGAAGTAAGAAGCCAGTATTTCCAAGGCTCTGCAGCAGAGTTTAAGACTTTCCTTGAAAAACATAAAGGATCTTCAGTTGCAGAAGAGTACAGTAAATTGCAGCAGAGAGTTCAGATGGAGAAGTATAATCCTGTGAAATCTGCTGATGCGCTTGAAGAACTTTTGAAAACAATTGTTAATTTATATTCGCAAATTAGCAAATAGTCAGTTTATTTTCATATTTTTGCGAAATTTTTAATTACAAAGAGATGGAAATTTTTGATGCTTTTTCTATTAAAGAGGTCGTTACCAGCTTTATGGTTCTTTTTGCCGTGATCGATATTATCGGCTCAGTTCCTATTATAGTAAGTCTTCAGCAGAAGTTTGGACAGATTGAAGCCGGAAAGGCGGCAATCACTGCTGGTGCGATTATGATTGTTTTCCTTTTCGTAGGAAATAAAATCCTTAAGCTTATTGGAGTGGATGTAAATTCCTTTGCTATTGCCGGAGCTTTTGTGATTTTTGTCATAGCCCTGGAAATGATTCTAGGAATTGAAATTAATAAAACAACCGAAGCAAAGGCCGCATCTATTGTACCCATCGCATTTCCGCTGGTTGCGGGAGCCGGAACTTTAACAACGGCACTGTCTCTTAGAGCTGAATTTCATGATATTAATATTATCTTCGGAATTATTCTTAATACAATTTTCGTATATTTGGTGCTGAAATCAGCGAAATGGTTGGAACGAAAAATTGGGGATGCTACTTTAATGATCCTTCAGAAAGTTTTCGGAATTATCCTTTTGGCAATTTCAATTAAATTATTCACCGCAAATTTTGCCCAGTTGGTGCAGAATTATATTAATTTTTAAGAGTCATGAAGAAGTTTTATAAAGTATTTTTAGTACTGTTTATTGTATTCATCGCGATCAATCTTTATGCTATCAACTGGCAGATAACAGATATCTTAGGAGATGAAGATAACATTAGGTTTGTATTTTCAGCATCAGCTGCTGCTATAGGTCTTATCCTGCTTTTTGTAATGGATACCTGGAGCAGAATCGGTGTAAAGAAATAAATTGAATATTTCATTATAGATATAAAGCCTCTTTCACTGGAAGGAGGTTTTTTTGTTTTTATTAGGTAGCAGGGATTAGGTAATAGGTAATAGGTAATAGGTAGCGGGTAGCAGGGCTGGTTGCCATTAGATTTCAGTACTGTTTTTTTGTATCAATAGAGGCGGGCTTTAGCTAAAGCTTATATTAAAAACGCAAGGTTTGCAAGGTTTTTATAAATGGCGTTGAAATCGTTCGCAAAGGCGTTACACTCAGCGTAGAAAAATATATGTAAATACCTTTATTTGTGAAAAGGTGTGAGATCTGTGGTTAAATACAAACTGACGGATAAGAAACTGTCCAAACTCCTAAGAAATAACCAGGTTTTTCAATATCGCTTCAGACTTCAGTTCCGTTTCCGTCCACTCTTTTTCCGGATTGCTTTGAGCTGTTATTCCACCTCCTACAAAAACATGTACAGCATCTTTATATAGTCTTGCGCAACGCAGATTCACAAAGTACAGAATACTTTCATCAGTTTCGATCTTAATATAACCGGCATAGAATTCACGTGGGAATTTCTCGTATTTACGAATGTTTTCATTGCAAAAATCTTTAGGAATTCCACAAACAGCGGGAGTAGGGTGCAGATCCTGAATAAGCTTATCAAGATCCTCCGGTTTGATATTGGTTTTGAAATCCGTTCGTAAATGTTTTATATTTCCGGAAATATGGTCATAGGTTTCCGACTGTTGTATATGGTCAGAATAATTCTTAAGAATGTTCTGAATATAAGTAGTTACAGGTTTTTGTTCTTCAATTTCTTTTTCAGACCAGCCTTCTGAGACAGGAAGAGTACCTGCTAAAGCCATGGTTTCAAACTCATGGGTCGATTTATTGAATTTTCCCAATACTTCTGAAAAAGCACCCATCCAGGCATTCTCTCCGTCATTAAACAAATATCTGAACGCATTAGGATAAGACTGACAAAGATTTTTAAAACTTTCTTTATAATCAATGGTACTAAAGTCTGTAAAGATCTTTCTCCTGGAGTAAACCAATTTTGGCAGATGATTCTCTTCAATAACGCTGATCACTTGCTGCAAGGTATTACAGTATTCCTCTTTGGTTTCAGCGATAAGATTGGGTGTACTGTTAATCAGTTGTTCATTTGTAATGAACATTTTATTAAATTCAACAGGGTCGATTTCAAAAATATCTCCATTAAAGCTGATTTGGGTAAGACCGTTGTAAGAATGAAAATGAATTGCATTTTTATTGTTTTTTTCATCTACAGACTGCAATCTATCGTCGAAAGGAAGTTTGAAATAAATCATGGGTTGTGAATACATTTTGAAAATTAACTGCCGGAAATAATAGAGAAAATTCCGAAGTTGATTTTCCTTTCTGCAAAGGTATTACTAGTCTTAAAAATGTCAAAATAAAAAGAGCTTAAATTTATTTTAAGCTCTTTATTTTTTATGTTGCGGCAAATTATCTGTGAATGATATTATTCGTCATTGTTGTGTGGTTGATGAGAACTCCTTTTTCGTCACGGATTTCAATTTCTGAAACGTGCATGGTTTTCCCTTTTCTGATGAAGCGCGCTGTAGCAGTTACAATTCCGTCTTTTTTGCTTTTTAAGTGATTAGAATTGATATTGGTTCCCACTCCGTAATACTTTTCGCCATCGATAAAGATATTAGACAGGCTTGAACCTAATGTTTCAGCTAAAACACAGCTTGCTCCTCCGTGCATGATCCCAAATGGCTGATGCGTTCTTGGAAGAACGGGCATAGTCGCGGTAAGGATTTCATTTTCGAGATCAATATCGATGAATTTTATTTCAAGAGTTTTTGCAAGAGTTACATCGCCCCAGTTATTGATGAATGCTAATATTTCTTCTTTTGTCTGACCTTTCATTTCTTATAATTGATAAATGATGATTGATTTGTTTTCTATTTATTCCCCCATAATATTGGGATTCCAGTTGGCCGGGACCTTAGGTACAATATCATTTTTGATATAATAGTCCTGAATTTCCTGCATGATTTCTGAAAAAGGAACTGATGCTATTCTTTCGTAGGGAATGGTATAGCCCAGATAAACAACATTTCTTTTGAAATCACCAGCGGCCAGTACAATAGGTACTTTTGCTGCCAACGCCATATGATAGAAGCCTTTTCTCCATTTCGGAACCCAGCTTCTTGTTCCTTCCGGGGTAATCACAAGACTGAAATCTTCTTTAGAAAACTTGCTGGCTACGAAATTCACCAGATCATTTTTTTGGGTTCTGTCGATCCCGATACCTCCGAGTCCTTTTACGATACTTCCGTACCAGGCTTTGGTATGAGCATCTTTAATGATGATTTTTAGAGGCTTTTCCAGAGACCAATAGGCGAAATTTCCTAAAATATATTCCATATTATGGGTGTGTGGTGCTACCACAAGGATACATCTGTTCAGGTTGTTCACATCGCCCTGTAGAACGACTTTCCAGCCTAATATTTTTAACATTGCTTTACCTATCAGCTTTTTCATAGATTTCTTGGATTAAAAACAAAAAAGTATAACCAAATTTTGGTTATACTTTACAAATATATTGAAATATTATCGCTCTTAAAACAAACCGCTAATTAAATCTACGATTTTCATTACGAATTCCATTGCAAATTGTATCATGATGAGGCTGTGTTTTTGGTTGATTGGTTATTAAATTTTAGCTCTACGAAATTAAAACTTTTTTTTTACATAAGAAACTAAATAGAGTTTTATTTTCACTTATCTGAGAGAAGAAGGGTGTGAATTTCAAACGGTTGCCATCCACCCACACCTTCTACCACTCTCTGAAGTTAATTATTTAGTTTGTATGGAAATTTCGTTTTTTCCGTCTTTGATCTTGATGTCCATATCTTTATTTGATTTTTTGATATTAGACACTGCAGAATCAATTACTTTCTTTGCCTGGTTGTTCGGAACTTTTTTACCGTTTACAATGATACTGTCCTGATCATCAGAGTTGTACTCAATACTAGAACCGTTTACCGTGATTTTGTTTTTTTCAATTCTAACACCGTTGTGATCTTCATCCCCATCCTGATCTTCATCATTGATGCCGTCTCCGTCTAAATCTCCATCTATATGGATACCTTCTTTTTTCATAGAGATAACAACTGTTTTTTGCGGAACTACAAGTTCATAATTCAGGCTATAATCTCTGAACCTGTGTTCATATGGATACTTGATGTAGTTTGGAAGCAGTACTTTGTTGTTTACAACTTCTACAGGAACTGTCATCTGAATTGGGAAGTTATATCCTTTTCCTTCTTTTTTAATGATCAGATAAGGTGTTTTAATATCTGGCTTTCTTGTTACATCTACAGAGATATAATCTTCTTCGAAAACTGTTCTTTTGTCAGAATAAATATCATTATTGTAAGCTTTGAAGTTCTGAGGAATATTGATCTGCTTTACATCTACATATACTGTATCTGAAGGAGTGTTGATAGCAACATTCTCTACATCTTCTTTACTTCCTCTGTAGATCATGTCTTTTTTAGCCATGCTTATTCCGAAGTAAGTTCCTAATCCGATCAGAAGAAGAAATAAACCTCCTACTACCCATCCGATATTTCTCAGTTTCGTTTTCGGAGAGAATATTTTAATACTTAATAAGCTGAAAAGAATTGCTGGAATTAAGCTTCCGATTACCATCATGGCTGCCAGTACTTTGTCAAGTCCCTGATCATCCATATAGAATCTGATTTCATTAGCTCCAGGAAAGTCTGTATCCATTCCGAAAAGACCGAATAATACGAATACTCCGATAATGCTTCCTACAGCCATCAATACGAAGAATCCTCCAACAATATACTTGAATATATTCCAAACTCCGCTGCTTGCGTTGTTGATGTAAGGCTTGTTTTCGTTGTATATTTCTCCGACCCTCTGAGTAGATTCATTGGCAAACTGTACCAATTTATTAGACTCATTCTTAAGATTGTCGAAGTTCATAGGCTTTCCCTGCATTTTCAGGAAATCTGCTGCTGTTTCAGCTTTTGGAAGTACGATCCAAAGGATTACATATAAAAGACCGATCAATGAAGATGAAATAGCTGCTGTAAAAATTCCTAATACGAATATTCCCAGCCAGATTGCTCTCATGGTAGTAATGTCCATTCCTACATATTGAGCTAAACCTGCGCAAACACCTGCGATTTTTTGTTTTTCCGGATCACGGAACAGTTGTTTTTTATCGGTATAATTGTTTCCTGAATAGTTATTTCTTGTTGATGTTTTTTCAGAAAAATAAGCTTCCTCCTGTTCTTCAATTTTTTCTGGGCTTCCGATCTGTGCGATTACCTTTTCTACGTCGGTATCGTTGATTACTTCACGTTTTCCCAGAGAATCTTTGAATATCTCCACCATTCTTATTTCTATGTCATGCATTACCTCATCAGCCTCAGAAGCATCCAGTGAGCTTCTCAGTGCGTTCAGGTAATCGCTGAGCTTTATATATGCGTGTTCTTCTATTGTAAAAGAAAAACCTGCGAGTCCTATTGAGAGTGTCTTGTTCATAGCGTTGTTTTTTAATTTTGTTGGGTGATGTTGTTTACTGAGGCTGTCAGCTCATTCCATGTGTTTTGAAGTTCATCCAGGAAAAGTTTTCCTTTTTCTGTGATCTGATAATATTTTCTGGGTGGCCCTCCTGTAGATTCTTCCCATCTGTAAGAGAGAAACTCTCCGTTTTTAAGTCTTGTAAGAAGAGGGTAGAGGGTTCCTTCTACTACATCCAGTTTTCCTTTTTTCAGTTCGTCAATAAGATCAGAAACATACATTTCGCGATTATTGATGAGACTTAGAATACAGAATTCCAGAATTCCTTTTCGCATTTGCGCTTTGGTATTTTCGGTATTCATCTTTGATAAGTTTTGTTAATTAGTTATATAATTTTCGAAGTTCGGAACCTAGCTAGTTGTACCTATTTCGATTTTACATTACAAAGATATGTAAAATAAATGGTATTATGCAATACAAAGTAGTGAAGTTTTTAAAATAAATAATTTAAAATACTGATAATCAATATAATAAATTTAACACTAAATTTTAAGGAAAATGAATTTGGGTGAAAAATAGGTGAAAAGTTGTTGGATTTTTGATAGGATTGAGAAAAATAATCAGAAATAATTGAGATGGTCCATTACTAATTACTCATTATTTATTAATTATTTCATTGCTCACTGCCATCATCTAGCCCCGATAGCAGCGGTTACCCCACAGCAGATAGGCTTCAGGTGCTGTGCGAGGAGTATGAGCGTATAGCGGGAAACAGCTTCTTATTAATGAACACTCTTTTATGTAAAGGCTGTTAAATTGTTTCAGATTTTTACATATAATAAGGCTGTAATTTTGAGATCGGTATTATGATTCGTATTTTTGTTAGGTACAAAAACACCTAAATCTATTTACTATTACCATGAATTTATTAAATACATACAAGCATTTATCGGCTTTTGTTTTACTTGGTCCTGCCTGTTTTGGACAATATCAGTTTGAGGTTAAAAATGCGTCAAAGAATTACGATGCAATCATCCAGGTAGAGAATTGCTATGATGGGCGATGCAGCGGCAAAGGAAGTGTAGAATTGTTTGATCATAAAAACACAAAGGTGCAGACTTTTGTATCGGACGACCTGGTATTGGAAGTAGATCAGGCTGAAAAACCTAAGCAGGGAAAAATGATTCAGCTGACAAATAAGCAGAATTCTGTTATCATTAATGATTTTAATTTTGACGGAACCGAAGATGTTGCGGTAAGGAACGGAAATATGGGAAACTACAGTGCTGCTTCCTATGATGTATATGTATTCAACAGTACCAGAATGGGGTTTGTAAAGAGTAAAGAACTTACGGATCTTGCGTCTAATGCCCTTGATATTTTTGATGTTGATGTGAAGCGTAAACGCCTGATCTCCTATGGTAAATCCGGGTGCTGCGATATTTTTACCACTGAATATGCCGTTATTCCGAATAAAGGACTGGATAAAGTCTTTGAAAAGGAAGAGGATATGAACACTGAAGGTCAGGTGAAAGTAATAACCAAAGAAAAGATCAATAATAAATGGATTACCAAAACAAAGGTATACCCGGCAGATCAATATAATAGAAAATAAAAAGTTAGATGAAAATTCAAAAAGAGATTGACTTTATTCTGGCAGTGGATGCCTTGAAAAATGTACAGCGAAGAAATTACAATGCTGATGATTCCCGAAGAGAGAATACCGCGGAACATTCCTGGCAGATTATCATTCTGGCACAGATCCTTTATCCGTATGCTAAAAACCGTGCAGATATTGATCTTTTAAGAGTGATAAGAATGCTTTCCATCCATGATTTGGTAGAGATAGAAGCTGGTGATACTTTTATTTTTGATGAAAAGGCAATGGTAGGTAAGTTTGACAGAGAAAATGCATCTGCTCAAAAGATTTTCGGAATTCTTGATGAACCTTTGCGCACGGAGTTCTTTAATCTATGGCTTGAGTTCGAAGATGAGAAAACCCCTGATGCTATTTTTGCCTGCGGGATTGATAGAATTATGCCGTTTATTTTAAATTCTCATACTTCAGGAAAAAGCTGGACGGAAGCGGGAGTAACAGAAAAACAAATCCGAAATATGCTTGAAAATGCAATCAACAGAGCTTCTGATGAAATGGGTGAAGCTTTTGAACTGCTGCTGAACAGAAGTCTGGAAACGGAAAAAGTTGTGAAATAAATTAAAAAACATAGAAAAATCTTCGGGCGGCCAAAGGCCGCCCGAAGATTTTTTATTTATAGTATCTGGATTGGTTTCTTGAATTCGTCAATCGCTACAAACGTAAAGTCACCTACGATGGCTTTTTCTCTTTCATAAGAATACATCTGCTCGGTATAGATCTCAACATTTACTTTCATACTGGTTTTTCCTACGTAGGAAACTTTCCCAATCAGTTCCACAATAGTTCCAGCAGGAATAGGTTTTTTGAAATCGATCTTGTCACTGCTCACTGTTACCACTCTTTTTCTGGCAAATCGGGTGGCTGTAATAAAAGCTACTTCGTCCATCAGCTGCATGGCCGTACCACCAAAAAGGGTATCGTAATGATTGGTTGTGTTAGGGAAAACCGCTTTAAAGATTCTGGTTTCGGATGCTTCAATTCTTTCTTCTGTAGTCATATATCATTATTATTAAAGCGAAATGAAAATGATATTAAAATAACAGAACAATGACAGGAACTTATAGAATTCCTGAAACAATCCATCAGATCAATACAACTTCAAATCGCGAAAGTTATTTGTTTAAAGAAATAGGCAGGTCTCCTGACTTGTAACATCTTTTATCTCCTTCCCATACCTCGCACAGTGGATCTTTGATAAAGATTTCAGTTACTTACAGTTGCGCGACAGTCCGTGATTTTCACACGGTTCCCTTTTAATCTGCAGTGATGCAGAACCAATTTCTGTGATGAATAAGCGTTAAAACTTTTCGGGGGCAAAAATAATGAATTTATTCCGGATTATGGTAAATAATCTGGCTGATTACTCTTCCTTTCTTGATCGTCCACAGCGTGGTGTATCTGTTTTCTCCAGAACCGTTTATCATGTATAGGAAAATATTGTCGGTGTCTAGGGAGGTTACGCCAATGTTCTCAAAATCCATGGTAGGCTGGAACATATTTTTGATGGCTTCTCTTACAAAGACAGAACCTCTTCCGGGCTGTTGTATCCTGATCGATTTGATTTCGGTCATTCCTTCAGGAAGGTCATTTCCAATTCCCCAAGGCTTTACTTTATCAATGGTCAGAAGTTTTCCTTCTGCATCTTTTTCTTTTTTACGGTAGCCTGCATTGGATGGATAAATATCAATCACAACTTTGCTTCTTTGGGCAGTAGGGACTTTCGGATCAGAATTATCTGTGAAAATAAGTGATTTTCCGTTTTTAGATTTGGAAGGCGTATAAGCAGGAAGCTGATCAATATAAGCAATACGCTCTTTGTTAACCATTCCTTCTTTATCAAGCGTTTCATAGCGTACAAACGGCTTGTCGTCATCTTGTTTTTCAGGATATTTGATCCAGATCCATTCTGTTTCTCCGGGAGCAGGTTTTACATAAACAAATACATCACCTTTACGCATACGGATCTTGTCTACAATTTTTCTGTAATTGTCTTTATGAACCCGTACATTGGCATATCCCTCTTCAGCTTTTACCACTCCGAAAGGAACTTTATTCTGCCCTTTTACAAAGGCTAAAGAAAAAATACTGAAAGCGGATAGATAGAATGCTTTGTTTATGAAAGTCATCATGAAAATTTTTTGATCCCCCAAATATATAAATTAAATGCTTTTCGGAAGGTAATTATACTCTTACAGTTCTCTTAAATCTTGTATTTGTTCAAATAATGATAAAAAAGCAGGTATTTTACCAGTAATATCCTACAGGATAGCTGTGTTTTTTACGTATATAATTAAAATCTATTGAAAAAATACAATAATATATGATGGACATGTACAGTATATTCAATAAAATGCCTATTTTTCAAGAGAATTTAAAAACTAATAAACATGACAAAAAGACTACTTTGTGTATTCTCTTTTATTTTGGGGATTTCCAGCTTTCAGGCAGAAAACAAAATAGAAGCAGGATCGGAATCTTTATTTTACTGTGATACGAACGTTCCCACCGGTGTTCAGATGTCCACTATAACCCTTACCTCCGGAACTGTTACATGGACTGCTGATCCAGATACCCCGAATAATACCATCAGATATAGATTACCCGGAACTACTTCCTGGATGGTAGTTACTCCTACACCAGGGCAAAATTCATTTACTATTACGAATCTGCAGCCTTGTACAGTTTATGAAGTGCAGGTAGCAAAAATATGTACTACTCAGGGAATGTGGTCGAATCCAATATTTTTTGCGACGTCACTCAATTATTGCACTACTGCCTCTACAGATGCAACAATGGTATATATTTCAAATGTAACAGTAAATTCATCAGGAATGACAGCTCCAATGGTGAGCAACTCCGGAGCTTCTAACTATATCGATTACAGAACTGATATAGACCGGAGAATTAAATTTTTAGCAGGAAGTGTTGGAAATACGCTTTCAGTAAGTAGTACATGGACAGGTACTTCAAGTCCTATCACTATAACAGCATGGATAGATTTCAATGGTAATGGTATTTTTGATTCTAATGAAAGAGTACTGGTTGCGAACAATGTGTCGTCAACAGCTCCGGTTGTAACCACATTTTCTATCCCCAGTTATCCTACATTGCCTAGCGCTGTAATTAATGGTTGCGGACTTGTAATGAGGGTAATGTGCAGACAAGAGGTGCCGGCAGATGCTTGTGGTTCATTTACCTATGGAGAAGTTGAGGATTATGGGATAAACTTCCTGAACCCTTTACTGGGAGTAAACGAAGCTGGTAAATCGGCAAAACCGGAAATTTATCCTAATCCAGCATCTGATATTTTAAATATCTCCGGAATTTCAGAAGCAACAGATTATGAGATTTATAATGTATTGGGGCAAAAAGCAGGTGAAGGAAAAGTTTCTGATCATAAAGTAAACCTTAGCCATTTGTCAGAAGGAATTTATTTTATTCAGCTGAAAGATAAAAATCATACAATTCGGTTAAAATTCATTAAGAAATAAAATATTGAATAAAAAAGAGAGAGTGTCAGAAGGCACTCTCTCTTAGTATTTGCGTAAAATAAGTTTAAAAATAAACTCATTTTAGATTAATTAAATTCTCTCAAGTTCATCCGCATTAATCGTTGTCTTGAAGGTTCCATAGTTGACAATCACCTTGTTTCTGGAAATCTTTTCGATAGTTCCTACACTGGTACTTCCGGTAATACGAACACGCTGTCCAATTTTCATCCAAACAGCACGGTCACTTTTACGCTGTTCTTCCAGTTTTTCATTGGTTTCTGCAATTTTTTCAATGACTTCCTCCTTTTTCAGCTGTTGAGTAATTTTTCTCTTAACAACCTGCAGGCGTTTTGTTTCATCCTTATCATGGCCTAATTTCCTGAATTTCTCCTGCTCCAGAAGTTTTACAAAGTCTTTTACAACATCTTTTCTGGATTTGCCCTTTGTATAACTGTCGATGAACGTCTCAATCTTATTCCCGAACTGAAGCTTACGGTGTTCCTCTTCATATAATTTCTGGAAATTGAACAGTTTCTGCTGAAGCTGGTCATTCAGTTTCTGAAGATTGTCACGCTTATCCTCTACAGACTCTTTTCTTTCTGCAAGATCGGATTTCAGTTTTTCAACTTCAAATTTCTCCTGCTGCAGTTTTACAATAGTCTTATCAAGGTTAACGATATCATGTTCTACTTTTTTCTTGGCAGAATGGATAATAAATCTTGGGATTTTATTCTTTTCTGCAACTTCAAAGGTAAATGAACTTCCTGCCTGGCCCACTTCCAGTTTATACATTGGCTCCAGTGTCTCTTCATTGAAGAGCATTGCTGCGTTCTGAGCATTGGGAAGCTGTTCTATCACCAGTTTAATATTGGTGTAGTGAGTCGTGATAATGGCAAAACTCTTTTTATCATAGAAAAACTCCATGAAACTTTCCGCCAGAGCACCTCCTAATTCCGGATCAGAACCGGTACCAAATTCATCAATTAGTAGAAGGGTATTGGCATCAGCCTCGCGGATGATTCCGGACATTTTCTTCAATCTTGATGAATAGGTCGATAAATGATTTTCAATGGATTGATTATCACCAATATCGGTCATTACCTTTTCAAAGAAAAACATTTCAGATTTGGGATGAACCGGAACCAGAATACCACTCTGAATCATCAGCTGCAATAATCCTACTGTTTTCAGCGTAATTGATTTCCCACCAGCGTTAGGCCCGGAAATACAGATAATCCTGTTATGCTCCGTTAAAGCCAAAGTCTGAGGGTGGATCGTTTTATTCTCTACTTTATTTCTCAACCATAACAAGGGATGATAGGCGTCTTTAAGTTTCAATGTCTTATGACGATTGATCTTGGGAAGAATTCCGTTTACTAAATCAGAAAACTTAGCTTTCGCTCTTGTAAGGTCCAGATCAAAAATATAAGCCTGATACCTCCATAGCTGAGGTTGAAATTCTGACAGTTCGGCGGTAAGCTGTCGGAGAACTTTATCGATTTCTTTTTTCTCTTCCTCTTCACTTTCACGAAGCTTGAAGTAGTGCTTTACAACACTGTCCGGCTGAATGTAAGTAATGGAACCTGTTTTGGAAATTCCCAGCGTTCTTCCGGCCACTCTTTTTTTGAATCCTGATTTTACAGCCAGAACCCTTTGGTCATCAATAATTGTTTCCCGTATGTCATCCAAAAAGTCACTCTGTCCATACGTAGTAAGTGCGCGGTTGAAATTTTCCTGAATTGCTTTTTTAGCAAGCTGGATTTCAGTTCTCAAGCCTTTCAGAGCTGGGGAAGCTTCACTTTTTACCTCACCAAAACGGTTGAAAACCTTATCTACTTTATCAATGATCTCTTTTCTAAATTCCAGTACAGAAACCTCTTCTAGCAAGTTAGGAAACGTTTCCGGCATGGTAGGGAAGAACTTCTGCAGTTTTCCGATCTGTTCCGTGATGGTTTTTATTTTGATGAAAGCAGCGTTTTCCAGTCGGTAATTCTCAATCAGCATCAATTTCAGCTCACTTTCAATATCTTCATATTCATCAAACGGAATCGCATTTGAACTTTCAAAACTCGACAGATATTCTGACGTTTTTTTTAATGAAAGTTCCGCCTCATCTATTTCCATTGGGCGAAGTTGAAGAATTTTTTCTCTTGTTTTCGGAGAATACGCAAATGGGGAGATTTCCGCGAGCAATTGCGGAAACTCTAATTCGTCTAAATCTTCTTTATCTATATACACAATGCAAATTTAGTGAGAATTTTGATTATTACATATATCTGAGAGATTTACAGGATAAATTAACTTTGAATTGATGAGTATTTTGAGCCATTATAATAAAATAAAGAAGGGAAATGAAAAGAAGCTTTTATTTTCAGACCCAGTTTCAAAAGCGTAATAGTTATTGTTAAAATGAAAAAAGTTTGAACGGATAGTGCTTATAGCGTATATTTATTGCACTAATTAAATTATAACCATGAAAAATGTACTGCTTGCTCTTCTTTTTCTTTCGGTAGGAGCTCAGGCTCAGACCCAAATTCAAAATAAAGAGATTGAAAAAGTTGAGAATAAACCTAATAGCAGGAAAACCCAAAAAGCTGATAATAAAAAGCTTTCAGTAAAAAAAATTAAAAATAAAGTAGGCTATCATCATAAAAAAGATGATCCTTATAAAATAGAACAGAAAAAAAGCAGTGATAAAAATGAGTCTATTGTCATTTATGAAAGAAGTTATTCTGTAAAATACGGGGTGTATTTATTTATGAATACAGACAAGAATGAGTTTTCAGAAACTTTGGCGTTAAGAGGCTTATGAAATAATTAAAGTAACAGTATACAAGTACTTATTCTATCTGATCAATGAAACTGGAAACCAAAAGGTTGATTTTAAAAGGAATCAATGAAAACCATACCGAAGATATTTTAAAAATCCGAAGCAATCCGGAGGTTAATAAATTTGTGAAAAGAGTGTCACCCAAGACAAACTATGATGCCCTTCAGTTTATTTTAACGATTAAGCAAAGGGTTCAAAACAATCAAACCGTGTATTGGGGGATTGCTCTAAAAGATCAACTGAATCTTATTGGAACAATCTGTCTTTGGAATTTTTCTGAAGACCGGAAAACAGCAGAAGTTGGTTATGAATTGCTGCCGGAATATCATAGACAGGGAATAATGTCTGAAGCATTGAAAGCGGTTTTAGATGTTGGATTCACCGAATTGCATTTACAGGAAATTGTAGCGATTACCAATACATTCAATGAAAATTCAAAGGGACTTCTCGTAAAGCATGATTTTATTTTGTTGGAAGGGAAGAAGGATGAGGGATTTCCGGATAACATTATTTTTAGCCTAAAAAGACCGTTTGGTAATGACCAATAAGAAATCTAGCAGGTTTTTTTCTATCTTTATCACCGATTGAAATTATATATGAAAAATGAAATAAAATCTTTAACGGGGCTTAGAGGAATTGTTGCGTTATGGGTCGCTTTTTTTCATTTTAGTTTTTTTAGGAATGAATTCATTCAGGATATAGTAGGGAAGGGATATGTGGCAGTAGATATTTTTTTTGTATTAAGTGCTTTTTTATTGACTGTTTCTTATTCTGAAAAATTTAAAGAACTGAATTATAAAATAATCGGGGTTTTTTATAAAAAAAGAATCAATAGAATCTATCCTGTATATATTATATCAGTCATCTTTATTGTATTATTTTTAAAGAAAAGCTCTATAAGCGGACTCTTGATAAATGCTACATTATTACAATGCTTTTTTAATCCTGATTATCTGCTGAATGTTGTCTATTGGTCACTCAGTACAGAATGGGTTTGCTATCTGATTTTCCCTTTTATGCTGTGGCTTGTCCTGCATTACAAAATTCGAAGCGAGATTTTAATTATTTCAAGTTTGGTTTTGAGGTTTGTACTTCCTTACTTTCCTGACAACTTGTATCTGGGTTCCGAAGTTCATGTTGAGATGGGAAAATCATTATGGTATCTTGACGATTATTATGGTCTTGTTTCTTTGTTAAGAACAATTTCTTCCTATTTTCTTGGAATTGGAGTTGCTCTTTTGCCACAATTTAAAATGAAAAAAGAAAACCTGATCCTTTATATCATCATCACATTGTTTGTATCTATGTTGTTTGTTGAAAAAGGAGTGTTGTTTATTCCTTTATTATCGGCATTTATGATAAAGTATCTGTATGAAGGAAAGCAAAATTATCTAAAAGCATTTTTAGAAACCAAAGCCGTGTATTTCCTGGGAAATATCTCTTATTCATTATATATTATCCATTATATGGTGAAGAAGCAGGATTTCGTTATTATAAATAATTATCATCTTAATAATCTGTTGTTAATATCTCTTTCATTATTGCTGTCCTACTTTTCTTATATGCTGATCGAAAGAAAACTGAAGATATTTAAAGTATAATATAGACTCTTATTTTAATATTATTATTTTTGCAGTATGACGTGGACAGAAATTTTAGCCCCTATAAAGAGTACAGAATACTTTACAACCCTTTGGGAAAAAGTAAAGAATGAATATGCAACAACTAAAGTTTTTCCACCGAAAAATCAGATTTTCAGAGCGTTGGAGCTGACCGCTTTTGATGATGTTGAGGTCGTTATTATTGGTCAGGATCCTTACCATAATGATTTTCAGGCAAATGGTTTGTGTTTTTCTGTTTCAGAACAGGTTACTGCACCGCCATCACTTAAGAATATTTTTATTGAGTTAAAAGATGATTTAGGAGTGGTAAGAACTTCCAAAGAGTTGGATGACTGGGGGAAACAGGGCGTTTTGATGTTAAATGCAACATTAACGGTCCGTGCACATTCACCCAATTCCCATAAAGATCTGGGTTGGGAAAAATTCACCAATTTTATCATTAAAGAAATTTCAGACAAAAAAGAGAATGTAGTGTTTGTCTTGTGGGGCGCTTTTGCACAGAAAAAAGCCGAACTCATAGATCCGGCTAAACATTTTATTCTGAAATCGGCACACCCTTCACCATTTTCTGTGTACAGAGGTTTTTTTGGAAGCAAACCTTTCTCAAAAATTAATGAGTATCTTGTTTCCAAAGGAAAAAAGCCTATTTCCTGGTAGAAGAATCTGTTGATTGATCTGCCTTTTTTATCGTAATTCCGATTTTATATTTTCCAGCTAATGCTTTTGTTCCGTCCTGTTGTTTTGGATAGGGAGCAACATCTTGCAAGGTGATAATATACCCGTTGAATTCTGCTGACTGGTGGTAATTTCTTCCCGGATAATCTATGCTGGCAAGGTTCAGAATCATAGGCCGCGTAGCAGTTCCCATTACTTCCACCTGAGCTAGAGCGGCTCCTGCCCAGATACAATTGACGCCTTCAGGACAGCGGCTGTCTTCAGAAACCCCTTTGAATGTCACATTCATCTGGTATTCTCTTAAAAACTTATTCTCACCTTCACTAAGGTACAGAATACCGTCTTTCTGATCATTAGAACTCATAGCTTTTGGATTGGTTTGTATTTCAGAAGCTTTTGTATTTATCTTAGATTTCTTTTGGGCATCGCATCCCGTTAATGCAAAAATTCCCAGGCTGAGTATGATAACTTTATGGAACATAGTTTCTTATATTTTATTAAATAACGTTAAACATATTAAGAAGTACTACCAAAAACATTGCCACTCCTACTACAAAACTGAATCCGGTTCCGTAAATGAATCCAATCAATGCTCCTTTGGTAGATTGTAAAGCTTTATTCATATCCTTGCTGTCATGAAGTAATTCACCAATAAATACTCCCGCAAACATTCCTATCAGGAACCCTAAGGGAATCGGAATAAATATACCAACAATAGTTCCTATCACAGAACCGATACTTCCCCAGCGCGTACCACCGTATTTTCTATTGGTTTTTGCCGGAATCACATAGCTTAATACTACAGAAGCTAGTGTAAGAATTCCAAATGCCCAGATATAAATCATTGGAAGATCTGCATCAGTCCCGAATTTATAGATCAGAAGTCCGCAGATACTCAGCAAAAGCCCCGGTAAAACTGGAAGAAAAGTTCCCAATATCCCGACAAACAGGAGAACAAGGCAGAAAATATTGATAATCGTTGTATCCATTCTTTTAAAAATATAGATGCAATATAAAAAAAGTGGCCTTATAAAAGACCACTTTGAGAACTGAGTTATAAAATTTTATTACAAATTTAAGATTACGTATTCCAGGATTGGCCCTGCTTTACCAATATTTCCACTGGCGTGGTTATGGAATGTGGTATAGTAGATATTTCCGCTGCTGGTAGTTGCTGAGCATGATCCTACATAATCACCATGCGCCTGGTGAGCGTTCCATGCATTCTGATTAATGGTAATGGTAATATTGTTGCCATTTGCCGTATGATGGCAGATGGTCATTTGATTATTGTTTAACGATGTCCCCACAGGTATTTTAGGAGCTGTTGTATTGACGTACTTATTGGTTCTTATCATCAATGGTTCATTATCTTTCTGTACCAGTACTTCCCAGAACGAAGGATCATAATGCTGGATTTTTTGCCACAAAGGCTGATCATACTGAATATCTAATGTGCTAAATCCTATTGCTGAAGCCATAGCAGCATTGGAAACGCTGCAGTTGTTATACATTGCACTATTACCATTGGTATTAAAGCATATCTTTGTAAGATCCAGAAAACCTCCATAAATACCACAGTACGGAGCATTTTTATCTCCACCTACCAGATAGGCAGCAGCCCAGTCTGAAGTATAAATACTTCCGCCATTCGTGATAAAAGTAGAGAGATTACTGAAAATAGAAAGGTCGTTACTCGGTGTGTTAGTTCCTGAGTAAGCAAAGTTACGTGAACCGCAGTTCAGAAAAATAATATCGTACTGAGAAATGGTATTGAAATTTTTTAAATCCTGATAGCTGATTTCTGTCGCCGTATAACCAAGACTTGTAATTATAGATTCTATTTCGTCATAGCTGCCTTCTACATACGCTATTTTTGCAATCTGATTCAATTTTGAATCTTTGCTGGTAACATTGGTTGTTTCGTCCTTTTTAACGGTAACGGGAATTTCAGTTCTAAAATTAAGACCATTGCCGGTCTGAATATGAAGTGTGGTATTGCCTTCAGGAGCAGTCAGACTGAATGTACCATCGGCATCAGAATAGGTATGGTAAACCTGATTCTTACTGTCAATGGTGAATACTATGGCGCCGCCAATTGGCTTTGTTCCATTTTTAGCAAATACTTTGCCTTCTACTATTCCGGTTACAGGTTTGGGATTTTCTGGATTCACTGAGTCATCACCTCCTTTACAGTTTACTAAGAGCACAAGGCTGCATAGTACGATGAACAAGTAATTTTGTTTCATATTTAATTGATTTTGATGGGTTTAGTTTTAACCAAATTTAATAAATATTTAATATTTAAACATAAAAAATGTAATTATTTTTAATATTATTTATTTTATTTTGGTATTTGTAGTTAATTTTTCATTTATAATTAAGGGTTGTAGAAGATTTGATATTTTATAATTTCATTCAAAAAAGATTTTTATTAAATATTTTCCGAGGAATACTCTTTGGGATGAAAATTGATTGGGAATAGTAAAATCATGATTCTTAATTTCATAAATTTGCTGTAATGAATGACCAGTTACAAGAAACTAAAAACTTTATACAGGAGCTGAGCGAACAGCTTTACATTTATATTACCCAGATATCACCTTCCGGGCTGGATTGGGTTTTCCATATTATTGTAAAATTGAGTTTACTTCTCGTTCTGTTTTTTATTACCGATTTTGCTTTTAAGTTTATCATTAATTCTGTTTTCAGACTATTCCATAATGAACAGAAATTTCCCATTTTAAAATCTATTTATCAGGCAAAAATCACGAACTCTGTAGCTCATTTTGCCGCTTTAATTGCTGTTGCTGGCATTCAGGGATCCATATTTCCAGAAAATGCATTGCCCAAAACAACTATTTTTATTATTCGATGTATCAATCTGGGATTGGTATTGATGTTGGCAGGAATGCTCTACAGATCACTGACTGCTTTTAGAAATTATTTCAGTATCAAACAGGATTTCTACAAAATTATGGCGCTTAATGCCATTTCAGAAACGGTAAAGATTTTAGGACTTTTTGTATTTACTGTAGTAGGACTTTGTGTGATTTTTGGAATTAAAGGAACCACTATCGTAGGAAGTCTTGGGGCAATTACGGCTGTTCTGGTATTGGTTTTCAGAGATACAATTTTAGGATTTGTAACAGGGCTTCACGTAGCGACTTCTAAAAACCTGAAGGTAGGAGACTGGGTAAGCATTCCCAAGTATACTATTGAAGGGAATATTACAGAAATAAACCTTTTAACTACCAAGATTACCAACTTTGATAAAACGGTTTCCACTATTCCTACCTATGACTTGATGACCACAGAAATCAAGAATATGCAGGTCATGTCTGAATCCAATACCAGAAGAATAAAAAAATCAATCTACTTTAATATCAATTCTTTTAAATTTCTGACAGACGAAGATGTAGAGCGTTTAAAGGAGATCAACCTTATTTCAGATTATCTTGAAGAAAGAGCCTCTGAGATTAAAAAAGAAAAAGAGAGCCTTGAACATAATGATAAGGTCGTAAATGGAAGGCAGCTTACAAATATCGGTGTTTTCAGATATTATGCTCAAAAATATATTGAAAACGATCCGGACGTAGACAAAAACGGAACCCGCATGGTACGTCAATTGGATATTACTCCACAAGGACTGCCTCTTGAAGTGTATTGTTTTGCCAATGATTCCAAATGGGAACGTTTTGAGCAGATTCAGGCAGATATTTTTGACCATTTACTGGTAGCATCCAAAGAATTTGAGCTTCAGGTGATGCAGGTAAGCGTGAAAGTATAAAGTAGGAGGATTGAAGCTTTACCCACTTTAAAAACAAATTTTAAATTAAACTTTTAAATGATAATGAATTTAGAAAGACCAATAGAAGTACAAAGTCTGGATTTACTTCCAGCTGCGAGCTTCTGACTTCTAACATTCATATCTAACATCTAAAATAAAAATGACAAAACTAAGCGTAAACATTAATAAAATTGCGACGTTAAGAAATGCAAGAGGAGGTGAAACCCCAAGTGTTACAGAAGCAGCTGTAAAAATTCAGGAATTCGGAGGACAAGGAATTACCATCCATCCAAGACCTGATGAAAGGCATATCACAAGAAAAGATGTCTATGATCTGAAGCCGTTGGTTACGACTGAGTTTAATATTGAAGGAAATCCACATCAGAGTTTTATCGATATGGTATTGGAGGTGAAGCCCGAGCAGGTAACTCTGGTTCCCGATGCTGATGATGCTATTACATCCAATGCAGGCTGGGATACCAAAAAACATCTTGATTTTCTTACAGAGATTATTGCAGAATTTAAAAAGGCAGGTATCCGCACTTCTGTTTTCCTTGATCCTTTACCGGAACTGGTAGAATATGCTGCTAAAGCTGGTGCAGACAGAATAGAACTATATACTGAAGCCTACGCAAAAAATTATCTGACTAATAAAGAACAGGCTATAAAACCATATTACGACACAGCGGTTGAAGCTACCAATTTCGGATTGGGAATTAATGCAGGTCATGATTTAAGCTTAGAAAACCTGAAATATTTTGCAGATACCATTCCAAACCTGTTGGAAGTATCTATCGGGCATGCTTTGGTTTCTGAAGCACTTTATATGGGATTGGAAAACACAGTTCAGGCTTATCTGAAGAGACTGGCAAAATGGTAATAAATATGGAAATCTTAAACTCAAAAATATTCGGCGAAAATTTAACCAATACGCCGCTTCTTGTATTTCACGGATTATTTGGAATGCTTGACAATTGGGGAAGTTTCGGAAAAGATCTGGGAGAATATCTTCCCGTACATCTGATCGACCTTAGAAACCACGGAAGAAGCTTTCATTCAGAAAGTATGTCTCATGATGATCTGGCAGATGACATTGCCCGCTATATGGATCATTATGGAATTCAGAAAGCTCATGTTTTGGGACATTCTTTAGGAGGAAAAGCTGTAATGCAGTTTGCTTTAAAATATCCTGAACGTGTTGAAAAACTGATTGTTGTAGATATTTCACCTAAAGCATATCCGCCGCACCACCAGGGAATTATCAAAGCACTGGAAACTGTAGATTTCAATACAGTAGCCTCCAGAAATGATGTGGAAGCAGTTCTGAACCAGTATATTCCCGAAAAATCAACCATACAGTTTTTAACGAAAAACCTGTATTGGGATGAAAATAAAAAACTGGGGTGGAGATTTAATCTTAAAACATTATCTGAAAAATATAATGAATTTGTTTCCAATGCTGTCAAATTCGGTGTTTTTGAAGGCGATTCGCTCTTTATTGCAGGAGAAAAGTCCAATTATATTCTGCCTCAGGATGAATTTGGAATCAAGCAGCAGTTTCCTAAAGCTAAAGTAGTTACGGTAAAAAATGCAGGACATTGGGTTCAGGCAGAAAATCCGGTTGATTTTGCAAATGTTGTGAAGGAGTTTCTAGGATTAAATTAATATTATACTTTGATTTTTAGTATTATGTTAAAATTTTATTAAAACGTCATATTATTTCTCCATGAGTTGAATTTTTTGTACTTTGGATTTCCAAAACAATAAAAATATTAACTTATGGAAAACAAAAATTCAAAAAAGAAGCCGTTTTTCGCGACATTCTTAGAAAAACAGGTTAAAGACCCTGAAACAGTAAAAGGAGGAGGTATTACTTCTGTATTGGTAGATCAGATTACGACATCCCTTCAGGATCAGATCACTACTCCTCTTAAGGATAATGTTACTAAGCCTGATAATGATAATGTAACGATGAAATATCCTTCTGATGGAGATGAGGATGTTTTAGAGGTGTAAGAATATACATACAGCTTAAGCTTAATTATATATCAAACCAAAACTAAACATTATGAAAAACCAAAACTCAAAGAAGAAGCCATTTTTCGCATCATTCTTGGAAAAACAGGTGAAAGATCCTGAAACAGTAAAAGGAGGAACTGATATGTCAATTCCTGAAAGAGATGTAATTACAAAACCGGCAATTGACGTTGTAACTTCTCCGAAAGATGATATGATGCACACGCTGAAATATCCATCTGACGGTGATGATGATACAATCACTATTCCACTATAATAAGTAGAATTCAATAAAATAGAGTAGGGGAAACTTAAACATTAAGTTTCCCTTTTTAATAAAAACCGGCAAATGATTCTCTGCATCACCCATTCACAGGATTTTTATAATATCGATCTCTTTTTCGAATATCTGGCCTCTAAAAATATCCCTTACTTCAGACTGAATTCTGACCGCCTGAATCACCTTCAGAAAATCAGCATCCATGAAAATTCATTTGAACTGACTGATGAGTCCGGAAATACCATCCACTCTGATGAAATAAAAGGAGTATGGCACAGAAAAGCATGGAGAATCAGCACTCCCGAAGAATTGGATCAGGATTATGAAAAAATATTCCTGAACGAATACGGAAGCCTGCGCTACAATCTGATGACTGCCTTAGAGCATGTTCCCTGGATCAACCCTTATGAAAATGAAAAAAAGGTGGATGGCAACAAGATATTTCAGCTGAAAATTGCACAAAGAAATAACTTAACGATCCCCAAAACTATTTTTTCCAATGATGAAGAGAAAATAACAACATTTTTCTATCAATACTGCCACGGAAAAGCAATCGCTAAGCTTCATGGAGTAACGGCGAAAACAATGTCTGGTGAAAATATGATTTCCACTACAATCATTGAAGAAGAATCTCTTGAAAACCTTTCAGACATTGCATACTGTCCCATGATTTTTCAGCCTTATATTGAAAAAGAATATGAATTGAGAATCGTCTATGTAGACGGTGATTTCTTCACAGGAAAGATCAATAACAGCGAAAATGCAGATTGGAGAGTAGCCCGTGAAGGCTATTTCTGGTCAGCATACGAGCTGCCGGATTCCGTTAAAGTAAATCTCACTTCCATGATGCATGAAATGGGCCTTTATATAGGGGCTATCGATATGATCAAGGGAAGAGACGGGAATTATTATTTCCTTGAAGTCAATCCACAGGGAGAGTGGGGAATGCTGCAAAAAGAGCTGGGATTTCCCATAGCAGAAAGAATTGCCGATAATCTTATCAAAAGAATTAATTTCCATGAATAAAATTTTAATTATAACCCATACCGCAGATAATTTTTCCATTGAAAAAGTAACAGAATACATTGAAAAAAATAACTGTGAGGTCATTCGCTTTGATGTTGACGTTTATCCTTTACAAAATAAGCTTTCCACCATTTTTCAGGATGGAGAATGGGTAAGTTTTCTTGAAACTCCGGATGCAAAACACCGTTTAGATGATATTTCGGCTATCTGGTACAGAAGAGCTTACAATATCGGAAAGGGGCTGAAGGAAGAAATGGACTCTAAGTTCTACGGTGCAGCAATGGGAGAAATCAGAAATACACTTTTTGGTTTCTTTGAATCTGTAGATGCGTATTCTTTAGGAAAACCAAGTGTGTACAGAAGACTGGACAGCAAAGAAGAACAATTGAAAATTGCAGATAAATTAGGCCTGACGATTCCGGCGACGTGCCTTACCAACAGCCCTGATGAAGCCAGAAAATTTATTCTGAAACATCAGAATGTAGTGGCAAAAATGCAAACTGGTTTTGCCATCTATGAAGACGGTGTGGAAAGTGTAGTGTTTACCAACGTGGTCAGTGAAAATAAACTGGAAGAACTGGATTCATTGTTATATTGCCCAATGCAGTTTCAACAGATGATTCAAAAGAAAAAAGAACTTCGTATTACCATTGTGGGAAGAGATGTTTATGCATTTGAAATAGACTCACAACAATCTGAAGATGCCAAAATAGACTGGAGAAAAGACGGAATCAATCTGATTGATAAATGGAGCAGAACAGAACTTCCGGCAGACGTAGAAGCAAAATTGCTTGAACTTCTCGATATTTACAATGTAGATTACGGCGCAATAGACATGATTGTTTCTCCTGAAGATGAATACTACTTCATCGAGATCAATGCTGCCGGAGAATTCTTCTGGCTGGATAATCTTACAGAAGGAAACCTTATTTCCAAGAGCATTGCAGACGTTCTTTGCGATAAAGCTCCAAGAAGAAATAATGAGGTAATGGCTTAAGAACAAAGCATTTTTAATCATAAAAGTCCTGAAAGTTGTACATTCTTTCAGGACTTTTAAATATAATGATCTATTGTGATTAAAATTTTTCCGGTTTGTTGATTTCTGAGTGATAATATTGGTTAAATAAAGTTGAATTATGCTTTAAAAATCGCAAATTTGCATAAGCAGTTTTTCTAAGGAATTTTTACCGGATCCGGAAGAATTGCCGGATAGAAAATATTGTTATATTTTAGTCAGCAATCAAGTAAAATAATTAATGATTTTTGTAACGGGTGCTACCGGAATTCTGGGAAGAATAATTGTACTGGAACTTCTTAAAAGAGGTAAAAATGTACGTGCTTCCAAAAGACCGGGCAGCAATATAAACGAAGTAAAGCATTCATACAGCTTTTATACGGAGAATCCCGACGATTTTTTCAATAAGATCGAATGGGTAAACGTAGATTTTGATGACCTCAATTCTTTGACAACAGCACTGCAAGGTGTGGATGAGGTCTATCACTGTGCTGCAAAAGTAAGCTTTCATCCCAAAGATGAAAAAGAAATGTACCGTACAAATATCAAGGGTACAGAAAACCTGTTGTTTGCCTGTGAAGGGTCAGACGTTAAAAAATTTCTCCATGTAAGTTCTGTTGCCGTTCTTGATAATTTCAATGAAAAAGGAGAGCTGGACGAAGATTCTGATTTTAATCCAAAACTAGAACACTCTGCGTATGCTATTTCAAAACATTTATCTGAAATGGAAGTATGGAGAGCCTCAGCAGAAGGTCTTAATGTTATCATCATCAACCCGGGAATGATCGTAGGAAGCGGAAACTGGACCCAAAGCAGCGGAGAGCTTTTCTCTACTTTTGAAGACAATAGTTTTACCTTTTCAGGTGGTTCTGCTTATGTTGACGTGAGAGATGTTGCTAATACCGCCATAGGATTAATGGAAAATAATCTTTTCGGAGAACGTTTTATTATTGTTGCTGAAAATAACAGATATGCAGACCTTGCAAAACAGGTGAGAACCCGTCTGGGACTTAAAGATGCCAGAATTCTCTCACAATCTGTATTAAATATCGGAAGAATAGCCAACACCCTTTTCGGATGGCTGATTCCCAAACTGAAAATGGTTACCAAATCAAATATTGAGGCCATTTCTTCCTTCAACACCATTTCCAATCACAAAGTCAAAGAAAAACTGAACTATCAGTTTATTCCCGTAAAAGAAAGTATAGACTTTCACCTGAATAATTATATTAACGACAAAAAGCTGAAGAAATGAATCTTGCAGAGGCAATTATCCTTAAAAATGTAGAAAAACATCCTATAAAAGCGGCCATCGGATTTAAAAAGAAAGAGGGAGGCTGGAAAGAGCTGAGCTGGAAAAAATTCAGTGAAGTTATTTTTAAAACAGCCAATGCCTTAAAAGAAGCTGGAGTTCAGGAGAATGACAGAGTCGCTATTTATTCAGATAACTCGTCCGAATGGATGATCGTTGACCTGGCTTCAATGGCCATCGGTGCTGTTACGGTGCCTATTTATTCAACTAATAATGCTGAGCAGGCAGAACATATCATAAACGATTCCGGAGCTAAAGCTGTTTTAGTGGGAAATCAGATGCAGTATGATGCCTGTCTTGAGTTTTTACATAAAGAAGAAAACAATCTTGAAACCATTATTGTTTCTAAAAAAGCAGTGTGGATCAAGAAAGAATTCAACAGTTTTTATCTTGAAGATTTTATTTCAAAAGCTTCCCCAAAGCTGGAGATCTGCAAGAAAGAAAATGATGATACTGCCACATTGATCTATACTTCCGGAACTACCGGAGTGCCGAAAGGCGTAATGCTTACCCATGGAAATTTTATTAAAGCATTCGATTCTCACTTTGAATTTTTTAAGTTTAAAAACTTTGAAGAAGAACTTTCACTGGCATTTTTACCCTTGAGCCACGTTTTTGAAAGAAGCTGGAGTTTACTTTGCCTGTATGGTGGTGCCCGTGTTTATTTTCTGGAAGACCCTAAAAATGTAGCTAAGGCACTGGAAGAAGTAAAACCTACTACAATGTGTGCGGTACCAAGATTTTTCCAGAAAGTATATGCCGGAGTTTTGGAAAAAGCAGAAGAAGGTTCATCGTTGAAGAAAAAAATCTTTGACTGGGCCCTTAAAACCGGATGGGAAACTGCTGAATTGAAGAGAAATGAAAAACCGATTCCTTTTGGATTAAAATTCAAAGAAGCTGTTGCAGATCGGTTGGTTTTCAGTAAAATCAAAGAGAAAATGGGTGGAAGACTTTGGTTTTTACCTTGTGGAGGAGCCTCATTGTCACCAGAAGTTACCCGTTTCTTTGATTCAGTGGGAATTCATGTAACTGTAGGATACGGATTAACGGAAACTACCGCAACATTGACTCTTTTCCCTTTGACTCATTTTGAACATGGAACCAGTGGAAAACCATTGCCGGGAGTAGAAATGCGTATTGGAGAAAACGATGAAATTCAGGCAAGAGGAAACGGAATCATGAAAGGCTATTACAATAAGCCTGAAGAAACCCAGAAAGTGTTCACAGAGGATGGATGGTTCAAAACCGGTGATGCAGGAAAATTTGATGATAAAGGAAACCTGATTATCACTGACAGAATCAAAGATCTGATGAAAACATCCAACGGAAAATACATCGCTCCACAACAGATCGAAAACCTTTTGACCAACAATAATTTTATCCAGCAGATTATGCTGATTGCAGAAGGAAGACAGTTTGTTTCAGCGTTGATTGTTCCTAATTTTGAATTTTTACAGGATTATATCAAGAAAAATAATATTCCTTTTACCAATTGGGAAGATGCTGTAAAAAATGAAAAGATAGTCAATCTTTACAAAGAAAAAATTAAAGAATTACAGAGCCATCTGGCAGACTATGAAAAAGTGAAGAAATTTACTTTAATGCCGGCAGAATTTGACATCAATACAGGCGAAATTACGCCTACATTGAAAGTCAAAAGAAATGTAGTGATCAAAAAATACGCGGATATTATAGAAAAGATGTATTAAAAATTTTAACCTCCTGTTTTTCACGTCAAGTACAAATAAAGGTGTGAAAATTCCCCTCTTTTGGAGGGGTGGCGAAAATTCAAAGAATTTTTGACGGGAGTGGTTTAAAATAATGACTTAAATTAAACTATGACGACACAAGATTTTATAGGAAAAGAAAACTTCACCATTCATACCCAAACGGTTTCAGAAAGCTGCCCGTCTAATATTGCCCTGATTAAATACTGGGGGAAATATGCTGATCAGATTCCTGCCAACCCAAGTATCAGTTACACTTTAAACCATTGTAAAACCAATACCTCAATGGAATTTATCGCAGATGAAGCTTTTTCAGTACAGACCTTTCTGGCTGGTAATGAAGAAGTGAAATTTGCAGAAAAGATTGAGAAATATTTCAAAAATATAGAACAGTATCTTCCCTGGATTCTAAAAGGAAAATATGTTATCAGGACAGAAAATACATTTCCTCACAGCTCAGGGATTGCAAGTTCAGCTTCAGGATTTGGAGCCATTGCAAAATGTCTGATGGCATTGGATGCTTCATTTACAGGAACAATTTCTGAAGAAAAATCTTTGAGAAAGGCTTCATTTCTAGCAAGATTAGGAAGTGGAAGTGCATGCCGAAGCTTATATAACGGTCTTGTGGTGTGGGGAGAAACGGATGAGGTAGAAGGAAGCTCAGATTTATTTGGAGTACAGTTTCCGGATGCTGAAGTTCATGAGGTATTCAGAAATTTTAACGACTGGGTTTTATTGATCCATGAAGGACAGAAAAGTGTTTCTTCAACGGTAGGGCATGGTTTGATGAATACGAATCCTTATGCAGAAAGAAGATTTCAGGAAGCAAGAGAGAATTTTGTTCCGATGAAAGAGATCCTGAAAAACGGAGACATGGAAAGCTTTATCAAGTTGGTAGAGCATGAAGCACTTACACTGCATGCAATGATGATGATGAGTGATCCGGCTTTTATCCTGATGAAAACAGGTACTTTAGAAGTCATCAACAAGATCTGGGATTTCAGAAGAGAAACAGAATTGCCTTTATTCTTTACGCTGGATGCAGGAGCTAATGTTCATCTTCTCTTCCCGAACAATGGTTCTGAAGAACAGATCAAAACCTTCATTGAAGCTGAATTATTACAGCTCACCCAGAAGAATGGAGTAGTGAAGGATGTAATGAAATTCTAGTATGAAAAAGAAGAAGATTTATATTCTTATTGCTGTTGTGATTGCCTTATTATTTATTTTTTTTGGTGAATATGAGACAGGTCCAGTAAAAGTAGCCTTTGGCTGGAACAGAACGATCAATTGGGGCTGGAATTTTGGATTCTGATAAAAAATAATATTCAATAGGAGTGGGCTTTAGCCCACTTTTTTATTAATCTTCAGTAACGATAGTTTCCCGCTCGCCATCTTCTTTCTTTCCTTCCTCGATCATGATTTCAGCTTCTGCTTTCTCTTCAGAAGTCGCTGTTTCAATCAATTCTTCCTGTTCATCGTTGTGATGATCTATGAAAAACTCACAGTATACCGGAAGGTGGTCTGAGCCAAAATTTTCCAGTGTCTTCAGCTGTTTAATAAAAATATCTTCACTGTGAAACATCAAATCGATAGGAAACCTTAAAAGACGGTATTTCGCATGGAAAGTAGAAACAAAAGAATGCCCGATCCTGGGATCTATCAGATGACTTGTTTTTCTGAAAAGTACAGATGATCTTGACCATGCAACATTATTGAAATCTCCCACTACAATAACAGGTTTTTTAATGTCTTTTACACATTTGGCAGTACTTAGAAGATCACCATCTCTTTCTTTCGATGTTTCCTCTTCCGTAGGACTTGGCGGAGGCGGGTGAACCCCAAAGAAAACAAAAGAAAAGCCATCAGCTGTTTTCATATGGATCTCAATACTCGGAATATCATCAGCTACAAAATAATGAGTCTTTGCTTCTTTGATTTCAATCCTGGAATAGAAATGCATGCCGTAGGTGTTTTCAAGAGTCACTTTATGCTGGAAGCCGTATTCATTTTCTAAAGGTCTCATTGCTTTTTCCCAGTCGCCATTGCTTTCCATAGTCATGAAAAAATCAGGATTATATTTTTTAACAAGGCCAATGAATTTCTCATACTCTTTATTGAACTGATACACATTAGCCGAAATAAAATGCAGTTTATCAGAAGACTTGTGACGCTGTCTGTGTTTTTTTACAGGATAAAAACGGGTGTATTTGATGAGGGTATGGCCGTGATGAACAAACATGACCAATAGAAGCCCCTGATAATACCAGAAATATTCTTTAGAATCAGTAAAAAGGCCTAATAGAAAAGTGAAAAGTATAAGGTAAGTGACCTGTATTTTAGCAAATTCCGGAACCCGGAATATCCAGTGAGAATGCTGTATTTTCGGCAGTATGGTCATGACCAAAAGAAGGATGGCCAAAGTCAGATAAATAATCCACATATAAAAAGCTCTGAAATAATTTTGACTACAATTTAAGGAAAATGAATTTTAAAATTTGTTAATCAATTTAAATTTTATTTTATCTATTTTTAATTATCTAAATCTATACTATGAATAAAATAGTTATACTTCTTGTTCTGATCAGTATTTCTGGCTTCGGGCAGCAGAATAAAGATATTGAAAAACCTATCCGTAACCTGTTCCTTGGCATGAAAAATGCAGACTCAGAACTCGTAAAATCTGCTTTTTCGGAGAATGCAGTGTTGCAAACAATCACGAAAGACGGTACTGTAAAAAGTGACAGTATACCGGATTTCGTTGCTTCGGTTTCAAAATTTACAAAAGGGGATCTGGATGAAAGAATCACAGTAGAAGCTGTTCATACAGATGGAAACCTGGCCAGTGTATTTACTCCTTATTCTTTTTATTTAAAGGGGAAATTATCACATTGCGGGGCCAATAGTTTTCAGCTGGTAAAGCAGAATAACGAATGGAAAATCCAGTATATTATTGATACAAGAAGAAAGGATAACTGTAAAGAAATACAGTAATAAAATTCAATTGAAAATTAGTTTAAAATAAAAAAATGAAGATTCACCATATTGCAATTATATGTTCAGATTATGCCGTTTCAAAGAAATTTTATACGGAAATTTTAGATCTGAATATCATTCGGGAAGTATACCGTGAAGAAAGACAGTCTTATAAACTTGATCTGGCTATCGGGGATCATTATGTGATTGAGCTGTTTTCTTTTCCCAATCCTCCACAACGGCCTTCGCGACCTGAAGCGTGTGGCTTAAGACATCTTGCTTTTTCTGTTGGAAATGTGGCAGAAAAAAGAAATGAGCTGATTGAAAAAGGCTTAAACTGTGAAGAAATCCGCATAGATGAATTCACCGGGAAAGAATTTTTCTTTACCCAGGATCCCGATCAATTGCCGTTAGAGTTTTATGAAATGTAAAAATTAGTGAGCGTATCCAGCAAAGAAACTTACCGCCATAATTGCTAACACGATTGAAGAAATGACTACATATACGTAGTCTTTTTCTTTTAAATACCCTATTAAAGCAAAAACAATCCTCATCAAAGGTGTGAAAATCAACAGAAGAATTCCCAACTGAATAATGGCCATTCCTTCTCCTTTGCACAGAGAATTCCAGAAATGTCCCCACACTTTATCTGAAGAAGTACCTACCACAAGGCTTGTATATTTTTCAGGCATTTTAAAACCCTCAAAAAATAACTTGATAAAACCGATTAGAGAGGTGGCCACAGAAAGAATAACACCCAGTCTCAGAAGGTTTCCTACGGAGCGGTTCAGATCTACATCTGTAAAATTCTTTCTCATTATCTGAAGCTTTTGTTGATACCGTTATACATCATGTAAATAGACAGAATGGTAATTACAATGGCAAAAAATACTTTTAATTTTTTGGTCTTGGATACCATCAGCGTTTTTGAGCCGATAAAACTTCCGATGACAACCCCAATTAAAACCGGAGCTACAATCACAGGAATAATTTCGCCTCTCTGGAAATAGATCAGCGCACTGGCTACAGCCGTTACCCCAATCATGAAGTTACTGGTTGTTGTAGATACCTTGAAAGGCAGTTTCATCATATTGTCCATTGCCAATACCTTCAACGCTCCAGAACCTATTCCTAAAAGTCCAGACATGGCACCTGCAAACATCATCATCAAAAATCCAGGAACTGTATTTCTTGCAGAATAACTTTTCAATATTCCTTTATCAGGGAATGTTCCGTACAATTTCAGCTTCTCTTCCAGACTTCCTTTGACCAAAGGTTCCTGGTGATCAGGCTTACCTTTAAGATTTAAAATAACCGTTAAAAGAAGGATACTAGCGAAAATAATTCCGATTGTATTAGGGTTAAGCATTCCCGAAACCAGGGCACCTGCAATAGCACCTGCGGTGGTGGCAATTTCGAGAAACATCCCGATTCTCATATTGGTAAACCCTTCTTTGACGAAAGCTACAGCCGCGCCGGAAGAGGTACCAATCACTGAAATAAGTGAAGCACCGATAGCATAATGCATTGGAACGCCAAAACCTAGCGTTAATAAAGGAATGATAATAACTCCTCCTCCTAAACCCGTAAGTGAACCTAAAAGACCAGCGGAAATTGCGCCAAGGAAGAGTATGATGATTTCTGACATACTACAAATAATGTTACAAATATAAAATTATTGTAGTAGTCTGCCAAACATTTGAAAAAGATAAATTTAACGTATTTTTGTATGCATGAAAAATGTAATGAAATTATTTTATGTTATCCTTGGGGCAACTCCTAAAGGAAGAAATATTGAGCAGCACGATGTTTTCTTCGGAATAGCAGAGAATCTTAAAGATTTGATTCCGGATATGAAAGAGTTTTGGAAGGAAGCAGAAGGTAAAATTCATCTGGATTGTTATCAGGAAGTGAGATTTGCTGACGGCTATGAAGTGGAAATTGTAGAGAAAGGAGAGAAGTCATCAGAAGACCAATTGTTTTTCCTTAATCTGGGAGGTTACAAACCTGGTTTCTTTGAAGAATTTCATGAGCAGCACTTAATGGTAGGGCAGTCTATGGGAGAGATTATAAAAAGGGCAAAAGCTACTGAATTTTATCAGACAATGGGCTTTGAAGGCGCTGTAAGTCATATTGATGATAAGCATGGAGTAGATATTGATGATATTTTCAATGTGAGTGATATTCTTCCTGCCTATATGAAAGAAAAATATGCTATCGTTCTTAAAAAATCTGATGCAGAAGATCAGAAGAACCCGATGGGACTTGGGTATTTAAAAATTGATAAAATTCAATAAGAAGTAAATCTAATAAAAATAAAAAATGAAAATAGGAATTCTGGGAGGCGGACAGCTGGGAAGAATGTTGATACAAAGCGCACTGAAGTATGATGATGAGTTTTATACTCTGGATCCGGCTTCTGATGCACCATGTCATAATATCTCATATTTTACACAGGGGAATTTTAATGACTATGATACGGTTCTGAACTTCGGAAAAGATAAAGATGTTGTTACGATTGAAATAGAACACGTAAACGCTGATGCATTGGCAGAACTTGAAAAGCAGGGAATAAGAGTGGTTCCTAATGCCAATATCATCAAAACGATCCAGCAAAAGATCCTTCAGAAAGAATTTTATAAAACTCATGATATTCCAAGTCCGGAATTTCAGGTGGTATGGAACAGTGAAGAGAAAATTATCATGCCATTGCCATTTGTTCAAAAGATGAATACAGGCGGATATGATGGAAAAGGAGTACAGGTGATCAAAACAGAAGAAGATTATCAGCACTTATGGACAGAAGCATCTGTTATTGAAAGTCTGGTGGATATTGAAAAAGAACTTTCTGTCATTGTAGCCAGAAATGAAAAAGGAGAAACCAATGTTTTTCCGATAACAGAAATGGTCGCTGATCCAAAATTAAATCTTTTGGATTTCAATGTTTGTCCGGTTCTTCTGACAGAAGATGTTCAGGGGCAGATTGATTCTATTACAGAGAAATTCTTAAATGCTGTGAACTCTCCAGGATTGTTTGCTATCGAATTATTCCTTGACAAAGAAGGTAAAATATGGGTAAATGAAACTGCTCCAAGACTTCACAATTCAGGACATCAGAGTCAGGAAGGAAATACCAATTCTCAGTTTGAGCAGATGTACCGTGTGGTAAAAAATCTGCCTTTAGCCGATACTGATGCCATCACGTACAGCGGAATGCTGAATCTGGTAGGAGCAGAAGGATATGCTGGAAAAGTAGTATACGAGGGAATGGAAGATATTCTTAAGTTACCTGAAACCTACATCCATTTATATGGGAAAACCGAAACCAAACCAGGAAGAAAAATGGGACACATCAATGTCCTTGCAGATTCCAGGGAAGAGCTAATGGAAAAGCTTGTACAGGTGAAAGGAATGGTAAGAGTAATTGCTGAGTAAACCACATTTAAAAAATATAAAAGGGAGCTGTTATCTTTAAAAACAGCTCCCTTTTTTGTTATGTAATTATTCAATTGGCTTTAGCCAAAATCTAAATTAAGTTTCGCCTAAAGCCCGTTCCTATTGATGGCTCAAATTGTTTGATGATTTAATAAAAAATGATTATTTATACATAGATAACTTCCAGCATCCCTCTTTCAGCCTATCTAAAATTCTTTTATTTGAAAATCTTCTGAATTACATTTCCAATCTCCACAAAATCTCCGTGATTTCCTACAGAACGTATTTCCGGACTGTTTTTATCATATTCTGAGAAAGGGAAGATCAGAAGATAATTGTTATCATTCAGATTCCTGTTCAGGAGTTCAGGGATCAGTCTCATTCGTGGAATATAGGATTTCATGCCTCGTTTTGCCATCAAAATAATCAGTGCTTCATCATCTTTCAGCTGGGCAGCGGTTCTTTCACCATCCTGCCATGTGCTCATAATGATAAATTCTGCTTCTATACTGGCTTTCTTCATGATTTTCTGCAGAATATCAATGATGTTTTCAGGAGCATAAAAAACAACTGTAGCCCCGGAGTTTCTGGCAATATTCCAGACTCTTAGCAATGCATGGAAGAATCCGGCATCCTTATCCGCATTCTCAGGAATCATGACCGCATATTTTTTTATGGTGGAAAGCGGTTGTGCTGCATGATATACGAGTACATTCACATCATCATTCTGCAGATAGCCGTTGTAAAGATTATAGATAAAAGAAGGGGAGAATCCTTTTTCGTCCTCCAATCCAATGATGAGGTCGGTGATTTTCTGTTCTTTAATAACATTATTGACTCCATTAACCACGTCATTGTCATATCTTTTTAGGGCCTGTAGCTTCACATCCGCCGCCGCCGCCGCATCCGTTGCCTGGTGAAGAAGTTTCTCCGCATTCTTTACTGAAGATTCATTTTTATCTTCATTGATGACATTCAGGGCAAACAGATCTTCTGTATTGGAATGTGCTTTGATCAGAATTCCCAAGTTCACCATTCGTTCAACAGTTGCCTCATGGTTGATGGCCAATAGAATACTTTCTTCTTCGTGAGTATTCCCGGAAACGGTATCTTCATTATCACTTTCCGCAATTTTCTGAGCACTTGCCATGGAAATGAAAGAGGAAATGGTACACGAAATGAGGATCAGTAAAATACTTCCGTTCAGTACATGCTCGTTTAATAATCTTACAGGTTCTCCGGTTTCGGTTTCAGAAAGAATGATGTTGTATCCTACCATTACTGAAGCCAATGTAGCTGCTGCTGATGCAGAACTCAACCCGAAAATCAGTTTTCCTTCCTCTTTGGTCAGTCTGAATGTTTTTTGAGTGGCTACCGCAGAAAGATATTTCCCTCCGATAGAAGCTACCAGCATAATTCCGGCTACTTCCAGCGTTTCCCAGCTTTTAAAGAAAACTTTAAAATCAATCAGCATTCCCACACTGATCAGGAAGAATGGAATAAAGATGGCATTTCCCACAAATTCAACTCTGTTCATCAAAGAAGAAGTATGAGGAATTAATCTGTTTAAAGCCAATCCTGCAAAGAATGCTCCGATAATAGCTTCTACTCCAGCTAGTTCAGCCAGCATTGCCGCCAGATAAATCATGACCAGTACAAAAATATATTGTGAGATTTTATCATCCACTCTTTTGAAGAACCAACGACCTATAATAGGGAATACGATGAGTACAATCAATGCAAAAACAATGAAAGAAACAGATAATTTAACCCAAAATTCTGTTCCCACATCTCCCTGAGACATTCCCACAATCACAGCAAGCACTAATAATGCGAGGATATCTGTGATCATAGTACCTCCAACAGTAATATTAACAGCCTTGTTTTTGGCGATTCCCAACTTGCTCACCAATGGATAAGCAATAAGGGTATGGGAAGAAAAAAGACTGGCAAACAAAATAGACGTCAGCATAGAGAAATGCAGAAGATAATACCCTCCCAGATAACCTAAAACAAAAGGGACAATAAAGGTATAGAGCCCAAAGGTGAGACTTTTCCATTTGTTCTTTTTAAAATCTCCCATATCAATCTCAAGACCTGCCAGAAACATGATATATAGCAATCCGGTGGTTCCAGTCACTACAATGCTGCTGTCTCTGGATAGCACATTGAATCCGTTCGGACCAATGATGGCTCCGGCGATGATAAGCCCCAAAAGATGGGGAACTTTAATTTTATTTAGCAGTAATGGTGCTGCCAGAATGATGACCAGTACCAACAGGAACTTCAGTACCGGATCTTCTATAGGAAGACTCAGGTTGTGTATACTCAGTAAAATCATAAGTGTTTATTTTGTGGAACGTACTAATTCAACAGAGAACTTGGCAGTACAGCCATCCGATGTGATGGTTCTTGTACCTTTGATCTTGTTGTCCGAAATATCATTAAGAAGAACGCTCATTTCTACATTCTTTTTGGCCGTAGAATCGGTTTTGAAAGACAGTCTGATCTCATTGTTTTCAAACTTGCCTGTGTACAGCCTCACCAGATTATTGTTATTGATAATTTTAGTAATAGGCTGGGTAGAATCATTATCGAATTCCCAGATATCAGTACGCTGGTCGCCCACCGCATATTCACTGCAGTTGGATTCTGTACAGATGACCTTTCCATTCCATGGACCGGAAATTTCCGCGGGCCATGAAGAAGTAATGACTACAGAATCTTTTTTGGCAAAAATACTGTCCCTCATTTTAAGGAGCGACTGATATTCGGATTCTTTCTTCGCGAATACTTTTTCTTTTTCTAATAATTGTTTTTCTCTGTCTGTCAGGTTTTTCTCCTTTTCTTTGTAATCACAGCTTACAAGAAGAAAAGAGGCGGCCAGAAATAAAAAAAATGTGTTTTTCAGCATATTGTATAGGTTGGAGTATACAATATAGGGAAAATGGAGGGAATATGAAAATACTCCCTGACGATACTCCTTAGTATTCTAAAGGAATAAAGACAATTCCCGACACGTCAAATCCTTGTATATTGGTCTTCCAGACAGGAAATGTTTTTACGATATCGGTGAGTTGTTTTTTGATGGTATCAGAAATATTCAAATTTTTTATTTCTACAAAAGATGGAACTCCGTTTGGGTTTATATCTAAAATAAGAACAGAATTCCCTTTCTCTCTTTTCTTATATTTCTTTTCCAGGACCGGATAGATGTTTTTTTCAATCCATTGCTCCAATGCTGCTTCACCACCTTCGAATTCGGGATGCGGAGGTTTATTGTCTTTAAATTTTGGCGGAAGATCCTTTGGATAAGAGGTCAGATTTGAATTTTCTTTGACTAAGGTAAGTACTCCTTTTTTATTGGGACTATAGATTTTATGGTTGATTTTTTCTGTGGTAAGATCAATATCCACAAAATGAATTTCTGTGTTGTTGATTCTATAAATACCTCTGTGAGTTTCTTCCCCGGATATTTTTTTAACAAGAGCATTTTCTCTGATAGTATCTCCTTTATTAGGAATCAGATATAATTCCTGATCCGTTTCTTTGTCTTTTTTGTTTTGAATATAGATTTTGTAATCAAAACTTTTCAGTTTGATCTCTTCCCTTGGCTCTGCTTTTTGAGAAAAATAAAATGCAGGAAGAAGTAAAACAGTAATGATGGATAGTTTTTGCTTCATGGTTATAAGAGTTGTATTTGGGCAAATGTAAAGAAATTCTGATACTTACCTGTAAATTTTAACCCTTTTCAATGAATAGAAATACAATAAAGCAAATAAAAAAATTAGGAAATTTTTCACATATTATGATGCTTTCTGCCTCCTGAACATCTCAGGTTTGTAGTTAATAATAAAAACACCACAAATGATGAGTATCGCAGCAAGAATAAACTTAAACGTGACTTTTTCATCCATAATCAGCCAGCCTAGAAATATAGCGATGATGGTGTTGATATAAGCCAGAATAGAAACCTGTACCGGCGAAATTTTGGTCAATGCATAATGGAAAGCAAAAAAAGCAGCTACAGAACCAAAAACAGAAAGGTATAACATGGCTGAAATACTTTTTACAGACCAGTTCCCAAAGTTATAGTTTTCAGAAAATAGGAAAGCCAAAATAATCTGAACAACGCCTGCAAATAAGAATTGATAGAAAAGGTTCAACGTTATATTGCCGCTTTGGATATTTAATTTTTTAGTGAAAATGGTTCCTGAAGCCCATCCTGCAATAGCACAGAACAGGAAGATCATTCCCATTCTGTAATCCGGATTGGCAAGATCTTTCAGTCCGTCCCAGAAAATAAAGAGAATACCGCTGAAACACAACATAATCCCACTAAGTGCCCGCAGGCTGAACTTTTGTAATCCAACAGCCACACTTCCCAGAAACACCAGAATAGGTGAGCATGCACTGATGAGTGAGGCAAGACTGCTTGAAACAGTTTCTTCAGCCACAGTCGTCATACCATTGGCAACCACCAGCATCAGGGAAGAAAAAATAATCTGATATCCCAAGCTTTTCCAGCCAATCCATTTGAATTCTCTTCTCGAAAGAAGAACGACAAGCATAATGATAGAAGCTAAAAACTGACGGATTCCGGCTACGAACCAGGCGGGAATGGTTTCTACAGCAACACGGATGGCCAAAAAGGTTGTTCCCCAAACCATAGCAACGGTAAGAACAGCAAAAATAAGTTTATAATCTTTCAACGTAAATAAGTAGTGTAACAAACAAATTTAATTGTTTTAAAATGATTATGATGGGTACAGTTGCTTTCATTTTTGCTGGTACAGATGTCGGTTTGCAGAATAGAATCCGTTGCAGTTTTTTATCATTACGAAATTTGAATCACTATTTTCCCGCTTGCTTTTCTATTTTCAAGCAATTCATAGGCAGATTCTATTTGTTCCAAAGTATAGGATTGATGATGAAGACGAACCTTTACTTTTCCGGTTTCAAGAAGTTGAAACGCTGCTTTTAAAATATCACCGTGATGTTTTTTTCTTTCGCCACTCAATAAAGGGTATAATGTAAATACTCCGGAATAGGTAGAATTACGAAAAGATAGAGGAGCAAGATTGTGGTTTCCCCAGCCAAGGATGCTCACAACGTGTCCTGTGTATTTTTTTACAGCTAAAAAAGAATCGTCCAGTACACTGTTTCCTATGGTGTCTATTACAGCATCAAATCCTTTACCATCAGTATATTCACTTACATATTGATCAACAGAAAGGTTGGTGTAATCTATAGGAGTAGCACCGTATTCTTTTATCCTTGCAAAATGTTCCGGGCTCACTGTAGCAAATACCTCTGCTCCTTTTGCAACAGCTATCTGTACAGCAATATGGCCAACACCTCCAGCTCCTCCATGAATTAATATTGTTTGATCAGGCTGTATATTAATCTTATCAACCAAAGCTTCCCAGGCAGTAATCAATATCAGAGGAAGAGCTGCTGCTTCCTGAAATGAAATGTGTTCAGGTTTTAAACCGATATGGTCTGCATCAGCAGTAATATATTCTGCTAATGTACCCTGATGGATACCAACTCCACCCACCATTCCAAAAACTTCATCTCCTTTTTTAAAACTCTTTACATTTTTTCCTGTTTCTATTACTATTCCGGACATATCAATTCCTGGGACAGCGGGAAGATTAACTCTTGCATGAGCTGCCTGTCCGTTTTTGATTTTCAGATCTAAAGGATTCAATCCTGCTGATTTGATTTGAATAAGGACTTCATGGTCCTTAGGCGAAGGTTTATCTGTTTTTTTTAGTACAAAAGGTTTTTCAAATTGTTCTAATACAAGAGCCTGCATTTTTGTGTTATTGTTTTGTGAATTCATAACTTTTCTTTTTTCTTCTGCAAATTTCTGTGATTTGCTAATCCTATATGTTGTATTTTTACATGATAAAAGGGTATAATATTGTCATGAAAAAAGATTTTCTTCAGGAACCGTTTGAACTTGTTTTAAAAGAATTGGCAGAAGTATGTCCGAGAGGTGATCACAGTGTCAGTTTCTTTGAACTTGTCTATATAGTTTCAGGAACCGGGGAGCAGGAGATTAATGGTAATACATTTTCTTATGCAGAAGGCGATCTTTTTTTGCTTGTGCCGGAAGATTTCCATCGTTTTATATTCAAAACACAAACTCAGCTTTTTTTTATACGATTCAATAAACTTTTTTTTCAGCTCCATACAATGACAAGTGTATTTATGAAGCAGCTTGAAAAAGTTTTTTCCAATCATACTTTACAGGGATCCGTAATTAAAGGAGAGGAGAATATCCTTATGGTTAAAAAAGTTATGGAAAGTCTGATAATTGCCATGCAAAATAGAAATTTCTATAATAATGAATTGGTTAGGCTTCTTGTACAGGCTGTTCTCACTGCAGTGGCACAGAATCTGGTAAAGGAAGATATGCTGGAAATAAATGAAAGTACAGATCATAAAGCCGCAGATATTCTTCAGTATGTTCAGGGGAATATTTACGATCCTAAAAAACTGACAGGTGAAAATATCAGTAAGATGTTTGGCATTTCAAAAACTTATGTAGGGCGTTATTTTAAGAATAATACAGGAATGACGTTAAATGAATATACGGTTCAGTACAAAATGAAACTCATCGAAAACCGCCTGCAGTACAGTGATATGCGAATCAGTGAGATAGCAGATGAGTTTGGATTTACGGACAAAAGCCATCTGAACAGGTTTTTTAAAAAAGTAAAAGGAATATCACCATCTGTATTTAGAAACGAATAAAGTTGTTATTTTAAAAGAAGACTTTTATCTTTGAAGATCTAATAAATTGAAGATGGTAGGAATTATTATGGGCAGTCAGAGTGATCTGCCGATCATGGAACAGGCTGCAAATTTTCTTAAAAGCCTTGATATCCCTTATGAACTCACTGTAGTTTCAGCACACAGAACACCGGAAAGAATGTTCGATTATGCCAAAACAGCTCAGGAAAGAGGTCTGAAAGTAATTGTTGCAGGAGCTGGAGGAGCAGCACATCTTCCGGGAATGGTGGCAAGCTGTACTACACTTCCGGTAATCGGAGTTCCGATTTTGTCCAGTAATTCTATTGACGGATGGGATTCTGTTCTATCTATTCTTCAGATGCCTGGTGGAATACCTGTAGCAACTGTAGCTTTGAACGGAGCTTTGAATGCAGGGATCTTAGCAGCAAAAATTTTAGGAAGCGGAAATGAAGAAGTAGCCGCAAAACTTCAGAAATACCAGGATTCTTTAAAAGATAAAGTATTGGGAACTGTAGATGATATTAAAGCCCAGCATCCTAATCATTTTGACAAATAGTTTACTTTTAAACTCAAAATAAAAGCCTCACTTTTCAGCGAGGCTTTTTTGTTTTTATTTTTTAATGAATTTTGAAGAAATAGTTTTTTCTTTCATGATGAGCTGTATCATATAATTCCCTTTTGGCAAAGAACTTACATTGATCAAATCATTATTAGGATTTCCTTCTTTTACAAGCCTTCCGCTTGCATCATAAATTTTATATCCTTTAATATCAGCTATTCCTTCAATATGAATATCATCCACTGCAGGATTAGGATAAAGCAGAGGTTTTTTATTCAGTTTTATATCCGATGAAGATAACAAACAGCTTCCTACAGTATCACCTATTAATGACCAGCCTTTATTGATGAGAATATCCCTTTTGTCTGACACATTTGATGCATATTTAAATCCTGTTAAAGAACCTAATGAGACATTGTTTGCTGTATTGGGATTGTCTGCCCATCCCATAAGTGTTTTGCTGTAATTTTCACAATTAATGCCTGACATTGTTAAAGCACCATTACCATTGGTAACGGAAACTAAGTTCCAGCTTCCTAATGACTGATTAAAACTTGATGCAACATTTAGGATCTGGTCTATTTTGGTTACTTTAGTCATATCCCAATTTTCTAAAGACTGATTAAATGATGTACAGCCATGAAAAGCATGAGCCATATTGGTAACCTTAGACGTATTCCAGTTGAGCTGCTGATTGAAAACAGGAATCATATGAAACATAAAATGTATATCTTCTAGGCTTGAAGTATCCCAGTTATCCAGACGCTGATTGAAGCTTAAACACTGTCCAAACATCCAGCTCATATCTGTGACCTTTGAAACGTCCCAGTTATTAAGAGTCTGGTTAAAAACAGTTCTGTTTCCAAGCATATAGCTGAGGTTTGTAGCAGAAGACATATTCCAGCTGTCCAGATAAGGTGAGTTGAACTGTTCTATTACTGCAGAAGATGGATTCACATCAAATAAAAGAGACAGCATAAAACTGAAATTCTTAATTTTCGAAGTATTCCAATTTTGCATAGAGCTGGCTCCCTTAAAACTAGTTGTACCATAAAACATAAAAGAAGCATCTTCAACATTATTAAGATTAGGAGTATCTGTTGCCGTAAGCTGCATAAGCCTGCACAGACTGAAGGCACTCTCCATAGTAGTCCACGAAATATTACCCCATTGTTCTATTTCCAGTATTTTATCTGAACTTCCATTGACCTGCCAAATAGGGATGACTTGCTCAGGAGTAGGAAATAGTTGAGGAGTTCCAAATTTTATTTGCCTGAAAATTCCGTTACCATTCGTAACTTTTACCCTGTATTTGGCATCATTTTTTTCTGCGATTGACGTCCCGAAGTCAATGAAAACCTGTTTTGTAGATGTTACGTTGAGGAGGGAACCATTGTGTTGTGGATAGCCCACTTCCTCCCAGTAAATGTCATAATTATCACCAATCCCGGGAAACCATATCTGCTGTGTGGTTGCCTGATAAGGTGCGTCTACATTCACTGTTGGTAATACAGTGGATGCAGGCTTCCAGATGGTAATAAATTCATCCTGAGCTTTCGCTATGAAAATCAGTATCAGAAAAAAGAGTGTTGAAATTTTTTTTAATAGCATGTTGAGAGTTTATGGTTATTTTTTGATGAATTTTAAATTCTGAATATTATCTTTTGAATAAAGCTGTAAAATATAATTCCCCGGAATTAAAGTCTGGATATTAATCTGTTCACTCACCAGATCTCCGCTTACAACAATTCTTCCGCTCATATCAATAATTTTGAAGTCTTTCGTATTGGAATTTTTTACATAGATAATATTTGCAGCAGGGTTAGGATAGATATTGATTTCACCTTTTACCTTTACATCGGATGTTCCAAGGAAAGATTGGCACTCTCCGTTATAAGTATCGCCGCTGATTGTCCAGCCTTTACTGTTGATTAAATAATTTCTGGCAGTTACCGCTGCATTATGAGAATAGGTAAGGGGAGACACCGAAGACAGATTGATATTGGCTGCGGTTGAAGGATTCAGGCTCCACCCATAAAGAGTACCATCATAATTCTGGCAGTTCAGTGCAGAGTTTTTAAACATATTGGAAGCGTACAGTAAAGAACTCAGGTTCCAGCTTCCTAAATTTTGGTTAAAAAGAATGGCATTGCTGAACATGCTGTTCATGTTTTTTACTAAAGCTACATTCCATTTTGCTATATTCTGATTAAAACTTTTGGCACCATTGAACATATCCTGCATCCATTCTACTTTTCTTGTATCCCAATTGGAAATATCGCTGTTAAAATTTTCAGCATTATAAAACATACCATTCATAATGGTGACACTGCTTGTATTCCACATAGATAAATCCTGGTTGAAAGCCTTTGCTCCATTAAACATATGATTCATTTCTATGATTTTTGAAGTATTCCAGTCTTTAAGAGGATAATTGAATTTCGTAGCCCCGGAAAACATAAATTCTGCATCAAGATTGTTAGACATATCCCAATTTCCAATAGGTCGGTTGAACTCCGCGGCTCCATTAAACATGGCTGTAGTAGAAGTTACTTTAGAAGTATCCCAGTTGTCTAATGGCTGATTGAAAAGTTTAGCCACATTGAACGTGATGCCCATCATCGTCACATTGGAAGTATTCCAGTTTCCAACCGGCTGATTAAAAACAAAGCACCCTGTAAACGTTCCAAGCAATGTAGTTACATTGGATGTATTCCAGTTGTTGATCGTAGGATTTCCCACTAAACCATAACATCCTGAAAACATGTAAGACATATCAGTTACCAATTTCAGATCCGGAATGTCAGTTGCCGTAAAATTTAAAATTTTACACGCCTGGAAAGCCTGTTCCATAGAAGTCCATTTAATCTTTCCCCATTGTTCTATATCCATGATTTTATGAACATCTCCTACAATTCCGTTATCATTGAGCATGTCCCAGTCTGCAAATCTGATCTGGTGAAAATTTCCGTTTCCATTGCTTACTTTCAACCGGTAAGTAGCATCTGATGGATTGGGATTGTGCGGAGTTCCGAAATCTATCAGGGTTTGATAGACAGAAGTTACATTTGCTAAAGTGGCATTGTGAGACGGGTAGCCTATTTCTTCCCAATAGATCTGGTAATTAGTTCCTATTCCGGGAAACCAGATCTGATTATTATTTGAGTTTACAGGAATTCCTGCATAAGGATAAGAAGGTGGGGGAAGGCTGGGCTTCCATACCGTGATGAATTCTTCCTGAGCTTTTGCTAAGAATATCAGCAAAAGGAAAATGAGCATTGGAATTTTTTTTAGAATCATGGCTATAGTTTATTGTTTGATAAATTGGAGTGAATGGATTTTATTCTTTGTCAAAATTTGTAGGATATAATTTCCCGGAGTCAAAAGTCTGACGTTAACCTTTTCATAGTCAAGGTGGTCTTTGACAACAGTTCTTCCACTCATATCGGTAATGATATAACTTACCGGATTCTGAATGTTTTTCAAATAAATATAATCTTGTACCGGATTCGGATAAATAGCTGCTTTGCTGTTTATTTCCTTTTCAGAAGTTGAAAGGGTCTGGTTGCACAATCCGTTGTAAGCATCACCGGATATAGTCCATCCTTTAGAATTGATTAAATAATTTCTTGCGGCTACTGCATCAGCATGAGAGTAGACTAGTGGAGAAGCACTTGATAGGTTGATATTAGCTGGCGTTGATGAACTCTGGCTCCATCCATACAGGGTCTTGTCGTAATTCAGGCAGCTCATCGCAGAATTGAGAAACATGCCGGTAGCTGTTGTTAACGAACTTAAATTCCATCTTCCGATATTTTGGTTAAAAGCTGTATCGTGGAACATTTCGTTCATATTGGTGACATTGGCTGTATTCCAGTTTTGAAGATCCTGGTTGAAATTTTCTGAATCATGAAACATATGCTCCATGGTGGTGACCTTAGCTGTGTTCCATTTACCCAAAGATTGGTTGAATCCTGTAAAATCAAACATATAGGACATATCTGTAACATTCGAGGTATCCCAGTTTCCCAGTGGCTGGTTGAATTGATAATCATCACCAAACATATAATACATATCTGTAATGGTAGAGGTATTCCATGTATCGAAAGAAGAATTGCCAACTAATGAAGTACATAAATAAAACATCTGGCGCATGCTGGTTACCATGCTGAGGTCTGGTACATCAGTAGCTGTCACATCCATGTAGTCGCAGTATACGAAAGCATTGTCAAAGCTTTTCCATTTTATATTTCCCCATTGGGTAATTTGGGTGATTTTTGAACGGTCTGAAGCATTATAAGTAGGAATTAATGTATTGTCGAAGAATCTTACCTGATCGAAGCTTCCGTTTCCATCACTGATTTTGATTCTGTAGCTGGCCTGAGATGGAGAAGGGTTCAAAGGTGTTCCCAGGTTGACAATAAATTCAGTAGTTGAGGTTACATTATTCATTGTTCCGTTATGCTGCGGATATCCTACCTCTTCCCAATATACCTTGAAATTGGTTCCCCGGCCGGGAAATTTAATGAGTTGTGCATTCTGGGTTTTCCAGATGGTGATGAATTCATTTTGTGCTTTTGCTATGAATACCAGCAAAAGGAAAATGAGTATTGGGATTTTTTTAAAAATCATGATTATAGTTTATGGTATTAGTTCTGAGGTAAAAATAGAAATAAGTGAATATTTTTAACTATATCTCTGTTTTATGATATAAATATATGAAAATTTTAAAATATCAGTAATATTATTCGTTTTTATTTTGAATATTGTTTATTTTGATCAAATAAAAAACTCTCCGGTTTTGGAGAGTTTTATTTTATTCCTGAAGCATATTGTCACGTGTATTTTTCTGGACTGCGATGGCTCCGAAGAGAGCGAGTAAAAATGCAAAAGCATAAAAACCTTTTTCACTTGGAAGAATGGTTGCATTCCAAAGTCCTATGGCTAGTAGTATAATGGATGATAATGTCGCAAACCAGCAAATGCCATAATAAATATCGGTTACCTGAATATTTTCTAATCGGTCCCTTACTGCTTTCTGCAGAGAAACAACGGCAAATAAGCCATAAAGAAGGATGGTGAAATAATATCCTTTCTCATTCAGTAGCATTTCAGCTCTTACGAGACCCACGATGAAACCGATCATTCCGGCTCCCAGTGCTACCCATGATGCCGCGACGAATGCATTCGATACTCTTTGTTTTTTCATAGTTTAATGTTTTATTTAAGAGGGCTAAGATATTCATTTTTTATAAATAGAGGTCTGACAGAAAGAAAATATGGGCAAAACCCTGAATAGAGAAACGAAATGTGTTTAAGTTTTGGCTAAAGCCAGCGGATTTTATTATATTGTAAAAACGGACTAAAATCCATTCCTATTGAATGTTGATAGGGATAAACTTCCAAAACCCATAATCGCACCCTACACCTCTTACCTCGTATCTCATAGCCCCGATAGAAGCGGTTACCCCGCAGCAAGATTGGAAGTGCCGATGGGCGAGGAGTATGAGCGGATAGCGGGATCAGCTCATAAAAAAACTCCCCAAAATGAAGAGCTTACCTATTATTGAGTTATATATTCGTATGTATATCTTACAAACTCGTTACCATCGTCATCTTTTCCTATGACCTGAATGGGTAATTGAAAATTATTGTATTCTATTTGGTAGGTGATATTTAGAATTTGATTCCAGTTTCCTGTATTGTCTTTCTTGCTTATTTTTTCGGTTGTATAGTTATTTTGACTTAAAAACTGTGGCCCTCCCATAAAAATCCTAAAATATCTATTGATTAAAGAATAAGGATTTACTTTGTTATCATATGAAAATTCTTTTTTAAAATGATGAGGCCCACCAATACCGTCACTCAATGAATTTTCTTCCGAAACATTATTCTCACTATATGAATATGAAGTCGTAGACGGGTTTGTACAATTGGAAGATTCGCAAAGGGATGTGGCAGTAACTTTACCATTATTGTAGGTTATTGCTGCATTATATGTACTAGTGGGATATATTGTTTTAACCATAGTCAGTTGATCACCATTGTAGGTGCAGGTCTTATAATATGCTCCTGTACCATCTGTTTTCTGGTAATTTATTTTTGAAGGTCTTCCAGTAGCATCATATTCTAAAATGGAGATTGTGTTTTCTGATGAGATTTTGATAAGCTGCTTTTGGTTATTATAATCAAATTTGACAACATCTGTTGAAGGATTAGTCGAATTTCCATGATAAACTGTAGTGGCTTTACTTAATAATATTTGAGGTTCAGAAGGATTGGTTTCATTTTCTTCATTATTACTGCTACAGTTGAAGAATAAAAATGAACTCATCAACCCTATAAAAAATTGTATTTTCATGCATTAAAAGTTTTTATTTAAATGAGGACTAAATATATTCTTTATTTGTAAAATAGCCATGAGAATGGTGACGAAAATATTTAGTTCATAAAAAACTCTCCAATTTGGAGAGCTTACCTATTATTGAGTGATATATTCGTAGTTGTATTGAGCGGAAAGGCTTCCATTAGCTTCTTTTGATATAACCTGCACTGGGAATCCGGCGCTGTTATATTGAATCGTGGAAGTTCGGGTTTGGTTTTGTGTCCAGACTCCATTGCTTTTGAAGCTTATCTTTTCTGTAAGATAATTGTTTTTACTTGCAGTATAGGCTCCTCCCATCATAATTTTTAAGTATTTGTTGATATTTACGTATGGGTTCAGTTTATCATCATAAGAGTAAACAATTTTAGTGCTGTAGCTGGATCCTCCACCTTCTGAAGTTTCTGATGAAATATTGTTTCCATCATAAGTAAAAGTATCCACTATGGGATTGGAACAAGCTGGCGACTGGCAAAGAGATGAAGAAATCATCTGTCCGTTGGTATTATAATTATAAGTAATTGTTCTGTTGTAATCCGGATTATTAGTGTAGATTGCCTTAACAGTGGTTAATAGATCTCCATTGTAAGTATAAGATGAATAATAGTCTACGGTGCCATCTGGCCTATAATAAGTGGTCTTTGCAGGTTTTCCGTTACTGTATTCAAACTTGGATGATCCTGATGAGGACAATGTTTTGATAAGTTCACCCTGATTATTGTATTCAAGCGTTTGTATGCTGGTCTGTGGCTGAGCCGGGTTGTCGTAGTAAACGATAGTGACTTTACTTAATAGTGTCTTTGGTTCGGAAGGCGTATTGCTTCCGTCATTATCATCATTACTGCTGCAGCTGTTAAAGAAGAGAGCAGAGCTCATCAATCCCAGAAATAAGAAGTTTTTCATGTTATTAATTTAGCTGACAAAAATACGGATTGCTTTATATCCCTGCATAAAAAAATCCCACTATCTTAAAAATAGTGGGATGATATCATGTTTTATTGTGATCTTAGTATCTGTAGTATTCAGGCTTGAATGGCCCTTTTACGTCTACACCAATATACTCAGCCTGCTCAGGAGAAAGAGTTTCAAGTTCTACACTTAATTTCTTAAGGTGTAAAGCAGCTACTTTCTCGTCTAAGTGCTTAGGAAGCATATATACTTCATTACCATAAGCTGCAGAGTTGTTCCATAATTCGATCTGAGCCAAAGTCTGGTTAGAGAAAGAGTTAGACATTACGAAACTTGGGTGGCCAGTAGCACATCCTAAGTTTACCAATCTACCTTCTGCAAGGATGATTACTTCTTTACCTTCAATAGTATAGATATCAACCTGAGGCTTCACTTCAGATTTAGTCTGACCGTAGTTTTTGTTCAACCAAGCCATATCGATTTCGTTATCGAAGTGACCAATGTTACAAACGATCGCTTTATCTTTCATTTTAAGGAAATGCTCTCCTCTTACGATGTTGAAGTTACCTGTTGTAGTGATGACGATATCAGCGTTGTCTACCACAGTATCTAATCTTTTTACTTCATAACCGTCCATAGCAGCCTGAAGCGCACAGATTGGGTCAATTTCCGTAACAGTAACGATAGAACCTGCTCCTCTGAAAGAAGCAGCAGTACCTTTACCTACGTCTCCATATCCGCAAACTACCACTCTTTTTCCGGCTAACATTACGTCTGTAGCTCTTCTTACTGCATCTACAGCAGATTCTTTACATCCGTATTTGTTGTCGAATTTAGATTTAGTAACTGAATCGTTTACGTTGATAGCAGGCATTACTAAAGTTCCGTTCTTCATTCTTTCGTATAGTCTGTGTACTCCGGTAGTGGTTTCTTCAGAAAGACCTTTGATATCTTTTGTGAATTCAGGGTATTTATCAAAAACCATGTTTGTTAAATCTCCACCATCATCCAAAATCATGTTTAATGGCTTTCTGTCTTCACCAAAGAATAAAGTCTGCTCAATACACCAGTCAAAATCTTCTTCATTTAAACCTTTCCAAGCATAAACCGGAATTCCTGCAGCAGCAATAGCAGCAGCAGCATGATCCTGTGTAGAGAAAATATTACAAGATGACCAGGTAACTTCAGCTCCTAAAGCTACCAATGTCTCGATAAGCACAGCCGTTTGGATTGTCATGTGAAGACATCCTGCGATTCTTGCTCCTTTAAGGGGTTGAGATGGTCCGTATTCTTCACGGATAGACATCAAACCTGGCATTTCTGCTTCTGCAAGGGTAATTTCTTTTCTACCCCATTCTGCAAGGGAGATATCCTTAACTTTATAAGGAACGTATTGTGTAGTAGTACTCATATGTAATGAATAGTTTTTAAATTCAATTGATAACGAAAGGCAAAATTACGATTTATAATTAAGATATAAAAACGGTAGATCAAGTTCAGTTTTATGAGATTAAACATAAGTTAATGTTATTTAGTCTTAATTTAAATAACTAATTTTAGCTGATAAATAAATGTATTATGAGTCAAACCCATACAGAAAAGAAAATTAAACCTGTTGCGCCAAAAGTACAAGAACTGATCAATGCTTCCAAAAGTATAATTCTGGCTACTGTAGATGCAGAAGGAAATCCCAATTCCAGCTACGCACCTTTTGTACAGGTAGAACAGACATTTTATATTCTGGTTTCTTTCATGGCAAAACATACCAAAAACCTTGCTGACGGAAGAAAAACATCTATCATGTTTATTGAAGATGAATCAGCGACCAAACAAATCTATGCCCGCGAACGTTTAACTTTTGAGGCAGCAACTTCTCAAATTGAAAGAGATTCCGAAGTATGGAATCAGGTAGTAGCTAAACTAAAAGAAACTCACGGAAAAGTAGTAGACGTAATTTCTGAAATGGGAGATTTTATTTTAATTGCCTTACAGCCTGTAAAAGGATCTTATGTAAACGGATTCGGGAGCGCTTACTTTGTAGATGCAAATCTTGAAATTGTAGAGCATAGAAATGATGTGAATCATCAATCTAAATAAGAAAGGAAGAGGGAGCGGGAAGATGGAAGATTATAAAAATTAAGCTAAGAAAGTTCTGTTTTTTCATAAATAGATTCTCTTTTCAGTTAAAACTAAAGTTATTGTACTGGCTGCAAGTAACTTCCATCTTTCTGCATCCATCTCCCATTCCTTTTAACTTCCACATCTTTTCACTATTTTTACCCAATAAAAAAAGAATGCCCCTTTACCGAGATTTTTCAGATGATAATGCCACCATCCTTGTTTGGAAGTATGATGAAAGTGAAGAACTGGATATCCATCAACTTCTGGAACCAGAAAATGCTGAGAAGGTAAAAGATTATCATCCCAAAAAATTATTGGAAGTCCTGATGGTGCGTAAGCTCCTGAAAGGATTAAAGCCCAATTCTAAGATCTTATATAAAGAAAGAGAACCTTTTCTTTCTCCCAATGATGCGGAAATTTCTATTACGCACTCTTTTCCTTTTGCCGCTATTGCTATTTCTAAAAATAAAATAGGAATTGATGTTGAAAAGTTCAACCCAAAGATTTTAAGGGTGATCGATAAATTTACCTATGAAAATGAGCGTGGATTTATTCCTGAAGATAAAGCAGATACTTTTTATACGATTATATGGAGTGTAAAAGAAAGTATGTACAAAATTCACCACTCCAAATACTGGTCTTTAAAGAAAAATTATGAAGTGAAGCCTTTTGAACTGAAACATCTTCATAAAATAAGCTGCAGGGTCTATGACGAGCAGTTTTCAGATGAATTCAAGGCGAGGGTAGAATTTTTCGACGACTACTGCTTTACGATTGTGGAGGAGTAGGATCTGTCTCGTTCTTGTATTTTTCGATGACTTTTCTCTGTTCTTTTGCTACATCATAGATCAGTTCCAAAATATCATGGATGTTTTTAAGCTCCGTTAAATGGGATATTTTATCAGGATCTCTTCTGTCGACAATATCATTTTCCTCAATCTCCGTTTTTCTTTTTAGAAGCATATCTTCAATGGATGAATCTTCCGGCTCAAGACGGCTTTCCATTTTCAGCGTTTCATTGATGTCATTCCCATTGAGAAGGGTAGAGGTTTGCTGCATTTCTGCTTCAATCTTTCGGCTCCAGCTTTCAGCATCTATTTCTGGATATTGTTCATTACTTTTGGAATATTGAGAAAGAGAGGCGGTATAGGCTGTGATCAGGTGTGATGTTGCCACAAACTGGTGAACGACTTCCAGTTTTTTCTGCTGATTTTTAGGATCCGAAATCATCCTCTGGAAATTGTCGGAAAGGTTGGCTAAGGAAATGATCGCATTTTTTCGTTTTACCTTATAATCTTCAAGATCAAAATTTCCATGTAAAAACTTTGAAATCACACTTTGGAAATAGATAAGGTTGTCTGCTGCAGACTTTTTCATCAGATCCAGGTTTTGTGTATGTTCCCAAACAGGCAGTACAATATAAGACACTGCAAAAGCAATGATTCCCGCAATTGCTGTATCAAAAATTCTGTCTTTAAAAATGATATTGATTTTCCCGGGATTTAAAAAATTAAAACTCAGGAAAACATAAATCGTCATGAATAGTACCGCCCAGAAATACCGCCCTTTCAGGAAACTGAAACACATAATCATACTGATAAGCAGAATAGCGAATAAAACACCGTTAATATGTACAAAATGCAGAATGGCATAAGCAATGCTGGCTCCTGCAATTGTTCCATAGAGACGGAGAAGGTTTCTCTGTTTTGTAATAGAATAGGCCGGTTTTAAAATGGCAGTAATGGTAATTAATATCCAATACGTATGCCCCAGTCCAAGAAGATCAAACATCGAGAAAATATACCCCAGCAGTAAAGCTGTTGTAATTCTTATTGCATGGCGGAAATGGGAAGAGGAAAATGAAATATTATTCCTTAAAACCTTAGCATTGAGTTTGGGCTCATTAGGCATGAATTTTTTAAGGTCCAATCCCGTAGATAAACTCTTTGCCAGTTTTATATTCTGAGAAAATACTTTATAGATCTCGTTGATTTCTTTGGTGATTTCATAGATACGCATCAGGATCTGACGCAGGATCATGAAATTTTCCAGGTTATCAGGAGAGAGCTGTTTATTTCTGAGTTCGAAATAATTATAATTTAAATTCTTTAATTCCAGTTCCAGATTCGCCATTGGCTTTGCTCTGGTACCACTTTGAAGTGCGATTCCGATGTTGGTAATCTCTTCTGCCAAAAGATTAAGATAATCATGAATATTAACAAGGATCATACTGTCCTCAAAACTCTGCTGAAGTTTCTGATAATCACTTTCAGAAGTCATCAGCTTCTCATGAAGGTCCATGGAATTCAAAAACATCAGCATCAATAAACGACTTGTAGTAGTAGATTCATTGACGATGGTTCTTGTTTTAAAAACAGTTTCTCGGGTGTCTTCCTGCAGGTTTTTTATTTCAATCTGCTTGGCAATAACCTGAGTAGTGAGTTTGTTAAAATCCGGATTTTTCTGATAATAATTGGCTTTAATCTTTAAAAACTCAGCCAGCTGGAGATAATTTTCTCCAATCATCTGGCTTGCCAGTTTATAGGGACGAATTGTTGTTACAATAAGGAATATGAGCAAAAACCATATACAGCCTGAAGCAAAAATCAGCAGACTTTTGAAGATATTACTTCCCGTAAGATGGCCATCAATAAAGATGGCGAGTACAACGAGAGATAGTGAACCTACTGCTGCCAATCTCTGACCATACACTCCTATCAGCGAGAAAAACATCCCAAATACGATGATCTCCAGGAGGACCAGTACTTTGATACTCATCACAAGACTTGCAATAAGTGCTACAAAAACAAAACAAAAGATCGCAAAAGTAAGGGCATTTCTTCTTCTGATAAAAGGACCGGGCTGATCTGTAAGAGCTACAAAGCTGGTTCCGAGAGGAAAAAGAAAATATTCTTTTAAAATTCCGAAGTGGGCGAGGACTAAACAAGGCAGAACTGTAGCTAATGTAATTCTGATAGCAGAATATACATACTGACTGGTTACAAATTTTTTTAATTCCGCCGAATAGTTCATACTACAAAAATAGATATTGAATTTAAGAAAATCGCCATAAAAAAGAGACTTTTATAAACTTAAATATTATATTTTTTTAAAATGGGGCTTTATGCTATTTAAAATAAACTGACAACCAACCCCATTGATAATTGCGGGTTGACGAAATATATTTCGACAGTGAATTTTTGCTTCGTAAAGTGAATGGTTGTAGTATATAAAAGAAATTGACAAGCGGAGCGAATTGACCATTGACTATTTACTTTTAACACAACAGCTAACATATCTTGTTCTACGAATTCTTACCTTAGCTTATCTGAACTCTTAAAAAACAGCTTCATGAAAGACACCATTAAAAATATTTTCGCCATATTCTTTTCTTTTTTCATTCTAAGTTGTGGTTCACAGAAGAAGGATTACTTTAAGGCTAAAGAAATTTATAAATCCAATAGTCTGATTATTACCCAGATTTCAGAAAACGCCTTTATCCATACTTCCTTTAAAAAGACGGATGATTTCGGAAATGTGCCGTGTAATGGACTCATTGTAAAAGATAATAATGAAACGATTGTTTTTGATACCCCCACTAATGACAAAAGTTCTGAAGAACTCATACAATGGATCAATGAAAGACTTCATGCTAAAATCAATGCAGTAGTTCCGACTCATTTTCATGATGACAGTCTAGGAGGATTGCTGGCATTCCATAAAAATAAAATTCCTTCTTATTCATATGTTAAAACAATTGAATTAGCCAAAGAAAATAATTTCGTTGTTCCTGAAAACAGTTTTAATGATTCTGTTATTTTGAAAGTGGGGGATAAAGCTATTATTGCAAAGTATTTTGGAGAAGGCCATACAAAAGATAATACTGTTGGATATTTTCCGAGTGAAAATATTCTGTTTGGAGGCTGTTTGCTGAAAGAGCTTGAGGCTGGTAAAGGATATTTAGGAGATGCCAATGTTGCCGCCTGGCCGGGGACTGTTGAAAAAGTAAAAAAAGAATATCCTAATGTGAAAATCGTAGTTCCCGGACATGGAGATTATGGAGACGGAAGGCTTCTTGATTATACCATTACATTATTTAAAGGTCAATAGTGAATTTTTGCTTTGCAAAGTGAATGGTGAATTTTTTGTAGTATGTAAAAGAAATTGACAAGCGGAGCGGATTGCCGTATTGATAATTACCCATAAAAAAAGCCTCATTACAATGTATGAGGCTTTTTTATATAGCTGTAGTTTTTTTTAACGATCGTTGTTGGATGTTTCCTCTCCAATGTTCCAGGTAAGACCGAAACGAAGTGTGTTATCCAATGCACTGTTAATTTTAGACATATTGATCAGGTAAGAAAGATCCAATCCGAAAGAACGGTATCTTAAACCAACACCTGCCGTAGCAAACTGTCTGGCTCCCTGCTCTTCACTTTCATGGAAGTAACCTCCTCTTACAGAAAATGCATTGTCATAAGAATATTCTAAAGCACCACTGTACATGATACTGTTTTTGTTCTTGAAAGATTTTCCGATACCAGCCATTGGTCCTACATTCGGAATTTGATAAATAGGCTGTCTTGTATTCGGATCAATTCCTGCATACTCAGATCCAGGAACCAAAAGTTTTGAACCTTCCACAGAAATTCCAACTCTGTTCATATCATCCAGGTACATGTCATACCCAACCCCTAATCTTGCCATTGTAGGAAGATAAGATCTTGACTCTTCATTTCCTGTATAATCCAGTTTTGGACCTACGTTTTGAATCGCTAAACCTGCATTCACTTTACCATCATACCCTCCGATACTGGAGAATCTTGGAGAGGTATAGTATGCTGAAACGTCTACCGCGAAACTGTTTGCCGCTTTAAGTGTAGTGTCTGTGTTGAACCCTCCGGCTAAGTCTGAACGGATAAATCTACCGGTAACAGCACCAGAGAACGAATCAGAAAGCTTCAAAGCATAAGCAACGTCAATTGAGAATTCGTTTGGTTTTGATGTACCCATTGATGCAATTTCTGTACCTACCAACTGAGTCAGGTCTACCTGTCCCATGTTGAAATAATAGATACTTGCAGAGATTGTAGATCTCTCTTCCTGCCCCAGAAACTTATGAAACGAAGCATATAATAAGAATACATCATTGGTAAGTTTTCCCATGTAAGGCGTATAGTTAAGACCTACGGAAGAACTTGTTCTGCTGAAAGGATATTTAGCCGCATTCCAGAATTGTGAAAATGCATCGGGAGAGGTTACCACCCCTTGATCTCCCATACCTCCTGATCTCGCATCAGGCGCAATTCTTAGGAAAGGAGCTCCGGTAAGAACAGGGTTTACTTTACCTAAATCTTGCGAATAGCCTAAAAAACCAGCACTCAAACCAAATCCTAAAAGCAGTTTAGTAGTTAAATTCATATGTTGTCTTTTATATATTATCAGTTTTTTATTAATATTATTGTCTATGTATTATTTAATTATTTCAAAAGTACCATTTTTTCTACAGCTGTAGCACTTCCTTTGCATTTTTCTTGATTTTGACTTTTTGCAAATATCTTAAAAATATACGTACCTTTTGCTACTGTTGACCCAAAATCATCTCTTCCGTCCCATTCTATTGCCTGACGAGGGGTTCTAAAGCCCTGTAGGAACGGTTCTGCGACTACCGGTTGTGATAAAGTTCTTACCAATCTTCCCGTTATTGTATAAATTTGGACGTTCACATCCAGAATATCATCACAATTGTGTTCAAACTGAATATAAGTTTTATTAGTAAATGGATTTGGCCAGTTCAGCGGACGGTTGATAATCAGGTGCTGGTCAGCTTCATCTTTAACTTCAAAATTTAACGTAGCAGATGTAGAATTATTGTTTATATCCCAAACTTTAAATGTCAATTGGTGTTGTCCAATGGCTAAATTTCTGAAAGGATAGGTTACATTTCCTTTTTGGTAGTCAGCAAGACCTGGATTTAAACATCCGTTTCCTTCTCCGGCAGCGTAAAAATCGTTTAAAACAACGGTATTGATAATCTGCCCGTCCAGATATGTTGTAATATCGTGACCTACCCCTGATCCTGTGGAATTGATTCCTGTGTCATCCGTAAGACAAGCAAGAAGCATTGGGTTCTGGTTGGTAATTCCACCATCTGCAAAGTTGGTGTTATTCATATACAACTTTACTTTTGGAGGCTGGCTGTCATTAACCCCATTAGGATTGATGTCACCTACCTGTACTGCCTGATTGTTGAAAACATCTGTTGCCTTGTTATCTGCGTAAGCTAAGATTCTTCCCTGGCCTACTGCATAGTTGATATCTTTAGGCACATAGAATTCTGCAGTGAATATACCGTTTACAGCAGTTCCGGCAGCTTTTACAATAGCACTTCCTTCCTCTGTATAATCTAATATAGGAGTAAGAACTCCGTTGTTATTTAATGTTTTCTTATTTAATCTCTTATCAAAAATATTGATGCTGACTTTTCCGTTGAAGGTAGTGTTCAGGGTTCCATTCGTATTATTGATACGTCCTTTTATCTTCACAAAATCCAAACCTCTGATCAGTCCCGGAACAGGAGTTTCAATGTTATCAATGGTAAGAAGTCTTTGTGGTCTGCTTAATTTCATAGCAGGGTCACCCAGGAAGTTTACTTTTAAATGGTTATTGTTTGGACCCTTTTGTTTTTTAGCTAATAAATGGGCGTTTCCTAATGTATTGAAATCGTCATTGGTTAGTTTAAAAATATTCTGGGTAAATGTATTCGTGAAATCACGTCCGTAATCTACACCAATAGCACGGCTGGAAGTAATCATTGTGGATGCACCTCCCTGTTTCATTTTGATAAACTGTTCTCCTACAGAGTTTGTTGCCGGCTCGTCCCAAAGTGTAAATTCACATGTGATGGTAGAGACAAACGGAAACCTGCTGTATACATTAGAAAAGTTATTGGCATTCTGAACCTCAGTACTTGTTAATACTCTTTCCTGTGCCCAGCCGTTGATTCCCCCGTGTCCGAAATAGAACAGATACAAACTGTTTCCGATAGCATTGGAAATAGCCTGATTTACCTGCGGATATCTTCGTCCTCCAGATGTACTCTGAGCGGTAAAGGCATCCATATATAATTTTTTAACGTTGTATTCTTTCAGTTCAAGCTGATTAGGTTGTTCAAATATACTAGCCAGACTGTTGTCCATTACATTATGAAAAGGACTTCCTCCTTCGTTATTATCATCCACAACGAAATCAAGTCTCATACGCCAGTCCCCGAAAGGAGTGGACTGCCCCTGAAGAGAGTTGTAGTAAGCCAGCGTTTTATTGATCATATTTCCGGCTTCACTGGCATTTGCAGCTGGAATTCTTCCCACAGGCAGATCCGGTAAATTGTTTTCAATTAATAAGGTATTCTGCGGCTTGGTCATTACAATATAATCATCCGTTACAAATGAGGATACATAATCTGAAGACTGCTCACTCTGATAGCTGGCAACAACGTTTGTATTATTGGGAACTCTGTTTTTATAATCAAATGAAGCATCGCCCAGAATAAATACATATTGAAGTCTGCCAAGAGGAGTATTAAGCTTGCTGACAAAATCTCTTACAGCCGTCAGGTCTTTACTTCCGCTGCCATATTCTTCATAGATTTTGTTGACGTCTACAATTTCCACTTTATAATTATGTGCGGTCTGATGATAGCTGGCAAGTCTCTGTGCCTGCCCCATCATTTCAGGAACCGTAAGAATCAGGTAATCGATATTTTGCAGAGCAGAAAGATTTTGGTTGGAAATTCTTCCTACAAACTGTGGACTGAAAGCTGCATCAGCACGGAACGCCACAAATTCATTATTGAAATTCTGGTCAGCAGCTGTGTAAGCAAAGTTGAAAGAGCCGGCTCCGGCTTTATTCACTCTTCGGCTCGCATTGGTAATATCCGTTACATCCCATACCTGTTCTATATTGGCAGCATTGGTAATGCTGAAACCGTAATCTGTATTACTTCCACTTACAATTGAATAATCCCTGAAGTTCATCTGAGAACCATTGAAAGCCAGATTTTCTTTATACTGTACTTCTACATAGTCAAAATAGAAAGTTCCGTTAGGGTTTTTAGAAATATCAGGATTATAAACCATTGTAATCTGATTTCCGGTAAGATTGGTAAGCGTTCCAGAATAGGTTACAGGATAGAAGGTATACTGATAAGATGAAGTATCCGTAGGGATAACTTGCAGTGGGTGCGGATTTAAATTGTTGATCTTAAAATCAATCGTATTCTGTTGAGAATTATATGCTACCACCTGAGTTCTGTATCGTATAACATCACCAGCCTGTATTGGTGAATTGGTAGCAAGCGTCACTGTTTTTTCATTACTGAAAGGAGTGTCTTCCACCCATGTTCTCCCCACTTTCAACAGGTTTTTCTGATCCTTGTTGATCACCTGGTAATTGTCATACCTTGTAATCATCTGGGCAGGAAGGGTTCCGTCAACAGTAGGAACTCTTTTCCCCGAACCTTTGTCAAAGTTGATATAATAATAAGAGAAATCTTCATATATATTTTTGACATTATTACTTCTTTCGCTGAATCGGGTATCCTTTCTTTTGAAACCATTTCCGTTGGAAGTGTCATAAAGGTTATATCCATCAGGACCCTGAGCGTAGAAAAGAGCATAATCATTATCATTCCATACCCCGTCATCTTCACCTACTACCTGAATGGCATTCTCCTGCAAAGCTCCATATCTTGCATCCTGATTGTATTCAGGAAGCAATACCCCTCCGTTTCCATAAATTCTGAAATTTTTAGGATTTACAGAACTAGGATTGATTCCGTTATCTTTTAAAAACTGTGAAGTGATTTTGAATACTCCGGACTTGTCTACCTTTATTTTGTAGAAATTCCCACTTGATAATGGGTTGGCTGTTGTTCCTATTTTATTGACAGTCCCTGTCGTATTTAAAAATGAAGAGGCTTCTGAAACATTAAACGAAGATAATCTCTGTACACGGCCTTTTACATTTTTAAATAAAGCAATACTGATACTGGCATAGCTGTCTCCTTCTAAAGTATAATATGAAACATCTGCCACATCATAATCGGGAAGTCTTCCTTTATCTAATTCAAACAAATCCTGAGTGGGAACACTTTCCCAGACAAGGTCTGAAATTTTCAGCTGCTTTTCTCCGATTTTTTGTTTGGTTACTATAAAAACATTATTTTGGCTGAAAGAAAAACCCTCATTTTTAAAATTAGGAAGATTTAATTTTGTGTCGCCAAAATCCTGAATTTTCGAACCATTCCATTCTATGGTGTTTCTTTGGGCGTAAAGTGTTGATGCAAAAGCGATTAAAGATAAAAGCGTAATTTTTCGTCTCATGTTTACTATTGAAATTGCTAAATTACAAAATAAATGAAAATTTTAGAATTAAATTGCGATACAATAAAATTAAATTGTTAACGTTTTTCAAAAAAATCAAATGTTTACTTGATTTATTGAATAATTTATTTTTTCTTTGTACTTTGAAAATATTTATATCGACTATGAAAAAACTAAAGTTGTTTTCATTAATAGCATTAAGTTCTACACTTGCATTAACCAGTTGTGGCGGATCAGGAACCAGCAAAGGTGGCGGTACCAAAAAATTTGTCAGTAAAACGGGTTGGAAACCAAACGAAAAACAAGGTTGGTTTTTTGCAGGAAAGCAACAAAAGCAGAAGGGGTGGCCTGGAATGGTATATGTAGAAGGTGGAACTTTTACGATGGGATTAGTGAAAGATGATGTTATGCACGATTGGAATAACACACCTCGCAGAATGCAGGTAAGTTCATTCTTCATCGGAGAAACAGAAATTACTAACTACGAATACCGCGAATACCTTACATGGTTGAAGTATGTATTCCCACCAAGTGATCCTAGTTTTAAGGAAATCTATAACGGTGCATTGCCGGATACCTTATTATGGGACAACAAATTAGCAAGAAACGATTATAATGAAACTTATCTGCGTTCTCCGGAGTTTGATTACTATCCGGTGGTAGGAGTTTCCTGGACTCAGGCAAACAGATACTGTGAGTGGCTGACAGACAGAGCAAATGAAAAAGCTTTGATGCAGTCTGGTGTTATTGCCAAAGATTTGTATATCAACGAATCCAACAACCAGGGAGGGACTGCATTTAACATGGATAAATTCAAATCGAATGATCCTGAAATGCAAGGATATATTAATGAAAAAAGAATGCAGCAAAAAACTGGTATGAAAACCACAAACCAGAGATTGCTTGCCGCTAACAGAGCTCCAAATTCTGCAATGGTACAGAAGTTCAGACTTCCTACCGAAGTAGAATGGGAATATGCAGCTCTTGGTATGGCGAAAACCAGAGAATACAACCAATACCTGGGTAAAAAACCTGAAATCGAAAGATTAAGAGGTACCAAAGGAAGAGACAGAGGAATGTTTCTTGAAAACTTCAAAATGGGTAAAGGTGACTATTCAGGTATCTCAGGATGGAAGAACGATGGTTCTGCACAGACTTCTGATGTAAGAAAATATCCATCTAACGATCTTGGTGTATACGGAATGTTCGGAAACGTTTCAGAATGGACTGCCGATGTTTACAGACCTATCATTGACGAAGATTACAGCGATTTCAACTACTATAGAGGAAATATGCCTCAGGCTATCGTAAGAAACGGTGACGGAACTTATAAAATGATCGACGAAGGTACTATCAAATATGATACTTTGGCTGACGGAAGATTAGTTTATAAAGGACTTCCTGGACAATTTGAAAGACAAACTATCGCTGATTACAGAAACTACAGAGATGGTGACAGACAATCTTCTTTAGAATATTACAGAGCTTCTGATTCTGCTGCCGGATTCGATATGTACAACGCTCCTAAAACAAGCTTTGTTGTAGATGGAACTGGTAGAGTGAAATTACAGAAAGATACTAAAGATAGAACTTCAGGAATTTCTAACGAGGTTAGAGTTGTAAAAGGAGGTTCTTGGCAGGATACAGCATATTGGCTGGATCCGGGACAAAGAAGATATAAAAATCAAAACAGAGCTTATGGTTGGGTAGGATTCCGTGTTGCACAGGATTCTAGAACTAATGATAAGGGTAGAACAAGAAGATAATATTTATCAAAAAATACTTATAAAAAACCTTCCGAACTTTCGGAAGGTTTTTTTATTTTTGAATCATGAAATCGCTTTGGCTAAAAAGTCTAAAAACACTTGTATAGATTTGGCGGTTGCATGTGACTTCTTAAAAAAAATAGATATTTCCAAATGAATATAGAACAGTTTTATCCTTTATTTCTGCAGGCTGCAAAAGTGACTATTGATAGCAGAAAAATAGCAGAGAATGATATTTTCTTTGCCTTTTCCGGTGAGAATTTCAATGCAGCTACCTTAGCGGAAAAAGCCATCGATGATGGTGCTTTGGCAGTAATTGTTGAACTTCCGGAATTCGAAAACAGAGATAAAAATATTTTCTATGTTCCGTCTACCCTTGAGTTTTTACAACAGCTGTCTCTCTACCACAGAAGCAAACTTAGTATTCCTTTTATCGGGCTTACAGGAAGCAATGGAAAAACTACTACTAAAGAATTGATTCATGCTGTTCTTTCAGAAAAATATAATGTACAGTATACATTTGGAAATCTGAATAACCACATCGGAGTTCCTCTAACAATCCTTTCCATTAAACCTGAACATGAAATGGCTGTGATTGAAATGGGTGCTAATCATCAAAAAGAAATTGAATTGTTATGTACCATCGCTCAGCCTGATTTCGGATACATTACCAATTTTGGGAAGGCTCATTTAGAAGGATTCGGCGGCTTTGAAGGGGTGATTAAAGGGAAGTCTGAGCTTTATGATTATCTTAAAAATAATAACAGAACTATTCTTGTTAACGAAAATGATCCTATCCAGACCGAAAAAACTGAAAACTATTCACCTAAGATTACTTTTGGAAAAGAGACATCAGATTATAATTTTGAATCTTTTTCAGCAGAACATTTTGTAGGATTTACTTATCAGGGAGTAAAAGCTGTTTCAAAACTGACAGGAGAATATAATTTCACCAATCTTTGTGCAGCTGCAAGTTTAGGACTTCACTTCGGAATCAGTTTTGAAAAGATAAAGCACGCCCTGGAATTGTATACACCTACCAATATGAGATCGCAGGTTGTGAAAAAAGAGGGCAGGACTTTGGTGCTGGATACTTATAATGCTAACCCAAGTTCTATGACCGCTTCATTGAATAACTTTATCAGTTTTGAAGGTCGTAAAACCATTATTATCGGGGATATGCTGGAATTGGGTGATGAAAGTGAGAAAGAGCATCAGAACATCTTAAAACTGGCTCAGGATCTTAATTTTAATGAAATTATCACTGTAGGGAAACATTTTAAAGAAGTTAATCCTTCAGATCTTGCTTTTGAAAATACAACAGTGCTGATAGAGTATCTAAAGCAGAATAAAATTCAGTCTGAAAATATATTGTTGAAAGGTTCCAGAGGAATTGCTCTTGAGAAGCTGATCGATTTTGTATAGATTTCAGAACATTCAAAATATTAAAAGAGAGAACAGGTTAGAAAATAAACCTGTTCTCTCTTCTAATTTCGGGGGTTTGGTATTATTTAATCTTTAAATCCCAGAATTCCTGTACGATCAGTATAATATTTTTGAAGGTACTTGGGAAAACTTCCTGCTCAATTTCTGAGGTCGTTTTCCAGGCAACCTCGGTAATGCCTTCTTCTATTTGTGGCTTGGAAGTATCCTCTCCGTCAAAGTTCATTTCAAACCAGTGGGTACATTTTAGGATTTTCTCTCCATTTCTTTCAATATAGATATGGTAGGTGGTATTGATGAAGCTTACAAGTTCAACATCACTCAGTCCGGTTTCCTCTTCTATTTCCCTTACGGCAGACTCTTCTCTGGATTCACCTTTTTCCATCTTTCCCTTTGGAAGATCCCATTTACCAAGTCGTTTAATAAAAAGAATTTTACCTTCAGGATTATTCACAAGACCTCCTGCAGCTTCTATAATTCTGAAAAGCTTTTGGAATTCCTGCCAGATTTCATCCAAATTCTCTCCATATACATTAAGTTCCTGCACAGAAGTATTCTCCAGAAGATCCAAAGCGATCTCTAAAGTTGTATAATTTTCATACCCAAGCTTTTTTTCAAGCTCTTCAGGATGCTTAGATATCAATAATTTTTTTTCGTTGACAAAAACTTTATACATTTGTAATAGTTAAGAATTTAAATACAAAAATAAAAAATGAATTTAGAAGGACGAAAGATTATTGTCAATAAATCATCTAAAGAACTTACCGAGTTGCTGAAATCGCCAGAAAATTACAAAGATTTTATGCCGGATGGTCTTCAAAAATTTGAAACAAGAGATAACGGATTTAAATTTGGATTACAGGGAATGCCAGAAATCGCGTTAAAAATAGATGAAGTAGATGACCAAAAAGCTGTTTTAAGATCTGCAAGTTCAAGTTTGGACTTCACTTTAACGGCAACTTTAAACCCAATCAGTGATAATCAGACTGAAGTTCAGATGTTATTTGAAGGGAAATTCAACCCATTCATCAAAATGATGGTAGAAAAACCATTACAGAACTTTATCAATACGCTTACCGATAAAATCGAAGCCTATAAATAATAAAAAAACCTTCAAAATGAAGGTTTTTTTATTTTGATGTGATGTTTCTTATTATGCTATGACTCCTGAACAGTGGTCATAGGAGCTTCCTGTAGCAGAAGAAAGGACATTTATTTCATTATTTATTTTTAAAACTCCCATAAAAGCGAAGATCAGGGCTTCCTTATAATCGATGATTTCTTTTTTAGGAATGATCACTTCAGCATGTGTTTTTGATCTTATTTTTTCAATTAAAAACGAATTGTAAGCACCTCCTCCAGTGATGAGGATGTCCTTTATATTGTTTTTATTGATAACATTGGCAATCTGCTGAGCGGTGTGTTCTGTAAAAGTCGCCAGCGCATCTAAGACTTCAATATTCTTAAGAGCCGGAAATATATGCTCATGACACCATTCTATTCCCAAAGATTTTGGGTGTGAATGCTGATAGAAATCTAAAGCATTAAGTTCGTTCAGTAAAGTTTCATTTATTTTTCCCTTTTGAGCAAGCTCTCCGTTTTCATCAAAACTTTTATTGATGTGTTGTGCCAGATGATTCAATACAATATTAACCGGAGCTATATCGAAAGCGATTCTTTTTCCGTCTGAGAGTAAAGAAATATTGGAAAATCCACCAAGATTTAAACAGGCGCTGTACTTTGAAAAGAGCAATTCATCACCTATGGGAACCAGCGGTGCTCCATTTCCTTTCATCAGGACATCCTGGCTTCTGAAATCATAGATAACGGGTAATCCGGTTTCAAGTTTGATCGCTCTGCCATCACCTATCTGAAGGGTGAATTTTCGCTTAGGTTGATGGAAAACTGTATGGCCGTGAGATGCTATCAGGCTAATGTTTTCAAGCTGATGTTTATGAATAAATTCTTTTACTTGCTGACCGAGATAAAAACCATAATCTGAGTGCAGTTCCAGTAAGTCTTGAGCAGAAAGGTGGATAGAGTTTCTAAGTTTGTTTTCCCAATCCTCAGAATAGGGAATTGTCTCAGCTTTCAGGATCTGAAAGGTCCATTGGTCTTGTTTTTCAAATTCAGCAAGACAGATATCCAAACCGTCCAGACTTGTCCCAGACATGAGTCCAATAGCCAGAGCTTTCATTGTTTTTGGATTTATTTTTTATTCTCAGAAATTCTTTTTGAACTGAAATCTCCTGAGTTGTTATAAAAAGTATATTCTGAAAAGTCATCTTTTGCAGTCATTCCATTGGCACCTACCAGTGTAGAGCCGTCTTCCATGGTAACATATACCGTATCTTTAGTATAGATTCTGTTCTTTTTTTGATCCCAATAAATACTCTGCATTGCAAATCTCTGCCCTTCATTGGTTTTTATCCTTACATCACCTTTGGCTTCGTAAAACTTTTTATAGTCATAGAACTTAGCATATTTTGCTTTAATGGTACCGGGAGTTTTTGGCTTCTTCTTGTCAAAAAACTCAATATCAATTCCTTTTCTAGCTACAGTATAAGGACTGTCAATAAGCTCATATTTTTCTATAATAGGCGCTTTAGCCTTCATCATGATGAACCCGGAATCACGCTGTATAATATTTGCGTTGTTGATGATCTGCGAAGGAAAATTTTTGCTTTTGCTGCCGTTTCTTTTGGTAAGATCCTCTTCACAGGATGTCAATATAAAAAATATAGCACAACTAAAAAGGCATGCTATATTTTTATATGATATTTTTTTTGAAAAATTCATTCTAGTTATAAAGAGTCTTTCTGAACCATTTATCAGCAAAGTTAAAGCCTATTTTCAGGTTGACGAAGTTCTGGTTGATCAGGTTATTTTTAAGAGTTCCTCTTTTACCTACTTCCAGTCCTATTTCAAGACCACTCATTCTTGTGATACTACTTGTTTTGAATGGAAGCATTACTCCGGCAGAAATACCGAATTTGTTGATGCTTGTCCCTTCCAGTTTCAGATTTCCTCTTTCATAGAAAGCTCCATATCTGTAGATTACTCTTGAGAAATAGTTTCTGAAGTTATTGTAGTTAGGAAGATACCATCCACCAGCAGAAACTCTGTAAGTATCCTGGAAGTCGAAAGTCTTACCAAAATAAGCGATGTCTTCTCCTTTTTTATAATCCACCTGTCCTGATAGGAACCAATGGTTTTCACTTCCATATCCAACCCCTACGGATGCCTGGAATGGAAGAAGGTTTTTAGATTTTGTTTCCTGCTGGTCTATGATTGTTTCATACACCTTATTGGTTTCCTGAACATCAGAATATCTGTAAGTACTGTTGACGTACTCAGTCGTCATGTTGCTGGTATTACCAAAAGTAGCAGTAGCTCCTAAGGTGAATTTCTTATCAGTACGGGTATTTAAAGTCTGGTAACTTGTACCCAGTGTAAAGTTAAAGTTTCTGACTCTGTTTTTAGTTTGATAGCCATTAACATATTCACCGGCATAACTGCCTGTAGCAGTGTTATAAGCACGGAATTCATTAAGGTCATTAAGGTCTCCAAAATAAAGGTTTGCTCTTGCCCCTACAGAAAGTTCCTGATTAATTTTATAAGAAACAGCAACCTGTGCAGCGTTCAACGTTCCACTTCCTTTAAAGTTATTTTTGTACATAGGAGTTCCGTCTGCAGCCAATTGTTCATTTACGATATCGTAACTTTTAGAACTGTATGGCTGATAAGAGATCCCCATTTTTACTTTTGGAGATAGCGGAAATGCCAACGAAATATTAGAAAGATACGTAGAATGCTTTGTAGATTTCATATCGTTATAGTTCGATTTGAAATAATTGTTTTCATTGGTAGCTTCCAATCTGATACTCGTAAGTTCGAAATTGGCGTTGTTTGCCGGGTTGGCAAAATTGAAACTACTGGTGAAATCACTTATAAAAGCAGTTGATATACCTCCCATAGAAGTAGTCTCGATCGTATTATCATATTTCACATCTCCAATTCCATACGTTGCATAAGGTGAGTTGCTTAGACTCTGTGCATTCAGAAAATATCCAACTGATATGAATGATACTACAAAGATTTTTTTCATTCTTTATTTTTAAAACAATGCGCAAATATCTTAAATATTAATGAATTGTAAAAATTATATGTGGTTAAAGTTTGTTAAGGGGCTTTCTTTAAAAGAAAAATGCAAATTTTCATCAGTTAAAATATCAATTCTGTTATATAAAAAAGGCTGTCCTATATTGAACAGCCTTTGTTTATGCTAAGATATTATTTTACCTGTAATACCGAACGGCTGTGGCTAAAGCTTTCAAAGCTGAATTTACCATGATATTTACCCATTCCTGAAGTTCCCACACCTCCAAAAGGCAAATAATGTGAACCTACATGGATAATTGTACTGTTGATTTCAGCATCTCCGCTTGTAGTATGATGTAAAACATAATCTGCAAATTCCTGATTTTCTGTGAAAACATACAATGCCAGTGGTTTCGGGCGGTTATTGATCTCTTCCAAGGCCTCATTAATGTCATTATAGGTCATAATAGGGAGGATAGGACCGAAGATTTCCTGCTGCATCACCTGATCATCCCAGGTGATATTATCCATTAAAGTAGCTTCAAAATGGCGGGTTTCCAGATCATAGCCGCCTCCATAAATTACTTTTTCAGGAGCTGCATCCAAATAACCTGCCAGATGTTTGATTTGATTTTGACTTACAATTTTCCCGATTTTTCCTAGTGACTTTCCTTCATAAGTAGTATTTAAATGAGCTTTAAACTTCTCAATAAAGGCGTCCTTTATAGATTCGTGGATATAAATATAGTCTGGAGCAACGCATGTTTGCCCGCAGTTAATCCATTTTCCGTAAGATATCCTTGCTACTGCTTTATCCAAATCTGCATCTTTATGAACAATAGTGGGTGACTTACCTCCAAGCTCCAAAGCCAGTGGAATTAATTGCTCTGCAGCCGCTTTCATCACAATTTTTCCAACATTCGGACTTCCTGTAAAGAAAATATAATCAAAAGGAAGACTTAATAATAAAGTATTCTCTTCAATGGCTCCCTGAATGACTGCTACATAAGATTCATCAAAAGACTCTTTTACAATATCTTCAAGAACTTTGGCAACATGAGGTGTATTTTCAGAAGGTTTTAGAATCGCTGTATTTCCGGCAACCAAAGCACCAATAAGCGGGCTGAATGTAAGCTGAACAGGGTAGTTGAAGGGACCAATAATATAAGTGACACCATAAGGTTCATACATTACTTTGCTCACTACTTCTGCTCCGGATGGATGCGGCTTTGATGGGACAGGAGTAGGTTTTGCCCACTCATCAATATTCTCCAGAAAATAATCCAGTTCACTGATGACAATTTGAATTTCCACGTATTCTGCTTCCTTTCTACTTTTCCCCAGATCAATAGATAAGGCTTCACAAAGATCATCCGTATGTTGTAAAAAAACTTCACGGAATTTTCTTAACTGTGTTTTTCTGAATTCAATATCTTTAGTCTGATTGGTTCTGAAAAAGGTTTTCTGCTGTTGAAATATTCCTTTAATTTTTTGTTCCAGGTTTGTATCCATTGGTATATGATTTTTTATTATTTGAAAATGATGTGAAATGGTAATGAATTTACAAAAAAAATTACTCAGCAAATTTATTGCTTAAAATTAAATTGTGTAAAATTTAATTTTAAGTTTTATTCTAATCTTATTATTGATATTTCCTATAAGAGAACAGCATGATGCGTTTTTGAAATTTGTAATCTGTAGTTTTATACATTTTAAGCAGACTTAATTTTATAAATTGAAATAAGATTTTTTATCTTTGAAACATGAATTGGGAGAACATCGCCGGACAGACGAATCTGAAAAAACTTCTTAGAGAAAGCATTGCCGAAAACAGAGTGAGCCATGCCCAACTTTTTGTAGGAAAAGAGGGATACGGAACACTACCTATGGTTTTGGCTTATGCAAAAGAGATTCTCAATCGTGAAAATGAACATGCTGCAGCGAAAGTAGAACACCTCAATCATCTGGATTTGCATTTCAGCTTTCCTGTTTTTACTGACAATAAAAATTCTTTAAGCAAGAATAAATTTGATGAATTCAGAGAAATGATCATGGCTTCTCCTTATGCAAGTTATGATGACTGGACTGCTTTTTTAGAATCAGAAAACAAACAGCTGTTTATTTCAGCAGATGAGATTGATGACCAGAATCAGAAGTTTTCTTTGAAAAGTTTTGAAGGAGGAACCAAAATCCTCATTGTCTGGAGAGCTGATAAAATGAATATCGCGGCTTCAAACAAATTTTTGAAATTTTTAGAAGAACCCCCTGCAAAAACGGTCATTCTCCTTACCGCAGAAAGCTCCAATGATATTCTTCCTACCATCCTTTCCAGAACGCAGATTGTAGAAATCCCGAGAATACATGATGAAGATATTGAAAACCATCTGAAAAAGAACTTTTCTGTTTCCGAAGAAAAAGTGAGAGAAATTGTTCATGAAGCACAGGGGAATCTTAATGATGCTATAAAACTGCTGAATTCTGGAGATAAAACCAATGAATTTGAAAAGCTCTTTGTACAGTGGGTGAGAGATGCTTTTATGGTAAAAAAGAAACCAGAGTACCTGAGAAGTATTATTGTTTGGGCAAGGGAAATTGCAGGGTGGAACAGAGAAAAGCAGAAAAACTTCCTGAACTACTGTTCTGAAATCTTCAGATTAGCATTGCTTCAGAATTATCAGTCCGAAAATTTGGTATATAAAAAGATCAATGTGAATGGATTCAACTGGACAGGGTTTTCAAAATTTATCAGTGGTGCCAATATTGAAAATATTTTAGAAGAAATCAATACAGCCGATCTGCATTTGACCCGAAACGGAAATCCTAAAATTGTATGGACCGATCTGGGGATAAAACTATCAAGATATATTCACAAAAGCACATAAAATAAACTCCGGCATCTACCGGAGTTTATTGTTTATATTTTTTCATGATTCACCATTTTTGAAATAACAAATGATTCAATTTTTTTGATTCATTTTCGGATTTTTAAATAAATATCAAAATAATTACGGGTTATTTCCTTATACAGACGATTTCCTATCGTTCTTATATCATATTATAGAAATCGTCTTTTGTTTCTAATACATTAAATCTATATTAAAAAATCAATCAATCGTTTGATTTGAATGAAAACTTGTGTAAATTTGCGCCTTGAAAAATGAACACTAGCATGATTTCAAAAGAAGAAAATATATTATTCGCTGCCGAGAAGCTTTTTGCAGAAAAGGGATTCGAAGGGACTTCCACCCGGGAAATAGCAAAGGAGGCTAATGTAAATATCTCTATGATCTCATATTATTTTGGCTCTAAGGAAAAACTTTATGAGAAATTAGTGGAATACAGGATGACTGAAGGTCAGTTTTTTTCAAAAGATATTTTAGAAAGAACTGATATGAATGAATGGCAGAAGATTGAAAAAGTAATTGATCAGTTTTCTAACAAGATAAGAACTCAAAAATGCTTTTACAGGATTATGCAGAGAGAGCAGGTATATACCAAGAATCCTCAGATTGTAGAATTTTTGAAGCAAACCAAAATGGGATTCCTTTCTATGTATTCACAAATATTGGAAAGCGGTCTTAAAAATGGAATTTTCACCAAAAATCCACCTATTTATCTCCTTCATTCCACCGTAAGCGGAACCTTATTTTATGCATTCAATGCTAAAGAAATGTATAAAGAGTTCCTGAATGAAACAGAAGATGAGGAAACTTTTGATGAAAAATACTATACAGAACTTAATAAACATATAAAATATTTACTAAAAGACCTTTTAGGTTATGAAGAGAATAAATAACTCAGTGATTGCATTATCACTATTCGTAGGAATAGCAAATGCAAATGCTCAGGAGAAAAAAACACTTTCTCTTGACGAAGCCGTACAGCTGGGAATCCAGAACAGCAAGAATCTCAAGATCGATGCAGCCAAGATCGAAGAGGCTACAGCTGATCTTTTGGAAGCTAAAAACAGGCAGTTACCAGAATTGAAAGTATCAGGTAGCTATATGTATCTTCCGATAAAACCAAATGTTGATATCAAACTTCCAGGTCTTTCAGGCGGAGCAGGCGGTCCGGAAGTACATCAGGTGCTTTACGGATCCGCTAATCTTAGCGTACCCATCTACAGCGGGGGAAGAATCAAATATGGTATTCAGTCGGCTAAATATTTAGTGGAAGCATCTAAATTAAGCACTGAGAACGATAAAATTGCAATTGCTTATAATGTTGCGCAGGCTTATAACAACTTATTTAAAGCCAATCAGTCTATCAAAGTTTTTGAAGAAAATCTTGCTGCTTCTCAAAAAAGAGATGAAACATTCCTTAAAATGGAAAATAATGGTTTGATCGCAAGAAACGATAGATTAAAAGCAAATCTTCAGACTTCGAATATCGAACTTCAGCTGTTGGAAGCGAAAAACAACTACAATATCGCCAATATCAATATGGATCTGTTATTAGGTATCCCTGAAACTACAGAACTAGAAATTGATCAGAACTATATTGAAGAAGGTTCAGACGTGAAGCCGGTTGATTTTTATGTGACTGAAGCCAGAGAAAACCGTAAAGATCTACAGGCTTTAGTACAACAGAGAAAAGCTGCAGAATTAGGTTCAAAAGCTGCAAAAGCAGAAAATCTTCCTTCTATTGCATTTACCGGAGGTTATGTAGCCGCAGATATTCCTAAGTTTCTTACCGTTTACAATGCAATCAATGTAGGAATTGGAGTTTCTTATAACTTATCCAACTTATGGAAAGAAAATTCTTCATTAAGACAGTCGCAGGCGAGAGAAAAACAGCTTGCAGCTACGGATGAATTATTGAATGACAACATTAAACTTGATGTCAACAGAGAATATCAGAATACAGACTATTCAAAAAAGAGAATTGTTGTTTTCGAAAAATCTGCTGAGCAGGCTAATGAAAATTACAGAATTACAAAAAACAAATACGATAACGGTCTTGCAACAATGACAGAATTACTGGATGCAGACGCGGCTCAGATTGCTGCCAACGTTGGGGTGATCAATGCTAAGGCAGATGCTGCACTGGCATACAGAAAACTATTACAGACAACAGGAACTTTAACAATTAAATAATCAGATCGAAACCAAAATGGAAAATAATAATACAGAGGTACTTGAACCTAAAAAGAAAAAAAGTTTAGTTTTTCCTATCATTTTAGCAGCAGTAGTAATCGGAGGAGGAATCTATGGTTACAAAGCCTTCACTTACGGACAGTATCATGAAGAAACTGACGATGCTCAGATCACTTCTAATATGTCACCTGTGATTTCTAAAATCTCAGGATATGTTGCACAGGTAAAAGTAAAAGACAACCAGTTTGTAAAGAAAGGAGATACGTTGGTGATTTTGGATAACAGAGATCAGAAAATGGCCCTTGAACAGGCTCAGGCAGCATTATCTACAGCTAGAAGTAATATTTCAAATGCAGAAGCTACCACAACGGCTACTTCAAAAAATATCGGTTCTTCGGAGGCAGCAGTAGTAACTGCTAATGCTCAGATAGAAGCAGCAAAAGTAAATGTTTGGAAAACTTCTCAGGATTTGAAGAGATATGCCAATCTTGTAAAAGACCATTCTATTACAGAACAGCAATATGAGCAGGCTTTAGCGGCAAAACAATCTGCAGACAGACAGTTACAGGTTTTAGTTGATCAGAGAAATCAAATTGCTCAGCAAACCCATATTGCTTCTTCTCAGACGGCTGCAAGTTCACAACAAATAAGTGTTGCCGGATCTGTTGCTAAACAAAGAGAAGTGGATGTAGAAAATGCAAAATTAAACTTATCTTATACCGTAATCCTTGCGCCTGAAGACGGCCATGTAGGGAAAGTGTCTACACAGGCAGGTCAGTATCTGCAGGCAGGATCACAATTGTTTGCTTTGGTAAAAAACGACCAGAAATGGGTGGTGGCCAACTTTAAGGAAACGCAGGTAGATAAAATGGTAGAAGGACAGAAAGTGAAAATCGAGATTGATGCTTTCCCTGATCAGGAGTTTGAAGGAGTGGTAAGCTCATTCTCTCCGGCTACAGGAGCTACTTTCTCTATTCTTCCTCCGGATAATGCGAGTGGTAACTTCGTAAAAGTAGTTCAGAGACTTCCTATAAAAATCGATTTTGTAAATCTTGACAAAAATATTTCAAAAAGATTAAGAACAGGAATGAACGTGAAAGCAGAAGTTGCTTTGAAATAACATTTAAAATTGTTGAAAGTCGATGAACTTCGTTGTCAATAGTGAATTAGCCTGGTAGTCAGTTTAAAATAGACTGCTTTACAATTTACGATTCACTTGCGAAGCAAAATTTGCCATTGATTTTTTACATCATAAAAACTTATGCAAGATTCATTAGTAGAATATGGAGCGCGGAGAGTAATCATTACGATTACGGCTATACTTTGTGCCCTTCTTGAAATTGTAGACTCCACGATTGTCAATGTTGCCTTGAATGAAATGAAGGGGAATCTTGGATCTACACTTTCAGAAGTGGGATGGGTAATTACGGCTTATGCCATTGGTAACGTAATTATAGTACCAATGACGAGCTGGCTTTCCCAGCAGTTTGGGCGTAGAAATTACTTTGCGGCATCCATCATTATATTTACCATATTTTCATTTTTATGTGGAAATGCGACCAATATCTGGGAACTCGTGTTCTTCAGATTGATGCAGGGAATCGGTGGGGGAGCCTTATTGGTAACTTCACAAACGATCATTACGGAATCTTATCCGATTGAAAAAAGAAGTATGGCTCAGGCTATTTATGGTCTGGGAGTAATTATCGGCCCTACATTAGGTCCGCCTCTTGGGGGGTATATCGTTGATAACTTCAGCTGGCCATATATTTTCTATATTAATATTCCGATTGGAATTGCTGCCACTTTAATGACGCTGCAGTTTGTAAAAAGTCCGAAATATGCAGAAAAACGTAAAGTTTCGGATGTTGACTGGCTGGGTATTGCTTTATTAGCAGTGACGGTAGGCTCATTACAGTTCATTCTTGAGAGAGGTCATGAAGAAGACTGGTTTGCCAGTGGAATGATTGTAGCATTTACAGTAGCGGGTGTCTTAGGATTTATATTATTCCTCTGGCGGGAACTTACCTTTAAATACCCAATCGTTGAGCTCAGGGTACTTAAAAATAGTAATCTAAGAATCGGGACTATGATGTCATTCGTGCTTGGATTTGGGCTTTATGGTTCCACGTTTATTGTTCCTCTGTATACCCAGAGTATTTTAGGATGGACGGCTCTTCAGTCGGGAGCTTTGATGATTCCGGCAGCTTTAACGACAGCTTTCATGATGCCTATTATTGGTAGATTACTGGCAAAAGGAGCAAAACAGCAGATTCTGGTTTCATTAGGATTGTTTATCTTCTTTGTCTATAGTTTCTGGGGATATAAAATTCTGACCCCGGATACCAGTAAAGATGCATTCTTCTGGATGCTGATTGTAAGAGGAGCAGGGTTAGGACTATTGTTTATTCCAATTACCTCTTTGTCATTAAGTACATTGAAAGGGCAAGAAATTGGTCAGGGAGCAGCCTTTACCGGAATGATGAGACAGCTTGGTGGATCTTTCGGGATTGCAGCGATTACAACCTTTATTGCTAATGCCGGTCAGAAATACAGAAATAATCTGATTTCTCACCTGGACGAAAATAGCTTTGAAGTTCAGCAGAGACTAGCTGCTCTTAAAGCAAATTTTGTAGCAAAAGGAATGACTCCGGATGCCGCAATGAATGCCGCTTATAAAATGCTTGATTTATCAGTAACCAAACAGGCCACTGTACTCTCTTATATGGACGTATTTCTTTATCTCGGAATCGTATTCCTTATATGTATTCCGTTTATCTTACTCGTAAAAGAAAGAAAGAGCAAAGAAAAAATAGATTTGAGTGAAGCCATGCACTAAATTTTAATTAAAAACCTTCGATATTTTCGAAGGTTTTTTTTTGTTATTTCTGCCGTAGAATAATAAAATACAATCACTTCCAGTTTTAATTTTGTTAAACAAAAAATAATATCACTTGTTGGAGAGTTTAATTATTTTTTCTAGCTTTACGCGAACAAATGAAAAAATATGAATAAATTCCCTCATCCCTTAAAACCCTTTTCAAAAAGGGAATTCCCTACTAGAGTACCGAACTTTATCTGAATATCAGTTTTTACTATTACTCACTGAGCGCTGTCTCTTACTTTGTTTTTATATCTAGTAAAGACAATGTTCTTATTTCTGAAAGTTTTTTTTAATACTGCCTTTCGTCTCATTAATTTAACTAAACCATGATCTCAACATACTTACAAAATATTAAATATGAATCAAATACACTTGCCGGAAACCTATCTGGCATTATCAGATTTCAGAAAACAGGATCTCTATCTTCCTGAAATGAATCAGGCTCAGATTATTTCAGATTTCTTTCCCGGAACCTTTACAGAACTTACCCAGCGCTTGTCAGATATTACAGGAGCTTTTTATGGAGGCATGCTCAAACAGATTGGCAGACTTTACGGACCAGACGCTATTGACCAGCTTTCCAGTACTTTTATGTATGATCTCGGATCAAGAATGACACTGAAAAACCTTGAAACAAAACCTAATCTACAGCCTGGTATTCCGGCTGTAGCCAAAATACTGATAGGAGCAATTTTTACATCCAGCCCCGAATATAATTTTGAATTCAAAGAATTAAATGACCACCAATGTGAACTGCTGATCAAAGGAGTAGACCGTTACCATAAAATCACGCAGAGCCTGCAGATCGCCGGTCTGTTGAAATGGCCGGTCATAAAACCTTTTTTACAAGGAGTTTGCGATACTATGGGGCTGGATGTTTTACTGGAAATGAAAGTACTCAAACTTGATCCGGACAGTTCATGCTGCTATCATATTATGGTTTCAGAAAAATAAGATTCTTATAAGCTATTTCGCTGATTCTATTGATCTTATTGTAATGAATTTTGAACTCAAATATTAGTAAAAGCGGACTTTAGTCCGCTTTTACCATTATAAATTAAGGATTGGCTTTAGCCAAAACATAAAGCCTGCACCCCGAATCCGGGACCTTGAATTTTAATCTATTTAATACTCTCAATCCATTCAATTCCACTGATATCTATGAGTTTCAGTGCATGAATTTCACTTTTCTGAAGAATATCGTCAATATCCAAAGTTATATCAGCCTTTGCTCCCAAGGGAATCACCAAGCTGTGCTTTCCTGGTTTTACTTTGGTAACATAATGATTCTGGATATTTTCTTTAGACAATCTGGAAAGTTGTTGATGATCCAGTGCTTTTAAAATATTTCCGTTTTTGTCCAGAATATGGATGCCTATAAGGAATGAACCATAAACATCAGCCCCTTCCGTTCTGTACACTTCAAATTTTAAATCCGAATTGTTATGAGAAATATTTGAAATTTCCAGTTTCGGTTTTACCGATTTATTATGCAGAGTTCCCCATACCCCTCCATGAAAATACTGATTGGTAAAAAGAGTCAAACCAAATATGATAAGCGAGCCTGCTAATACGAAAATTTTTGGTTGTGAGACAGGGAAACTTCCTGAACCCAACCATTGGAACCATTTTTTTTGCGTGAAACTTTTGTTATTTTTCATGAAATAGTAATCCAGTGAATAAGGACCGCTTCCTGTAAGAAACAGAACAAATCCGCCAGCGACTCCCAAGACTCCTATCTGCCATTCATCAAGACAAGTTGTTCCCAGCCAGCCAGAACCCAATAGTATCCCTAGGGCAAGACTAAAGATGCCGATACTCATGAGCCGGGTGAATAACCCAAGAATAATGAGCAATCCCACAATGGCTTCAATAATAGTAAAAATCATCATGGATCGCTGTAAGGCATCAGGATGAGTAACCAGGTATTCTATGATAGGTTTTATTCCGAGTGCATTCGGTAAAAAATGATTGAATTTTTCCCCAATATATCCCTGTTCATCGGGAATAAGTTTATTTTCGAGGATAAGTCTGCGCCAGAAAGCTGAAAAATAAGTCCATCCGATTACCATGCGGAGGGATAAAGTATATAATCCGGCCAGGTCCGAAGACTGGCTGTTTAAGGTATGTTTCATTGAAATTAATATTGTATTATAAAAAACTGATTTTTTAATTAGGCTTAAAAAATTTTAAACAAGATTAAGCTTCAGTCTTTTAAATAGAATATATTTCGGTGGGCTGTTTCCTGTAGAATGCCCTGAGTATTTATTGAAAAAAATCTTCTTTTCAGCAGTGTTTCCTGCAGTGGAATAAAAGCTGGAAAAAGAATCTTTGTATTGCCCTTGAATTTTAGCTTTTGATACCGAAACTCCTGTAGAAGCCGATGCCGTTTCACAGCTGGAAGAAAAAGAAGAAGTGATCTTTACCTTATTCAGCCCGCTGATGTACTGAATGTCAAAAATATCAAGAACATTTCTTTTTACAGAACACGGCGATAATGAAAACACCAATACAAGCATCGTAATGACAGCTTTATAGGTTTTCATATGGAGTCCTGAATGAGGCATGGTTACAAAACTACACTTTATTTCAATGTAAGCTTACTAAATTGTAGAAAATCGTCCTGCTGGTCTACAAATAAGTAATGAGAACAGTTGTCAATAAGTTTGAAATTTTTCTTTCCGACGATATTTTTAAGATTATTCAGCTGCTTTTCTGAAAATATTCCGTCGTTCTTACCATACACGGCAAAAATGGGAATTCCTTTTTTTCTGATGTCTTTTAAAGCAGAAGTAGTATCCAGATTGTTCAGCGGTTCATTTTTATAGAATTTAAGAGGTGAATCAGGATTTCTTATATTGTTTTTATAAAATTCACCCGCTTTGTATTCGTTTCTCAGCATTTCACTTTCGGGAGTAGGATTGGGCATATCGAAGAAGCTTAGTTTACTGGCCATTTCATAACATCTTTTTCTATAGGCTGCAGAATTTTTATCAAGATTTTCTATTTCTGAAATCTCTTTGAGTTGGGCAGGATCGGTTTTAAAATGTTCTTTTGCCTGTTGTAAAATATGATTATAGGTTTCCTGCTGGGTAAATAAAGCTCCGGCAAGAGTAAGAGTATTTACTTTCTCAGGAAACTGGGAAGTGAATAAAGTTCCAATGATTCCACCAAAACTATGGGCAATAATATTTGCTTTTTTGATATGATAAGTGGTGTAAATTCCTTTTAAATCCTCAAAGCTTTCTTTAAAAGTCATACTGGCATTTTTATCTTTTGAACGCCCTTCACCGCGTCTGTCGTAAACAATTACATAAAATCCTTTATCAGCCAGTTTTTGAGCTGTAGTTCCTTCAAATAAAGTTGAATTTCCGCTTGGACCACCATGAATGAAAATTACAGGAGAATTTTTCGGATTTCCATAGGCTTTAGAATATAAATTCTGTGATTTAAAAAACATTGAACATATGATGAAAATAATAAAAAACAGTGATTTCATGACGGTTGTTTTGAGCCCTCTAAACTACTGAATATTCTCTGAGCAGAAGATAAAACGAATGGAATTATGATTAAATTTAAAAATTAAAATCACTGCTGACGGACAGTTGTCACAATCCTGATTTATCTTTACATTCCAGAATGTTTTACAAAAAATATAAAATATAGTAAATGAGTTATTGTTTAGCAATAGAAGGCATGCAGCCCGAAAGCAGAAAAGAACTGCACAAAAATTACCATGACAACTATTATGGGTTTCCTATTCATGATGATAATGAGCTGTTTGGAAGATTGATTCTGGAGATCAACCAGGCAGGATTAAGCTGGGAAACCGTTCTGAAAAAGGAAGACAGCTTCAGAAAAGCTTATGATCATTTTGATATCCAAAAAATAGCGGTTTATACAGAAGAAGACCGTGAAAGATTACTTGGTGACCCTGGAATTATCAGGAATAAACTCAAAGTGAATGCTGCGATAGAAAATGCTAAAACCATCATTGAGCTGCAGAAGGAATTTGGCTCATTTGAAAAGTGGCTGGAACATCATCATCCTAAAACATTACAAGAATGGATGAAGTTATTCAAAAAAACATTTAAATTCACAGGCGGAGAAATTGTGAACGAATTTCTCATGAGTACCGGATATCTGAAAGGAGCGCATCATGAAACCTGCCCGATTCACTCAAAAGTATTGGCTCAAAAGCCTTTATGGAAAGAAAATTTGAATAAATAACAAACTGAGATTCCTACGGAATGATAAATAGAAGTGTTTGACATTATTTACACACTCTGTCATTCCGTAGGAATCTTAATTCTTTAGTTTTTTTGAAGCTTTTCTCATCATTTCCTGATGCTGATAAACCGTATTATTACTTCAAGCTTCTCACGGAAACATCCGGTTTTTCACCCTGCGGAACAATGAAAATAGCATTATCGCTGATGGTATCTCCCGGATCAAAGTAATAGCTGCCGGTTACAGGGATTGTACTGCTAACAAATTTTCCGGATTTATCATAGGCAGAATAAGTAACATTGATCATTTGAGCCTTCATTTTTAACTCTATTTTTTTAGAGGTCAGTCTGGCTCCTGTTGCATTGATGCAGTCTAATTCTACAAGGCCAATATTGCTTACAATTTGAGGAAAAGCAGATAATCTGATATTGTAGGTTTTGTCTGAGGTATTCTTTATTGAGGCAGAAACTTTATAACGGTCGTAGGATTTTCCGCCAGATTCTACGCTTTCTTTATTGAGTATATTAAAAGTAACAGCCATACCATTAATATCGATGGTCTGTCCGTCAGAAATTTTCTGTGCACTCAGGAGATTTCCTAAAAAAGTGAATGCTGTAAGAGAGAGTAAACAAATAAGACTTTTCATAGGTATTATTTAAAGATTTGGTATGAAATAAATTTACGTAAAAAATAATACTTCGAAAAATTTTTAATCAAAAATGCGCTTCTATTCTTTTTCCATCAATTCTTTATGCTCATTTCCCCATTTTTCAAACTCCAGGATAATGGGTTTCAGTTTATACCCGATTTCCGTAAGTTCATATTCTACCCGTGGAGGAACTTCGGCAAATACTGTTCGGGTGATGATCTTGTCCTCTTCCAGTCTGCGAAGTTGAAGTGTAAGCATTCTTTCAGTAATATTCTGAAGACGTTTTCTTAATTCCCCAAACCTCATTTTTCCGTTGACCAGATAACAGCAGATAGCCAGTGCCCATTGTCCTCCGATAATGTTGGAAGCATAGATTTCCGGACATTCATCTGCAAGTGCTTTCTTATTGGCAAAATTCGTTGAAGTTTCCTTTATTTTAGTCATTACTTACATTTTTTATAGTACCATACAATAGGTAGCTAATGTACGAAATGTAAGTTACGTATTGTAATTTTGTAACAGAAATTTAAACATAATGAAGACCTTAGTAATTGTAACACACCCGGATATTGAAAAATCAGTCATTAATAAAAAATGGATTGACGAATTGAAAAAATATCCTGAAAAATATACAGTTCATCAATTGTACGAAGCTTATCCCGATGGAAAAATTAATGCTACCCAGGAGCAAAAATTGATGGAATCTTACGACAAGATCGTATTTCAGTTTCCTTTTTATTGGTTCAGCAGTCCGCCGCTTTTGAAACAATGGCTGGATGAGGTTGTTTTGTATGGCTGGGCATATGGAAGCAATAGCGGTTTCAAACTGGCTGGAAAGAAAATGTCATTGGCTGTTACGGCAGGAATTGATGAAGAAGGGTACAGCACATCCGGAGAATATAAATACACCATGAAGGAACTTTTCAGACCTTATGAACTGACCTTTGATTATATAAAAGCAGACTATAAAGAACCTTTCGTTTATTACGGAATTGAAAGAGATTCTTCCGATGAATGGATCAACAGAAGTGTTCCCATGTATCTGGAGTTTCTTGATAATTTATAATAGAGTAAAAAGTAAAGTTGGACTCTTGAATTACATGAGTTCAACTTTATTTCTGAATATATTCGAAGGGCTCTGGATTCCAGTCCTGCACATATTTCTTTATAGTATTACTATCAATATTAAAGGGAACATCCTGATATTTCCAGCCTTTTGAAGGAACTTTTAAATCTATAAGGTAGTTCTCAATAGAGTAGATGTCAAGTATGGCTGAATTATCAGGCTTTATAGAATCAAAAATAATCAGGAATTTATCTCCTTTCTGATAAGAGACATTAGCTGTTTTAGAATAGGTAATACCATTAACATCATATTTGTAATCTATTCCTACGCCATTATTATTTTTGTGATGCCAGTCTGATATAGCTTCTCCAATGGTGTATTTTGGGCTTTTGAGCAGGTCATTAATTCCCAAATTAGCACTAATTAACCAGAATATAATAAATCCTAAAGTGAGTACCAAAAGAATAATATGAAATTTTTCTGACACAAATTTTTTCATATTCAGTGTATATATTTTTATTGATTTTTTTTCAATCTACCAACTATTCCTACTATGGTTAAAAATATTCCCATGATTAAAAAAGGAAGCCATAGGACAAAAGAAATCACACTTAGTTTGATAATGATTTCAGGATAATCTCCTCTTGCTGTAAATAATCCAACAGATGTAAAAAACATTATAATGGATAGGACAACCATTGATAATCCAGAGAAAATGATGTATTTATAAACTGATTTCATCTATTCTCCATTTAAGACCCTGTTGATTCTATTCTCTGCTTCTTCTTTTGTAATTCCATTATAAAAATCATCTACAAACGGATGATCATAGCTTTCATGAGGAAAAACAAACGGTCGGCCGATAGAATTATTTACCACCACAGTTGTAGGAACGCTTTCCTCAAACTCATAATCTGGAAGATACGTAGAAAGCCATCCGAAATATTCAGCTTCAAATTCTTTATTGTCGTAATTTTCAACATACTCATTAAAGCTTTTTTCACTCAATGAAACCCAGATTCCATAATCCAGATCTCTGCAATCATCTGTGACTTCTTGAATAAGAACAGTACGGATAAATCTGTGAGTATAATCAGAAGCTTCCACGACACATAAATCTGAACTGAGTTCAGCATTTTTTAATTCTTCTTCGGATAAACACGAATAGAAATAGGGTTCGTTGTAGGCGAGTGCAGGCCAGTCTTCCTTTTCTTCCCCACAGCATTGGCAGATGTATTTCATACGGGTGTTTTATTTGTAATGTTGGTAAAATTTATTATCAAAGATCTCAGAAGGATCATATTTTCTTTTCAGCTCAAAAAAAGATTCTGCCTGCGGATATATCTTTCTCATTTTCTCTCTGTCAATATGAAGACGGTAAGGAAGGTAAAAAGTACCCTCGTTTTTCAGGGTAATATCTACCAGTTTGTTGGTGAGAACTTTCATGGCATCTTCCTGTTTATCTGTTTTCTTCTGGTTAAAAAGTAATACAAATCCGAACACATGTTCTCTGGCGTAATTCATATAGCTGTCTTCATCCTCATTCACTGCGCGGATGGTGATATTCAGGAGATCCAACCCAGAATTTCTCAAAACAGGTTTTATATCTTTAATAAACTGATTAAAATTTCTATCCGGAATAAAATACTCCTGCAGTAAATCTGTAGAATTAGGGTCTTTATTTTCAATGAGTGAAACATGATCGTTGAGGAGTTCATTTCTGGAATAAACAGCATCTTTAGTCATTTTATTCATTCCCGTTTCCAGATCCCATCGCAGCCTTTTTCCGTACTCACTGTTTACGGTACTACGGAAAACAAGACGCTTTGTCTCAGCATTTTTAGCATTTTGAAGGGGGAGTGGTAAAGGCTTTTCATCTGCCTTTTCAAAATAATTGATGGTAGCTTCCTCAAGGAAATGTTTATCAGAAATTCTCAGTCTTCCGAAAACAAGATTAACATTCGGATTTTCAGAAATAAATTTTTTGTAATAATCGGTATAATGATCAGAACTTAAGCGTACATATTGATACTGAAGAGCAAGATTATCAACCACTTTTAATTTCACATCAAGAATAATCCCGAAAAGTCCATAACCCCCGATTACCAGCTTGAAAAGCTCCGGGTTTTCTTCCCTGCTGCAATTAAGAATTTTACCACTTTGATCCATCAATGTGAAGGAAACAACACTGGAAGAAATAGGGGGAAGGTTTTTCTGCCATCCGTGACCGTTTACACTCATAGATCCACCTACTGAAAAAGAACTAAAAGCCTGCATTACGGCGATAGACTTCCCATGTTTGTCCAGGTATTTGATAGCGTCTTCCCAAAGAGCACCGGAACCGATGGTAAGAATGTTGGTTTTTTCATCCAGTTCCATATGTTTATAAGGGAGCATATTCAGCAGGATGCCGTCAGGGTAGATGGTATGTCCGCCCATACTGTGCTGAGCTCCAGCAATAGAGATTTTTAACTGTTTTTCTTTAGCATATTTCAGGATCTGACGAAGCTGGTTTTCAATTTTATTTTTAGACGTTGGGACTTTGATCAGCGTATCAATCTTTGTTAAATTCAACTGGCTGGCATCATTGGTATATCCTGTGGGGATTTCATTTTTAACATCAGATTCGTTCCATTTTGTTTTAAGAACATGAATAACCGGAATAGAAAGGAAAATGAGAATCATGGCGATCCCAAGTATAAAAAAATGTATCTTTTTCATGGAAATTTAAAAAGCTAAAATACTTAAAAATCCTTATCCCACCGTAGGCGTATCCTCTTCTTTCAGTATTTTCTTCTCTTTCATGGTGAGCATCATTCTTTCATATTTGTACTTTTCCCAGTCGAATCCATTAAGGAAATCAAGGGCAGCCTGGAAACCTCTGTTGAAAAGCTCTTCCTTTTCGTCTCTTTTCATAAAGAAATTCAGCCAGCTGCTGGTACCGCAGTTGACACTCTGTATGCTGTATAAACGGTAAAAAGTATGTTTGGTAAGGAAGGTTTTGTCATTAAAACCTTTTAATGTACTGATGATATTTCCGGCATAGCTGAAAGGTGTTTTAAGTATTTCTGCACTGGTTTTTCCTCTTTCCGAAAGAATAGCAGAATCACTCGTCAGCTGAACTCCGAAAAGGGGCATTCTCGGATAAAAAACTTCATCAGCATGAAACAGATCGATTGGGAAGTTGGAAATACTGCCTCCATCAATGAAAACTCCGGCTGGGTTGATATCTTCAGGTTGGGTATTCATCCAATATCTCCAGGCATACTTTACGGAACTGTCGTTCTTATTGATTTGTTTCTGAAAAGGTTCAAAGAAAAAAGGAACAGCCATAGATGCTCTTACAAACTCAGCCGGGCTAACATGTTTCAGTTCCTCTTCGGACCAGTAAAGATTGGCCATCGTAGGAAGTTCCACCTTAATTTTTGCATTGATGTCGGTGGTAATGACAACATATTCAGATTTGAGAAGGTAAAACGGGTTATTCTTATAATAATCATTATTGAGGGCACTTTCATAGAAAATTCTATATCGGGTCTGATCAATATGTTCCTTATTTTTTATTTTAATCTTTTCGATACTTTGAAGAGTCATTGTATAATACTCCTGGCCGTTTCCATATCGGTAGTTGAGATTTAGATCCTGTTCTTTCTGAATAAATTTTTCGTTGAGATGGGTCACTGTTTTTATTCCAAATTGATCCAGGGCATTTTGCATGGTATTCTGAAAAACATTTCCGGGATTGAGACCACTGTTTTCCTTTCTGAAATTATTGTACAGCTTTTGAATGCAGAAAAAAAGGATGACAGCCGGAATCAGAGGAATCAAAAACATCAGTTTGGCATTCAGTATTGTGGTTGAAGAAGCCAAAAAAGGAATACTGATCAGGATTATGAAAAGGATCGCAGCAATAATGGCATTGATCTTAAAAAAATCCTTATTGTTAAGCATCGCATGGAGCGTTGTTTTCACATAGGTTTTTCCATCCATAAAATCAGAAAAATCCCAGCTGAAAAGGATATCTTTGATAAGCTCACTTTTGGGTTCTTCTTTGGTTTTACAGGCCGCAATAAGCATGGTATTAATGGCTCCGGCACTCGTTCCGGCCACTTTCAGAAAACGGATTCCGAAGATTTCCAGGCCGTAAAGATAACCAACCAATGCACTCCCCCAGACACCACCACCTTCCTGTACAAACTCTATATACTGATTTCCAGATGAATCCATAAGATCAGAGAATTCTTTGGCAGATAGAGTCTCATGCAGGGCAGCCAGTTTTTCTTTGGAGGCCTGCGAAAGAGAAGAATCTTCCAGAATTTTGTTGAGGTTTTCAGCGGTCATGATATTCTGTTTTGGTGGTGTTTTGGTTAAAGACAAAAAGTAATCAACCAATTTATATTTTATCGAAGATAAAATCTTTGCGCCTTAAAATATTATACTATTGCATATTCTTTGCGTCTTTGCGTTGATATAAAAATTAATTACCACTGTTTTCTTCTCACATAAATAAAAGTGCTGATCATAATGGTAGCCATGACTCCCAGCGTTATAAAATATCCATATTTATGATGAAGTTCAGGCATGTTATCGAAATTCATCCCATAAACCCCTGCAATAAAGGTGATGGGTAAGAAGTAAATAGAATAGATCGCCAAAACTTTCATCACCTGGTTGGCCTTTTGATCCGAAAGTGCCAGGAACATAGAAATAAGGTTGGTAATCTGAATATTCAAATGATCAAAATCCGCCACTACATCTGTATGTTTATCCTTCAAATCGACAATTTCGGAGTCCTGTAAATTCAATAATTTAAATTTATTAATAGCATCCGTAGAAATTACCAATACCCGTGAATTTAGTCCTGATTTTCGTTTCAATTTATAAAGACGGCGGATCTGGCTTGTATGATTGGTGTTTTTAAGGAAAATCTCATTCTCTATATTGTCCATAGTCTCGAACAGACTTAAAGATTCATCATCAAAACTTTTCATGATCAATATAGCAATCATCAGTGTTATCTGCTGAGGATTGAGGTCTTCCTGAATCAGGGAAACTTTCTTCTTAGTTTCAGTGATACTTCTGGTTTTCATCCTGTGGATAGTGATAATGGTATTCTCTACCAGGAAAATCCCGATCTTTGTACTGATATCACTGATGGTATTCAGATTTTTCCTTTCCAGTTCTGTACTTTCACGAAGGAGAAAGAATTTTACATTTCCATCTTCTTCATATTTGGGAAGGTGATTGGCATCCATGGTATCTTCCAGTAGCAGATTGTTGATTTCATATCTTTCATGAAGGAATTTCAGGTCTTCTGCAGTAGGAGCCTCTACGTCTACCCATTCGCACTGGGAGGTTCTGTATATCGTATCAATTGGCATAAAGTAAAAATACTAATATTTTGAAAAACTATGTGTTAAATAAGTTTTATCTTTGCCAAAATTAAAAAACTATATGATTAAAAGTACAATAAAAGGTGTGGGATTTTATGTTCCAGATAACGTTGTTACAAATGATGATTTAGCCAAACTAATGACTACCAATGATGAATGGATTACGGAAAGAACGGGTATCAAGGAACGAAGACATAGAAAAAACAGGAATGATGCTCAGGAAACTACAGCTTATTTAGGGTTTAAAGCCTCAGAAAAAGCCATTCAAAATGCAGGTCTTACCTCAAAAGATATTGATTTTATTGTTTTTGCCACCCTTTCACCGGATTACTATTTTCCTGGAAGCGGGGTATTGCTTCAGGATATGCTGGGATGCGATACTATTGGAGCATTGGACGTAAGAAATCAGTGTTCGGGATTTGTATATTCTATGAGTGTTGCAAATGCATTTATCAAATCTGGTACTTATAAAAATATTCTTGTTGTAGGAGCAGAAGTTCATTCTTTCGGATTAGATTTTTCTGATGAGGGAAGAGGGGTTTCTGTTATTTTTGGAGATGGAGCAGGGGCAGTTGTACTTTCAGCTTCGGAAGATGAAAATTCAGGAGATATTTTAGCAGTAAATATGCACTCTGAAGGGAAATATGCAGACGAACTTTGTACTCAGTTTCCGGGTTCAAAATTCGGATGGAGTGACAGAATGAGAAAAGAGCCTGAAAATGTAACCAACAAAGAAGTATATCCTATCATGAACGGTAACTTCGTGTTCAAACATGCAGTAACAAGATTTCCTGAAACGATGATGGAAGCATTGAATAAAGCAGGAAAAACAGTTGAAGATCTTGATATGTTCATTCCGCACCAGGCAAACCTTAGAATTGCTCAGTTTGTACAGGGGAAATTCGGATTGCCGAACGAAAAAGTCTTCAATAATATTCAGAAATACGGAAATACAACCGCAGCTTCTATTCCTATTGCTTTAAGTGAAGCAATTGAACAAGGGAAAATCAAAAGAGGAGATCTGATACTTCTTTCGGCTTTTGGAAGCGGATTTACTTGGGGAAGCGTTTTGTTTGAATACTAAGAGAAGACAATAATTGCTTATTGCATCTTATTAAAACAGAAGGGAAGCATTATTTTCACTTATATCACAACTGAAGACGTGAAAATTCCCCTCTTTCGGAGGGGTGGTGAAAATTCAAAGAATTTTTGACGGGTGGTTTGCAAGACCCACTCACCAAACAACATAAAAAAAACCGCTGAACTTCAGTTCAGCGGTTTTTATTTTATGTATACCTAATTAAAGGCTTTTCAATAATTTTTCGGTGTCAGTAGAATCCTGTCCTGTACTTTTTGCCAGTTCAATAGACTTTTCAGCCCAGGTTTTTGCATTTTTCTTATCACCAATCTTATTGTAAAGATTAGCTAAAGTATCAGTGTTTGCAAAATTCTGGTCTTTCTTTACAGATTCCTGTGCCCAGCCAATTGCTTTTTCCAGAGAAGTCTTGTTGCTTACATTTTCAAAGAAGTTCCATGCAAGAGAATTCAACTCTTCAGAACCTGCTGCAGAATAGTCTTTGTAAAGGTCAAGAATAAGTTTTTCATACTCAGGAATATCTTTATTCTTCAAAGCTCTGTTAGCTTTCATTCTTTTTAAGATCTTGTCTGCTTCCTCTTTGCTAAGAAATTTCTGAGTTTCAGACATGAAATAGTTATCGTCCCATTTTTTGGTCTCAGCATTATATGCTTTTTTGGAAACGGTATTCAGTTTGATATTTTTGTTAAACTTTTCATACTTATCTTCCGGGAAGAATTTAACAATATCTGCTTTTTTATCCTGGAAAATCTTGTACAGCGGACTATCTGTAGTTTGAACCCCTGAAAGAAGCATTTGAACATCTTCCTGATCTAAATTAGGTTTCTGCTGGAAATAACGGTTAAGTACTTTACCAGCAAACTCAGCATCATTATACATCGTAAGCCCTGCAAGATTCTTTAAAAACTCAGGATCTTTTTCTCCTTTCTCAAACTGTTGCTTCAGAGAAGTCAGTCTTTTGTTCGGATCTTCAGCATCTTTGGCAAACTGGATAAAGTCTTTTTCTTCAACATATCCTAACGTTCTGTGTACCGCTTCACCATTTCCGTCAATAAACAGATAGGTAGGGAATGCTTTTACGTTATATTTTTTGGCCAGCTCAATTCCTTCACCCTTTTCCATATCAATTTTAGCATTGATAAAGTGAGAATTATAGTAGTCACCCACAGATTGAAGTGGGAAAATATTTTTTACCATTAGTTTACAAGGTCCGCACCATGAAGCGTAGGCGTCTATAAAGACCAGTTTTTTTTCTTTTTTTGCTTTGGCAAGGATAGAGGCAAAATTGCTGTCTTCAAATTTGATTCCCTGTGCCCATGCAAGAACTCCTATGAATATTGAGGAAAGTACTGCTATTTTTTTCATAAAAACTTTTTATTTCCCTGCAAATGTAATAAATATGATGACACATGAGCCGTCCATATTGAAAATAATTATAAAGGAACCTTAGTTTTAAAACAGACATCGGTTCATATGAAGGATAATCATTTATTGTTTTGGTCTAATTATTAAAATTAATGTAAATCATTATTTTGAGTTAAATGATTAAATTTCAATATAATGTTTTAATAAAAAATAAAATATCACTAGTTTTGTAAAAAACAAAAAGACACCCAGTGAAAATAATGATGAATTATTATAAAATAAAAAATAATAATTTGTTTCTGTATGTCTAAGAATCTCCTGAAATTTTTGTTTTTGCTGACAACAGCAGTCCCTATATTCGCTCAGAAAAAAAACAGCTTTGATCTTATCTGTGAAAGAACTTCTTCTGTCACTGCACATAAGGATTTGCCAAAAGCGATCAAAACTGCAGACTCTCTTTATATGCTGGCACAGAAGCCTTCTGAGAAAATACAATGTCTTATTCTCTCTTCAGAACTTTATCATCATGCCGGTGAACTTAAAAAAGCAATCTGTTATAGTGAAAACGCCCACTCGGTGATCAATCAGATTAATGACCCGGAACAGATGGCTGTTGTTACCAGATTACTTGCCAGGCAATATAGACAGGTAGGGTTATACGAAAGGTCTAAAAAATACATTATAAAAGGACTGGAAGCTTCCGGCAGGATTACCGATTTCCAAAAAAGTAATGAGGCGGCAGGACTCTTAAACCAGGAAATGGCTTTCTATGAAATGGAGCTTGGTAATTATTCAAATGCGATCCGATTTATAGAATCATCCCTGAAATATTTTGAAAGAATAGACAGTCGTAACGAAAACAGGACGGCAGCAGCTTCCTATCAGTTATTGGGTGATGTTTATTTCAAACTTAATGACTATCCTGTTTCAGAAAATTATTATAGAAAAGCTGAAGGTTTGCTCAAAGTGGGAAGCTGTACACTGGGATTGGTTTATAATGGTCTGGGCGGAATCCGTCTGAAGCAGAAAAACTGGAAAGATGCTGAACTGTATCTTAAAAAAGCTGAAAAAATTGCAGACACCTCCCGAAGTCTTAAGCTGAAAAAAGCTGTATACTCTAATATAAATGATTATTATGAAGGTACCGGAGATAATTTTAAAGCCTCTTTATATGCTGTAAAATATGTGCGTGCCTATGACAGCATTGAAGCCCGTAATCAAAGCTTCACAATGAAAGGAGCAGAGATTACAAAAGGGAAGACCAGTAAAAAGAGTGGACAGATGAATCTGGTGAAAAATGCGACTATTATTGTCTTATTTACTTTGTTGATTGGTTTACTTGTTTTCTTCAGAACAAAGCAGAAGAAACAGCGTTCAAAGTTCAGAAATATCATAAGAACTCAGTTGAAAATGATCAGCAGCAGAAGTAATCATCCTTTAAAACAATCCGATGATTCTGAGTTTTGCAATATATCTGTGGAGGAAATTGATGAAAAAGATTCTGAAACAGACCGAAGACGAAATGATTCTCTCATGACTTCCGAAACAGAATCAAAGCTGCTTGAACTCCTTGAAGATTTTGAGAAAGGTAATCTCTATAACAATAAAGGAATGTCTCTGTCTTTCCTTGCAGGTGAATTGAATACCAATACAAAATATCTGTCTTATGTAATCAATCAGCATAAGAGTGCTGACTTTAAATCATATGTCAATCGTTTAAGAATCAAATACATCGTGGATAAACTGATCAACGATGAAAAGTACCGACAGTATAAAATAAGCATTCTTGCTGATGAATGCGGCTTCTCTTCACACAGTAAATTTGCTGCAGTTTTCAAAGCGGTCACAGACTATTCTCCATCAGCCTATATCAAATATCTTGATGCTGAAAATCAATCGGATAAAAATGTTCATTTTCCGTAAAATGATTAAAAAGAGATAGGTTTTTAAATTCTATCTTGCCATTTTCGCGAAAATGAACAACCTATTATTTTACAGAAACCCTTTGCTATCCTATCTTTGCGCCAGTTCGAGGGACATGAACACCATTATACTACAGCTTATCTCTTTCAATTTTTGGAGAAATATCTCTTTTTCTGAAATTAAGATACATCGTAAGATCATCATCCCCAGCTGAAAACTAAGCCATGAAAATTAATATATAGAACAAGTGTATATTTCATTATTGAGACATCCACGATTCCCATTTTTATCTTCAAAGGAAATATTCTGTTCAGAATATAAACCATATCTCATAATCGGGGTTGATTGCCCGGTTTTTTTTCAGTCAAGTTTTTTTAAGTGCAAATCCACAGAAGTCTGTGGATTTGTGATTTTATTTAACCTTTGTACTGTCGGGTTTTGTATAAAAGATAAAAGATAAAAGATAAAAGATAAAAGATGTTGTCATTAAAATTCAATAGGGCTGGGTTTTAACCCAGCTAACCATAAATCTTATAGCCATTGGCTTTAGCCAAAACCTAAAATAACAGTCCTTTCAAGTCAAAACTTCATTATTATTATTATTATTATTATTATTATTATTATTATTCCAACATTTCCGGTTATTCAATAAAAAAATCTGCAGAACTTTCATCTGCAGATTTTCCATTTTAAATTGAACGTATATCAATACTATTTGACGGGAGACATTACCGCAGAATCCTTTTTAATCTTGATACTGTCAGGATTGGTCATTTTTGTAGTCATGGTATCAGTGGTTGTAGGCGATGCACTTTTTTGTGCATTATCTACTTTTGCTGAATCACGGTTGCTCGATGACATTGTCGATTCTTTGGTTCCACAGCTCACTGCAAATATTCCTATTCCAACGGCTGTTAGCAATAACTTTTTCATACTATCTTATTTTGGGGTGTATACGTATTAAAAATCAACAATTATTCCTAAGAGGGTAGGGAAACTCGTAAAATATAGGTAAAGTTTGTTAAAAGATGTTAGGTAGGTGGCAGATAATAGGTAATAGGTTGTAGGGATTAGGAGTTGGAGGAGTTAGGAGTTAGAGAGTATTAGGACATTGAGTATTGAGTATCGGAGGAATAAAAGTGTATTTCCAGATACCAGTAACTTTAAACTTTGAACTCTCGCAACTCGCATCCCGAAAACTCGTATCCCAAGCCTGCCTCTCACCACAAAAAAGCCCCGAAACCGAAATTCCGAGGCTGTATTTAAAGAACAGACAATAATTACTCATTGCCTATTATTCATTATTTATTCATTATCCTAGGTATGGATATTTGTAGTTTTTTGGAGAAACGAAAGTTTCTTTTACGCTTCTTACAGACGTCCATCTTAGAAGATTCATTTTAGAACCTGCTTTATCATTAGTTCCTGAAGCTCTACCACCACCGAAAGGCTGTTGTCCTACTACGGCACCTGTTGGTTTGTCATTGATATAGAAGTTTCCTGATGCATTTTCCAACGCTTTGTAAGCTTCAGCAATTGCGTAACGGTCTTGAGAGAATACAGAACCTGTCAATGAATAAGGAGAAGAAGAATCAACCAGTTTTAGGGTCTCTTTCCAGTCCTGATCTTCATAAACAAATACAGATAAGATTGGGCCGAAAATCTCTTCTACCATACTTTCGTATTGAGGATTTGTAGTTTCAATTACTGTTGGGTGTACAAACCATCCTTTAGAATCATCCACTTTTCCTCCGATTGCTACAGTAGCTTCACCTGAAGCATTAGCTCTGTCGATATATCCTTTACACTTCTCGAAAGAATTTTTGTCGATTACTGCGTTTACGAAGTTAGAAGTATCTTCCGGAGAACCTACTTTGATTGTGCTCATCTGAGCTTCCATTACTTTTTTCACATCAGCCCAAAGAGATTGAGGTACATAAGCTCTTGAAGCAGCAGAACATTTCTGTCCCTGGTATTCGAAAGCACCTCTTACCAATGCAGTAGCTACAGCTTCTATGTTAGCCGATGGGTGAGCAATCACAAAATCTTTACCACCTGTCTCTCCAACAATTCTTGGATAAGTTCTGTAGTTATGGATATTGTCACCAATCATTTTCCACATTCCCTGGAATACTTTTGTAGACCCTGTGAAGTGAAGACCAGCAAAATCACGGTGTGCCAATACTTTTTCAGCCGTTTCTTTTCCATCTGTAAAGATCATGTTGATAACCCCTGCAGGAAGACCCGCTTCAATCAATACATCCATGATTACTTTTGCAGAATATACCTGCTTGTCAGACGGCTTCCAAACCACTACGTTTCCTAACATTGCCATACAAGTAGGAAGGTTTCCGGAAATTGCTGTAAAGTTGAACGGAGTCACTGCAAAACAGAATCCTTCTAATGGTCTGTACTCAACACGGTTCCAGATTCCGTTGTCAGAAACTGGCTGTTCCGAATACATTTCTGTCATGAATTCTACGTTGAATCTTAAGAAGTCGATGAACTCACAAGCTGCATCAATTTCAGCCTGGTGTACATTCTTAGACTGTCCGATCATTGTAGCAGCATTGATTACGTCTCTGTAAGGACCAGCCAAAAGATCAGCTGCCTTTAAGAAAATTGCTGCACGCTGTTCCCAGCCTAGTTCATTCCAATCGTTTTTAGCTGCCAATGCCGCGTTGATAGCGTCATCCACATGCTGCATACCACCTTGGTAGTAGAAACCGAAGTCATGAGCATGATCCTGTGGAGACTGAAGTTGTACTTTTGTATCAGTTTTCACTTCCTTTCCGTTGATGATCATTGGAACTTCTACCTTTTCTGCCCACATTTTTTTATAAGTGTCGATAAGGCTCTTAACTTCTGGAGATCCCGGTTCATAAGAATTTACCGACTCATTTACCGCTAATGGTACTTGCGAAATTGCTTTTGACATATTACGTTTTATTATTTTATTAAATTAAATAAGATGTGTATACAAATTTACGATAATTATAAGGAAAGAAAAAAATACCGTCTGTTTTTATGAAATAAAGCTTATTATTAAGTAATCGTTAATGAATAAAGGTTTTTTAACATGTTGTATTGAGAATGAGAGATGTATTTATTCGATCTTTTAAATAGAAGGAAAAGATGAGGCAGATAATCATAATTATAGGAATTGGGACAATAAAATATTTGTCATAGTTCATACACAATGCTTAAGTCTTATGAATAAGGGATTTATACTGAAATGTTAAATTTATATAAAATTGTATTTGTTGCGATTTTGAACATTTTAAATAATTTTTTTGATAGCCGGGGTTTTAAGATTGTTATAATTTTACATCATTATTAACAGGGTATGAAAAAAAGAGTCATATTTTTCTCTTTTCTGATATTTTTCTCAGCGTTGTGTGCAGGTCTTTTTGCACAGAAAGGGAAAACTCAACCCTATTCTGATATTCTTTCAAAAATTCATCTCCTTCAGCAGAAATCTGACCAGCAGACCCAGCCTGAAATATATAGTTTTTCAGATGTGCAGGATGCACAGGATTCTAATGACTGGGAGAAAGTAAAATTTGATTACTCAATACTTGCGCAGCAGTGGTTACACTATTTTTTTGCAGGGTATTCTCACAATACACGGGTTGCGGCCGTTCAAAACCGTACTTATATTACAGCACCAAGATACATTCTGTATCATTGCCTGCAGATTGCGGGCTGCTAATCCCTTTTCAAAATTTTTTATGATCCGTCATGGTTTGTATTCATGTCAATACAGATCCGTAAGAATCATTTTCATTTTACACTTTTGAACATTTCTATTTGCCTTTACAGAGAGGTGAACGGGATATTGTTTGTCCAATTTTAAAATAAAAATACTATGCACTTAACACCGAGAGAAACGGAGAAGCTTATGCTATTTCTGGCAGGCGAACTCGCTCTAAAAAGAAAGGCAAGAGGCCTTAAATTAAACTATCCTGAATCAATAGCACTGATCAGCCACTTTTTACTTGAAGGAGCAAGAGATGGAAAAAAAGTAGCTGAACTGATGCACGAAGGAGCAAACCTTCTCACCAAAGAAGATGTGATGCCCGGCGTTTCAGAAATGATCCATGATGTTCAGATTGAAGCCACTTTCCCAGATGGGACTAAGTTGGTAACCGTACACAACCCAATCCGCTAATACGACAGATTATGATACCAGGAGAAATTTTTGTAAAAGAAGGCACAATTATCTGCAATGAAGGCAGAGAAACTGTGAAAATAAAAGTAACAAATACAGGAGACCGCCCTATTCAGGTAGGTTCACACTTCCACTTTTTTGAAGTCAATAAAGCCATGAGCTTTGACCGTGAAAAAGCTTTCGGAAAGAGACTGAATATTGTAGCAAGTACTGCAGTACGTTTCGAACCGGGAGAAGAAAAAGAAGTGGAACTCGTAGAAATAGGAGGATCCAAAAAAGCAATGGGCTTCAATAACCTTGTGGACGGACAGATAGATTCTGAAGAACAGAAAAAAACAAGCCTTGCAAAAGTTGAAGAGTTAAACTTTAAAAATCACTAAGATGAGCTTACACGTAGACAGAAAACAGTACGCCAATATATTAGGTCCTACAGCCGGAGACAAAATCAGACTGGGAGACACTGAAATTATTATTGAAATTGAAAAAGATTTCACCCATTACGGAGACGAAGCCGTTTTCGGAGGGGGAAAAACCGTTCGTGACGGGATGGGGCAGAATGTTACCGCTAAAAGAGATGAAGGTGTTCTCGATCTTTGTATCACAGGAGCAGTTATCATTGACCACTGGGGAATTGTAAAAGGAGATATCGGAATCAAAGACGGGAAAATCGTAGGAATCGGAAAAGCAGGAAATCCTGATACGATGGATGGGGTAAGTCCTAATATGATCATTGGGGCTTCAACTGAAGTTCACGGTGGAAAAGGATATATCGTAACAGCCGGAGGGATTGATACCCACATCCACTATATCTGCCCTCAGCAGATCGAAACCTCTTTATACAGTGGAATTACTACTATGATTGGCGGGGGAACAGGTCCAAACGATGGAACCAACGCTACAACAGTAACTCCGGGAAAATTCAACATGCAGAAAATGCTTGAAGCAGCAGAAGAATACCCTATGAACCTTGGCTTCTTCGGAAAAGGAAACTGTTCAGCAGAAGAACCTATTGAAGAACAGGTGGAAGCCGGAGCTTTGGGAGTAAAAATCCATGAAGACTGGGGAGCAACTCCTGCAACTATTGATGCAGCATTGAAAGTAGCTGATAAATATGACGTTCAGGTTGCTATCCACACCGATACTCTGAATGAAGGAGGATTTTTAGAAGATACAATGAGAGCGATCAACGGAAGAGTAATCCACACCTTCCACACAGAAGGAGCTGGTGGAGGCCACGCACCGGACATCATCAAAGCGGCTATGTATCCAAATGTATTGCCAGCTTCTACAAATCCTACACGTCCTTACACGGTCAATACAATCGATGAGCATTTAGATATGCTGATGGTTTGTCACCACTTAAGTAAAAATATTCCTGAAGATGTGGCGTTCGCAGATTCTCGTATCCGTCCTGAAACTATTGCGGCAGAAGATATCCTTCATGATATGGGAGTTTTCAGTATTATGAGTTCAGATTCTCAGGCGATGGGAAGACCGGGAGAAGTCATCACAAGAACATGGCAGACGGCAAGCAAAATGAAGGAGCAGAGAGGTGATTTAGCTGAAGATCAGGATAGTGGAAACGACAACTATCGTGCAAAAAGATATGTGGCTAAATATACCATCAATCCGGCAATTGCACACGGTATTTCAGAATATGTAGGATCTCTTGAAGAAGGAAAATTGGCAGATTTAGTGATCTGGAAACCTGCATTATTTGGAGTAAAACCGGAAATGATTGTAAAAGGAGGATTTGTAATTGCGGCTAAAATGGGAGATCCGAATGCATCTATTCCAACACCTCAGCCAATTATTTACAGAAATATGTTCGGCGCTCACGGAAAAGCCAAGTTTGGTATTTGCGCCAACTTCGTTTCCCAGGTTTCTATCGACAACGGAACTATCGCTTCTTATAAATTGGAGAAAATGATTCTTCCGGTAAAAAACTGCAGAAATATTTCCAAAAAAGACCTTATTCATAACGATAAAACGCCTTTAATTGAAGTGAATCCTGAAAACTATAAAGTAACGGTAGACGGTGAATACATCACTTGCGAGCCAGCGGAAAAACTGCCTTTAACACAGTTGTACTTCTTGTTCTAAGATAAACTTAAAGTAGAGTATTTGAAACCAAAATTATTTGGCTGTTGTCATTCTGAACACAGACTGAAGGTCTACGAACGTAGTGAAGAATCTCGTGGAATTTAAGGAGATTCTTCCTTCGTCAGAATGACATTTTCAGAAACATTCTCTCTTTATTCACAGTTGTCTTTAGAATTTTAAAACAATTATAGAACTAAGTTTAAAATGAAATATTTAAATAAAACAGTTGTTTCACTTGCCGTAGCCGGAATATCTATGCTTTCGGGGAATTTAAGTGCTCAGTTTCTGGGCGGACACAGGCTTAAAAGTGATGAAGAAGGACCTAAAGGGCAGTTTATGGTGTATGGTTCATTAGACTATTCTAAAATTACAACACCATCCACTAGCAGCAGTACCGTTTCCAGCGCACCTCTTGGAGTGGGATACTTCATCAATAATAATGATCTTATCGGAGTCAATTATGCGTACTCACAGAATACAGTTGATCACAATGTAGTCTATAAACAAAACGAGGCTGGTATTTGGTATAGCCCATCATTGATGCTTGGAAAATACTTTGTATTGATCGGTCAGGTAGATGCCCATTATGTTTGGGGACAACAATTGTCAACGGCTGCTGATGCAATGCAGAATTTTAACGGATTCCGTCTTCGTGCCTATCCTTTGATTGGGATATTACTTGGAGGAGGCTGGGCTCTGAAATTCAAATTTGCAGAACTTTCAATGCTTCAGACTAAAACAAAAGAAGAAGGCTGGACAAAAAACTATGTAGCAGGAATCAGTGGTTCAACATTCGGGGTAGGAATCTCCAAAAACTTAGACTTTAGAAAAAAATCCAAAAATGATAATTAATCAAATCATAGGCAATCTCTCAGAAAATCCTACAGGGAAAACCATAGATTATCTTGATCTGGAATGGTTTGAAACTACCAAAAGAATCCAGCGTAAAAAAACCAGACAGGGAATTGATGTGGCTATCAAATTTCTCAGAGAAGGGCAGCGTTTGCGTGAAGGAGATATTCTTTTTGAGGATGCAGAAAAAATAATTGCGGTAAATGTTCTGGAAACAGAAGCTATCGTGATGTCACCCACATCATTATTGGAGATGGGAACCGTGTGTTATGAGATCGGAAACAAACATATTCCGCTTTTCATTCAGAATGATAAAGTATTGCTCCCTTTTGAAATGCCAATGTTCAGATGGCTGGAAGCAAGCGGGTTCAAACCGGAGAAACAATCCGTGAAGCTGCTCAACCTTCTTAAATCTAACGTAGAACCTCACGGACACGGAAGTCTGGGATCAACAATCTTTACAAAAATCTTAAAAATGGCCGCCCCGAAAGATGAATAACAGCAACATAAACTTCTTGTCAGGACTGCTTCATCTTGCAGATCCTACACTTCCCATCGGTGGTTATACCCATTCCAACGGACTTGAAACCTATGTGCAGGAAAGGATCGTGCATAATTTAGCTACCGCAAAAGAATTTGTACAGAATATGCTTCAGTACAACTTTAAATTCAATGATGGGGCTTTTGTAAAACTGGCTTATGAAGCAGCTGAAAAAGGAGATTTGCAGGAATTGTTACTTCTTGATAATGAATGCAACGCTATAAAATGTCCGAAAGAAATCCGACAGGCCAGTCAGAAATTAGGGATCAGGCTAATCAAAATCTTTAAAAGAAGAGAGCATTTCCCTTTTATGGAAGCGTTTGAAAAAGCAGTGCAGAATAAAGAAGCCAACTCCCATTACTGTATTGTGTTTGGAGTGTATGCTTACCTGATGAAAATTCCTTTATACGAAGCTCTTTTAGGATTTTATTATACCTCAGTTGCGGGAATGATTACCAATGCGGTAAAGCTTGTTCCTCTTGGGCAGCTGGACGGCCAGGATATCCTGTTTTCGCTTTATTCTGTAATGGAAAAAACAGTCTGGGAAACTATAGAACTGGACCGAGATATGGTAGGACTTTGTAATACCGCTTTTGACATCAGATGTATGCAGCACGAAAGATTATACTCAAGACTTTATATGTCATAAGAGATGAAAAAGCAAATAGGTGAATTGCCCTCTGCTGAGTGAAACGCCTTTGCGATCGTAAAATATTCACGGTAAAAAAACTTAGCGCCTATAGCGCTAAAAAACAATTAAAATTTTAGAAAAAATGGAAAACAGAAAATATATAAAAGTAGGAGTTGCAGGACCTGTAGGTTCAGGAAAAACTGCATTATTGGAACGTTTAAGCAGAAAATTATTCGGGAAATATGACCTTGGAGTAATCACGAATGATATTTATACCAAAGAAGATGCTGAGTTTATGGCTAAAAACAGCCTTCTTCCCCACGACAGAATTATCGGAGTAGAAACAGGAGGCTGCCCACACACAGCGATCCGTGAAGATGCAAGTATGAACCTTGAAGCTGTAGATGAATTGGCAGCACGTTTCCCTGAGATCGAACTGGTTCTTATTGAAAGTGGAGGTGATAACCTTTCAGCGACATTCAGCCCGGACCTTGCAGACGTAACTATTTTCATCATCGATGTAGCAGAAGGAGAAAAAATTCCTAGAAAAGGAGGTCCCGGTATTACAAGATCAGACTTATTGATTATCAATAAAATTGACCTTGCCCCTTACGTAGGTGCCAGCCTTGAAGTAATGGAAAATGATGCCAGAAGAATGAGAAAAGGAAATCCTTTCGTATTCACAAACCTTAAAACAGATGAAGGATTGGACAAAGTAATAGGTTGGATTAAAAAATATGCTCTTTTAGAAGAAGTTGAAGAACCGAACTTAGTAAGATAAATGGACAGTCGTTTAAATATTATCGCAGGATTTAAGGGAGGAGAATCCTATGTGAAAGACCTTTATGTCTCACTTCCTTTCAGAGTAGTTTCTGTAGGGCAGCGAAAAAGTGACAAAAAGCTCTATCAGATGGTGATGAGCTCCTCTCCGGGAATTCTGGACGGAGACCACTACCATTTGGAAGTTGCCCTTGAAAAAGGGGCTGCCCTTCAGCTGCAGTCACAATCCTATCAGAGGCTTTTCAACATGAAGGATAAGGCACTTCAGGAGCTTAACGTTTCTATGGAAGATGAGACGTCTTTTGCTTACGTTCCTCATCCTATAGTTCCCCATGAAGATTCCAATTTTAAGAGTAAAGCGAATATTCATATCGGGGACAACAGTCAGATTATCATTAGTGAGATCATCACCTGCGGAAGAAAACATTATGGAGAAGTTTTTAAACTGAAACGTTTTCAGAATGTGATGGAAATCTACCACAACAATAAACTGGTAGTGAAAGATAATGTTCTCATTCAGCCTGACATGATCCCGATCAGCAGTATCGGAAACCTGGAACAGTACACTCACCAAGGAACCCTGATCTTCTACAGTACGAAAGAAAATGTAGACAAAAACGGATTGATTGAAGAAATAGTTGAAGCAGCCGCGCAGCATCATGAACAAATGGAAGTTGGGGTTTCTGCAATGGATGACAATGGTTTTGTAGTAAGAGCTTTGGGACATGGAGGTGAACTGATGTACAACTTCTTCCTGCGTATTCAGGAAATTCTATGGTCGTTGGAGTAAAAGGAGAGCCTTATCAAGGTTCAAAATCTTGACAAGAATTCTCATAATGATTCATCTACAAAATTTGCGAGAAGCATATTCAATAGAAGTGGGCTTTAGCCCGCTTAATAAAAAGAAATCTTCCATTGGCTTTAGCCAAAACTTAATAAAGAATCTGAAATAACAGAATTAATAAAAAATGGATAGTACAGTTTGGGCGCTTCTTTTGAGTGCCGTTTCAATAAGTTTCATACATACCGCTTCAGGGCCGGATCACTACCTGCCATTTATCGTGATTTCAAAATCCAAGAAATGGAGCGGTATGAAAACAGCAATATTAACGGTTGTCTGCGGTTTCGGACACGTATTCAGTTCTCTGATTTTAGGTTTTATCGGGGTTTTCCTTGGATGGCAGCTCAATAAAATCTCATGGTTTCAGGATATCAGAGGGAATTTCTCAGGATGGGCGCTGCTTATTTTTGGAGGTGTTTATCTGGTATACGGTCTCATTCAGGCAATCAGAAATAAACCACATAAGCATTTTGATGTGATGGGTGATGATGTTTATGTATACGAACATAATCATAGTGAAATGATAATGCCTCAAAAAAGAATAAAAGTGACTCCGCTTGTACTTTTCATGATTTTCGTAATGGGCCCCAGCGAACCTTTGATTCCTTTATTATTCTATTCAGGAGTAAAACACTCAATGTCTGAAATTGCTGTTCTGGTAACTTCTTTCACTGTAACTACCGTTTTGACAATGCTTGGAATGGTTCTTCTGGGACGCTATGGATATTCAACACTGTTCAATACCGAAAAACTGGAAAGATACATGGGAGTGGTAAGCGGAGTTGTAGTAACCGTTTGCGGAATCGGAATGGTCTTTCTTGGATGGTAAACGAGTTTCGGGGTGTAAATGGTAGAGTTTGAAGGTAAGAGAGTTTGAGAGTGGAATTGTTTAAAGCTGTTATCCTTTCATTGACAATTCACCATTCACTTGCGAAGCAAAATTGATTCTGCCTCCCATGTCTATCATCTATCCGTCTCTTATCTTAATATCCACAATTATTAATACAATTAAAAAAACTATGAACGAATTTTTCAAAAAACTACCTTTTATAGACCATGTTTTGAAAGGAATCGGACAGATTATGCTCCAGGAAAACAGATGGACAGGACTTCTGTTTCTTATAGGAATCTTTATGGGAAGCTGGCAGTGCGGGGTGGCGGTATTACTTTCAACGGCAGCCGGAACTTTCACAGCAATGAAACTTAACTATGCCAAATCTGAGATCAATGCCGGACTTTACGGCTTCAGTGCAGCACTTGTAGGAGTAGCGTTGTCCTTTTTATTTGAGACTACATTGTTGATCTGGATTTTAATAGTGCTGGGCGGAGCATTGGCGGCTGTTATTCAGCATTTCTTTATGCAGAAGAAAATTCCGGTCTTTACTTTTCCTTTCATTATCATCACATGGATATTGGTATTTGCCCTCCATCATTTTACCCATATTCCACCATCTGCGATGTTGAGCAGTGAAGTGGTGCCTACAGACTATGATGACTTTCTTGCCTGTACCAATGGTTTTGGTGAAGTAATATTTCAAGGTGGAGTTGTTTCAGGAATGATCTTCTTTCTTGCCGTTTTTATCAGTTCTCCCATAGCCGCTTTATATGGGCTGGCGGCATCTATTCTCGGTGCAGGATTATCTCAGTTGAACGGAGAACCTATTAAAGAAATCCACATGGGATTATTTGGTTTTAATGCTGTGCTTTCGGCAATCGTTTTCTCAGGAGTAAAAAAAACAGATGGTTTATGGGTACTTATTGCTGTTCTTATCACTATTGCCATTGATGATCTTTTAATAGACAATCATTGTCTGGATATTGTAGGTGGAGTATTTACTTTCCCATTCGTAACCGGAACGTGGATTACGCTTTTAATTCAGAAAGTATTCCTTAAAGCGAAAGCGTAGCTTCTGGGTTGGAGAGTTTGAAGGATTTGAAGGTTGTGGAGCTTTACGTATGAATGTTCCCAGTCTCTCATCTCTTTGTCTATTCTCTCTCATCACTTATCTAATTTATAATTTAACTAAACAAAAAATGAAAATAACAAAAATAGCAGCCGTATTTCTGGCAATGGCATTCAGTGGAAAAATGATGGCGCAGGAAACAGAAAAACAGTTGCTGATTAAAGATGCAGATGACAAATTTCCCATTGCAGATGCTTTGGTAAAATATGACCACGGGAACAGCCATACTCATACAGCGGCAGATGGTATGTTTGCCATCCCTGTAAAGTCACTTCCTGATACCCTTGTAATCAGCCGTCAGGGATATGATGAGATAAAATGGGTGGTAACCAGCGATGAAGATAAAAATAAAGTTATTTTCTTACAGCATAAGCCGTTTCAGATTTCTGAAGTGGCCATCAATCACAGCTCGTTTTTATCAGCCATTACCAAAGTGGATCTGAATAAATTTCCGGTAAATTCAGCACAGGATTTATTAAGAAAAGTACCTGGATTATTTATCGCACAACATGCCGGAGGCGGAAAGGCTGAACAGCTTTTTTTAAGAGGATTTGATGCCGATCATGGTACGGATGTAAGCGTTAATGTTGACGGAATGCCTGTGAATATTGTATCCCATGCCCACGGACAGGGATATTCTGACTTACACTTTGTAATTCCTGAAACCGTTAATAATATTGATTTCGGAAAAGGAGCTTATTATATGGATCGTGGAGATTTTAATACGGCAGGATATGTAGATTTTCAGACGTACAATGGGTTGAAAAACAGTATGATTAAACTGGAAGGAGGTTCGTTCAATTCAAAAAGAGTATTGGGAATGTTCAATATTCTGCATGATGATCTGGGAAGGAAAAATGCCTATATAGCGGCAGAATACAACTATACAGACGGGCCTTTTGATGTAAAACAAAATTTTAACAGAGTTAATATTTTCGGGAAATACAACCAATGGCTTACGGACAAAGACTATTTCAATATCCAGTTCTCAACATTCAATTCTTCATGGAATGCTTCCGGACAGATTCCGGAGCGCGCTGTAGATGAAGGAATTATTGGCAGATGGGGAAGTATTGATCCTACAGAGGGCGGTAAAACTTCCAGAACAAACCTTCAGATGAACTTTAAGCACATCATTTCTCCTTCCGAGCAGATTGATGCCATGGCTTTCTATTCAAAATATAATTTCAATCTGTATTCTGATTTTACCTTTAATTTAAAAGATAAAGACCACGGAGATGAAATTCAACAGACCGACGGAAGGAATATCTACGGTGCAGAAATAAAATATACCAAAACATTCAACCTGGCAAACAGCTCTTTAAACTGGACTTCAGGAATAGGATTAAGAAATGATGACATCAATACCCTACAGCTTAATCATGTCTATCACAGAGATATGCTGCTTGACAGATTATCAGATGCGACAGGAACAGAAACCAATCTTCACGCCTACTCAGGACTGGTATGGAAAACAGGAAAATGGACCATCAATCCTGCGTTGAGAGTAGATCATTTTATCTTTAATATGCACAATCTGCTGGATGTAGAACAACTGCCGTCCGGACAGTCAAAAGAAGCAACAAGGCTAAGCCCAAAATTGAACTTCTCTTACGCTCAGAACGACAACGTAATGTGGTTTCTGAAAACAGGGATGGGCTTCCATTCCAATGACCTGAGAGTAGTCGTTCCCAATAAAAACGAAAATACTCTTCCGTATTCTATTGGAGCAGATTTCGGGGTAAGATTACATCCGTTCAAATCCTTGATTATTACTCCGGCCTTATGGTATATGGATCTGCAGCAGGAATTTGTTTATGTAGGAGATGATGCAGTGGTAGAACCTTCAGGGAAATCGAGACGTTTTGGTGCCGATCTTGGCGTTCGTTTCCAACCGTTGGAAAACTTTTATCTGAATGCTGATATCAACTATTCTCATGCAAGATTTACAGAAGAAGAAAAAGGACAGGATTATGTTCCGCTGGCTCCGGTAGTAACCAGTACAGGATCTGTAAACTGGGATTTCCTGCATGGCTTTTCTTTAGGACTCCAGTATCGTTACCTTGGAGCAAGACCAGCTGTAGAGGATAACAGTATCAGAACCAAAGCTTACTTTGTAAACGATCTTATGCTTTCCTATAACCGTCAGAAGTGGGGTGCCAATATTCAGGTCAACAACCTTTTCAACGTACAATGGAATGAAGCCCAGTTTGCCACAGAAACCCAGCTAAAAGGAGAGGCAGAACCTATTACAGATCTTACCTACACACCAGGAAGTCCTTTTGGAGTGAGAGTAGGAGTGTACTATAAATTCTAAATGAATGAGTGAGGAAGTATAAGAGTTGGAAAGTTTTCGGGATACGTGTTTCGGGGTTTTTACCATTTACGCTTTAGCTTTTTCACTCTTTTACTTGCCTCCTTTGCTTTCAAATATTTTGTATAACTTTAAATAATCATAACAAGGATATGGAAGTTCTATCCAATTTTCAATATAAAAAACTTTTTCTTCCGAATATTACGGACAAGATATTAGCCAATAATGCTGATATACAGCTCTATCGGATAGAAAATTACCTTAAAGGCATTCTGATGCCGGTGATTCCGTACCGTACAACGTTTAATTTCATTATTTTCGTTACCAACGGTCATATGAGACAATACCTTGAAAATAAAGAATACTATGCTGAAAAAGGTGGGGTTATCTTTATCAAGCAAGGAACAATCACAGCAACCGTAGAATTATCCGATGATATTGAAGGGTTCTTCCTTGCCTATGAAAATAATATCCTGTCCGAACAGGAACTGCCCAAACACAAAAGCAGTATCTTTTTCATGACTCCCTTCCTGAATCTGGACAGCCTGACCTATGGAACCATTACCCAGCTTCTTCCCATTATGGAGCAGGAATTATGGTTGAATAATCTCAATATCAATGATGTAGTGGTTACAATGCTCCATCTTATTTTAATCAAAATGCTGAGTACAGATTCTGATACCCATCACAAATCTGCAACACGCCCTATGGAATTGTCCCTTCAGTTTCGGGATCTCTTGTTTAAATATCATGTGGGAGAAAAAAGAGTGGCATTTTATGCCGATAAACTGTCTGTCACTGAAAGCTACCTGAATAAATGTGTAAAAGGCGTTACCCAGAAATCCCCAAAACAATGGATCAATGAGATTGATATCAATTACAGTAAAGCATTGCTTCACTCCAGTAAAGATATTGCTGAGATTGCTTACGAACTGAACTTTCATACTGCTTCCCATTTTACTCAGCTCTTCAAAAAAATTGCAGGGATTACTCCGAAAGAGTACAGAATTCAGTTTTTAAATAACAACAGAATTTCAGTTTGATGTAAAGAGTATAATTTTAATATCAATGGTTAGTTTTTGCTGCGCAGGTGAATAGTCAATAGAATTCATGAAGTATAGTATAAAAATTCACTGCGAAGCAAATCCACTATTGACCAACAAATTCCTACATTCTCTCGTTTTCCAAAATTTTCAGAACAAGCCTTTCCTCTTTCGTCAGATCAGCTTTTCCGTCATTTTCTTCTATGATTTCCAGCTCATCAAGGTATTTTTTAATTGTATTGTTTTCGTAAAGATTGATAACCAGAGGATGAACGTAATACTTTTTGCAGACAGCCGAAGTATTTCCTAAATTCTCTGCAACCATCTCCAGGGCTTCTTTTACTTTCTTTTTATACTCAGTATTGTTTTCTGCATACCCAATTTCTTTAAATGCAATCAAAGCACTTACTGTTCCGGACCATGTCCTGAAATCCTTAGCGGTAAAATCTTCCCCGCTGATCTCTTTTATATAGTCATTCACCATCCCAGAATCCACAGAATGGTGGTTTCCTTCATCATCAAAATACTGGAAAAGTTCTTTTCCCGGAATATCCTTACATTTCTGAATAAGTCTTGCCAGTCTTTTACTTCTAAGGTCAACGTTATGCATAATGCCTTTTTTTCCTTTAAAAGAAAATGTGATTTTATGTCCATTTACCTTCACATGCTTGCCTTTTAAGGTAGTTAAACCAAAAGAACCGTACAGCTTTTCATAAATGGTATTACCAATACGGATATTGGTTCTTTGCATAAGACTTACAATTAAGGCCAGAATTTTCCGCTTCTCAAAATTTCTCTGAGCAAGATCCTGTTCTACCTGCTGCCGGATGTCTGGTAATGCATACCCGAACTGAAGCATCCTGTAAAATTTCGTATGATTTCTTAAAGCGCTCCAAAGAGGATGGTAGCGGTATTGTTTTCTTTTTTTAATGTCAAAGCCTGTTGCCTGAAGATGCCCGTTATCAAGGGCGCAGATCCATACATTTTCCCAGGCGGGAGGAAGTACCAGGCTGTTGATTCTTGTAATCTCTTCCTTATCCTTTATTTTTTCACCGTCTTTATAATAGGAATATTTTTTTCCTGTTTTCTTACGGGTAATTCCGGCGGTTTCTGCATCGGTGGTATATACAAGATGTACCGCCTTTGCAGAAGCTTCCGGGTCCTTCATTATTTTAACAATTTTGGAAGGCTTAAGGTGAGAAATCATCTCCAAATCTGTATTCTTCTCCATAAAGCATGGTTAAGAGTTTTTACCCCTCGAAAAAATCAGTAAAAGAATCCCTACTATTACACAGACTAAGAGAATTCCCCACCACATTCCTGCCTTAAAAATTGTTTCTACTGCTTCACAACTTGTTAGTATCAACAAACTTAATATCGTGATACTGTAAAAGCTCCACTTTTTCATAAGATATATTATGTTGAGGTGTTAGATTCTGAGTCGGTCAGCCCTCCATTTTTTGATAGACCTTTTAATTTCATCTCCTGAGATGTTTTCATGAAGAGCTCTGTATAAAAGCTCCTTGAACTCATCGTCATAGGTAAATCTCAATGCAGCAATCTGATCAAATCTTAGTTTTTCAACAGTTTCATCTGATCTTTTATTGAAAATTTCAAAATACCGCTGCTTAAATTCAAGAATCACCATCCGGTTTTGAAGTCCCAATGCGTAATGCTGCCGTGTCATAAATGCCAGATAAAAAAGCAGAAAAATCACGATAGAAAATAAAATCCAGATCAACTGATTTCCAGGGTCATCCCAGATTTTATAAATTCCGAAAATCTCCAATAGGATGAGCAAAGGAAGATAAATAAAATGATGAGGTGGATAAAACTTCCTGTGGTTATTATAGTTCTGCTGTTTCATGGAGTAGAATACAGCAATAATCTTTCCAAAAATTTATTATTTTGATAATGTGGTAGTTTTTTTTAAGTGAAAATGATTTATTTTATCAAATATGTTTAACATTTTAATGAGAATATCAAAAGTGTTTTTGTGACTTTAAGGGGGAAATAATCAACATGATTTAATATAAAAACATAAAAAATCAAATTGCATATTTCCTCAAAAAGAATTCCTGATAAAATAACAGATTATTAAGTAAAATAGCCGTTAGATTTCAGCTCCCGACTTCAAATTTTTCGTAACTTTCGGTGTTTAAAAAAGAAAAGAATGACTTCAAAGGAAAAAGTTGCTGCACTTCGTGAAGAAATGCAGAAAAATAATGTTGATGCATTTATAGTATATTCTGCAGACCCGCATATGAGCGAATATCTACCTGAAGAATGGCAGGAGAGAGCTTGGTTGTCAGGTTTCCTAGGTTCCGCTGGTTTTGTGGTAGTTACCAAAGACAAAGCCGGACTTTGGACAGACGGAAGATACTTTACACAAGCCGCTATTGAGCTGGATGGTTCAGGAATCGATCTTTTCAAAGATGGTATGGAAGGAACTCCTAATTATATTGACTGGATCATTTCAGAAATCCCTTCAGGTGGTAAAGTGGCTGTAAATGCTTTAGCAGCTTCTAATGCCAACTGGGAACTGCTTTCTCAGAAATTTAATTCAAAAAATATTACGTTAGTAGATTTTCCGCTTTTAAAAGAAGTTTGGAAAGAAAGAGGAACGCCGTCTGCCAACCCAATTTTTGTGCATCCGGTAGAAAGAGCAGGTAAATCTGTTTCTGATAAAATTGCTGCTATCCGTCAGAAAATGGAAGATCAGGAAGCTACCGTACATATCATATCAAGTCTGGATGATGTAGCATGGACAGCCAATCTGAGAGGAAGTGATGTAGAAAGCAACCCTGTATTTTTAGGGTATATTGTGATTACTAAAAACGATGCTGTACTCTTCACAGGATTGGAAAAAATGGAAGTAGGAGCAAGAAAGCAAATGGATGATTCCTTTGTTAAAATGATGCCTTACGAAGAATTCTACAATTACCTGAAGACCTTCAAAAATGAAAAAGTACTGGTTTCTCCCAACAGCAACCAACAGATTTTTGAAACATTAAAAACAGACAACCAGTTTATTAAAGCTCCGGTTCCTGGTAACCTGATGAAAGCACAGAAAAACGAAACTGAGCTTGAAGGTTTCAGAAAAGTAATGGTAAGAGACGGAGTGGCTATGGTGAAATTCCTTTATTGGTTAACTCACAATGCCGGAAAAGAAGCCATGAATGAATATTCTATCGGACAAAAACTGAGAGGATTCCGTGCAGAAGGGGAAAACTTTGTAGGAGAAAGCTTTGGTTCTATCGTAGGATATAAAGATAATGGTGCCATCATGCACTATTCTGCCAAAAAAGAAGGAAGTAAAGAAGTTACTAATGAGGAAACCATCCTGGTAGATTCAGGAGGTCAGTACCTTGAAGGAACTACAGATATTACAAGAACTTTTGCCTTGGGAACACCTTCGGAAGAGTTTAAAAGAAATTCAACATTGGTATTACAGGGATTAATCCGTTTATCAATGGTAAAATTCCCGAAAGGTACGAAAGGAGTACACCTTGATGCTATTGCAAGACTTCCGTTATGGATGGAAGGCAAAGATTTCAACCACGGAACAGGACATGGAGTAGGAAGCTTCATGAATGTACACGAAGGACCGCAAAACATCAGAAAGGATCTGAATCCTCAGGAACTTCTTCCGGGAATGGTATGTTCAAACGAACCTGGATATTACCTTGAAGGACATTACGGAATTCGTCACGAAAACCTGATTGCAGTAAAAGAAGCAGAAAAAACAATTCACGGAACGTTCTATGAATTTGAAACATTGACATTCTGCCCGTTCTTCAAAGATACAGTAACGAAAGAAATTCTTTCAGAAAGTGAAATCGCATGGTTGAATGGTTACCATAAAACATGTGAAGAAAAACTTGCTCCTTATTTGGAAGGAGAAGTTAAAGAATGGTTCCTGCAATTGGTAAGTCCTCTTTAATAAAGAAAAGTCAGGGTTTAAAGTAAATGAAATCATTGCTTTATATCTTGATTTTTAAACATCAAACAAAAGAATTGTTAGATAAACCAAAGTCCTGTACGGTATTTCCTGCAGGGCTTTTCTTTTTATACAACCGTATTTTTACGGATATAAATCTAGGGATTCTACTGATGGATAAAAAGCAGTGTTGACCTATCTTTGTTACAACAAAACATCATTCATATCTTCATAAATAACTCAAGTAAATTCAAAACGGTGATCATCTCGTCCTGAGATGATTTTTTTTTGCTGTTAATTGAAATTTGTATGGCTATACATTCACTTAAAAAAAGGCTATCTCAAGTCTCAAAAGTGTCATTCTGACGAAGGAAGAATCTCATTAATAACGAGAAGTATGAGATTCTTTACTACATTTCAGAACTACGTTCGCAGACCTTCAGTCTGTGTTCAGAATGACAAAACCAAATTATTTGACTTTTGAGAAAGTGATCTTTGCTCACTTAAAATAAAATCTTAAAAAAAATGAAAACTTTACGTTTATAAAGCATGTTGCATTCATCTTTTATCTATTTTCGTGTTTCATTAGAATGCACTTAATTTGAAGAATGATGATACGTGATTATTTTCGAAGCTTTAATCTGTTTTCAGAGGATGAAATTGAAGAATTCCTGAAATTTTCCGAGGTAAGACTCGTTAATAAAAATGATTATTTTATACAGGAAGGAGAACTTTGCAGAGAAGTAGGATTGGTGAAATCCGGTATTTTCCGTTCCTTTTATACTTCAGATGAAGGAAAAGACATGACCTATTGCTTTAGGTTTCCTAATCATATGATCGCTGCCTATTCATCATTTATTTCAGGATGTCCCAGTAAAGAAAGTATGCAGGCTATTACCAATGCAGAGCTGATTATTCTTAAAAAAGAAGCAGTAGATGAGCTGGTAAAGAATAGCATTAACTGGACGAAATTTTTAAAGATCATTGCAGAACAGGAATATCTTGAACTTGAAACACGTTTTTTTCAGCTTCAGAGAGACAGCGCAGCGCAGCGGTATGAAACATTATTAAAGAATCATCCTGATTATATTCAGAAAATTCCATTACAGTATTTATCTTCCTATCTGGGAATTACACAACGGCATTTGAGCCGTATCAGAAAGGAGGTTTCTTTTTAGACATTTGTCCTGTTCATTGCAATCCGAGCGCTATACTTTTGTCAAAAAAAGTTATGGAGCAAAATATTTTAATCATTGGAGGAAATGGATTGGTTGGAAAAACTATTTCCCGTATTCTGAAATCAAGAAACCCTCATCTTACTGTTTATATTGGAGGACGAAAAGGAGGACAAACGGATAAGAACCTGAAAATTGATGTCACAGATCCTTCTACTTTTAAGGTTATTCTGGAAAAAAAAATAAACCTCATTATTCTTTCTGTGAATGATAAAGAAGATTATGTACTTCGTTTTGCCATTGCCAATCATATAGATTATCTGGATATTACCAAGCCTACTCCGGCTTTGGTAAAAGCTTATGATATTGCAGGAAAAGCAGATGTGAACAGCAGAATTGTCTTCAGTTCAGGATGGATGGGCGGAATCGTACCGGGATTGGTCAATACCCTTTCCAGTTCAGATGATATTGAGGAAGTAAAGGTATTTGTGTATTATTCTGTAAAAGATCTGGCGGGGGAGAGCTCAGCCCATTTTATGGCAGAAAATGTAGCCGTTCCTTTTGTGCATTATAAGAATGATAAGCCTGTTTCTATCAGACACTTTTTAAACACAGAATCTTTTAAATTCTCTTTTGGAATAGGAGAGAGAAACGCTTATAACTTTGACGTGCCGGATCTCTATATTCTTAATAAAGTAGAACGAATTCCCGGAGTAAGTGTAAAAATGACTTATAACTCGAAATTCATTACCTGGCTGCTGGGATCTTTTCAATACCTGAGAATCTTTAATATTTTATCATTAAAAGAAAGAAAAATGATCTTTGGATCTAGCGGAAACGGAGATCAGTCTGTGTTTGAAATTGTGGTGAAAGATAAAAAAGGTCATAAGAAGCTGAGCTTACGAAGCATGAAAGGACAGGCCGAACTTACTGCTTTATCTGCTGTTCTGCATACCGAAGAACTGCTGAGAAATCCGCATGAAAACAATGTTTATTTCAGCCATCAGCTGCATGAACCTTTAGCATTAATGGCGCAGCTTCATACCTATGAAACCATCAATATCAATGTCACACAATGAAAAAAATAGCAATTATCAACGGGCATCCCAATAAAGATTCTTTCAACTTTGGAATGGTAGAAGCTTACAGGAAAGGAGCTGTAGAAACAGGCGCAGAAGTAAAGGAAATTGTCATAAGAGAGTTGAAATTTAATCCTAATCTGCAGTTTGGCTACCAGAAAAGAATGGAGCTTGAACCGGATCTGATGAAAGCATGGGATATTATCCAATGGGCAGATCATTTGGTTTGGGTGCATCCTGTTTGGTGGGGAGGATTTCCAGCCTTAATGAAAGGATTTATAGACCGCCTTTTCTTACCGGGAATGGCCTATAAATTCCGTGAGAATTCTGTGTGGTGGGACAAACTTTTAAAAGGTAAAACAGCTCACATCATTACCACATTGGATCAGCCAGGTTGGTATTACCGTCTGTTTTTTGGCAGGCCCAGCGTGAATCAGCTTAAAAAATCCATATTGGAATATTGTGGCGTAAAACCTGTTAAACTGACTTATATCGGAATCATCCGAAATTCTAAAGATGAGCAGCGGGTTCAATGGTTAAGAAAAGTGAAGGAATTAGGGAAAAAACAGAAATAATTTAAATTTTAGGATGTAGTAATGATAATTTTATCCGGCAATAATTTTCTATTGTCGGATAAAGTTTCATTGTTACAGTGAAAACATCAACTGTTTTCCGTTTCTCACAATCCTTTTTTTCCTTCAATCCAATATGCTTGTGATTTTATACATTTGGGTGAAACTCCTCTGGCTTTAAGAAATTTTCTGATCAGAGACATTCGTTCTCCATTTCCGGTAAGGTAGAAAACAGCATCATCATTATAGATAGCTTCTTTTTCTTCCCTCAGAAAATCATTCAACGCTTCAATCATTCTCATGGTATTGTTTTTTGGACAATGATAGCCGTATAAATTCAGTTTTTCAAGAGCAGAGCACTCTTCCAGTTCATGAAGACATATAAATAAAGAATTATTTTCTTCCACAGCTTCTTTGATTGAAAGAGAACTTCCCAGTGAAGTTTCGTCACCCACAGAAAAATGAATTTTCGCGTTGGGAGCAAAGAATTGTTTTCCTCTGGGCATTAAAAGTTTTATGGAATCTCCGGCAGCAAGTTGGGTTACAAAATTACTTCCGACAGCAGAAGAGTTATGCAGGTGAAATAGAACATCAAAAGTTCCCGCTTCCTGGTTGAAGTTGAAGGGAGAATAATTCCGGAAATCACGGCCGTTGATTCTTATCCCAATTGCATAGGCAGGTTCGTAAGAAACATCCTGTAAATCTGTTTGAAAACGTATAAGACGAAGATCATTTGTGATTTTTTCTATATGGATAACCGTACAGTCTTTAAATTTTGAGGACCAGACATTTTCTACTGTGTCATTGATCCATTTTGGTAAACTCGGCATAAATCATTTTTATTGCAAAGGACGTTGCAAAATCAGAAAATACCGATAGCTGTTTCGTGGGAATAATTGGACTATTCGTGGTTAATGTTTGTTATGATGTAGGTTCCGGAATTCTGATGGAGATTGGTCTTCCAGTTTGGAAAATAAGCGGCTAAAATAAGTGTGATCGCTATATCCAAGCTCATAAGCAATCTCTTTTACACTGAGGCTCGTAAAGACCAGCAATCTTTTAGCTTCAATTAAAATTTCCTGGTGAATCCAGTGCTGCGCAGGCTTCCCGGTTGCTTCCCGGACTGCCTCCGTCAAATATCCTCTTGTAATATTTAAAATCTCTGCATATTCGGATGGACTTTTCGAGGTTTTAAAGTCCTTCCTAACCAAGCTTCTGAATATTCTGGATAGTTGTAAAGTCCGGTTTTCACTGGAAGCAGGAGATTGATTATTTCGGGAATAGATCAGAGCAAACATTCCCAGGAACGCATTAAGCAATGACTGTACAACCAGAAATCCTTCTTTAGAGGAAAGCATCTCGTCCGTATAAGAAGCATGGAGCATACCGGCTGTGGTATTTATTTCTTTAATGAGGTTTTTGTCTATTGACAGCGGTTGTATTTCACTCAGAGATTCATCAAAAAAAGAACGTACCGTATCAGGAACAAGCTCTGCTTTTACAGCTACAAACCATCCGCAAACGTCTTTCATCAAAAGTCCCTGATGTACCTGTCCCGGCAATACACAGAAAATACCGGAATCTTTTGATTCAATCATTTTAAAATCTACCATCATTTTTACATGGCCGCTTTCCATACAGGTGAAAATATAATGACTGTCCCGGTGTATTCCTTTGTCCAAAAGAATATCCTCAGCATCCTGAGTACGCTCATCCATTCTTTTGACATGGAATTTGTGGTGAGAAATGCCGTTTAAATCATAAGTAGGAATTGTCTGCTTCATCTGTAAACCTGTTGTTATGAGGATAAATACGCAACCGTAAAATTACGTATTTTCACGGTTTTACAGTCGGAATATTAATCTCAAATTCGCGGTGCATAATGATAATGTTTTCTTTAGATCAGATTTTATATGAATATACACCGGAATTCGGAACAGAAAGAAACCTGTTCCGGATTTTATTTTGCTTTTGAAAGTGCCATTTTTATTGCTAAATAGGTTAACACGCTGGCCATAAACCATTTTTGAACCTTTATCCATACCGGATTATTGGAAAAGAACAGGGCAACTCTTGCAGCCGTTAATACAATGATAAAGTTAATGCTGAAGCTGATCAGAACCTGAATAACTCCAAGTTCAAGGCTTTGAGTAAATATGGAACCATACTCAGGTTTGATGAACTGAGGAAAGAAAGACAGATAAAATACAGCCACTTTCGGATTTAATACATTCGTTAGAAAACCAATGGTGAAAAGCTTTTTAGGGCTGTCATGAGCTACATTTCTATCAACATCAAAAATATTTCTGCTCCTGGGCTTTATTGCCTGATAAGCCAGATATAAAAGATAGACAGTTCCTGCGGCTTTAAGAACGGTATAAGCCAACGGAACGGCCAGCAAAACTGCAGTAAGACCAAAAGATACCATGATAATATGGAATAAAAACCCACACACCACTCCGGCCAAGGAAATAAATCCGGACTTTTTCCCTTGTGTTATAGACTTTGAAATCAGATAAATCATATTAGGACCGGGACTGATCACTAAGATGAGTGCAGCCAGGATGAAAAATATAAGTTCGTGAAATGGAATCATTGCTAGTAGTTATTTAAATGGGAGTATTCCCGGCACAAAGATACAGACTGTCCCTAATCCGATATTATAAAAAATTGAAGAAATATTAATTTTCACTCAATTGAATTTTATTTTCCACTTGAATGTGATTTAAAATAAATACCAGTCTGTTTTTTTTGTAAATTTCAACACATAAAATAATTATCATTCACAAATAAATACTATCATGACTACTGAAAACATCTTTGAAGCCATCAGAAAATGGAAAAATCTTATTGATTCCTATAAAAACGGAATTGATATAAATGGGGCAGAAATTTTGAATTTTTTAAATCAGGGAACTCATTTCAGTGTTTCAGGTGAGGAAATTGAACAATGGAAACAGAACCTTGGAACAGTAGAATTTAAGACGATCCATGCATATGTAGGTATTCATGAAGAACAGCTGAAATTTTTTCTGATTGATTCTAAAAGTGATAAGGATGCCAATTTTAGTAACATCATTATTAAAGAGTTTTCCCGAAACTTCACTGAAGAAAAGATGGAAAGCAGCAATCACGAAGAAGTGACTCCACCTCCAATTACAGCTGAATCTGCCATTAACCGTAATTTCAGATGGAATATGTTTGGAACCTCATGGATACAGGCTCAGAAAACAGAAGATATTTTTCAGCTTATTTCTATTCCGTTTTCAGATTATGATAAAATGGGGATTACAGGAGGGCAGACCTGTACCAGTTTCTTCGGACTTACTGATGATCTGGAGAAAAAAGATCTGGATTTTCCTTTTCATATCGAAATTATTACCGTGAAAAGTCTTGCGATTAATCATATGAGTGAGACCGCGGAAAACTATTCTACCCCAAGACCTCCTTTTACCATTGATACTCTTAATGACTATCAACTTTTGAAGCAAAGTACTAGTGTTTTCGTATAACAGTTTATCCCTGTATTTACAAATTATTATTAACCTGGTCTTGTGTACGGGACTGATTCTATTGGTAAAAGAAGGGATAAAAACAAAACTTCCTGTGATTATACTTCTCTCAGGAGAGTTCATGCTGGAGCTGACGGACTTAGCGGACCGGATGATGAAATTAAATACACTCAATATTTACAACTATACATTGAGCCAGTTTTTTGGTTTAATGATCCTTACTGTGATTTATAGCAATTACTATATCCAGCTTTCCCGTGAATTAAAATGGATGATCTATGGGTATGCAATATTAGCATTGATTATTAATTTGTTGTATATGCAAGACGATACACAGGTTACTTTTTATTCCAATATTATCACCAGTATTATTATTTGCAGTTATGCCGCCTCTTATTTTATGAAGATCATCAGAGAAGGTAGGGCAGACAGGGATATGTTTATCGTGAACATCATTGTTTTCCTGTTTTTTTCTATTGAATGTATCATATCCACGACCTTTAATTTTTTAATCAGCAACCATCTGAGTTGGGTAGCTCCTATCTGGCTTTTCAGAGGCCTTCTGCTATTGTCATTTTATATTGCTTTTATTAATCTGGGATGTGGCGTTGGGAAAATCAGGATCAGATAGTTCTATGGATATGGATCGGTATTGGACTATTTTTTTTAACAACGTTATTCATTACGTTATTGGTCATTAATTATTTGAAAAGTATAAAGAAAAATAAACAGAAAGTTTCTCAGCTGGTCCGGAACACAAAAAAGGAATATTGGGAGAATACACTGCTTTTACAGGAAAAGGACAGGGAACGCCTGGCAGAAGAACTTCATGATAATATTATCTCACAGTTGAACCTTATCCGTCTGAATCTTACAGATAAAAATCCCGAAGAGCTTAATCGTGATCTGAAAAAATCAATGCAGCTGATAAGGGAATTATCCCATAATCTTACACCACCGGATCTTGATGAGGTTGAACTGGCAGATTTAATTGCAGATTATCTTGATCAGGTTAATAAAAATATAGAAGTCATTTTCCGCCATATTACCATAAGAACTCCAATCAGCAGCCCGGTAAAACTGAACCTTTTCAGAATTATACAGGAACTGGTCACCAATATTTTGAAACATGCTGAAGCCACCAGAGTAGATGTATCGCTGAGAATATCTCTGAACTATCTGATGCTAACCATAGAAGATAACGGACGTGGTTTTATCATGGAAACCCATTCGGGAGGTATTGGATTGAGGAATATTCAGTCAAGAGCACAGAAAATTAAAGCCATTTATAAACTTAAAACACAGCCCGAAAAAGGCACAAAATTCATAGCCTGTATGGCAATACAATAAAAATAAACATGGAATACGCAAAAATTAAAATTGGAATTGTAGATGATGACCTGCTGTTTGTACAGCTTTTGAAAAACTATATTGATAATAATGGAGATTACCAGGTAACGCTGACCTCAACAGGCGGTTATCAATTTCTCACTGAGGATTCCGGATCTTTAGATATTCTTATTCTGGATCTGAGAATGACAAACGGTGATGGCCTTGAAGTAATGTCTGAACTGGCTAAAAGGGAAACTGAAACAAAAATCATTGTTCTTTCCAGTTTTTACCGCCGTTCATTTATGGGGCAGATGCTGAAAATGGGAGCCCATGCTTTTTTGCCTAAAGAAATTGAATTGGAAGAATTATTGGCTGTCATTAAAACCGTTCACCACACAGGACATTACTTTTCCAATGAACAGATTGATGTCATGAGAAGCCAGCTTTCCAACAAGCTTCCGGAGTTTCATGCCTTTTCTAAGAATGAGCTTACTGATAGAGAAGTGGATGTTCTCCGACTGGTTTGCCAGCAGCTCAGTACCAAGGAAATTGCAGATTCTCTTTTTATTTCTCCCAAAACGGTAGAAACCCATAAAACCAACCTGATGATCAAAACAGGAGTGAAAAATATGGCCGGGCTTGTGATTTACGCAGTACAGAATCAGGTGATAGATCCGAACGAAATCGTATTATTTGACAAATAATTTTATCCAAAAAAGAATCAGGGAGCACATGAATGTACTCCCTGACCACAAGAAATCTAAAAATACACTATAATTTAGGATTCAATACTTTAGCAATAGAAACCGCATCTGCTACAGTGTCCAGGCTATAGATCTGCAGAATACCCTGAGTGGTAGCTGCCTGACCTAAAATGTTTTGCTGGTTTTGTGCATTTACTGCATTTTCAAACATGATTCCTGTAGAATGTGCAGCGGATTGATATACGTTACTTAAAGCCATTGCAGGAGATTCTGCTACTACTTTTACGTTCGATTGCGTTACTGCGTCTGTGATTTGTTCGTTTACTGGCATAATGATTATTGTTTATTTGGGTTAAAAGTATCCGGGTTTTCCGGCTGTTTGGATTAATTATTTAAGCTTTCCTTAAAAATGAATTACGGATTAAGGATTTTCGCCATAGAAACAGCATCAGCAATGGTATCAAGACTGTAGATCTGTGCGATACCCTGTGTAGTAGCTGCTTGAGTAACAATGTTCTGTTGGTTTTGTGCGCTCACCGCATTTTCAAACATGATTCCTGTAGAATGTGCTGCTGTCTGATATACGTTGCTTAAAGCTACTGCAGGAGATTCTGCAACCACCTTTACGTTAGACTGTGTTACTGCGTCTGTGATTTGTTCGTTTACTGGCATAATGATTATTGTTTATTGGGTTAAAAACAACCGGATTTTCCGGTTGTTCGGACAATGGTATTTAAGCTGTTCGCAAAAATGAATTACGGATTAAGGATTTTAGCCATAGAAACAGCATCAGCAATGGTATCCAGACTGTAGATCTGAGTGATTCCCTGTGTAGTCGCTGCCTGAGTGACAATGTTTTGTTGGTTTTGTGTATTTACTGCATTTTCAAACATGATTCCTGTAGAATGTGCAGCTGATTGATATACGTTGGCAAGCGCCATTGCAGGAGATTCTGCTACTACTTTTACGTTGGATTGAGTTACTGCGTCTGTGATTTTTTCGTTTACTGGCATAATGATTATTGTTTATTTGGGTTAGAATAACCGGTTCTTCCGGCTTTTAAAAAAGTTTTTATTTGCGGTCTGCAAAAATGAATTAAGGTTTAAGGATTTTAGCAATTGAGATGGCATCAGCTATGGTATCTTTACTGTAGATTTGAGTGATCCCTTGTGTAGTAGCTGCTTGCGTTACGATGTTGTGCTGATTTTGGGCAGTCATCGCATTTTCAAACATAATTCCTGTAGAATGGGCTGCAGATTGATACACGTTACTCAAAGCCATTGCAGGAGATTCTGCAACTACCTTTACGTTAGACTGCGTTACTGCATCTGTGATTTGTTCGTTAACTGGCATAATGATTATTGTTTATTTAGGTTAAAAAACGACCGGATTTTCCGGCTGAGAATTGCTTTTTATCAAAAAAGCTTAAAAATTAAGGCTTAAGAATCTTAGCAATAGATACCGCATCTGCTACCGTATCCAGGCTATAGATCTGCAGAATACCCTGAGTGGTAGCTGCCTGGCCTAAAATGTTCTGCTGATTTTGTGCATTTACTGCATTTTCAAACATGATTCCTGTAGAATGGGCTGCAGATTGGTACACGTTGGCCAAAGCCATTGCAGGAGATTCTCCTACGACTTTCACGTTAGATTGCGTTACTGCGTCTGTGATTTGTTCATTAACTGGCATAATTGTTTTTGTTTTTGTTGAGATGTGATCTCGGTTAATAATTATTGAGGTAAACTAGTTTTATATTTTATTTTAAACTCACTACAGACCCTGCAGATGAATGCATTTCAAAAGCATTGGTATTGACAGGTTATAAGTGATTGGATCTGAAGGGTGGCTCTGAATACAATGATTGAAACCCTATCTGTAAAATCTGCGTGAGTTTAAAGCATATATTTTGATAAAAAGGATGCGGTTTTTATTTTTAATATCTGTCTTAAAAATAAATTTCTACTGCAGGTATGCTGGCAATGCTGGATTCCTTTGGGCTAAAGATGGATTCTGAAAAATTGCGTCTGTACATAGACAGCATCTGAAAGGCGGTGCAAGATAAATGTTGGCCTGATTGTATATATATGGAGGGCACCGGATTTCATCTTAACAGAGAACATAAACCGCATCCGTGGTTGTGTGGAAACCGGAACTAAAAACGACCTTTCCTAATGGTCTCCAATTCTTTTATTTTCATATTCTTTGGACTCATTTTCTTTACTCCCATGACGTAGTTGCTGATGGCGGTCATGTTGTTTCGTTGTTGATTCAAGGCAGAATTGATCTGCATTGCACCCGTAGAATGTGCACTTACCTGTGTTGAAATAGCGTTAGGTACAGCGGTAGACATTCCCATAACTATGGTATCAATTTCGTTCATACGATCTGTTGGTTTTGATGTTTTTATGGACGGATATTGCCAAATCTTGCATTCAGCTTATTCATTCTGTCCATTATTTTAAGTTCTTTCTCCTTTACCTTCGCAGTAGATGCCTCCTGAAGTCTTTTTAACTGTTCTTCGTAGTTCATCATAGGAGCATCAGCCTGGGCTGGTGTGGCAGCCTGTGCCTGAGGAGATTCTTGCTGTTTCACGGCTTCCTCCAGTTTTTCCAGCAGAGGAGCCAATGATTTCATGGTCTCTTTGATGGCCTTATCCCTGATATAAGTAATGATTTCATCTTCATGTCTTAAAACAAAAGGCATGATTTCTTTTTCTATGATTTCAGGTTCCGTTACAGGAATCGGAGGTTTGTGAGCGGGGGCCTTTTTGCGGATTCTTCTGCGCATAAGTACTGTTTTAATGTTGAAAAATGAGCGTTTACTTTACAGCAGATAATTAATAAATGCTGCTGCAGCTCTCCAGTCGTGGTTAATATCTTTTACTACATTATAACCAGTTATCTCCAGAGCAATACACGCTGAAATAGCAGTAGCTGACAACATTTCTTTTAACTGGTTGGGAGGAAGGGTAAGGATATAATCATCCGGAATTACAGGAAGCCTGCCGTTGTTTGGAGGGTTTTCATTCACTACAATACTCAGGATTTCCTGGAAATAATGCGCAATCAGTTTAGAAGCCTGGAATTCCAGTTCTCTTTTTAATTCAATTATTTCTTCCTGGCTTACCAGTTCGGCAATAGCAGCTACATCCACATCATGTACCGAATACTGGGCTTCTCCCGTATCAGATGGCGTAATCGTGATATCAGTTTTAAGAATCCACTTTGCCTTTTCAAGATTAATCGTAAGAAGTTTTGAATCAAGATCTGAAACTGCAATTTCGTTTAAGGTGGTAAAAGGTAAAATTCTCACATTACAATAAAAAGCTTTTGGATCATCCAGTTTCACCATGATGACTGCAATTCCCGTTGATCTATCTATAGGTTCCACTACAAAAGACTGGAAATGATTGTATCTTTTATTTCCTCTGTTGATGCAGTTGACCAGTCTTATAGCAGGCTGAATATTAATGTTTGAGGTCTGAAGATTAAATATAACTCGCTCTGCATTATGTTCTGTCTTTTTCACATCAGCACTTCTCGTGTCAAAATAAGAAATATCACTGCTTCGGGTCAGGTAAAGTCGTTCATTTAAATCATTTAAATTTTCTAGATTTAAAATTTTGGCGGGTTTGGTTGTTGAAGAATAATTCATATTTTATTTATTTTAATTTTTTCAAGGAGTTGGCTTATTATTGTTTTTTTCTTTCGGTTAACTTCAGGTTCTACTGAAGGAATTACTGCTTCCTTAATCTCTGGTTTTACGAGTGGCTGTGTCAGTTTTACTGACTTTAATACTAATTTTCCCCCATGATCAGCCGTGATAAAGCTTTTTCTCATACCTTCCTTTTCTGATGAGATTTCTTCCGGAACCGGATCTACCTGTTTTTTTTTTCGGGATCTTCATTCTCAGGAGAAACTTCCGTAAACGAGGGAGGAGAAGGAAGAGCCACTGGAACCGGAGGCGTGTTGACATTATAAATAGTATTGGAAATCTTAGCCTTCACTTCAGCATATTCACTTACCATTTTGAATAAATCCTTCATCATTTCATTTCCTTTCCCTGCATCCTGGCCTTGCAGATGCTCTGCCATCTGAGTGGAGGTTTCCTTACTGCCCGGTGCCGGCCCGAAAGTCGTTCCATACGTCAGTAGATTATTGGCCAATCTGCTTAATGCAATCAAACCTACCTGCTCAAATCCTTTCAAAAAAGACTGTAAATCCTGAACCATCATTCCTGTAGACTGTTCTATCATTACTTTTGTCACTCCGGTCATTGGGGAAGCCTTAGGCGGGGCCAGTACCTCATTGTTCACAAATACTACAGCTTTCTCCGCCGGAGTGGTAGCATTTGCTGCCTGGGATTGTTGGGTTTCACTGTTGTTTTCACTCATGATCGTAAGGTTTTATATTATCCTTTTAAAATTTTAATGGCATCTGCAACAATCGCAGGGTTGAGCTGGTTCAAGTTCTGCTGATTCGTTACAGAATTCTGAATGGAAATTCCACTGGCATGGGTGGCCATCTGGTAAAGCATACTCATAGCCTGTGCGGGAGACTCACCAAGTACGGTAACATTGGTCTGCGTTACTGCATCTGTAGTCTGGGTGTTTACTGTTTCTGCCATATTCTGGTTTTAATGGGTTATTATTATTTTTATTTTCAAGCCTCTTTTTTCAAAGATTTTCTTTCAACTCAACCTTAATAGTATTTCTTGATTAAGTCTTAACTGTGAGACTGTTGATCTCTTTTGTCTGATACAAATTTCATCAAACGAAATAAATCTTCATTAAGGGAAAAAACTGAATTTTAAAAAATAAGGGAATTCTCCTACGAGTGAAATTTTTAGATAAAACATTGGATTTACTAAATAATAGAATCCGGAAAAATAAACCAGAATCTATAAGTGTATTTAATCATCATGAATGCATGATACACAAATACACTGTCTGCCGATACGGGTAAACCCTGAATTTCTAAAAATGGGTGGATCCCCTCTACTTAGCCGGGAGCTTTACCTTGAAATTTGTTCCCTAACGTAATAATAAACGATATGCCAAGAAATAAGACAAAAAAGAAAGCAGGTGCTTCCAATACCGATGATGCTAATCGCAGGCCAGCACCAAGACCAGAACCACAACGTGACCCTAAGCCTAAAGTTAAAGTACTTACCCAACCCGGTTATGCTACAGGTGATATGTTTGGGATTGCCGCGGCTTTAATTGATGATGAGGAACTTCATGTTGTCATCTCGAAAGGCGACGGTAGTCTTACAGATCATACGGATAAAGCAGATTCTATAAAAAAATTCTATGAAGATTCCGGAATAAGTGAGGACAGGATACATATTGTAAAAGTAAGACAGCTAAGGGGAGCCGGTAATAGAAAATTAGAAAATGAAGCACACAAGTATAAACGAAGAGGATATATTAAAGGGGTAAACTATGGAACAGATTACATTGCCAGAAAATACTCACCGGAATTAAGGGGTAAGCTAAAAGAAAGATGGAAGGTAAATATCAGTAACGATGAAAATGAGGCTATAAAAAGATGGCTGGAACAAAAAGGAATCCCTACCAGTGGAAACAATTTGCTTATTTTATGGTCACGTTTCAGTGGGAAAGGTGGAGATATTCATATAGAACATGATACCAGCTATACAGGGATCAGGCAGATTGTTTATAGAGTAGCAGAGATGTATGATGCAATTATTATTACCGGAGACAAAGGCTATGTGAAAGAGAGAGGATCTAAGTTTGATGATATTGTCAATGAGGTCAAAAATTATATTCACCCTTCCAAAGTATTCAATATTACCGAGTTTTGGGATGACAAAACACCATCTTTATTAGCATGGGGAGGTGATACGCGTTTTGGACAGTTTAAGCTGTATGAGTACTTTGAGAAAAACTTTACCCATGTAAAGCATCTGGGCTTCAGAAGCGGTAACTTGGAAGTGATGGCGATGTTAGGATACACGGTAAGGTATATGGAAGAAGAGGGAAGTGAGAGTGGTCGCAGAATGCTTGCCTGGAAGAAGGTAAATGGAGGCAAAACCCAAAAAGGAGGAGATGCCACCGGATACGAACGCTTACTGTTGAGTCAACCTCCAACACGATCAGGCAAATTTCTTCAGGAAAGATTAAGGGAAATCAATAAGAAAACTGCAGAAGAAAAGGCTAAGACAAGGGATGAAAAAGAAAAGGAAGCAATAGAGAAAAACGCTGGAAAGGAAAAAAGAGATTATATAGGACCGCATTTTGCTCCACGTAAGAAAGATGGAACAACTCCAACTCCCATATCAAAAGAAGAGAAAAGTAAATATTTGGAAGGATTTAATGATGATGATATGAAGACTATTCTCACATTCTTACGGCCTGAGCGCTGGATTGACAAACAAATTACTTATAACCCTATCATTCCACAGAAAAGAAAAGATTACAAAAAACTGTTGGAAATTGCCAATTAAACAGTAAGCCCGGGCTCTGCTGATTAATTAAAATACTGACTTCACTAATATTTCAAAAAAACAGTCTTCTACTCAGAAGGCTGTTTTTTTGACTATAATGTTATGCAGAAAGAAGAATATCTTCAGTATCCCTTTCAGGCAATTCCTTTCTCTTTCTCCAAAAGAAATAAGCTACAACAGCAGTTGCAATGGGCAGAGCAATACCAAACTCATCAATATAATAATTGGTGTTTCCCGTATCTACAGTAAGCGGTGTAAAAATAGACTGTATAAAAAGGTTGTGGCTAGCATGTAAAATAGCACCAGTCCATAAACTCCCGGATTTTAATCGCAGCCAGGTGAAAATGAAGCAGGATGCAAATATCATCACTGTAAAACATAAAAGAGCCAGCCACTTGGGCCCGCCCGTGTTGTAATTGGAAAACAGCAGAAGAGGATAATGATAAATAGCCCATATGAGACCCATCCAAAGAGAGGTAGCAGTATAAGAATTGATCTTAGCCAACTGCGGAGTAAGAAGACCGCGCCAACCAATTTCCTCACCCAATGCTGAGCCCACAGAACGTACCATACCAAAGCTGCTCATCAGAATGACATACAGGATGATGGTCTGGCCATCAGAAAGATTCCAGCCCATCCCTTTACCAGCTTCAGCTACAAACTCATGATTATAAAATCCGCCAGCTCCACTGATCCAAATGATGAGATAAGGAACAAATGCGTAAACAATAGGAATACAATAGGCCATAATCTGGTATTTCGTAAGTCCCCATTTCCAGCCCAGAGAAGAAACAGGAATTTTTCGGATACGGCAGGTAAGAAGTGCCGCAATAGCCGGACACCACATTACAATGGTAGCGTAAGATATAATTCCGCCACCCAGCTTGCCGGTACGAATACACATATAATACACGGGGAGACAAAAAAGAAGGGTAAGGCACAGGTAAGTGGCAATATTCTTCCTGATTTCGGATTTAGGTATTGTATTTTCCATAAACTGATCTGGTGTTGAAGTTTATAAACAGTTGAAAAATAGAAGGTTATTTTTAAATAAAAATACACTTATTTCTTATATGAGTAATAATTTTAGCATTGTTCAATTTAAAAAAAGAGGTCTTCTGTTTTTAATAATGGAAAACAGTAAATTAGCCAAAACATTTTTTTTCCGAATTACCTCAGAACATGTCCAGACTAAAAGCAATAAGAGAACAAAAAAATCTGACTCAGGAAGAGCTGTCAGAAAAATCAAAAATTTCTGTAAGAACCATTCAGCGTATAGAATCCGGAACAGAACCTAAGGGACATACTTTAAGAGCGCTGGCGCAGACTTTGGAAATAGAGGAGTCTTTATTGTTGCAGGAAGAAACCATCATTTCCCAGGAAAATGATGAGGTAAAAACAGAAACCGCAGAAGAACCTGAAACGGTCAATTATTCTTTGATTAAAATGATCAACCTTTCCTCCTTATTATTTGTGGTAGTACCGCCATTAAATATTCTGGCTCCCTTTCTGCTGATGTTTATTATGAAGCAGAGGAACAGCCTCATTAAACAGATTGTCTCTTTGCAGATGTTTTGGACTGCTATGGCACCCATTGTCTTTATGCTTGGTATCTTTTTAAAGCTCGGAAAACAGTTTACTCTTATCCTTATGATCCTTATTGTGCTGTCTAATGTATTCATGATTCTCCGAAATACAGCAGAGATTGATCGTAAAAAGAAATTGTATTTTAAGCTGAAATTCAGTATGTTGTAAGTTGTGTCGTGGCTTTGTCGGGTTTTTGTCGGGTTCATTTTTATTTGAAAAACAAAATGAAATTGAATCTTTGTCAAAAAAATAACAATGACAAAATCGGCACGGTTTATCCTTCCTTTTTTTATTCTGTTGATGAATCTGTTTTATGCACAGACAGACAAAACAGATCCTCTTTACAAAACAATTCTATCAAAAGACAGCCTGTTTTTTTCAGCAGGTTATAATACCTGTAACATTGGAAAGATGGAAAGCATGTTAAGCGATGGGTTTGAATTTTATCATGATAAAGGTGGTTTTGAGGACAAAAAGAAATTCATTATTGATTTTAAAAACGGATTGTGCAAGTCTCCGGAAACCTATCAGTTAAAAAGAGTCTTAGTGGATAAAAGTACCGAGATTTATCCTATGTATAAAGAGGGAAAGATCTATGCTGCCATTCAGAATGGAGACCATTTGTTTTATGAAAAGATAGGAGATCAGGCTGAAAAATTAGTTGGGGAAGCAAAATTTACCCATCTGTGGATCCTGGAAAATGTTGAATGGAAACTTAAGAATTCATTGAGTTTTGATCACCATCCTAAGCAGACTACCGATAGTGACACAATGTTTGATAACGACCAGTCGATGCAAAGCTGGCTGAAAGAAAATAATATTCCAACCCTGGGATTAGGAATTATTGAAGGAGGAAAGCTGCAACAGGTAAAAGTTTTCGGAGATACAAAAAAAGGAGTTACAGCTCCCGTCAATGCTTATTTCAATGTGGCATCCCTTACTAAACCTGTCACTGCAATGGTAGCACTGAGACTGATAAGCTTAGGAAAATGGAAGCTTGACGAACCTTTAGATACCTACTGGACAGATCCCGATATCATCAACGATCCCAGAAATCAGAAACTGACCACCAGAATTATTCTCACCCACCAGACAGGCTTCCCAAATTGGAGATGGATGAATACAGACAAAAAGCTGAACTTTCAGTTTGATCCCGGTACAAAATACCAATATTCAGGAGAAGGTTTTGAATACCTTCGGAAAGCACTGGAAAAGAAGTTTGGAAAATCACTGGATCAGCTTGCGCAAGAATTGATCTTTCAGCCTCTCAAAATGCGTAACACCAACTATATCTGGGATCAGAACACAGATGAATCAAGATTTGTGACGGGATATAATGAAAAAGGAAATCCATATCCAATAGAAAAAATTAAAACGGCAAATGCTGCCGATGATCTGCATACTACGATCGAAGATTACGGAAACTTTATGATCAGCGTTATGAAAGGGAAAAATCTGAGGCCGGATGTCTTTCAGGAAATGACCAAAAAACAGGTAAAAGTAAAAGAAGGTAAATATTTCGGGTTAGGGTTTGAAATCTATGACTTTGGAAATGGTGAATATGCACTATCTCACGGTGGGGCAGATCATGGAACAAGATGTATTGCCATTGTACTTCCCAATTCAGGAAAGGGGATTGTGATATTTACCAATGTAGACGATGGCTATAAAGTGTATGAAAAACTGGTCCTTCATTACTTAGGAGAGCAGGGACAAAAAATTATTAAGATAGAAACTAAATGATTATATCAGTAAAAAAACTATTCTGGCAATGAGCATTGTGTATCTTTGAAAGATTGGAAACAACGGATGTATAAATAATTTCTATGATATGCTTTTAGAAAAATTACTTGAAGAGTTTGACGTAGATCCCAATACCTTTAGTTTGGAAGAATCTGCGTTATTTGATCAATACTTTGAACAGATCTCAGTCAGGAAAAATACATTTCTCATCAAAGAAGGAGAAACAGAAAAGTACAGCTATTTTGTTTTTGGGGGCTTATTGCGTTGCTGGATCATTAATCACAAAGGAGATGAGCAAACCTTTTGGTTTTGTAAGAAAGGCACTTTTTCACTGTCGAATATCTCATTTACACTACAGGAAAAATCTTCTTTTAATGTGCAGACCATTGTAGACAGCGTTATCTATAGGATAGACAAGAAGAAGGCGGCCGAATTATATTCTGCTATTCCCGGATTAAAGACAGTTTTTGATGACCTGACGGCTATATTACTTAATAAAATACTGAATAGAAATATCGACCTGATTAAGTATTCCCCCGAACAATACTACCTCCAGATGATGGATGAATATGGTATCACTTTAAATTATATACCCTTAAAAGATATAGCCTCTTATCTCGGGATCACACCACAAGCGCTAAGCAGAATACGTAAACGCATTTTTTAACCTGGGTTCAGTGTTTTAGATGAATAAGTTCTGACCTTTGTGATTCTAAATTTACAATTATGATCAGAGAAATTGCGGTAACAGATTATCCACGTTTGATTGAGATCTGGGAGAGTGCAGTGGTGAATACCCATGATTTTCTTAAAGAAGAAGACTTTGTATACTATAAAAAACAGCTTCCTGTCTACTTCCGGCATGTCACCCTATCGGGGTTTGAGCAAGAAGGTATTTTAGTTGGATTTGCAGGCGTTGCAGAAGGAAACCTTGAAATGTTGTTTGTTGACAATAACTATCGGGGGACCGGAGTAGGAAAAAAATTAATTGAATATGCAATATCTCATTTACAGGTAACCAAAGTGGATGTGAATGAGCAAAATACCCAGGCTGTTGGTTTTTACAAACATATGGGATTCAATATACTGAAGAGATCCGAACTGGATGGAGAAGGTAAAGAATATCCTGTCCTGCACATGCAGCTATAGCCACTAAATAAACAGAAAATCCCTGCTTTTAAAATAAATGAGAGCAGGGATATTGTCATTATATTACCCGATTCAGGAAAGGGGACTGTGATATTTACCAATGTAGATGATGGCTACAAAGTGTATGAAAAACTGGTACTTCATTACCTGGGAGAACAGGGACAAAAAATTATTGAGATAGAAACTAAATAACTATTTATGCTGTAATAAATCTTTGTATATTCGGGTATTGATCTGAAAACAAATGAAATAACATGCTATTTGTTTTCAGATTGTAATAGATATGAGCAGAAATAAAAAGAAAGTTATGTGGCAATATTATATCATTCTCGGTGCAGGAATAGTGCTGTTTATTTTTGCATTCTTAAGTTTAAGAAGCACTCTTTCATTCTTACAAAAAGCAGAAAAGGCAACGGCAACCGTTACCTCATTGCGGGAATTTGAATCGGATGGAGTAGTATTCAGTCCCCTCTTTACCTTCCGTACCCGGAATAATATTGAATATACCTATGAACTGCCGGAAGGCACCAATCCTTCAGCCTGGTCAGTAGGGGAGACGGAGACTGTTATTTACGATCCGAATGACCCTTCTTCCGTAGAATTATATACGTATTTCAGAATTTTTGCTTTGCCTTTAATCTTGATATCCTTTGCATTGCCATTACTGGTGATAGGAGGAGGTTATTTTATTGCAGACCAGTTTTTGAAATAACCTGCTCCTTCTGTATTTCTACTTTACCTTTTCAAGAAGATACAGTTTAGCTCCGGAAAATGCTAATTTTGGCATCAGGTTTCCTTCCAGAATCATAGTCTTATTATTGGCATCTATGACAGAAATATAATTGTTGGATTTGTATTCAATATAATTTTCCTTTTCTTTTGTTGAAGGATTTTTTCCGAACTCCATAGAATATTTTACCCAGTCTTCATCCTGTGAACTGCAGTGTACCGGTTTGAATTTAGACTTTTTAGCCTTGAAAACAATTTGATCAAAACCTTCCGTACATTCTGAGGTGAATGAGCCGTCAGGATTCTGATCTTTTGAAAAATCCTCAAAAGAACCGCGGTAAACGCCTACCACTTTCCAGGTTCCGTCCAGACGGTCTTCATCAATTTTCCCTTTCGCTTTGCTTACTGCCCAGCTGATTCCGTTTACCGTTCCTTTTACTGCTTTATAACTTAAGCTTACAGCTCCCGATACTACTTTTGTAGCCGTTCTTACCACACATGAATTGAGAACAAGGACCGCCGAAGCCAGAAATATTATTTTCTTCATTTTGTCAAATTTTTCAGGTACGAAGATAATGCTTTTGGAAAAACTGCTTGATGATGAATTGTGTTTTGCACATTTGGATAATACTTTCAGGCATCTTTAGGAATTCTGCTGTCTGGTTTACCGCCCGATAATCAGTATTCACCGTTCAATATGACCTGTTCAAAGTATTTACACTTATTCCTGGCTCTGTTTTACCATAATTTTACCATCACAAAACATCACGATTATGAATACTACATTGAACTTCAGTAAAAAAGTACAGGCCATTTTATCTTTGGTCATTTTTATAGGAATGGGAGTATGGTCTCTTAAAGCACAGACTTATACCACAGGCGGGAAAGATACAGAAAATACAGCTGTAAGATCAGCTTTCCAGAATACAAAGAAAATCAGAGCCGGACTGCTGAATGTGGGTTATGCAGAACTAGGACCCGAAAATGGGAAACCTGTCATTCTTCTTCATGGATGGCCCTATGATATTCACAGTTTTGAACAATCCTCAGCTATTCTTGCTGAAAAAGGGTACCGTGTTTTAGTCCCTTATTTAAGAGGTTACGGTACAACGACTTTTGTTTCACCCAATACAAAACGCAACGGTCAGCAGAGCGCAGTTGCATTGGATATCATTGCTTTTATGGATGCCCTGAAAATTGATAAAGCGATTATCGGTGGTTTTGACTGGGGAGCAAGAACTGCAGATATCATGGCAGCATTGTGGCCTGAACGTTGTACAGGCCTGGTTGCCGTAAGCGGATATTTAATTGGAAGCCCAAAGGCCAGCGAAAAACCTCTTCCTCCAAATGCGGAACTTTTATGGTGGTATCAGTATTACTTTTCAACTGAAAGAGGGTATAAAGGCTATAAAGCCAATACTACAGCATTTAATAAACTGATCTGGAAAACGGCTTCACCAAAATGGGCTTTTGATGACCAGACCTACGAGCGCTCTGCCGGAGCATTCAATAATCCTGACCATGTTGATATTGTGATCCACAATTACCGCTGGCGTCTGGGATTGGCGAAAGGAGAAAAACAATACGATGCGCTTGAAGCTAAACTGGCAAAATCTCCTTCCATTAGAATCCCAACAGTAACTCTGGAAGGTGATGCCAACGGAGCTGCATTTCCTGCCCCAGAAAGTTATGCTTCCAGATATACGGGAAAATATGCCCATCATACCCTGACAGGCGGAATTGGACACAATTTACCACAGGAAGCTCCAAAAGCATTTGCTGATGCAATTATAGAGGTAGATTCTATGTCACAGACTAAATAAAATCTGTTAGATTTAAGAGGCTTTGTCAAAAGTGTCATTCTGACGAAGGAAGAATCTCATTAATAAAATTCTTCCTTCGTCAGAATATAAGTCAAATGATTTAATTGATGAGACAGTCTCTTTTTTACCCTAAACTATCCTTCAAAACCTTCTTCAAGCTTCAGTTTATTCACCAAAGGATTGGCATACATTGCAAGGAAATACTCCTTAGAAACGGGATCTGACGGATCTATACGCATTTCAAGTCTTCGGATAAACAACTGTTTCTCTTGTTCAGTATATTGTGAAGCATACGTATCTGTATTATGAATCAGATCGTAGGCAATATATTTTGTCGGCCAAAGCTTATAATTTTTAATGATAGAATGGTCAATCACCTGTGCAACGGCCTGCAATTGTTTGTTTTTATTCTCAATCGTAGCGGCAATTTCATCCAGTTCTGTATCAATAACATCACCGGCATGCAGATGAATTCGTTTCTTTTGCCCTAATATACCGCTGAGCATAGTAGTAAAATCTTCATTTTTACCTTTGATGTATTCCTCATCCCTGTGCTGTGCCAGAAGTTGAGGCATTTTCAAAGAATCTGTAGGATCATATTCGTAAGAAATAGATACAGGTACAATCTTTAAGGTTTTAAAATACTCTATCAGTGACTGATCTCCTGATGCCATGGCAAGCATTTTTAAAACCCCCTGTTGAGTGGCATCATTACCGTCTTTGGTACGGCCTTCACGCTGGGCGATCCATACAGAGCGGTTTTCGTGATGCAATTGATGATCAATGTACTCAGACATGGTTTGTGAACTTTTAAGCTGATCGCGAAGTGAGAGTCCTCTTTGAACTAAAAAGTTACGGTTCAGTTTAGCCAATACATTCAAGAAGTTTCTTTTCACAAGATTATCCCCAATGGCTGAAGCAGTCATAATGTGGCCGCTTTCCAGAAGAGCCAGATTAAGCAGTGAAGTATCCAGTACAATATCTCTGTGATTTGAAATGTAAAGGTATGGAGTGTTTTTATCCAGTTTATCGAAGCCTGAGGTCGTTAAACCTTCAGAACTTTTCGCAAGAATCTGACGAACGGTATGTGCTACAAAATGATGCTGAAAATCACTTATAGAGTGGATCTCTTTAAACTGTTCCAGCCAAACCTGCTCATCCACACCGGGAAAAGTAAAGTTCATCAGTGCTTTCATCATAGGATCACGGGCTACACTCTGCAATCTTTCATTCACTTCATGATCATGAAAATACCGTATTTCATCAAACTTCGACATGCGATTATTTAAAAATTAAAACTTTTTGCAAAAGAACGAAAATTTATCTGGGGAATGGGTATAATGCTTGTTAAAGTATTATGAAGGGCGTAGGAGTTAATTGAAAAAACCGTATATACCAAAGCACTTCACATACACAATAAGTATCCATATACACATCATACACGCCCACCTTGTCATTCCACAGGAATCTAAACTTTTATTTTATCATCATTTATGCGAACATTCCATATCAAAGCCAATTTTCAAACAGGTAATTCAAAAATTCTAAATTAGGATTTGTTCTCCTTACAAGTTCAAGTTTCTTAATTCTTGACCAGTTTTTAATTTCCTTTTCTTTTTCAATGGCGTTATGAATCCAATCATATTTCTCGTAATAAATTAGAAATTCAAGATTATATCTTGCTGTGAAGCTACCGGGGTTTAGCTTTGTTTTGTGTTGATGCAATCTCCTGTGGAGGTTTCCTGTAACGCCGGTATAAAGTACTTTTCTATTTTTGTTGGTGAGAATATAGATATAGTAGGTATATCTTCCTTTTGAAAACTCAATCATTTGTGTGTTTGTTTTACAAAAGTTACAAAAAATATATATCCACTTGTTTTTTTCAATTGAATTTAATCAACGTAATTGAAATTTGTAAGAAAAGGTATAAGATTAAGATATACCATCAACTAAACCTAAACAAAGTAATTAAACACAGTCTTTGTCATTCCGCAGGAATCTAAACTTTTATCTATCATCATTTATTATCCAAAACCTTTCTGTGTCTGGATTCCTACGGAATGAGAAACTGTGTGGATAATCTAAGTGAATAGTTTTGTACCATGGTCTTGAGCAAATAAGTACCCAGATACGCATGATATCCGCCCACCTTGTCATTCCGCAGGAATCTAAATTCTTATATTATCCTCATTTATTATCAAAAAACCTTCCTGTGTCTGGATTCCTACGGAATGACAAACTGTGTGGATAGTGTAAGTGAGTAGTTTGTATCGCGGTCTGGAGTAAATAAGTATCCACATACACATCATACACGCCCACCTTGTCATTCCGTAGGAATCTAAACTGTTATTTTGTTATTATTATTTGTTTCTTTAATCAGCTTGCAGGCTGAGAATATCTACTCTGGCATTCAAAAGTTGAATAACTTCTAATTTATGCTCTGCAATCTCATGATCTTCCCACTTTTTATTTAGATTGGTCAGATCATACATTCTTTTCTGCTTTGGAGGTATTTTTCCATTTTTATAATACTTGCCTGCTGAACTGGAATCTGCTTTACCTACTGGAGATTCATTATTCATTCTTGAGTTGGAACTTTTGCTTACCAGACACAGATTTCCCAGATTATCCTGAACCGGATTATTAAGAGATTGGGATAAGTGATGTTCTACAGAATTACGGTAAGTGAACTTGAAATCAAATTGAACAGGGGATTGTACCCAATACAGATAGTCAATAAAATTGAATAGAAAATGAGGAACTTTCACCCCTTGATCATAGCTTGACTCGCTTATATTTTTTTCAAAATAACTGATAATGAACTGATCAATTACTTCCTGGTATTCTATTGAAGATAATCTGAAGTTTTCTTTATCAGAAAAAAGAAATAAAATATCCTGAAGCCAGTTTTTATATTTTCGGTTTCTGAATGTAACTTGTAATAAAGAAATTGATTTTATCAGGCGTTTCTGATAATCAGACTCAAATACATTTCTATATACCAGGGTACCTTCTGAGTTCTTATATGGTTTTTGAAGAGACCATCTATAATTATCTTCTAGACTACCATCTTCTGAAGACTTGATAATAAACCGGTCAAATACTGTTCTGTAATACAGCAGATCACTGATAAAATCTTTGGCCTCTATTTTGGCCTTTAGCCCACTATATACCGTGAGCAGATCTTTTTCATTCAGAGGAATTTCCGTTTCGTTACCATCATAGGAGTACGTATTATATTTTATTTTAAAAATATGCATCAAAAAGTTGGGAAAATCTATGATTGAGTGATCTTCACCAGCATCATCAATATCATTAATATGAAATGAATCTGTTTTTTCTGCAGGTCTTTTCAAGGCATCATTAATAGAGAATCCCGATGTTATCAGCACTTCTCCCTCATCTTCCAAGAAATCTACAGGGTAAATCTCATCATAATTTTTACCAAAATATTTTTGACGGTCTCCAGAAGAAAATAATTTTTGAATATGAGTATCCATCTGGGAGCATGCATCCCAAATCCTAGAAAATTCATCCTGCTGTTTGGGAAAGTAATTGCCATCTTCATCTTTCAGGGTATCCATGAGATAGGATTTTAAGATCTCATGTTTTTTTAACTGTTCACCACGGTTATTCATGATTTCAAAATAGGAAGCTACATCGGTTTCCTGAGGAATTTCTACAAGAACAAGAATTACATTTTCAAAAACAAATTTTTTAAAAAGATCAGGTCTGGAAATTTCGGAAAGTCTTTTTTCTGTTTTTTCATCAGGATTTATAAAAGTATTATTCAACAGGTCTACAGCATTGATAAGGTGCGATACTTTATGGTTAAATGCCATATCCTGGGTTTTGACATTTTTGTAATAAGAATCAAAGAAAGTTTCTACTTCCGGCCTTGATTCATAGAAGAGTTTGGAACTTTCTACCAATCCCAGTATTTTAAGGAGTATCGATAAGGTGGTTAGTCTCTGCTGTCCATCTATTACCTCATAAAAGTCATCTTTTCTTTTTAAAACCACAAGGCTTCCGATGAAATAATTTAAATTCTGATTGATTTCAAACTTTTTGAAATTTTCGTACAGATCCTGAAGCAGCTGGGCAATCTCGTCTTCAGCCCATGCATAGTTTCTTTGATATAGAGGAACAATATATTGGTGATTGAATATTTCCTTTAAGTTTTTATTTAAATTTTGATTTCCCATTATGCAAAGCTGTAGTTTTTAAGATTCACTTTTCTCTCATCTGCGGATTCAAGGCGAATGTTTTGTTCTAAAAAATATTTGATAACAGCTCTCACATCTTTTTTGCAAATCACATTTTTATTTGCCATTTTCTCCAGTGGTAGCAGATCCGAATATGATTTTGCATTTTCAATGATATTAAAAAATTCACTTTCAGCAGGATATTTGGCAACACTGTTATATCTTACCTGTTCTTTCTCCAGCCTTAGCCTGTACACCAGCAGGTATAGTGTTTGATGATATTTTTCTATTCCTTCTTCTCCGAATTTATCAAACATTAAAATAATAAGTGATTTGTAAAGCTCAAACAGATATTGATCGCCATCGCGATGTGAACCGTCATACTTACAGTTTTTCTGTACAAATTTTTTAAACTCTTTCATGTCTTCAAATTCAGGATTAAAGAGCCTTTTATAAATCTCAATATACGTCTCTGTATAAGTGAAAAAATCTTTACCGTTCACAATATTTTGATTCAATAAAGAAAACGGACTGATGTTTTCGGGTGAGATATTTCTGAACCTTGATTTTATACCGTTTACGGAAACACCTAACGATTTGAAATAATTCTGCATCATATACTGCATCAGTTCCCTGTTTTGATAGGGAAAATCAATCGGATGGTTTTCATTGACAGTAATGCCTTTAAATTCTCTGATATGTTTTTTGTCAAAAGCATAAGCTTCCTCTTTGCGGCTCCATACTCTGGTTCTGTACAACTGCTCATTGATCAGTTGTCTGAGTAAATTTGATACGGATGTACTTTTTTCATCCGTCTGATATCTGGCAGCTCCTTCCCAGGTTATGTCGCAGGATACTTTTTCTTCAAAAGTATTGCTTTCCATAGCCCGGATGTGGTAAGCTTTCAAAAGATTATAGGCTTCAAGTTCTTTTCCACGTCCGTTCTGGGAATCAAACATCTGAAATGCTTCAGACAGGTCTGCCACTCTTATTTCTACAAATTCGCAGGCGTTCAGAATATATTTCTCAAAACTGCTTTTATCATTTCCTATATTCTCCTGCAGCCACTGATCTATAAAGCGCTTATTCAGGATAATAGCATTCTGTGAATCCGAATGTCTGTACTGTAGAGAATCCCTCAACGCAGTTCCTGCATTGCTCTCCAAAGATTTCAAAATAAGCAATAGAGTGGTAATACGCTGTTGTCCGTCAACGATGTGGAGATGCGAATCAGTATTGTTTAAAATAACACTTCCAATCCGGTAAGAGCTTTTGCCTTCTTTCCAGCTTTGGGTAATGTCTTCTAATAACAGACGGGTATTATCTTCTGTCCAGCGGTAAGGTCTTTGGTAGTTCGGGATAGACATATTGTCCTCCAATATAGAACTTACCTTTCTTATTTGTGCATTTATTCTGCTCAAGGTATTAGCTTTTTAATCATAAAAACCTAAGAGGTTTCTTTAGGAACAATAATAATAAAAATCTCCAGTTTCTACTTACGGGAAAGCGTAAATTTCTGCAAAATCTATTCTAATAGCATTCTCCAAAAACTCAAAAATATTTCCAGCCATTATCACATGTCACTCCAAACATTTATAAAAGTGGCTGTTGATATCTCGTAAGTGTCAATAGCGGCATCAATAAGCCCCTGAAACACGTGGTCAATATATCGAAAGCCGGTCTTGAAATAACGGTAACAAGTTGGTTAAGTGTCTGTAGGTATTTCAGAATAAACCGGTGCCACTTTACTCATTGTCTGGAGGCAGTTTTTAAATGATAATACCCCCTTAGGGAAGGGGGTATTGATACTTATTGAAATAGGTGTTTGAACTTCAGAACCGCCTATTGATACTTACTTAACCGATTGTTATCAGTTCTTTACATCATCAGAGGGAGTTGCCGGAGGGGTTGAAGCCCCTGTTGTCACAAAAAACTGTTTCATATCTTCATAAATAACATTCGTGCCCGGGACATTTTCTCCTGAAAGGAATTTCATGTTTCTATAGAAGGTAATGGCGTTGTGATAGTTATCATGATCCAGCAGAACTTTAGTATCAGACAGCTGTTCTGTTAATGAGCTCATTATTTGCAGACATTGTTCTACCTGTTCTCTTCCCAGATAATCTTTATCGAATTCCGCTTTATCTAAAAAGTTCGGAACATACTGAGGATATTGCTCCATGTAAATCTTCACCTTGTTTACAAACAGTTTGTTCTGTTCTGCAATACTTCCATACTGTTGTCTTTCTTCGGGAGTAAGATTGATGGTTTTTCCTGATAAAACCGTTTCAATAGTTTGTAATGCCTGATCAAGGTTGCTAAGTTCTTCAGCGGTAAAACTTACACTGATTAAATTGTCTAGTGCCATACGCTTGTGTTTTTGGTTGTTATTACTATCAAATATAGGAAGTGTAAAGCGTAGAAAAATAGGGTGTTGTAAGATTTTCAGGGTGTGTTCATCAGAAAATGAAAACGGGATAATAGGGTTTGTTTTTTCTGACTTTTTGAAGAAAAAAAGAGTGTGTAAAGAGGGAAATGACGAAATAGGAGAGGAGATCAATTTCAGGGAAATGCTGGGCATCAAGCAGGAAGCATTGGCTTTTGACCTTGGGGACGACTGGAACCAGAAGAAAGTTTCTCTGCTGGAACAGAAAGAAATTATTGAAGATCCTTTACTGAAAAGAATTTCTGAAGTATTGAAAATTCCGGTGGAAGCGTTTCAGAATTTTGATGAGGAACAGGCAGTGAATATTATTTCTAATACTTTTACAAAAATACCTAATACTTTAAAATCAACTGTTTCCTCATCTCTGAGAATAATTGGTTTAAAATTGGAGTCATTTGATTTTGGCAGTAATATTACTTCTTCATGATGCCATCCTTCTTCATCAGTTAATTTTTTGCTGGAGTATTCTTTAATAGTATAGTTACTACCAAATTCCAGATCAGTAACATTTCTTCCTTCAACTAGAGTAATTAGTCCGTTGCGCGAACCTCCGCTATATTTTTTAAATAGGCAAATACTGCCGTTAGGTATAATCTTATTCATAGATTCACCTATCACAGTGCATGCAAAATAGTCGTCTTTATTGTTTATATTATCTAATTCAAGGTATTTTATATTATCTAATTCTTGCAGTTCAGAAAAAGAGCCTGCAGCAATATTTAGATCATAGAAAGGAATTGAAAATTCTGTAGGTATATTAGAAATTTGTACTGATTTATCTTGTGCATACGAATTAAAAGATGGAATATATTGGCGAAGAAAAAGTCTCATATTTTCATTGCAAGCGTAAATATATGTACCTTCAATTCCTCTTAACAATATTGTTTTATAGATATTGATAATAAAATCGAGTAATTCTTCTTCATTTTGTATAGAATTTTTACCATTTTTATCTTTGTACCTTTGTTTATCAACAATAAGTTTTCCAGATTCAAAATCATAATCTAATTCCGGTCCTATAATAACACCTGTATAATTCAAATCGTAACCTTGTGTGGTATGAATGCACCCAACTTCATCAATAGAATTGGGCGAATTTACCCAATCTACAGAAACACTGTTCCATTTTAATTGATTTTCACCAATAATTATATCATAAGCTTCAGGATTTTTGTTTGAAACCCATTCCCAGGCATATCCTGCCACCATTCTTGACAAACCATACAACTCATTTTTCTTTTTAATTCTGTCAATCATTTGTGACAAATCATCAAAAAGATATAACTCGTAGTCATCAGTTTTATTATTTTCTAAGGAAGGTGTAGCAGGTGTATCAAAAATTTTATGAATTAATTTTATATAGTTATTTCCACCACGTACCCGAAGTTGAGTTTTTAATTTTTCAACACGTGTTGAAGGTTCCAATTCTAATTTTTTAAAGCTTTTCTTAAGAGTATCTGAGGGTTTTATAGATTGATATTGATCATAAAAGATAATGGATTTAGTACTTTGCAGGATAACCCAATCCAATTCAGTGGTGGAAAATTTGTCTAAACCCAACTTTTCACAGTTACGATCGAAAGTTCCAAAGTATGAACCTAGATTTACTCGTCTTCGTAATCGATGTCCTTCGTCAACTATAATAAGATCATATTTATTTTGTGCTAAATCTGAAGGACCAATTACCATTTTTGCTGATAAACCGTTTACATTCTTAAAAACATTAGAAATCGTTTTTCTGAATGAGGCCATTGGAATAACCAGTGCCATATTTAGATCTGTAAACCTCTCTTTTACTCTTTTTAATAAAAGGAAAAGTTCGTCATCATCTTCATCAAAATCAGCATAATTAAAATCTTCTAAATCAGTTTTTAATAATTTGAATAGAAAAATTGCTAAAATAGATTTACCCGTTCCGGCACCCCCATGAATCAGACTGACTTTTGCTTTCTCGTCCAGCAAACAGTTAAGAATCATTTTCAACCCTCTGATCTGTTCTTTGGAAAGAGATTTATAAGGAGAGTATTTAAAAAGGTCTGAATTATTGATAAAGCCCAAAGAATGGCGAGATATACCTAGTTGTCTCAGTTCATCCCAAATATCTTTGAATAGATCCCAATATACTTTCTTTTCATGATATTGGTGATTAGAGATACCAAGGTTACCATTTTGTAAAGTGTATTGTCCGTCAGCAGAAATATATTTGATGAGATTTGATTCTAAATCGAGAGTAGCAGATTTGTGGAATAAGTCGCTTAAGATAAGATTTACTGACGATAATTGTTTTTTTTCTTCTGATTTTAGGTGAGTATTTATTCTCGTTAATACATCAGTAGTCTCTCCCACATAAGCAAGCTTAGTTTTTTTATTTTTCAGGAAATATACTACAGGCCAAGATAAATAGTCTTTGTGATTGTTATATATTTTTGTTTCTGTGAGACGATCAAAATCGTATTCCTCCGTAATTGTAAAATTCTTCATTATGTCCTACAAATCATCGTATTTATTTGATTTTCCTTTTGCTTTTTCTACAGGATATTTCTCGTTATTTCTCTGTAACTTTTTTAGAATAATATTATTGATATCTATATTATTTTTTTTTGCAAGGAGAATCCCATACATAAATACATCAGCCAACTCTTCTTCTAGCTTATCTTTATTAAAATCTTCGTTTTTTTTCCATAAAAAGACTTCCAACAGTTCTGATGCTTCAATTGATAATGCAAGCGCTAAATCTTTTGAATTATGAAACTGTTCCCAATCCCGTTCATCCCGAAATTTAAGAAGTTTTTCTATTGTACTTTTATCCACCATGGCATTAATTAATAGATTGAAGTTAATTCAACTTTAAAAATAATAAAAACTTAAGTATAATTATGTTTAAAATATCAATTTATTCTGGAAATTTTGAATAAGAATATATTGAAAATGTAATAAATTATAAGGAATTTCCATTAAAAGTCATAAGAAGCTTTCAAAGCCTTGATAATATCAAATGATACTATCAAGGCTAGATATTTATTAGAAGGAATTGATATTTAGAAAAACGAATTATTGTTGTAAGTCCACAACTACGGTATGTGTCCTCCTACACATCCACCTCCTCAATCTCCACACCGGCAGATACACAAACACCACAGACAAAATCCCAGCCAATATACCCACTACTACAGCCATCGCCGTAGCATCCAGCTTATAATCCTTTGAGAAATTATACTGTCCTATAAAGAGTAGGGAGAGTACTAATGAACCTGTAATCAAACCATGTATGATGCTTAGTTTGGTCATTAACTTTTTAATATTCAACTGTTCATCTACGGTAAATTCTATGGCTTCCTGGCTGGCGGCATCCGTTACTCTTTTGATGATATCAATGGTAAGGACAACCGGAAGGAAGATGGCCATCGGCAGGGTAAGGCGGGCCAGGTTTTGGGTTCCTGAGAAAAAATGGGTGTAGCCTAACTCTTTGAAGCTGGCATAGGCGATGATGAAATTAAAAAATACATTCGGGAGGACATAGTAAATTGTACGCTTGATGAGAAAGCGTTTCAGGGTGGTTTTCTTGATGGGTTTTGGCTTCGGAGGCTTTATTTTAAATTTCATAGAGAGGTGGTCAATAGCTCAATCGCTTTATCTTTTATCAGATGGGCTTCTTCTTTGGGAAGAAAATTTTCATTGGACATGAAGGTGAAGTCCATTTGCTGGTTGTACGTACTGGTCACAAGGGTGGTTGAGTTCAGCCATGGGAAAGCCACGGTAGGACTGAACACGGTTTCCAGATTGAAATTGGTGTAATCATTCGGGATATTCACCTTTCCCATATTGGATAAGGTCACATCATGTCCGCCTTCGCTGGATTTCAGCATCCTGATCATGCGGCTTACAATAGGGTGCATACGTTCTCCCATCCACAGGAGTTCACGGGCTTCAAGTTTACTGATTTTCTCAATAAGGTCTCTTTTGATCTGCTTGGCATTGTCCAGAACATCTTTGCTGTCTTTTTTGATGGAAAGCTCCACCGTTGGGGCAAAAGCAAACAAATGATCTTCCTTGATTTCGGGGATGAAATGGCGTACATCTACAGGACTGATCACCTTACCCTTGGCACGATCTCCCTGAATATCACGGAAGGCCTGCATCACGGAAGAACACAGTAAAGCATGGACGGAGATTCCGTTTGCCTTACATTTTTCAGTAATCAGTTTCGTATCCTCCGGAGTCATTTTCCAGTGGATGGCGTAGTTTTTTCCAAGGTTTCTCTTTTTGCTTTTTCGCTGGATAGAAAAGAATATTCTGGCGAAGAGCAGATAAAGACCTGCCTTATATTTTTTAATCCCTGCATTGAAATCCGAAGGGAGAAAATCATCCACGGATTCAAAAGCAACATAAGGAATTAACGGCGAATAAGGATTGTCCAGCAAACTCAGAAGTTCACGCATTAAGGTCACTCCGGTGGTTCCGTCTGAAATGCAGTGAGGCATGATCCAGAGGATTTCGGAAGTTTCCTGTCCTTTCACCCATACCACTTCTGCCAGAGGCTTTTTGGGTTGGTCAAAGAGTTGAAACCATCCTTTTTCGGATTCTTTAAACCAGTCATCGTCTGTATTTCGTTCTACAATACGAAGAGGAATAGGCTCAATATCTCTCTGCCCCATAAAATAAGGGTATCGCCCGACCTTATGATCAACGATAGCCCTCAGCATGGGGTGTTTCTGCTGGATTTTGATTAGAGCTGTTTTAAAAGTCTCCTCAGAAACCTGCCCTTTGATCTTTGCGGTATAAATACAGTTTAAAGGCGTTTCAGGATCTACATACATGATCCTTTCCACCATCATTAAAGGTCTTTTGATCATGATACTGCTTTCTGTTTAACTTGTGAATAAATTGTCCTCAGAACCTCATCACGGATGGCCGTTACTTCAGCATACGGTATATAGCCTTCGCTTCCCATGATGGAAAAATCCATTCTTCCACGATAGGTAGAAACCACAAGGGTAGTGGTATTTCCTAACGGACCAATCACCGATGGACTGAAGATGGTCTCTACCGAAAACTCTTTATATTCATGTGGAATCTGAAGAGGTCCCAGATTAGAAAACATACAGTCGTTGGACGACTTTCCGTTCTTTAACAGTCTGGTGAAGCTTTTCAGGGCATCATGTCCGGATTCCATGACCATCATGGTGATATATGGATCCAGCTTTGAGGCTTTTTGTTCTACTGATTTCTGCATGGCACGGAGATTCTCTGTAAAGCTTAGCTTTTCATCGGAAGAAATCACGATCATCAGCCCGAAAGCGAAGATGTGGTCTTCTTTAATCTGCTTGGCAAAACGTCTGATGTCTACCGGACAGGAAACTTTGTTGAAAGATTTTTTACCTCTCACTTTTTTAAATGCATGCAATAGCGCTACACTCAAAAATGTATTGACGGTCACTTCCTGGGATTTGCAATAAGCAATGACTTCCTGACTTGTCGTTTCATCCAGTTTTCCATGGATCAGATAGTCAGTCTGTCTTTCAACAGGTTTTTTGTTTACCGGAAGCCATTTGATTGCTGTAGCTGCCAGTCTTCCGATAAATTTAGCTTTCAGTTTCTGTTTTCTGCTGTTCAGAATATGGGCAGGAACTACATCCTGTATTCCCAGTATCGGATTTTCTATTCCTATATCGGCAGCCGGATTGTCTAGGACGATGAGAAATTCTTTTAAAAAGGCCATTGCAGAACCACCATCGCATAAACAATGGTGAAACGCAAACAGCATATCTGAAACTTCTTCCCCTTTGATCCAGATAAACCGGATCAGGGGTAATTTTTCGTAATTAAAAGTGGTGTTCCATTCTTTCCTGGATTCTTCCTGCCACTGATCTTCACTTTGTCTGGTGATGATTCTTACAGGAATGGAAACAGGTTTTTCCGGAACATTGAACCACGGAATATTTTTTTCATCATGGCTGATTAATGCTCGCAGCCAGGGGTGTTTATTTTGAATTTTGGCTAATGCCTGCTGGATCTCTTTTAATGTAAAAGTTCCTCTCAGTCTGAACGGAATGACCGCGTTAAAAGGTTCTGTTCCATCTCCCAGTAACATGCGCTCACCAAATAGCAATCTTCTTTTCATATGCTGATATCTATCTTTTTAAGGTCTTATGAAGCACCAGGTCTTCATCTGCCTTTGTGTTTACAAATCATTATGATTTCATAATTATACGGAAGCTAATGTTGAATGTTCCTGTACAAAGTTTTCTAATAATTCTACTGCTTTATCATTACCACCGGCAAGGGTAAATGTATTTCTGACTTCCTGAGCAGCGGTTCTGTATTTTGGATTTTCCAACAATTCAAAAACGGTTTCACGAAGGGCATCTACACGCAGTCTCTTGTATCGGATGCTGATTCCGCAGCCTGCCTGCTCAATCAGTTTTGCAATATGGAAATGATCGTAAGCAATAGGCGTGATCAACATCGGTAAACCGTTACGGAAAGTATCGTTTACGGTATTGAAACCACCGTGACAGATTACCATGTCCATTTGCTGCATCACCGCAGACTGAGGAACAAAGCTGTTCACGATAAAATTGTCCGGCCATTCTTCAAAGATTTCCGGTGGAGTAGCGGCAATCACTGTAACGGGTTGATCTTTAAATGCTGCGATAATTTTTTCAAAGAAAGCTTTTCTGATATCTACGAGCAGCGTTCCCAATGATACGAAAATCTTTGGAGTGGTAGAAGCATTTAATTTATCCCAGTCAAATGGAGCATCGTTAGGACGTCCTTTTACCGGACCTACAAATTTCATATGAGACGGAACGGTTTCAAAACCAGCGAAAGCCTGTGAGGTAAACACCATATTCAGTTTGTGAGAATGGATATAAATTCCTTCCTCATGAATTCCTACTTCTTTTTGCAGATCTTTGATGAGGTTTTGCTGCCATTCCCAGATTTTTGGAGCACTTTTTTCCGTATCTCCCATCACATCCGGCGGAACAGGAGTTGTTGTTACGCAAGGAATATTGTGTTTGTGAGCGAAAAGAGCCCCTCCGAAAGTGATACAGTCATTCACGATAACATCCGGCATCCAGCTTTCTGTCAGTCTGGTTAATCCCGGCATCATCATTTTAGCGAAAGGAACATAGGTTTCTTCCAGTGCCAGTTTCATTACTTCAGGTCCGGAACAAGCCGGGCCGTCATCCTGTCTTTTTAAAATACGGGCAATTTCCTCCTGATAGGGAACAAGATCTTCTTCAGGATAGAAGTAAGAACCTCCTTCCGGAATATGTTTACTGTCTAAAGGCGTAATTCCGAACCATTTTACTTCATGTCCGCGGGCAATTAAGCTTGCTCCTACACTTAAAGTAGGGCTCACATGTCCGAAAAATGGAGGAATAACGAATAAAAACTTAGACGGTTTTTCAGGTTTTGAAGCCTTTGATATAGCTTGTTCCAATAGGTTAGCTGCTGTAGCTGAGCCTCCTGCTTCTACGAAAGATTGTCCCACTTTCTGAGCTGCTTCTTTGTAGCTCGGATTATTTAAAATCTGTTGTACTGCTTCTCTCAGGTGATTGGCTTTAAATCTGTTAAAATTAAGACGTTCTCCTGCTTCTGTACGCACAACACGTCCTGCAACATGTGACTGGTCATAGGCAATCGGGATCACCACTAAAGGAATACCGTGTGATAGTGTTTCAGATACGGTATTGTGACCACCATGGCATACCACACCGTCAAGATGAGGTAACAGATCAAGTTGAGGAACCTGCTGATAGACCATAAAGTTATCCGGCCACTGCTCGAAAAGCTGCGGATCGGAAACCACTACAACGGTTAAGTTTTCATCTTTAAAGGCATCAATGACCTTTTGGAAGAATGCTTTTTTATGATCATGATCGAAGGTAGTCCCAATGCTTACCAGGATCTTTTTGTTGTCATTACTTTTTAGTTTCTCCCAGCCAAACTCACATGAGATACGTCTTTCTGTAAGAACCGGACCTGTGAACTGATATTGAGAAGGGAGATCATCCATTTCACCAAAGAAATAATTGGAGGTCAGAACAAGCGCCAACAGGTCTGAAGTCGCCAGAGAACGTTCTTCCTGGAAACCAAGTTCTTTCTGTAGTGCTACAATCTGATTCACTTCCCATTCATGTACTTTAGGCAGTTCATTCATGATTTTAATGGCCGCTGGAGCAGTAACAGAAGTCGCGTAAGGAATTCCCAGTGTTTTCGCTGCTACGGGAGCGGCAAATAACTGATGGTCTCCGATAATCAAATCAGGCTGGTATGTTTTAAGTAAAGAAACAACTCCGTTATAGCAATGTCTGTTCAGCGGGATAAGAACTTCTTCATAAAGGAATTTCACGCTGTCTATACCGTACACTACTTTTTTTGAAATAATATCGAGATATTGTTCGCTTTCTTTTTTTTCTTCGTCGGTCTGATCATACTGGATCAGTAATAATTTTCCTCCCTCGGGAAGTTTAGCCTCTAAAGTAGGGTCAAGGCTGATCCAGGCTACTTCATGTCCTCTTTCCAACAGAGTAGCACCGATGCTTAAGGTAGGGTTGACATGTCCTGTCAATGGTGGAACTATAAATGCAAATTTAGCCATGGTTTTTCGTTAAGATATTAGATAAAAATTGAACGATCGTTTCTGCAATCAGATTCGGTTCCTGAATAGGAATATTGTGATCGCCCGGGATTAATTCAAGTTCAGACTGGCTGATTTGAGACTGCAGCCACTCACCGGTAGGTCTGCAGTTGGAATCAGCGCCATAAAGCAATAAAGCAGGAGCTGTCAAACCACTGAATTGAGCTTCATCAAGGAAATGTTTCTCCCTGATCATATCGGCTTTTATGCTGGTCTGATTAAACAAAAATTCATACATACGGTGGTTCTTTTCCATTTGCCTTTTCCCCATCTGTACTTTGGTGGTATCTGTAAAATTGGCTACGTAATGCTCAAGAAATTCTTTGCTGTATTCATCAATGATGTTACGGGCTTTTTCGTCCTGAGGATCCGGAGCTTCCATTACTACAAGCTGATTCACGCGGTCCGGGTATTCTAAAGCTGTTTTTAAAGCAATAAGACCTCCGAAGCTATAGCCTACAAGGTGTACTTTTTCCAGTTGAAGGTGATCTATTAAACCTATCAGATCGGATGACATATTGTCAAGGTCGTACCCATCCAGAAAGCGTTCACTCATACCGTGGCTTTTCAGATCGTACATCACCACATGGAAATGCTTGGCCAGTACAGGGGCAATATTAAAATAATAAATGGACAGGTTACTGAACATACCGTGGATGAGTACCACGGTTTGTTCGGCTCCTTTGTTGAGTTCCTGTATATGAACTTGTCTGTTATTGACAGTGATTATTGGCATTCGTAGATATAATTGATGATCATACTAAGGTCAAGATTAATAAGCTGGTCAAGATCCATAGAAGATAACCAACCTGTAAAGTCGATCTGATCGCCAAAATGCGCTTTGATCTTTTCAGAGAAAGAGACAATCTCAATGCTGTCCATTTCAAGATCTTTGGTGAATGAACTTTCAGGAGTAATGTCCATCTCTTCTACAAATTCAGCACCTATCACTTCAGTAATAAAACCTTTTAATAATGTAAAAAGTTCTTCGTGGTTCATTTTTAATGTTGCGTTTACAGTGTCCATCCGATAATATAATTTTTATGTTTAATAGTTTTGATTTCAATATTGTTGATCCACAGGTGATCGTCTTTTATCATTTCGACTTCGAAGGCTTTAGGATTTCCTTTCAGTCCTGTTCCCAGGAACTTTCCGTAAGCTTCCTTGGCTACCCAGAAACGGGTGGTCCATTCTGCCTGATCTCTGTCTTTTAATAAGGCTAATTCGTTGTCGGTAAATACTATGTCGTAGAATCCGGCGCTGCGTTCTTCCATCAGTTCCATGTCGATTCCTACAGATTTTCCATATCTTGCGATACCCACGGCTTCTTTGCCTTTATGAGCCAATGAAATGTGAATATCTTCTGTAAAATCACTGATGAGGTAAGGTTTCCCCACTTCATCGGAACGGATCTCAAACGTAATAGGGAAGCAGGCATGATTTTTTTCCTGACGAAGAAGATTTCTCACGGCATCTTTCACAGCCACACGGCTTACCATCCAGTTTTTCTTTTTGTTCGGTAATAATTGCTGGTGATGCTGTTTTTCCGTTTGGTTGAAATATCTTTTCAGAATAAAATCCCATGAAGCCACTCTGGTATAGGCCTGGTGGAAGAAGAATACTTCAGGAGCAATCTCTTCCGAAAGTCTATTGTGCAGCGGTGACATGGAAACATTCCATAGAGCGGCATCAATTTCAAGTCTTCTGTTCTGCCAGCCCGTAATGGCACACCATACTTTTCCGTCTCTTTTCAGGATAATATCGGCGATAGCAAATTCATCATTAAGTTCGGTCAGCATACAGGTGCATTCAAAAATGCCTTCCTGATCATGCATATCACCAAAGAATTCGATATCTCTGATTTTTACCGGGAATGCAATACGGTCTTTTACCAAAGTAAGCTGAAGCCAAAGCCCAAATAACTGCCCGGCATTGTCGAGTAATGAACCCTTGCCGCCGTTTCCTTTTATTTTTCCGATGATTCCTTTATCTCCAACAGCTGAAATTTCAGTAATCCCCTGGTATTTTTCTCCATGGAACATATGCATGTCATAGATTTCTTCAGGCGTTCTTTCGATAGGAAGAAGATCACCGATGGAAAGATTGAAAATTGGTGTCGGTACAGGAGAGGATTTTAAGATCACTTCTGCGTTGGCAAAGTTTTCAATATCCAGGTAAGCATGGTTGGCCCCACGCCATTCTCCTTTTACGGTTTTATCGAAAGGTTTGGCAACATTCATCCATTGGAATACACTTACGTTCATGATTTTATGAACCAGCGTTCCCGGAATTTCCGCTTCTGCAATTTCTGCTAATTGTTCAAAAATCATCGTCATCGGAATTACCGGTTCCATATCTGCTACATGAGCCCAACCTTTTGGCTGTCTCAATAAGCTGTGATCAATCAGGTAAGGATGACTTTCCAGGGTGACATACAAGTCTTTGGTGAAAGTTGTACTTCTTGGTGTTTTTGGAGCAACATGTACTGCAGGAGAATGACGCTGAATCGTAATTTCCGGACGGTTTTGGAATAAAGTCAATACCTCTTCCTGCATACGGATCATATCGGCAACATTGTCCTGGAATGCTTGTACCAGCGGATGTCCGGATTTTGTAGCAATAGCTGAAGCCGTTGCGGTATATTGTTTTGGTGCCTCAAATGATTGAGCCAACGCTTTCACTTCTTTAAAATTACGGATAATAGGAGAACCTAATTCCAGTTTAATGCCTTTTCCTGATGCTCTTTTCGTATGATTCTGAATCTCCAAAAAGTCAAGGGCAATTGTTTTTCCTTCTACGAATAGTGAAGCGACTACACGTTGTAACTGAGCTAATGCAGAACGGGTAGGAACGCTGGAAGCAATCGTACTGAATGTTTTTCCTTTTAAGGTATCATCAATAAATCCGATCAGCCCTCCGGTACCCACCTGAATGAATACTCTTGCGCCTTCTTCATATAATCTGTCCGTCAGTTCACGGAAACGAACAGGTTCTACCAAATGCTCAGCACTCAGTTTTCTGATCGCTGCCTGATCTGCAGGATAAGGTTCTAATGTGGTAGCAGACCACAATGGGATTTTTGTCTGCTGGAACTGTGCTTTTTCCATTCCTGCAAGAATCACATCTAATTTGTCTGCAATAAAAGGGGAGTGGAATCCTGATTGGAAAGGCAGCACCTGATGAAAGACCTGATTGGCTTTCAACAATGGAACCAATTCATCCAAAGCAGCATTGCTTCCACAAAGAATCACCTGATTAGGACAGTTGTCATTGGATACATACAGGTTTGCAATTTCATCAATAAAAGGTTTTATTGCTTCAATACCAGCTCCTATAGCAATGAATTTGGAATCTTTTAATTCAAAAGTTTCGGGATTCAGTACGTCAATTAAAGCTTTAACTGAATTAGCTTCTGCCAGCTCGGATGAATATCCTGCCAGCCATTCTCCTAAACTGTGCCCGGCATTCATATCTGGAATAATTCCCAGTTTTTTCAATGAATTGTCAAGGATACTGCAGTTGTTGAAGATATTTAAAGCATCGGTTAAAAGACCTTCACCTTCCGTTTCTATAGGTGCCGTTAATCCGAAATAGCGGCTTACGGTATCTACTTCACCTTTGGCCAGGCCGTCTAAGCCCGGAAATACAAAGGCTACCTTACCGCCGTCCTTTAATAATGGGGTAGAAGTATACCATATATCCTGTTTGTTTTTCCAGATGATATTCTTGGAAACAATTTTAAAGGCTTTTTCTATTCTTGCAGGCGTTGGATCGAAGATAGCTACTCTGAAATCTCCTTCACCAATGGCTGTTTCGTTATTTTGTAATGCTGAAAGCAGTTCTTCATGGGTGGGTCTGGCCAATATCAGTACGTGATCTTTTTTCGGCATATCATAGCCTTCCAAAACAACATGTGCATTGATTCCTCCAAATCCGAAAGCATTTACTGCAGCTACTTTTGGGAGTCCTGTTTTTGACCAGTTTTTGGCTTCCTGTACAGGTTCAAACCTTGTGTTCTGCATCTCTGCAGTTGGATTCTCACAATATAATGTTGGCGGTAAAGTATCATGGTGTAAAGCCAGACAGGTTTTGATCAATCCAGCGATTCCTGCAGCAGGCATTGCATGTCCGATATTGGATTTCACAGATCCGATACCAGCTGCCGGAGTTTCTTCTTCTTTACCAAAGAACCGCGCCAAGGTCTGGAGTTCTGTTTTGTCTCCAAGCGGTGTTCCTGTGCCATGAGCTTCAAGGTAGCCGACTTTATTTTTATCTAAATCCGCATTGATCCATGCCTGTTCCAACGCTTTCAGCTGACCTTTTACGGACGGGCTCATTACGCTGGTTCCCGTACCGTCACTGCTTACACCCACGCCTTTAATAACCGCATAGATTTTATCCTGATCGCGAACGGCATCTTCCAATCGTTTTAACACGACGAAACCACAACCTTCACCAATCAGTAATCCGTCAGCATCCATACTGAATGGCTTGATCTGCTGCTGACGAGACATTGCACCCAATTGGGCAAAAATACTCCAGAAAGCAGCATTTTGTCCTGTGTGTACGCCTCCTGCAATCATAATATCGGAACGACCTCTCTGAAGTTCCTGTACAGCATGGTCTACAGCAATTAAAGCGGATGCACAAGCGGCATCCACTGTAAATGCAGCACCTCCCAGATTGAATCGGTTGGCGACAAGAGAGGCAACAAGGTTGGGAATTAATCCCATCGCAGTATCGGCTGCAAAACGTCCTTTACGCTGTTGAAAAGCGTGTTTTACTTTTTCAATGTCTGCAGAAGAAACCTGAGGCAGTAACTCCTGTAGTAACGAGGAAATCTGTTCTCCGGTTCTTACAATTTCGATAGCGCGGGTAGCTCCAGGACCGGTATAGTTTCCTTTACCGATGATGATTCCCGCTTTTTCAAGGGAAGTATTCTTTTGAAATACGCCTGCATCTTCCAGTGCTTTCTGTACCAGATCAAGGGTAAGCAAATGGTCAGGTTCTGTTCCTTCAACAGCCAGTGGCAAAATACCAAATGCTGTAGGATCGAATGTATAATCAGGGATAAATCCTCCACGCTGACAATAAAAACGGTCAACGGGACTTGTGGTATCACTGAAATGAACCGGATCTATCCGATCAGCCGGAGCCAGCTCGGTAGAATCGACTTTATTGACAATATTCTGCCAAAAAGTGTTGGCATCCTGTGCCCCGGGAAAGACACAGGATAAGCCAATTACAGCAACATCTGTTTTTTTCATACTTAGTTTATACAGAGATTTACCAATTATTTCCTGACATGATCAGCACCTGGCTTTCAGTTCCATATTTAATCTCGTTAAGGAAGATCTCTTTCCCTTCATCCAATGGAATCATGGAAATTCCTCTGCGTTCGTATTCAGATTCCAGGGTGGAAGAAACCATTCCGGCTCCTTTCCACGGACCCCAGTTGATAGAGATTACTTTTCCTTTTAATCTTTTATTTAAAGCATTCGCATAATCATCCAGTACACTGTTGGCTGCAGCATAATCTGTCTGGCCTTTGTTACCGTATACGGAAGCAATACTTGAGAACAGTACTACAAACTGGCAGTCTGTACGAAGTTGTTCAGCCAATACGCGAAGTGGTTTTACTTTGGTGTCAAATACACGTCCGAAAGAGCTTGTCGTCTTTTGTTTGAATAATTTATCTTCTAAAAGACCTGCCCCATGGATCACTCCATCCAGACGGTCGTATTTTTCATAAATACTGCTGATAAGGTTACTCAAACCTTCTTCGTCACAAAGATCTAATGATTGATAAATAATGGTATTTCCAAGTTCTTCCATATCACGGATCGTGCGAAGGATCTGATTGTTTTTAAAGATCTTGGTGGTTTCTTTTTCTATTTCTGCAGGAGAAGTGAATTTTCCGGATCTGATCAGGAAACCTCTGATTTCCTCTTTGGTTTTCATTCCTTCTAATTCTTTTGTAGATGTTTCATTTCTTGGGTCTGCAGATCTTCCTACCAGAATATAAGTACATGGATATGCCTGAGACATATGTTTTGACAATTCTGCAGTGATTCCCTGTGCGCCGCCAAGTACCAATACCACAGATTTTTGATCTAGCTGGATATGAGCTTCACTTAAACTTGTTGACAATGGGGAAGGGATAATGTCTACTTTATGTCTCTGGTCATTTTTGTAAATGATTTCAGCAGGCTTATCATTGGTAAGGATTTCCTTTAAAGTAATTTCAGCAATCTGATCTACTTCCTGAGGAGTGCTCAAACTGATCAGTCTGCAGGTTGTATTGTCAAATTCTCTTGCCAGACTTTTGAAAAGTCCCGGATATCCCTGATGATGGCGTAATACACTTACATCAGTAATTTCCTGAAGGTGTGCCGGAATATCTGAGATCAGGTATACCCATTTTACTTTATCAAAATCCAGTTTTTTGATCAGATCTACATGATCGATAATGCTTGGTTTATCAGTTGTTGAGAATAGGTCCAGCATAATTAATCCGTCAACGTTTGAAAGATCTTTTTCTGTATCCACCAATTCTACGATGGCTCCATGTTTTTCCAATGCTTCTTTGATGGCAGAAGTTTGCTTGCTGTCATCCTGAGTAATGGCGAAACGTTTCCCTTGCAATACTTCTGTATTCTGTACTAAAGAAGCATCTGTGGGAGTAATATCAAAACGAAGACGTGATAAAACATTTTGAGCAGGCTCTACAGTATTGTTTTCTTTAACTTCATGAGTGGTTTCACTCGTTTCACCATTCATTTCGTTGATCCAGCTTGCCAAACCGCGAAGGGTTTTAATAGCAGCCAGTTTTTCCATAACATCATCAGCCTGTTCAAGATTTTGACCAAAACCGATTTTAGTTTTAAGATCACCGATGATTTCCATACGCTTAATAGAATCTATGCTCAAATCTGCTTCCAGATCTAAGTCAAGACCTAGCATTTCTTTCGGATATCCTGTTTTGTCACTTACAATATTCAGAATAGCATTTTGAAGATCTTCAAGAGAGAATGAAGGTTGAGTTGGTGATTGTGAAGTGGACGTTTCAGCTGCTGATCCATTTTTTTCAGGGGCTGCAGAAGTTTCTGTTCCTGTATATTCAGTAAGCCATGAAACAAGACCGCTTAAGGTTTTTATTCCTGCTAACTGTTCCATAACAGTATCTTCGCTGGTATTTCCGTTACCCAGAGTACCCAGTTCGTTACGAAGTGTTCCTATGATTTCTACTCTTTTAATAGAATCAATACTTAAATCAGCTTCCAGATCCATTTCCATACCCAGCATTTCCTGAGGGTATCCTGTTTTATCACTTACCACCTGTAGTAATAAGGATTTGATATCTCTTGAAGGAGCTTGCTTCACAGCAGCAACGGCTATTGGTCTTTCCTGCTGAACAGGCTGAACCGGAATAGTAGAGATCGGCTGATGAGCAGGAGTCTGTACAGGTGTATTATATACAGGAGAAGGGAAAGCCTGAGGATTCTGTCCCATAAAGGAAAGCATCACATCGCGCTGTGCCTGTATCATTAATTTCATGCTGTTTAAATATTCCTGCAGCATACGTTCAGCGGTAGATTGCGCTTCGGTAACTTGGGGTTGGTGATTATTGGTAAAATTGTTCATGGGAATTGGATTTAAAATAGGTAATGCACCATTAGCTGGTAGGTTACCTGTAGTTGGGTGGGCCGTTTGCCCGTTTACACGCCAGATGGCAGGGCTTTTCTTGTAAAGCTCAGGTTGGTTAAGATCAATAACCTTAACGCTTCTGCCGTCAAAAAGTTTGTCGATATTGAAGCTTCTGCCGGTTCCTAAATATTGTGCCAGCATACAAAGCAGATGGCTGAATTTATTACGGCTGTTGTCTTCAACATATAGAGTCAGCTGATCTTTTTCAATACAGGATTTGGTCAATCCGGTAAGAACTTTTCCTGGTCCTACTTCGATGAATATTCTTGCACCGTCATTGTACATCGCCTGAAGTTGTTCTACAAATCTCACAGGCTGTACCAGATGGTCAGTAAGTCTTTGTTTTATTTCTGCCGGGTTCGCCGGATATACTTCAGCTGTGGTATTAGACCATACCGGGATCTGCATTTCCTGGAAAGAAACATCTTTTAATACCTCAGCATATAAATCCTTGGATTTTGCCAGTAAAGGGCTGTGGAATGCACATGCAACTTCCAGCTTTTTAGCAGAAATACCTTCTTGTTTAAGGACTTCCAGTAATTTATTAATCGCTTCTGTACTTCCAGCAATAACACATTGGGTAGGAGCGTTGAAATTCACAGGATAACATCCTTCAACTTTTGCAATGATCGGCTGTAAACGTTCCGCTGTAGCACTTGCTGCCAGCATTGAACCCGGATCTCCGCCTTCTACTGAATCTAAAATAGACTGAGCTCTCTGAACACTTAAGTCAACCAGTTTATCCTCTCCAAATACCCCTGCAAAACATAAAGCTGGTATTTCACCATAGCTATGACCTGCCAGCATGTCCGGAATAATGCCTAATGATTCTAAGAATTTAGCCAATGCAAGGTCTACAATTCCTAAAAGAGGTTGTGCTAAACGGGTATCTTTAATGGTTTCTTTCTGTTGTTTTAAATCGGCTTCATTGAAGGTTTTTGATGGGAAAACCACTTTCTCAAGTTCAGGATACTCATCAATAATCTTACGCATAGCCGGGAAAACTACAAATAAGTCACGAGCCATATTGATTCTCTGGCTGCCTTGTCCCGGGAATGTGAACGCTACTTTACCTTCTTTTTTATTAACAGTGAAAGTATCTTTTGTCTCAATCCCTAGCAATACGAGTTCGAGCTTCATCATCAGGTCTTCAGCGGTGTCTGCAACAATACTGAACTGGATTGGCTTTTCTGAACTGATGCTTAAACTGTAAGCGATATCTTTTAATGGAATACCATCGTTAATTTCTAATAAAGCTTTGACCTGGCTTGACTGGCCTTTCGCTTCTTCGTAAGTGTCTCCACGGAAAACAAACAGTTCTGAAGGCCATGACTGCATTGCAATTGAATTATCCTGTTTAGGATGGTTCGCAATTACCGTATGGAAGTTTGTTCCTCCGAATCCGAAAGCACTGATCCCTGCATATCTATTTTTCTCACCCCATAATCCACTTTCTGCATGGAATGCAAACGGGCTGGTTTCGGCATTATAATAGGAATTAGGCTGCTGAAGGTGAAGAGTAGGTGGCTTTACACCGTGATATACGGCAAGAGAAGCTTTGATTAATCCTGCTAATCCTGCCGCACACTTGGTATGCCCGATCTGTGTTTTCACAGAACCTAAATGAGTCTGCCCAGGCAATGCCCCTGAACGGCTGAATAAATTCGTTAATGCACTTAATTCAGTTTTGTCACCCACTACAGTTCCTGTACCGTGAGCTTCCACTAAACCTACAGAAGCTGCACTGATACCAGCTTGGGAATAAGCACGTTCTAATGCTCTTACCTGGCCTATTTGTCTTGGAGCAGTCAATCCCAGCGCTTTACCATCACTGGATCCGCCAACTCCTTTGATCACCGAATAAATGCGGTCACCATCACGTACAGCGTCTTCATATCTTTTTAAAACAATGATAGCGATACCTTCTCCAAGAGCGATACCATCTGCATCACCGTCAAATGTAGCACACCTTCCTTTTCTGGAAAGAGCGTGCGTACTGGAGAACATCAGATAATCATTGATTCCGTTGTGTAAATCTGCTCCACCTGCGAGAACCATATCCGACTTTCCTAATACCAATTCCTGGCAAGCCAAATCAATAGCTGCCAAAGAAGAAGCACAAGCTGCATCTACGGTAAAGTTTCTGCCGCCAAGATCCAGTCGGTTCGTAATCCTACCTGCGATCACATTGGCAAGAATACCCGGGAAAGAGTCTTCTGTGGTATGTGGGAAGGCTTCTTTTACTTCTTCATGAAGTTCTCCGAAAACCTGCTTATAATATCCTCTGAAACTATAGCTGTTGGCAAGGTCATTACCACCTTCAGCACCTATAATGACAGAAATGTTTTCTCTGTTGATGTGTTTTTCACCATACCCTGCATCTTCCATCGCACGTTTAGCAACCAATAAGGTCAGTAACTGTGTAGGTTCAATGGCAGCAAGAGACTGTGGCGGAATACCAAATGCCAATGGATCGAAATCAATTTTAGGAATAAATCCTCCCCATTTAGAATGAGAAACATCCGATTCGTTGGAATCAGGTTTATAATAAAGGTCTTTATTCCATCTTTCATCCGGTACTTCGGTCACACTGTCTTTTCCCAGAATAATATTTCTCCAGTATTCATCAAGGTTTTTAGCACCCGGGAAAATACATTCCATTCCTACGATAGCAATATCCAATGGCTTTTCTGTAGAAACAGGCTCTTCCGGCAATGCAGCCTTCTGAACATGCTCATTATTGTCAACGATACTTTGATGAAGAGCTGCCAGTGAGATTACTCGACTATGCATTGTTGCTATCTGTCCTATCATGTACATTCCTAAGTCTAGTTGGTCATCTTTAGGAATGTTGACAAGTTTATCACCTTGGCGCTCTATGCCTTTAGCCGCAATTCTTAAACGGCCTACGTTTAATTTTTCAAGCTGTTCCCACACCTGTTTTTTGTCCATTCCGGCAGCAAGAAGCTTTGTTTTTTCTGTATTGAAATGGTGGGCAAATGCTGTATTTAAACAACGGGTTTCGTGTCCTGGAGCGGTTTCCAGCAAGACTGTATCTTTTGCCTGCATCGCCTGTGCCTGGAATTCTTCCTGAATAGCTCCTGTTTGTACAGCTTCATGGGTGTACAGATAAGCGGTTCCCATCAATACCCCAATTTTTACCCCTCTTGCAGCTAATGGCGCAGCCATGATAGAAACAAATGCAGTTGAAAATGCGTTATGAATTCCTCCTGCAAAAAAGACACTGATATTTTCAGGATGTTCTTCTTTTAAGATACGTTCAATTTGTTTTTCCCAAAGAACCATACTTGAAAGGGGACCTACGTGGCCTCCACACTCACGTCCTTCAAAAATGAAATTTCTGGCACCTTCTTTCAGGAAAATATCCAGAAGGGCAGGGGAAGGAACGTGTAAGAATGATTTTATTCCAGCTTTTTCAAATACTTTAGCCTGAGCGGGTCTTCCGCCTGCAATTAAAACGACAGGAGGTTTAGCTTCTAATATATAAGAGGTCTGTTCTTCTCTTAATTCTTGCGGTGCAAATCCAAGGATACCTACACCCCACGTTTTCTCACCAGCCAGTTTTTTAGTATCCATTACCAGAGACTTTGCAGATTCTCCTTTCAATAAGGATAATGCAACAAAAGGTAAAGCTCCGGCATCTGCTACTGCATTGGCAAATAAAGGGACATCACTTACACGGGTCATTGGACCTTGAGCAATAGGATATCGCAGACCCAGCTCCTGAGCCATTGGATTATCTTTGTTGATTACCTTCAGTGCTTTTGCCTGTTTCAGATGTCCATGCATAGCCTCTTTGAATCCGAAAACCAGCTTTTTCAGGGTTTTGAAATCCTCATACAGGTCTGTTGCCAGCGAAATATCTTGTCCCATAGGGATATAACATGTGCTAAGGTCAAGACCGGTAAAGTATTTTTTCAGATCTTCAGCGGTTGCATTTTCAGGTAATGCAGGTGAATTGGGTCTTACCAATACACGATGGTTAGCAATCACCTTAGTTTCTGTACCATTCAGTTTTGAGCATACTTCTTTCAGATCCTTAGGAACTGAACTTTCTGGGAACAGAGCCAGCTGGCTGTCCAGTACAACTCCTGTTGCTCCCAATGCTTTTGATGCCGCTGCAGTATGGAGACCTATTCCTCCCTGTACCCACACCGGAATCTTCTGAATTTCTTTGATCACACGCTGAAATAATACAAACGTGGATTCATAGCCTACCCATCCACCTGCTTCATTTCCTTTGATAATGATTCCTTCTGCTCCCAATTGTTCAGCTTGTCTGGCTTCTTCCAAACTGCTTACCTGATAAACAGCTGGCAGATTGAGAGGCTTCGACATTCCGAACGGAAGGATAGCAAACCTTACTTTTTCAGGAATTTGAAGAGCGGTGAAATTGTCGTTAGAAAAATAAATACCATACGATGGTACGTCTATCTGGTCAAGTTGATGTAACGCATCCTGGGCAGTCGATAACTCATTTCCTAAACTTAGAACGGGAAATGCACCCGCCTGGTGTAGTTTAGGTATAAGGTTAACGTCCAGCTTTTCAAAAGGCGTCAGTCCAATAATGGTTAAGTTTTTCATGGCGTGATAATTATTGAATGATAGCAAGAGATTCTTAATAAAATGCGAAGCCTTTCGGTATAAGGCGTTGCTTTCTATTATGATATAATAAAATTGGTTTTTGTTAAATCGTTAACGATTTGTGTCGTTTTATGGAAATTATTCAGGAATCTATTGTTTATTAATAGATTGTCTGATATAAGGTTGATGTCCGGCTTTTCAAGGGGCATTAGCCTGATTTTGGTCAAGTTTTTCATAGCATTTACGGTTTTGAAATAGTTGATGATCTCTCATTGCAAAACGTTAATACCATTGGCATAAACTGCGGTTTGCTGTTATGAGGAAATAAAAATAATAAAATTATATTATATCTTTAACCATAAAAGCAATTTGATAATGATTTTTTAATGAAAAAATATCAATTATTCAAATGCTATTAAAGTAGAGTTATTGTTTTCTTATTATTAAAAATGAGGCCGGTACAATCTTAATAACTGTAATTATAAATATTTATAGTTGCAATTATGTTAAGCAAATATAGGAATAAAAAATAAAATATTTCAAAAAAGAGAGATTTGTTTTTGGGTATATTACAAAAAGATAATATACTATGAATAGGGTCTGAAAATGTAAGAATAGCCTTTATCAATCTGATAAAACGGATATACGAATTTATGTAAAATTAATCAATATATTGTGATTTAATTTGAATTATTTATGAACTTTATCTATCTTTTTGATAAATAAACAGATAGGTATTTTAATAAATAATTAAAATATCTTTCCGAAATTCATAAAAAAACAGTAAGTATCTGGTATACTTACTGTTTTTAAATAGGTTGATCGTTAAGATTTTTCTGATAAATAAGCTTTTACAAGCTGTATCGGGTAATATGTTTTTTATTGTTCTATGAACAGTCTGTAAATTAGCAGACTGTCAAAATTTAAAATATACTTAATCCGTATTGTTTTGCCAGGTCCAGAATCATATGATATCCTGCCAGTGAATTCCCATGCTGATCCAGTGATGGGCTGAATACACCAATTCCTATTTTTCCGGGAACACTTACCGTAATTCCACCTCCAACACCGGATTTACTTGGAAGACCCACAGTTCTGGAATACTCACCACTGAATTCATACATTCCGGCAGTCAGCATCTGTGATTCTACCAGTTTTGCCATATCTGCATTCTTATAGGTAGTATCTCCGTCAAATCTTACACATTGGTTGGCAAAGAAGTAACCTATTTTTGCAAGATCTTCAGCGGTAAGTTCAATAGAACACTGTTTGAAATAATTATCCAGCTGGTCTTCATTTCCTGAAATCAGTCCACTGTTTTTCATGATGTAAAACATACCGCGGTTACGATGTCCGGTTGCTTTTTCAGATTCGTAAACAGATTTGTTATACTCAATTGTCTGATTTTTGGTAATATATCTTACCATATCCAGAATCTTAAGGAAGGGCTTCTCACCATCTCCTGAAATTAAAGAAGTGGTAAGGATAGCTCCTGCGTTCATCATAGGATTGAGCGGTTTGCCTGTAGTTTCAAGGTTTGAAAAATGGTTGAAAGGTTTGTCTGAACCGAAATATCCCATCTTGTCAAAAATATGGGCTTCACTTTTTTCGTTTACAGCTACCATTAATGATATGATTTTGGAGATACTCTGCATGGTGAATTTTTTACTTACATCACCTGTGTTGAATACTTTTCCGTTTTTATCTACTACTGAAAAGGCAATTGCTTTAGCATCCATTTTTCCCAGTTCAGGAATATAATCTGCCACTTTGCCTTGGGTATAATAAGCTCTGTTTTTTTCCAGAATGGTGTTTAATGTTTTTTCTGAAATTGTTGAAATGTCCGCGGTTTTTTGGGCGTAAACAATTGTGTTTAAGGAAAGAAAAGCTGCGGTGCAAATTCCTTTAGCAGAAAATAAAAAGCTGTTGTTTTTCATAGGGAAGATCTTCAAATAAAATGTTTATGATAAGCCTTGAAAAACAAAGATAAAGTATTTTGATCTTGTCGGCAATGCTCCTTCGCGATACCTGTTGATGTTAATGGTATAAAGTAAGGATAATTGAAGTAAAATTTGAAGATTAAAAATGATGCCATCTATGAGTAATTTCATTTAAAAATAATATTCCTTTTTAATGATTTTTAAAGTGATTAATTTTAATGTAAAGTTGATTTGTTTAGTAAAAAATAAATAGATTATGTTTTTTGGTTATTGATTTGGTTTTAAATGTGATGAATATTCAGGATTTTATTTGGTTAAAAACCTTATGAAACCTCAAATATTGGGAGAGGGTAAAATTTTTTCAGATAACTAATATGTAGGTGAAATAACATATAATCATGAATTCGTCTATATCGTTGGAATTCAATAGTGAAATAATGTTATTTTTTCACTATTAAATGATTTTTGTATTATTATTTTTATTAATTTGACAAAAAATTAATAACACTTTTTTAATAACTATGAAAAACAACACCTATTTTGGTAGGGAGCACATCTTTAGATGGCTGCTACTATGTTGGCTTTTGGTGCCCTGGGTACTACAAGCACAAGCTCGAATTACATGGACTGAACAGGTCGGATGCCAGGAATTCCGTGGCGAAAAAGAAGACCAGATTCCTGATAACGGAGTCGCTGTTTCCTACATCAATTCTTCCCAATGTCTACGTGTCTGTGAGAAATCAATAGATCCTGTCAAGTATCTTGTTCAGGGACCGAACGTTTCTAATGTGCAATGGACTATTTCAGGAGGAACTTTAAACCCTTCAGGACCGGGGAATACCGCAGCGTATGTTACCTGGGGATCTGCAGGTAATGGCTCTTTACAGGCTGTTATTACATACAATGACGGTACTGTTGAAACTCAGACCATCTGTATTGAAAAAATCAACAGACCGATTGCTAAATTTGAATTGTTAAACCTGGATTATACCGTATGTAAAAATACAACGGTCTATTTTGATAACCTTTCTGAACAAAACGGAGGATCGGATATTGTCAATTATTTCTGGGAGTTTGGAGATGGAGTTACCTCTACTTCCACGGCTTTTGAACCTTCTCATGTGTACACTAATCCTGGTACCTTTACTGTTAAGCTCACTGTAACCAATAAGTGCGGCTGCCAGAGTATCTATAAAAAGGAGATAAAGGTACTGAAATCTGATCCTGTACAGATCAACTGTGCATCTGTTGTATGTGAAGGCAGTGTTGAAAAATACAGCGCACAGGACGGGTGTGGTAAAGGACAATGGAAAGTCATTGGAGGATCTATTGTCAATAATTACGGAAGTGAAATTGAAGTGAAGTGGGATCAGGTAGATCCGCTTGATGGTTTCGGTTATGTAATGTATATGTCTGAATGTGCTTGTCCTGAGTGGACTACCATCAAAATTCCTGTAGTTTTAGCCCATGCAAAAGTGAAAGGACAGGCGGTAGTATGTGCGGGTAAGCAATATACTTATTCAATTCCTCAATGGCCTACAACCAGTGTTCAATGGAATGTAACGGGTCCTGCTGGAGGTCAGTTGAACTATACTCAACAGAGAAACGAAGCTATTTTCTCTGCAACTCAGCCTGGTACTTATCATCTTGTAGCAAACTATCACAATACTTTGCTGCCATGTGAAGGTCAGGCTTCTATTGATATTGTAGTGGAAGCACCGGTAGCGGTAAGTGGTGGTACAGATGAAATCTGTGCAGGAACAAGCCAAGTGTTTACAGCTACTCCTAATGTACCTGTTATATGGAAAGTAACTACAGGAGGATCTGTTTTTACATCAGGAGTGACTACAGGGCCATTTACCTATAATTTTACAGCAGCAGGTACTTATACTATTACTGCTACTAAACAAGGTGGAGGTTGTGAAAGTAATGCGAGAATTATTAAGGTATTAGCAATTCCGCAGGCACCTACAGGAACTATCTCCGGAGAAACGAAAGTATGTTCTGGAAGACCTTATGTGTATACCATCAACCCTGTTGATGCTGGAATGGTACCGGTTTGGAGTGTTACCAACGGAACGATTCAAGGAAGTAATGCTGGATCATCTGTGACGGTTATATTTAACGCTGGTGCTTCATCATATACGGTGTCTGCACAGAATAAATCAATCAGCAGCGCAGGATGTCTTTCGGCTCCAACTTCGTTCAGTGTAACGCCGTTAGATCTTAATACAATTACGATTAATCCTAATCCAGGGCCTTTCTGTCCGAGTAGTACTCAGACTTTCAGTGCTAATCTGAACGGGATTGTTCCGGAATTTATGGAATGGACATTTGGAAGTTCCAACTTCGGAAGTGTAATTGGAGGACAGGGTACAGCTAATATTACTGTAAACTTCAACGAGATCTCTTCTACAAGCAGTACAACTCTGAATTTAAGAATTGTAAAATGTGGGGTAACGAAAATTATCAGCATACCGGTATCTTTAATAACGCTTCCGGTAGTCAACTTTACAAGTGTTGGCGGAGTTTGTTTAGGTTCAAACCTTTCTTTCACTGTGAATCAGGGAACGATTACTTCGGCTACCAATGTGACTTTCACATTTGCTAACGGAACTACTTATACTACAGCATTCAATCCGTCTGGAAATTATAGCTTCCCAAATAGTGGGTATATCTCAAATAATTCAGGAAGCAATATTTCTCAGATCGTTACTGTAACGTATGCAGGAACTAACGGATGTAATTATAAGCCAACAGCAAGTGCCAACTTTACAATTTACCCAGAGACTATTATTACAATTTCTCCGGTATATAATATCACTGTTTGTGATCCGACAACAATGACACCGTATACTCTTACGGCTAACAGTTCTACAGGACTTACAAATATTATTTCATGGCAATGGTATAAAAACAATGGAATCATACCAGGTGCTACTACGAACTCATATACAATATCAGGTGCAGGTGCTTTTGGAACTTATAAAGTACAGGCAGTAGATATTAATAACTGTGTGGTGTATTCTCAGAATGTTAATGTAACTCAGTTATGTCCGAGCAGTGGAGGCTGTACAACAGATCCTCAGATCAATTTTGTTCCACAGTGGACAGGTTGTAATACGATTTCTGTTACCGGTTTATCTTACCTTGGAACTCCTGATCAGATTCAATGGTTATCTGATAGTGTGCTTACTTTGTCTTCCGGACAGGGAACAGCTACACCAATATATCAGACGACTCTTGCTGGTGCACATATTGTTTTCGTACGTTTAAGATACGGTACATGCTGGTATAGCAAAGGGGTAGAAGTAAGAAAGAATTACGAGCCTAAATTCAATGTAAGTACAGTATGTAATGGAGGTGGTTACAATGTAACGCTTTTCAATACATCAACTATCTTTGAAATCAACCCGGCATCTATTACTTATACATTCTCCAGCCCGGGTCAGCCAAATCAAACAGGGCAGACGGCTACTTATAACAATCTGGCGCCAGGTACTTATACCTTTACAATGACAATGTCTGCACCTGGAAAACCAACGTGTACTACTACGCAGACTGTTATATTGGCTCCGGTTCCTAGTACCAACTTCCTGGTTCCGGCATGGATCTGTGTACGTGAGGCGATTACGTTCTCTCCTATATCATATGTTCCTGGAAATATTTATACCTGGATCTTTGATGGTACATCTTATGTAACCGGAGGACCGAATGCTACTATAACGTACAATACGGCAGGAACAAAAACAATACAGCTGAAAATTAAAACTCCTAATGGATGTGAATATACTTCAGCTCCAATTGGTATTAATGTGAAAGAAGCTACTCTTGATGGTAATATGGCGCCTCCGGCTCTTGTTGCCTGTATAGGAAGTGCTCCTAATATCTTGTTTACAAGTACTCTTGGAACTCCAAGTCATTACATCTGGATGAATGGTTCTCAGCCTGTGGCTGGAGCACCAGATGCTCCGGTCTTCACTCCAACTCAATCAGGAAGCTACTGGCCGGTGCTGGTATCTTCAGATGGATGTAGAACAAGCATCATGAGTACGAAAGCAATACCTGTTACACTTAAAAATCCTCCATATGTTAATATATCTGGAAAAGCTAATATCTGTGAAGGATCTTCTACAATCCTTAACGGCCTTGTAACGGATACAACATTAGAATACCAATGGAAGAAAAACGGAGGATTGGCATCACCACCATGGAGCCCTGGTCCATATCCTATTGTTTTCGATACAGGATCATTATCTGCAGGGACATATGTTTTTACACTGGAAGTAAGAACTCCGGGTGCATCAGGATGTACAAGTTCTAAAAACTTTACCGTTACGGTAAGCCCTCCACCATCACCGGTTACGGTAACCTACAGTTTGGTAAGCTGCCAGCCTTATAAAATTAAGTTAACAGCATCAGGACCATCTGCAGGAGATTACAACTGGAGTAATGGAATGACAGGTCAGTCTATTACTGTAAATGAAGGGGGTGCTTATCAGGTTATTTATACAGCACCAAGCGGCTGTAAAGTAGCAGGTAACACAGAAGTGCCATTAAGCCTTGAGAGTCTGATGTGGGTATTCCCTACAGGATGTTATGATGAATGTCTTAGAAAGAATTATATTTTAGGACCAAAAGGAATCTTTGATCATCATGACTGGCAGTTGTTCGGAAACAGTATTCAAAGTGGAAATAATGCTTTCATTAATCCATTATATATCGGTGCTCCGGGAACATACCAGTTACAGATCACTCAATTAGGATGCGTATTCACTTCAGGAACAATGAACTACTATCCTGGTAAAGAATGTGGATTTGAAACTGATTGTAAGTTAGAAGCTAGCATTAAAGGAATGAAATGGGTTGGAGATCATTATGCAGTTAATGGTGTCCTTCACAATATGGGAAGCCAGCCGATAAGCCTTACTGTTTCGAGTCTTTATGGATATGGAAGTTATGTTCCGTCTATCATCACTATTCCGGCAGGAGGAGTGTATGATATGAATGCTAATCCATTGGCATTCTATCCAAACTCAAGCTTCCAGGGTACAGATGAGATCTTATTCTCAAATGAAACTTGTAAGTTTACGACCAAAGCAGTAGATCCGGACTGGATGGGTATGAGAAGTGCAGGAAGAAATGTGATTGCTGCATCAGTTTCTTCTCTGAAAATGATACCAAATCCTGCGAAGGAAAAAGTGAAAATCTCGTATAATACGGGCAGTGAAAAATTACTTGCAAAACAGATTACAGTTTTTGATGCCATGGGCAATGTCAAATTCCGTAAAGAGCTGAAAGCGGCTTCCGGAGAGGTAGACGTAGAAGTTAGCAGCTGGCTGCAAGGTGTTTACATTGTCATTGTACAAACAGGAGACACATCATTACAAGGAAAACTAATTAAAAATTAGTAGCTTATAAAGCAGTGTTCTCTTCGGAGAACACTGTTTTTTTATAGTATGTGATAATTAAATGAATTTTTATGATACAATTAAAAAACAAACTGTGGGGACTGCTTCTGATACTGCCGGCATTATCTTTTAGCCAGACTTACCAATGGCAATGGGGTAAGCAGGCCGGAGGAATAACAGGCTCGGCCGATCCTGGGTTTCATTATGTATTTGATGAATCCATAAGGGATATTGTAGTAGATAACAACAACAATACCTATTATCTTGCAACCATGCGTGAGCAGGGACAAAACCTGAATGGTACCTCTGTAAACAATTATGGGCTTAGCGACCTTTTTCTGTTCTCTGCCGATTGTGAGGGGAATATAAGATGGTCCAGACCAATAGGAGGTTCCGGAGACGGAGAAAATGCATGGCATATTAAACTGGATAATAACGGAGGATTATATATGATAGCTACCATTTATAATAATTCTTATATAGGAGATCCTACTGCTGTTCCGGTGCATTTTGATGATACCCATACATTACCTCTGTATACCCATTATGATCAAACGATAGATCCAGCCCATAAAGCAGCCTTTCTGTTGAAATATAATACTTCTGACGGTACATTGGCATGGAGCAAACCTTTGCAGGGAGATGTTAATTATTCTTCCCGTATGTGTGACGTTCAGATGATGTACATGGATTCTTCCAAAAACATTCATGCTGTTATGGGATTCCGGGCAGGAACTCATTTAAATGGTTTGATTACAGTACCTTCAACCTTTACCTCAGCCTATCAGTATTATGCAGTTAAGTTCAATTATGATAATGGTAATATGACACCTGCAGCACCTGTATTTCTTCCTATCACAGGAGATGCAGTATACGCAGTAGGAAGAGAAGGAAAAGTAAATCTGGTATACGATGAAAGCTTGAACCGTTATTATCTTGCAGGGAAGAGAATGGATGCCGGGTTTAGTACCTTGCTAGACCTTTCCTATAATAATGTACCATTCACCAAAGCTGCTTATGTTTTGGCTATTGATGGTACTACCGGAGAGGAGGTCTGGAGAAAAGAACTTAATAATGGCTCGACAAGTACGGATGATGAAATTCATTCCATTATAAAAGATCCGGCTACTTCGGATATTTATATTTCAGGACGTTATTTCAATGGGATAACAGTGCCTGCAACTTTTGGGAGTTATACTTTTCCTTTAAGACCTTATGTGGAAGCCGTTCCGTTTGTCATGAAGCTTAATGCTCTTGGCTCGGTACAGTGGGCAAGAACTCCTGAAGGAATGTCCGGTCTTCAGTTTGGATACCGTTTTACGAAAGGAACCCTTGCTATTAATGGAAATGAAATCGCTTTTGCCAAAGGAAGCTGGTCTGATATCTGGGGCAGCTATACCATGACAAGACCTGATGGAGACCGATCAGATCCATTGTTGGTTAGGCTCAACAAAGATACGGGAGCTGTTCTGGGAGCAGGAGAAATCCGCAGTAATTTTAATGTGATAGATGAATTTACGGCAGTTGCTGCAGATAAAGATGGTAATTATATTGTGGGAGGTTTTTTCCATGACCAATTGTTTACAGATTCTAATGATAATGTCAATACAATGGCTGTTAATGTAGCAGGAGGAAAATCTCAGTCATTTTTTACAAAATATGCTAAATCAGCATGCAGTCAGATGTCAGTAGAAGAAACAGCTGTTCAGGCAGGAATACAATTATATCCGAATCCTGTTCAGGATGTACTTACAATAAGAAGTAAAGAACCTTTGGTTTCCTATGAAATCTTTGGAGCTGCAGGACAACTGATAAAACAGGGAACTTTGAATTTGATGCAGGAGCAAATAGTATTATCTTCTCTTCAGACAGGAGTGTATTATATTAAACTTAAAACAAAATCTTCTACAGTAACAGAAAAAATATTGAAGAAGTAAAAAACAAAACTGAAAATTAATAACCTTATATATAAAACAGTGTTCTCCAAAAGAGGGCGCTGTTTTTTTATGTTGATCAACTGATGTAATTGAATAACCTATTCCGTATTTTTGCAGAGAATTAAGATGATAAACTGTTTATTCAAAAATATGAGCAATATATTTTCCGACAATCCTCAAATTGGGTTGGTTTCTTCTTTTTCTGAACTTGTAAATACCCATTTTCAAGGAACTATGAATGCCATTTGCTGGCATAGAAATCTGGGTGGTGATTTTAAAGAAATTATCTCTATGCTTCAGTTAGAAGAGAATATTACAGTAATCTCCTCAGAGGATCTTTTAGCATTGAACCTGTCAGAAGAGGGAAGTATAGCGAGAGAAATTATTTTAAATGATTTGCAGTTATTGACAGATTTTGGAGCATCTCCGGTTCTTAATTTACTTAAACATTATGAGCGGGACGAAGAACTCGGGTTTATTTCTACAGATGTATACTCGTATCATGTGGACCGTTCGCCTATCGGAACAGATACATTTCTATGTACCTATCACGGAACAGCAAGTGATATCATACCCAATGATCAGGTAGAACAGAAAGTTTTAATTCCTGAAATTAGGGAACAGCTCAAAAAATTACACGATGGCCCAGAAGAGGAATTTGAAGACTTCCTGAAAGAATATTTCTTTGATCTTCATTATCAGCCTAAACCCAATGCAGAACCAGTAAATTTAGGAGTAGGCCATCTATGGAGAATTGCTGTAGATCATCCTGAGCAGCAGGCGTTGCCATGTGTTCATAGAGCTCCCATAGAAAACGATGGTGAATATCGGTTGTTGTTGATTTGCTGATAAATTACTTGCTGAAATAATAAGCAGATATTCTTTTACTCTTTCCCTATGGCTGTTATTTGCATTAAATAATCCTTACCTTCAATATTCCCGAGTGCAAATTCGTGTTCCAACAGCTTGATCTTTTCCGTTTTGGTATAAGGACGATTATAGATTTCATTCAAAATATCATTTTCATTAACGTTGGGGTTCAGAAGATGTTTTAGATCACGGTAAGCATAATAATACCTGATTCCTAATAATCTTTGGGAATGTGCATTAAAATGAATGCCATCAGGATTAGCTGTAAGGCCTTTTGCGGTAACAAAATAACAGTTTTCATGAGATTGGGCAAAATCTTCAAGTTCTCTGTTGACCAAAGAATAATGCTTAAAATACTGACCAAATATTCCGTTGGGTAAATAGTCTCCCAATCCTCCAATGATGAGAGGGACTTTAGGGATATTGAGTTGCTGGCGTAAAGCATCAATAATTATAGAGAACTTTTCCTGATATTGGTCTGCCTTTTCAGAAGAACAGTCACTTTCGCCCTGATGCCATAAGATTCCTTTAATCTCACTTGTTCGCTGGGCAAGTCTGGCTTGTGAAACTGCATTCTCAAACAGAGCATTGCCTACGGCCCAGTCATCAAGGCTGGTTCCTCCATCAGCACATGGAATCAATCCGATTTCATCCTGTTGATGATCTTGCCTCCAGAAAGCGGCAAACGATGAAGCGAGCCCCACACCCGAACTGGGACGGTCAAAATTAATAGGTTCTGCCATGACCTGCCATAAACCGTTTCTCAACATTTTAATATGTTCATCAAAAATAAGCGGGACTTCTTTTGCATAACCGCGCCCGGCCATATTAGATTGGCCTATCATTAAAAAAGAATGTATCATTTTTGTTTATTTACTACTAAGCCTATACTTCTGCTGAATGAATTCCAGGCTAATTTTTTTATCTCATTAGGTGCAATATCTCCTGATCTGTATGCTGTGATAGTTGCTGTGATAATACTGGTAAACAGAATCTTTATCCAGGGCAATGGCAGTTCGTTATCTATTAATTGTTCTTTTTGCAGTGTTATTATTGCACTGAATATGTCGTTTCTTGTCTTTAAATACTCCTTACTTATTTCAGTTGTATAAGCAGGCTCCACTTCGTTCAGCTTAATTAAAAAGGCATATTTCGTTCCGCTGTCAATACCGGCGTATAATAAGTTTTCCAGTTGTACCAAGGGATTGGTAGAACTGTTGAAAGCATTTATGGCCGCTTCTTCCCAGGCCTTCATCATATTTGTATTGCAGGCTTCTAATAATTCGTTTCGGTTTTTAAAGTATCGGTGCAATGTCCTGCGGTTAAGATTACAGCGCTCTGCAATCTCTTCAAATGTTGCCGAAAAATCCTCATTGAAAACAGATATCGCTGTATCAATAATTCTTTGTTGAGTATTCATTATTTTTTCAATACCTCAAATATATAACAAATGTCTCGATTTTGAGACATTTAATTCTAAAAATAGCTGTGGATTGAAAAAGGATGTGAATATTAAATCTACAGTTGTTAAATAAATATAAGCAGATATCATGAAATCTTTCACACTTATTAATTATCCTTTTACGATCCGGCTCAGAACTTTCAATTTTACATTATTAAAAAAATCAGAATAGATCTGCCATAAAAAAATAACTTAAAATCTAAATAAAATGAAAAAATTTATCCTATTGCTATCTTTTTTGCTGGTCTGCCAAAATCAATTCATGGCACAAATAATTATTGGTCCCGTAGAGACTTACAAAGCTACCTTTACCAGACACGATGATTATGGTCAGGGACATATTGCTTATGCCAATGCTGCTCTTACACTTGAAATAAATACCGGGGTTTCTGCTCCGCAATCTAATTTGTTTCCTCCTAATAATATAACTTCCAAAGATTATGCCTTTCCTTCATTTACTACTTCATCACAGGTTACGTATGTTAAAGCAAAGCTTAATGATTTGGGAGGCGCACAATTAGTTAGTGGATACTATCCGCTATCAACCGTAGTGGGAAGTCATACAACCATTTCAGATCCTAATCTGATTGCATATCAACCAACCTATTCAGGGTATGGATATGGGGTAGATATTTATTGCGATGCACCAAACCAGTATACCATCAGGGTTACCAAGTTTTTATGCTATACATGTGTCCGCCCTACGGTTTCTAAAAATGGGAATCTTCAAAGTGATAATACAGTATTGGTACCTAATCCAAGCATGGGATTCTCTGAGCTTTACTATACGGCTGCGGATAAAGAAACAATTTCAATCAATGTTGTTGATATCAATGGTAAAGTAGTTAGAGCCTATACTACAGATATAGAAGCCGGGCTAAACAAATTACCTATTGATCTCAAAAATTCTTTAGGAGGTACCTATGTTGTTCAGTGGAAATCCAGCATCGGTAAAAGTGGAACTTTAAAACTGATAAAGAATAAATAGTACTATTGCTACTCTATTCTCAACTCCTGCAAAAAGCAGGAGTTTTTTGATGTTTTTTTACGATAATCTTCTCTGTTTTTTATCTTATTTTAAAAAATTCTATATAAAACTACTGGTTTGATTAGGTCAATAAAGTTTTTTGTGTAAATCTGAACATCCCCAATGATCATGTGGAACAGAAAATTTTGATTCCTGAGATCCGGGAACAGTTAAAAAAACTGTATGATGGTCCGGAAGAAGAATTTGAATATTTCCTCAAAGAATATTTCTATGATCTTCACTATCAGCCTAGACCCAATGCAGAATCAGTAAATTTAGGAGTAGGCCACCTTTGGAGAATTGCTGTAGATCATCCGGAGCAAAAAGGAGTCGCCATTTGTTCATATAGCTCCTGTGAAAAACGAAGGTGAATATCGGTTGCTGTTAATTTGCTAATAGTTCATCATATTCTTGCCTTATTGCTCTTACAAATGGTTGAAAATTGCCAATATTTTTTTAAATTTATTATTGTAAATAAATGGGTAAAACCTCTATTATGCTGCTGTCGTTTTAATAAAAATATTTACGAATTCTATATTCCGGAAATGGAAACATAAAACAAGCAAGTAAAATCGCTTGAAAAAATCGTAAAACCAATAATAAAGGACAGCAGCCAATGAATTTAAAATAAATTGTAGAATGGTATGGGGCATATTATTACTTATCCTTTTAAACCGATAAAAAATCCTAAACAAAACATCCATATAATATCTATTTCCGAAAGAATAGATAAAGGAAAGGATTCGGTACTGGTTCCCCACCGTACAGATTTCTATATTGTACATGTGATAACCGGAGGTAAGTCTTCCCATATGGTGGATTTCAATGAAATAGCCATAGAAAAGGGAGATGTATTGTTTACTGTTCCGGGCCAGGTGCATGCTTTTCGGAAAGAAGAAGATTATGATGGCTGGCTGGTTGCCTTCTCAAGAGATTTTTTTTACCAGTCTTCCCAGGATAATTATTTTCTGGATAATGCCAATATTTTTAACAACCTGTATCCCATTACGAGCATCAATTTTAAAGAAGATGAATTGAACGCTATACTTACTCTGATTCTGAAAATTACCGCGGAGCTGCAGAAAACATCCGATACCTTTCAACGCACTATCCTTCATAACGATCTGTCCAGCCTGCTGCTGCTTTCAGAACGTAAGTTTATGCAGGAAAATCAAGGGAAAACTCAAAACAGTCTTCAGACCCATGACAATAAACTCGTAACCGAATTTAAGAAACTGGTCACTAAATTTTTCCGTAATCAGACTATGGTAAAATATTATGCCGGGGAATTGTTTGTAAGTGAAAGAACACTGCAGAAAGCTACCATGACCGTATTGGGCAAATCACCTAAAGAATTGATCAATGAGCAGATTATTTTAGAAAGCAAACGACTCCTCGTTCATGAGCTCATGACGGTCAAGGAAATCGGTTATGATCTGGGATTTGATGAACCCTCCACTTTCACCAAATTCTTTAAAAAATATACCGGGATCTCACCCTCTAAGTTTAAAATGGACATTAGCTAGCCCGGTCAAACAAAACATAGAAAAAAACAGTAGAAAAGCCTGTCATTCATTGGATGACAGGCTTTTCTATTATGTATTGTCTGATTTTCAGTTCGCATTCTGCCACTTTTATTTCTGTTTTTAACCTTTATCACGATTCTTTTACGTCGTTAATTTGTATTACAAAATAATTAAATCATATCTGATGAATATAAGATCAAAGTTATACCTCCTTGGAACAGGGATTATAATTTTTTTTACACACAATGCAAACGCACAGAACATAAAAAAAATGGAAACAAAACACATTATTATACCTACAGAAACTGAATATGACTATATCATCGTAGGTGCAGGATCTGCAGGTGCGGTTTTGGGTAACAGGCTTTCAGAAGATGTTACAAAAAAAGTACTCGTACTGGAAGCAGGTCCCATATTTGATAAAAAAGGCTATCCGAATATACTGGCAAGCAGTGATGTTTTGGGAGCCAACGGAGACAAAAGATATGAATGGGGATACCAGTCTACTCCAGGTTACATTGGTAAATCACTGAATGTGCCCAGAGGAAAAGTGCTGGGCGGAAGCTCATCAATAAATGGATCAGTTGCAGTACGGGCTTTACCGGCAGATTTTGAAAGATGGACAAAGAAATATCATTTACAGCACTGGAATTGGGATGACGTTCTGCCATACTACAAAAAAATGGAAACATCAGAGATCAAAGATCAAAAATGGCACGGTGACCATGGGCCTTTTCTTATCCATCAGATGTCAAAAACAGAGGTAAGCCCCGCTCAGCTGGCATTCTTAGAAGCATCGAAAGCATACGGTTATGATGAAATCACAGATTTCAATGCGGATAAACAACATGGTGTAGGTCCATATCCAATGAATATTTTTAATGGTGTAAGATACAATACGGGAATGGCTTATCTGAATGAAGAGGTGCGCAGCCGGCCAAACCTTACGGTCGTTGGAGATGCTCTTACAGACAGGGTGCTCTTTGAAGGACAAAAGGCAAAAGCTGTCATTACTGATGACGGACGTGTTTTCAAAGCTAAAGAGATCATACTTTCCGCAGGAACATATGGGAGTGCTTCCATACTGCTTCGTTCAGGTATCGGACCGAAAGAAGAACTAGAGAAAAATAAAATTCCGGTTATTGCAGAACTTCCGGTAGGGAAAAAGCTTTATGACCATCCTTTTTATTACAACGCATATGCTTTAGACCCGCAAAAAACAGGAAGACAGGTTCCTGTGATTGGAGTTAAACTCTGGACAAAATCATCCTATGCAAAACAAGGAGAGCTGGACATCCATATCACGGCAACGCACCTCTTTCCGCACGAACAGAGCCCAACAAAATTAGGATTTGTTTTAGCAGTAGCATTAACCAATCCTAAGTCAACAGGAAGTCTTAAGCTCTCAAGTAAAAACCCTAAAGATGCCCCTGTTATCGATCTGAATTTTTTAGGCGAAGAAGAGGATCGTAAACGATTATTAGAAGGAATCAAGCTTGCCCGTAAAATAGGAAATACCCAGCCTTTGAAAAATATTTTTGTACAGGAGCTGAACCCGGGTGCAGATGCTGTAAGTGACGAAGATATTCTTAAAAGCGTAAAAGCCACGCTGGATACCTACCATCATCCTTTTTCAACAGTTCCAATGGGAGAAGAAAACGATAAAAGTGCAGTCGTAGATTTTTCCGGAAAAGTATACAAAACACAAGGATTGAGAGTAGTGGATGCTTCTATATTTCCTGATGCCGTTTCAGCAGCCCCCAACCCAACGGTCATAATGCTTGCAGAAAAGATAGCGGATGATATAAAAAAACACAAATAATATATATAACCAACTAAAAATAGTAATATGAAATTAGGAATAATAGGGGCCGGACATATAGGTCAGTCATTTGCTGGACATGCCTTGAAAGCAGGATACGAAGTAATACTGAGTGCTCAGGATATCAATAAAGTAAAAGACCTGGCACTACAATTAGGCAAGGGTGCTTCCGCAGGATCAGTTTCTGATGCAGCCAATGCTGACATTGTATTTTTAAGTATTCCTTTCTCCAGTGTAGAACAGGCCACCGCAGATATCGACTGGAAGAATAAAACCGTAATTGATGCTACAAATGCAGTAACCATGCCTGATATCAAATTGATAGACACAGGTGGGAAAAATTCCACAGAAATTGTGCAGGGTTATTTAAAAGGTGCAAAAATAGTAAAAGCATTCAATACAATACCCGCTGCCCTGATGAGGGCGGATCCTAAAGTAAATGAAGGAGAACGTGTGCTGTTCTATTCCGGAGATGATGAAGAGGCCAATAAGAAAGTCAGTGAAATTATAGAAAGCTTTGGCTTTTCCGGTATCTATCTTGGGAAAATAGCTGAAGGCGGTTTGTTGCAGCAACTGATCATTGGCTCCCTAAGCCTTAACAATTTAGTAAAATATCCATTATAAAAGCATTAATGAATAACAAAATTCAGTCATGAAAAAAAAGATCGTATTAGAAGAACATTTGAGTACCAGCCTCAATAATAGTTTATGGGACGCATCAGGTGAAGCCGCTAGAAACGGAAAGAAATACATGGAAAATGTTGATCAGAAACTTTTGGATATTTCACAGAGACTAGCAGAAATGGACGAGAACGGAATTGATATTTCTATCCTGTCCTTAACTTCTCCCGGAGCTCAGTCAATTCTGGATATTCCTAAAGCCGTAGATTTTGCAAAGAAGACCAATGATGAGATCTATGATAAATTTACCTCAAAAAATCAGGACCGCCTGTCTGCCTTTGCCACAGTGGCCTTGCAGTCTCCCAGGGATGCTGCTGCTGAGATGGAACGTGCAGTAAAGGAATTAGGGTTTAAAGGAGTATTAATCAATGGCTATACAAATATTGGTGATGAAAATACAGCCCAATATCTGGATGAAGAGCCTGTCTGGGAATTTTGGGATAAAGTGGCAGAACTGAATGTTCCCGTATACTTACATCCAAGAGAATCACTTCCAACACAACGCCGGATTTATGAAGGATATTCCTCTCTTGTTGGTTCTGCATGGGGTTTTGCCCATGAAACGGCAACCCATGCTATCCGTTTAATGCTTAGCGGTCTCTTTGATAAATACCCGAATATCAATATCATTCTTGGACA